>NZ_FO704550.1:1398400-2796801 GCF_000968195.1 Xenorhabdus doucetiae
GTTTGGCCGGGTTTCTGAAGTGGCGTCCCGTCTGGCCGGGCAACTCAGTGGTGAAGGAAACAGTGCCGCGTTCCGTGAGTTTGCCTGGCGGTTTGTCAATATTGTTGCCCGTGCGCTGGTCGCCCTGGGGCACCGGCCGGATTACACCCTGATCACCCGTTACGTCAATAATATCAGTGAGCTGTATCAGTTATATGCCCGCAAAGTGATGGAAGAAAGAATGCCGGTATTGTTAGCGCAAATCAGTCATTGCCTCGGTACGCTGAAAGAAAAGGATGTGCCGCGTAATATGCAGGGGCAGCCCGATGCCCTGCGGCTCTGGGCAACAGAAATCACCCTGAGTTCTGAGGCGGGTAAACAGTTGTATGACCCGATACTGGATGGTCTGCGCTCTGCCGTGCGTTATGACCGCACCTATTTTGATAAAATTGTCGCTTCCTTATTGCCGCTGCTGCCGCTGCTGGAAAAACTGACCACCGGCAAAATCGCGGAACTATTATCACCAGATTACCTCAATATGCGTGACCTGCGGCCGATTTTTGACTGGGAGCAGGTGATCCGCAAAAACGGGATTGCCTATATCGGTCTGGATGCACTGTCTGACAGCGATGTGGCTTCGGCGGTAGGGAACAGCATGTTTGCGGATTTGGTGAGTGTCGCCGGACAGATTTATAAATACGGCATGAATGCCGGCTTGCCGGTGCGTTATGATGGCAAACTGGCAATTAACCTGCATTGTGACGAATTCAATGAACTGATGGGTGATGAGTTTATTCCGCTGATCAATAAAGGCGGCGGTGCGGGAATGCAGGTAACGGCGTACACCCAAACGTCGTCAGATATCGAAGCCCGTATTGGCAGCCCGGCCAAAACGGCGCAGGTGATCGGCAATTTTAATACCCTGATTATGTTACGGGTGCGGGATAACCGGACGGCGGAGTTACTGACCAGCCAGTTGCCGGAAGTGGAAATCTACAGTAAGACGCTGGTCTCCGGTCACTCTGATATTGCTGATGTTGAGCAGGGGCAGGATTTTACTTCCTCAACCCAGGATCGGGTAGGGACGGTTAAAACGCCGTTGGTGACCCCCGCAGAGATGATTAACTTACCGAAAGGGCAGGCGTTCGCGTTACTGGAAGGCGGGCAGTTATGGAAAATTCGTATGCCGTTGCCAACGGGGGATGACGATGATGCCCTGATGCCGGCGAATTTGCAGAAAATCGCCGAGCAGATGCGTAAACATTATCGTACCAGTGAATCCTGGTGGGAAGAGCACGGGTAATCTCCGCAATGGCACAGTCAGAACCCCCTTCCCATCAACAATCCCAACCGCCGCGCAAACATGGTCTTTTGTACTGCGTGTTATGGGAATGGCCGTGGAAAATCATCGGCTTTATTCTCATGTCCTGGATATTTAGTTTGTTGCTGGAATATCTCGGTATGGCGTTTTTCTGGCCGGAACTGGGCGCATCTCACAGTCGGCAGATGATGAAGACAGAGCTGCAATATCTCTCTACGGGGTTTACTCAAAGCCTGTTGTTATCAGAACCTTCACAAACGGTTTCAGTATGGCTGGCACAGGCTTACCAGTGGCTGTTTGTGGACAGTGGTTTTATTGGTTGGGTTCAGGGGCAGTCATATTATCAGTTACATACCGGTAATGATTTTATGCGTGAGTTCAATGCGGCATTGCAGGGGATATCGAACTATTTGAAGGAGTATTGGCTGGCGACGGTGTTTATCACGATGGTAACACTGATCCGGCTGGCCATTCTGCTGTTATCCGTCCCCTTATTTGTGATGGTGGTGTTAGTGGCTCTGGTTGACGGGCTGGGTCGGCGGGATTTACGGCGTTACGGGGCTGGGTATGAATCCAGCTTTGTCTATCATCATGCTAAACGGGGGATTAAGCCTGCCTGTTCGGTTCCTGGTGTGCTGTATTTATCCTGGCCGGATACGGTCTATCCCACGGTGATCCTGTTGCCTGCGGCGGTATTGCTGGGGATCGTAGTGGTGATAACGGCCTCGATGTTTAAAAAGTATTTATAGTGCATGACGCTGGACGAAGGAAGGCAAAACGGGTTTTTGTTTTGCCTTCCTTCGTCAGCAGACAAGCCGCATCGCGGCGCGTCAGAATACTACATAGGTATCGTCGCACTTGATAATTAAATGTTAAACTTTTGCTTGCATATACCGTAATTTAAGATTTTAATGGTTATTATGTTATTTATGTGGGGGATAGCTATAACGTTCACTATAGTTAGTTTTGTTTATATTATACTAGTGTTAATTAGTCCATTATTGAGGTTAATGATTTTAAGTATAAGATTTTTTCTTTATTAAATAATTAACACAATATAGTCTTAATTCATAGTAATTCTAGTTAAAAACGAGCTAACTATTTAAGTTAATCAGATAAACTATCTGCATTACTGTTACAATCGATAACACGATAACCTGATTTTCTGCCTGTCCTTATGAAATCGAAGATAATACTTTCTGAGCCTGAACGAATAACATTGCAACAACTCGCTTTGAATCATCCCCACCGGGATATCCGTACGCGAGGAACGGGTTTGCTCATGCTTGCCAGAGGGAGCAAGCCGTCCCAGATCACCGCTGAAATAGGATGCAGTCTCCGGGTTATCTATAATTGGGTTCACATGTGGCACAATTCAGGGATAGCGGGATTATTAGGCGGTCATGCTGGAGGCCGGTATCTCGCTATGACGCCTGAAATGATTGCCACTGCGGTCGAAGCTGCCTGTGCAGAGTCCCTAACTCTCGCACGGATAGCCCAGTGCGTTGAGGCAAAGCATGGGCCCCTGCCTTGTACGCTTGAAACGCTGGCAAATACCCTGAAAAAGCAGGGGCTCACCTATAAACGCACCCGTCTATCGCTTAAAAAAAGCGCAACGAAACGGAGTTTGCTAACAAATCCGCCTTGCTGAATAAAATTAAGGCTGGAGCACAGTTAGGCCATTACCGTTTGGTCTATTTTGATGAGGCGGGTTTTGCCGCATCTCCTCCGGTGCAATATGGATGGAGTCCACGGGGTAAGCCCCATGAAACTGAGCCTCAAGAGCATGACAGGCGGTCAGTTCTGGGGGCGTTAAATTACACGGATAACACGCTGTTTTACCAGACAACGTCAGGCAGTATCACGCGAGATGACGTGATTGATTTTTTAGAGCAGCTCGCCCAACAAGGGGACAACCGCCTGACATTTTTAGTGTTGGATAATGCGCGTATCCATCACGGGATTGAAGAAAAAATCAGAAATAGCTGGTTACGAGAACACAACCTGTTTTTATTCTACCTTCCCGCCTACAGCCCAGAGCTGAATTTGATTGAAATCGTCTGGAAACAAGCCAAATACCATTGGCGACGTTTTATCACTTGGACTCAGGAGACAATGGAGAATGAATTAAATACGTTATTGGGCGGTTATGGTAACCAATTTGCAATTAATTTCTCTTGAGTACTTAATAAAATTTAAGTTACCGTGAGGTGATATATGAGTCCTTTTAACTATTATTCCAATAGAAGAAATAATGGAGATATTGAATTAGGGGCATTACCAGATTCTTCAGCAGGTCATGGGCAACTTAACCATTATTCCAATAGAAGAAATAATGGAGATATTGAATTAGGGGCATTACCAGATTCTTCAGCAGGTCATGGGCAACTTCCATCTTCGTTTCAGGCATCAGCTGCCAGAGGTTTTGAACATCCACGCCGTGTTGGGAGTAGCCCTAATCTGAGCAATTTTAATTCGCTCAATGCATATCCTGAGCACAGTCGCACTGAGATGCCACTTTCCCGTAGGCATAGTTTTAGTGGTTCATCTTCGTTTCAAGCATCTGCTGCCAAAGATTTTGAACATTCACGTCGTATTAGTAGGAGTAGCCCTAATCTGAGCAATTTTAATTCGCTCAATGCATATCCTGAGCACAGTCGCACTGAGATGCCACTTTCCCGTAGTCACAGTTTTAGTGGTTCTCCACCCCGAGGTTATGAGTTTACAACTCTTACACTTTCTGAAGTAATTCCTGAATTAATAACTAAATACAATGCAGAATATGTATTTATTAAACTTGATGTCAAGAAATTAAAAACACTAATGTATAATGCTGATTTAGATGTTAGAGAACGTAAAATTGTAAAAAGCATTGTAAAATTAATATGCAATGAAATGAATAGTATTTCTAATGATGATAAGATTGATAGATATCATAAATTATATGATATAAACTATAAGTACCCACCATTTATTTGTTGTAATAGATATACTTCTTGGATTCGCATATTAAGCGCAACACCGTAATGAACGAAGTAAATGAGTTGGGGTTCCTGTAAATAACTCATTCGGTGTTTTATAATCTCGTGTCTTACGTGGTCGATTATTTAGTCGGTTTGCCACAAGGTTAACCTCCCGCTCTGATACCTTATTAAAATCGGTTCCTTTTGGGAAGTAATCTCTGATTAATCCATTTATGTTCTCATTTATCCCTCTTTCCCAAGGGGAATACGGATGAGCAAAATAAATTTTTGTCTCTAAATTTTTACCGATCCGTTCGTGTTCGGCAAATTCGAGTCCGTTATCAAAGGTAATTGTTTTAACTTTATGTTTTATCATCGATAAATGTCTTGTCGCCGCTTTGGCAACACCTTCTGCTGTTTTATCTTCAAGTTTAATGATGATCGTAAATAACGATTTTCGTTCAACTAAAGTCAATAAGGCACTTTTACGATCTTTGCCAACGATAGTATCCCCTTCCCAATCCCCAATACGCTGCTTTTTATCAACAATTTTTGGGCGCTTATCAATACTGACTCTGTTTTTAATTTTTCCTCTGTGCTCATGGCTTCCATAGCGTTTACGATACGGTTTTTTCGCTATCCTAAGATGTTGCCATAAATCACCGCCATTTATTTTATCTTTATAAATCAATCGATAAATTGTTTCATGATGTAAAGAGATTTTCGCTTCCCGCTTGAGATAACCCACAACTTGTTCCGGACTTAAATCTTGCCAAATTAACTGTTTTATCCACTTTGTTATCTCTGGCGTGATTTTTACGGCTTTTACCTTAGAATGACGGCGTTCTAATGCTTTACGCTGAGCTTGTTCAGGTTCATATTTCTCGGCTTCCCGGTTTCGTCTCAATTCCCGGCTAATTGTTGATGGGGCCCGATTAAGCGACGTTGCAATAAAACGTTGTGTAAAACCGGCTTCTTTTAAGCCGAAAATCTGGTATCTTTCTGTTTCGGTCAGTTGCGTATAGGCCATAGTGCATTTTCCTTTGGCGAGAAAGATGCCTACTATAGCAACTGACCGCCTTTCTTAGAAATTGCACTTACTATGCGAATCCAAGTGGAAAATAAAAATAAGTTTCTGGTCTCTGATGTGATATCAATATTGGGTTCTGGGATAAGTGAAGTCGCATTGTTAATTTTGGCTTTTAATATAACGCACTCTGCTTCTTATACTTCCTTGCTTATATCAATAAGACTGCTGGCTAGCTAGCTTGTTTTTTTTCTTACTGGCTATTTAATTAAACGTTTTAATATGAAAACAAATTTATTCTACATTGGGTTCTGGTAATCTCTCAGGTCTTAAGTAAAATTTGTTTCCACTCTTTAAGTTAAATAAATTTCTTGAATGATTTGAGGCATTTTTAAGAATGGTTTCTATAAACATATTATTTATCTTAATTAATGAGTTTATATGATGGCTATTTAGATGTATTTAAATATATTCTATGGTTTATAAAACTGATTTTATAAACTATGTTAAAATCGCAGATCACTGATTCCTCATAACTTGAATATATCATTATGATGAAAACCTATTTCTTCCATTAGACCAAACAGTAGCTATAAGTTAAAGTATATTGAAGATTAAGTACATGATGGAATAGCCGATGATGGCATAATATAGCCAAGTTTCCTTTGGCAAGCAACTGATAGGTAATTTATCATTATCAGTCATTGCCAATAGTAATGCATAAATTCACATGGGTTTACGTAATACTTTGAACTTATTTCATTTATTTTATACCTTTTTTAATCCACCTAATAAAACATCAAGAGCATTTAAGGCTTCAGATAAAGCAAGATTATGGTGTTGATGTTTGGCAATCCACAAAGCGGTATCCATAAGCCCTCCATTGATTAAGCGAGCCAAAATTTCAGGAGAAGTAACAGTAATCTGACCCTCGTCCATCAGTGTGTTTAACATCGTGGCGATTGATGTAATACATTGTAGTCTGGCCGTTTGTAACTGCTCAGGATCTAAAACAGATGATGCGTCACATAAAGCTATCCGCTGTATTTCCGGTTCTATAGCCATTTTCAAATACGTATGACACCGAACTGTGAATGCTGTCCAAGTTTCTGTTTCTCGGCTTGAAATTTCTGTCAGACGGGCATCCATTTCCGCATCAATTTGTTGTAATACAGCAAGAAATAACCCTTTTTTATCCCCGAAGTGATGATATAAAGCCCCTCTGGTCATGCCTGCTTTAGCCGTTAAATCATCCATAACGGTGTTTAAATACCCTACAGTTCCAAACTGTTGACGTGCTGTTGCGATTAACTTCCGTCGGGTTTCTTCAATCATTTCTGCTCTGGGTTTGCGAACCATATCACGACTCCAAATTTATATTGCCGGTTTTTATAATTGACATACAGAATGAATGTCAATTAGATTAACATACTTCCCGTATGTAAGTATTTTGGTAACCCTATATTTTATAAGCCCGTCGATTTCATAAATCACTCAGGAGTATTTATGGTTAATCCGTACAAAGAATTGTTTGGCGCACCTGGAACACTTGCATTTTCTATTGCTGGATTAATTGCGCGAATACCCATTTCGATGGCAGGAATAGGGATTATTACTATGCTCTCGCAGTTGAGGGGATCTTATTGGATTGCGGGGGGTGTTGCGGCGACTTTTACTTTTTCTATGGCGATATTGGCTCCACAAATTTCACGGCTGGTCGATCGATTTGGTCAAGGCCGGGTGTTGCCTTATGTGACTGCATCCAGCGTTATATCGATGTTTATCCTCTTACTTTGCACGCATTTTCAGGCACCGGATTGGACATTATTTGTCTTTGCTGCTTTATCGGGAGGTATACCCAGTATGCCCGCGATGATTAGGGCAAGGTGGACTGAAATATATCGGGGAGATCCGCGTCTTCATACTGCTTTTTCTTTTGAAACGGTTTTGGATGAACTTTGTTTTATTATTGGCCCTCCAGTATCTGTTGGGTTAAGTGTTGTTGTTGCACCGGAAGCAGGGCCATTAGTTGCGGCGATTTTACTGGCTATTGGAATAACGATTTTCGTATTACAAAAACAAACAGAGCCGCCTGTGTATCCTTATTGCGTTGAAAATAAAAGTATTATTTTAAAAATGCCCTCAATACAAATATTGATTTTGTCATTAATCGCATTGGGAACCATTGTAGGCACTATTGATGTTATTAGCGTGGCTTTTGCTGAACAACATGGGAAAACTGCCGCTGCAAGTATTGTCTTATCGGTCTATGCCATTGGTTCTTGCCTGTCGGGGTTAGCATTCGGGGCCATTAAAATAAATATCGCTTTACCACGTATGTTTATGTTTACGTCACTAGCAACAATGCTGACAACAATACCGTTGTTGCTGGCCCATGATGTTTTGACACTTGCTGCGATGGTATTTGTTTCTGGTTTATTTTTTGCTCCAACAATGATTGTTGCAATGAGCTTAGTGGAAAATATGGTGCCTTCCCGCAATTTGACTGAAGGTTTAACTTGGATGGTAACAGGATTGGGTATTGGCATTGCTTGTGGTGCTTCGGTGACTGGATGGGTGATAGATAAAATGGGAATTCAATCAGGATTTTTTGTAACTCTGGTTGCCGGTATCATTATATTCTTGGCCGCAGCCTCTGGTTATCGATTGATGCAGCGTAATATGATCCGGTTATCAACTTTAGATACTCCCTGAAAAAAGAAAACATTATGAAAAAACATTATGAAAGAGAGCAGAATTTATCAATATCCGCTCTCTCCTATTGATTAGGGTCTTGTATTAAGTAAAGGGTTTATCAGGCAATCTTGCTGCGAAACAACTGATAAGCGATCCCCCCGGTTGTTGCAGTAATGACCAATAAAGGCCATAAATTGGGCCAGATAACGGCTAAATCTGCCCCTTTCAAATAAATCTGCTTGGTGATATCCGTAAAATGCCGAATGGGATTAATCCAGGTGATGTTTTGCAACCAAACCGGCATATTCTCAACCGGAGAGATATAACCAGAAAGCAGAATTGCGGGCATCATAAACACAAATACGCCAATAAATGCTTGTTGTTGGGTGGAACAGACCGCAGAAATCAGCAGACCGAACCCCACCAGAGATAAGCCGTAAATTAACATGCAGCCATAAAATAGCAGCAATGAACCGGCGAACGGAATTTGATAAAACAGGGTGCCAATCAGCAACACAATACTGGCCTGCATGGTTGCGACGACTAACGCCGGAATGGCTTTGCCAAGGAAAATTTGCCACGTCGCCAATGGGGAAACCAGCAATTGATCCAGCGTGCCCTGTTCCCGTTCACGGGCGACCGACAGTGCTGTCACGATGAGCACGCCAATGGTGGTAATCATGGCAACCAGTGACGGGACAACAAACCACTTATAATCTAAATTTGCGTTATACCAGTTACGAATAATTAATTCACTGTTATTGAAATCAGCGCTATTGCCCAATAACTGCTTCTGGTAATCCAGTACGATTTGCTGGATATAGTTGGCCGCAATCTGAGCGCTGTTTGAATTACGTCCGTCCAGCAGAACCTGAATTGAAGCCGGATGATGATTGGCGAGATTAGCACTGAAATTTTGGGGAAAACGCACCAGCAGCAGCGCTTTACGGTCATCCAGCGTCGGGCGGATGGCTTGTGAACTGGTCAGCAAAATAACATCAGGAAAAGCTTTTGATTTTGCCAGCCGCTGGGTTAACTCAATCGATGCCTGCCCTTTATCCTCGTTATAAATGGCAATGGTGGCGTTTTTGACTTCCAGCGTGGCTGCCCACGGAAACAGGATCATCTGGATAATCACGGTCAAAATCAAAATGTTCCGTGTTTGCGGTTCTCTCAGAAGAGACTGCAACTCTTTCATGATGAGGGTATACAGACGATAAAACATGCGCTTTCCTTTTTAATCCAGATGCCGACGGGTTTTCCACGCGGTCAGGCCGATAAAGACAATCGAACTGGCGATTAACAGGAGCAGATTGGTCATTAATACCGTGCCAATATTGCCAGCCAGAAAGAGTGTCTGTAGGCTGCTGACAAAGTAACGTGCGGGTATGACATAAGTCGAAGCCTGAATCAGCACCGGCATACTGTCTATCTCAAACACAAAACCAGACAACATGATGGCAGGTAAAAAAGCCGCATTTAGCGAGATCATCGCCGCATTGAACTGGTTACGTGTCAGGGTGGAAATCAGCAATCCCATCCCCAAGGCGGTAGCCAGATAGAGGCTGGAGACGAGTGCCAATACCCAAAGTGAGCCGCGATAGGGAACCCCCAGCACAAATACCGTGAATATCATGCAAAGTACCATGACAAAAGAGCCGAGCAATTGATAAGGCAATAACTTGGCGAGCAGTAATTCGGTGCGGGTCACTTGGGTTGAAAGCAGCGCTTCCATGGTTCCGCGCTCCCATTCACGGGCGACCACCAGTGAAGTCAGAATGGCGCCTACCACGGTGATGATAATGGAAATGGCGCCGGGAATGAGAAAATGCCGGCTGATGGCAGCGGGATTAAACCAGTAGCGAATTTGCGTATCAATCAAGGGCGTGGTGGATACCCCATGATTTTGCCCGCGTTGTTGTAACCAAATTTGCCAGATGCCTTTGGTATAACCCTGAACAAAATTCGCAGTGTTGGGTTCACTGCCATCGGTGATCACCTGAATGGGCGCGTGGCTGTCTGAGCGGGCAAGCTGGGCAGCAAAATTGACCGGGATAACGATAATGCCCCGGATTTGGTTTTCCTGCATTTTTTGGATTAAGAGCTGGCGGTTGTCGCTGATCGTGGCCTCAATATAGGGCGATCCGGTAAATACATGCACGAATTCACGGGCGTCTTCGCTCTGTTGTTCCATGAGAATACCGAGGCGAAGTTTGCTGGAATCCAGGTTAATGCCATAACCAAAAATAAACAGCAACATCAACGGAATAACCACCGCAATCAACGCACTGCTAGGATCACGGACAATCTGTTTCGTCTCCTTGATACAGAGTGCTTTCAAGCGACGCCATGAGAAACTGACCGCTTTCTGGGAGGTTGGCTGTTCAGGATGACTCATTGCGGTTCCTTATCGTAGTTCACCACGAGATCGATAAAAGCATCTTCCATGGAAGGATTCGGGAGCTTATCCGTGGCAACCAGTTGTTTCAGTTCATCGGGTGTGCCGGCAGCAATCAGTTTGCCACGAAATACCAGCCCGATACGGTCACAGTATTCGGCTTCATCCATAAAGTGAGTTGTCACCATTACGGTGACCCCTTTATCCACCATGCCATTAATATGCAGCCAAAATTCGCGGCGGGTCAGCGGGTCAACGCCCGAAGTGGGCTCATCCAAAAACAGAATATCAGGCTCGTGCATCAATGCGCAGGAAAGGGCGAGCCGTTGCTTAAATCCGAGCGGAAGGCTATCCGTTTTTTGATATAAGATGGGTTCAAGATTGAAAGCGCGGATCATACCGGCCATCTTTTCCTGTTGACGGCGACCTTTCAGGCCATAAACACCAGAAAAAAACTTAAGATTTTGCTCAACCGTCAGGTTGCCATACAGTGAGAATTTTTGTGCCATATAGCCAAGGCGCTGGCGAGCCTTGCCTGAACCGGTCTTTAAATCCATATTCAGAACCAGCGCCTTACCCGAAGTGGGGATCATCAGGCCGCACATCATTTTGAAGGTGGTTGATTTTCCGGCACCATTCGGCCCTAACAGACCAAAGATTTCCCCGCGTTTCACCTGAAAATCCACATGGTCAGTGGCCGCAAAATCGCCAAATCTTTTTGTCAGATTACGGGCTTCGATCACGGTTTCTGTCGGATTGGGCGGGATTTGCGGCATGATCTCCGCTAATTCGGAGCGATGGGACGGGCCGCCACCCAATAAATCGATAAAAGCATCTTCGAAACGCGGTTCGGCATCGACGATATTGCCCTCAGGCAGCCCGATTTGCTGGAGTAATGCGTTTTTATCCGCCTGTTCTTTTAAGATCAGGCGAACATATTTTCCCTGAATCACACCATCCGTCACTTGGGGCAGGGTGAGGGCCTGTTGCAGCGTTTTGCGGCGAATACCTTGCTTGACATCAAGCAAAAAAGATCGGCCGGCAATTCCTTGTGTTAAATCTTGTGGCTGGCCACGATAGAGCAATTCACCCCGGTTCATCAGCAAAACATCACGACATAACTCGGCTTCATCCAAATAAGAAGTGCTCCACAGGATCAACATACCGTCGGAAGCGAGTTCATGTACCATTTGCCATAACTCACGGCGTGCGATGGGATCAACGCCGACGCCCGGTTCATCCAGCAGTAAAACCTTTGGGCTGCCCAATAAGGTACAAGCCAGCCCCAGTTTTTGTTTCATGCCGCCCGACAATTTCCCCGCCAACCGTGCGGTAAAACGGGTTAAATCCGTAAAGGTCAATAACTTCTGAAAGGTGGTTTTGCGTTCTTCACCCAATACCCCACGCAGATCGGCATATAACGTGAGATTTTCTATGACGGTTAAATCTTCATACAGGCCAAATTTCTGCGGCATGTAACCGAGTTCAGAACGGACTTGAACACTGTCCTTGATGGGATCAAGCCCCATGATTTCAATGTGGCCGCTATCAGGCTTCAACAACCCGGCCAACATTCTTATCAGCGTGGTTTTCCCCGCGCCATCTGGACCGACAAGCCCCGTCACTGATCCGCCCTGAATTTCTGCTTGCAGATGAGAGACAGCAGGAACGTCCAATCCTGAAAACGTTTTTTCCACGCCGTTCAGTTTTATCGTATACGCTGAACTGGTCATGTGATCGCCTTATTTGCTTGTTTTAGGAAGACTGGCTTCGGTTAAATTTGCATCGGAAAAACGCAAGGTGACAGGCATGCCTTGTTTCAGGCTCTCATCGGCATCGAGGACAATGATCCGCAGGCGATAAACTAAGTCTGTTCTTAAATCGGGCGTTTCGACATTTTTGGGGGTAAATTCGGCGGTCGGAGAAACAAAACCGATTTTGCCGTGATAGGGCTGATTTTTCCGGCCATCGGTATAAATCAGGATTTCCCGTCCGGCGATAGCTTGATTGAGATTGGGTTCATCAATATAGGCCCTGATCCAGACAGGATGGGTGAGTGACAGAGTAAAAACCGTATTGCCGGCCGCCAGCATGGTGCCGGGTTCAATGGCTCTGGTCAGGATCATCCCGGCTGATGGCGCGGTGAGTTGGGTATCTTTCAGGTTGAGTTCGGCTTGTGCTACGGCAGCGTCTGCCTGAATAAGCTGGGCTTTTGCCGCGGCAATTTCTTCTAAACGATAACCCGTTTCGAACTGGCGCAGTTTATCTTTTGCCGCCTGATAAGCGGCCAGTGCCTGATTGCGTCCGGTTCTGGCATTGTCCAGATCATTGGCTGAGATAGTTTTGCTTTGCCACAAGCCCTGCTGACGTTTCAGGAAACTCTCGGCAAAACGAAACGCTGACTCTTTTTGCGCCACTTCGGAACGTACCTGAGCGATCTCTTCACTGCGATAACCCGCTTCCGCTTTGGCAAGATTTGCCTTGGCGACATCACGAGACGCTTTGGCCTGATTCAAGGCATTAATAAAGGGGGCATCATCAAGGCGACCCAGCGCCTGACCGACAGTAATGGCATCACCTTCATCCACCTGTAGGCTAGCCAGCTTACCTGCAACCCGAAAGCCAAGGTTGACCGTCCTGACATCGACATTGCCATACAGGGTTAGCTCCCTGCTGTTTTGTTCCTGATAATAGTAGATACCAACAATAGCACCGATAACAACAATGAGCGCCAATAGGGCAAGAGCAAACTTTTTACTGTTCATACTATCCCTTATGCCTTGTTCAATGGATACCCTCCCCACAGAGTAGGGGAGATAATAAGCTGTTTTCGTCTTATGATTTCTTTCTTAATCCATCAAGCAATAAATTGATATGTTGAGATAAAACCTGATTGATTAATTCGTATTCCTTGGTGCCGATATTGTCCCATCCTGTTTGGCGCAACAAAGCTTCTCTGGCCAGACGGAAAGAGAGGATCTCACCCAATAAGGCATGGGTGTGGATCTGGGTTGAAATTTGACGTTCATCTGCACCGATATAATGGGCGATAAGTTTATTTAACCGGGAATAAATGGGGGCCAGCCCCTGTTCGTGCATGACACTGTAAGCCTCGGTGGGGGTCAATTGTTCATGGGACATGATCCGACTGATATTGATACTGCTTTTCTCAAAAATCAGACGGTTATAGCTCACCATTCCCTGATGAATAAATGCCAATATCGGGTCTTTTGGATAGGGTTTCGGCGTTTCATTAAAAAAACGGTCAATAGCGTCAATAAGCGGGGAAAACTCCGATTTTAGTTTATCGGCAATGTGTTGCACGACGGCGAGGTATAATCCCTCTTTGGAACCGAAATAGTAGGCGATAGCGGCGATATTTTGCTGTGCGTGTTGGGCAATGTTGCGGGTCGTTGCCCCTTCCAGACCGGATTTGCCAAAAATTTCGATTGCTGCTTCCAGCAGTTGTTGCTTGGCTTGTTCGCCTCGTAATGTCTGAGCCGTCTTTGCTGCCATGGTTAACTTATTTCCTGTTACAAAGAATTTTCGAGAGTGTCGGAAAATATATTCACCGTACTTCAAGATGCTTTGACTATCTCCCCGCGTAGCGCGGGGAGATAGTCATTGAAGTTTATCGGGTATATATCAATCGTATGATTAACTTTAAGGCTAAAGTAATTCGATGTAAAGTTGACACAAATTGTCTTTTTAATAGATGTCCATAAAAAATAATCTGCCTGTTTTGACTCACTGCCCGTGGTGAAAGCGATCCAGCCAATTTTTATTTCATTTATTGGATTCTTTGGGTCTGCGTGGAAAGACATATCTGTTATAATCCTGCGTTACTACTATGGTGCATTGCAGTTTGTGTAATTTCTTTGCGTTTTATCGCGTCTGTTTTCTTCCCATAAAACTGCCCCTCAATTGTATGAGGAATGGTGAAGTCTGGAGCATTTCTTATTTATGAATTTTGAGTCCCTCGGCTTGAAGGCTGATATTTTGCGTGCCGTTGAAGAACAAGGCTACGTGGAACCTACCCCTATTCAGCAGCAGGCTATTCCTGTTGTGTTATCCGGTAAAGATCTACTGGCCAGTGCCCAGACAGGTACGGGAAAAACCGCAGGATTTACCTTGCCTATCCTGCAACTTTTGAGTGAATCCCCGACGCAGGCAAAAGGTCGCCGTCCGGTCAGGGCATTGATTTTAACCCCAACCCGCGAGCTGGCCGCTCAGGTGGGTGAAAATGTGCGTGATTACAGCAAATATCTCAGATTGCGTTCGTTTGTGGTCTTCGGCGGTGTCAGTATCAACCCGCAGATGATGAAATTGCGTGGCGGGGTGGATATTCTGGTCGCCACGCCGGGACGTTTGTTGGACTTAGAACACCAGAATGCCGTGGATCTCTCCCGCGTTGAAATTCTGGTCTTGGATGAAGCGGATCGTATGTTGGACATGGGGTTTATCCACGATATTCGTCGTGTATTGAACAAATTGCCGGCAAAACGCCAAAATCTGCTCTTTTCTGCAACGTTCTCTGATGAAATTAAAAACCTTGCCAATAAGTTGCTGAAAGAACCGGTCAGCGTAGAAGTTGCTCGGCGTAATTCGGCCTCTGAACAGATTGAACAATCCATCCATTTTGTGGACAAAAAGCGCAAGGGTGAATTGCTCTCTTACATGATTGGCAGCCAGAATTGGCAACAGGTATTGATATTTACCCGTACCAAACATGGGGCAAACCGGCTGGCGGAACAGTTGAATAAAGATGGCGTGACGGCGGCGGCGATCCACGGTAACAAGAGTCAGGGAGCAAGAACCCGTGCGCTGGCTGATTTCAAGACGGGGAACATCCGTGCGCTGGTCGCAACGGATATCGCTGCCCGTGGACTGGATATTGATCAGTTGCCACATGTCGTCAACTATGAATTGCCAAACGTTGCCGAAGATTATGTGCACCGCATTGGCCGTACCGGGCGTGCCGATGCGACCGGGCAGGCACTCTCACTGGTGTGTGTCGATGAACACAAGCTGCTGAAAGATATCGAGCGCCTGTTGAAGCGAGAAATTCCGCGCATTGCCATTGCGGGTTATGAACCTGATCCTACTATCAAGGCGGAACCGATTCAGAATGGGCGCAATGATCGTGGCAATAGTCCACGCGGTAACAACAATTCACGTGATAACAGTGCCCGGAAAAATGGCCCGCGTGAAAGCCGTTCTCGTGAAAACGATTCCCGTAAAAACCATTCACGTGAAAGTCATTCTCACGGAAATAGCCCTTGGGGTCAGGGTTCTCGCGATAATCGTTCGCGTAATGAACAGCCTCGCAGTCAGCGTAGCAACGGCAAGCAAGGCCATGCTAAGTCAGATCAAGCATCCCCATCGCGCCAGCGTCGTCAGCGGGTCAGCACCAAATCCCCACGTGCGGCGGCGTCGGGAGAGTAATTCATGCGCGTTTTGCTGGCCCCGATGGAAGGCGTCTTGGATTCTCTGGTCAGGGAATTGTTGAGTGAAGTCAATGATTATGACTTATGTATCACAGAATTCCTGCGTGTGGTTGACAGCTTACTGCCGGTAAAATCTTTTTACCGGCAGTGTCCTGAACTGCATCATCAGAGCCGCACACCCTCGGGAACACCGGTCAGGGTTCAGCTTCTGGGGCAATATCCGGCATGGCTGGCAGAAAACGCGGTCAGGGCAGTTGAGCTGGGATCATGGGGCATTGACCTGAACTGTGGTTGCCCTTCCAAGGCGGTGAATGGCAGTGGTGGCGGTGCGACCTTATTGAAAGATCCCGAACTTATCTATCAGGGTGCCAGGGCCATGCGTGAAGCCGTGCCCGCCCATCTGCCGGTAACGGTAAAAGTCCGTCTGGGATGGGATTCTGATGCTCGTCAGTTTGAGATTGCAGATGCAGTCCAGCAAGCAGGGGCGACTGAACTGGTGGTGCATGGACGAACCAAGGAAGAGGGCTATAAGGCAGAGTGCATCAATTGGCAGGCGATAGGCGAGATCCGCCGTCGCCTTGCTATTCCTGTCATTGCCAACGGTGAAATTTGGGATTGGCAAAGTGCTCAGGCGTGCATCAAAACGACAGGATGTGATGCAGTGATGATCGGCCGTGGTGCACTGCATACGCCAAATTTGAGTCGGGTGATTAAATATAACGAACCCAAGATGCCGTGGAGCAGTGTACTCAGGTTATTGCAAAAATATATTTATCTGGAAAAGCAGGGCGATACGGGGCTGTATCACGTTGCCCGAATCAAGCAATGGTTAGGGTATTTGCGTAAAGAATATCGTGAAGCAGATGAGTTATTTATGCAAATCAGGGCATTAAAAACCTCTGCCCAGATTGCTGAGGTTATTTCTTCTGCGGTAGATACATGTTTATTGCGGCAGCAGTATCTTACCAAAGAACCCCCGATTTTCTGTTAAGCGTATTATTTTCCTCCGGTAACTATTTCTGGGGGATTTGTCTCCTTATCACCGTTGTAACTTAGAATTCATGGGATGTAGATAAATAAAATACATTCCTATTTTTTATGAATTAGGAATAATACCGATTAAAGCTAATTTATATTATTAAAAAGGTTTTATAGGGATGGATTAGATTTATACTTGATTTTTTTATAAAAATATAAGTTCTTATTTTTTACCTCTTATTTAAATTAAAATTAATTTATCTATCTTGGATTCGCATAGTAAGTGCAATTTCTAAGAAAGGCGGTCAGTTGCTATAGTAGGCATCTTTCTCGCCAAAGGAAAATGCACTATGGCCTATACGCAACTGACCGAAACAGAAAGATACCAGATTTTCGGCTTAAAAGAAGCCGGTTTTACACAACGTTTTATTGCAACGTCGCTTAATCGGGCCCCATCAACAATTAGCCGGGAATTGAGACGAAACCGGGAAGCCGAGAAATATGAACCTGAACAAGCTCAGCGTAAAGCATTAGAACGCCGTCATTCTAAGGTAAAAGCCGTAAAAATCACGCCAGAGATAACAAAGTGGATAAAACAGTTAATTTGGCAAGATTTAAGTCCGGAACAAGTTGTGGGTTATCTCAAGCGGGAAGCGAAAATCTCTTTACATCATGAAACAATTTATCGATTGATTTATAAAGATAAAATAAATGGCGGTGATTTATGGCAACATCTTAGGATAGCGAAAAAACCGTATCGTAAACGCTATGGAAGCCATGAGCACAGAGGAAAAATTAAAAACAGAGTCAGTATTGATAAGCGCCCAAAAATTGTTGATAAAAAGCAGCGTATTGGGGATTGGGAAGGGGATACTATCGTTGGCAAAGATCGTAAAAGTGCCTTATTGACTTTAGTTGAACGAAAATCGTTATTTACGATCATCATTAAACTTGAAGATAAAACAGCAGAAGGTGTTGCCAAAGCGGCGACAAGACATTTATCGATGATAAAACATAAAGTTAAAACAATTACCCTTTGATAACGGACTCAAATTTGCCCAACACGAACCGAATGGGTAAAAATTTTAAAGAAAAAATTTTATTTTGGTCATTCCTTTTTCCCCTTGGGAAAAGAGGGATAAATGAGAACATAAATGGATTAATCAGAGATTACTTCCCAAAAGGAACCGATTTTAATAAGGTATCAGAGCGGGAGGTTAACCTTGTGGCAAACCGACTAAATAATCGACCACGTAAGACACGAGATTATAAAACACCGAATGAGTTATTTACAGGAACCCCAACTCATTTACTTCGTTCATTACGGTGTTGCGCTTAATATGCGAATCCAAGTATGTTTATTTATATGATGAGATAAACATCAGTATCTAAGAGAATAAAATAAACAGGCCTTGCTACCGCTGGAAAATCTGAACGTTTTGACTATATTTATAATATGAAGGTCATTGCGTAGGTGGCTCATGGTTTATAACCGAAAGGATTTAAAATGGATTGCTGGATAATATATAAATCTATTTAAATTTTTTTAAAAATATAGCAATTGTCTAATTATTAACTTATTGAATTCTAATGACGTTTATGATTTTGTAAATGGTTTTATTAAGTTATAGGAATGATATATGAAAAACTTACAAGTTCAAGATAAAGATCAACCTGGAATTTGGTATAGGGTAAGTCAGTTAAAGATAAAATTACGTCAGTTAAATATTGAGGCCGATATCTTTGCTAACGGAAGAAACCGGGTGATTGTCGATGTTTATATTCAATGCGCTGATTCTTATAATAATAAGGTAGTCGTTCCAAGTGATATTCTTTTACAGCATACTTGGCTTATTGATTATGACACAGGGGAAAAGCTTACCTGGCGGGCAAAGGAAGATGATAATTTTACCTGGGCTTATACGGATGAGCCTAATGAATTTACTGCAACGCCTGTAACACTAAAAACTCCATCTTTTACTAATTATGAAGAACACCATGATGGTCCTATTTTAAGCAGAGTAACCTTTTATATATACTGTTCACCCATCGCAGTAAATCAAATAAAACAAGTAGCGGCCTTGGTAGTGACGCCAGGTAACACAGTACATTCTTCTGCATATGGAAAAGAATTTGATGCATGTATCCAACTTAACTCGAAAGCTGAAATATATTATAGGAGTGCAAATTTGGATATAGAGAGTGAATTAGTCACTAAACGGGAGGCTAATGAAGGAAACGATTGGTTTGGCTGGACCCAATATAATAAATACGTAAGGCTGAATCCAAGTGATCATTATGGTAGACGGAAGGTGGCAAAATTAGTAGTAGAAGATCCAACGAAGTTTGGAAAAGAATGGGGAGGAGCGGGATTTCTAGGGATAGATCACGGTTATGGTCATCAGATTTATTGTGCAGATGAGAATGGTGTATGCAACCGCTATCTATATACTTATAGTTCTACGACTTATTACGTACATTATCTTTGGACTCTGGAAGGACCACGGAAAGCCATCTTAGACCGATATTCTTGGAGTATAAGTGGTGGTGTGGGGCCGGATGTAAATTGCTTGATGATTGATAGGACTATAAACATTGACGTAAGACAACGACCTGATGCGCTTTGTTTTACTATAATGGCTGTCGTAATACGCCCTCAGAAGACTATGACACATAATGAGTGGGCCAAAAATTTTTACATTACCATTTATGACCAATATGGAAATGCAGGAACATTTCTTATAGATCCTATACACGGTATTAGCATAGAAGAAAAGACCAACATTCATCTCGAAGATGCTAATCAATTTTAAAGAGATTAAATAGTAATCCTGATTGGGTGATTGTTTAATTAAATCAGGATATTGATTCTCTATACTTAATCAACTTCAAGTTGCATTGTGTAAAAAAGAGACCACTTTATTCCCCCCTCTCTATGTCAGGGGGGAATAAATACATCTTCAAGTAAGATGAGTATATAACGTTTTTTTGCCCGTTGCCGTAATGAGTCTTTCTTGCACATCCTTTATTGATGAAATGAGAAAACCCATTTCCCCCTAAAATCAATAAGTGAGGCAGCAAAATGCAGAACGATTTTTTCTCGCAGGCCCACAACTTTCAAAGTGCTGCCACGGGCAGCGTTGATCCCCGCACCGGCCTGTTTACGTATAATCTGCTGATTGCCCAGTTAACCGGCAATCATCACCTCGGCCCGGCCCAGACCATCGCGCTGGCGTATCACCCGCTGAATACCGGCAACCGCGGGTTCGGTATCGGCTTTTCCCTGGGGCTGACCCAGTATGACCGCCAGCACCGGCTGTTAAGCCTGTCCACCGGCGAGCGCTATAAGGTGGATGAATACGCGGATACCGTCTACCTGAAACAGTATAAGCAGGATGTGGTGCGGTTTGAAAAGGATGTTGCCCAAAATGTTTACCGCGTGATCCATAAGTCCGGCATAGTGGAAGTGCTGACCGGGCCGGACAATGCCTATTCCCTCAAGGTGCCGACCCGGATCATCAACCCGCTGGGGTATGGCCTGACACTGGACTGGGGCCGTCATTTTGGTGAGACCCCGGGCCTGACGGCGATCACGGATGACACCGGGCGGGTGTTGTTAAGCGTGGAGTATGAAACCGGCAGTGACACCCGTTTCACGGTCTGGCCGGGCATGACAGAGGCTTACACCATTCAGGTGTTGTTCAGGAACGACTATGTGACCCAGGTGAAAAAAGAGACCCCGGCCGATCCCCCGTTGGTTTGGGCGCTGGAGTATGATGTCGATAACCGGTTTTTGAACCGGATCGTTTCCCCGACCGGGTTGACGGAGCAGGTGCATTATTACGCCCGGGGCCACCGGTTTCCTGACGGGGCACCGCTGTCGTATTTACCGTATGTCACCCGCTACACGCAATTCCCCGGCCACGGCCCTGAGATTGTGCGCACCTATGAATACACCGTGGCGAACTTTCTCGGTCACGGCGCGCAGGGCCGCTGGCACCCGGATGAGGATTACCTTTACGGTACCCTGAGTGATTATCAATATGGCTCGACGGAACACTGGGATAACGGGACATCACAACGCCATATTACCCGGCGCTATAACCAATACCACCTGCTGGTTTCTGAAACCACGGAGCAGAACGGCTGCAAGCGGGTGCACCAGACGGACTATTATGCCCGGACGGGCAGTCCGTTTAAGGCCCAACCGCCCCAGTTCCAGATGCCCAAAAGGGCCACGGTCAGCTTTAATGACGCCGCTGGCAGTGAGGTGATGCAGACCGAGTTCGATGAAGCGGGGAACCCGACCGTGCAGATTACGCCGGATGGCACCCGCACGGACTGGGTCTATTACCCGGCAGGCGAGGCCGCCGGGAAAGACAAGAAAGGTCAGCAAGACAAAAAAGGCGGCGGCTGTCCGACTTCCCCGCAGGGGTTCGTGCGTTTTGTCAAGTCCAAAACGGTCACCCCGGGCAAAGCCTCGCCGGCAGGGAGTTATGAGGATGCGCCGGTCCATCAAACCGTTTACCGCTATGAAACGTTACCGACGCGCCCCGGTGCGCCTTGTGATGATGCGGTGGTCTGTATCTATCAGGGCGAATATAGCGCCGGGCGGTTGCTGCATGAAAGCCGGATCAGTTACGTGAATGATGTGACGTCGCAAGATCACGGGCGTATTCAGCGCATTGATAAGACCAAATATGCCCTGCCGGAAGAAGCGGCGGCCGGCAAGGCCTGGACGAATACCCAAACGTTCAGCTATGCCCTTGAAGGGGAGGCGTTGGTGAAAAGGACCCGGTGGACCGGGCATGACCAACTCAGCCTGACGACCCGGCGCCGGCAATCACAGGTCAGCGGCAAACTGTGGCATGAAGTGGATGCCCAGCAACGCACGGCCCGGTATGACTATGATCACCTTGGCCGGCTCGTCACGCAGGTCAGTAATGCGCAGACCGACTATAGCCAACAGGTGCAGTATGCCTATGCCATTGAAGAGGCGGGCGTGGCGACAACCACGAAAACCGATGTGTGGGGCAGCCAAGCGCGTGTGCGCTTTGACGGGCTGGGGCAGCCCTATCAACAGGCGCGGCTGGAGAAGGGGCAGGAAGATCAGGGCTGGCAGTTACTGGCTGACACGGAACGGGACAGTTGGGGGCGGGTGGTGAGCCAAAGCCATTATGACTGGCTGCCCAGAGAGGAAAACGCGGGTCAGGTGAGTCAGGTGGCTGTCCGGCAGCGCTTTGAATACGATGACTGGGGAAACGTCCACCGGGTTATCCGGGACACGGGCGAGACTCTCCGGCACGATTATGATCCGGTGACCCGGACGGCGCAGATAACCCGGCAGGCGGGGGGATTACCGTTCAGTCACTGTACCGTGGTATATGATCAGCGCCACCAGCCGGTCACCACCACGCTCTACGACAGTCAGGGCAAACAATATAGCCAGCAACAGAGTCACTATGACGGACTGGGGCGGTTACGGGCCACCGTTGACGCACTGGGGCAAAAAACCGAATACACCTATGACCTGTTGGGCCGGGTCTCCCGTATCCGGCACAGCGACGGCACGGTGATCCAAAAATCCTACGCCCCGTTCAGCACGGGCAATCTGGTGACGCAGATCCAGGCCGGCGATATTATCCTGGGGAGGCGCGAATTCGACAGCCTGCACCGGGTGGTATCGACCACCCGTGGCGGACGGACCTATCACGCCCGCTACCTGCAAGACAGCCCGTTGCCCGGCCAGATCACCGACCCGCTGGGCAATATTGTCACTCACCGCTATGAACCGCGGTTAGGCAATGCCCTGACGCAGACTGACGCAGCGGAAATCCAGCAGCGCTTTGCCTACGATCCGAAAACCGGCGCGATGACCCGCGCCCGTGCCGTCCAGCAGGCGGCCCGCGACCTGCACTATTCCGCCGCCGGCCGGTTACAGCAGGAAACCTTCCGCTTTGAGGACAGCGGCGCAGGTGCCGCGCGGACAGCCGGCTATAGCTATTCACCGGGGGGACAGCTAACGGGCTATCAGGATGTGGCGGGGAACCGCCGGCAGGTGCGTTTTGATCAGTATGGCCGCCCGGTAGCAGCCGGTGATCCGGCGATTGATATCACGCTGGCCTATGACGCGGCCAGCCGGGTCAAAAGCTGGCAGGTGCACGATAAACAGCATGACCGGCAATTAACCACGGTCGTGGATTTTGATGATTTTGGCCGTGAGGTCCGCCGGCAGATCCAGACGGCTGGCGATACGCTGACTCTCGAACAACGTTATACGGTCAACGGGCAGGTAGCCTCGCGCACGACCCGTTCCCAACAGGCCGGCCTGTTACGGCAGGAGACTTATGAGTACGATCCCGCCCGCCACTGGCTGACGGTGTACGATTGCAGCGGGGCGGAACAGCCCAAGGATGCTTACGGTGTCAGTATTGCCCGGCAGCGTTTTACCTATGACATGCTGGGCAATATGCTGACCTGCACCACAACACTGGCGGACGGCAGCCGTGATACGGCGACCTTTGCCTACAGTGTGTCCGATCCCTGCCAGTTGCAGGCCGTCACCCATACCCACCCCCACTACCCGGCCACGATCACCCTGGCGTATGACGGTGCCGGCCGCCTGATCCGGGATGAAGCCGGGCGCCGGCTCACTTATGATGCGTTGGGGCGGCTGGCGGCGGTCCATCAGGGAGAGACCGCCGGGACTTATGGCTATGACGCCGCAGATCGTTTGGTGTTACAGCAAATGGGAACAGACCATACTCACGAGCTGTATTATCAGGGGGCCACGCGGGTGGCGGAAATCTTGCGTGAGCAGGGCACCGTGACCCGTTTGTTGCAGGCGCACGGCGCCCCGGCCGCCACCGTGACCGGGGCGGAAACCCACTTGCTGGGCACGGATAACCACGGCAGTGTGCTGGTCAACCAGCAAGGTGACGGCACAGAAACCCGTTATCGCTATTCGCCTTACGGGCAGCAGGCCCCGGCTGAACAGGCGGCGGCTATCCCGGCCTATAATGGTGAACGCCTTGATCCGGTCGGGGGCGGCTATCTGCTGGGTAACGGCTACCGGGCCTATAACCCGGTCCTGATGCGCTTTAATGCCCCCGACAGCGAGAGCCCGTTTGGGGCCGGGGGGCTGAATGCTTATGCCTATTGCCTGGGTGACCCCATCAACCGGATTGACCCGACGGGGCATTTCAGTTGGGGCAGTATTTTTGGCATCGTATTGGGCGCCGTCGGGTTGGTGGTGGGGATAGCGTTGGCGATCCCGACCGGGGGCGCGTCCCTGAGCGTCAGCGGGGCGATTATCGCCGGGCTGGGCGTGATTGCGGATGTCACGG
Organism: Xenorhabdus doucetiae; assembly: GCF_000968195.1. Lineage (NCBI taxonomy): Bacteria > Pseudomonadati > Pseudomonadota > Gammaproteobacteria > Enterobacterales > Morganellaceae > Xenorhabdus > Xenorhabdus doucetiae. The sequence continues at coordinate 1,422,557 of NZ_FO704550.1, forward strand.
GGATCGCCAGTGCGGCCACCGAAGAGAGCAACCCGCAGGCGTCGGCCATTCTTGGCTGGGTGTCCCTGGGGTTTGGGGTGGCCAGTCTGGGCGCCGCCGGTGCGATCGGGATTGCCAATGGCTTACAGCGGCTGGGCCGGCGGCTGACTGACGCGTTTAGTGAGGGACTTTCCGGCCGGGGAACCGCGCGAATAAATCTGGCTCCTCTTCCAAGGCCAGGAAGTAATGATTATGAAATCGCGTTCAGGCATGCTATGAGCGATAATAGGATTATGCAAATTGAAAACCCTGTTGGCAGCGGTATTTATACTGTAGGACTCGAAACTAACGGATTATTGCCTGAGGGAGGAGAAGTAGAATACTTGAGAAACGCGCTATTCAGACCAAGAGGAGACAACTCCACAATAGAAATTATCAATAATATCACTGTATTAGGGCCAAGAACTCAAAGGCCAATAAATATCTCAAATGAAGATTTTGAAACATTATATTTGCACTTTATACGTGATAGCATATTAAATGCTCGTGACATAAATCATTCTGTTATTAATACTGTTAATGATTTTCGCTATATGGTGAATTCTAGCATAGCAGAAAGATCAGAAATTAGTGTTGAGAGGATTAATAGGATGATATATGTGTGGAGAATGGCCGGATTTTCTCATTTTAGTGCAAATGAGTGGATATATAGTGCATTACGACATTTATCTCCTGATCTAAATTTTCCGCAAAATATAACATTAGGTAATAATGCATTTGAATTTTTTAACCAAAATATCATTTCAGATATCAGGAATTTAGATGTAATAAATTAAATAACACTCCAAGGTTGTTGATTACAATTTGCAATTTTTTCCATTAGTGTCTTAACTTAGGACGTAAAAACATAATGAAATTCCTAAACCAATAATCTAAACAATTCTGGAGGTTACATATGGGTATCCTGTCATGGATTATCTTTGGCCTGATTGCTGGAATTCTTGCTAAATGGATTATGCCGGGAAATAACAGTAGTGGCATCATTATGACCGTGATTTTAGGCATCGTGGGTGCCGTTGTGGGTGGGTACATCAGTACATTCCTTGGCATGGGAAAAGTGGATGGCTTTAATTTAGGCAGTTTCGTTATTGCCGTGATTGGCGCAATCATTGTCCTGTTTGCCTACCATAAAATTGCTAACCAATAGCTTTATATATCAATCGCTTTACCTATTTGTTTTAAGGATCGGACTCCATATGATGAATAACAAAAAAAGGGCATGCTATTTTGCTGCCCTTTGTTATTGTTCATTATTTCCAATGAGCTGTTTTGCTAATTGTTATTTTTCTAACGGCAGTGAATCATCGGCTCCCCATTCAGCCCAAGAACCATCGTATAATTTTACTTCTTTGTGACCCATCATATCGAGACCCAACGCTAAAACGGCGGCGGTCATGCCAGAGCCACAACTGGTAATCATGGGCTGGTCTAAATTAACGCCTTGTTGACGGAATATTGCCGCCATTTCTTCTGCTGATTTATAACGCCCATGATCAATCAATGCCGTCCACGGCACATTTTTAGCGCCGGGTAGATGCCCCATTCTCAAGCCGGGTCGGGGTTCCGGCACTTTGGCTTGAAAACGGTCTTCGGCTCGGGCATCAATAAACTGTACAGGAGCATGATTATGCAGTGCAGCCAGGATCTGCGCCTGAGAACAGACTTTTTCAGGCGTAAACTGAACATTGAAAACGTCGGGGGTACGGGCAACTTTTCCCGATTCGGTGGGGTAACCGGCTTGTTGCCAGCCTTGTAAGCCCCCCTCAAGAATACGGATATGACGGGCACCAAAGATGTTGAACGTCCACCAGGCCCGCGGGGCGGAAAACATATTTCCCTGATCGTAAATCACCACTAAATGATTTTCACTGATGCCCATGTCACTCACCGCTTGGCGGAATGTTTCTGGCTCTGGCAGCATGTGCGGCAGGTTGGTTTGCAGATTGGCGACTTTATCAAGATCAAAAAACTGCGCACCCGGAATATGTTTTTCTAACCAGAGTTGGTGATAATCAATGGATTGGGTGGGCATTGGGGCACTGGCATCAACGACAACAACATTCTCATCAAAGAGATGCTCGTTTAACCATTGTGGGCTGACAAAATATTCATTTTTCATGCGCTTCCTCATTTGGTGTTACGATCCAAGCCAAGGTATTATTGTTGCCCGACTGAAGTATTTTCCTGCTGAGTCTGTTGGGGTTCTTCGGCGGGAGTGGTTGAGCGGGTATATATATTCATCCCCGCCAGAAAGATCCCTCCAACTGAACCGATAGAAAATAATATGATGATAATAAGCAGGATTTTTTTCATCTCAGTATCCAATAAGGTTTTAATAAAGCGTGACAATAGCCATAAAAAGCCGAAAGATAGAAGGCCAAAAGTATATCGGCTTCTACACGGCAGACAAGCGATAACCCATTTTTGAGCAGCAAAACTTATGGCACTTTCCAGTTCAATAAAAAACCAGATCAGTCAGTGGTACAAATCATTATCTACCCATATTGAGGGGTTCATTCCACGCGCCCCCCAACGTCAAATGATCGCAGAGGTTGCAAAAACATTGGCCGATGAAGAGGGGCGGCATTTGGTGATCGAAGCCCCGACGGGAGTGGGAAAAACGTTGTCATATCTGATTCCGGGGATTGCCGTTAGCCGGGCAGAGCAGAAACCCTTAGTGGTCAGTACCGCCAACGTTGCCCTGCAAGATCAAATCTATAGCAAGGATTTGCCTTTACTGCGTAAAATTATTCCTGACCTGAAATTCACGGGCGCTTTTGGTCGGGCACGTTATGTCTGCCCGCGCAATCTGGAAGCCATTTGTGCCGCAGAGGGAGAGCAGATTGACCTGATGTTTCTGGTTGAAGATCAGGCTGAAATAGCCAATAGTGAAGAGCGGGAACTGTGTCGCCGTTTGCGCAGTGATTATACAACGTTTGCATGGGATGGCTTACGTGACCACCATAAACTGGCACTGGCGGATTCGCTGTGGGCAAAAATCAGTACGGATAAAATGAACTGTCTGGCGCGAAACTGCCAGTTTTACGCCCGTTGCCCCTTTTTTCTTGCCCGCAGGGAAATTGGAGAGGCCGATGTTATCGTTGCTAATCACGCTTTGGTGATGGTGGCGCTGGCAAGTGAATCGGTTTTACCGGAAGCAAAAAATCTGCTGTTAGTGCTGGATGAAGGGCACCATATCCCGGAGGTGGCAAGGGATGCGTTGGAAGTTGAAGGCGAGATTACCCTATTCCAGCTTAATGGGCAGCTAGACACATTTGTCCGTCATGTCGAGCAATACCTGACACAATTTCGGCCGACAAAACCGCCTGCTTTGGCCAATATCCCTCGGCTACAAACGCATTGTGCAACAATCCGTGAATATTTTAAGGAAGTAGCGGAGATAACACAGGCGCTATTGCCTGAGCGCGGTGAAGCGGAAGAATTTCTATTTGAATTGGGAAAATTGCCGGAGAGTTTACTGCTGTGTTGTCAGCAATTATTTAAACTCACGGATGGATTGCGTGGTTTGGCAGAGGCAATTTTAAATGATTTAAGTGATCAGACGGCCAAACAAGATATTGTCCGCTTACATCGCGCCATTTTGCAAACCAGCCGGACATTGGGCTATTTTGAAAATATGGCAAAACTGTGGCGTCTGGCAGCACAAGAAGAGTCGTCCCATGCGCCGATATCAAAATGGCTAACGCGGCGCTATGAAAAAAACCAGTCACACCTTTATTTTCATTGTGCGGGAATTCGGGTCAGTGAACAATTAACCCAGCTATTATGGCGCTCTGTTCCCCATGTTGTCGTGACATCCGCCACCTTGCGTTCACTGAATAGTTTTTCCCGTATTCAGGAACTGACCGGGTTACACGAAAATCATGATGATCGGTTTGTTACCCTGTTATCACCTTTTGAACATGTACGACAAGGGCGTCTGGTGATTCCCCAAATGACACAGGAACCGACCATTCATAATGAAATGCAGCACCTTGAGGAGATGGCGCGTTATTTCCGTTCTCAGGTCATGGCAGGGAAGCATCGGGGAATGTTGGTACTTTTTAGCAGCCAGCGAGCAATGGAAGGCTTCCTCACTTTCGTTACAGACTTGCGGTTGATGTTATTGGTACAAGGTGATCAGCCTCGCTATCGATTGGTAGAAACGCATTGCAAGCGTATTGATGAAGGGCAAGCCAGCGTTCTGGTTGGATTGCAGTCATTTGCTGAAGGATTGGATCTGAAAGGTGATTATCTTTCACAGGTCCATATCCATAAAATCGCATTTCCTCCGGTTACCAATCCGGTGATTATGACTGAAAGTGAATGGCTGAAATCGTTGAAACGTTACCCATTTGAAATCCAGAGTTTACCCAGCGCTTCTTTTAATTTGATCCAACAAGTAGGAAGATTAATTCGCAGCCATCAATGTTATGGCGATGTGGTAATTTATGACAATCGGTTATTGACCAAACGTTATGGCCCGCGTTTATTGAAGTCTTTGCCTGTATTTCCCATCGAACGGCCAAATGTGCCCTCAGAACAGGAATTAGCTGCCGTGAAAAAGGATAAATAACGCAAGAGGGCGTTATTTATCCCATTGAGTTGCATCAAAGTTAAAATTTGATGATTTGATTTTTATCTATTTTATAATCATGGGTCATTAACCCTTGCAAAAAGTTCTCATCATGAGCGCTTAGAACAAAAATTTTTTTGTCAGCAAGGGTTTTGATCAATGTCTTTAAAAAAGTGGTTGATTTTACATCAAGGCCATTGGTGGGTTCATCAAAAATATAAACGTCAACATCAGACATCAACGCCGATGTCAGCAGAAATTTCTTTTTAGTGCCCAAAGACATATGACCAAATTCTGTATTTAAGTAATGCGAGATACCAAAACCGGTTAAATACTCTTCCAATTGATGGTTATGACTGATATTTTTATAATGTTTGGTCAAATTGATGATATCAAGCCCAGTAAGAAAATCATAAAACTCTATGTGATCTGACAGATAAAAACCTTGTTTTTGTAAATTGAATGTGTGATTTTTATCACCTGTGACGAAATTGATTTTACCTTTATTTATTTTTTTCATGCCAGAGAGACAAGAAAGGAACGTGGTCTTCCCTGAGCCATTGATGCCGACAATACGATTTATGCCAATATTAAATTGACAATTAACATTTGAAAATATTTTTCTATTACCCACTGTCGTTTCTAGCCCAATGATATCAAGCATAAATATAACCTCCTAAACAAGAAAATAGCACTATGAAACATAGTGTCAGTAATTTTGTGTATTGTGTTTTTGATAGGTTGATTAAAGCCGTAAAGATAGAGATGACACAATAATAAAGAAATAAAACTATATGAAATGAATGGGTTACAAAAATAGCAAATACACCACAAAGAAAAGTAAAAAAAGAAAAACAGAGACAATAATTAAGGATCAAGAGTTTTCTTGATGATACAAAATTGATTAGATAGCAAAGGTGGTTTTTATTGTCATGAATTAAACTATAGAACAATATCATTGAAATATAGAGTGTGATGCCAAAGTATATCACTGTAATATAATTGACATTCTCAGGAGCCTGTTGACAAACTATATAAGCAATAAAATAGAAAAATATTATTGATGCAGCGATGTTTAAAATAAATGTTTTGTTAGTTGATGTAAAGTGAAATAAATTAATGGCTTGGATTCGCATATTAAGCGCAACACCGTAATGAACGAAGTAAATGAGTTGGGGTTCCTGTAAATAACTCATTCGGTGTTTTATAATCTCGTGTCTTACGTGGTCGATTATTTAGTCGGTTTGCCACAAGGTTAACCTCCCGCTCTGATACCTTATTAAAATCGGTTCCTTTTGGGAAGTAATCTCTGATTAATCCATTTATGTTCTCATTTATCCCTCTTTCCCAAGGGGAATACGGATGAGCAAAATAAATTTTTGTCTCTAAATTTTTACCGATCCGTTCGTGTTCGGCAAATTCGAGTCCGTTATCAAAGGTAATTGTTTTAACTTTATGTTTTATCATCGATAAATGTCTTGTCGCCGCTTTGGCAACACCTTCTGCTGTTTTATCTTCAAGTTTAATGATGATCGTAAATAACGATTTTCGTTCAACTAAAGTAAATAAGGGCACTTTTTCGATTCTTTGCCCAACGAATGGTTTCCCCTTTCCCAATCCCCCATTACGGCTTGCTTTTTATTCACCAATTTTTGGGGGCTTTATAAATACTGATTCTGTTTTTAATTTTTCCCTCTGTGCTCATGGCTTCCAAAGCGTTTTACGATACGGTTTTTTCCCTATCCTAAGATGTTGCCATAAATCACCCGCCATTTATTTTTATCTTTATAAATCAATCGATAAATTGTTTCATGATGTAAAGAGATTTTCGCTTCCCGCTTGAGATAACCCACAACTTGTTCCGGACTTAAATCTTGCCAAATTAACTGTTTTATCCACTTTGTTATCTCTGGCGTGATTTTTACGGCTTTTACCTTAGAATGACGGCGTTCTAATGCTTTACGCTGAGCTTGTTCAGGTTCATATTTCTCGGCTTCCCGGTTTCGTCTCAATTCCCGGCTAATTGTTGATGGGGCCCGATTAAGCGACGTTGCAATAAAACGTTGTGTAAAACCGGCTTCTTTTAAGCCGAAAATCTGGTATCTTTCTGTTTCGGTCAGTTGCGTATAGGCCATAGTGCATTTTCCTTTGGCGAGAAAGATGCCTACTATAGCAACTGACCGCCTTTCTTAGAAATTGCACTTACTATGCGAATCCAAGGATAATAACTGTTTTTGTACCGAGTAAAAAATAACGTATATCAACAGCGATATTGATGAAAAATAAAAAGAGGTTATTGTATCATGTGGAGTGATGACATATTGTGATAAATGTATCAATCCATTAAAAACCCCACCGGCTTGGGCTGGGATAAATAAAAAAACAAAAACAATATAAGGGTTTTATTTCCTGAGGAAAATTGTTTTATCTTGCCTTTATATTCTAATATATCAGCGATAAGTAAATTCATTTTTTCTCCTAAAACCAGAATCACTCTATCACTCTTAGTGATTTTATGAGTTAATTTTATTTATATGTTTAAGTTATGCTGTATATTATCCTGATAGTCAATTCGATATTAGTCTTAACTAATGTTATGGTTTTAATCTAATATGGTATTCTTTAACATTCTAAAGAGTTAATTATTTAGAACTTTATAAATAGATGTTCGTGGATAAATCTCAATAGAGAAATGGTTGGGAAACTGTCCGTCGAGCTATACCCGCCGTCATAGAAAGTGTTTAATACCTCAATAACGACGGGTATACGTTTCGAATTAAACATTGAGCTTGAATTTATAGCCTCTTGAAGTCTTTTTTATTAAATAAAATTGAAGTGATTTGGTATCTATTGTCGCATACATTTTTTATATTCTTTATCAACACAGTATGAATATCTTCCAGTATGTTCTATATATTTAATGCATGAAACGTGTGCGATAACTGAACATTGATAGGATTTATCATTCGCAAAGGTACTCCATGATGCTAATAGCAAAATAGCTGGGCATAAAGTCAGTAAAATTTTCATCTTGTCACCTTTATATCAATGTGAAATTTATTTCATCAATTGATGCATACAATTGCTATATACCTCTTTCATACAAAAATCATATTTTTTACGGTGTTTTTTGTGTTTAGCACATATGGTCCGTGCTTGTTCCATACATACATCAGATTTGCTGGAATCTTGTTTTGTTTGTGCTGCAAAGGTATTCCATGATGCTAATAGCAAAACAGCCGTACATAGAGTCAGTAGTGTTTTCATATTGTCACCTTTATATAAATTCTAATATTTTCAATATCTTTAATCTGTATCAGGATAAAGACACAATTATAATAAATCCCCTTTGTTGAAATTCCAATCTATTTGGCGTTTTTCGGGTTTTTTTTATAAATATTCTATTTAGTGGTTTGATTTTTTTAGTGATATTTCTATTTTTTAGATCCGGTGTAATTAGCAGTGGTAATAGTGATTTACCTGATTCAATATGATTTCATGCTATTTGATTTTTAATGCGATTAATAAAAAAGGATAAATAATATAAGAGTTAATATTATTTATCCTTTAGTCAAAAATAGGTCTGTAACTGTTATTTATCCTATTTTTTTCAGGAAGCAGGTTTTCAGAACTAACCCTTTGATTTTATCCGCGTTACACTCAATTTCATCTTCGCGATGAGTCAGGCGGATGTTTTTGATCAGGGTGCCGCGTTTCAGGGTTTTTGACGTTCCCTTGACTTTCAAGTCTTTGATAACCTGAACGGAGTCGCCGTCATTCAGCAACGCACCGTTAGAGTCTTTAACTTCGATATCCATTTTATACAATCCTCATGTTTATTTTTGAGTCAAACAGGGATTATAGAGAGAAAGTCGATCTTTTTAAAGGTTAGTGTGATTTTCAAGGTGATAGCTTCCATTTTTTAATGTTTTTCTCTATCAGCAATGAGAATCGAGGTAAAAAAGGCCACGAATGTGGCCTTAACTTAATGAAAAATAAGTTTTTTATTTTATTGCTCAATATTTGCTTCGATAAACCATAAAAATTTGTCAAGATCACGGGATGCAGCCGTAAACATATCCGCCGTATCTTCATCTTCGGCATCAACAATGGCCTGACGGATATCATTGGCAACGACAGCATAGCGATCTGCCAATGCCTTTAGATGATCCTGGACATTGTGAATATCCGTTGGATAGCTTTTCAGTATGGTACGTTTATGCACTTCTTGAACCGTCCCCAATGCGGTTCCACCTAATTGGACTGCACGTTCTGCAAATATATCAAGGTGTTCCATGATGGAGTTGCGAAAATCATCCAGCATTTCGTGAATGGCAATGAAATTTCGGCCGCGTATATTCCAGTGGGCTTGTTTAGTCAGCATGGAGAGGTCGATAAATTGAACGACCCTATGATTTAGGGCAGTAATCGTTCTCTGTTTAATACCTTCATCAATATTGTTTCGGGTATAAATCAGGCCGGAGGGTTGGGTTTTGATTAATTTTGCTGTATTCATAATAGTGCTTCCTTAATTCTGATTAATGAATGATTTCATTAGATAGAATAAATTTAGCTGATCATCTGCTATAAGTCACATTGCTTACCTCTATCGAATTGATAGTCATTATATCCGTCAGTAACATATTGATAATTTATGAAAATAAAAAACCGGAGAATAAAGATCTTTCTCCGGCTTCACGTAAGACGAAATCTGCTTATTATCTCCCCGCGTTGCGGGGAGATAATAAATGCACTTTGAAATACGACAAGTATGAAATAATTATTCTACTTTTTCTATTTTAGTCTTTCGTTTAATGGTCAAGGTGGAGCCGATGGAAGCACAAATAATGCAGAAAAGGGCAACCCATTGGGTCATTGTCAGATGCTCATTAAGGAAGATGATACCTGATAATGCCCCCAGTGCAGGTTCAAGGCTCATTAATGTCCCGAATGTTTTTGCCGGCAGACGGGTAAGCGCAATCATTTCCAAGGTGTAGGGAAATGCCGTCGATAAGATGGCAATGCCCAGAGCAATAGGCAGCAGTGAAGCATTAAACAGTAATTCAGGGCCAGTCTGTATCAATCCGATGGGGAAGAAAATAAAGGCAGCAATCAGTGAACCGATAGACACGGTTGCGGCACCATAGCCGGCGCCGGCTCGTTGTCCAAAGATAATATACAGCGCCCAAAAAACGCCTGCCCCCAGCGCATATAGAATACCGATAGGATCGAGTGTATTGACGCTATCTCCGAGTGGCAGCAGGAAGCCTAAACCGACAATGACCAACGCAATCCAGAGAAAATCCAACGGGCGTCGGGAAGAAAACATGGCTACGGCTAAAGGTCCGGTAAATTCAAGTGCAACGGCAATGCCAAGGGGAATTCGGGATAAAGACATATAAAACAGGTAGTTCATGGCTCCCAGTGAAATACCGTAAGCAAAAAGTGGCATCAGTGAAGCACGCTGAAATTTCAGGCGCCACGGTTTAAAAATCAGAAATAGAATAATTGTTCCTAATGTCAGTCTCAGGGCGGTAACACCAGGCGCGCCAATGACAGGAAATAGCGTTTTAGCCAGAGAAGCCCCGGCTTGAATGGATGTCATTGACAGTAACAACAAAATCACAGGAAGCAGTGGGAAAGAAGCGCCCCGATGCTTGGAAAGAGACATTTTACAGAAGACCTCAGTTACAACGTGTTATTAAAGGCAGCCATCTTCGCAGTGAAACAGAGATAACTCAACACTATTATTATCCACGGTATGCCTGTATCCTTTGTATGTTTATTAAGCTATCTTATCATCGTCGGTTAAAACAGTCGGTTAAAATAACGTCAGGAGAAATTCATGCTAATAAGAACGGCTTCCACGCAAGATATCGAGGCTATTTTATCTCTCTATCGTCTATTATTTCGTGAAATGGCTGTATTACAACCTGATAGATTACAAGCGGTTGAACAAGACAGGGATTTTATTGCTTCCAGTGTCAATAATGATACATTTCATCTACTGGTTGCAGAGGATGAAAAGGGTGGTATTAAAGGTTTTGCTATTGCGCAGGAGCAAAAAACACCGCCTTTTAATTGCTTGGTTCCGAGAACTTATGGTCATATTTTCGATTTGGTCGTCAGTCAGGATGCCAGAAGTCTTGGAGTTGGGCAGAAGTTATTGGCTGGCATGAAAACGTGGGCGCAGGAAAAACATTATTCGCACCTTGAATTGAACGTATTATCTAAGAATGTTGATGCCATACGCTTTTATGCAAGGGAAGGATATCAGGAAGTGAACAGAACGATGGCGATTACGCTGTGATCTAAACATAATATCTTCCTCACTTCAAATAGCTGAATCAGCCAGCTAATGCTGGCTGTAATATTATTGGGAAATCGTATTTGCAGCCGCCCGATATTCTTTTAAAACTTCATCAATCACCCAACTGGTACGGGCGGCTGATTCCCCGTTGGATGGACAACAGCCATTGCCCTGTAGGTCATTAATCACGGTTTGAATAAGTGGCATTTGAATATGTTTTGGGTTTTCGAAAGGATACTGATGCAGTTGGTTATTTTCGTCATAGTAGGAAATGGGAGAATGACCAAATGTGGCAAAAATGATTTTTCCTTTTGTACCGATAATTTCGACTTTATCCTCGCGGGAACCGGCGGCAAAATTCCAAATACCTACACCTTGAATATGATTCTCGAACATAAATGACATGGAAACACAATCTTCGGCAGGATAGGCTTTTGCCTGTGAATTAGCATGTCCTTTCACTGAAATAATTTTACCCAGCAGAAAATCCAATATATCGAGCGTGTGGCAAGCTAAATCAACAAATAAGCCTCCACCCGATATTTCTGGTTTCACAAACCACGGCAAATTATCAGGATCTTGATAGAGTGAAGCCATTTCTCTGAATAACATGCAGTTGACAATTCGTGGTATACCAATTGCGCCGGAATCAATTAATTCTTTTATTTTGATAAATCGGGGTAACGCCCTGCGATAATAAGCGACAAACAGCGAAACTTTTTGAAATCGGCAGATGGCAATCATTTCGTTGCATTCTTCGAAGGTTAATGCCATCGGTTTTTCAACATAAACACTTTTTCCGGCCTGTGCTGCCAAAATAGTATATTCTTTATGGGTCGAGGGCGGGGTCGCAATATAAACGGCATCAATTTCCGGATCATTAATCAAAGACTCGGCGTCTGAATACCATTTTCTGATATTGTGCCGTTCGGCAAAATCTTTAGCCAAATCTGCATTGCGCCGCATGACGGCAACTAATTCAGCATTCTCCAATTTATAAAAAGCCGGGCCACTCTTTACTTCCGTGACATCACCACAACCTATAATACCCCATCTTACTTTTTGCATTGTATTTTCCGGTATATCAAATTGTTAAGCCGTACAGTCCAGAGAGCAGTCTATAACAGTACTATTTTTTGTTCTATATTTGCCTGTTGTGGCATAATGCGTGGCTATCGATTTCATAATCTCCCTTTTTTATCCACTTTAAGAGCAACAGTTGTGTTAAGTACAAACAACATCACTATGCAGTTTGGCAGTAAGCCACTGTTTGAAAATATTTCTGTCAAATTCGGCAACGGCAACCGGTATGGTTTGATTGGCGCGAATGGGGCAGGTAAATCGACGTTCATGAAAATCCTGGGCGGAGATTTAGCCCCAACTTCCGGTAATGTCAGCCTTGACCCGAATGAGCGTTTGGGTAAATTGCGCCAGGATCAGTTCGCTTTCGAAGAATATACCGTGTTGGATACCGTCATCATGGGGCACACGGAGCTGTGGGAAGTCAAACAGGAACGTGACCGCATTTATGCGATGGCAGAAATGAGCGAAGAAGATGGCTATCGGGTCGCTGATTTGGAAGTCGCGTATGGTGAGATGGATGGTTACAGCGCAGAAGCGCGTGCCGGCGAATTATTGCTGGGTGTCGGCATTCCCGTAGAGCAGCATTATGGCTTGATGAGTGCCGTGGCGCCGGGCTGGAAATTGCGCGTATTGCTGGCGCAAGCCCTGTTTTCCAACCCTGACGTCCTGCTGCTTGATGAGCCAACCAACAACCTGGATATCGATACCATCCGCTGGTTGGAGCAAGTGCTCAATGACCGTAACAGTACCATGATCATTATTTCCCATGACCGTCATTTCCTGAATACGGTATGTACACATATGGCCGATCTGGATTACGGTGAACTGCGTTTGTTCCCCGGTAACTATGATGAATATATGATCGCTGCAACACAAGCTCGCGAACGCCTGATGGCAGATAATGCCAAGAAAAAGGCGCAGATTGCCGAATTGCAGTCATTCGTCAGCCGTTTCAGCGCCAATGCTTCCAAGTCTAAACAGGCGACGTCCCGCGCCCGTCAAATTGATAAGATCCAGTTGGAAGAAGTGAAGGCTTCCAGCCGTCAAAATCCTTATATTCGCTTTGAACAGGAGAAAAAACTGTTCCGTAATGCACTGGAATTGGAAGGTTTGACCAAGGGTTACGATAAGGAACCATTATTCAAAAATCTTAATCTGCTGCTGGAAGTAGGCGAAAAAGTGGCGGTGATCGGTGAAAACGGTATCGGTAAAACCACCTTCCTGAAAACGCTGGTTGGGGAAGAAAACCCAAGCAGCGGCACGGTGAAATGGTCGGAAAACAGCACCATTGGCTATTATGCGCAGGATCATGCCAGCGATTTTAACTGTGATATGACGGTATTTGAGTGGATGAGCCAATGGAAGCGCGAAGGGGATGATGAGCAGGCCGTGCGCGGTATTCTCGGCCGCTTGCTGTTCGGGCAGGATGATATCAAGAAGAAAGTCGGTGTACTTTCCGGTGGTGAGCAAGGCCGGATGCTGTTTGGTAAGCTGATGATGCACAAGCCTAATATTCTGTTGATGGATGAACCGACCAACCACCTGGATATGGAATCGATTGAATCCTTGAACCTGGCACTGGAACTTTATCAGGGAACGCTGATTTTCGTCTCTCATGACCGTGCCTTTGTCAGTTCACTGGCGAGCCGTATTCTGGAAATCAAATCCGATAAAGTGATTGATTTTAAAGGCTCTTATGATGAATATCTGGGAAGTCAGGGGATTGTTGAGTAATATTGCCGAATAAATCGCATGATGACCGATTATCTCCCCCGCAGCGCGGGGAGATAATCAGCCGCTTTCGTCTTACGATTGACAAACCTCACACCGCGGATCTTTCGGCAACGTGATTTGGCGAAACTGCATGGTCATGGCATCGAAAAGCAAGACTTTGCCGTGATCGATTTGCCCGTATTGCGCCAGTAATTTAATGGCTTCCATCGCCTGTAACGAGCCGATCGTGCCGACCAAGGGTGCCATAACGCCCGCTTCAACACACGTCAGGCGGTTTTCACCGAACAAGCGACTCAGGCAGCGATAACAAGGCGCTTGCGGCTGGTAAGTAAAAACAGCAAGCTGGCCTTCCATACGGATTGCCGCCCCCGAAACCAACGGTATCTTGCGGCCATAACACAGTCGATTCAGTTGTTCGCGAATGGCAACATTATCCGTACAGTCGAGCACTATTTCGTGTTGGCTCACTAACTTATCCAGCGCCGGATCATCCAAACGCCCGTCAACCGGATTGATGCGGATATGGGGATTGATCTCCCGCAGGGTCAGCGCCGCAGAATCCACTTTTGCCAACCCAATGCACGCATCACGATGGAGGATCTGCCGTTGCAGATTGGAAAGGGAAACGGTATCAAAATCCAGCAGGGTCAGGGTGCCAATCCCTGCTGCGGCGAGGTATTGGGCCGCCGCGCAACCGAGGCCGCCCATCCCCACTATTAACACCTTAGCCGATTTTAATCTTTCCTGCCCGTCGAAGTCGAAACCACGTAAGACAATTTGTCGGTTATAACGCAACATTTCTTCATTGGTCAGTTCAACGGTCATTTTTCGCTATCTTCTTGAAATTATCTTACTGATTTTTCAATAAGTGGTTGAAAAATTCGATTTGCACTGTTTCACCGATCGCAACGTGCCCACGTTCCCGTTCCAAAACAATAAAACAGTTACCGAGGCTATATGAACTAAAGATATGCGAACCTTGATGCCCTGTGGTTTGCACTGCTAACTCTCCCTGTGCATTCAGGGAAGCCATACCGCGTTGAAAATCCAGCCTGCCGGGGGATTTCTTCAAAGGCGTCGTCGTCTTGGCCGTCAGACGCATCGGGGGTTGCCATGCGGTAAACCCCGATAAATGCGCAATCAGCGGTTGCACCAGTTGATAAAACGTGAGCACGGCAGACACGGGATTGCCCGGCAAGCCGCAGAACCAGGCATGTTCCAATTGACCAAAGGCAAAGGGTTTACCCGGCTTAATAGCGAGTTTCCAGAAACTGATTTTTCCCACTTCATCTAACACCTGTTTGGTGTAATCTGCTTCACCCACCGAAACGCCACCGCTGCTGATCACTAAATCCGCGTGTTTATCTGCGTCGATAAAGGTTTGGCGCAACGTATTGGGATCATCGCGGATCACGCCCAAGTCGATAATTTCACAGCCCAGTTTTTCCAGCATCAGGCGAATCGCAAATCGGTTAGTATCGTAAATTTGACCTGCCTGCAAGGGTTTACCGATGGCTTGTAACTCGTCACCGGTCGAAAAAAGGGCCACTTTCAGTTTGCGCACCACATCAACCGTTGCAATACCCAGTGAAGCCAGCAGCGGTAATTGTGCGGTGGAGAGCTGGGTTCCCTTTGGCAATACCACTGAATTTTGCGTGATATCTTCCCCAATAGTACGGATGTTTTGCCCTGATTTGACCGGATGGGTGAATCGGATGCCGGTTTCAGTCACTTCGGTGTGTTCCTGCATTACCACGGCATCCGTACCGGGAGGCACCGGGGCACCGGTCATAATGCGGATGCAACTGCCAGCCGGCCATGCTCCCTGAAACGGCGCGCCCGCCAGCGCTTTGCCTGCTACGGGCAAAGTCTGCTTGTCATGAAGATCGGCAAGGCGAATGGCATAACCATCCATCGCTGAGTTATCAAAAGAGGGAACGTTGATCGGGGAAATGATATCAGTGGCGGTAATTCGACCCGCAGATTCGGTCAGGTTAAGGGTTTCTCTGCAAGTCAGGGGGACAGTTTGTACCAGTAATTTTTCCCGTGCTTGCTCAAGTGAAATTAAGTCTGAGGTATGACAGTGATCCATAACAAACTCCCTATATGCCGCAAATTGCCATTCTCACAGATTACGGACACGTGTTTATGCTGGTATTCGGGGCATTATGGCAAAGATTGCCTTGATGGGGAATGACAGGAAAGGCGGATTGTCACAGAGAAACACATTGTTAATAAAAGATATATATTATATATATTATTTGTTATGGCTGAACAATGCTAACTCAAACAATTCATTCCACTACTCGTTGATCACTATGAAAAATCAAACTGTTATCTCTCATCATCGTCACTATCAAGCCTTCCAGATTGCATTAAGCGGTTTCCTTGCGTTAGTTGTTGCCATGGGAATAGGGCGCTTCACCTTTACCCCACAAGTTCCATTGATGATCGCACAATCCCAACTCACCTTGACGAGTGCCGGCATCGTTGCCGCATTCAATTATCTCGGTTATCTGGCGGGTTCTTATGATGCCATGCGGGCGCAACGTTTTGTGGAATACCGTTTATGGAGCGGATTATGGGGAGCCGTCATAATAACTTTGCTTTCCGCCTTATTGGATGGGCCGATATTGCACAGTATTGCCCGTTTTTTTATTGGCTGGGCCAGTGGCTGGACGTTGGTACTGGTCGCTGCGTGGGCGAATGAGGAGTTGGGAAAACTGAATCGTCCGGGATTGAGTGCGGCGGTTTTCTCTGGCACAGGCGTCGGGATCTTTATCAGCGGCATGCTGGCAGTTGGGGTTCAATCCTGGCAGATGAGCGCAGCCAGTGCGTGGATGTTATATGGCATTTTAGCGCTATTATTCAGCCTTTATATCAGTCGCTATCTTCCTCGCAGCGGGGAATTGCACCGTCCGCAAACGGCGATCCAGGCATTGAGTCTGACACCGGAAATCAAGCGATTGGTATGGAGTTATAGTCTGGCTGGCTTTGGCTATATTTTGCCGGCGACCTTTCTTTCTCAAATGGCGACAGCGCGTTTTCCTGATAGCTTGTTTGCCCAATTTGTCTGGCCAATATTTGGGGGTGCCTCAGTCATTGGCATTATGTTGGGCATTTTGCTGCGTAATGTCGCAACCGCTCAAATCCGTCTGGCAGTGACATTATGGTTTCAGGCGCTGGGTATTTTGATTGCGGAAATGGTGCGGGGCATTGGTGGCTTGATGACGGGGGCTTTGCTGGTAGGCGGTGGATTTATGTGTGTGGTGCAACTGGCTTTGCAGTATGGCCGTGAACTGGCGCCTCATCATGCGCGTTATATGGCGGGATTGCTGACCACAGGTTATGCGCTGGGGCAACTGGTCGGGCCAATGTTATCCGCCATTTCAACATGGCTGACAGGCAAACTGGAACCGGCGTTGTATATTGCATTTATTGGGTTGCTCATTGCCGGGGCCTTGGTATTTTATCGCACCAATACGCCGCGTAAACCCGCCTGATTCGCTGCATTGATATGGATGATCTACAGGTATAGTTGTGGGGAATATAGACCCTATAAACTTCAAGTTGCCGCTCGCAGATAAAAGCCGCTGATTATCTCCCCACGCCAAGGGGAGATAATCAATCTATCTTGAAGTACGACAGGTATGTTGTGCACGAAGACGATATCGGCGCAAAACAAGATAAATAAATCGATATTGTGTAGTGTCACATTCGTGGATATCTGCGTAAAATAAGCATCCTTATTTCCCTTAGGTAACGGAAAATATTCCCTTGGAGAAACTGATGTCATCCCTAAGTACAGAAGCTGAACTGGTGCATTCGGCACTGGTTGCCCGTGGTCTTGAAACCCCATTGCGTGAACAAACTTTGGAGCCAGAGGTGCGCAAGGTGCGCATTGAGGAACACATGACAGAAATTATGAAGCTGTTGAATCTCGATTTGAGTGATGACAGTTTGGCGGATACACCCAGTCGTATCGCGAAAATGTATGTGGATGAGATATTTTCAGGGTTGAATTATAAAAATTTTCCGAAAATTACCCTGATAGAAAATAAAATGAAAGTGGATGAAATGGTGACCGTGCGTGATATTACGATGACCAGCACCTGTGAACACCATTTTGTCACCATTGATGGCAAAGCCACGGTGGCGTATATCCCTAAGGATAAAGTGATTGGTTTGTCGAAGATTAACCGGATTGTGCAGTTTTTTGCGCAGCGTCCGCAAGTGCAGGAGCGTTTGACACAGCAGATCCTGATTGCACTACAAACCCTGCTTGGCACGAATAATGTCGCTGTATCCATTGATGCGGTCCATTATTGTGTGAAAGCGCGTGGCATTCGCGATGCCACCAGCACCACGACGACAACATCTCTGGGCGGGTTATTTAAAACCAGCCAGAATACACGACAGGAATTTCTGCGTGCCGTGCGTCCCCTACATTTACCATGATGAATTTCTATTACCATGAAACACAGTTGTAATGGGGGCGTACATCAGAGGATTGAGGTGCTGGATAGCGTGCGTGGTTTTGCCATTTTGGGAATATTGTTGCTGAATATTTCCAGTTTTGCTTTGCCCTATGCAGCTTATATGAATCTGTTTTATAAAGATTCAGTCTCATTTTCTGATGTAATGACATGGTCGGTATTGAATGCCTTTACTCAGGGCAAATTTCTGTTCATCTTGACATTGTTGTTTGGTGCATCACTCGAATTGCTCCGGCAGCGGGGGCGTGACTGGAATATTCCCAGGCTACTGGTTTTGGCTGTTATTGGTTTGTTGCACGGAGTCTTGCTGTGGGATGGCGATATCTTGTTGCCATATGGCATTGTTGGCTTATTGGCATGGCATTTTATCAATACCCGACAAAAGCTATTTAGTACCGCAGCAACGTGCTATTTGTTCGGCGTGATGATGTTTTATCTTCTGGGGTTGTTTCCTCTAGGGGAAAATAATTCATTCTGGCAACCTACAGCGGAGGATATTTTTCATGAAAGCTACTGGAAAACCTATGGTGGATTATTAGCGATAGAATATCGTATTCGCCAAATAAGCGGCGCGATGATTGTGGTGGTTGTGCAATACGGTTGGCAAATAGTGGGAGTGATGCTTTGTGGCGCCATGTTATTGCGCAATGGTTGGTTAAAAGGGAAATTCAGTCGCAGGCATTACCGCCGGCTGGCGTTATGCCTGCTGCCTGCGGGTATGGCGATTCAATGTATTGCTTTGTCGATACAATATTTATATCCCTACAGTTATTTTGCTTCATGGACGGTTCGTTATACCATTACCGAATTGGCAACACCGTTACTGGCATTGGCTTATATCGCGTTAATTTATGGATTTTGGCCCGCTATTTCACATTGGAAAATCGCGTTTTGGCTCCGGCAGGTCGGGAAAATGGCCCTGAGCAGCTACTTACTGCAAACACTGATTTGCACCACACTTTTTTATCGCTTTGAATTATTTGGGCAGTTTAGTCGTTTAGAGTTGATGGCATTTATTCCCTTTATCTGGGCATTGAATATCGGGTTTGCTTGCTGGTGGTTGAAACATTATTCTCAGGGGCCGATGGAAAAACTCTGGCGCGGTTTAACCGCAAAATTGGCTGGTAAGGTTTGACAGATTTTAAGTTGCAGTTTCCGTTTTTAGGTAAACTGCAACTCCATGCTTATTTCTTTTGTGGCTTTCTTTCTAATTCCTGCAATTCTTCCGGTGATACCGCAGGATAACCTTGAATTCCTGTTGGTATGGTATGTGGCGCAGGAATGGGCGTTAATGGGCCTAAAAAGCGCGGTTCACGTTTTAAAATATAGAGGTCAGTTAAGGCACCGAGACGCGCCAATACTTCCCTGAGACGAATTGTCATCATATTTTTCGGGGAGGGAACGACATAACATTGTGCTTCTATACCAAAGTGCATGGCGATAAACAGCGCTCGTTCGCAATGGAAGCGCTGGGTGATGATAGTAAAGTCATTGGTATCAAACACCTTTCGGGTTCTGACAACTGAGTCCAGTGTTCTGAAACCGGCAAAATCCATGACAATGCTACTGGCCGGAACGCCTGCCTTGATCAAATCCTTCCGCATGGTAATGGGTTCATTATAATTATGTTGGGCGTTATCCCCACTCAATAGCAGGTATTTGACTTTTCCACTGTTGTAAGCATTAGCGGCACCTTGAATTCGGTAGAAATAATATTGGTTATATTTACCCGTCTTATAATATTTAGATGTGCCAAGTACCATACCGACTTCCCGTTCAGGAAGTTGTCTGAGATCATCAAAAATGTAAGGGGCGGTTTTCCAGCTAATCCAACGATCAAGCATAATAGCTGTCAATATCAGGGCAGCAATGATAAAAATGAAACCCGTAATCAAGCGTTTCCACATGATTTTTGTTTGCCTTAAAAGTGATATGTGCTGATGAATTAATTGTCCTAAAGGCTACTTGACTTGAAATAGCGAAGCAAGTTTTCGCTGGAGTATATCAGAACTCATCTGATTCAATGCTGAGAGGTGAGTGATAGTTTAACTGGTGAGTTTTTTAGGTTATTTTTAAAGCCTGCCAATAAGATTGACAGGCTTATCACAGAGATGATCAGAATGAAGTGCGTTTATAGATGCGATATTCTGGTTTCCAGAAATTGCGCTCAATCGCTTCATCCAGTGCATCTTCCGATGTCACCACCGCGACGCCTTGAATTTGGGCTTTTTTCGCCACTTCTTTGGCTATCTTGCGGGAGACATCCTGGATGTCATCAATCAGCGGCAACAACGGGCCAGAGCCTGTCTGTGCCAGCGGTGAACAATCCGCCAACGTGCGGCTGGCCGCCATCAACATATCATCGGTGACGCGCTTGGCACCGGCAGCGATAACGCCTAAACCGATCCCCGGGAAGATATAGGAGTTGTTACATTGTGCGATGGGGTATTCCTGACCATCATATTTCACAGGGGCAAACGGGCTGCCTGTTGCGACCAGCGCTTGGCCGTTTGTCCAGTTGATGATGTCTTCCGGGCGGGCTTCCACCCGCGATGTTGGGTTGGACAGCGGCATTACGATTGGGCGTTCACAATGTTTGTGCATTTCACGGATAATTTCTTCAGAGAACAGACCTGACTGTCCGGAAACACCAATCAGGACAGTCGGCTTGGCATTGCGAACCACATCCATTAATGAGAGAGAATCGTTGGTGACATCCCATGATTGCAAGGCCGTGCTTTTTTGTACCAAGGCACTTTGGAAATCCAGTAAGTTTGGCAGCTTGTCAGTCAGGAGACCGAAGCGGTCAACCATAAACACACGGGCACGCGCCTGTTCATCACTCAATCCTTCCGATTTCATCTGGGCAATGATCTGTTCTGCAATACCACAGCCCGCGGAGCCGGCACCCAGAAATGCCACCGTTTGATCTTTCAATTGGTGACCTGCGGCATGGCTGGCGGCAATCAGGCTACCCAAGGCAACGGCGGCGGTGCCTTGGATATCATCATTGAAACAACAAAGCTCATCGCGATAACGGGTCAACAGCGGCATGGCATTGTTCTGGGCAAAATCTTCAAATTGCAGCAGTACGTTAGGCCAGCGACGTTTCACGGCCTGAATAAATTCATCCACAAATTCATCGTACTCTTTGCCGGTAATGCGTGGATGACGCCAGCCCATGTAGAGAGGGTCATTGAGGCGTTGTGGGTTATTAGTCCCGACATCCAGCACCACGGGCAGGGTATAAGCCGGGCTGATCCCGCCACAGGAGGTATACAATGACAGTTTACCGATAGGAATCCCCATGCCGCCGATGCCCTGATCACCCAAACCAAGAATGCGCTCACCATCAGTAACCACGATAACTTTGACATTCTGCTTGGTAGCATTTTGCAGCATGTCATCAATGTAATCCCGGTTTGGGTAGGAGATAAACAAGCCACGGGCACGGCGGTAAATGTCAGAAAAGTGTTCGCAGGCTGCCCCAACGGTTGGCGTGTAGATAATCGGCATCATTTCGCTGAGGTGGGCGTCAAGGAGCCGGTAAAACAGCGTTTCGTTGGTATCCTGAATATTCCTTAAATAAATGTGTTTATCGGTGTCATTTTTGAAATCGCGATATTGGCGGTAGGCGCGTTCGGCCTGTTCTTCTATGGTTTCAACGGTTTGTGGCAGTAAGCCGTGCAAGTTGAAATGACTGCGTTCTTCTTCTGTAAAGGCACTGCCTTTATTCAACAGAGGAAATTCCAACAGGATAGGGCCAGCGTAGGGAATATAGAGAGGACGTTTGCTTTCGTGTTCCAGTTCCATGATGCTTACTCTTCGAACTTATTAATGACAAAATCGGTTATAGATCCTAAGAAGATAAGAAAAATAAGTACAGTAAATGTTACTTAGTTATCATTATCATGAGCAAAAATGAGAGATAACATACAGAATTAGCTAATAAAATGTTACTAAATATTTTATTTTGCCCCCTTGGATACTAATCGGGGGTAAGGTTGCTATTTTGTTAAGTTATTCAATTTTTGCTTTTAGGGCGTATATGCTTAAAATGTGTACCGTTCTACTTTTGTACAGCCAAGAGCAGTTAATGTGGATTCCGTCGCACTCCATTGTGATAAATGGCTATTTCCGTTTTCCACCAATACCGCTCGTTTTATGGATTGACAATTTCCACCTGCCATATTCATCACTATCAGCGCTGCCTGTAAGGGTGGCAAACTCGGATTAAATGCAGCATTTTCCGCATAACGGCCGGTATAAATTTTCCCTTGTTCATCCAGCAGGGCAATGCCGGCATGGGATTGGCTATAAGGTGCATGGCTACGGTTCGCTGCCTCCAGTGCTGCCTGAACCAATTCGTCGCGGGTCGCCAATGAATAGCCGTGATTAACCGTATCCAGCAATAATGGCGTATCGGCCAAATCACACGGGCCAAAGGCTTCCGGCAGGTAGTCGGCCAACGTTAACTGTGGACGGTTGGGCAGGTAAACTGCCAATTGTGTTCCACTGTTCAATTCATTCATAAATTGCCGGCAATGACCGCAGGGTGAATAGTTGATCGTGATGGAAACCAGCTTTCTCTCCCCACGCAGCCAAGCATGCGTGATGGCGGATTGCTCTGCATGAACGGTTTGCTGTAAGGGAACGCCGGCAAATTCCATATTGGCACCGAAATAGAGATTACCGCTTTCTCCCCGTGCAATTGCGCCAACATAAAAATGAGAAATAGGCGCCAGGGAGCAGGCTGCGGCAAGCGGCAATAAAGCCAGTGCCAGTGCCTGTTCATCAAATCCGCTGATCTGTTTGATGGCTTCCACTTGCTCTGCTGTCAGCATAGCTGGAAAATCGTCACTGCCAAGATAAGGCAGTAGCGCTTTTTGCAATCTGGGCGCAATTTCCGGCCAAATAGCGTGAAAACGAGCTTGCATAGAATGATCTCCATATTAATTGAAGATCATTCTAGGACGTCTTTTCAGGTTTGCAATGTGATAACAACCATAAAATTAGTGAAATTGGTGTAATAAAGATATTATTTTAGTGATTTATATCAAATTTTTAATATCTCAGTGGATTTGTTCACTTTTACGTTACGATTTCATAACCATTCCAATCACTATGATTGGTTGCAACAGCCATGAATCACTTCACCTCTAATAGCAGAGTCATTTGTGGAATAATTAACCAAACAGATGCAGTAATATCGGGAATAGAAACGGTGCAATCAGTGAGGTAATAATGCCGCAGGTCATTAAGGCCAGCGAACTGTATGCCCCTTCAATATGGTCCATTTCCGCACAGCGAGCCGTTCCCACGGCATGGGAGGCAGTACCCATTGCCAACCCCCGTGAAGCCTGTGTTTTTATTTTTAGAAAATTAAATAGATTGTGACCAAAAATAGCGCCCAAAATACCGACTGCAATGACACAAGCTGCGCTAATGGCAGGAATTCCGCCAATGGAAGTGGCCACCGCCATCGCAATGGGGGTCGTTACTGATTTAGGCAGGACAGAGGCGGCAATTTCAGGCGTAGCACCTGCCCATAATGCGATGGCAGTCCCCGTGATCATGGCGACCATGCTGCCAATAAAACAGACGCTAATAATGGATTTCCACTGGGCGCGGATTTGATGTAGCTGTTCATACAGCGGGAAAGCCAAGGCGACAACGGCAGGTTGCAACAAATCGTTCAGTATCCGGCTGCCGGCAAAATAGTGTGCATAAGGTGTATGCGTCATCAGCAGCAAGGGAATGATAACGGCCATGGATATCAATAAGGGATTAAATACCGGCAGTTTGAGCCAGACGGACAGCTTTTTGGCACAATAAAATACAATCAGAGTTAACGGCAATGACCACCAAATATGACTTAACATTTTTCTTTCTCTTCCGGCTTAGGCTTAGTACCAATAATGATGCGTTCACGATGAACATAGTGGGAGCAGTAAGCAACGACGACCATAACAATGACGGTACTAACGACACAAGAAAGGAGGATCGGCAGCATCTGTTGGCTAAGTTGTGGATAATAATCCATGATCCCCACTCCAATGGGCAAAAAGAGCAGTGTCATGTTTTTCATCAACAGACTACAGCCTGGTTTTACCCAGTGTGAGGGAATAATTTGGAATGCGAGTAAACAAAACAGAAGCAGTAAGCCAATAATGCTGCCGGGGAGAGAGAAAGGAAGTCGTGCTGAAATGATATTCCCCGCGATCAGGCACAAATAGAGCAACGCAAATGCGCGCAGGTATTGCCAACCTATCATCAGCACATTTTGGAAAGACATCATCAATTATTCCTCAATATAGCGAGGGTCTTATCATACGACTAACGTTGTAAATGTGCCATACATCACATAAAAAAGCGGGCCTTTTGGGGAGCCCGCTTTATTATCTATTTGATAATTAATAATCTTTGTTAAAGATGTGCCATTATCATTTAACCTGCATACCGGGTTGGGCGCCGCTGTCTGGGCTTAACAGGAAAATCTCTTTTCCACCTGGGCCTGCTGCCATCACCATCCCTTCTGAAATACCGAAGCGCATCTTGCGTGGAGCAAGGTTGGCAACCATCACGGTCAGACGATTTTCCAACGCCTTGGGATCAGGATAAGCGGCACGAATACCAGAGAAGACTTGGCGAGTTTCACCACCGAGATCAAGGGTTAGTTTCAATAACTTATCTGAACCTTCGACAAAATCAGCCTGTTTAATCAGGGCAATCCGCAGGTCAACCTTAGCAAAATCATCAAAGGTGATGGTGTCCTGAATCGGATCATCTGCCAATGGACCTGTCACGGTTTTCTGTGGTTCGATGCTCTCTTTTGAATCCGCAATCATCGCTTCCACTTTCGCCATTTCGATACGATTGAACAGTGCCTTGAAGGGTGAAACGTCATGGTTCAGCAAGGGTTGCTGGATGCCATCCCAAGTCAGTTCAGTATTCAGGAAGGCTTCTGCACGAGTGGTCAAGCCCGGCAGAACCGGTTTCAGGTACGTCATCAGCACACGGAACAGGTTAATGCCCATTGAGCAGATCGCTTGCAGATCCGCGTCACGACCCTCTTGTTTCGCCACAACCCATGGTGCTTGTTCATCAACATAGCGGTTGGCAAGATCGGCCAGAGCCATAATTTCACGGATGGCCTTGCCGAATTCACGGTGGGTAAAGTCTTCTGCAATCACCTGTGCCGCATCGACAAATTTCTGATACAGCGCGGGATCAGCCAGTTGGTCGGCCAGTTTGCCGCCAAAACGTTTATTGATAAAGCCGGCATTGCGCGAAGCCAGGTTGACCACTTTGTTAACGACATCGCTGTTCACACGCTGGACAAAATCTTCCAGATTGAGATCGATATCATCAATGCGGGAAGAGAGTTTCGCCGCATAGTAATAGCGCAGGCAGTCTGCATCAAAGTGTTTCAGGTAAGTCTCCGCTTTGATGAAGGTGCCACGGGACTTGGACATCTTGGTGCCGTTAACCGTGATATAGCCGTGGACAAACAGGTTAGTGGGTTTACGGTAGTGACACCCTTCCAACATGGCCGGCCAGAACAGGCTGTGGAAATAAACGATATCTTTGCCGATGAAATGGTAGAGATCGGCTTTTGAATCTTTCGCCCAGAACTCATCGAAATTCAGGTCACCGCGTTTATCACACAGATTTTGGAACGAGCCCATATAACCAATTGGGGCATCCAGCCAGACATAGAAAAATTTACCCGGCTGATCGGGGATCTCAAAGCCAAAATAAGGTGAATCACGGGTAATATCCCATTGTTGCAGCCCGGCTTCGAACCACTCTTGCATTTTATTGGCCACTTGTTCTTGCAAAGTGCCGGAGCGCGTCCATTTTTGCAGCATCTCGCTGAACGCCGGCAGATCGAAAAAGAAATGCTCGGTATCACGCATTTCTGGTGTTGCGCCGGAGACAACGGAACGCGGGTTGATCAATTCCGTTGGGGAATAAGTGGTTCCGCAGACTTCACAGTTATCGCCATACTGATCTTCCGCCTTACATTTCGGACAGGCACCTTTAACGAAACGGTCCGGCAGGAACATGCCTTTCTCGGGATCATACAATTGGGAAATCGTCCGGTTTTTAATGTAACCGTTCTTTTTCAGTTCCAGATAAATTTTAGAGGCAAGGGCTCTGTTTTCTTCGCTATGCGTAGAGTGATAATTATCATAGCTAATGGCAAAACCAGCAAAATCCTGCTGATGCTCTAGGTTCACCTTGGCAATCATCTCTTCTGGCGAAACCCCAATCTGTTGGGCTTTCAGCATAATGGGTGTACCGTGGGCATCATCGGCACAGACAAAGTGAACCTCTTTGCCGCGCATTCGATGATAACGAACCCAAATATCAGCCTGAATGTGTTCCAGGATATGACCGAGATGAATTGGACCGTTAGCATAAGGTAACGCACAGGTCACCAGTAATTTATTCGCGACGTGAGACATAGTTAGGATCTGACTTCCGTAAAATGAAAAGGGTTTTTGATGTTACCTGATAAGGCGCGTTGTCGCTAGGGTAACGCGAAATCTTCACCACTTTTACTTGTTCCTTATCCGAAGCCGTTGCTTCTGTTATGATGGCGGGACAGTTTTAGGTTGAAGAAGATAAAACAAAAGGAGCCGGGATGAACTCACAATCCCCCGAGCAGACCCATCCTGACCTGCTGAAAGAACAGGTTGCTAAGATATTGGCAACATTCAAACATCCAACATTAGAGCAAGATTTAATTGCGCTGAAAGCACTGCACCAATGCACCATGCTGGATGGGATACTGCATATTGAATTAATCATGCCGTTTGTTTGGAAACGCGCCTTCGAAATATTGAAGAAAGCCCTCACTCAACCGCTGCAATCCGCGACGGGCGCAAAATCGGTAGAATGGCGATTAACCCACGATATTAGCACATTGCGCCGTGCCAATAACTTGCCGGGTGTCAATGGCGTGCGCAATATTGTGGCCGTCAGTTCAGGCAAAGGTGGTGTAGGGAAATCCAGTACCGCGGTGAATCTGGCGCTGGCGCTGGCACAGGAAGGCGCAAAAGTCGGCATTCTGGATGCGGATATCTATGGCCCATCCATCCCCAATATGCTGGGTACAGCCAAAGAGCGCCCGACGTCCCCAGATGGTCAGCATATGGCACCCATTATGGTGCACAGCATGGCAACCAATTCCATCGGCTACCTTGTTACTGATGATAACGCGATGGTATGGCGTGGCCCGATGGCCAGCAAGGCCTTGATGCAGATGCTGCAAGATACGCTGTGGCCGGATCTGGATTACTTGGTGATTGATATGCCGCCGGGGACCGGGGATATTCAGTTAACGCTGTCCCAGAATATTCCGGTAACCGGGGCATTGGTTATCACAACACCGCAGGACATTGCCCTGATTGATGCGATGAAAGGCATTGTCATGTTCCAGAAGGTCAATGTGCCGGTGTTGGGCATTATTGAGAACATGAGCAGCCATATTTGTAGCAACTGCGGTCATCATGAGCCGATTTTTGGTACTGGTGGGGCAGAAAAACTGGCAGAAAAATATCATTGTCAATTACTGGGGCAGATCCCGCTGCATATCTCACTGCGTGAAGATCTTGATCGTGGTGAACCCACCGTGAGCTGCCAGCCTGACAGCGAATTTGCGGATATTTATCGTGAAATTGCGGCCAATATTTCGGCGAAGATGTATTGGCAGGGCGAAAAAATCCCAACTGAAATCTCCTTCCGCTCAGTTTGACTTAAGCCGTCATTTAATTTGAGAAACTGGGCAACTCACCTACGACAAACGCCGTTTTAGTTTAATGCTTTTTGATAGAGCGGCGTTTTCTGGCAATGAATTAAATATTATTTAATTTAATTCATTGCTCCTCTGGTGTTTTATTTTTCCTTGGTTGTAACAGTCAACGAAAGGTATCGGGTTCTATTTGTAGAATATTTTCTGTCAGATGCCTAGAATTGCGGAATTTTTATGCGAAGCGTATCGAAAAAAACGAGACTTATCTTGTTTACTCTGGAATAGAAGTCATTAACTCCCT
Source organism: Xenorhabdus doucetiae (assembly GCF_000968195.1). Classification (NCBI taxonomy): domain Bacteria; kingdom Pseudomonadati; phylum Pseudomonadota; class Gammaproteobacteria; order Enterobacterales; family Morganellaceae; genus Xenorhabdus; species Xenorhabdus doucetiae. Next base: position 1,450,856 of record NZ_FO704550.1, read on the forward strand.
ATAATCCGCCAAACACGGTGTTAGCGACATCGAGTCAGTAAACACCCTATTCCCACTTTATTTTTCTTTTTTGACCAGGTTATTTTTAGTATGGCTGATGAAGCACATAAGTGTACAATCGTAGGTATTTCAGGTGCCTCCGCCTCAGGCAAAAGCCTTATTGCCAGCACACTTTATAAAGAATTACGGGCTCAGGTTGGTGACCACAATATCGGCGTTATTCCAGAAGATTGCTATTATAAAGACCAAACCCATACCCCGATAGAAGAGCGTTATAAAGTTAATTACGATCACCCAAATTCAATGGATCACAATTTATTATTCGAGCATCTTCAGGCATTGAAGGCCGGAAAATCCATTGAATTGCCGCAATATGACTACGTTGAACACACCCGCAAGCCCGAATCCATTCATTTTGAACCGAAAAGAGTCATTATCCTCGAAGGTATTCTACTATTAACGGATAAGCGTTTGCGCCAAGAGCTGGATTTCTCCATTTTTGTCGATACCCCACTGGATATTTGTTTGATGCGCCGTATTAAGCGTGATGTCAATGAACGCGGGCGTTCACTGGATTCCGTTATGGAGCAATACAAAAAAACCGTGCGCCCGATGTTCCTGCAATTTATCGAGCCATCGAAACAATATGCCGATATTATTGTTCCTCGTGGCGGTAAAAACCGCGTGGCTATTGATATCTTAAAAGCCAAGATTGGCCAATTTTGCGAATAATCTGTTGTTCAGACATTCATCAGTATCATCGTATTTGAGAGGAAATAATGCGACTCTGTGACCGTGACATTATTAAATGGCTGGATGAAGGTAAGCTGGTAATTACCCCTCGTCCGCCTGTTGAACGCATTAATGGGGCAACGGCTGATGTGTGCCTTGGGAATCAGTTTCGTGTTTTTCGTGGTCATACTGCCGCTTATATTGATTTGAGTGGCCCTAAGGCAGAAGTCAATGCGGCACTGGACCGTGTCATGAGCGATGAAATTACGTTGCCGGATGGAGAAGCCTTTTTCCTCCATCCCGGTGAATTGGCTTTGGCAGTGACGTTGGAATCTGTCACACTGCCTGATAATTTAGTCGGGTGGTTAGATGGGCGTTCATCGCTGGCGCGTCTTGGCCTGATGGTTCATGTGACTGCGCACCGTATTGATCCGGGCTGGCAGGGGCAAATTGTTCTGGAGTTCTACAATTCAGGCAAACTGCCTTTAGCTTTACGTCCCGGTATGGTCATAGGGGCATTGAGCTTCGAACCCCTTTCAGGCTCGGCTGAACGGCCTTATAACCGACGTCAGGATGCTAAATATAAAAATCAGCAGGGAGCTGTGGGTAGCCGAATCAGTGAGGATTAATCTTTTCTGGTAACGCTTTCTGGTGAAAGAATGGTCTTCTTGTAAACATGAGACTGGGGAAGTCATGAAAAGATTGTTGACGACACTCATTATTTTGTTAGTAGTCATTGTGACTGGCTTGACTGCATTGGTTATGCTGGTGAATCCAAATGATTTTCGTGGCTATATCGTCAAACAAGTACAAAAGAAGAGTGGTTACCAGCTCGTGTTTCGGGATGACTTACGCTGGCATATTTGGCCAAAGTTGAGCATTCTGACCGGGGAGATCGCTTTAACCGCTGAGAATGCCAAAGCGCCGGCGGTGGTGGCAGAAAATATGCGTCTGGATGTGGAGTTGCTGCCACTGCTATCTCACCAACTCGCTGTGAAAGAGGTGATGCTGAAAGGGGCGGTCTTGCGGTTCACTCCAGATAGCCAACCACAAAAGCAGCCAGAGGCGCCGATTGCACCGGAAAGCGATGTGCATTATCCCATCGTCACGGGAAGTCGGGCCTGGAAACTGGATATTGCCAGAATCAAGGTAGTGGATAGCTTGCTGATCTGGCAAATCAACGAAAATTCCCAGTTAAATGTCCGTGATATCAATTTGTTATTGGAAAAAAGTGATCAGGACCACGTTGACCTTAACCTGCGTAGTAAGATCAATAAAAACCAGCAAGAGCTGTCATTTGAACTGAATTCGTCGGTCAATATTTCTGATTATCCGCAGCAGCTATCGGCTGACATTGGTTCCTTTAAGTATCAATTACAGGGAGTTGGGTTGCCGTCTACGGGTATCCAGGGAGAGGGGAGTGCCATTGTGAAATATCAGGCTTCACCTGAATCAATTTCGCTGCAAAAACTGGCATTGACGATAAATGATGAGAGTGCGCTTAAGGGGGATATTACTGCCACCTTGAAAGATAAGCCGCAGTACGCCATCAAGTTGAATTCGCCAAGGTTGAATCTGGATAACTTATTGGGGTGGGATGCCTTACCGAAAAATACCCCGCAGGCAAAACACGATTATCGGATTGAAAATAATTCATTAAAACCGGTGATTGCGACGTCGGTTTCAGCATTATCCGACTATGATCTTACCTTTTTGCAAGGGTTTGATGCTAATGTCTCATTTACAGCAGATAAATTCATTTATCAGGGCATGGATATTGATCATTTTGGCCTGAAAGCAGTCAATAATGATGGCCTGACGGAAATTACGCAATTAAGTGGCAACGTGTTTGGTGGGCATTTTGCGCTGCCGACTTCGATTGATGCTACGGTTGTTCCTGCAAGACTGCACACAAAGCCGCTCTTGCAGAAGATTGAAGTCCAGCCTTTGTTAACGGCATTGGCATTGCCGGCGATATTCCGCGGTCAACTTAATGTTGACGGGGATCTTTCAGGGAAAGGTTACGACGAATACGCGATTTCTCATGATTGGCAAGGTGATTTAACTATCGACCTAAAAAATGCCCGCCTGAAAGGGCTGAACATTCCTCAGCTTATTCAACAATCTTTTTCACGGGCAACAGATCAAGTCAGTCAACCCACGAATACCGATGATTTCACTGAAGCTAAGAATATGTCAGTGAAAGCACACTTGGATCGCGGTGAGATTAGAATCAGCGAACTTACAGCGGCTTCAAGTATGTTCAATATTAAAGGGCAGGGAAGAGCGAATTTACTGAAACAGGACACTGATGTTGCATTATGGGTGCAATTGACCAAGGGATGGGGCAAGCAGAACGAGTTTGTACGGCGCTTGGCGCAATTAAAAATCCCACTGCGGGTTTATGGTGACTGGAATAACCTGCAATATGCGCTGAATGTGGAATCGATGTTGCGTGATGAATTACAGCAGAAAGCCAAAAAATCTATCAAAGATTGGCTCGAAAATAACAGCAGCAATGAAAACCTTAAGGCGCTGGAAGATCTGTTGAAGAAAAAGTAAGGTGATCGCCGAGGCGATCACCTGATTTACAAGGGGTTATAGTGAGACTATTCCATTTTGAAATAATGGAATAGCGCTAACCTTAATACCCTATAACCTGATAATAGAAGTTCGGAACCCAACCCAATTGAGGTGTTGTGACGGATATCGTTAATGTATCTTTCGACAAACCATCTCCGTCTTCCAGTCGTCTTTCAGCATCAACCTTGGCGGTTATCGCATTGGCATCACTCGTCAAGGTTTCCACTTTACTAAGTCACCAACAGCCATATGGGTAATTTCAAGTTTGATGCCTGATAAGGCTGCTTTTTCTAGTTTTTTTGTACCAGCATGTGTCAATAATGCAAAATATTTCGTACTCATATAAACCCTCACTTTATCAACAATAAATAGATGTATTGCTAACCCAGCCACAAGAGACACTTTATAAATCTCCTGGGCCATATGAAGGCGGGATGACATCTCCGTTATCGGCGTTTACCGGAGAGAGATGGCAAGAAGAGTGGTTAATAACGCGTGATGCAGGATAGTTTGTCTTCCTAAATATAGCAGAATCAAAATACTATGTCATAATATCTACATTCCAATGACAAGGCAGAGTTGAAATGGGTTACAGTCTAGATTTCCGAAAAAGAGTTTTGGCATACAAAGACAAACATTCGTTGACGTTCGAGCAAACCAGCGACCACTTTGAGGTCTCTATCCGTACCCTGTTTCGGTGGAGTCACAAAATAGAACCCTGTACGACGCGTGATAAACCCCCGACTAAAATCAGTGATGAGACACTTATCGCCGATGTCCGGGATTATCCCGATGACTATCAATGGGAAAGGGCGAAACGTCTGGGGGTCTCACAGTCTGCTATCCATTACGCCTTGAAACGACTCAAAATCACGTTTAAAAAAAACGCTAAAACATCCCGCCGCTGACGAACACGCTCGTCAGGTATTTGGCGAGCGTATCCGCCATCATGAACAGGCGGGTAAACAGATTGTTTATCTGGATGAAAGCGGCTTTGAACAGTCCATGCCACGTACGCATGGCTATTCGTCAAAAGGGTCGCGCTGTTTTGATTTACATGACTGGCAGCACAAAGGCCGTGTTAATGTCATTGGCGCCATCATGAAAAATACCTTTGTGACCTTAAGCTTGTTTGCCGGGCACATAAATGCGAATGTGTTTCATGCCTGGATGACACAAGATTTGTTGCCAAAGCTCCCAAAGGGTGCCGTGATTGTGATGGATAATGCGCCCTTCCATAAACGCCATGACATACTCCAAGCGATAACCCACCATGGGTGCCAGCTAGAATGGTTACCGCCTTACAGCCCGGATTTAAATCCTATCGAAAACAAATGGGCGGGAACAAAAGCCACAAGAAGACGAGAAAGATGTTCTATTGATGAGCTGTTTACAGAACATGTGACCTATGTCTAGTTATATTGATTCAGCTATAGGTTTTCATAATTGTGATACACCCATTTTTCTCATCCCCGGTTTCTGCTGTTGTAAGGAAGCGGTTTCCATGAAGATTTTGACATGGTGAAGCAACTGCCACATAAATTGGCAGCAGTGGTTTCGTGTCACGGTTTCATGCAAGGATTGCCATAGACGTTCAATTTTATTCAACCACGGGGAATAGGACGGTAAAAAGAGAAGGCTAAATTGGGGATTTTTTGCCAGCCAAACCCTGACCTTCCGGCTCTTATGAATGCAATAGTTATCTAAAATTAACGTGATTGTCTTGGCACTGGTATATTGATGATTAATTTCATCTAACAATTTGATAAATAAATCTGAGTTCTTTCTCAAGCCACCGACATACGTGATTTCTTTCGTTTTCGCATTGAGGCAACCCGCAAGGTAGTGTTTTTGGTTCTTTCCGGGGGTAACAACACGCTTTTGCTGTCCTTTGAAGCACCAGTCTGCACCGATTTTCGGGTTAAGGTTGATGTCCACTTCATCCTCATATAAGACAGGATGTTTCCCTGAGGCATTGGATAACGCCTCGCTGATTTTGGCCATTTTTTCATCATACTCAGGGTCAGGTAATTTTAAGGTTGGCGCCGCCCTTCGCCAAACGATGCCCGCCCGACAAAAGTAGCGATAGAGTGTACTTTGAGAGACCGATATATTCAGTATCTCATTGATTTTAAGTGTAATCAGTTCAAGGCTCCATCGTGAACGGAGATAGCCAAGATGTTGTGGAGAGTGCTGTAATAAGAAAGAAATGACGGAGAGAAGCGGGGCTAAATTCCAGATGGCAGGCCTTCCCGCAGGGAGGCTTTTAAGCCCTTCCAACCCGTATAATGTTAACCCATTTACCCAACGATTAACTGAAGAACGTGAACAGTGAAGCGTTCTGGAAACGTGAGAAACCGTACTCCCTTCATGCAACATCAAGAGCGCGGTGAGGCGACGTGCATAGTTCTTATCCCGGGTTTTCTGGATAGCTTTTTTCATTTGACGTCGTTCATTTCGGGGTATTGATGTTATGATTGGCATGACTCAGTCCATTTTGGGATTTGTTTTGATTTGGCGATTAATCAGATCGCGAAAATCGGACTGAGTTCCCTTCAAGTGATCTACTATTTTGAAAACCTATTTACATAGAAAAAAATTAATTCAGCTACTAACATCTAACTTAAAAAAATCAAGCTAGATAACCATAATCACTAATAAACTGGAAGGTTGATAGATTTGGCTTGTAAATATAAACGATTTTAATAAAATTAAAATCATTATCCAGAATAAGCATTGCATTTATGGCATTTTCTATCGCTAACGCAATGAATTCATCAGACAGAGATGAATAACTGTCAGGTAAAAAAACTAAACGCCCTCCTACATTGGGATCGAAAACAAACGCTATTTTATTATTCCAATAAACAAATCCCAGATGATTAGCATTATGTTTTCCTGAACGATCTCTCTCCAGATAGGCGCTCCTACTTTCACTAAGCCATCCCTCTTTAGGAGCTTTCTCACCATCTTCTTGCGGTATTCTTATATGCAATAAAGCATATCCCTCTTCAGAGCCATTTTTCATTTTAGATTCACCAAAGAGCCTTTTTGATGTCACTTCATGTAGTTGATTAATATTATTTTTATTTTTTTTCCACCAATAAAACTGTATTAGCTCACCGGTTTTATTAATTTTCTCCGCATAAGTTTTGGCTAAATTAAACACTGCATAAATATTTTGGAAACCTGAGCTTATAGTAGAGAATCTAAAAGGGTTTTGAGTTTTACTATTTATTTCAATATCTTTTCTACCTAAAAAAAAACCATGCCTCAATATATTTCCAAGTATATAAAAAGTAATTCCACTGCATAATCCAGCTCTATCTGAATCTGTAACAGCACGATCATTCTTTTCTAATTCTTTTATTAACCGTTCAATATACTTAGCCTGATTAAATTTAAAAAAATAATGAATAACAGGACGATAACTATCGTCATCAGAATAATCTGAAAAATCTGAAAAATCTGACATGGCTAACCTCCAGAGAATATTTTTCTCTATAAAAACATTATAAAATAATCAGCACATTATAAAAATCGACATAATACTAATTATAGTAGAGTAATGAAATAAAAAATGAATTTAAATATGGTTATTTTCGATTAAATCTCCGCGCAATATCCATTTTTCTGGCTACCAATACCGCCGCCTCCAGTTCACTGCACTGGTGCTCACGCATTAGCGCCCGCCGCTCGGCTTTTTTTTCTTTTTCCGTCATCCCCAGCGCCAGATAAAGGCTCGGCGGCACCACCCGAAACAACGCTTCGATTTTTTTCGCCAGTACCACACCTTCGGTATAACAGCGGGGTAATTTACTGGCAGAGAGTAGTACCGCCTTTTGTTCTTCCGTCAGCCCCATCTCCGGGGTGGTGAAACCGCGAAACACGACAGGTTCGGCATTTAAGCGGTCAGGTAAGAACGGTATTGTCTGCATAAGCGTCGCCTTAAAAGATAATGCTGGCCGATTTCGCCAGCAGCCAAATCACGGCAACCAGCAGCACCACACCGACCACGATAATGGCGCCAAACTGCGTCCAGGTGGATTTGCCATCCCGCACTTCCGAAAAGGTTTCTACCGCAGCGGCGGCAACCTTGTAGAACGCCACGGCAGAGAGGATCAGTCCCCCGATGACAATGCTGTCCTGTGCATAGCCTTTCAGCTGCCCCAGCAATCCCGCCCCGCCGCCACTTTTTGGGGGTTCGATGGCGGGTAAATCCGCCCGGGCGGACTGACAGGAAAAGCCAAACAGTAAAAAGAGCGTACTGATTCTGGTTATCAGATGGATGCTGATCCGACACCAGACAGTAAAAATTTGCTTCATCTTCGGTTTCCTTTTTTATCGTGTTACACGCACTAACCGGCAAACATCCAGACTGCCACGACCAATAACATCGCGGTTCGCAGGGCAAACTGGCTGAGGGTCTGGTTACGCACTTTTTCATTCGCCCAGCCGTTCCAGACATCCACCGCAGCCCAGGCCGCCCAGAGAAACAGCGTGGCCAGGAAAAATCCGACACACACCAGATACAAAAAGTGGATATCAAAATGCCCTGAGGCCACTTCAAAAGCATTGCGTTGGGCGGCGGTCATCGGGTGCGTTCCTGACGGTATTGACCGGATAATGACGTAGTCTCACCGGGCTGGGCACGGGAAGGTGTCAGGTAGTGATCGATACCCGCCTTAATCGTGTTGAGATCGGCCTTGATACGCCGGTAATCGAAGTCATAACGCGGGAATTTTGACAGGCCAGAGGGCTTTTCAGCGATGCTGGCGCGTTCCAGTGCAACCTGCACCTGTTCAATCAGGCGTTTTGCACCGGCTAGTTCATCTTTTTCGGAAGCCTGTGCAAGTGGTATACACAATACCGTCAGTCCCAGCAGACAGGCCGCACGGAACAGGGAAAAAAAGCAACAGAGCATAACTATTCACCTCGTCATGGAGTTCAGGATGCCGAGGATGCGGGCTTTTTTAGGTCAAATCAGCAATAAACTCTTTATGCTTTGGTGAAAATTAGCTAAATAGTCTGACTAATTTATTTGATTAATACCCAATGGATTTCAAGTTGCATCGCGGCGGCAAGGGAATGCATCCCCGGGAGCATAGATAACTATGTGACCGGGGTGAATGAACGCAGCCAACAAAGAGGCAGCTTGAAAGACGACGGGTATAACCGTTTAACAATGAAGGAAACCCCATGCTGCGGATTGATTTACATGTCCCCGATGATGAATACGAGAAGGTGCGGAAGCTGGGCGCACACTGGGATGCGGCGGCCAACATCTGGTATATCGACGACAGTTTTGATCCGACCCCGTTTATGAACTGGCTGCCGTTCTATAATGTCCATGCCGCCTTTTGGTATCTCGCCCAGACCCGGACAACCTGCCCGCACTGTCAGGAGCCCACCACGGTGACCGCGTTTATGCTGCCGGCCGGGCATAAGATGCTGGAAGACAATAATGAAGATGACGACGACATCAGCACTGAAGTGGGCTACGCAGAGCAGGACCGCCCGGCTTTCCTCTTTTATGTCGCCGATATTCCCACCACCGTGCGCAATGTGTTATCCGGCTTTCACCATACCTTGCGCAAAGCGGTCAGCCAACGGCTGCGCCGACAGCACTGGATGAACCACTGCGAGCACTGTGGCGCGCAGCAGGATGATACCGATATGTTTGCGGAAGTTGGCGGGGCGTTTTTTCCCGCTTCCAAGGAGCAAGCGGCTGCCATTCAGCTTCATCGTATTGATGAACCGTTTATGGGGTATTGTGAAGATATTTCGCACCAGCACGACTATTTTTATCCGAAGGAGGCTAACCCAACCAGTCAAATCAGTGGCTAAGTTGAATGGATAACACTGAATGGTTAATTCCTCAATGAAAAGCACTCATTAATTTATCATGCCGATAAATTAATGAGTGGGGGCATAATGGCGATTTGATGGTAAACAATAGTTAAAAGGTGATATTCACATTATAAAATAAAATTCAATTACAACATGCTTACCATTTAAAAAATGGCTGACCATAATAGCGTCAGCCATTTTTTTATTTGTGACAACAACAAAAATCTTTCAATTTATCACAAGTGGTTTTTGGATTTAGGCCGGTATCTTTAAAATATTGATCACAAATTTCATCTATTTTGCTAAGAAGCTGCTCGTTTCCATTGGAGCCAATATGAGTGAATAAAATTCTGGCATATTTACGTTCATCAGTAGTAGATTCTACGTTATTGAAAAAATTACTCCTATTCCTTTTGAGTTTTTTTTGAATTATATCAATAACCTCCATCATTTTTCCGTGTCTGTTGTCTGAGCACCTATAGCACCCTTTTGTGGTTATAAAAGTACTGGACTCCTTACACATACTAAAAATCGATTGCAATAAAATAATGAAAGCTATTAACTCAATAGCATTGGAATAGATAGTTCTCTCAAAACCTAAATAAAGAGTAATCGCTTCAGATATAGCAATAGCCGCAAGAGCAGCAAAAAAAAGAAAAGCTTGGATTCGCATAGTAAGTGCAATTTCTAAGAAAGGCGGTCAGTTGCTATAGTAGGCATCTTTCTCGCCAAAGGAAAATGCACTATGGCCTATACGCAACTGACCGAAACAGAAAGATACCAGATTTTCGGCTTAAAAGAAGCCGGTTTTACACAACGTTTTATTGCAACGTCGCTTAATCGGGCCCCATCAACAATTAGCCGGGAATTGAGACGAAACCGGGAAGCCGAGAAATATGAACCTGAACAAGCTCAGCGTAAAGCATTAGAACGCCGTCATTCTAAGGTAAAAGCCGTAAAAATCACGCCAGAGATAACAAAGTGGATAAAACAGTTAATTTGGCAAGATTTAAGTCCGGAACAAGTTGTGGGTTAGCTCAAGCGGGAAGCGAAAATCTCTTTACATCATGAAACAATTTATCGATTGATTATAAAGATAAAATAAATGGCGGTGATTTATGGCAACATCTTAGGATAGCGAAAAAACCGTATCGTAAACGCTATGGAAGCCATGAGCACAGAGGAAAAATTAAAAACAGAGTCAGTATTGATAAGCGCCCAAAAATTGTTGATAAAAAGCAGCGTATTGGGGATTGGGAAGGGGATACTATCGTTGGCAAAGATCGTAAAAGTGCCTTATTGACTTTAGTTGAACGAAAATCGTTATTTACGATCATCATTAAACTTGAAGATAAAACAGCAGAAGGTGTTGCCAAAGCGGCGACAAGACATTTATCGATGATAAAACATAAAGTTAAAACAATTACCTTTGATAACGGACTCGAATTTGCCGAACACGAACGGATCGGTAAAAATTTAGAGACAAAAATTTATTTTGCTCATCCGTATTCCCCTTGGGAAAGAGGGATAAATGAGAACATAAATGGATTAATCAGAGATTACTTCCCAAAAGGAACCGATTTTAATAAGGTATCAGAGCGGGAGGTTAACCTTGTGGCAAACCGACTAAATAATCGACCACGTAAGACACGGGGATTATAAAACACCGAATGAGTTATTTACAGGAACCCCAACTCATTTACTTCGTTCATTACGGTGTTGCGCTTAATATGCGAATCCAAGGATAATATTTTTTCAGACTTGTCAATAATTATTATACTATTTTTTTGACATATAAAAAGCCCTGTATTAGTAGGGCTTTTTACATTAAAGAATGATTAGGTATATCAATAATTACCGACGATCACCCAAAATACGCAACAACATCAAGAACAGGTTAATGAAGTCCAGATATAGCGTCAGTGCACCAGTAATTGAGTATCTGCGCAGGTTCTCTTTATCATTAACATCCAGTTGCTCACCCATTTCTTTCAACTTTTGGGTGTCGTATGCCGTCAGACCGGCAAAAATCACCACACCGATATAGGTGATTACCCACATCAATGCCGGGCTTTTCAGCCAGATATTTAATAGAGAAGCCAGAACAATACCGATTAGCCCCATAAACAGGAAGCTACCCATACCGCTCAGGCTACGTTTGGTGGTATAGCCATAAACGCTCAATGCACCAAACATACCCGCTGAAACGACAAAGGTGCTGGCAATAGAACTACCTGTGTATCTGATCAAGACACAAGAAAGTGTCAATCCCGTTAGCATGGAATACAGCATAAACAACCCTGTTGCCAATGTTCCACTCATTTTATGAATCAAACCAGACAACACAAACACCAGTGCAAGCTGTGCGATAATCAAACCAAAGAAAACAACTTGGTTGAAAATAATGGTGTATAAAATCTCAGGTGTATTTACCACATACCATGCAACAAATGCCGTTAATAACAAGCCACAAGTCATCCAACCGTAGACTTGTGCCATGTACGTTTGTATACCAGAACCCGTTTTCTGAACAATCGAACCATTAGAACGTTGATATCGGTCCATGACGATTACCTTTTCATAACAATGTTTAGGGATTAAGAATGTTTAAAAATAAACAATCTACTCAAAAGTTATACATTAGCATAGAACATTAATAAAACCATCCGCCAATTAATGGCAAATTTAGTGATATATTATTTACCTATCCCGTTTCCAGCGATTTGCCGCATCGTGATCACTCTGCCTCGTCTCTACCCAGCGTTTTCCCTCTGCCAGAGACTCTTTTTTCCAAAATGGGGCTTGGGTTTTCAGATAGTCCATGATGAATTCCGTTGCCATAAAGGCCATGTTACGGTGAGAACTGGTGACACCGACAAAGACAATCTCATCCCCCGGATACAATTCACCAATGCGGTGAATCACACTGACGCGTTGCAAAGGCCAACGCTGGCGGGCTTTGTCAACAATTTGCTGCAACATCTTTTCTGTCATGCCGGCATAATGCTCCAAGGTCAGTGCCTTAACCTGATCGCCCAGATTATGGTTGCGAACTTTTCCGGTAAAGGTCACAACCGCACCATCTTCATCACATTGCGAGAGCCATTGATACTCTTCACCAACATTGAAGGTTTCCCGTTGAATAGTGATCCGCGTATGTTCCATTGTTATCCCCCGGTCACAGGCGGAAAAAAAGCCACTTCATCACCCTCATTCAGGGCATATTCTGCATGGGCAAAAGCGTGATTCACGGCAGACAACACTTTACCCTCTTCCAATGCCAGCGCCCATCGTTCTCCCCTTTCGGCCAGTGCCTGACGAAGATGCGCGACGGTTGGGTAGTCATTCGGCAGTTCAAGTGAATCCGTGTCCACTAATTCACGGATTTGCGCAAAAAATAGTACCTTTATCATGCCTCCGCCTTAAAATTGCCTGATTTGCCACCGCTTTTTTCCAATAAACGCACAGGCCCGATAACCATATCTTTTTGCACAGCCTTGCACATGTCATAAATGGTCAACGCCGCTACCGATGCCGCAGTCAAAGCCTCCATTTCCACACCGGTTTTCCCGGTTAAGCGGCAACAAGATTCGATTCTGACTCGGTTGTGTGCTGTTTGTGCTTCCAGTTGAACTTCGACTTTACTGAGCAGCAACGGATGGCAAAGCGGAATTAATTCCCATGTCCGCTTTGCCGCCTGAATACCCGCAATACGGGCAGTCGCAAAAACATCCCCTTTGTGGTGATCGCCGGCAACAATCATGGCTAACGTTTCAGCCTGCATTGTAACGAATGCTTCTGCCCGTGCTTCACGCACCGTTTCCGCTTTGGCAGAAATATCCACCATATGCGCTTCACCCGCCGGATTGATATGGGTTAGTTGAGACATGCTTACTCCTAAAAATTGTGCCTGAAAATAAATCTGGCCGCTAAGTCAGCCGCCAATAAAAGAAAGATTCGGCGTGATGCCGCTGTCACCCTGATGTAGAAAATGCGTTTCACGTTTATGGCGCAAGCCACCTTGGATGCGTCGTTTCAAATCAGCCAGTGATGCGTCATCCGATAATAAATCACGCAATGGGATGCCCTGTTCACCAAACAGGCATAAATGCAGATTACCCATCGCGGATACCCTCAGGCGATTGCAGCTTTGGCAAAAATCTTTTTCATACGGCATGATAAGGCCAATTTCGCCCTGATAATCAGGGTGACGGAAAACTTGAGCCGGCCCATCACTCCGCGCACGTGGTTGCTGTTGCCACCCCTGTTGCAACAGTTGACGGCGGATCACGTCGCCAGAAAGGTGATGGTGATGAAAAATATCACTACCTTCCCCCGTTTCCATCAGTTCAATAAAGCGCAACTGGATAGAACGAGGTTTAATCCAATCAAGAAACGCAGGCAGGTTGGTATCATTGACATTTTTCATCAGCACGACATTCACTTTCACCGTGTCGAATCCCGCCTCAAAAGCCGCGTCAATGCCACGCATCACCTGAAAAAATTTATCTTGTCCGGTAATGGCGTAAAATTGACGGGGATCTAAACTATCAACACTCACGTTAATCGCGGTCAGACCCGCCAATTTCCATTGGGAAACGTCCCGTTCCATCCGGTAACCGTTAGTTGTCACAGCAATTTTTTTGATGTGTGGGTTTTCATGAACCGCTGCAATAATGTCGCAGAAATCACGCCGCATAGTGGGTTCTCCCCCTGTCAGGCGGATTTTTTCTGTGCCAAGTTCAGCAAATGCCCGGCTGATACGGCGAATTTCAGGCAGGGAAAGAAATGATTTGTGGCCATGAGGCCGATAGCCATCAGGCAGACAATAGGTGCAACGAAAGTTACACACATCAGTAATAGACAATCTCAAGTAATAGAACTTGCGCGAGAATACATCGACGAGTTGTTCCACAATAACACCTTCCAAGTTCGGGTGTGCTGGCCTGAGATTCTAACGCTTAAAATAATAAAAAGCGAATGCCATAATCGATATCTATCTTATTATACAACGAGTTAACTCATGGTGATAATATCAGCTTTCTGCGGTATTTCTGAAAGCAGCATATTTTGTGATAGATTACCTGCGATTTATTAAAGCCCTTACGTTTAGCCAGTAACAGGAATTCTATGCGAAATCGCACATTAGCTGATTTGGATCGCGTTGTCGCCCTCGGCGGTGGTCATGGACTTGGACGCGTTATGTCTTCCCTTTCTTCTCTCGGCGCCCGCCTGACCGGCATTGTCACGACAACGGACAATGGCGGCTCAACCGGTAGAATACGGCGTTCGGAAGGTGGGATCGCGTGGGGCGATATGCGCAATTGCCTCAATCAGTTAATCACGGAACCCACCGTCGCTTCTGCCATGTTTGAATATCGGTTCAGTGGCAATGGCGAATTATCCGGGCATAATTTGGGCAATTTGATGTTGAAAGCGCTGGATCATTTAAGTGTCCGTCCCCTTGAGGCGATTAACCTGATCCGCAACCTGCTGAAAGTCAATGCCCAGTTGATCCCTATGTCAGAGCAGTCGGTTGATTTAATGGCTGTCGATGATCAGGGCAATACCGTGTATGGCGAAGTGAATATCGATCAGCTTAATTGTGTGCCACAGGAGCTATTGCTTTACCCTCATGTCAACGCCACGAAAGAAGCCCTGGAGGCCATTGAGCAAGCCGATTTGATTTTAATCGGCCCCGGCAGTTTTTTCACCAGCCTGATGCCATTGTTGTTATTGGAAGATCTGACCCAGTCCCTGCGCCGCAGTAATGCCAACATGATTTATATCGGTAATTTAGGGAAAGAACTCAGCCATGCTGCTGCCGGACTCTCGTTAAAAGATAAACTTGACATCATGGAGAGTAAGATTGGCCGCAAGATGATTAACGCGCTGATTGTCGGCCCATGTACTGATATCAGCCTTTTCAGCGACCGGATTGTGACCCAACAGGTTTTGGAAGCACAGGATATTCCTTACCGCCATGACCGTGAATTATTGCATCAGGCCATTGAACAGACTCTGCAAAAATTGGGTTAGCGATCCCTGATTGGATAGATATTCATCGTACTTTCAAGGTGCCTTGATTATCTCCCCACGGTGCGGGGAGATAATCAATGGCTTTCGTCTTGCAAGCGGCAACTTGACGTTTATCGGGTGTATTGCAAATTAATTGTCAGGAATTGGCGATAAATTGCGCCCGCAGTGCCTGAACCTGATCACGAATATTGGCCGCCTGTTCAAACTCAAGATCCCGTGCATATTGGTACATTTTCTCTTCCAGTTGACGGATTTTGTGCTCCAGCTCTTTCGCCGACAAATTGCGGTAATCGTCCGTACCCAAGGCTGTTTTACTTTTCCCTCTCGCTTTCCCTTTGCCATTGACCGGCTGACCAATTTTCAAAATGTCACCGATTTTTTTGTTCAATCCTTGCGGGACAATACCGTGTTCTTCATTAAATGCCTGCTGTTTGGCACGACGGCGCTCTGTTTCTTCAATGGCTTTCGCCATCGAATGGGTGATCTTGTCACCATATAAAATGGCTTTACCATGCAGGTTACGCGCTGCACGGCCGATGGTCTGGATCAGGGAGCGCTCCGAACGCAGGAAACCCTCTTTATCTGCATCCAAAATGGCGACAAGGGAAACTTCCGGCATATCCAAGCCTTCACGCAGCAAGTTAATGCCAACCAAAACATCAAATTCACCCAGACGAAGATCACGGATAATTTCTACCCGTTCAACGGTATCAATATCGGAATGGAGATAACGCACGCGTTCGCCGTGCTCCTGCAAGTATTCCGTCAAGTCTTCCGCCATGCGTTTGGTTAAGGTGGTGACCAGCACGCGCTCATTTTTTGCCGCACGGAGACGGATTTCAGACAGTAAATCATCCACTTGAGTTGCCACAGGACGCACTTCCACTTCCGGGTCAATCAGCCCCGTCGGGCGCACGACCTGTTCAACCACTTCATGACCCGATTTTTCCAGTTCATAATTGCCGGGCGTAGCGGAAACATAAATGGTTTGCGGTGCCAGCGCTTCAAATTCCTCAAACCGCAATGGGCGGTTATCCAGCGCTGACGGTAAACGGAAACCATATTCCACCAAGGTTTCCTTGCGGGAGCGATCGCCCCGGTACATACCGCCAATCTGTGGGATCGTCACGTGGGATTCATCCACCACCAGCAAACCCTCGGCCGGCAGGTAGTCAAACAGGGTTGGCGGGGGTTCACCGGCAGAACGGCCGGACAGGTAACGGGAGTAATTTTCAATGCCGGAGCAATAACCCAACTCATTCATCATTTCGAGATCGAATTGGGTTCGCTGCGTAATACGCTGCTCTTCCAGTAACTTATCTGACGCCAACATAACCTTGCGCCGTTGTTCCAGCTCCGTTTTGATCTCTTCCATCGCCTGAAGGATACGTTCACGCGGTGTCACATAGTGGGTCTTGGGATAGACGGTATAACGCGGCACATTGTATTGCACCTGCCCGGTCAGCGGATCAAACAGGGAAAGACGTTCGACTTCATCATCAAACAATTCAACGCGCAAGGCACGCTCATCCGATTCCGCGGGGAAAATATCAATCACTTCACCACGCACCCGAAATGTTCCGCGCTGGAATGCCTGATCATTGCGGGTATATTGCAATTCCGCCAGGCGACGCAAGATGGCACGCTGGTCAATTAACATGCCCTCCGTTAAATGCAGCATCATTTTCAAATAGCTATCAGGATCACCCAAACCATAAATCGCCGAAACCGAAGCCACCACAACGACATCACGGCGTTCCAGCAACGCTTTCGTTGCGGACAGGCGCATCTGCTCAATATGTTCATTCACTGAAGCGTCTTTTTCGATAAAGGTGTCGGAACTGGGCACATAGGCTTCTGGTTGGTAATAATCGTAGTAGGAAACAAAATATTCCACGGCATTTTCGGGAAAGAACGCTTTCATTTCACTGTAAAGCTGTGCCGCTAATGTCTTATTAGGGGCAAGGATCATCGTAGGTCGATTTAAGTTTGCGATAACATTGGCAATCGTGAAAGTTTTACCCGACCCCGTTACCCCCAAAAGCGTCTGATGGGCTAGCCCATCTTCCAGCCCTTCCTGTAATTGTCTGATGGCCGAGGGCTGATCGCCGCCCGGCTTAAAATCAGAACATAACTTAAATACCTTGCTCGTTTCTTTGCTCATTTTCCCCATGCCATCCGTATGACCTGTACCCTACAAACTTCAAGTGACCACTCGCAAGACGAAAGCCGCTTATTATCTCTCCGCATCGCGGGGAGATATCAATGCATCTTGAAGTATGACGAGTATACTCACAAAATCCCTTTATAATACTGGATAAAAAAACAGCTTCAAGTCAGTTCGAAAAATAATGTTACTGTTTACCAGAGAGTCTGGGAAGGGAAGGTAACCTTTACTTAACATTAACGGTGACTATTTTTATCCCCAGATAATGATCTTGCTTTTTTCTATTTTTGTATTAACGATTGAAATGATAAAGCACTGAATAGCAAAGGGATGAAGAAAGGAATTGATTTTATTTAACGTGTTGATTTTGATTATAAAAAAATCCAAGTCGAGAATAACAGCAAATCTGGTGCAAGCCGCGTATCGCCTTGCATGAGGATACTTTTCTAAAACTAATACACAAGGTTATCCACAGGAATAGTGGATAACTCAGCAAAACCTATTAAGCATGGGCGGTTGCGGAGTTATCCCCACTGATAAATTTTTTCAATCGCAAAATATTTTTATGTTGTTTTGGGATTGTTCCGTGTTATTTGTTGATCAAAAATGGCTCAATCATTGTTGAAATAACACCTCTTTTACTTAAGAACATCAATGAAAGCGCCATTGCAGGTGCCGATCTTAACTAACCCAAAGTAAACAATTAGTTAACCAATAAATCAATATTGATATATTTTCCCAGATTATTTTCATCCCATGATCCGCCCAGATAAGGGATTACGCCCAGTAAAGGTGCAGGAATCATGTGTTTCAGGGTTGCCAAATATTCAGCCTGATATTTGCCGGCTGGCTCAATTTCATTGGCAACCCAACCTGCCAGTTTCAACCCAGAATAGAGAATCGCGTTTGCGGTTAATACGGCATGGTTAATGCAACCTAATTTAACACCGACGGTCAAAATGACCGGTAAATCCGCCTGAATCACCCAGTCAGCAAACGTGGTCTTTTCCGACAGCGGCGTATACCACCCTCCGGCACCCTCAACCAACACCCAGTCAGATTTTTCAGCCAACACCGCCAATCCCTTGGATAAAACAGAAAAGTCGATGGGTTGATTCAGTTTTGCACTAATAATGTGAGGCGATGTCGGTTCCATAAATACCAGCGGATTCACTTCCTGATAAGTTAATGGCACGGCACTGTTACGCTGTAAGGCCAAGGCATCGCCGTTGCGTATTCCTTCCGATGTCATTTCACTGCCGGACGCCACGGGTTTATAACCCGCAGTCAGATAGCCTTTCTGGTTAGCCGCTTGCAGCAAGGCGCAACTCACCACCGTTTTACCCACTTCCGTGTCGGTTCCTGTCAGAAAATATTTATTTGTCACAATAAATGACTCCAAAAGCAATTTGATAGCTTAATGGGTAATCCCCGTTATTGCGTGGATAGGCTTCGGCAAGAGCATTCAGGCGTTTTCTCGTCATTAATCCCTGTTGGCGGCCGTGATGAAGGTGGGTCGCACCGATCCCTTTAAGGGAATTCAGTAAAGGCAGCAGTTGTGGATAGCACTGATCATACTGCCGGTTAATGACTTTATGCCGATAGGGTTGGCAGGCCTGTGTAATCGCCCGCAAGGGCAGAAATTGGTTAATATGCCGATAATCATCCACGCGCTCCCACGCGATTTCTAATTCATGCAGCGAACCCTGTGCCAGCGTGGAAAACACGATAAGGCCGCCGGGACGGGTAACCCGATAAAACTCGCGCAATGCGCAGGGCAAATCATTGCACCATTGTACCGCCAGATTACTGAAACAGAGGTCTACGCTGTTATCCGCCAATCCCAAATGTTCGATATCGCCTTGCAGGTAATAATCCGCAACTTGCCGTCCCTTTGCATGGTTCAACATGCCGGAAGCCAGATCCAAGGCGATAACGTGTTTACCCTGCTGTTGCCAACGGGCACTGAAAAAACCGGTTCCGCATCCGGCATCCAATACCCGCCTGCCGGTATCTTCCGCTTGTGCCAACGCCATCAAATATTCACCGGTTTGCTGTTGCAATTTAGCCACCGTGTCATACTTGCAAGCCGCACGGCCAAAAGCACCGGCAATCGCCTGCTTATCAACGGACTTAACTGCCAGATCCATGCAGCGCCTCCAGTAATAGATCGATATCATGCCGGGTATGGCTGGCGGTTAACGTAATGCGTAATCGCGCGCTGTCAGGGGGAACGGTGGGCGGAAGGATCGCTTTGACCCACACTTTTTTTTGCTTGAGCGCGTGAGACAGTGCGATACAACGCGCATTGTCACCCACGATTAACGGCTGGATGGCCGTTTCTGACTTCATCAATGAAAAAGGCAGGTGCTGCGCTTCGCGACGAAAGTAACGAATATTGTTTTGCAATTGCTGACGCAACGCATCTCCTGCCCGGATTTGTCGCACGGCTGCGGAAAGTGCCACGGCCTGAGCCGGTGGCATGGAGGTACTGTAAATCAGGTGCCGGGCATATTGGAGCAAGTATTCTGCAGTTTGCTCATCACATAAAACGGCGGCGCCACTTAAGCCAAATGCCTTGCCAAAGGTGATGATCAAAATCTCCGGTTTAACATTTTGCATCCAGCAACTGCCGCGTCCTTCATCACCCTGAATACCGATGCCATGCGCATCATCCACCATCAACCAACTTGCTGTCGATTGCGCTTGCTGCGCAATCGCTGCCAGCGGTGCACCATCGCCATCCATGCTAAAGACCCCTTCCGTGACCACCAGCGTTTTACCGACGCACACTTTGGCCAAATGTTGCTGCAACGATCCCACATCATTGTGCAGAAAACGCCGAAGTTGTGCGGGAGAGTGTATGGCGGCTTCAATCAACGAAGCATGGCTCAGGCGATCAGCAATAACGCGATCTTCGCCGGCCATCAAGGCCGCAATCACGCCTTGATTAGCGGCATAACCCGAAATAAACAGCAACGCACGGGAGTATCCCAACCACTCGGCCAATTGTTGCTCCAGCGTATGATGCGCGGCGGTGTAACCCGTCACATGCCCTGACCCACCACTGCCCACGCCATATTGCTGGGCACCTTGCTGCCAGGCTGCAATAATCCGGGGATGTTGACTCAAGCCAAGATAATCGTTACTGGAAAAATTAAGGAATTGCCCCTCCGAAGTGGACAATAAGCGCCCATCCGATCCCTCATGGACTTGCCTGTTACGCCATAACGAGGTGCCCCGACGTTCGGCCAAACGTCGGGAGAGAAAGTCTGACCAGCTCATCATACTGCCGCATTATAGAATTGTTCATTATCAGCATGATGAATAATGGCTTCCGCCAAGTGCTGTTGCTGTTGATTGTCACCCAATGCCGTTTTTGTCTGTTGAGGATTAATGCCCAAACGGCGAAACAGTTGCCGATCTTTATCTTCACCTGGATTGGGGGTGGTCAGCAATTTACAGCCGTAGAAAATGGAATTGGCGCCGGCCATAAAGCACATGGCTTGGGTTTGTTCATTCATCTGTTCACGCCCTGCGGATAAACGGACATGAGATGTCGGCATCATGATCCGCGCGACAGCGATGGTACGAATAAAATCAAACGGATCGACATCGTCATTGTCTTCCAGTGGGGTTCCTTTCACTTTGACCAGCATATTAATCGGCACACTTTCCGGCGGCTTCGGTAAATTCGCCAATTGCACCAATAATGCCGCCCGATCGCGAATTTGCTCGCCTAAACCCACGATACCGCCTGAGCAAACTTTAATGCCCGCATCCCGGACATTATCCAGTGTGTTCAATCTGTCCTGATAACTGCGGGTCGTGATGATATTGCCGTAAAATTCTGGTGAGGTATCCAGGTTATGGTTGTAATAGTCCAGACCCGCCTCTGCCAAACGCTGTGCCTGAGAGGGATTCAACATGCCCAGTGTCATACAAGTTTCCATCCCCAACGCCTTGACTTCTTTGACCATTTTTTCCAGATACGGCATGTCACGTTCATGCGGGTTTTTCCAGGCGGCGCCCATACAGAAACGGGTTGAACCCGCCTTTTTAGCTTTGTGCGCGGATTCAATGACTTTTTCCACTTCCATCAACCGCTCTTTTTCCAGACCCGTTTTGTAGCGGGAACTTTGTGGACAATATTTGCAATCCTCTGGACACGCCCCGGTTTTTATCGAAAGCAGGGTACTGACCTGTACTTGTTGTGGGTCAAAATGTTCACGGTGTACCTGTTGTGCCTGAAATAATAATTCAAAAAAAGGTTTATCAAACAGTGCCTGTGCCTGTTTGATGGTCCATTGTTGACGCTCGCTCACAATAACATCTCCGATGTAAAAAATGTTGTCAGTTTAAATAATGTGGTTATCATGTCAACCAAAATGAAACACAAAAGGTTTACAACAAAGTGATGATGACCCCTTCCGATCTTGCATTTGATCAGCACCATATTTGGCATCCCTATACCTCAATGACCCATCCTCTTCCCACTTATCCTGTTGTATCAGCCAGCGGGGTGGAGCTGGTTTTATCGGACGGTCGCAAATTGATTGATGGCATGTCTTCATGGTGGGCGGCTATCCACGGTTATAATCATCCCGTCCTCAATGAAGCGGCGAAATCTCAGATCGATAAGATGTCCCATGTTATGTTTGGCGGCATCACCCACCCTCCTGCGGTTGAACTGTGCCGGCAATTAGTGGCGATGACACCGGCTTCTCTGGAGTCGGTTTTTTTGGCAGATTCGGGATCTGTCGCTGTGGAGGTCGCTCTGAAAATGGCCTTGCAATATTGGCAAGCCAAGGGGGAAAAACGCCATCGTTTCCTGACCCTGCGTCATGGGTATCATGGTGACACTTTTGGTGCCATGTCGGTCTGCGATCCAGACAATTCCATGCACAGCCTGTACAAAGGTTATCTCCCCAATCATCTGTTTGCTGATGCTCCGCAGTGCCAGTTTGGTGATGAGTGGCAACCGGAAGATATCAATTCTTTGCAACGATTATTGCTGCAATACCATAATGAAATCGCCGCCGTGGTGTTAGAACCGATTGTTCAAGGCGCGGGCGGAATGCGGATTTATCACCCTGAGTATCTACGCCAAATTCGCCGGCTTTGTGATGAATATCAGATCTTATTAATTGCCGACGAGATTGCGACCGGATTTGGCCGAACCGGCAAGCTATTCGCCTGTGAACATGCCCAGATCGAGCCAGATATATTATGCTTGGGCAAGGCATTGACGGGGGGATATATGACATTATCCGCCACACTGACGACCCGTCATGTGGCGGAAACGATCAGCCAAGGTGCAGCCGGTTGTTTTATGCATGGCCCAACGTTTATGGGCAACCCTCTGGCTTGTGCCGTCGCCGGTGCCAGCCTGAAATTACTCTCTGAGAGTCCGTGGCAACAACGCATTCAATCGATTGAAACGCAACTCAAAGCGGAATTAGCGCCCCTCAAATCACACCGTTCAGTCAAAGAAGTCCGGGTTTTGGGTGCCATAGGCGTTGTTGAAATGAAACAGCCTGTTGATGTGGCTACATTGCAACGCCATTTTGTCCGGCAGGGTGTGTGGATCAGGCCATTTGGCCGATTAATTTACCTGATGCCACCTTATATTATTCAGGCAGAACAGCTATCGAGACTGACAAAAGCCATTATTGATGCAGTAAATTAAAATAATATCCCGTCACCTATTTAATTAGGTGACGGGATAAATGAATTTAATATTCTATTTCTAATAAAAAACCACAGTCTATTAACACAAATTCAAATAACAATCACTGACAAATATTAATGAGCCAAACCGGGGCTATTACATCACCTATAAATAAATTATCTGATATATTCATGACGTCACCACACTTATTTAACCAAGAGGGATAAATCATGAATAAAGAAAATTTGTTCTCACCTGCCAATGAAGAAATACAAGATGTATTTGAACTTTCTAAAACCCGATATGAACAAGAAATTTCACATTATGAAATTCTGGTAAAAGAAAAACCTGAATTAGCCCATCTGTTTGAAGAAAATGTCAAACCAGATACATTAACCAGCCCTGCCTTGCAACAAACAGAGTTTGTCAGTGGGCATTTTAATATTAATACCTATCATCAATATGGCAGCTTTCCCTTTATTCAGGTATCATCTTATCCTGCTATTATTGGGCACCAACCCAATACAGGGAAAAAGACCAATTTCAACGGCTATATTCAGGGCGGGTATAATACACCCATATTGAATTTTAATAATATTCATCTGGGAGGCGTCATAAAACATGCTCGATCCATTATCAATACGCCACTCAATTTTCAGCTTTACATTAATCCAAGGAATATCGTTTTGCGTCTTTACAGTGGGAATGTTTATTTAGGCGATCTATTTTCTGTGTATCAGAATCATATATTAATTACATACCCGGTTGTTTTTTCTGGTATCGGAACGTTCAGTTTGATCCAACATCAATAAGTTGTATTGGTGTGTTATTTTAGAATTAAACAAAAATTCAAAATTGTCGATCACTTTCTTACTCCTCAAAATGCGAGGAGTAAGGAATCAGAGAAAGATCAGCAATTGCCAGAAAAAATTAGCCCACTGGCATTGAGAATATATTTGTATTTGCCTTTTCTGACAGACAAATAAAAGCCGGATGAATCTAAGAAGATAAATTTAGTGCATCAATTTGTTTTTTTATTAGGGCACTATCTGAAATTTAAATTAGGTAATTATCTGATTTTATTTAAGTTAAGAAGAGAGGTTAATCACAATTTTGCTGGTGTGCTTTTATCCACGCTGGAATAAATAAGCATCTTGGATTCGCATAGTAAGTGCAATTTCTAAGAAAGGCGGTCAGTTGCTATAGTAGGCATCTTTCTCGCCAAAGGAAAATGCACTATGGCCTATACGCAACTGACCGAAACAGAAAGATACCAGATTTTCGGCTTAAAAGAAGCCGGTTTTACACAACGTTTTATTGCAACGTCGCTTAATCGGGCCCCATCAACAATTAGCCGGGAATTGAGACGAAACCGGGAAGCCGAGAAATATGAACCTGAACAAGCTCAGCGTAAAGCATTAGAACGCCGTCATTCTAAGGTAAAAGCCGTAAAAATCACGCCAGAGATAACAAAGTGGATAAAACAGTTAATTTGGCAAGATTTAAGTCCGGAACAAGTTGTGGGTTATCTCAAGCGGGAAGCGAAAATCTCTTTACATCATGAAACAATTTATCGATTGATTTATAAAGATAAAATAAATGGCGGTGATTTATGGCAACATCTTAGGATAGCGAAAAAACCGTATCGTAAACGCTATGGAAGCCATGAGCACAGAGGAAAAATTAAAAACAGAGTCAGTATTGATAATCGCCCAAAAATTGTTGATAAAAAGCAGCGTATTGGGGATTGGGAAGGGGATACTATCGTTGGCAAAGATCGTAAAAGTGCCTTATTGACTTTAGTTGAACGAAAATCGTTATTTACGATCATCATTAAACTTGAAGATAAAACAGCAGAAGGTGTTGCCAAAGCGGCGACAAGACATTTATCGATGATAAAACATAAAGTTAAAACAATTACCTTTGATAACGGACTCGAATTTGCCGAACACGAACGGATCGGTAAAAATTTAGAGACAAAAATTTATTTTGCTCATCCGTATTCCCCTTGGGAAAGAGGGATAAATGAGAACATAAATGGATTAATCAGAGATTACTTCCCAAAAGGAACCGATTTTAATAAGGTATCAGAGCGGGAGGTTAACCTTGTGGCAAACCGACTAAATAATCGACCACGTAAGACACGAGATTATAAAACACCGAATGAGTTATTTACAGGAACCCCAACTCATTTACTTCGTTCATTACGGTGTTGCGCTTAATATGCGAATCCAAGCATTACTGTTATATCCTGTTTAATTGATGCTGTAATGAGCATCCATTGAAAATCAGATGACAGGAGACAGGAATGTCCTATCTTATTTACTTGTCGTTAAAGGGCAAGAAACAAGGCTTAATCTCGGCGGGCTGTTCAACCCCCGAATCTATCGGCAACCGCTATCAGGCCGGACAGCTCGAACTCTTCTATGAAATTAAACTGACAGGCGCAACCATTATTGATTTTTCCTGTCACTATCCGCATTCGATATATGACAATGACCAGATCCCGTATGAAACGGTGCAGCTTGATTATAAGTCGATCTCATTCACGCATCGCGCAGCAGGGACAACGGGTTACGCGATATCGCAATTGCAGGGGCGTGAAGAGGAAAAGCCGCTTTTGCCTGGATTTTCTAATATTAAACCGTTAATTGAAGAAACTCCGGTAAAACAATCTAAATACCATGCCCGCTATCGTTGTACGGATGACGAAGGCAACCTTTTAATTCAGCGTAAATATCGGGTTTGCCTGCCGGATGGTCAGATAAAAGAAGGCGTGACAGATAAGCAGGGTTTTACCCAAGGCATCTCACTGATGGCAAAAAGAACCTGAGTTTTCATATTTTAAAGGATTAATACCATGCCGACCTATACCGTTCAGACAAAGATAGAATCCAATGTCCCCGTGTCGGTGGTTAGATTCTGCCTCCGGCACTAATTTTTAACATCATCTTATCGAAGTTTATCAAAGACTTAACGGAAAACTTAAAACAAGAGTCGTTAAGGGAATGTTAATGAATTTGTAGTCCTGTTTTGTGCGATAATGGTGTATTAACACCGCCAGTTAAGAATACAGGGCACCTGTATCAGCACGCGCCTTTTTCTTATTCAAAAGTAATAATTTCAGTAATTGATTCTGATGTCAAGTAAGGGGAAGCAGCAATTCTCAGCGAATCCATTTACAAACAGAAAGTTCTGTCATTAAAAGCTAACCGTTGAGTTTCACGCTGAAAAGGCGATACAAGTTTCAGTATCCGGGCGCAACAGAACCTACATTCCAAAGCGCATAATGACACCAAAATGGCGATTCAGATTTTTTTGACTGCACTCACATCACAGTCATGTTCATTCAGTAATAAGTCCATTCATATTTCTCAGCTTTCCACTACCAGCATTCGGACAGTGGCTTGAAAGGTCTCCTACAAATGGCGGTTGGAACTATAGTATCGCCGACAGGCCTGATAAGTTCCGTCAGTAAACTCAAACCTTTGGTGATAAAAAAATGCCAGCAAAGTCAGTAAGCACATGTTATGATTCAGGCGTTTTTGTCCGCATCTGTAATTATGGGTTAATTCATAGCCTTAATTTTTCAAGCTGTAAAAACATTCATTTTCCATCGACAGCGGTCTGCCCAAGAAAAATTTTCAGTAAGAGTTGGTTAAGGAAGAAAGCTTCACTGGATATGGGATCAGATATTCACATTTTTTCCATCCCATCAATTTTGATGCAGAACAGTTCACACTTCCTCCTTTTCAAACTGAAATCTGCCCTGGTTTTTTTACGTTACTTTATCTTTATACAGAAAAGTCCATATAAAACACCAGCTCACTCTCCAGCGTTTTACCCGCGATGTCCATATCGATATCAATATACTCCATCGTGGTCGCCAGACTACGGTGCCCAAGCAAGCATTTTACCAGATGTAAATTTCGGTCCGGTGATTTCATCAGCTCCGTGGCCAGGGTATGACGAAAACGGTGGGGGGAGACAGCAAAACCGCATTTTTTAGATAAACGATAAAAGAAAGAGCGTATGTATTGATTTTCCCTATCGTAACTGTAACTGGTCACCTGTCCATGATAACGCAAACGCAAGCGACTTAAATCAAACAGCGGATCATCGTCTTCCGCACCGCAGGCTTTCGCTTGTTCGACCAGCTGTGCCAGCCGGGGCTTGAGTTGCCGGATCATGGGTATGCGCCACTCACTGTGGTTTTTACTCCCTTCCACGCGCAATTCAATGGAATTATTTTCCAGATTGACATCCCGCAGCCGCAGGTGCAGCAACTGATTCAGGCGCATGCCCGTAAAACGCAATGTATCCAGTACCGTCAACCAATACCACGGATACAGGGCACTGCGCCGTCCCCGTGGGGGTGCCTGTGTCCGCTCTGCTTCCTCATACTGCTGCATCAGCAGATAAATGCGGGTGATCTGGGATTTACTCAGGATTTTCTTCTTTTTCTTCTCTTTTTTGACCGCTGCATCATTAAACGGATTCTGGGTATGCGGCAATAATTTTCTTTCCATCCCGAAATTGAAAACCGCCCGTAGGTGAGATACCTTACTGTTCCAGGTAATGGCTGGACTGCTTCTTTTCCCCCAGAAGGTAACGCCGCCACTTCAGGACATCCCGGTGAGTCACCTCATCCGGTTGCACTGTTTCCCCCATAAAATTGACAAATCCCCGCTTCACCTTTCTGTAGCTCCACTCGCTTGTCGGCCGCAACATATGTGAAAAAAAGTACTCATCCAATAATTCATCCCAACCGATTTTTTCTGCTGTTTGTAACATGTGATTTTCTTCCTAATAACACAAAAACACTATGACAATGGGTTGTTTAAAATAGCCTTATTTAAAATAAACAGATAAATAATTATCAAAATCATTTACATTACAATAATGTCCTTAAGTGACTTTGAGTGGCAACCGTTTCTTTCTCCGGCACCGGCCGTTCGGTGAGTTTTAAGCCGTGATGGTCATTTTTTGCAACCTGCTGATGAGAAGATCCCTGACCGGATTGAAATAACGACAATAACGTCAGGGTAGCCTCCAGGCGTTGCTCTAACGCCTGCTGCTGCTGCGTCTGATGAATAAAAGGTTGGTCATCTGCCTGCACAGGCTGAACAGCAAATACAGCCCATCCGGCCAACCCTGCGAACATGTTGCTGCGAGTCACCGTTGCCATAATTGAACCAGTCGGATACTTAATGATTATTGAATGGTAGTCAGAAAAATTTGAGATAAGGTATTATGGCCGGAGCGGTTTAATTTTCAATCAGATTGGCAAGAAGTTGATCACAATGGCGCATATTTAGACTATTTAACTAAAGACATGCAACAAAACGGCAATAAGTTAATATCACCACACCATAGCCGCGGTCACATTAAGCATATTCATCTAAATTGTCGGTTAAACCAGCACCAAAATACCCTGAATAGGATGATAAAAGGGGATAAATGAGGCAATATTCAGAGTATTCTTAATACCGTCACCCCATTAAATAATTTACCGTTGGGCAGGATTTCTTGCGTCATCATCTGCCCGAACCTGCTGACTGACCATCTGACCTGCCCCACGTTCTGGTTCATCATGTCCACCATATTCCCCATCCGTACCCCGATCCACACCAATCAACGGACAGTTTCCCATCAGACGGTGAGAAAGTTCAGCGTGGATAAGATCGTGACAACAGTCAGCAATCCATTGATTTTCTGAAAATCAAAAAAGCAGACCTTTACGGTTTCTTTATCGATCAGATTTTTCTCAAACAGCGGTAAAATAGACATCAAATTAATTTATATTTAAATCAATAAAATAACATTCTTAATTTACCTACTGACATAATTTATAACGAATTTAACGAAGAACATACCGATAGAATGTTAAGCAACCCATCATAATGAGAAAAAGGCACGGGCAAGCAGGGCACGCTTTGCCTGTCCCTTTCCTGCCTGTGCATCTGGCCTGAACGCGGTGAATGCCAGCCCGGAGGCCGGACTGCGTACAGAAATCCAGTGGGAAAACAAACATTGAAGGCAACCAATGAAAATAAGGAAACCACACAATGTCAATAAAAAAACACATGACGAAGTTGCAGAAGGGGCAATCCCTGTTGAAACAGGGAGAGCAAATAGCGGGATTCGCAAAACAGGCGCCCGGCCTTGGGGGTAAGGGTAGCCTGATGAATCCCGGTGGTTTTGCCGGTTCACTTGGTGGCCGTCAGAGTCTGGCGCAGCAAGCGGCAGCCGGTCACAGCGGCGCGGCCAGAGTGCTGCAACAGGCCGGTGCCGGCTTGTCAGGCAGTGGGGCAGCACCGAGCGGCCTGCAATTTACCCTGACGGCAGGTGTCCTGCCGCCACAAACGTTCGTCGTCACCGATTTTACACTGAGCGAAGGCTTCTCCCGGCCCTTTCACCTCCGCGTGGGACTGGCGAGTGCCGACCCGGCGATTGACTTCCCCGCTGTTCTTGACCGCAATGCCACGCTCACCATTACGCAGGACGGCAAAGAGCAGCGCAGTATCAGTGGCTGCGTCGCCCGCTTTGAACAGGGCAACACCGGGCTGCACCAGACCACCTACCAGATGACCATCTGCCCGGATTTATGGCGCACCTCCCTGCGGCAGAACTCGCGTATTTTCCAGCAGCAGGATATCGTGACCATCCTCACCACCTTGCTCAAAGAGCATGGCATTCGTGACATAGTATTCAGCCTGCGCCAGCCACACCCGGCACGGGAATTCTGTGTGCAGTATCAGGAAAGTGACTTTGACTTCCTGCAACGGCTGACAGCGGAAGAAGGCATCTTCTAC
Organism: Xenorhabdus doucetiae; assembly: GCF_000968195.1. Lineage (NCBI taxonomy): Bacteria > Pseudomonadati > Pseudomonadota > Gammaproteobacteria > Enterobacterales > Morganellaceae > Xenorhabdus > Xenorhabdus doucetiae. Next base: position 1,480,713 of record NZ_FO704550.1, read on the forward strand.
TTCTTCGAATGCGGCAATGGACGCAACACGCTGGTGTTCGCCGATGACGCCGGCTCGGTGCCGCCGGGCATCATGCTGCCGTACCAGCCGGATGATATCAGCACCACCGGCGAGCCGTCGGTAACCAGTTTCACCAGCAGCGCGCAGGTGCGCCCGGCCAAGGTTGAGCTGAAAGATTACACCTTCAAGAACCCGGCGTGGCCGGCGGAATTTAGTCAGCAGATGAAGGATGAACAGCTACAGGAGCAATATTACGAGCATTACGACTACCCCGGCCGGTTCAAGGACGAAGCCCACGGCAAAGCGTTCACCCGCTACCGGTTGGAAGCCCTGCGCAATGACGCGCTGACCGGACAGGGGCACGGTCACGCCATTGCCATCCAGCCGGGCAAACTGTTCATCCTGACTAACCACCCACGCCCCGACCTGAACCAGCCGTGGCAGGTGGTCAGCACGAGCCACACCGGCAGCCAGCCGGGCGCACTGGAAACAACGACTGGCGGGAGCGGCACCACACTGCACAGCGAGTTCAGCTTTATCCGCCACAACCAGCACTGGCGGCCAACGCCGCTGCCAAAACCGCGCATTGACGGCCCGCAAATTGCCACCGTCGTCGGACCGGCAGGGGAAGAAATCTTTTGTGACCAGTACGGCCGCGTCCCCTTCCAGTTTCCCGGGGGAACGGGACGGCCAAACTGAAAAATAAAAGTTCCTGCTGGAATACCGGTCAACCAACCCGGGGGGAAGGGCAGGGGTGGGGGGAGGCTGGCCATCCCCGCGCACTCGCCAAGGGAAGGGGGGGGGGAATTTCCTGGCCCGGCCAACCGGACCAGCCGATAGTGACCGGCAGAACCTACCACGCCAGCAATATCCCGCCGGGCGGGCTGCCGGGCAGCAAAACCCAGATGGCGTTCCGCTCCAAGACCCACAAGGGCGAAGGGTATAACGAACTGTTGTTTGAGGATGCCAAAGGGAGTGAACGACTTGCCCTGCATGCACAAAAGGACATGCATACCACGGTAAAAAATGACCAGATCCTGGTGGTGGAAGCCGGTAACCGAAACTTAATCATTCAGACAGGTGATGAACACAAGACCGTGGAACAGGGCAACCTGACAGAGAACATCTGCCAAAAACGCAGTACTGAAGCCAATGTGGTGCAGGTAAAAACAGCGGCGGGTAAAGCCGGCGCGGGGACACAGTTGTATGAAGCGGAAGATGATATCACGCTGAAAGTAGGCGGCGGCACCATCCAAATGACGAAGGCAAACATCAAAATTTCATTTGGCGGTTCCAGTATTGAGCTGAATGACAGCGGTATAACCGTGCTCGGTGGCGCGATTAATTTGAATAAATAAAGCATTTTTCTCATTGAAATCACAGGAAAAAGACAAGGAGTTATGATGAATAAACCTGACTTATCCCCTTTCCACTTCAATCAGGGTACCATCATGCTGCCGACCAGCTGGCAGGATGCGAGTATTCTGGTATTGAACAGCCCGGATGAAAAAAGTGGCACCAGTTTCACTATCTCCCGTGACAGTCTGCCATGGGGGTTAGCCTTCAACCAGTTTGCCGCGCGGGAAATGGCTGCGATTGGCAATCAGCTGAAAGATTATGAAGCGATAGCCCATGAGGCGGGGGAACTAAACGGGTTTGAAACCGAAACTTTTGAGTTTCGCTGGCGCGCACCGAATGGCGCTGTTCACCAGTTAATGATGATGCTGAATGCCCCCAAGGAAGTCTTGATTTTCACGGGCACTTGTCAGGGCGAAATGACGTCGGCACAGCGGGAACAGATGCAAGTGATGATGGCAACCTTCCGGCTGCGTGGTGAGCAGAAGGCTAACCCATAACAGGGAGGTGTGATATGAGCGTAACACAAAGTGTCATGACCGGGGCAGCAGCGGCGGGGCGCCCCTATATTCCACCGCAGGTTTACGTACCGTCATCAGCACGGGGCGGGCAACCCGCTCCCGCACCGCCACAAACCGACCCCTCCTTTTCGGATAAGGCACTGACCTTTTTGCAAAGTGAGGAATTTGAACAAGCAAGTCTGGCTGCCGCAGGCACCTATGCTGTTGCTGCGGGTGGCCCCGTCGGTGGGGCGGCGTTTGTAGCGGGCGTCGCGTCGGCGAAAGCCGGAGCGGAAATTGGCACCTGGGTGGGAGAGGCGATTGCCCCTACAGTGGCTCCAATGCTTGCCGGCATATTCGGGCAACAGAAGGTGTCCACTGAAGGAGAAAATCCGGCCCGGAAAGGCGATGCCATTGCTCACCAGAATAAGAATGCGGGGCTATGGGGCGCGTTGGGTGGAATTTTAATGGGGGCCGTCGCGGCGGTTGTGGTGGGTGCACTGGTGGTCGGAACGGGCGGTGTAGCACTGGCTGTTATCGCAGGAGCCGTAGCCGGAGGGCTGGCCGGGGGGTTTGCCGGGGGAGTGTGTGCCAGCGTCGGTGCCGCGCTTGGCAGCTATGGCAGCAATACCGGAACGGTTCTGGAAGGATCACCCAATGTGTTCTTTGAGGGGAAAGCTGTGGCGCGGAAGGGTGATCCGGTGGCGTGCAGTGACCACCCACCGGGGATGATTGCCGAGGGCGCGAAGACGGTGTTTGCCAACGGTAAGCCGATTGCCCGGCTGGGACACCGCACCACCTGTGACGCCAATATTAACAGTGCTGCCGGGTCTATTTCCATTACCAAGGAAACGGGGGAAGCGCTGCCCATTCTGCAGGAAAACAATAAGTGGTTGCAGTGGTTGGTGGTTGGTGCTGGCTTATTTCCGTTTTCTCGTAATAAGAAAGGAACGGCCACATCTAATAAACCGAAGGAATCAACGCAAAAAGACAGCAAAAAACCGAAACAAGATGATTGCTGTGGTGACCCGGTTGATATGGCCACAGGAGACTTCCTGCAACAGTGGCCGATGCTCTCTCTGCCCGGCACCCTGCCCTTGTCACTGACCCGAACCTACCGTTCAACAGCGAATTTTTCGGGATTGTTCGGCCTGAAGTGGGCGGATGACTGGTCACAGCACTTAAGGCGGGATGGTGAAGTGACCCACTTCACCGATGCCGATGGCGTCGTTTACACTTTCCACACGCCGGAGGAAAAGGTCTTTTCCGTAAACCTGCATGCCGGGCATTATCTGCTGTTTGGGACACTGACTGAAGGGTTGCACCTGTTTGACCGTCAGACTCAGTTAACCCTGAGTTTTGAACAGCACGCGGGTAAGCATCGACTGTTATCAGCCATCAGTGATCGTCATCACAACCGCATTGATTTCCATTACGAAGATCCGTTTGGTGAGAGAAAGCACCGGCTGTCGCAAATCACCCATTCCGACGGTTACCGTTTGTTGTTGAATTACGACCAGAACCGGCTGACAACCATTGAATATCTGACAGAAGCGCTTCGCCAGACACTGGTGACTTGCCATTATAATACACAACGCTACCTGTCAGAATGTCATTCATTTCAGTTCAGTCATCTGTGGCACGAATATGATCCCCATGGCTATATGACCCGCTGGCATGACACAGACACAACCGACGTGTCGATGGAATATGACAAACAGGGACGGGTAACCTCAGTCAATACCCCACAAGGCTACTGGCAAGATCGTTTTTTGTATGATGATGTCAACAAAGTGACCACCTATCTGGATGCAGAAGGCGGTTGTACCCGTTATTGGTACAACGAAGATGGGCAGATCACCCGCAAAATTGACCCGCTGGGACGGGAAACGGTACTTGAGTGGGACCTGAGCCATAAACTCTCAGAAACCGATCCGCTGGGCAGAAAAACCACCTTCGAATACACCCCCTATGGTGAATTAACCCAACTCACGCTGCCTTACGGTGATGTATTTGTCTATGACTATGATGAATATGGTCAGCTGTTGCAGGCCAAACTGCCGGACGGTAAAAAATGGATTTTTCACTACAGCGAACAAGGTGCCCTGGACGCCGTGACTGATCCGCAAGGACGGCGTGAGGAATACCGTTACAACCAACATGGCGAAGTCCTCAGACGAGTATTACCGGATGGTGCCCAGTGGCGTTATGGATATGAACAACACCGATTGCATCAGGTACTGGCACCGAACGGTTACACCACACATTACGAACAGGACGGACTGGGACGACTGCGTTGTATGACGGATGCGCTGGGCCAGCAAACCCGTTATCAACACTGCGCGTTTCATGCCAGCCCGGAAGGCAGTGTCACAGAGATTGAATTGCCGGATGGGGTGAAACAGCTCATTGACTATGACAATGAACGCCGGATCACGGCGGTCACGGACGGTGAGGGAAATACCACACGTTATACCTATGGGGCATTTGACCTGCTGACCCGGCTCACCCGCCCGGATGGTACAGTTCTGCATTTTGGTTATGACCGCTTAATTCGCCTAAACAGCGTGACAATGGCAACAGGTGAAACCTATCGCTATGAGCGGGATTTAGCCGGGCAAATTATCCGTGAAACCGATTTTACCGGACGGACAATTGAATATACCTATGACAGTGCAGGCCGCCGGACGCTGACACGCTATCCCAACGGTCAATTAATTCGTTTTAGTTATACCGCTAAAGACCAGATCCAGCGGCAGGAATACTGGCAGGCAGGAAAATGGTATTCTGAGTTGCAGGCTGTGACTGACTATGCCTACGATATCCAGGGCAGGATGACCCGTGCCACCTCAGCGGATGCAGTGGTGGAATTTGAGTATAATGAAGCGGGACATCTGATTAGTGAACGCCTGAACGGACGTGAAATTAGTCGTGAATGGGATAATCTCAATGACCTGCCGACTGCAGAAACGCTGGGTGGGAACACGTTGCATTTTGGTTATAACCAAATGGGTCGGTTAAACCATTTCCAGTTTAACCAACATAGTCCGTTGTCTTTACAGCATAATCCGCTGGGACAAGAAAGCGTGCGGGAAAGTGACCACGGTTTTATTCTCGCCAGCCGCTACACCGCGACAGGTTTGCTGGCGCATCAGTCGGCAGGCCGGGCGACAACCCTGTTCCGGGAAACCCTGCAACAAAACGATCCCTACTTCCCACCGCAGGCAACCGCGGTCAACCGTAGCTGGCAATATGACCGGGCCTACAATATCCGGGTGATTGATGATGGCCGCTGGGGACAGACCCGTTACCGTTACAATACTAACGGGCAGATAGCCCAGACATTGTATCAAGGTGCCCGCCCGTTTGAAGAGCAGTTCAGTTATGATGCTAATGGCAACTTAAGCCAACATATTCCGGTAGACGCACATGGCGCACTGACGCAAATCGACCAGCGCCAGCAGGCAGGGCGGGTGGTTCAGCACGGCAATACCCGCTATCGTTATGACACCAATGGGCGGCTGATTGAAAAAACTGAGCAACGTGACGGCTTCCGGCCGCAGGTTTGGCGCTACCGCTGGGATGTGTTGAATCAATTGACGCAGTGTGAAACACCGGACGGTTCGCGCTGGCATTATCGCTACGATGCTTTTGGTCGAAGAATACGCAAATTCAAAATTCACGATGGAAAACTCACAGCGGCGAACCTGAAAAGGTGGCTGGACGGCAAGCCGGACCTGACGCCACGCGCCACGGCCATTTACGGACACGACTACCTGTGGAGCGGTGACCAGCTGGTTGAGGAAACGCCGGTTTACGCCGATGGCTCGCTGGCGCTGGACAGCCGCGTGCGCTGGCTGTATGAGCCGGGGGCGCTCACGCCGTCCGCGCGCGTTGAAAAAGGTAAGCTGCATTATATTGTCAGCGACCATCAGGGCACCGTGCGAGAAATGTTGAATGAGCAGGGCGTGCTGATCTGGGCGCAGCGGCTGAAGACGTGGGGAAAAGCAGAGAAATCGCAGGTGATTGCGTCGAACGATCCGGATTATCATGTTAACTGTAACCTCCGGTTCTGCGGCCAATATGCGGATGAAGAGAGTGGGTTGTATTATAACCGTTTTCGTTACTATAATCCGGACACGGCACAGTACATCTCGGCAGACCCGATAGGGCTGATGGGCGGGGTGAATCCGTACGGGTATGTGCATAATCCGGCGAAGTGGATAGATCCTTACGGTCTGGCGGGTGGGGTTGGGAATAAAGGGGATGCTGGAGCATCCAAACCGCGTACCCTACCAGAGGTTGTTGAGCTAGATCCGAGGACTATCAGGTTTAGCCAGAATTCTGTTAATGGTGCTGCTGAAATAACCCAAAGCATGAAAGCTAAAGGTTGGGCGGGTGATCCAATTGATGTAGTTAGCATGAAAGATGGCGGACTGACAACAATAGATAACACTAGGGTTTTAGCTGCATCAAGGGCTGGTGTTAATGTTAAAGCCCGAATTCATGATGGTTCATCACCACTGCCAACAGAATTTGTCGAACGTTTTACAACGAAGAAAGGCACACCATCAACATGGGAAGAAGCTATTAATCTTCGCATAGGAAAACAAAGTGCAGGATATAGAAATAGATATCCTGATGGTTCAAATGTTATAGGATCTCTTGATTAATATGGAACAACTATTAACAAAATCAGAACTTCCAGAATGGTTTTCTTATCCACGTGAATTTAAAAGGATAATTGAACAAAATTTACTTGATTTTGATCCTTGGATCATTTTGGAGGGAGAACGGCTCAGAGTTCGCTATGATGGTTTGAAAAAGAGATATCCAAACAGAGATATTATTCCTTTCGCTCGGCGAGAAGATAATGATGATGTTGCTTGTTGGGATAAGGATAATCCCGATCAGGTTGTTATCATTCATGATTTTTCAAGTGAAGGATATGAAAATGTAAGTAAATTCGAATCATTTTGGGACTGGCTGAGAGCTGCCTTAGAAGCAACTATCGAATATGATGAGTAGAGATTAATATCCAACACAGCCGGAAAGATCCCCGTGATCTTCCGGCTTTGTTTTGTTAAGAGCGGCTCACTCCCTGCTTTTAGCCGCTTTTGTAATCTCCAATCAGTTCACGCATTCTCAGCTTAATGTCACTGATTTGCGCCCGCTGGCGCTGGTATTGCTGTTTGAGGCTGTTCGCCTCGTCGCTGTCGGGGATCAGCACTAAACAGCCCTCCATAATCTTCACTGTGACCGCGCTGCCAATCTCAAAGCCCGCTGCTTTAAGCCACTGCCCCTTAAGGTGTATCGCGGGCGGTGCTTTGGCCTTGTCGTTTTGCGGGACGTATCCCACGGTGTAATAACGTTCTGTTTTCGCTGCTTTATTTACCGCACGGTTTTGCTTAGAATGCGCCTTAGCCATCATTCAACTCCTACGTAGTTGGTTGTGGTGAGCGTTCTGGTTGTGCTCCAACACAATCAGAACGCGTTAACTCTTAGCGTGTGATATTAATTGCCTGTTTAATCTTCTCTTGCGTGATAGCCATATCCAGAAAATGACAAATGACGTCCTGATCTTCTGCGGCTAACGCGTCAACCTGCCGGCACAACTCTTTTAGCCGCTTGTTTTTAATATCAAAAACAGGTGCGGTTGTGCCTTCCTCGCCTAATAGCAAATGGTCAATACTGACTTCAAGTAACTGTGCCAATTTAATAATGTAGTCAAACTGTGGCTTAACCTGCCCTTGCTCCCAGCGCCCAACCATCCGGGGCTGAATATCCAGCAAATTAGCCAGTTCCAGTTGTGTAAGCTGTCTTTCCTTGCGTAATCCAGCAAGCCGTTTACCAAAATCAGTCATAAATGAACAAAGCCAGTTAATGTGTTTGTTCATCATGATAGGTGTCCTTTTTTAATCTAAGTCTTGAAAGTATTATATTGACCTGTATTATATAGGTCAATAGTGACCTTGACGTGATTTTAAAGGATTATGATATGGCTCGCATTCCCGACGCAGAATTACAGCACCTGAAAACCGCCGTCTCCTTGGTGGCTATCCTTAAGCAGCAGGGGCGGCAGCTTTTTAAACGCGGCAGGGACATGACCGTGCTGTGCCCGTTCCATGAAGAGAAAACGCCCTCCATGGTGATTACCCCATCGAAAAATCTCTATCACTGCTTTGGCTGCGACGCGGGCGGGTCGGTGCTGGACTGGGTGATGAAAACCGAAAACTTGAGCCTGCGTCATGCCGTGGAACGGTTGCGTGCCGTGCTGGGTGTTAATCCCTCGGTCGAGCCGCTGGTGCAGCCTGCGGAACTGGCCGGGGAGGCGGTCGGGCAACAGGCGCTGCTGGCACGGGTGGTTGAGTTTTATCACCATACCCTGCTGAATGCGCCGGAAGCGCAGGATTATCTGGCGAAGCGGCGGCTCAACCATCCTGAATTAGTGGCGCAGTTCAAGCTGGGTTTTGCCAACCGCACGCTGGCTTACCGCCTGCCCCCGAAAAAAGTGAAAGCGGGCGAGGAGATCCGCCGCCGCTTACGGACATCAGGCATCATGCGTGAGTCGGGGCATGAGCATTTTGTCGGCTCGCTGGTTGTGCCGGTGATCGGCCCTGAGGGGCAGGTGCAGGAGATGTACGGGCGTAAAATCGGTGATCGGCTGCGTGGCGGCACGGTCGCGCATCTCTATCTGCCGGGCAAACAGGCCGGGGTCTGGAATGCCGCAGCGCTGAGTGCGTCCAAGACCCTGATCCTGTGTGAATCACTGATGGATGCGATGTCGTTCTGGGTGTCCGGTCATCGTAATGTCACCGCCGCCTATGGCGTGAACGGGGTGACGGATGATCACTGGCAGGCGTTCGAACAGCACGGCATTAAGCAAATCCTGATCGCGTTCGACAATGACCATGCCGGCAATGACGCTGCAGTGAAACTGGCGGCTGCGCTGGCCGCCAAAGGGATCGCCCCGTTGCGCGTGGTGTTCCCGCCGGACAGGGATGCGAACAGTTATCTGTGCCAGCTGGCCGAGCCGGAAACCGCCTTCTCGCTGTTGATTGAGGGCGCGGTGCCGATGCAGGCCGTGGCAGGCATGGAGATCGTTGAGCGGCAGACAGCGGAACTCGTCACCGCGCCAGAACCAGCGGCTTCTTTAGCGGCTGCCTCCCTGCCCAACGTAACGCCGGGCGTGGTCTGTGAATCCGGTGATCACGGTGAACTGCTGGTCTCCATCGGCATATTACGCTGGTGCCTGCGGGGCTTAAGTGCAGCCAGGGCAGGGGCGGCAGCGATGAAACTCAATGCGCAGGTACTGGACACCCAAAGCGGGGTGCTGTTCGCCGACGGGGTTGACCTGATGAGCGCCCGCAGCCGCAACAGCTATGCCCGGCTGGCCGCGACCGAACTGGGGCTGGGAGAAGCGGAACTGCGCCGCTCACTGGGGCAGGTGTTACTGGCGGTGGAACAGTGGCAGCAGCAGGCGGCCGCGGGCACGGCACAGAAAGCCCCGGCGATGGGGACAGCGGAACGGGAAGCGGCACTGGCCTTGCTGCAAGCTGAAAATCTTATTGAACGTATCACGGCTGACTTAGCCGCCTGTGGCGTGGTCGGTGAATCAACCAACCTGTTAGCGGGCTATCTGGCGGCGGTGAGCCGCAAACTGCCCAAACCCTTAGCCGTCCTGATCCAGAGCAGCAGTGCGGCGGGAAAATCATCATTAATGGACGCCGTGCTCAACCTGATCCCCGAAGAAGAGCGTATCCAGTACAGCGCCATGACCGGCCAGAGCCTGTTCTACCTCGGTGAAACCAATCTCCAGCATAAAATCCTCGCCATTGCCGAAGAAGAAGGGGTGCGGCAGGCGGCCTATGCGCTCAAGCTGTTGCAGAGTGACGGTGAGCTGACCATGGCGAGCACGGGCAAGGACGAAACCACGGGCAATCTGGTGACCAAAAGCTACACGGTGAAAGGCCCGGTGATGCTGATGCTGACCACGACCGCCATTGATGTCGATGAAGAGCTGCTGAACCGCTGTCTGGTGCTGACCGTCAATGAATCCCGCGAACAGACCGAAGCTATCCATGCGGTGCAGCGCCATAAGCAGACGCTCGAAGGCCTGCTGGCTGAGAACGAACGGGACTACCTCACTGAACTGCACCAGAACGCCCAGCGGCTGCTGAAACCGCTGAATGTGGTCAATCCTTACGCCAGCCAGTTGACCTTTATGTCAGACAAAACCCGCACCCGGCGTGACCATATGAAATACCTGACCTTAATCCAGAGCATCGCACTGCTTCACCAGTACCAGCGGGAAGTCAAGGTGGCTGAACATCGCGGCAGGGTGCTGGAATACATCGAAGTCAGCAAGGACGATATCCGGCTGGCGAACCAGCTCGCACATGACATCTTAGGCCGGACGCTCGACGAGATGCCGCCGCAGACGCGCAAGTTACTGTTGCTGATACAGGACTGGATACGGGACAGCGGCCAGCCCCGCCACGAAATGATGTTTACCCGCAAGCAGTTACGGGATACGGTGCAGTGGGGCGATACCCAGCTCAAGGTGCACCTGTCCCGGCTGGTCGAAATGGAATACCTGTTACTGCACCGCCGCGGCCTGACGTTCGCCTATGAACTGCTGTTTGACGGTGACGGCAGCGAGGCGGCGCACCTGTGCGGCCTGATAGCCCCCTGACCGGGACAGTATGATCTTCTCCGGTCGGGGTAAAGGGATGAGCAGTCGCCCACAGGTCGGCATCCCGTCGGCAGGCAGTCGGGTCAGCTGAATCCCGGCAACGTCAGGTATAGCAAGGCTTCCGGTCAACGCGGTCGGCCTCAGGCAAAAATCACTGTTCCGGCCACTTCCCTAACTCCCCCCCGGCCGTACTGTCCCCTCTCTCACTCACACAATAAAAAAGAAGGAAACTCCGATGACAAGCTCACATCCCCCTCTGCTCGCCACCTTACGCCAGCAACTGGAGGCGTATCTGGATACGCAGGCCGCACAGGGAAAAGCCCCGCGCACGCTGGAAAGCTACCGGGAACGGCTGCTCCCGTTCGTGGACTGGTGCGAACAGCGCACCGTCCGTTATCCTGCGCAGGTGACGCTGGGGTTGCTGGAAAGCTGGCAGCGCTACCTGCGGGCTTACCGCAAGGCCGACGGCCAGCCTTACGGTCATAACGGGCAGCGTGAACGCCTGAGCACGCTGCGGTTGTGGTTCCGCTGGCTGCTGCAACGGCACCACATCCTCTATAACCCCGCCGAGCAGTTGGTGTTGCCGAAAGAAGAGAAGCGGTTACCCGCCCAGATACTGAGTGAAGGTGAAACAGCACGGGTGCTGGACAGCCTGGATGACCAGAGTATCTTGGGGCTGCGCAACCGGGTGATGCTGGAAGTGCTCTGGAGCAGCGGCATCCGGCGCATGGAGCTGCGCCAGCTCAGACAAAGTGATATTGACGTCGAACGGGGCGCCGTGATTGTCCGGCAGGGCAAGGGCAACAAAGACCGGGTGGTGCCTGTCGGGGAACGGGCGCTGCACTGGCTGGAACGCTATCTGGCGCAGGTGCGTCCCGAACTGGCCGGGCAGCATGACAGCGGGTATCTGTTTATCTCACAAAAAGGCCGGCCGCTCAGTCCGGGCCACCTGACGCACATCGCCGCGAAAGCCATCCGGCAGCAGGCCAGACTTGACAAGCCGGGCGCCTGTCACCTGTTCCGGCACTCAATGGCCACGCAGATGCTGGACAACGGGGCGGATATCCGGCATATCCAGGCGATGCTGGGGCATGAGAAGCTGGATACCACGCAACTCTATACCCGGGTGGCCATCGGCCAGCTCAAGAAAGTGCATCAACAGACCCATCCGGCCGAACGTGACAATCCGGCCTTACCGAAAACAGACAGCCATACCGAACCCCCGGAGAGCCGTTCAGGGCACAGCATGGCTGACAGCACAGCACTGGACAACCACGCCCAACGTGGCGGACAGCCCGATAATCCCCGTTGAGTTGGGCAGGGTGCGGTGCAGGGGCAGACCGTGGCCGGACTGCCCGTCGGCCTCGGCGTCGGCGGGGGTAAATAGGCAATGAGCGGCGGCGGCCACGGTGTCCCCGTTCACGCTGGCGTAGCCGCCCAAAGCCTATTCAACATAATGCGAGGGAATTAGGCGAAACTCGCCGTTCATGTGCGTGCCAGTCAGGCACACCGCAAAGCGGCTCGCATCGCCTAATTAACATTATGTCTGCGCCCCCGCTGTTCGGCATCGCAGGGTGTGGCGCACAAGGCGGCGCCTTCTGCTCTGACCTTCTGAGCCAGTCCTCAGCAATCCGTGTTCTTCTTTAGCTGCTTTGCTGCGTCCAGCCAACAACCCTGAAGGCAGGTCGGCCTGCGGCCTCCGGTTTTACCTCCCCCGCCCCAACCCCGCTGCACTGGCGGCGCGCGGCTCGCACTGCGCTGCGCTCCGTTGCTCGTTGCCGTGCTCGCCATCTCCGCCCCGTGCAGCCCCCGCAGGGGGCTTCCCTTGAACAAAACCCGCTGTCATGCAAACACAGTGTTGTACCTGAACGTTCCGTGCCCCAGAGCGTCGCAGGGGCGCCGCTGGCAGGCTCTGTGCCGCCCGCACCCGCAGAACGGCCGCCCGCCGCCCAAACAAGTTGGGCGACGTTCGCCCGTTGCCGAAAGGGAAACCGGTCACAAAATCCGGCGGTTCAGCCCATCATGGCCGAAAATCGCGGCTATACTGCCTTCCGGCGCAGGGCAAAAAAATCCTGAAAGTGCGTATCAGCGTTTTGAGTTCGCGGGCGTGGGCGAAACGGGTAAGGTGGGTACTTTAACGTGCTGATAGTAAACGGAAAAATCGCTTCAAAAAGTATGACCGTGTCGGGGTAGTCCCGAAGACCCGATAGGGCTGGCGGGGGGCATTAACTTATATCGGTATGCACCGAATCCCCTCTCATGGATCGATCCTCTTGGGTTAAAATGTACACCTCAACAGTTAGCCCAAAATAGAGCTAACGGAAAAACGTGGGAAGCTACTGTTACTCAGGCTGCTCAGAATAAATATGGTGCAAATAATGTATTTGAGCAGGTCTATATTCGTCCTTTAGATGCTAATGGTAATCCAGTTAACTACAGAGTTATTGTTGATAATGCAATAACATCACCTAATTCACCGATTAAGTTAGTAGATGCAAAAGCATCAACAACGGCTCCATTCACTAAAAACCAAACGAAAGGATATCCTTTACTGTCCCAAAATGGAGGCATTATTGAGAGCGGTCCTTTATCTGGAACGACTATAGGGCCAACGAGTGTGAACAGAATAGATCCAACAACCATTGGAAACTTGTAGGGCTAATATGCAAAAACACGATGCCATTATTTACGAGTATGGGGATAAATATTTTATCATTCAGCGTTCGAAACAAGATGAGCGACAGAGTGAATGTCCCAGTGAAAATGTAGCATTAACAAATTCGTTGCCTATAGACATAAACTATTCCTTGCTGGGTGAGAGTGTGTTAAGAGCTATTGATAATTATGGGGCTATTAAACCTTCTTATTCTCCGTGGGAGTTGAAGGAACTGAGGAAACAACTTTGTGGCTGGATTGGTGCAAAGTCTTATTCAGAACTGTTAAGGACTAGTAGGTTGGTTATTGCTCAGAGGAATTTTGATAGAAACCGAATTGAAATTATTCCTTTCGACAATTTCAATATCAATAAATGGGAAACAATGTTAGTAGACGACATGATATGTCTTCCTGCTGATTCAGATTTTGAAAGTGTTGGGATAGCGATTTATAAAGCATTTTCTATAGCAACAAATCATCCAGATAAAAAAATATATACCAATCGCCATTGAAGATGCTTGATTTCTTATCCAAACCCGATCATGCTTGCAATCATGAAAATTCATCTGACACCAGAACAAAAACGTGCCCTCGAATTGATGCATGATACCACTCGTGATAGTCGAGTCTGTGATCGCATCAAGGCCGTGCTTTTGGCGTCAGAGGGCTGGACAGCTCAGATGATTGCTCAGGCCTTACGTATTCATGAAACTACGGTAAGCCGTCACCTAAAAGATTTCATCGCGCAGGAAAAACTCACCCCCGAAAATGGCGGTTCTGAAAGCCATCTCTCTGCCAAACAAACCGCCGATCTGGTTGATTATTTGACGGCAAATTTGCTGCATACGACCGCTCAAATTGTGGATTATGTACGAGCTCGTTGGCAGGTGTCTTTCAGCGTGGGAGGCATGACGAAATGGCTTCACCGACAAGGTTTCAGCTACAAAAAGCCAAAGGGCGTTCCTCATAAATTCGATGCGGATAAGCAGCAACAATTTATTGATGACTACCAGTCTCTGAAAGACCGGGCAGGTCAGAATGAACCTATCCTATTTATTGATGCGGTGCATCCTTCGCAGTCCACAAAGCTCAGCTATGGTTGGATGAAAGCGGGGAAAAATCAGGTAAAAGTGGTCGAAACCACCGGCAGTCGTACCCGTCTCAATCTTCTGGGCGCCCTCAATTTACAACGAATTGAAGACACCGTGATCCGTGAATACCCGAGTATCAATGCCGAAAATATCGCGTATTTTTTCGGCGCTATTAGAGAAACTTACCCACTTTCGCAAAAAATTCATATTATTCTGGATGGGGCGGGTTACCACCGGGCAGAATTGGTGAAAGAGGTGGCATATGTCCTTAATATTGAACTGCATTACCTACCGCCTTACAGCCCAAACCTCAATCCAATAGAGCGATTGTGGAAGTATATGAATGAGCAAGTACGTAACAATGTTTATTTTCCGGATGCGAAGACATTCCGTGAAACCCTTCGTCACTTTTTTCATGTCACTTTGCCAGAAAAAGCGAAAGAACTCACGACTAGACTGACTGACAACTTTCAGATTTTAAAACCTGCATCTTCAAGTTAGATTGGTATAATTACGGATAAGTCGGGAAAGAAATAAAATCTTCCCGGCTATTTTTATTTAGCCACCGTTGTTCAGCACACTAAACATCCCGTCCTTAATCCCTTTTACCACCTGCCGCACCTGATAAAGCTGCTCGCGCAGTTCCTGCACCTCGTTGCAGTCGGCGATCAGCACGATTCCCCCCTGTGAAATCCTCACAGTAACGCCGGTTCTGGTGTCAAATCCCGCTTCCTTCAGCCAGTCGCCTTTAAGCTGGAGGCTGGGGCTTTGTGAGTAACGAGTGGGGACTTTGGTTTTACGGTTGGTGTGGCAGATGCCAACATAGCCGACTTTCACACGGTGCTGTGTTTTGGAAATGGTCACTTCTGGTGCTGAATTGCGTTCAGCCATGATTAAATATCAACGCATTACCTGCTTCATCTTCTCCTGCGTGATCGCCATATCCAGAATGCGGTAGATCACTTCCTGATCGTCTGCTTTAAGCTCATCAACCTGTTTACACAGTTCCTTTAATCGCTTGTTTTTAATATCGAAAACAGGGGAGGTTGTCCCTTCATCACCCAACCTGGGCAACCAATGGCCCAAACTGCTCCGCTATCTGGAGAACTGTCGCTTGTCGATCGACAATAACCGGGCGGAAAGGGCGATCAAACCGTTTGTCATCAGGTGAAAGGTGTGACTGTTCAGCCATACCCCGCGCGGTGCGCAGGCGAGAGCGATCCTCTACAGTGTCATTGAAACGGCGAAAGCCAATGGCATGATCCCCTTCGATTATGTCATGACTTGTCTGGATGAGTTATGCCAGCTCGCCCCGGATCTGGGAAAACTGCTGCCATGGAAAAAAGGTGATAAACAAGGTGTAGTTTAGCTGACGCTTACGAAATTTTCATGAACATGATACATATTCACGAAGACAACATCATGTGATAACTATCAAAAAAGCCGAAAGAATATTTATCTTCCGGCTTAATCTGTTTTTATTGAAAAATCGGTCTAATAATATCGGACATGCAACCTGTAAAATCATTCCACCCTGCATTGAAAGAGAAAATTCTCATTTTGCTATTTTCCCTTTGACATCATTTTCTGCATCACCATCTGCCCGAACATGCCGGCAGACTGCCTGACCTGTCCCACGCCCTGGCTCATCATACCGGCCATATCCCCCATCCGGACGCCGGCCCACGCCAGTGCCCCCAGCCAGACCATCGGCAGGACGATAAACAGCGTGCCCATCACCAGCCCCATAATTAAGTCATCGGAGGTGTTCTGCAACCCCGCCAGATTAAACAGGCTGTGGGTCTCTGAACCGTACAGGGCTTCCAGTAGAAAACTGTCCAGCCAGAGGGCGGTTTCCCACCAGAAGGTGAGAAAGTTCAGCGCAAAAATCACAAACGTCAGCGTAAAAACGGTCTTAAATTCATACGCGGCAAATAACAAAATCAACGGCAGCAGAATATACAATGCCATCAGGATCACCGCCTGCATCATCGGCAAGGCCTGGCGCACGGCATCAAACATCGGATAGGCAATCAATCCGCCCAACATCGCGCCCGCACTTGCACCAACCCGACTGAACCGGTCCCAGAGGGTAAAATCTGCATTGCCGCCATAGCCGGCATACACATAGCCGTCCTGCGACACCGCCAGGTTAACCGGACTGACCAGACGGCGGATCACCGCTTCTTTATATTCACGACTGTCTTTTCCCATCATTTTCAGGGCCGCTGATAAACGCAGCCATAATCCCGGATCGGCCTGCGCCAGCACTCTGGCTTCCAGTCCGGTTTGGGGTGTTGACCACCACGCTTTGCAGGTCGGATAACCGCCCTGCCCGGTATTGGGTCGGCCGCTGTCCCGGCTCTCGTTCCATGGGTAATTGGCTCTGGGCGTGCGCGATTGCAGGGTGTTATAGTCACCGGCTAAAAACGTGCGGCTGCCCAGCCAGTCGATATCATGCAGTGTGGCCGGATCTGTGGTTTGCCCCTGATCCCGTTGTTGCCACTGATACAACGCTAAGGCATAACAGTAATTGGTAAAATCCTGCAATTCCGCCGCCAGTGCGGCGTTGGCAATACGGGTGTGCTGCACGTCAAAACGCAGTTGCCGCAAATCAGGCCAGCAGGGAATGGTGGCAACCGCCGCTTGCGTCAGGCCCTTTGACAAGCGGTGCACCACTGCCCACCAGAGCGGCACGGCAGCGGTCTGATGATTGAGGCTGGACATCACCGGTGCATAACTGCTGTCGCTGGGTGCCTTGGGTGTCCAGGTGCCGCAGCTTTTCGCTCTGGATTGATCATACTGGAGGGTACTGAGGCTGACATTCACCAGCGGCACACAGCAGATCATCATGACGAAAAAGGCGCTGTACAGGGTGTTTTCAATACGGGCCAGCGACTGTAACCCACCATAACCTTCCTCTTCGCCGCTTTCCCTGACTTTCAGCCAGACAGCTATCACCTTTATCACCAAAGGGAGCGTAAACAACCCCGTAGCAATCAGGATCTGCCACAGGCCATTGTTGACGATCCAACCCAGTAAGGTCAGAAAATATTCCAGATAGCTGTTTGTGGTCATGGCGTTCCCTCAATAATGGCCTGACAGGGCATATTCACACAGCAGGATAAACAGCAGGCTGACCATCATCATACGCAACAACGCCGCACGGTATTCCGGCTTGGTTTTGGTAACCTGCCAGATTTTCCAGCCGCCCCAGCCCAGCATCAGATACAGGCCCAGCCGCCAGACCAGCCAGAACGGTTTTGTTTTTGCAATCCAATGATAAAGGTCAGTGAATTTTTCAGCATGATTAAGTCCTGAGCCGCCCATCACCAACGTGATAATGGTGACCGCAGTGATAATCAGGGCTGTCCTGAACCCTTTTTTCACTAACCGAATCATCTGTGCTTTTGTTATTTCTGCCATCACCGACCTGACCGACTGTTATTGCCGGGCATTTCCAGCCGGTGAAAACGCGCATCGCTACTGTCCGGCACCTGTTTTTGTGGATGAGCCTGAATGCGAACATTTTCCCGTTCGATAATAGTCAGAATAGAATTGCGGGCTAGTTCCTGTTTCAGTTGCATTTCATTTTTCAGCGCGGTGATTTCCCGGTCCAGCGCCGCAACCCGCCGTTCCCCTTCAGCTAAGGCTTCCGGCTGGGCCGCCGCATTCGGCTCTGACATGCCGGTGATAAGCATCCGCCGCATCAACAACGCCGTTTCAGTCGTTTCCGCCATGGCCAGCTCACCCGCTAAACGTGCTGTCAGCGCGGCACTGTCCGGATCACGCTGCAACGCCTGAATCACCCCTTTGGTCACCGCCAGACTGCCGGTTTTCAGTTTGGCCAGATTCGCTGCCGTCGGTTTTTCCGTGCCATTGACCAGCTTGACCAGTTGCTCAATATTGGCCTGAGTATGTGTTTCCAGCATCGGTGCAAACCCCGTGCCGGCCATCGTGGCACCCGGTTGTTGATTTTCTCCGCCACTGGTGCATTCCGCGGCATTGGCACAGGTGCGGATCGCCCGATCACCCAGCACTTTCACCACGGCATCGGCCGCCTCACGCGCATTCTGGAATTTGCGGCAGGCACCACCATCACAGTGTTGCGGGCGAACAGCAGACTGGCTCAGCACAGGTTGGTTGTTCATCATATTAAATCCCGCGCCGGCCAAATCGCGGGTCGGGCGGATAGCATTCTGTCCCCTGCCGCCCTGCTTTTTGCCGCCAATCCACGGATGCCCGCCCGTACCGGTGGCTTTGCTGCCGGCATTATTGATTCTCACTGCATCACCATCCCCGCTGTTAACCAGCGTCTTGTATTCCTGCATCGCGGCAGACTGTGTCCATTTATTGTTTTGTGCAAAATCCATCATCCGTTTGGCCATGTTCTGACAATTGAACTGGGCCTTGTCGAACGCCACATTGGCCTGCAAGACCCCATTGGTCAGCATGTCATACAGACCGGGATTGGCACGCTGAATAACCATCGCGGGCAGACTGGCTACCGCGCCGGTGGCACCCTGGATCACCTCACTCATCAGGTTCTTCAACCCCTCGGTAATGCCGTTCAGCTGATTGCCGACCGTGGTTTTTAAATCGAAGTTGCCGCACATAAAATCCGAACTCCAGCCGATTTCCAGTCCGCCCAGTTTGGCCGGGGAACGGCGGGTTGCCGGTTGTGAGATCACTGAGCCGCCGCCCAGGGTATAAAACAGCGTATCGGAGACGGCACCGCTGACATCCGCCCCATAACCCAGTGCACTGTGATTTACCTGCGGTAATGAAAGGGATACTGTATTGCCTTGTGCAGAAGCTGTTGCCAGCCCGCTTAATATCAACAACAAAGCGCTTATTCTGGTCATTATTCACCCTTATTCAGATAGCCGTACTGCCAAGAAAACGCTGTCCCCGGCGCTGACAGCAACTGTAGGGTTGCCACAGGGCATACGCCTGATTGCCCTTGCTGGCAGCCGGGTGTTCCCCATCAGGAAACACCGCACAGGATTGACTTAACTGCGGTGATAACCGCTGCCATTGATGGTTTTTCGTGCCGGTATTTTCTTTCACGACTTCAGGCGGCCAATAACCGTCAGTACGCTGACCTTTCAGGACCTGATAAACATGGGGCTGCCCGGCACGGGTGATAATATCGGCCACCCGTTGTGCCACTACGGCAGAGGCTTTGTTATCATCGGCCTGATTCACAAAGCCAGAGCGGGGGTAAATATTTCCCCACACATTGCCGGTCATCTGACTTCCCAGCTCCCGCTGACCCGGAATAAGCGCTTCGGGGTAGAATGATTCCGGCAAGCCGGTACGCCACGCGAGCGTATCCAGGGTACTCAGAAAATAGGGTACCAAGGGCGTGGCGGCACTGCGGCAGGAATAGCCGGGAATTTGCCCGCCAATCAGCTGGGTAGCGGGATGGCCGATGGCATCAGCGTATTTGAAACGCAGGCTGGTACGGCGTTGTCCCGCGATTTTAACCAGATGATCACCTCCTCCCGACGTCAAGTGAGATAACACACCGGTAACGGTATTTTCCACACCACCGGATAAGGGGCTAAACCCTGCCATTTCTGACCACGGATTACCGCCGGGGGCGTGATAGGTGGACACCACAGCTTCGGGCAGGTAATGCGTCACCTTAACAGAGGTTTTTACCGTGCAACCATGCCAGGAACAAAACAGCCAGTAGCAAATACCGCTGACCCGCCACTGAATACAGGCAGGCGAGATACTGCTGGCCACGATTTGGGCTGTATTGATGGCGGCCTGGGTAACCGGCGCAAATGCCGCTATCAGGGTGATAACAACCGGTAAAGTAAAGCGTGGCGTATTCATGACCGATTTTGCTCCCTGAGTGCGGTCGCGTTGGCCACATCTGCCGTGCCATATACCACTTCGCGGTCATCAAATACCACGGCCGGATACTTACGCACCCCTAATTGCCAGGCACCCACCACGGCACGGTAAGCCCCGATAAGTTGTTGTTCCTGCTCCCGCCATTGGGGGGATTGCAAAATAGCCTGGGCCTGCACAGTGGCTTGTCGGGGGTCTGCGGGAAGCTGACCAAAGCGCTGCTGATAAAGTTGTTCCGGGGCATCCAGCCAGATAACTTTACTGTCAGGAGAAAGATTCGCGGGAAGATCCTGGCTATCGGTATAGACCACCGTTTTTGCGTTGGCAAAGTGTGACGCCATCAATCCTGCAAAGAGTAATAAACAGAGCGTTCTCATCATGCCTTTCCCGTGTCACTAAACATCGGGATAGCGTGAAGAAAGCCCTGACAAAAGTCAGCGAATAATTGTTTTTCCAGAAAAGGAAAAAACGGGTTGATAGGCAAAGCCAAACCGCTTCAGCGATAGGCCATTCGCGACGGCTTGTGATGACATTTTTTACTTTTGTGGGTATGGGCATACCTTAAGCGGGCAATTACACAAATTCAGATACAGGGTCCTGATATCTGATTCTTATAACGGGCAGGTGCCTCTCAATTTAAACTGAACCGTCGTTTTGACTACAGTCCGCCGGGTTATGTTTTATTTCATTTAATCCTGATTTATCGCGGAAGATTACCCGTGTTACAAAAATAATTATATCGAATGATTTCGTAATACTTTATCTTTCTACAATTTCATCCTCATTCTATTTTTTTATAAAAATAAATATATTCTTTATCAGGAGTTATAATAATGGACGAGCAAGCAAGCTATGATGCTATTGGCGAGTATTATGAAAAATTTTCCAATACGGTCGCTCAACGGCAATCTGAGCTTCGGGATATACTCAATATGGTCGGAGATATCCGGGGAAAATCAGTCCTGGATTTAGCTTGCGGGTATGGTTATTTTGGGCGGGAATTACACCGCCGCGGGGCGGAAAAAGTTGTCGGCATTGATATCTCTGAAAAAATGATTGAACTCGCCAAAGCCAAATCTAAACTGTACGGTGATGATATTGAGTTTCACGTCCAAAATGTCAGTGAAATGCAATTAGAGGAAAAATTTGATATCATCGTTGCCGCTTTTTTATTCCACTATGCGCAATCCACTGACGAGCTCGAAACGATGTTTCAGGCCGTGGCAAATCATTTAAAACCCGCCGGCAAATTAGTTGCTTACATGGCTTCACCGGATTACCAATTAAAAAACGGAAACTGTAATAATTATGGTTTCACCATTTTAAGTGAAGAACCCTGGCAGAATGGCTTCCGGCATCAGGCCGAATTTCTGACAACCCCTCCCAGCCCGTTTACATTTTATCGCTGGAGTCAGGAGAGCTATGAAAACGCCATTAAAAAAGCCGGTTTTCAGCATATCACCTGGCAAAAACCCACGGTCTTAGAAAACGATTTAACACGTTACCCTGCCGGTTTTTGGGATATTTATCTGCAAAATTGCATTCACACCGGGCTTGTTTGTCAGTTTTAAGCTCACCGCTCATGCTCTCTGCATTGAGGGTGATATGTCATTCTGCCGGACATTAATCATGCCTGTCGTTTTCGATGCGTGAACATGAAAAAAATTGCCGGGTTTTCAGCCCGGCTCTAGCCACAATACACTGACGACTTTTATTATATTTGTCGGGTATACCCTGTTATTGCATCATTGGTTATTGAATAGGTATCCAATGCCAACAATTTTCCAACCGCGAAAGGCGACAGGGTTAATGAATACGTTAATTCGGTAGACACGACAAGCGCGGCGCAACGTTGGGCAAAATGGACACTGTCCTGAAAATCCATGCCGGCTAACGCACAATGAACCAATCCCGCCATCATGGCGTCCCCGGAACCGGTGATGGTGACAACATCAACTGGCAGTGCCGGCGCATGGCCTGAGACATAATCGAGTTCACTATAGTAAACGCCCTCGGCTCCCATACTCAAAACGACCCGCTGCACACCTTGTTCATGAAACCAGGATGTGACGGATTGGGCCGCTTTTATTGAGTTAATTTTCATGCCGCTGATTGTCTCCGCTTCCAATCGGTTGGGCCGGATAGTATGAATATAAGATAACCAGTTACGGACTATTCCAGCCTTATGGGAAGAAACCGGATTCACAAATACCGGGACATTACCGGCGTTTTTAAATAACCATGCCAGGGCATCCTCAGTTAAATTACAGTCGATAACCAATACCCCTGCCCGTTCAATGAGTGATTTAGATTGATTTAATAACTCAGGCGTGAGTTTTTTCAAAATATCCATATCACTGACGGCCGTCTGTAATTCCCCATTGCCACCGACGATTGAATTATAACTCGATGTTCTTTCATCGTTGAGTTTATGGGAATGGCTGACATCGACACCCGCTAACCGGGTTTCACTAAAAAGTCGTTTTCCATAGGCGTCATCACCAAAAACAGAAATTAAATAACTGTCATTTTTTAACGCGGCAATGTTATGTGCAATATTGCGGGCAACACCGCCTAACGTATATTTTGTTTTCCCTGGGTTGGAATCTTTCTTTAATAATTCAGCAGAGGCAAAGCTGGTAATATCCATATTGGACGCGCCCACTGTAACGGCATAATTTCCACTGGAAAAAATATACCCTTTGCCTTGTATGTGTCCTTTTTTTTGCAGATTCAGGATATGCCCTGCAACGCTTGAACGGCTAATCCCAATTGCATCCGCGATTTCTTTTTGGGCAAGAAAAGGATTTTTCCTGAGCAGTTGTAATATTCTGAACTCCAGATTATCCATTTTCCTCATATGATGCCCTTTATTATCGTTGAACATGGTTGTTTTTATTCCATTGATTAATGACAGTAAAGTTTATTTTTATCTATTGTGCCGGTAGTGAGAAAGCGATCGTAAACTTCATGATATAAGATTTACCGTTAATAATGTGATTTTAATCTTGAATTTTGTCCTGAAAAATAACCAATGCGCGGGATTTTAAAACAATTAGCCTGATAACCATATTTTATACTGGGGATTTACAATAAAAAACAAATGTTTATACTAGAGTTTCATTATTTTAAACATTTGTCTTTTATTCTGTTTTAATTTAATTCTTCAAATGAAATGAATATTTTTGATTTCATCAAAACGTGATAACAAACACACTTTTACAAACTCTCAATATAATTTCACGGGTTATTGTTAAGTAATGCTTTTTGTATTTAAATGATATTTTTTATTATAGTATCGCCTCTGTTTCATTATCTCTATTAATATCACCAAAATGTTTTTTATTGTGTGCTTATGGTTATCTATGTTTTAATTTTATCAATAAAACATACCGGTAATCGTAACAACTCATACTGATTTTATATTGAATCGAGTAAGACGAGATTAAAACTCCCCTCAGTGGCTGTTAAAACAGCCACTGACTTCACTGATAACGGGGCACCCTGTCCAATGCGGCTACTGCCCACACGCAAACCCGGTACTGGCCCAGGCATTTCGCATCCACCGGTCTGTTTCTGCCCAGAATGTCCATTTTGCCAGCCCTTCGGTTGAGCCAGAACGGCCTGCCAGATAATCCGTTGATGTCACATAAAACTCCCGCACCCAGCCCTCGTAACGGTAAAAATTACCCCACTGCGCATAAAGCCGTTCAAAAGCATATTTGGAGGCAATCTGGCTGCCGAGTGATTGGCAAAGTTGATTCGCCTTAAAATAAAACGCTTTTGTCAGCCCTGAGCGCGCAAACCAGGTATCACTCCTTAAGGTCAGTACCACCTGTTGCCCTGTCTCATCGGTGCCCGTCAGTCTTACGCCATCGGGGCGTTGCTGCACTATCACCGTATCCCCCGATACCGTGACCGACGATGAATCACTCTGCCAGTTTACCCGGCCTGTATTGTCGGCTGTGATAATGCGAAATTTCGCGCCCCGCCAGAATACCGAAGGTCCACGGGTGCCAAAGGATTTCTGGTTGGCATTGCCGCCCTGACGGTCAACAGCAACAGTATCAATGATACGTAGCAGGGGGATAAATTCCACCACCGGCGATACAACCTGCTGATCCCCGATTTTAGCCGTGACTGAGACCCATCCTGCCTGGTGACTGACAACGGTGGCGGTTGCATTTCCCTGACGGTCAGTCCATTCTTCCGCAGCAATCATCTCGCCAACATCGCCAGACCAGACAACCGCTTTATCCGGCACGCCCTGACCATCAATATCGGTGACCGTCACCGTAAAAGTGACACGATCTTCGCCATCCGCGACTGCACGGGTTTTATTGACCCGCAGGGTTGATAACAACACTTCATCAAACGTCACTACCGGGGCTGCGACCTGAGTATCGCCAACCTGGACCCGGACCTGATGCGGCCCCGCAAATGTGCTGGTCAGCCGGACTTGCGTCTGCCCCTGATGATCCGATTGTGTCCGCCCCGAGGACAACACACCGTGATCGGTTTGCCAAATCACCGGCTGATTTACCACCGGAACCCCCAGTGAATCTTTCACCATCGTCGTCAATACAATCGCATCCTGTCCATCACCTTTCGCCTGAACCTTATCAACCGTGATCATGGGTTTCAGCAGACGTTTAAATGTCACCACAGGAGCATCGAGGTTTTTTTCTGCCACAGCCACGTTAGCCGTTGCCGTTCCTGCGGTACGGCTGATTAACCGCGCGGTGGCTTCACCCGCACTGTTTGTCTGATCCTGCTTATCCAGCCATTGCCCGTTATCCACTGACCATTGTACTTCGGCGTTGGCAACAGGCTGGTTGGCCGCATCACGCACGGTGACGGTATAAAGGACACTGTCCTGACCATCCGCAATGGCAGTTTGCTTATCCAACTGAAGGATGTGAGTGAACGATGCAGTAAAGGTAATCGGTGAAGAAACCACGGTTCTGCTGCCTGCCGCCACCGTGACTGCGGTTGTTCCTGCTGTCAGGCTGGTTAAATAAGCGGTGGCCTGACCGTTCGCATCGGTTGTTAATGCAGATGATGAAAGCTGACCGAGATGCGTCTGCCAGCCAATGGCCTGATTGGGCACGGGTTCACCGGATGCGTTTTTGACGGTTACAGTCAGCGTTGCCACCGCTTTTCCGTCGGCTTTGAGGCTGTGTTTATCCACGGTGATCTCCGGTATCAACACGGCATCAAAATAGACCGCTGGCGCAATCGCCATATCCTTATCCACGGCAACACGTACCGTATGCAGCCCCTGCTGACGACTGCTCAACGACACAAATGCCTCTCCCTGCGCATCGGTTTTCTGTGTGATGTGTGACAATTTCCCTTTGTCACTGGACCAGGTAACCGTTTGATTGGGGATAGGTAGCCCCTCCTGATCGGTCACCACCACGGTATAGATCACACTGCCATTACCCTCCGCTTGTGCCTTAAGTTTATTTGTTGTCACCTGTAGCTGTTTTTCAGTCGGCAAACTGATAATCATCATGGCAGCCCGGTTGGAGCGATTCCCCCGGCTGTCAACAGCAATCCCGGAAAGCCGGACCGGTTTTTCTGTGTTTTTTGGCAACAGCAAGGTGACTTTATCTGGCTGCTGCTGAAGCATTTTGCCGCCTGCCTGTTGTAATTCCCCCGTATCCAGTTCCAAACGCGCAAGCGGGTATTTGGATTGAATAGTCGGTACAAAGGTGATTTCCTTTCCTTCATACCCGTTGAGGGAGGCCGGAAAGGCCAGTGTTATTAGCGTCTGCTTTTGATAATCCAATACCATATCATTGCGCCGGTTGACAAAATCAAACTGACTGGCTTTCAGGCTGCGCAGCGGTGCGACTTCGCTCGGGTCAAGCTGTTGGCTAAACGGAATACCCAATCGATAATTCATGCCCAGGGTAAAACGGTTTTCTCTGACACCCTGTTTACCCTGCCGAAAATCCGCGCCCAGCGTCACCAGGGGCACCCGAAGCAGTCTGATACCAGGGTAACAGCCAGTCAAATGAGAGGCCTTTTAACGAAAAACGGCTGTCGAAAGGTACGGTGAGGCGGGTATTGCCGTATTGGTTAAACCAAGGAGTCAGTGTGGATGTCACTGCGGACGAGAGCTGCTGAGCGGCCAGTGTTTTTGCGGCTTCACCGGGTGAGTGTGAGCGGGTTAATTGGCCCCATTGGGAGGTGATCTCCGCAAACTGGATTGTAGTATCGTTCCGATTGTTAGGTTCTGAAGCTGCATAACCATTAAGACTAAATAACAGACACAATAAGCTGATAACAAAGCAGTTTATTTTCCCTGGCAGAAGTAAATGAACTTGAGGATACACAGGCATGTTACTCTTTTCATTGATAGTGGAAATGGTAACATGCCTAAAAAGTGGAAAAAGCACTGTATTTAATTCTTTTCTCAATTGCAAAAATAATAGATGGAAATTGAAAAACAAATAGTAAATAGGTTTTCATAATTGTGATACACCCATTTTTCTCATCCCCGGTTTCTGCTGTTGTAAGGAAGCGGTTTCCATGAAGATTTTGACATGGTGAAGCAACTGCCACATAAATTGGCAGCAGTGGTTTCGTGTCACGGTTTCATGCAAGGATTGCCATAGACGTTCAATTTTATTTCACCCACGGGGATTAGGACGGTAAAAAGAGAAGGTTAAAATGGGGATTTTTTTCCAGCCAAACCCTGCCTTTCCGGCTCTTCTGAATGCAATAGTTATCTAAAATTAACGTGATTGTCTTGGCACTGGTATATTGATGATTAATTTCATCTAACAATTTGATAAATAAATCTGAGTTCTTTCTCAAGCCACCGACATACGTGATTTCTTTCGTTTTCGCATTGAGGCAACCCGCAAGGTAGTGTTTTTGGTTCTTTCCGGGGGTAACAACACGCTTTTGCTGTCCTTTGAAGCACCAGTCTGCACCGATTTTCGGGTTAAGGTTGATGTCCACTTCATCCTCATATAAGACAGGATGTTTCCCTGAGGCATTGGATAACGCCTCGCTGATTTTGGCCATTGGTTCATCATACTCAGGGTCAGGTAATTTTAAGGTTGGCGCCGCCCTTCGCCAAACGATGCCCGCCCGACAAAAGTAGCGATAGAGTGTACTTTGAGAGAGCGATATATTCAGTATCTCATTGATTTTAAGTGTAATCAGTTCAAGGCTCCATCGTGAACGGAGATAGCCAAGATGTTGTGGAGAGTGCTGTAATAAGAAAGAAATGACGGAGAGAAGCGGGGCTAAATTCCAGATGGCAGGCCTTCCCGCAGGGAGGCTTTTAAGCCCTTCCAACCCGTATAATGTTAACCAATTTACCCAACGATTAACTGAAGAACGTGAACAGTGAAGCGTTCTGGAAACGTGAGAAACCGTACTCCCTTCATGCAACATCAAGAGCGCGGTGAGGCGACGTGCATAGTTCTTATCCCGGGTTTTCTGGATAGCTTTTTTCATTTGACGTCGTTCATTTCGGGGTATTGATGTTATGATTGGCATGACTCAGTCCCTTTTGGGAATTGTTTTGATTTGGGCGATTAATCAGATCGCGAAAATCGGACTGAG
This sequence comes from Xenorhabdus doucetiae, assembly GCF_000968195.1. Lineage (NCBI taxonomy): Bacteria > Pseudomonadati > Pseudomonadota > Gammaproteobacteria > Enterobacterales > Morganellaceae > Xenorhabdus > Xenorhabdus doucetiae. The sequence goes on from NZ_FO704550.1 coordinate 1,508,462, forward strand.
TTCCCTTCAAGTGATCTACTATTTTGAAAACCTATTTAGAAAGGAACTTTTATTTATCTGGATTAAATCAAAAAAACAAAATGTAATATTTTTTAACAAATAAACTTATAAAATTATTTAAATCATAAACAACAAGTGTGATAAAGTATATAAAGTGAAATGGTTAATTTTTATTTAACTTAAATTTACTTTAAAGAAAAAGGATCTTTAAATGGCTTGGATTTATCATCAGTACTCAGGTGAGTTATATCATAACGACAAATTAGTTTTTCGTAATGGTTATAGTGGTAATGGAATACATAAAAATAATCCTGCATCAGAATCTATACGTGGAAAAGGACCAATCCCAAGAGGACGATATACAATAGGAGGTTATACCAATAGCAAAGGTGCAATGACTATCCATTTAGAACCGAGTCAGAGTAATAATATGTATGGAAGAGATCTTTTTAGAATTCATGGTGATAGCAGATCAAGGCCCGGAGAAGCGTCGGAAGGGTGTATAATTGTTGGAAAGGAAGCAAGAAGAGAGATTATCGATTCTATGGATAGAGAATTAATAGTGGAATAGTTTATGAAAAAAAATATTTTATTTGGAATGCTATTTATTCCCTATATTGCTTTTTCTTCAACAAAAGATGAGACTAAAAAAGATTTAGATTATTGTGCAACTGTTCAATCCTGGGCTGCACAAATTGTTATAAATGACGCTTATCGGAAAAATAATCAACTTGATAGAATGAGCGCAACATCTTCTCTATTGGAAAGAACCAAATTAGTAAAAGAAGGTAGGCCAATTGTTCTTAAAGAGTCGGGTCAGTTATATACGCAAACATTAGAAGTCACTATTCCGTATGTTGATAAAAACAAAAAACCCGTTGTTTTTATTGCATCGTCAATTATTTCAGCGGAAGAGTGTTCGTTAACGGAAGTAGCTTATTATAATATAACTAGTGAAAACGGGTAATATATTGGCGTTACTTGGATTTTTTACCAAGTGACGCCGTTAAAAAAATGTCTGTAAAGTTTGGTCTGGTTGTTTTCCTGAGAAATTTTACCTAGTGAAGCCACCTAAAAGTCGGATGCTTTGTCACAGTCTTGTTTTTCCTTTCTCATAATATTTTTACGTGAATAACTACATCACATCTATTTGATTATATTATTGAAAACTTTTATTTAACACGTTAGCCTGACAATGCCATTGGCAAAATCCAATAGTCGGGGATTGCTACCATTAAAACGGGTTCATTGTACTTAGGGTAATCGTGGGTCAATACCCTAAAAATTAAATCAAACTGATAAAACTTATAGGAATAAAAAAACCGGACTTATGCCGGTTTTTTCTTAGGAGGGATATCGTCGATGGCAGAGCGTGGATTATACTTCCATCTCTTCTTCCACCGTGAGTGGGGTAATTTTCACTTTATTGATGCGGTGGCTGGTGATTTCCAGCGCTTCAAACAGATAGTCACCAATCTTCAATTGCTCACCTTGTTGTGGAATATGTTGCAGATGTTCCATCAGCAAACCTGCCAGTGTCTGATATTCTCGTTTTTCATCCAATGGCAGTGGCACGTAAAGTACTAAATCTTCCAGTGGCATAAACCCATTGGCGATCCAATATCCCTCTTCCGTGACCTGAATATCATGGCGGGCATCAAGCTCTCCGCTACTGGCAGGGAGGTTGCCTGTAATGGTTTCCATCACATCGGTGACCGTGACCACGCCTTCGACAGAACCGAATTCATCGACGACAAAGGCAAAGTGGGTTTGTGCCTGACGGAATTGTTCTAACGCCTGTAGTAAGGAGAGGGATTCAGGGAAAATCAATGGCTGCTGGACTAATTTCCTTAAATCGAAAGTGTTGTGAGTGAGCTGTTGATTAAGGATATCAATCACGTGCACAACGCCAAGGGGCTCATCACTGCTCTGTTCGTCGGTGACCACAATACGCGTATGGGGTTTTTGTTCCAGTAACGTTGTCAATTTTTCCGTAGGGGAATGGACATCAAGATAAACTACATCGTGGCGTGAGGTCATAATACTGCTGACGGTACGTTGTGCCATGCTAAGAACACGGGCAATCATCTGGCGTTCCTGTGGCTCAAAGATTTCTTTGCTATCAGTATGATCTGCAATCAGGTCGGAAGTATGATTATCCAGCGCAGCATTTTCACGTTTGCCATTTAGAATGTGAAGAACAGCCTCTGCGGTTCTTTCGCGCAGGGAGCGGGAAGCGTTCAAGAACTTGCGACGATTAAATTGGGCGAACTGGTTCAGCGCTTCAATCATGATGGAGAAGCCGATGGCCGCGTAGAGATAGCCTTTCGGAATATGATAGCCAAAGCCTTCTGCAACCAGGCTAAAGCCGATCATCAGCAAGAAACTGAGACACAGGATAACGATGGTAGGATGCGCATTGACGAATTTTGTCAGCGGCTTACTGGCCCATATCATCAGGATCATAGCGATGGTCACAGCAGCAATCATAATTCCAATGTGATTGACCATTCCCACGGCAGTGATAACAGAATCCAGAGAGAATACCGCATCCAAAACGATAATTTGCACAACCACCGCCCAGAAGCTGGCACCTTTGCGTTGTTGGCTGGTATGCAGGGTTTTGCCTTCTAACCGTTCATTCAATTCCATTGTGGCTTTGAACAGTAGGAATATCCCTCCTATCAGCATAATTAAATCACGGGCGCTGAAAGGGTGTTCCCATAAAGTCACCAAGGGATTCGTCAGGGAAATGAGCCAGGATAGGCTGAATAGCAGTAATATTCTCATGACAAGAGCGAAGGAAAGCCCTGTCAGGCGAGCTTTGTCTCTCTCTTTTTCAGGAAGTTTATCTGCCAGAATGGCGATGAATATTAAGTTGTCTATTCCGAGAACAATTTCTAAAACGATAAGTGTGGCCAGACCTGCCCATATCGTCGGATCAGCGATCCATTCCATATAGTTTGTTTTACCTGTTATTGGGACGGCACTTGCCGACTATTCAATAATGCGTATTGAAATGCGAAATATCAATAGGGGATTTATCTCAGTTGGAAATTTTTTCAGCAAAAAAACGTTATGACGGTATCGGTTGCATCAATAACTACCCCCGACGCCCTTTCCTGAGTTAACATGTGACTTCATTAACAAATTGCCCGCTCTGTTTTGTTGCATACGGCATGACGTAAAGCATCTTGGGTGGGCCGCAGTCATTATTAGACGGGAGTTATTCATGTCCAAACAACAGATCGGTGTTGTCGGTATGGCGGTAATGGGGCGCAACCTGGCGTTGAATATTGAAAGCCGTGGTTACTCTGTATCTATTTTTAACCGCTCCAGCGATAAAACTGATGAAGTTATTGCTGAAAATCCAGGGAAAAAATTAGTTCCAAGTTATTCCATTGAAGAGTTTGTCGATTCGCTGGAAAAGCCACGTCGTATTCTGTTGATGGTTAAGGCGGGGGAAGCGACGGATAAAACCATTGCCTCACTGACACCACATTTGGATAAGGGTGACATTCTGATCGATGGTGGCAACACCTATTTTCAGGATACCATTCGCCGTAATCGTGAATTATCTGCTCAGGGTTTTAACTTTATCGGTACGGGTGTTTCTGGTGGTGAAGAAGGGGCATTGAAAGGGCCTTCCATTATGCCTGGTGGTCAGAAAGAGGCTTATGAGTTGGTCGCCCCTATTCTGAAAGAGATTGCCGCTCAGGTTGATGGCGAACCTTGTGTGACTTATATCGGGGCAGATGGTGCCGGCCATTATGTGAAGATGGTTCACAATGGCATTGAATATGGTGATATGCAGTTGATTGCAGAGGCCTATTCACTGCTGAAAAACGCATTGAACCTGAGCAATCAGGCATTGGCTGAAGTGTTCAGTGATTGGAACCAAGGCGAACTGAGTAGCTATTTGATCGAAATTACTGCTGATATTTTCCGTAAACAAGATGAAGAAGGAAAATATCTGGTTGACGTGATCCTGGATGAAGCCGCTAACAAAGGCACCGGTAAGTGGACGAGCCAAAGCTCACTGGATCTGGGTATTCCCGTCACATTGATCACAGAATCTGTGTTTGCACGCTATCTCTCTTCCCTGAAAGATCAGCGCGTCGCGGCATCCAAGGTTCTGTCCGGCCCTGAGGTTCAGCCATTTAACGGGGATCAAGCTGAATTTATTGAGAAAGTTCGCCGTGCTCTGTATCTGGGTAAAATTGTTTCTTACGCGCAAGGTTTCCAACAGTTGAAAGCCGCATCGGATGAGTATCATTGGGATCTGAACTATGGCGAAATTGCCAAGATCTTCCGAGCAGGTTGTATTATTCGCGCGCAATTCCTGCAAAAAATCACGGATGCCTACAATGAAAATCCGGCTATCGCTAACCTGCTTTTAGCCCCTTATTTCAAACAAATCGCCGACGAATATCAGCAAGCCCTGCGTGATGTTATTTCTTATGGTGTGCAAAATGGTATCCCAACGCCAACATTCTCTGCGGCCATCTCTTATTACGATAGCTACCGTTCCGCAGTATTGCCTGCCAACTTGATTCAGGCACAGCGTGATTACTTTGGTGCGCACACTTACAAGCGCACTGATAAAGAAGGCGTTTTCCACACTGAATGGTTAGAGTAATCATCAGATAGCTTAATAAGATATAAATATTCTCAAAATAAGGTGCTGAATTTTCAGCACCTTTTTTGTGAAATAAAAGCCTCGTGAAATAGAAGTAAATATCAAGGCGATGGTTGTCATTTAAGCAAGCGTTGGGCAAATCCCTCCAGCCAGTGTGCTATCTCGGCATCGTGGAAATAAAGGAATACCGCGAGGCTGAGGATAATAAGACCGAGTATTACCAGAACAAAAATATTATTCATAGAATAATCACTCATTTCTGTCTGATTAAACTATAGCAAAATATAAGTTTTGTTTAAGTTATTTGGGTTATATTCAACTGGTTATTTTCCGAAATGCGACTGATCCCTGCATTGTGCCAAAACACAGTGAGTCGATTTAGAAACTTCTTTTGGGCTTGCCAGAAATGTCCGGCTTCCGCCTATTTTTTCCTGTTTACATCGGTAATTATTGATTTTGGTCAAATTTGCTGGGTTAGATAAGTGTCACATTGTCATTCAATTTATGACATTGAGATTTGGAATACTTCAGTAAAATCTAAGGGGTTTCAAATGGCAGCATCAACTTTCTTTATCCCACCAGTGAATAAAATTGGCATGGGATGCATGACTGAAGCCGTAGAGTTAATCAAAAATTATGGTTACAGGCAAGCTTTGATTGTCACTGATCGCGTGTTAAACGAGATTGGTGTTGTTGGACAAGTTCAGGCGTTACTGGCGGATGTTGGGATAAAAAGTGCCATTTATGCTGGCACAAATCCGAATCCTACGACGGTAAATGTTGAGGAAGGTTTGGTAATCCTGCGTCAGCATCATTGTGACTGTGTGATCTCTTTAGGGGGCGGTTCACCACATGACTGTGCGAAAGGAATTGCGCTGGTTGCCGCTAATGGCGGGGATATTCGTGATTATGAAGGTGTTGATCGTTCAGCTAAACCGCAGCTACCTTTGATTGCCATCAATACTACGGCGGGAACCGCTTCTGAAATGACACGCTTCTGTATTATTACGGATATTGAACGTCATATCAAAATGGCCATTGTGGATAAAAATGTGACGCCTATTTTGTCCGTCAATGATCCTGTATTTATGGCCGGGATGCCAAAAGGATTGACTGCGGCGACGGGAATGGATGCACTGACTCATGCTATCGAGGCTTATGTTTCCACGGCGGCAAATCCTATCACTGATGCTTGTGCGTTGAAAGCCGTGACCATGATTAGCCATTATTTACGCCGTGCCGTTGCCGATGGCAATGACATGGAAGCGCGTGAGAATATGGCTTATGCCCAGTTCTTGGCAGGGATGGCATTTAATAACGCATCTTTGGGATATGTCCATGCGATGGCACATCAGTTAGGTGGGTTTTATGATTTGCCACATGGTGTCTGCAATGCGGTTTTACTGCCACATGTCCAGCGGTTCAATACAAAAGTTGCTGCCGCGCGCCTGAAAGAGATAGCGGCGGCAATGGGCGTTGAGGTCGGTGCTTTGAACGATGTACAAGGTGCGGAAGCCTGTATTCAGGCAATCAGTAAATTGGCGAAAGATGTCAATATTCCGGCAGGGTTGTCTGAGTTGAAGGTCAAAGAAGAAGATTTGCCAACTTTGGCGACCAATGCGTTGAAAGATGCCTGTGGATTCACCAATCCGATTCAGGCGTCACATGAAGAAATCGTTGCTATCTTTGAAGAGGCAATGTAACAAACGGTAAAGTTATCCAATAATTTTGCTACTTTTGTGGCAAGATCCAGTGAAGAAAGCCACTTCGTTTATGTACTAATCAGCGAAGTGGCTGTTTTTTTAATAAATCTTACCCGCAGCGAAAATTATTTTCACGTTGAATGCCTTTCCTGCAACCGCCGGATGATACGACTCAAATCGAGGTCTTGATCTTGCAGTAAAACCAGCAGGTGATAGATCAAATCCGCGGATTCGTTGGTCAACTCTTCCCGGTCATTGACTGTCGCGGCCAATGCGGTTTCTACGCCTTCTTCACCCACTTTTTGGGCAATACGTTTTGTTCCGCTGGCATATAAGCGAGCGGTATAGGAACTGTCCGGCGAGGCACTTTTTCGGCTGGCCAGTAATTGTTCCAATTCATAGAGAAACCCCCACTCAGTTTGTGCAGGGGCAAAACAGCTCTCGGTGCCTTTGTGACAGGTTGGGCCAATCGGCTCCACTAAGGCCAGTAGGGTATCGTTATCACAGTCGGGATAGAGACCGACCAGATTCAGGAAGTGGCTTGAACTTTCGCCTTTTGTCCATAACCGCTGTTGAGTGCGGGAGAAAAAGGTCACTTTGCCGGAATTGAGCGTGATATTCAGTGCTTCCTGATCCATGTAACCCATCATTAACACGCTGCCGGAGGTCGCATGTTGGACGATAACAGGCATCAGGTTAGCCACTTTTTCCCAATCCAGTTGCTCAATTTCTTGAGCGGTTAATTTCTGTGCTGTTAACATGTTCTCACCTCGACACCCTGTGTAACCAGATATTGTTTGAGCTCACTGATATTAATGATCTGTTTGTGGAATACAGAGGCTGCCAAGGCACCATCAACATTGGCAACCTGAAAAGCGTCCAAGAAATGTTCTGGTGCCCCGGCTCCGCCAGACGCAATCAGTGGTACAGAACAGACATCACGCACTAGTTTCAGTTGAGTCAAATCATAGCCATTACGCACGCCATCCTGATTCATCATATTCAGGACGATCTCACCCGCGCCGCGTTGTTGGACTTCTTCGATCCAATCCAGTGTTTGCCAATGAGTTGCAGTTGTACGTCTTTCATCCCCGGTAAATTGGTAAACCTGATAACTGTTGGTGCTTTTATCAAACCACGTATCAATACCGACGACGACACATTGGACACCGTAGCGATCCGCCAGACGGTTAATCAAATCGGGATCCGCCAAGGCCGGAGAGTTGATGGAAATTTTATCTGCCCCGAAGGCTAAAATTTGTCCGGCTTCTTCGACCGTTTTAATCCCACCCGCCACGCAGAAAGGGATATTGATAACTTCTGCCACTTTTGCCACCCAACTTTTATCGACGACGCGGCCGTCGGAAGAGGCAGTAATATCATAGAACACTAACTCATCCGCACCTTCTTGGGCATAGCGCTGCGCGAGAGGAACGATATCACCAATAATTTCGTGGTGACGGAATTGGACGCCTTTGACCACTTGCCCATCACGGACATCCAGACAGGGGATTATGCGTTTTGCCAACATTGGATGGCCTCCGTCAAAGTAAATTTTTCTTCCAGTAATGCCCGCCCGACAATGACACCAGCCACACCGGATGCCGGCAGGGGAGAGATATCGGCAAGGCTGCCAATACCGCCGGAGGCTTGAAATTGGATTTGCGGATAGCGTTGGCTGATTTCCCGATAGAGGGCAATATTAGCGCCGCTTAATGTGCCATCACGGGAAATATCGGTACATAAAACATGTTTTAGCCCAACGGGGAGGTATTGTTCGATGATATCTTCAAGGGTAGCGCGGCTGTTTTCCTGCCAACCGCTTATCGCGACGTGTTTCACCCCATCTGTATTGATGCGGACGTCCAGTGCCAGCACAATGGCCTCTGCCCCGTAACGCTGAAACCCTTGCTTGACGAATTCCGGCTGGGTAATTGCCGCAGAACCAATAACAACCCGGCTGGCACCTGCGGCAAGCAAGGCTTTTATATCTGCTTCTGAACGAATTCCTCCGCCGATCTGAACGGGAATAGTCACGCTTGCCAGTAGCGCTTGCAGAAGGGCAATTTGGCGTTTGGCCGGATCTTTTGCCCCGGTCAAATCCACTAAATGCAGTAACTTAGCGCCTGCCTGCTCATATTGCTGCAAGCGAGCAAGTGGCGAACGGCCATAATCCCGCTGCTGGGCATAATCGCCTTGATGCAAACGCACCACATTGCCATCAATTAAATCTAATGCAGGGATAATCATGCGCTTACATCTCCAGAAAGTTTTTGAGTAATTGTGCACCTGCGGCACCTGAGCGTTCAGGGTGGAATTGCACACCAAAGAAATTGCCCTTTGCGATAGCACTGCTAAATGGATGGCCATACTCTGTTTGGGCAATCGTGTATTCACCCACCGGCAGCGCATAACTATGGACGAAATAGAAACGGGAATTGTCTGCAATATGGCGAAACAGGGGATTGCCTGCCTGCACTTTCACTTGATTCCAGCCCATATGGGGCAATGGCAGACCCGCGGTCACCATTTTTTCGACAGGCGCGTCAATGAATTTCAGTAGTGGGATGTTATCCCCTTCCGCACTGACACGCGCCAGTAATTGCATACCGAGGCAAATACCCAATACAGGTTGTGTCAGAGAATGAATCAGGGGAATTAATTGCCGTTGTTCGAGCTGTTTCATTGCGGCGGTCGCCGTACCTACGCCCGGCAGAAAGAGTTTATCGGCGGCTTGCACAACCTCCGCGTCCAAACTCACGGTGGGTTCATAGCCTAACCGACGGATGGCATAAGTCACAGAAGCAAGGTTGGCGCAGCCTGTATCTAAAATAACAACGTTCATCATGACTTCCTTTATGCCTTTATAAAACACCTTTGGAACTCGGTAAGGTATCGCCTTCTACGCGAATGGCTTGGCGCAATGTCCGGCCAAAAACTTTAAACAGGCTTTCTGCCCGATGGTGATCGTTTTTGCCTTTGGTTTTCAGGTGTAAAGTGCATCCCATGGTGTAAGAGAGCGAATGGAAAAAGTGTTCGATCATCTCAGTACTTAAATCGCCAACACGCTGATGTTTGAATTCAGCTTTATATTCGAGATGTGGACGACCGGAAATATCCAGAGCACAGCGGGCAAGGCATTCATCCATTGGCAGCATAAAGCCAAACCGGGCAATCCCGCGTTTATCCCCCAAGGCCTGTTTTAAGGCTTCCCCCAGCGCGAGCCCGGTATCTTCAACGGTGTGATGATCGTCAATATGGAGGTCACCCTTGACTTGTATATTCATGCGGAAGCCACCGTGAGTCGCGATTTGATCCAGCATATGGTCGAAGAAACCAACACCCGTATTGATGCGACTTTCTCCTTCACGATCGAGCCAGATTTCAATATCAATTGTGGTTTCTTTGGTTTTTCGTTCAACGTGGGCATGGCGATCGTTACGGGTCAACTTCTTGCGGATCAATTGGTCACAAATGGCTGGCCATCCCCGTGATTCGGGTTGGTAGCGAATGCCCTTGATCCCCATGTTTTGGGCTAATTGCAGATCGGTTTCCCGATCACCGATGACGCAACTGTTTTCCATATCGATAATATTTTCTGCCAGATATTTTTGTACCAATCCCAGTTTGGGCTTACGGCAGTGGCAGTTATCTTCGGGTTTGTGTGGGCAGATCAGCACTTCTTCAAAATGAATACCCTGTGAGGTGAAAACTTGCATCATCAAGGCATGGGGTGGCTCAAAATCCGCTTGTGGAAAACTGGGCGTACCTAAACCGTCCTGATTCGTGATCATCACGAATTTATAGCCGGCTTGTTGCAGGGCGAGTAAGGCCGGGATAACACCTGCCTCAAACGCCAATTTATCAAGGCGATCAACTTGATAATCACTGGGCGGCTCGGTGATCAATGTGCCATCGCGGTCAATGAAAAGCATTTTCTGGCTCATGGGTTCTCAGTTTCCTTGGTTTGTTGCGGTTGGTCGGCAAGAGCGCTAATGGCACGCACCAACTGTTCACATTCATTCCGGCTGCCGATGGTAATGCGCAGACAATTCTCTAATCCCGGCTGTTTACGCTGATCACGCAGGATGATCCCTTGTTGCCATAGCGTCTTAAATACCAGCTCTGCATGGGTAAATTTCACCAAAATATAGTTGGTTTCACTTGGAAACACCTTTTCAACCCACGTCAATTGGCTGAGTGCTTGTTGGAGATAAGCCCGATTGCAAGCGTTTTCTGCCACCCGGTTTCGCACGGTTTGAATACCCGTTGCCGTGAGCGCTTGTGCTGCGATATCCGCAACTGGTGTCGCCAGTGGATAAGGCGCAATCACTTTCAGCATCAGCGTGATGATATCGGCAGAAGCCAGCGTAAATCCACAACGCAATCCAGCCAAAGCAAAAGCTTTCGAGAGGGTTCGCAAAATCACTAAGTGAGGATAGTCTGACAGCCAACGGGTGGTATCATGGGTCGCGGTATGTTGTGGGCAAAATTCGATGTAGGCTTCATCAATGGCAACAATGGCGCGGTTGCGGGCCAATTCAAGGATCTGGCGTAATGCCGCAGGATCAATGAGGTTACCGGTCGGGTTGTTGGGACTACAGATATAGATCAGCTTGACGCGATCTAGATTATTTTTGATGGCGGTGATATCGGGTTGCCAGTCGGCGCTGACGGGGATTTTTTTCTGCTCTACACCAAAGGTTTCGGCACTCACGCCGTACATCCCATAGGTGGGTGGGCAAAACAGCACAGCGTCGCGTCCCGGCTCGCAAAAAACGCGGATCAGTAATTCGATAGATTCATCAGCGCCACGGCTGACAAGGACTTGCTCTGGTTGCAGGCCCGCGTAATCGGCATAACGTTGAATGACGGTGGCGGGTTGGCATTCAGGATAGCGATTGAGCGTGTTTTCGCTGAGTTGGAAATCGGGTGCGATGGGGTATTCATTCGCATTTAACCAAACATCACCACAACCGCCCAGACGGCGGGCAGACAAATAAGGGACTAATTTGCGAACGTTTTCTCTTGCCAATAAATTGATATCAAAAACCGTACTCATGATTGTTCCTTGTTCAAAGCAGTCATACGTAACGTGACGGCATTTTTATGCGCGATAAGTTGTTCTGCCTGTGCCAGTGTTTCGATAGTGGGTGCGAGGTTTTTTAATCCTTGGGGAGTGAGCCGCTGGACGGTCATTCTTTTCAGGAAATCAGCCAAACCGAGGCTGGAATAGGTTGAAGTATAGCCATAGGTAGGCAGAACGTGATTGGTGCCGGAAGCGTAATCGCCGGCGGATTCAGGCGACCAGTCACCGAGAAAAATAGAACCGGCGCTGATAATCTGCTCGACCAGTTGTTCAGGCTGACGAGTCTGAATAATCAAATGCTCCGGGCCGTATTGGTTGCTGATCGCCACACACTGGGCGAGATCTTCGGTGACAATAATCCGGCTGGCTTGCAGGGCTTGAATTGCGATGGGCTGGCGTGGCAAAACGGCGAGCTGGGTTTCAATTTCACGGATCACTTTTCCGGCCAGATTTTCATCAGGAGTGACCAATATGGCTTGGGAATCAGGGCCGTGCTCTGCTTGTGAAAGTAAGTCTGCTGCCGTAAATGCGGGATTGGCTCCGCTGTCAGCGATCACCAGCACTTCGGATGGGCCTGCGGGCATATCGATCGCGGCACCGTTGATCTGTTGGCTTACCTGACGTTTGGCTTCGGTCACCCACGCATTGCCGGGGCCAAAAATTTTGTCTACTTTGGGAACGGATTCTGTCCCGAATGCCATTGCGGCAATGGCTTGAGCCCCGCCGATTTGAAATATCTCGCTGATCCCACAGAGTTGGGCGGCATAGAGTATTTCATCAGCAATCGGGGGGGGAGAACACAGGATGACTTTACGGCAACCTGCAATATTGGCGGGTGTACCCAGCATTAATACTGTGGAAGGCAGGGGAGCAGAGCCGCCGGGGATATAAAGCCCAACGGAATCGATTGGGCGCGTAATCTGTTGGCAACGAACGCCTGGCACTGTTTCAATATCAACCTCTGCGGGTTTTTGCGCCTCGTGGAATCGGCGGATATTGTTCATGGCCAGTTGCATGGCCTGTTTGATTTCTGGACTTAGGCGGGCGACCGCTGCGTTGACTTTATCGGCAGAGAGCTGGATGGTTTCAACGGTCGTTTTGTCGAAGCGTTGGCAGAACTCCTGTAATGCTTGATCACCCCCTGTTTTTACGGTTTCCAGAATCTGTTTAACCGTTGCGGCAATATCGCCGGATGCGGCGATAGCCGGACGTGTCAGTAATATTTTTTGTTGTTCCGGCGTACATGCTTGCCAGCGAATGAGGGTTTTAAAATTAGGGTTCATCTACGGTCACTCCATCATTTTTTCAATGGGCAGAACCAGAATGGAACTGGCACCTAATACCTTGAGCTTTTCCATGGTTTCCCAGAACAGGGTTTCACTACTGACCATGTGCATGGCGACGCGGTTTTGTGCCCCCGCCAGTGGCAAGATAGTGGGGCGTTCTGCGCCCGGCAGCAGGGATATAATCTCTTCCAGTTTGTCGCTGGGAGCATGTAGCATGATGTATTTGGATTCCCGCGCCTGAATAACGCCTTGGATGCGGAGCATCAATTTGTCAATAAGCTGTTGCTTGGCTTCCGGCATTTCGCCATCGCGTTGGATTAAACAGGCCTTTGAGCGATAAATCACTTCAACTTCCCGCAAGCCATTGGCTTCCAACGTGGCGCCGGTTGACACTAAATCACAGATAGCGTCTGCAAGCCCAGCACGGGGAGCAACTTCAACTGATCCATTGAGAAGACAAGATTTGAAGTGGATGCCTTTTTGATCGAAATAACGTTTCAATAAATGCGGATATGAGGTTGCGATGCGGGAATCTTGCAGGCATTCCACGCCGGTATAATCGCAATCTAAAGGCGTTGCCAGGGAAAGCCGGCAATCACCAAAATCGAGGCGGCGCAATGCCAGATAGCGAGGATCTTCTCCCTGTGCCCGACGAGTCAGTAATTCTTCCTCAAGGACGTTTTCCCCAATAATGCCCAGATCGACCACACCATCCATCACAAGGCCCGGAATATCATCGTCGCGGACACGCAGAATATCGATAGGCATATTTTCAGCAAATGCGATCAGGCGCTGTTGCTGTAAATTAATTTTGATACCGCAACGGGCCAGTAACGTTCTGGAGTCATCACTCAGACGGCCTGATTTTTGAATAGCGATGCGTAAGCGTGTCTTATCTAGCATGTTGTGTTTTACCTTATCTTAAGATTCAGTCAGTAATTCATTCGTAGAAATCAGAAACAAAAAACCCCCGGAAAATCTTCCGAGGGTTTTTTATCGTATTCATGCCACCGGAAGACGGGTTAAATGTCTTCCAGCACACAGCAGCCTGAAAGACTAGTCAGGATGATGGTGATGATGATGGTTAAATTGAATACGGTTCATATGCGCGTTCTCTATCTGTATTTCAGGCTGTTTTATACAAGGATGTATGTACTGAATAATGACTATACGTAACTTTATAATAAACGATATATTTATGACTAAGGATTGGCTGCTTGTTGTTTAACCTATACGATTTTGTGTATAAAAAGCAAACTCTTTTTTAAAAAAAGATGTTTATTTTATATTAATGTATTGTTTTTAAGTCGCATCGTGCTTAAGGGGATCATGGTGAAAAAAGTTTCCATTATTGGATTGGGTTGGTTAGGAATGCCATTAGCGCAAGCGCTACAACGTGCAGGAATGCAGGTTGTTGGCAGTAAAACAACATCCGATGGTGTTGAAGCGGCTTGTCTGTGCGGGGTGGATTGTTACCTATTGAACCTGGTGCCTCAGATTATTTGCGATGCAGATGATCTTGATCAACTGATGTTGGTTGATGTGCTGGTTTTAGCATTGCCTGTGAGTGGGGTTGCTGGCGGTGGGAAGGAATATGTCAAAGCAGTGCAACTGATTGTTGATACGGCACTTTCGTATTCAGTTCCACGGATTATTTTTACCAGTTCGACTTCAGTTTATGGTTCGTCCGTGGGTTGTCTTAATGAAGATGATCCACTGTACCCCGAAACAGAATCCGCCAAGGCATTAATTGAGTTGGAAAACTGGCTGCATCAACTGCCTAATACGTCGGTTGATGTCTTACGTTTGGCTGGCTTGGTCGGTAATGGGCGTCATGCAGGGCGTTTTCTTGCAGGAAAAAAAGCACTTAAAGGGGGAGAAAGTGCGGTCAATTTGGTGCATCAAGATGATGTCATTTCTGCCATTAAATTGCTTATTCAACAACCGGAAGGGGGGCATCTTTTTAATTTATGTGCACCAGTACACCCGAAAAGAGCGGAGTTTTATCCGTCAGCCAGTCACCAGCTTGATCTGACCCCGCCAGAATTCTTGCTGTCAGAAAGCGCAGAAATTGAAAGTAAGCTGAAAATTGACGGCAAAGTAGTGGATGGCAGTCGTATCTGTCGGGAACTGGGATTTGAGTATCAGTTCCCCGATCCCGGCAGAATGCCAATGAGTTAATAAACTCACCAGCAAGGGCTTAATTTATTTCTATCATAACAATTTTTTGGAAAGCCGGTCTTTCGGTCAATAATTGATACCAGCGCTCCAGGTTTGGCAGAGACGGGCGCTCTATCTCTACGCCTAACCATAAATAGGCCAGCGGAGCCAGGGCGATATCTGCCATACCCAATTTGTCGCCGGAGAGATATTGTTGATTGGTTAGGGTGCCATCGACAATTTTCAGCAACTTTTCAATCTCTGCTAAAGATTGGGTGATAACTTGAGGGTCACGCTGATCTTCCGGTGTTCTGACAAAGCTAATCATAAATTGTTTAATCGGCGGGAAGAGGTTGCAACCGACCCAATCCATCCACTTTTCAACGCTGGCTCTTTCTTGGAGATCAGCCGGGTAAAGGCTGTCTTTGCCAAATTTCGCCGCAAGATAACGAACAATGGTGTTGGATTCCCATAAAATAAAATCGTCTTCTTGCAAACAAGGAATGACCGCATTGGGGTTCATGCGCAGGTATTCAGGATCGTTGAGTTGGCCAAATTTGCCACCAATATCAACTTGTTGATAGGGCACATTGAGCTCTTCCAGACACCAAAGCACTTTTTTCACGTTTGATGAGTTTTTACGGCCCCAGATTGTTAACATCATTTTCTCCTTAATTCAGAACATATCTAAAATAGCGTTTCAAGATGACAAACGTTCACCATTATGAAAATTTATTCATTGATAATATGACAATAAAGTGGGTTGAATAACAGAAAAATCTTTACGTTATGGGGTTGGAGTCTTCTCTCATAACATCCTATATTAATAAAGTTTTTATTGAGAAAGGGCGAGCGAAGATGAAAAACAGACGGCAGATAGCAATAATTAAATCTTTTACTTTTGGCTTGAGTGTTTTCTGGTTGGCGAGCGTCAGTGTATATGCAATGGAGCAACCCGCAGCACCTGAAATTGATGCAAGAGCCTATGTATTGATGGATTATGCCAGTGGAAAAATTCTGGCCTCAAATAACGCAGATGAGCGGTTAGACCCTGCCAGCTTGACGAAAATGATGACCAGTTATGTCATTGGGCAAGCGATCAAGTCAGGGAAAATATCCACAGAAGATATGGTCACCGTTGGCAAAGATGCCTGGGCGACAGGGAATCCCGTACTTAAGGGGTCATCTCTGATGTTTTTGAAACCCGGTGACCGAGTTAAGGTGATTGATCTGAACCGCGGTATTGTCATTCAATCCGGTAATGACGCCAGTATCGCACTGGCAGATTATGTTGCAGGCAGTCAGGATGCCTTCGTTGATTTGATGAACAAGTATTCGGAAACGCTAAAATTAACCAACACTCATTTCAAAACCGTGCATGGTTTGGATGCGGCAGGGCAGTACAGTACCGCCTATGATATGGCTCTTTTGAGTCAGGCTATGATCCGTGATGTGCCGGAAGAATATGCGCTGAATAAAGAAAAAGAATTCACCTTTAACAACATCCGCCAGCCTAATCGCAACCGCTTGTTATGGAATCAAAACATGAATGTGGATGGTGTCAAAACCGGACATACCAGTGGTGCCGGCTACAACCTTGTTGCATCAGCAACTGAGGGGCCAATGCGTCTGATTTCCGTGGTATTGGGCGCTCCCAGTGATCGTGTACGTTTTTCTGACAGTGAAAAACTGTTGTCATGGGGATTTCGTTTTTATGAATTGGCGACACCATTGCAGGCCAGTGATACGTTGGTGACGGAAAAAGTCTGGTACGGAACGCGTCCAGAAGTCGCATTGGGGGTAGAAAAAGATGCGGCGGTGATCGTTCCCCGTGGGCAAGCAGGAAATTTGAAAGCGAGCTTTACGCTGGATAATACCTCACTTGAAGCACCA
Source organism: Xenorhabdus doucetiae (assembly GCF_000968195.1). Taxonomy (NCBI): domain Bacteria; kingdom Pseudomonadati; phylum Pseudomonadota; class Gammaproteobacteria; order Enterobacterales; family Morganellaceae; genus Xenorhabdus; species Xenorhabdus doucetiae. Next base: position 1,525,232 of record NZ_FO704550.1, read on the forward strand.
TTGACTCAGAACCAAGTGGTGGGCACGGTGAATTTTCTGCTGAATGATAAAATTATTGATCAGCGCCCGTTGGTTGTTAAAGAGGCAGTAGAAGAAAGTGGTTTCTTTGGGCGTACATGGGATTTCGTTGTAAAGACGGTTATCGGTTGGTTTAACGCGATTTTTGGTTAGTCTATAAACAGAAAATGCCAGTCGACCTTTTGGGGACTGGCATTTTTTTATGGGCTACTGCCGGAGAAAGCTGCTGATTACATGACGGAGTAAATCGCCGCTGAAATAGCAATTGATCCGGTTATCACAACAAAAATATTGCTTGGTTTACCTGCATATTTGCGCATAGCCGGCACTTTTTTGATGGCGTACATTGGCATGATAAACAAGATCATCGCAATAATTGGTCCACCCAGTGATTCAATGATATTCAGGATACTTGGGTTAAGCGTCGCAACGATCCAGGCACTGATCAGCATAAAGAGGCTAGTGATACGATTCAGCGTTTTATGCTGAATGGTTTTTCCCTTGGTGTTCATCATTGCCTTGTTGATAATGCCGTTGAAGCCTTCACGGGCGCCAAGATAGTGGCCGAGGAAAGATTTGGTAATCGCAATAAAAGCGATGAAGGGAGCAATATACTCAATAGTGGGTACACGGAAGTGGTTAGCCAGATAGGACAGGATAGTGATGTTCTGCGCTTTGGCTTCTGCCAGGTTTTCCGGTGACAAGCTCAGTACGCAACTGAAAACAAAGAACATGACTGTCAGCACCATCATAATGTGGGCATAAGCCAAAATGCGTGAACATTTTTTCTCTGCGTGCTCACCGTATTCTTCACGTTTTGCAACGGCGAAGGCTGAGATGATTGGAGAATGGTTAAAAGAGAAAACCATCACAGGGATCGCCAGCCACAGGGTAAATAGCAGGCCGCTATTGCTTGTAGAAGATAGGGTACTGTCCTGCGACAGGGTATCAAAAATGGTGGTGTTCCAGTGAGGGATTAAATACAGAGCCAACAGCATCAAAACGGTGACGAATGGGAACACCAATACACTCATGGCCTTAACAATGGCTTTCTCGCCGAAACGGATAATGCTCATCACACCAAGCAGCAATACCAGCGCCAGCAATGCGCGTGGTGGGGCATCTATTTGTAGCTGGTGGACAATAAAACTCTCTACCGTATTGGTCAGCGCAACGCTGTACACGAGCAGGATAGGATAAATGGCAAAGAAGTAGAGGATGGTGATCAGAAAACCTGCAAATTTACCAAAATGTTCTTCTACCACGCCGGTGATATCTTCACCGTTGCCTTTACCGGATAAAACAAAACGGCACATTCCACGATGGGCAAAAAATGTCATCGGAAGAGCAAGGATTGCCATGATAATCAGTGGAATTAAACCACCAATACCGGCATTGATGGGAAGAAATAAAACACCGGCCCCAATCGCTGTGCCGTATAACCCCAGCATCCATACAGTGTCTGATTTACGCCAGGTAGTGTAATCGCTTTTGCTGGAAGCAGAGGATGCGATCGAACCTGCTTGAGATGTGTCCATAGGTATCTCCGAAATAACGCGGTAAAGTAAAATTTAAAGACTACTAAACCCGCACATTAATTAAATGCGCGAGTTGGATTTTTATATGAATAATAAGTTGTCAGATATTGCGTTGGTGTTTATCTAAACGTTTTTATTACTACATTATCGCTACATTATTTACTACATTAATAAGTTGCCTGAAATATGTTCACTTAAAGCTGTTCACTTAAAATCATTCACCTAAAACCATTCATTTAAAGCAAAGGATCTTCAACTCACCTGCTTTGTCTAAATCCAAAAACTTAACCCCAGATTTTTGATGGGGGAAATATAGTTATTTTCAGTGAAATGTACCGTGATCACTCTCGCAATTGCAAGATTTATATAGAAAATGAAAACTGTTACAAATGTTTATCGAGATGTTAATTAAATATTAAATAAAATAAAATGCGAGTTTTGTTAAAAATATATCATTATTTTTATTTTAAATTCCAATATCTATCTGGTTTATTACTTAATGATATTTACATATTAATAATTTTTTCTTACTTGGTATTGGAATAGCTTGAAATTGTATTATAAGGGCTAAGATTTTTGTCTTGATGTATTTTTGCCTATAAGTTAAATCAGTATAACGCATTGATAAATTGTAAAAAATAAACATCCTTCTCCATTGGCAGTGATATTTATTCTTTGAATGAATATGTGTTTTGTATTGATTATGAATTAATGAGGATTTTAAGGATAGTCAATTTGTGTGTGTGAAGTTTGTTCGTTAGCGCTGTGTTTATGAATAAATGCTAATCATTTTAGGGTGATGTATTGTTAAATATAACGAATGATTTTACTCCGATATTTATACTCGTCGTACTTCAAGGTGCATTTATTATCTCCCCGTGGCGCGGGGAGATAATAAGTGGATTTCGTCTTGCGAGCGGCAATTTGGCGTTGTTTGGTTAATTTTTTACCCACCCTTTTTTGATAAAAAACGCGCAGCAGAATTGGTAAAGCCGGGTTAGTTTGCTTTGCAAATACTCTCCATATTGGCTCCAAAATATTTGGGAAAAAGCACATGCTAACAGGCTGACTAAAAATGCACCAACCATATCGATTGGCCAGTGAACGCCCACATAGACACGGGACCAGGCAATGGCACAGGCGATAGCCATTAGGCATAAACCTGACCAAATCCGGTGCCAAAATATAAATGCCAGAGCGAAAGTAAAGACTGCCGTACCGTGGTTACTGGGAAAAGATTCCGTGGGAGAGTGATAAAGAAAGTTATGGCCAAAACCTTCAACAAATGGTCGGGCATGTGGAACAATGACGCCGATGATATAGGATGTCGCTATGCCAAAGGCAAAAGCAATGCAAGATTTACTGACAACCCTGCGTTGTGATGTGATGGCTTTTTCCCTTCCCCAAAGCCAGCAGATAGCCAGAGTAACAGGGTAAATAAATACGCAATATTTCGCTATAAAGATGGCAAGCGAGATCATTGCTGGCGGGGAATCTGGGGTTGCATTGATAAAGGTAAACAGATTGTGGTTAAGTTGTTCTAGCAAGGTGAGCCTCACAAGCGAGATATTTACGTAAACAGGGTGATTTTATTTTATCAACTTGTTGTTAACAATAATAATTTCACATAAAAAAGAGAATTACATTGATTAATAATTTTATTTAATGCCTGTTGATGTTGCATGAGTAAATAATATAGGCAATGTGATAGTAATGAAAGATAACCTCTATCTTGCAAATAATTCGTAACTGGTGTCATGACTAACAAAAAACCCGATAGTCTTTAACCAAAGTGGGTGACTATCGGGCTCCTCAATATGGGGACATCAAAGAAAAGCAGTGGCAATAATTAAGACTGCATGATGATGTGAAAGTTCTCATTCTTGGGAAAAAAATTGCAAAATTTTTTCAAGAGGGTGGAATTTTTACCGAAGGGCAGTATGGTTAAAGCACCTGCTATCCAGCAAAGAGAAGGTTTCTGGCCGGATAGCGATTTTTTTGACGACTGATTTTCTGGCTAATTATTGAGTTCGATTATTTGTAGAGTCCCAGATTTTCTTTAGCATAAGCTTCAAAATCTGTGCAGCCACCGATATGTTTCTCGTCAATGAAGATTTGAGGAACGGTTTCAACAGGCTTGCCCACCGTTTTTGATAAGTCGTTTTTGGTGATGTTTTCAGCCCAGATATCGACATAACGATAGTCAAAATCGTCGCGCTCTGCTTTTAATTTTTCAGCGAGTTCTTTGGCGCGAACGCAGTATGGGCAACCTGGGCGACCAAAAATGACAGTGTACATACAAACTCCTTAGTGGTAATGATCATGAACTTCATGGAATGTCATCTGGGGTTACTATGCCTGTAAGTATTAATAAAAAAAAGCAGGAATTACCTTTTATTGTAATTAGTCCTGCCAATAAGCGGGATTCAGGTATGATAGGCTACCATCAGTAACGGAAAGCCTGTTTTTCAGGCTGGAGCGGGTTAAAGAATGAAAATGAACCCATCAAAAGAGATGCGCTCATTGGCTGACATGCCTAAGTTAGTTATTTTATTGGAAATATTGGGAATAGGTCTGTTGATTCTGGCTTACCTGTCGATAACCGATAGCATAATTCTATCACCTTTACTAATGACGGCAGAAGCACACATTGCTATGATTTTATTGGGCATAGGTTGCTTGATACCGGCAGCTATCCATATTATCTGGCGTGCGGTCTATAATCTTTCCTTTTTGGGTATTGATCATAAGAAAGCGGATAAAAACCATCAGATTGTCACTGATGATGAAAAAAACAAAATAGGTTAATTATTGTACATTAGGCTACTCGCTGGGGAAGTTCCCTTAGGTAGCATGTGTAACTTCTCGGTCATATGAGGTTAATTCGATGGATTCTATGGTTATTCCCGATTTGTCAATTTTGTGCACGTGGCTTGAACGGCTTAAGATCTCTTATTTTGAGAATGATTCAGGCTCAGTCTTGCATTTGCCTCATATGCAGAATATTGATGGCCTGTTTGATGCCAAGATTGATCTATTGGGTGATGTAGTCTTGTTTTCTGCTTTAGCCGAAGTCAGGCCAACAGCAATAATTCCATTAGTTGCTAATTTGAGTCAGATTAATGCCTGTTCCCTTACTGTGAAGGCATTTCTTGATGTTCAGGATGAAAACTTGCCTAAGTTGATTGTTTGTCAGGCATTCCCTGTCGCTGCTGGAATGACTTTCGAACAATTTTCCAATTTTATGCAGCAGGGTGAAGAACAAATTGCCAATGTGATTTTTGAAATTCACAGCAATAATCTTCTCTATGTCAATCATGATATGGAAAGTGAGATGGAAGTGGACGTTGAGGATGAAGAATCATTGGCTTCGACGAAAACATCAACATTTACCTTGCACTAATATTTTTTGATACGGTTTTTTTACGATGCAATGTGCGCAGTATACCGCGGGGCATTGTCACTCCTGTCAGTGGCTCGATAAGTCCTATTCACAGCAATTATCTGATAAACAACAACATTTAAAGCAACTTTTACAGGAAGAATCAGTAGTACATTGGCTGTCGCCAGTTACCAGCGAAACAAGTGAGTTTCGTAATAAAGCCAAGATGGTCGTCAGTGGCAGTGTTGAGCGTCCATTGCTTGGTATGTTGCATCGTGATGGCAGAACGGTGGATCTTTGCGATTGTCCGCTGTATCCAGAATATTTTCAGGCAGTATTTGCCGTCATCAAAACATTTATCGCCAAAGCTGGCTTAGTTCCGTACAACGTGGAACGCAAGAGAGGAGAATTAAAACATATTCTTCTGACAGAAAGTCGTGCTAATGGTGAAATCATGCTGCGCTTTGTCTTGCGTTCAGAAACAAAACTGGCTCAACTGGAGCGGGCTTTGCCTTGGTTAAAGGAACAGTTACCACAAGCAACCGTGATTTCCGCTAATATTCAACCAATCCATATGGCGATTCTGGAAGGTGAGAAGGAAATCATTTTTACTGACCGTCTGATGTTGAAGGAAATTTTTAACGGCATTCCACTGTATATTCGTCCGCGTAGTTTTTTCCAGACGAATCCGAATGTTGCCTCAGCGTTGTATGCAACCGCAGGGCGTTGGGTCAGGGAATTGAATATTAGCAGTATGTGGGATCTGTTTTGTGGTGCGGGTGGTTTTGGTCTGCATTGTGCCGATAAAAAGACCCGATTAACAGGGATTGAGATCTGTGCAGAAGCGATTAGCTGTGCGAAAAATTCTGCCAAAAGCCTTGGGTTGGAGCAGGTAGACTTTCAGGCGCTGGATTCTACCCATTTTGCCCTTGATAAATCACAAATACCGGAGTTAGTCCTGGTCAATCCTCCTCGTAGAGGGATTGGTAAAGCGCTTTGTGAATACCTTAGCCGGATGGCGCCTAAATTTGTTCTCTATTCGAGTTGCAATGCTCAGACGATGGCGAAAGATATCACGATGCTTAAACAATATCGAATAGAAAAAGTGCAGTTATTCGATATGTTCCCTCATACCGAACATTATGAAACATTGGCACTGTTAGTTCTTGACGTAAATTAATAACCCGGTTTTATACAATTATCCTGTGTACCCCGTGATAACGATAAGCTAACACGGGGTTGGGTAATATAAAGTCAGGTCATTAATTGCGATGTTCAAATAATAAGGCTCGCCGTTCAATTATACGCATCAGCAGTGTCAACAGGCCATTAATGCAGAGATAAATAATACCCGCGGCAACAAATACGGTGACATCATAACTGCGCCCGAATTGGAGTTGGCTATATCCCATGATGTCTAATAAGGTGATGGTACTGGCCAGTGACGTACTCTTGAAAATCAGCACAACTTCATTGGAGTAGGAAGAGAGTGCTCGCTTAAAAGCGTAAGGTAACAGAATGCGCATAGAATGCGCGTTGGACATACCGAGAGCCTGGCAGGATTGCCATTGCCCCGCCGGAATGGCTTTGACAGCCCCGAAAAATAGCTGGGTTGAGTAAGCGGCACTATTCAATGCCAATGTCACCATTGCACATAGCCACGGCTCTGACATCAGTTGCCAAATCCACGGATATTCTTTGAGCGACGGAAATTGACCCGGCCCATAGTAAATTAAAAAAAACTGGACAAGGAGCGGGGTTCCGGTAAATAGCGTGATATAGCCTCTTACTAACTGAGAAAGCACCGGTAATCTCATTGCCAGGATCATGCTCAAGACAATGGATAGTAAGAATGCAATCAGCAGTGCTGAGAAAGTCAAACTAAGGCTGGTTTGCAAGCCGGGTAAAATTTCCTTGATATATTCAAACATCATGAAGCACTCCGTTCAAAATGGGTGGTGCGCATTTCAATCTGTTTGAGAATAAACTGGCTGATCAGGGTAATGATCAAATAGATTACAGCAACAATCATATACCATGTGAACGGTTCCTGAGTTCGGGTTGCGATACTTTTTGTTTGTAACATCAGATCATTCACGCTGATTAATGAAACCAAGGCAGTATCTTTCAGTAAAACCAGCCATTGATTACCCAGCCCCGGCAGGGCATGGCGCCACATTTGCGGCATGATCAGGCGAAAAAAGATGCGGCGTTGACTTAACCCCAGCGCCTGACCCGCTTCCCACTGCCCGATTGGAACCGCTTTTAATGCTCCCCGCAGCGTTTGTGAAGCATAAGCAGAATAGAGCAAAGACAAGGCAATCACGCCACACAGAAAAGGGCTGACATCAAAGTTGTCAATTTCCATCTGTATCCTAAGATGCCAGACGATAAGATTGATATCAAAACCTTCTGACAGCGTAATCAGCAGTTGTGAACTGCCAAAATAGATGAAGAGAACAACTAAAATTTCAGGTAATCCTCGGATCAAGGTAACCCAGCAGGAGCCTAAAAAAGCGATGGGTTTCCAGCGAATAGATTCCCAGGCAGCAAAAAGCATTGCCAAAACTAAACCGATGACAAGCGAAGAGATGGCAAGGCCGACGGTCATTCCGGCGGCACTGATTAAAGATTGAAGTTCATTCATTAGGATTGAATTTATTGTTTAAACCATTTTTTGTAGATGGTGTCGTAAGTGCCGTCTTGTTTAATTTCCGCCAGTGTTTTGTTTAATTTATCCAGTAACTCAGTATTGCCTTTGCGAACGGCAATGCCTAAACCGATGCCAAAGTAGTTTTTGTCTGTCACTTTATCACCCACCGTGCTTAATTCTTTATTCTTTTTCAGCCATTCATTGACAACGGCAGTATCACCAAACACCGCATCAATACGACCATTTTTTAAATCAAGGATGGCATTTTGGTAGCTGTCATAAGGTACGGTTTTAAGCTCTTTATGTTGCTCCATCAAATACTTCTGGTGTGTTGTGCCATTCTGGATACCCACTTGTTTACCTTTGAGATCGGCAATGTGAGCAAATTTCCCTTTGATGGCAATGAAAATAGCCGAGTTATCATAATAGGCTTGGGTGAAATCAACTTGTTTTTGGCGGTCTGGAGTAATGTCAATGCCTGCCATCAAGGCATCAAAACGGCGAAATTTTAGGCTGGGAATGAGGCTGTCGAAAGCCTGATTGGTAAATGTACACTCTGTGTTGAGTTTTGCACATATCGCATCTGCTAAATCGACGTCGAATCCTTGAATCTTATTGTTTGCATCAATAAATTCAAATGGCGGATAAGTTGCTTCTGTCGCGAAACGGAGAGCGGCTTTCTCTGCTGCGGTTGCGGATAAGGTCACGGCACTTAACAAGGCTGCAAACAATAATTTTTTCATAGCAATATCCTGTTGTTTATGAGTTTTATGCTTGATAACTGCGTTAATGTTTGGATTCAGTGTGACAAATAATGCGCAAAGGCTTCTGTTTGAGGAGACATAAAATGAGTGATGTCACCTTTTTCGATAATGTGCCCTTGTTCCATGTATACAACCTGGCTTGCTGTTTTGCGCGCTAATTCCACTTCATGCGTCACTATAACCTGAGTGATACCGGTTTCAGCCAGTTCTTTGATAATGTCAATGACTTGAGAAGTGATTTCAGGATCGAGTGCAGCCGTGGGTTCATCAAACAATAAAACCTGAGGCTCCATCATTAATGCACGTGCAATGGCAACCCGCTGTTGCTGCCCACCGGAAAGATGCAGCGGAAAACGGTTGGCGAATTCGCCTAAGCGGAGTCGGGAAAGTAGTTTTGCTGCTTTTTCTCGCGCTTGTTGTTTCGATTGCTTCAATACCCGGCAAGGCGCCTCAATCAAATTATCCATCACGGTTAGGTGGGGCCACAGATTGTATTGTTGGAAGACCATGCCAACGTTTTGGCGCAACGCCAAAATTTCTTTGTGGTTAGGCTGTTGTTTGAAATCAAATTGGTGCATAGCCACATTGAGTAGCCCAGCACGCGGCATCTCCAATAAATTCAAGACACGCAGCAAAGAACTCTTGCCGGCCCCGCTGGGTCCCAGTAACACGACAGTTTCGCCCGATGTACATTCAAAATTGATATCGAACAGAGCTTGTTGTGAACCATAGAAACAATTTATGTTTTTTAATTGAATGCTCATGCGAAAAATATGAATAGTTAATTGATTGATGCGATATTAATCCCATAAGCATAACTATGCAATGCTGTCTGCATAAAATTATTATTTTAATCAAATTAGTCAGTTAACTAATCAATTTGCCGGCATTTTTTAGATTATTTTTTATTGAGTAAAAAAGGCGATGAACAAAGGGGTCAGTAAACTCAATATAAAACCATGAACGATAGCGACTGGCACGATGCTTACACCACCGCAGCGTTGTAAGATCGGTAAAGAAAAGTCGATTGAAGTTGCACCTGTTAAACCTAGTGCGGTTGAACGGTAGCGATTTATTAACATGGGAATGAGCATGATTGAGACTAATTCACGAGCTAAGTCATTGAAGAATGCAGCACTACCAAGCACTGGCTCGTAAGCGTCGGAAATTAAAATGCCGGAAAGGGAATACCAACCGTATCCTGATGCAATAGCAAGGCCTGTTTTGATCGGTAATCCCAACAAAAATGCCGCCAACACGCCGCCCAGCAGAGAACTTATGGCAACGGTGATGGCAATAATCGTACCACGGCGATTCAACAGTGTTTGCTTTAAGCTCATACCGTTATTGCGTAGTTGAATTCCAACGAGAAATAGCAAAAAAATCAAGACAATTTCACTGGCACGGCCGGAAAACTGAAACCATGACCAGTTTGTTAACCCAAGCAGAAATCCCAATACTAATGCGCCGCATAATTTGACAGAGTCTAATGCCATATGTAATCGTGAGGGCGGTTTTTCTTGTTTATGTGCATTAATAATCCACGGTTTTCGTTTATCCAAAAGGAAAAGCGCTATAATATTAACCACAAAAATGCACAGAAAAAACGTTGTCGCATACAGCAAGATAGAAAGTAAATTATTGCTCAGGTTTTCCAGCATGGCGAGGCTGATGCCCATCAAAATGAGAATGATATAAACCATGACACTGAGTAGCTGATGCACGAAGGTCAGTATCGATTTATTATTCAGATGAATAAGGTAGCCCAGAGTTAAAGGCAGGAGAATAATTAATAATCCTGAATACATGATCCATATCCTTATTTAATAAAAAACGTCTTCTTTATCTGGTTCCAATAACAAAAACCAGTCAAATAGGCAACAAGTGCACAAAAACAAAGGTTTTACATTAAAACAACAAAAGGGTAAAAGTAAACATACTGAAATGCAAAGAATTTTCAATCTCTATGGGATTTTACTCGCTTCTGTTTGGTTCTTTTCAGGATAAAAGGAAGATATATCAGAAAGTTTTCTTATCAAAAATATCCCGTTGATAGGATTTGTTTATGTCTTCTACAGTAAAGTGCGAGTGAAGTAATTTAGATGGCATATTCATGGTGGGTATTTATTAATGAATCTTCTTTCTATCAAATATCGTTGGCTTGCAACAGGGATGATTTTCATAGCTATTGCTTCTGCATTGCTCTATTTCTTTTATCGCCCAAAACCCATTACCTATCAGACAAGCCCCGTGGTAAGAGGGGATTTCGCAAGAAGTGTCTCAGCGGTAGGTCAGTTGGATGCAGTCAGTAAAGTTGATGTGGGCGCTCAGGTGAGTGGTCAGTTAAAAGAGCTTTATGTGAAATTGGGGGATAAGGTTAGTCAGGGACAATTGCTGGCATTGATTGATCCACAAACAGCAAAAAATACGGTGGAAGAAATTCAGGAAACAGCAAAATCACTGGAGGCCAATCTCCGTGGGGCGCAGGCTGAATTAAAACTTGCGCAGCTTAAAGTGAAGCGTCAGAAGTATTTGTTTAAATCACATTTAATTTCCCATCAAGACTTGGATTCCGACATCACAGATATGCAGGCTAAGACCGCTAAAATTGATGACTTAATGGCGCAAATTAAACAAAACAAGGCCAAACTGGATTCGGCAAAAACGAATTTGCAATACACCAGAATTACTGCCCCAATTGAGGGTATTGTGGCAGATATTAAAACATTCCAGGGGCAAACTGTGATTGCGGCACAGCAAGCGCCCACTATCCTGACACTTGCTAATCTCGATACCATGATTGTTAACACCCAAATATCGGAGGCGGATGTTGTCAGTTTAAAACCCGGGCAGAAAGTCTCATTTACTATCTTAGGGGCACCAGGGAAACAATTTCACAGCATTTTGAAAGATATTCTACCCACACCGCAAGTTGTGAATAATGTTAATTTCTACTCTGCCCGCTTTGAAGTCCCTAATCCCCAACATATTTTGCGTTTACAGATGACTGCGCAAGTAAAAATAGAGCTTCAGACCCTGCATAATGTATTGATGATCCCGATTTCATCCTTAGAGGTATCTTCCAATCAGTCTTCAACTTCTCAGTCTTCAACTTCAATTTCACCTTCATCTTCACCGCAATATGAAGTCAGTGTCTTGCGTAATGGCAAAGCAGAGAAACGTAAGGTCACGATAGGCGCCTTTGATAATATTAATGTTCAGGTACTCTCTGGGTTGAAGGAAAACGAACGTGTGGTCACCAGTCGCAGTGATAGTAGCGTAGAGGAAGAATAATGAGTACGTTACTGGAATTAAAAGGAGTTAGTCGTTGTTATCAGGCCGGGGAAGGTCAAGTGACTGTTCTGGAAGATATCTCATTATCCATACAGGCTGGAGAAATGGTGGCGATTGTTGGTGCTTCCGGTTCTGGTAAATCGACTTTAATGAATATATTGGGCTGTTTGGATAAACCCAGTAGTGGAGAGTATTGGGTTGCAGGGAGAAATATTGCTGACTTGGATAGTGATCAATTGGCCGAGCTGCGCAGAGAGTATTTTGGGTTCATTTTTCAGCGTTATCATTTATTGACGCATTTAACCGCCGAACAAAATGTTGAGATCCCGGCAATTTATTCCGGTGCTTCCAAAATACAACGTCGTGAGCGGGCGCTTGAATTACTGGGGCGTCTTGGATTGGAAAACCGGATTAACTATCGGCCAAGCCAGCTCTCAGGCGGACAACAACAGCGGGTCAGCATTGCCAGGGCACTGATGAATGGTGGGCAAGTCATTCTTGCGGATGAACCGACGGGAGCATTGGATAGTACTTCCGGTCAGGAAATGATGGAGATCTTGAAGGAACTCTGTCAGCGGGGGCATACCGTCGTTATTGTGACTCATGATCCCCATATTGCGGCACAGGCTCAAAGAGTGATTGAAATTAAAGATGGGCGTATTATGAGTGACTCACGCACTTCTGAACATCACACTTTGCCTCATACTTCCTCTGTAAATGCAAAAACTGTCAATGTAAAAACGTCTTTCGTTCAACAAGCCTGGGGACGTTTTAATGAAGCCTTATTGATGGCATGGCGTGCCATGAATGTGAATAAGCTGCGCACCTTGCTGACAATGCTTGGGATTATCATAGGCATCGCTTCTGTCGTCACCATTATCGTGATTGGTGATGCGGCAAAATCAATGGTGTTATCACATATTAAATCTATTGCCACTAACTCTATATCAATTTATCCAGGAAAAGACTTTGGCAGTGATAATTCTTTGGATACGCAGGCAATGAAACTGGCCGATATTCCGGCAATACAGTCTCAGCCCTATATTCAGGCTGTTTCCCCCCAATTCATGGGCAGTGGGCGTCTGCGTCAAGGCAATATAGATGCCAATGCACAGGTATCGGGTGTTGGCAGTGATTTTTTTCAGGTATATGCCATGAAATTTGCTCAAGGTATTCCTTTTACTTCAGAAATGGTTGAGCGCCAGTCTCAAGTGGTCATCATTGATGATAATACCCGTAAGAAATTCTTTCCTTATCAGAATAATGTGATAGGCAAAGAGTTGCTGTTGGCAAATATTCCTTTGACCGTGATTGGTGTGATTGCCAACGGGCAAAGTTTTTATGGTGGTGATTCATTACAAATTTGGCTGCCCTACAGTACGATGAATAATCGTTTGATAAAACAAAGCTACCTGAGTTCGATTGTTGTCAGGCTGAGAGATGGCTATGATTCCAATGAAGCCGAAGAAAAATTGAGCAATTTGTTAATATTCCGTCATGGTAAAAAGAATTTTCACATTTATAGTATTAATAAGACCATTGAAATAATGGATAAAACCACACAGACAATGCAAATATTCTTAACATTAGTTGCAGTCATATCCTTGGTGGTTGGGGGAATTGGTGTCATGAATATCATGCTGGTATCCGTTACCGAACGGACTCGGGAGATTGGTATTCGTATGGCAGTAGGTGCCAGAACCAGTGACATTTTACAGCAATTTCTTATCGAAGCCGTTTTGGTTTGTTTGATTGGGGGGATACTAGGGATTACCCTGTCGTCCAGCCTTTCTCTAATGGCACAGTGGATGCTGCCGAAATGGGATTTCGCTTATAGCCCGATTGCATTTATCATCGCGTTTGGTTGCTCAACGGCAATAGGAGTCATCTTTGGTTTCCTGCCCGCGAGAAATGCAGCTCGCCTCGATCCTATAGAGGCTTTGGCAAGAGAATAAAATAACACGCCACAAATAAACGGATTATCTATTTGTGGCGTGGAAATTACGAGTTTATCGAGTTACTATTTTTTGATTTTAAGCCATCTTCCAGAGGCACAATAAGGCTGGCGTGGTTACCCTTAGGGCCTTGATTAACGCTAAAATTCACCTTTTGCCCCGCTTTCAGCGTCCTATAACCATCCATCTGAATGGTTGAATAGTGAGCAAATATATCCTCGCCCCCACTGGCCGGGCAAATAAATCCAAAGCCCTTTGCATTATTGAACCATTTCACAGTACCTGTTTCCATACTTCTCTATCCCTCGTATCACGATTTCGGGTTTAGGAGTCACTAAAAATGTTGAAATATGAACAAACGCCCAGATAGGAAGCGGTGTTCATAAAATATACTGTAGTGAAATTCATTAGATCGTCAAGCACATAAACAACGTCAAGCTGTCTCAAATGACTAAAGTTTGATATAGATAACGGTATCTGATTTTTAGGCAAAATCCTGATCCGTTAATCATCAAGGAGGGTAAGCAGAGTGCTTTATGAAGTGATAAAATATATAGCAGTACAATGAATTAGTTCATACTAAAATCCAGCGGAAAGTGAATACCCAGCGGAAAAATAATGACTGAGTTTTATAACAATTTGAAAGTTGAAGAATTTATTGAGGATGATGCAAAACAAAAACTACAACCACCATCAATGTATAAGGTTATTCTTAACAATGACGATTATACCCCTATGGAGTTTGTGGTTGACGTATTGCAAAAGTTCTTTTCTTATGATGTTGAACAAGCAACGCAACTAATGCTGGATGTCCATTACAAAGGGAAGGCAGTTTGCGGAATTTACACGGCAGAGGTCGCAGAAACTAAAGCTGCGCAAGTGAACATGTATGCTAAGGAGCACGAGCATCCGTTACTTTGCACGCTGGAAATGGTCTGATCTGGCTTACTAAAATGAGGAGGAGGTGCTTATGCTCAATCAAGAACTGGAGCTTAGTCTCAACATTGCTTTTGCCAAAGCAAGGGATAACAGGCATGAATTTATGACTGTAGAGCACCTGTTGCTGGCGTTGTTAAGTAATACATCAGCGCGAGAAGCACTGGAGGCTTGTAAAGTCGATTTGGCGATGTTACGCCAGGAATTGGAAAGTTTTATTGCACAAACCACCCCCTTGTTATCTGAGAATGATGACAGGGATACCCAACCAACATTAAGTTTTCAGCGTGTTTTGCAACGTGCGGTATTTCACGTTCAATCTTCGGGACGTTCAGAAGTCTCTGGGGCGAATGTCTTAGTTGCCATTTTTAGTGAACAGGAATCTCAGGCAGCTTATTTACTGCGCAAGCACGACGTCAGTCGTTTGGATGTGGTGAATTTTATCTCTCATGGCACGCGCAAAGATGAGCCAGACACTGATTCCCACCACAGTATCAATCCGGTTCCGGAAGAGCAGGTCATGGGTGAAGATCGATTGGAAAATTTCACTACCAACCTGAATCAATTGGCGCAGAAAGGGCAGATTGATCCACTTGTCGGCCGTCAGGATGAATTGGAAAGAACGATTCAGGTACTGTGCCGTCGCCGCAAGAATAATCCTCTGTTTGTTGGGGAATCCGGTGTGGGTAAGACAGCCATTGCTGAGGGGCTTGCCTGGCGGATTGTCCAAAGGAATGTGCCCGAAGTGATGCAGGATTGTACCATCTATTCTCTGGATATTGGTTCATTGTTGGCCGGTACAAAGTATCGTGGTGATTTTGAGAAGCGCTTCAAGTCTTTGTTAAAAACGTTGGAGCAGGACAGTAAAAGTATTCTCTTTATTGATGAGATCCATACAATTATTGGTGCCGGTGCTGCTTCAGGCGGGCAGGTGGACGCAGCGAATCTCATTAAACCGCTGTTATCCAGTGGGCGTATACGGGTCATTGGTTCAACGACTTATCACGAATTTAGCAATATTTTTGAAAAAGACCGCGCTCTAGCGCGTCGGTTCCAAAAAATTGACATTCTTGAGCCTTCTTCTGAGGAAACGGTACAGATTATCAATGGGTTGCGTGCTAAATATGAAGCTCACCATGATGTCCGTTATACCGCGAAGGCGATTCGTGCCGCCGTTGAGTTATCGGTGAAGTATATTACCGATCGGCATTTGCCGGATAAGGCGATTGATGTCATTGATGAAGCGGGTGCGAGGACAAGGTTAGTGCCAGTGAGTCGCCGCAAGAAGACGATCAATGTTGCTGATATTGAGACCGTTGTTGCTCGTATCGCCCGTATTCCAGAAAAAACCGTGTCAGCCAGTGATAAAGATGTTTTGAGGACACTGGATGATCGTTTGAAGATGTTGGTTTTTGGTCAGGACAAAGCGATTGCTGCCTTGACGGAAGCCATCAAGATGAGCCGTGCTGGATTGGGGCAAGATCATAAGCCGGTAGGATCTTTCTTGTTTGCCGGGCCTACGGGAGTAGGGAAAACCGAAGTCACCGTCCAACTAGCCAAGGTATTGAATGTCAAGTTATTGCGATTCGATATGTCAGAATATATGGAACGCCATACTGTCAGTCGCTTAATTGGTGCTCCGCCGGGTTATATTGGGTATGATCAGGGCGGTTTGTTAACCGATGCCATCATCAAACATCCTCATTCTGTACTGTTGTTGGATGAGATTGAAAAAGCCCATCCCGATGTATTCAATCTTTTGTTGCAGGTGATGGATAACGGTACATTGACCGACAATAATGGCCGTAAGGCGGATTTCCGTAATGTTATTTTGGTGATGACAACCAATGCCGGAGTACGTGAAATACAGCGCAAATCTATTGGGTTCGCTGAACAGGATAACAGTACGGATGGAATGGAAGAGATAAAACGGATTTTCACCCCTGAATTCCGCAATCGTCTTGATGGCATCATCTGGTTTGATGCACTCTCTTCTGACGTTATTCAGCAAGTTGTTGATAAATTCATCGTCGAGTTACAAGCTCAACTGGATGAAAAAGGCGTCTCTCTGGAAGTCAGTGCAGATGCTCGCCAGTGGTTATGTGACAAAGGTTATGATAAGGCGATGGGGGCACGTCCTATGGCTCGTGTCATTCAGGACAACCTCAAAAAACCGCTGGCGAATGAATTGTTATTTGGCGCCTTGGTGCATGGCGGCTCGGTCAAAATTAAACTTGATAAGGCTAAACTGGCATTGATATACGATTTTAAGAGTGCGCAAAAATCGAACAAAAAGAGATCAGAAGATGCCGTGTTATAGGTGAACGGTATCTGTGATAGAAACTGGTGGTAAAAACAAATAGCCACACCACAGGTGAATACTGAAAAATACGATCACCTGTGGTGCTAAGGTATCTTAATCAGCGGCTACGGAAGGTGATGCGTCCTTTTTCCGGATCATATGTAGTTAGCTCAACTGTAACCTTGTCTCCAGTCAGGATGCGGATATAGTTCTTACGCATTTTTCCTGAGATGTGAGCAGTGACAACGTGCCCGTTGTCTAATTCAACGCGAAACACAGTATTTGGCAGTGTTTCTAACACAGTACCTTGCATTTCAAAATTAGTGTCTTCTTTGGCCATCTAATCCTCTAAGTGTAACAACCATAGTTTTTAACCGGCAAGATAATGCCGAAAAACCATCATTATGTAAAGGAATGTCGTATTTTAAGCCATCATTTTAATACGATAATATGACAGTTAATGACATTCCCACCATGAACAGCATTTATTTCTACGAGATAATTATAAATCCAGCTTTTGTACAGACCAGCAGCCTGATTGCAATGACTGCTTTCTTAATTGATAAAGATGCTGGAGAAACTTTTCTCTCGGAATATTTTTAGCACCCAATGATTCTGTATGGTGATTCAATACCTGACAGTCAAACAATTGGCCGCTATGACGTAAAAAATGGTGGTAGAATGCGACAAAAGCACATTTGGACGCATTCTCCATTTTGCTAAACATCGATTCACCACAAAATAGTGTACCGACACAAACGCCGTATAAGCCACCCACAAGTTGATGGTCATGCCAGACTTCAATGGAATGAGCCAAACCTTCCTTATGCAAGGTTTGATAACCTTTTTGAACATCTGGCCCAATCCAGGTGCCTTCTTGTCGTTGGGCGCAATGATATATCACTTCATCAAAAGCATAGTTTACCGTAATTTGGTAAATATGTTTGCGAATAAAACGACGTAGTGTCCGGCCAATATGTAATTCTCCCGGAATCAACACAGCCCGAGGGTCGGGAGACCACCATAACGGCGGCTCATCAGGCGAATACCACGGAAAAATACCCTCATGATACGCTACTCGTAAACGTTCTGCACTTAGATCTCCGCCAAATGCCAATAAACCATTCGGTTCAGCGAGCGCATTAGTGGGGTGGGGGAATTCATATGAGTTATCCAGTTGAGCTATCGACATAAATTGAATCACCCTTGCTTAGGATAGCTCTGTTGCTGATGAAATTGTTGTCGTTGATAAAATTGATAGTAACGCCCCTGTTGAGCGAGTAGCGCAGTATGCTTGCCTTGCTCGATAATACGTCCACCATCCATAACACAGATTCTATCCATATATTGCAAGCCTGTCAGCCGATGGGTAACGATAACCAGAGTCTTATGCTGACAACGATGGTGTAGCAGTGACAGAATTTGCTGTTCTGTATCTGCATCGAGTCCTTCAGTGGGTTCATCCAGAAGCATCAAAGGGGCATTATGTAACAATGCTCTGGCAATACCTAAACGACGTTGTTCTCCGCCAGAAAGTTGGCGCCCACCTTCACCCATCCAACAGTTTAGCTTTTTTTCAGTGTCTAGCAAGTAGCCTAAACCGACTTGTTGCAGTACGGTTGTTAATTCATCGTCATTCGCATCTGGCTTTGCCAATAAAAGGTTTTCACGTAAGGTCTGGCTAAATACATGTATCCGTTGCGGGACGACAGACATCATTGAACGCAGGGTTGCCTCATCATAGTGGGAGATAGGGTGTTGATTGAATTGGATCTCACCGCTATTGATATCCCATGCACGGGTTAATAATTGCAAGAGCGTTGACTTACCACATCCGGTTTTTCCCAATAGGGCAATATGCTCGCCTGATGTCAGGGACAGAGAAATATTTTTCAATACCGGCAGGGGTTGACCAGGATAGGTGAAATCGACATTTTTTATTTCCAGACTGAGTTTGCCGTTTGCCTGAGGCCCATGCGCAGGAAAAGTGACTTCCGGTTTTTGGTGCATCAACTGGGAAACACGCGTCGCAGATGAAATGACCTGCCCCATATGCTGGAAAGCAACGGTGACTGGCCCAAGGGCTTCAAACGCAGCAAGGGTACAGAATACAAACAGTGCTATCAATGCACCTGCCTGACTATGTTCACCTACGCCATGTTCTCCCACACCTGCCGCTGCTAACCACAGTATCAGCGTGACTGTCATACCTGTGGAAAAAATCATGATAGCTTGTGAGAGCCCGGTTAAGTTAGCTTGTTTTTGCTGGCTTTTCAACCAATTATTTTCAATCCCTGTCATGGATTGACGAAAGCGTTTAAGTGCGCCGAACACGCTTAATTCCGCTTGCCCCTGTAAGGTGCTGGTCAGTAATGTACGATACTGACCGCGTTGCAGGGTGATGTCTCTGCCGTAAGGTTTTCCTGCGTGATAAAACACGCAAGGTAATATCAGCAGTAACCCTAACATAATGCCGCCAATAGTATAGGCGAGGGTCATATCAAGGAACCCTAAGCCAAACGTCAACACCACAATAACCGCGAGTGCGGCGAGGATAGGAGAAATCACGCGTAAATACAGGTGATCCAGTGTTTCGACATCCGCAACAAGCCGGTTTAGTAACTCACCTTGACGAAAACGGGCAATGCCTCCAGGAGAGAGTGGCAGTATTTTTTGAAAGGCAAAAATACGTAAATGGGCCAATACCCGGAATGTGGCATCATGGCTGACAAGCCGTTCACCATAACGGCCAGCCGTGCGAAAAATAGCAGCGCCACGGACACCCGCGGCAGGCAGCATATAGTTGAAAGTATATAATCCTGCAAATCCAGCCAGCGCTGTGCCGGCAAGGAACCAACCCGATAGTGTTAATAACCCGATGCTGGCGAGTAGCGTCACAATCGCCAGTACTAGGCCTAAACTAATGAGAAACCCATGGCGGCGATAAAGTGCGAGAAATGGAAGTAATACACGCATGATTAAAGCTCCACACTACGGTGAGACAACAAACGGGAAAAGACACCTTGGGACTGGCTTAGAGTTTGATAATCACCTTGCTCAATGAGTAATCCATTTTCCATGACCCAAATCTGGTCATATGCGAGGGTTTCTTCCAGCAAGTGAGTCACCAGTAATGTGGTTTGTTGATGGGAAGCCTGATTTAAGGCCATCATCACACGCTGTTCGCTATGAGCATCAAGGCTGGCGGCGGGTTCATCCAATAGCAATAATTGGCAAGGGTTTAATAACGCTCGTGCCACCGCAATACGTTGAGCCTGTCCGACAGACAGACGAGCCGCGTTGTCACCGACCACCGTATTGATGCCATCTGGAAGGTCGTTAATAAACTCACAGACATAGGCCCGCTCCATCACATCATTGATTTGCTCTTGCGGTGCGTCATATTGACCAAGACGAATATTATCGAGCAGTGTTTGTTCTGGCAGATGTGGGTTTTGCCCAACCCAACTCAAACATTCGCGCCATTGCGTGAGATTGAGTTCTCGCAACTCAATGCCATTAATTTTTAAGGAGCCATGATAAGGCAGGAATCCCAGTAATACATTGATTAATGAGCTTTTACCCGCGCCACTTTTTCCAACCAACGCAATTCGCTGGCGCTTATTCAGCGTAAAATTCAAGGGACCGGCAAGGCGATGCCCATCGTGGGACATAATCTCCAGCTCGTGAGCCTCAATGGTGACGGGTTCTTTACCGGATAGTTTTTTTTCACCGCTATTTGCGGCCTGTTCTCCATCACTACCAAGTAAGGTAAAAAGCGTTTCTGCCGCGCCGACTGCTTGAGCTTTGGCATGATAAAATGTCCCTAAATCACGCAGAGGTTGAAAAAATTCAGGTGCGAGGATTAAAGCGAGGAAACCTGCAAACAGCGTAACACCGATGCCATAGCTACCAAAGTGCAATTCTCCCAAATAGGAAAAGCCAAAATAGACCGCAACAACGGCAATGGAAATTGCGGCAAAAAACTCTAAAACGGCTGAAGATAAAAATGCCATGCGCAGAACCTCCATCGTCCTGCGGCGAAAGTTCTCAGTTGACTGCGTGATTTGTCCAACTTCTGCTTCCCCTCTATGGAACAGGCGCAAAGTTTCCAACCCGCGTAATCGATCGAGGAAATTACCGCTTAATCGACCGAGAGCCACAAAATTGCGTCGGTTGGCATCTGCGGCGCCTAATCCAACCAAAGCCATAAACAGCGGAATTAATGGTGCGGTGACAAATAAAATCAACCCGGCGGCCCAATTAACGGGAAACACGGCAACCAGGATTAAGACAGGGATCATCGCCGCAAGAGCAATTTGAGGCAGATAGCGAGAGTAAAAATCCTGCATGTCTTCTATCTGCTCTAGGATAATGGTTGCCCAGCTTCCGGCGGGTTTTCCCTTCACCCACACAGGGCCTAGCTGTTCGAGTTTATCCAGTACCATCTTGCGGATTTGTTGGCGGACAACCTTGCCACAAATAAACCCGATACGCTCCCGAACGGCATTGACAATCGCCCGTAATGTAAAAGTAGCTGCCAACATTAAAAACGGGTTGATAAGATTTTCGCGGGGAACATTATCCATAATCAGGGCTTGCAGGATTGTCGCCAGGAGCCAGGCCTGAGAGATGATCAGTAATCCACTGATGAGGCCAAGTAGCATTGATAAACGAAGCCACCGACGGGCAGGCGCTGTTTGCTGTTTCAGCCATCGAACAAGTTCAGATTGTCTTGCTTTGTCCATAAGAAAAATTTCTGATTAGCGGGTGATGATACGGGATATCAAAACAAGCTGTATGTTACCTGTTAAAAAGCGCTACCGAAATAGCGCTTTGGGGAAAGATGGATTATTGGGTTGCCAACCCGTCAAGGAAACGTTCAGCATCCAAGGCCGCCATACAGCCTGTACCGGCTGAGGTAATGGCTTGGCGATACACATGATCCATCACATCTCCAGCGGCAAAGATACCCGGAATAGACGTTTGGGTAGCATTACCATGCAATCCTGATTGGACTTTGATATATCCGTTTTCCAATTCCAGTTGGCCATCGAAGATACCGGTGTTCGGACTGTGGCCGATGGCGATGAAAACGCCAGTCACATCTAACTCTTCGGTAGTATCACTTTTCGTATCACGAATACGGACGCCCGTAACACCCATATCATCACCCAGTACTTCATCCAGAGTACGATCAGTATGCAGAATGATATTGCCGTTCTTCACTTTCTCCATCAAACGGTCAATCAGGATCTTCTCTGAACGGAAAGTATCACGGCGGTGAATCAAATGGACTTCAGAAGCAATATTTGCCAAATACAGCGCTTCTTCAACAGCCGTATTCCCACCACCAACGACTGCAACCTTTTGTTTGCGATAGAAAAAACCATCACATGTTGCACAGGCAGATACACCACGGCCTTTGAAAGCTTCCTCGGAAGGCAATCCGAGATAACGGGCAGAAGCACCTGTCGCAATGATTAAGGCATCACAGGTGTATTCCTGCTCATCACCCAATAAACGAAAAGGTCTGTTTGAGAAATCAACTTTCTGAATATGGTCAGAAATAATTTCTGTTTGAAACTTTTCAGCGTGTTGGAACATGCGCTCCATCAAACCAGGGCCAGTTAGTCCCTCAGGATCACCGGGCCAGTTTTCAACCTCAGTCGTGGTGGTCAATTGGCCGCCTTTTTCAACCCCCGTAATGAGGACAGGATTTAGATTAGCGCGGGCTGCGTACACAGCAGCGGTATAACCAGCAGGGCCTGAGCCAAGAATGATAAGTTTACTGTGTTTGGCTGTGCTCATGAATACCTCATTTCCATTATCGCATATTGCGGATTTAGGGATTGTAGGAGAAATAATAAGTTAAAAAAAGCGATTATCAGATAAAATATTCATGTTATTAACGATTTTACCGATAGATAGTAACTATGATGTAATCGGATTGTAAGAGGAGATTGTTTAACTTTCTGAATTGAACATCATTTATACATGTCAGCCATCAAACAAGCTATTAAGGCGAATTACTGAAAATTTGTTTGGTAGGTTGTTCTGATTTTTGTTCATTTACTTTGACAATCGGCTGTGCATTTGCGAAAACATCTGTGTAAGAGATAATTATCTACCTCGCTAATCAATTGTTTCTATAAAATAGACTAATTAGTGTGGATGATTTTCTCATAGAATATTAAAAATTGCCGTTAAGCTGTTTTCTGAAACATCGGGTACTTTGGAAACGCGTGTTTTGGGAAATCATGTTCTGAAACGATGTTCTGGTAAATCGTATAATATACCTAATAGATTCAAGTTGCAGTGCGGTGGCAAGGGAAACGAAACCTCAAACGCATAGAAATCCTATGAGTGGCTGATATATGAGTGACTGAGCGATTGAGGTGAATAAGCACGGCTAACATAGCAGCAATTTGGAAAGTAAAAGGGATAATTAATCGAATTCCGGGAGATTGTATTTTAGACAAATTGTATTTTAGGCAAATTGTATTTTAGGAAATGGTAGTAGGCCTCAAACCTTGGTTACAGATTAAGCTTTAACCTTTGAAGACATCTTTTCCAGCTCAACCGCTTGAAAGAGATAGGGAAAATGTTATAGGTGTAGGAATATAAAGAGAGAGCAATAAGATGATAGATAATAAGAAGCGTCCAGGAAAAGATCTTGATCGTATAGATCGTAATATCCTTAACGAGTTGCAAAAAGACGGCCGTATTTCTAACGTGGAGTTATCCAAGAGAGTTGGTTTGTCACCAACACCTTGTCTGGAACGTGTACGTCGCTTAGAGCGTCAGGGTTTTATTTCTGGCTACACAGCTTTGTTGAATCCGCATTATTTGGATGCCTCATTGCTGGTATTTGTTGAAATTACCCTGAACCGCGGTGCCGCAGATGTATTTGAGCAATTCAATACTGCTGTCCAGAAACTGGAAGAAATCCAAGAATGCCATTTAGTTTCGGGTGATTTTGACTATTTGCTGAAAACACGTGTGCCAGATATGTCTGCCTATCGTAAATTGCTCGGTGAAACCTTGTTACGTCTTCCCGGTGTTAACGACACCCGTACTTATGTTGTCATGGAAGAAGTGAAACAGAGTAACCGTTTGGTGATTAAGACTCGTTAAACTTTTGTCTAAAATGTACAGATGCAAAACAGGAAAAACTTAGGTACACTCCTGTGTATGCATACAGTTTCAACGCTGAGTCACCCTCAGCGTTGTTCCGTTTAATCAACAGGAAAACCTGGAGAGCCTTTCTTGAACCAGGAATATACAGAAGACAAACGTGTTAAGTTAAAAAAAATAAGCAGTAGCCGCCGGCTTCTGGAAGCCATTTTGTTGGTTATTGCTATTTGTGCTGTGTACTTGATGGTCGCACTTATCAGTTTCAATCCATCTGATCCCAGTTGGTCACAGACGTCATGGCATGAACCTGTCCACAATTGGGGCGGCAGTGTTGGTGCTTGGTTATCTGACACGCTGTTCTCGGCATTTGGTATTCTTGCCTATGCAGTCCCGCCGTTGATGTTGTTAGGTTGTTGGAATGCTTTCCGTCAGAGAGATAGGCAAGAGTACATTGATTTCTTCACACTGGCATTGCGCATCATTGGTGCTTTGGCACTCGTGCTGACTTCATGCGGCTTGGCTGCACTCAATATTGATGATTTAAATGATTTTGCTGCCGGTGGCGTCATTGGTAATTTATTTAGCAATGCGATTCTGCCTTGGTTTAATATCCTCGGAGCGACATTGGCGCTGCTGGGTATTTGGGCTGTTGGATTTACCCTGTTTACCGGATGGTCATGGCTCACGATTGCAGAAAAAATAGGTGCAGTTATTCTCGATTCACTGAGTTTTGTGGTTAATCGTGGCCGCAATGATGCTGAATATAACGAAGAAGATTCAGAGGATGCATTAGTTTCCGAAAGCCCAGTCAGTGAACAGAAACGCGTGGAGCATGCAGATAAGCATGAAATGGTTAACTCCGCGGTGACGATTGAAACCCCCGACGCTGATGAGGATGATGTATTACTAACAACTCCAACGGTAGTTGAGTTGGCTAACACTGATCCAGTGTTGCAGCCTGCACCGGCTTCTCCGGTTATGGAAGAAAATGGATCATCCGAAACCACCGAACATCCACTTGAGCGTGAACATATACCGCAGTCAGTCATATCGACGACTGCAACCTCCTCGCCAGCATTTGATCAACCTGAATTTGAACAACCGGAATTACAGCATCAGGAAGAGGAAAATAGGGATGATGATGTAACAGATACAATGACTTCTCCTGAAACTCATCATGCCAATGTGAAAAATGCGGCAGCGGGTGTCACTGGCTCTGTTGCTGTGGTGAGGAATCCACAGGTTAAACAAGGCATAGGTCCTGAAATGCCCCGGCCTAATCCTGTCAGGATCCCAACCCGCCGTGAATTATATGGTATCAAAGTGCCTTCTCACCGTTTGGCAGAACACATGCAACGGAAAGAAAAAGAGAGGCAGGATGAGCTGATTGCCGAAGCTAATGAACAGCAAATGGATGTCCAACAGCAAGATATATTGCGTCAGCAATTCCTCGAACAGCAGCGTGAACGCTACGGTGCTGATTTTGAAGCAGAGAATAGAGGAACTCACGGAGAAGGCACGTTGCTACATAAGCAACCAACGATAGCCGAACTTACGAAAAATAGCGTAGTAGATGAACAGCCAGATGACCAGAAAGCGCAGGAAGAAGCGTTACGGATAGCATTTGAACAGCAACAACGTGAACGTTATCAGATAAATCAACCTGCCTCTCCGGAACCCGTTTCAGCACCGGATGAAAAGCCAGCATCTAATCATCTCCCTCAGGCGAGTGATCTTAATCAACCTGATCTTGCTAAATTTGTGTCAACAGAACCACCGATTCAACAAGCTATTCCTGTGCAGCAGCCGCAGCAAGATAGCCTGTTTCACCCATTTTTGATACGCAATGATCAACCCTTGCCAAAACCAACGACGCCGATGCCTTCGCTGGATCTTTTGGCTGCGCCACCGGCAGAAGAAGAGCCGGTTGATATGCTTGCGCTTGAGCAAATTTCTCGTTTAATTGAAGCGCGTTTAAATGATTATCGCGTCAAAGCGGATGTGGTAGGGTTCTCTCCGGGGCCTGTCATCACACGATTTGAATTGGACTTAGCGCCGGGGGTGAAAGCCTCCCGTATTTCTAATTTATCGCGTGACCTCGCTCGCTCGCTTTCAGCGGTAGCCGTCCGTATCGTGGAAGTGATTCCGGGGAAACCGTATGTGGGTTTGGAATTACCCAATAAAAAACGCCAAACCGTTTATCTGCGGGAAGTTCTGGATTGTGAGAAATTCCGTGATAATCCTTCACCACTCACTATCGTGTTAGGGAAGGACATTGCAGGGCAGCCGGTTGTGGCTGATTTGGGTAAAATGCCTCACTTACTGGTAGCCGGGACGACGGGTTCGGGTAAATCGGTCGGGGTCAATGCGATGATCCTCAGTATCCTGTACAAAGCGAAACCCGAAGATGTTCGCTTTATTATGATTGACCCGAAAATGCTGGAATTATCGGTTTATGAGGGCATTCCTCACTTATTGACTGAAGTTGTCACCGATATGAAAGATGCAGCCAACGCATTGCGTTGGTGTGTGAATGAAATGGAACGACGTTATAAACTGATGTCCGCATTGGGTGTGCGTAACCTTGCAGGCTATAACGACAAGATCAAACAAGCAGAAAATATGGGGCGCCCGATCCCTGATCCGTTCTGGAAACCGGGTGACAGCATGGATGCAACGCATCCTATGTTGAAAAAAGAGCCTTATATTGTGGTTATGGTGGATGAATTTGCCGACTTAATGATGACAGTCGGCAAAAAGGTGGAAGAACTCATTGCGCGCTTGGCTCAGAAGGCACGGGCAGCAGGAATCCACTTAGTATTGGCTACCCAGCGGCCTTCGGTTGATATTATCACCGGGTTGATCAAGGCAAATATTCCGACACGTATTGCATTTACGGTATCCAGTAAAATAGATTCCCGTACCATTCTTGACCAAGGCGGCGCAGAATCATTGCTTGGCATGGGAGATATGCTTTATTTGGCACCAAACTCTTCCATTCCTGTCCGTGTTCATGGTGCATTTGTGCGCGATCAAGAAGTTCATGAAGTCGTGAATGACTGGAAAGCCCGTGGCCGCCCTCAATACATAGACAGTATTGTCAAAGGGGGAGAAGATGGTGAAGGCAGCATGGGGTTTGACAGCGATGAAGAGCTGGACCCCCTGTTTGATCAAGCGGTTGAATTTGTAGTCGAAAAACGCCGTGTTTCTATTTCGGGTGTGCAACGTCAATTCCGTATTGGATATAACCGGGCAGCCCGAATTGTCGAACAAATGGAGGCACAACAGATAGTCAGTGCGCCTGGGCATAATGGCAATCGTGAAGTTTTGGCACCTCCGCCGCATGAACATTAATGATGAAGGTATCTCGCACATGAAAAAACTGATGTTGATTGGTTGTCTGATAATGGGTGTGAGCATAGGTTCTGCCTGGGCTGATGCGACGCAGGATCTACAAGGGCGCTTGGGAAAGGTGAATAGCTTTCATGCCAGTTTTACGCAAACAGTGACGAGTAATGATGGTTCGACGATCCAAAAAGGAGCAGGGGAACTTTGGATCAAACGTCCTAATTTGTTTAACTGGCACATGACCTCACCTGATGAAAGTGTTTTGGTTTCTGATGGTAAAACGTTGTGGTTTTATAATCCTTTTGTTGAACAGGTGACTGCAAATTGGTTAAAAGAAGCCACAGGAAATACGCCATTTATGCTTATTGCGCGTAACGATCCTGCCGACTGGAAACAGTACAAGGTTGTGCAAAACGGCAATCACTTTGAACTCATGCCACATAATACTAATGGCAATTTAAAACATTTTTCAATTACCGTGACGCCGGAAGGCACGATCCAAAAATTTACTGCCGTTGAACAGGATGGGCAAAAAAGTGCTTATCAATTGCAAGGGCAGCAAAATACCCACGTGGATGCGGCGAAATTCAAATTTATCGTGCCAGAAGGTGTCACGCTGGATGATCAACGCCAGTGAGGTCTTAAGTGAACAATCTTTCTCTCGATTTTTCACAGAATGAATTTCAGCCACTGGCCGCAAGAATGCGGCCAGTCACATTAGAAAATTATATCGGCCAGCAACACTTGTTGGCGGAAGGAAAACCGCTGCCACGGGCAATCCGAGCGGGCCTCCTCCACTCCATGATCTTATGGGGACCGCCCGGAACCGGAAAAACAACACTGGCCGAAATTATGGGTTATTACGCGCAAGCGGATATTGAACGTATTTCGGCCGTCACTTCTGGCATAAAAGAGATCCGTGAATCTATAGAAAAAGCCCGGCAAAACCGTCATGCAGGGCGCAGAACCATCTTATTTGTCGATGAGGTTCACCGATTTAACAAAAGCCAGCAGGATGCGTTCTTACCCCATATCGAAGACGGTACGATCACATTTATTGGTGCAACGACCGAAAATCCTTCCTTTGAATTAAATTCAGCCTTGTTGTCACGAGCGCGTGTTTATTTATTGAAATCACTTTCAACGGCAGAAATTGAACAGGTGCTGATTCAGGCCATGAACGATGCAGAGCGAGGTATTGGTGGGCAAGATATTGTATTACCAGACAATACTCGTCAGATGATAGCAGAGCTGGTGGCGGGAGATGCCCGTCGCTCACTGAATTTGCTGGAAATGATGTCGGATATGGTGGAAACCAATGCGCAAGGGCAACGGGTTTTGACACCGGAATTGTTAAAAGAAGTGAGCGGGGAACGCAGTGCCCGGTTTGATAATCAAGGTGATCGATATTACGATTTAATTTCTGCCCTGCATAAATCGATCCGTGGTTCAGCGCCTGATGCGGCGCTTTACTGGTATGCCCGAATTATCACCGCAGGCGGTGATCCCCTTTATGTTGCCCGCCGGTTACTGGCCATTGCTTCTGAAGATGTGGGCAATGCTGATCCACGCGGAATGCAGATAGCCATTGCGGCGTGGGATTGTTTTACGCGCGTCGGGGCGGCCGAAGGGGAAAGAGCGATTGCACAGGCCATTGTCTATCTTGCTTGTGCACCGAAAAGTAATGCGGTTTATACTGCATTCAAAGCCGCGATGGCGGATGCGCAGAACAAACCCGATTATGACGTGCCTGCCCATTTGCGTAATGCCCCGACTAAGCTGATGAAAGACATTGGGTTTGGGGAAGAGTACCGTTACGCTCATGATGAAGCGAATGCCTATGCGGCTGGCGAAGTCTATTTTCCACCAGAAATGCAGCAAACCCGTTATTATTATCCGGCTGCCAGAGGGTTGGAAGGTAAGATTGGCGAGAAATTAGACTGGTTAATGGAACAGGACCAAAATAGCCCGATAAAACGCTATCGTTAATTTTCTTGATACGGTAAGGTTTATACTCGTCGTACTTCAAGATGCATTGATTATCCCCCCGCGTCGCGGGGGGATAATAAGCCGCGTTTATCTTGCGAGCTGAAACTTGAAGCTTATAGGGATATACCTAACAATCTTTTTCAATAACACTTTTTCAATAACCATTTTTCAATAACAACAAGCACAGGACTAGCATGCTCGATCCAAATATACTGCGTAATGAGCTAGACGCAGTCGCCGAAAAACTGGCTCGCAGGGGTTATACCCTTGATGTGGAGACGCTGCGCCAACTCGAAGAGCGCCGCAAAGTTTTACAAGTTGAAACTGAAACCCTGCAAGCAGAACGTAATTCCCGATCGAAGGCTATTGGTGCAGCGAAAGCCCGTGGTGAAAATATTGAACCACTGCGTCAGGAAGTGAATCAGTTGGGAGAAAAACTGGATTCAGCAAAAGCTGAACTGGAAACTTTGCAGGCTGAGATCCGTAATATTGCATTAAGCATGCCGAATATCCCAGACGATGCTTCTCCGGATGGAAAAGATGACAGTGATAATCTGGAAATAAGTCGTTGGGGTGAACCTCGCCAGTATGATTTTGAAATCAAAGATCATGTCTCACTGGGAGAGTTGACCGGCGGCCTTGATTTTGCGGCAGCGGTTAAATTGACGGGTTCACGTTTCGTCGTCATGAAAGGTCAGATTGCTCGTTTGCACCGTGCCATCGCGCAGTTCATGCTGGATCTGCATACTGAACAGCATGGTTATCTGGAAACTTATGTTCCTTACTTAGTTAACCATGACTCTCTGTATGGTACGGGTCAGTTACCTAAATTTGGTGAAGATCTGTTCCACACCCGGCCATTGGAAGAAGAAACTGGCAGCCATTATGCCCTGATCCCAACGGCGGAAGTTCCCGTTACCAACTTAGTTCGTGATGAAATTCTGGATGAAAGCATGTTGCCGCTGAAAATGACGGCACATACTCCGTGCTTCCGCTCTGAAGCAGGCTCTTATGGCCGTGATACTCGTGGCCTCATCCGTATGCACCAATTTGATAAAGTTGAATTGGTTCAGGTTGTTCATCCTGAAAAATCCATGGAAGCACTGGAAGAACTGACAGGGCATGCTGAGAAGGTATTGCAGTTACTGAATCTTCCTTACCGTAAGATGCTGTTGTGTACGGGTGATATGGGTGCGAGCGCAAGAAAAACTTACGATCTGGAAGTCTGGTTACCGGCGCAGAATACTTATCGCGAAATCTCCTCTTGTTCCAATATGTGGGATTTTCAGGCTCGTCGTATGCAGGCGCGTTTCCGTGGTAAAGATGACAAGAAAACGCAGTTGGTGCATACACTGAACGGTTCTGGTCTGGCGGTAGGTCGTACTCTGGTTGCTGTGATGGAAAACTATCAGCAGGCCGATGGTCGTATTGAAATCCCGGAAGCATTGCGTCCTTATATGAATGGACTGGAATATATTGGTTAATGCCATTTTATTCTTAATCAAAAAGCGCCGAATATGGCGCTTTTTTTACGGGCCACAATCATGAATTAATTTGTTATCGCTATCTCATCTTTTTGAGATTCTTGTTTATAAAAAACACGACGATAAGAGGAATAATAGGTTACCAGAGTTAATGGAGTGATGAATAGAGCCCCTAAAAACAGAGGGATCATAGAAATAACGAACAAAAGATAGAGAAAAATAATAAATAGTATTACACCTAAGAAGTTTTTCCAGAAAGCATTAAGACTCATTGAAAGCGCTTTTCCTACATTAAAATCTTTTAATATAATTAATGCAGGCGAAAACCAAGAGTATGCAGTAAAGAAAAACAAGGAAATCAGGGAAACACAAAGCGATAAAAATGATGTTTCTGAATGATCATCAATGGCCATTAGAGCATAATAGAAAGATGAATAGAGATCATCGAAAACAACCGGGTAGAGATCATCACCGTCCAGCAAGGCAGAAATAACCCCTCCCAGTGTCCTTATGCCACAAATAATGATACCCACCGTCAATAAAGTGCTAAATTTATAACGGAAACCAGGAAATAACTTTCCTAATTTAAATTTACCTGTCGTTCTTTGTGTTTCGCAAATGGCAATAATTCCGGCAAGCAATAACGGCTCCAGTACATCAGACAGGAGAAAACCAAATTTAGGAATGAGTAAAATACCTAAACTGATAACACCATAGATAATTCCCATTAATATCCACATACCAAGTTTGGGAGATATAAAATGCCAGGCATCACTTATCCAGGCAATAGCTGCACTTGCTCCAATGGCTTGACCATCAGGAATAAAGACAGTGTGCTCATTAACTGAGTTATTATGTGGTTTTTCTAAATCAGGAGGAAGATTTTTATTATCCATTATTTTTCCCTTATGTTAATAATAGATCTTATTCAACTTTAATCTTTTCATTCCAACATGCAATGTCATTAAATAGTAATAAAAAAGCGCTAGAAACAGCGCTTTTTACATATCAATTTCTACGAAAAATATTTAGCTAATTAAGCGAGATTTTGTCTCTTGAGATTCTGGCGCATAAAAGATACTGCGATAGGAAGTATAATAAGTTGCCATATATAAAGGGAAAGTAACAATTAAACCTAACATAATTGGAATAGCAGAAATTGACAACAGAATGCCCATCAGCAAGAAGAAGAGAAAACCGCCGAAGAGGTTTTTCTTAACTGCGCTCAGGCTCATTGATACTGCTTCACCAAATTTTAAGTCATTGATGATAATCAGGGCTGGCGCAAACCAGCTAAATGCAGCGGCAACGATGCTAAAGAGTAATATAACTAATAGTGCTAACATCAAAGTAGACAGGCCACCCACTAATAGCATCGGATCAGGATCTTGCCCAGTCAAAATGATTTGTATTAGGCTTGTTCCTCCAAGCATGACAGCAGCAATACCACCCAGTATATATACCGATAACAAGTCCACCGACAGCCATTAATGAACCAAGTTTATTCTTAAACCCATGGAAAAGTAATTCAATATCAAAATCACCGGTTGTTCTTTGCTTTTCGCTGGCAGCAATAAATCCAGCAATAAATACCGGGCCAAACAGAGCGCTGACCATATTGCCAACAGGAATGAACTGCAAAGCTATCATAATGATAAAATAGATAAAGGCTATTAATATCCATTTCATTGGCTTTGCTTTAAACATTTCCCACGCATTACCAATCCATTCTGTCGCAGCTCCAGCTCCCACGGCACGGCCATCTGGAATGAATGTATCTTTTTCCTTGCTCAAAGAGACGTTGTTTTCTCCTGAGTTGGGATTCATATCATGAGTATCCATATCTTTTCCGATTTATTTTACTGAATAGTAATTGTTGAATTGACTTTTTTCTATGCCTGTTTTATTGGCACAAGTTGTTATAGAAGGCGGCAGGATTATCATATAAAAATTATTAATCAACAAGTATTAATTTTAATCTTTATCGGTGGAAAAGAGGGATTTTTATAGGTAATGATGAATATAGGTAGAGTTTTTTATTGATTATCTGGCTATCATTTTAGCTTAATTTTCTAATTTCTCTTTACATAAAGTAAATGATTTCATTTTGCTGTCATATATTGTCTGTTTTTAGAATAAAATATTTTTCTCCTTATTGTTAGATTATTCTGATCTATGCTTTATTTTGACCATAGCAAACTGACCTCAAATGATTGAGAATCAGTTTTTATGCAGAATGACAGATTACTCTATTAATTAGAGGGTTAGAGGATAAGGAGGGGGAATCTAATAGATTACATGATGACCATAACGGCTCAAAATACCTTTTACTCGCTCCATTGTCTCTTTTGATGGCGGTTTAACATCTTCCAATTGATATTCCTCACCCATGGCAATCCATTTATGTTTACCCAGTTCGTGGTAGGGCAAGAGTTCTATTTTTTCAATATTTTTCATCTCTTTGGTAAACTCACCCAGTGAATGAACGGATTGATCATCATCCGACCAACCGGGAACGACAACATAACGGACCCAGGTTTTTTGATTACGTTTTGCCAGATAACGGGCGAATTCAAGCGTCCGGTGATTGGATACGCCGACTAATTTTTGGTGAATATCATCGTTAAGCTGTTTTAGATCCAGCATCACCAGATCGGTCGCGTCCAGTAGCTCATCGATCACCGGATCATAACGGCGCACAAAGCCATTGGTATCCAGACAGGTATGAATGCCTTCTTCATGGCAAGCCCTGAACCAGTCACGTACAAATTCAGCCTGAAGAATGGCTTCACCACCGGAAGCGGTGACCCCGCCGCCCGAAGCATTCATAAAATGACGATAGGTCGTTGCTTCTTTTATTAATTCTTCAACCGTGACGGTTTTTCCGCCGTGGGTATCCCAAGTATCGCGGTTATGGCAATAGAGGCAGCGCATAAGGCAGCCTTGGAAAAACGCGATAAAGCGGATACCGGGGCCATCGACGGTGCCGCAAGATTCAAAAGAGTGGATACGGCCAAGTACGGACATGAAGGGATTTCTCCAAAACTGACAAGCTAATAAAGGCCCCAAGTATTAAGGGGCCTTTAGTGTATGCCATTTTATTTCAATAGAACATAATGACATGCTGAGGTAACGCGATTTTAATTCACTCTATTTCAAGTCATTATCAAATAGATTGAGTAAATGTACGGGTGATAACGTCCCGTTGTTGTTCTTTCGTCAAAGAGTTAAACCGCACCGCGTAGCCTGATACACGAATGGTCAATTGAGGGTATTTCTCAGGATGTTCCATGGCATCCAACAGCATTTCGCGGTTCATCACATTGACGTTCAGATGCTGACCCCCTTCGATATCCGCTTCGTGATGGAAATAACCATCCATCAGACCCGCCAGATTGGCTTTACGCACTTCATCATCTTTACCCAACGCATTGGGTACAATAGAGAACGTGTATGAAATACCATCTTTGGCATAGGCAAACGGCAGTTTAGCCACCGAAGTCAATGACGCCACGGCACCTTTTTGATCGCGCCCGTGCATTGGGTTCGCACCGGGTCCAAAGGGTGCGCCGGCACGACGCCCATCCGGCGTATTACCCGTTTTCTTACCATAAACCACGTTTGAGGTAATGGTCAGCACTGATTGTGTCGGAATGGCATTGCGGTAGGTTTGTAGTTTCTGAATTTTCTTCATGAAACGTTCAACCAGATCACACGCGATATCATCAACACGGGGATCGTTGTTACCGAATTGTGGATATTCACCTTCAATATTGAAATCAATTGCCAGCCCATCTTCATCGCGGATTGGGGAAACCTTCGCATATTTAATCGCAGACAGTGAGTCAGCAGCAACAGACAGGCCTGCGATGCCACACGCCATGGTGCGAACCACATCACGATCATGCAGTGCCATCAATGATGCCTCGTAGCTATATTTATCATGCATGTAGTGGATGATATTCAGGGCCGTGACATACTGTTTTGCCAGCCAATCCATGAAATGATCCATGCGATCCATGACCTTATCATAATCCAGCACGGCGTCTTTCATGGGTTCTTCTTTCGGGCCAACCTGCATTTTCATTTTTTCATCCACACCGCCGTTGATGGCATACAGCATGGTTTTTGCCAGATTCGCGCGGGCGCCGAAGAACTGCATTTGTTTACCCACCACCATTGGGCTGACACAGCACGCGATAGCATAATCATCGCTGTTGAAGTCAGGGCGCATCAGGTCATCATTTTCATATTGCAGGGATGACGTATCGATCGAGACTTTTGCGGCAAACTTTTTAAAGCTAATGGGCAGTTTTTCAGACCACAGGATGGTCATGTTAGGTTCCGGGGATGGTCCCATGGTATAGAGCGTATTCAGGAAGCGGAAACTGTTTTTGGTGACCAGCGTCCGCCCATCCAGGCCCATACCCGCCAGTGATTCGGTTGCCCAAATAGGGTCGCCGGAGAACAGCTCATCATATTCTGGTGTACGCAGGAAACGTACCATGCGCAATTTCATGACCAAATGGTCGATCAGCTCTTGAGCTTGTTGTTCGGTCAATTTACCTGCCCGAATATCACGTTCGATGTAGATGTCCAGGAAGGTGGAAACACGGCCAAAGGACATCGCCGCCCCGTTTTGGGATTTAACGGCGGCCAGATAAGCGAAATAAGTCCATTGCACGGCTTCTTTGGCATTGGTGGCAGGGTTGGAAATATCATAGCCATGTTTAGCCGCCATCTCTTTGATTTGACTCAGGGCACGGTGCTGTTCGGCAAGCTCTTCACGCAGGCGAATGGTCGCTTCTAACTCTTCGCCGTTTTCCAATTTTTCCTGCAAGGAGGTGAATTGAGCAAATTTCTCATCGCGCAGGACGTCGATACCGTACAACGCAACACGACGGTAATCGCCGATAATGCGACCACGGCCGTAAGCATCAGGCAGGCCGGTCAAGACACCCGATTTACGGCATTTCAGTATATCGGGGGTGTAAACATCGAATACCCCTTGGTTATGCGTCTTACGATATTCAGTGAAAATTTGTTTCAGTTTTGGGTCGAGTTCGCGATCGTAAGCTTTACAGGAACTTTCAACCATTTTAATGCCACCAAAGGGAATAATGGCACGTTTCAGTGGCGCTTCGGTTTGCAGGCCAACGATTTGTTCCAACGCTTTCTCAATATAACCGGCATCATGAGAGGTAATGGTAGACGCAATATCAGTATCAAAATCTACCGGTGCATGGGTGCGGTTTTCGATTTTGATACCTTCCATGACTTTTTCCCACAAAACGTTTGTCGCTTCTGTGGCACCCTCAAGGAATGATTCATCCCCTTCATACGGGAGATAGTTTTTCTGGATGAAATCACGGACATTGACTTCATTCTGCCAGCTACCCTCGTTAAAGCCTTGCCATGCTACAGAAAATTTTTCGTTTAACTCGGACATGATACTTCTACCTTTTAACAGTGGAAATTTTAAGAAATCTGATAGGGAGGCAACTTACTGTTTTTTGTCGCCACGTAAATACATCAACCAATAAGCCAACCCGACCAATACCGCACCGCCAATAATGTTACCTATCGTGACAGGGATCAGGTTATCAGTAATAAAACTGGAAACGTTCAGTTGGGGAAATTTTTCAGGGGTTGTCCCTGCTTGCTGCCAAAATGCTTCTGGGGCGAAGTTTTTGATTATGATCCCGAACGGAATTAAGAACATGTTAGCGATACTGTGTTCAAAACCACTCGCAACAAACATGCCAATGGGCAGGATTAATGCAAATAGCTTATCGATCAAACTGCGTCCGGCATAGCTCATCCAGACAGCCAGGCATACCATCAAGTTGGCTAAAATCCCCAGACATACGGCCTCGACAAAAGAGTGGTGCATTTTATGGTCTGCGGTCTGTAAGACATTCAAACCCCAAGCCCCATTGGCAACGGCATATTGGCCGGAATACCAAACCAAGGCGACGAAAAACAGGGCGCCAATCAGATTACCGATATACACGTTAATCCAGTTTTTGAACATTTGAGACCAAGTGATACGTCCTGTCGCTTTTGAAATGATCGTTAATACGGTGGACGTGAAGAGGTCGACACCACATATCACCACTAACATCAGGCCAAGGGAGAAACAGATCCCGCCGGTTAATTTCGCTAATCCATAAGGAATAGAGGCGGTTCCGGTTGTTGCCGTAATATAAAAAACAAAAGCAATGGAAATAAACACACCTGCCATGATTGCCGATAAATACGTCACTGCGGGATGTTTATGGGTTTTATAGACACCACTATCATCAGCGATTTGTGCCATTACAGCAGGCGGAAATAAATTAAAAGGGTTGTCAGTTTTCATACTAACACGCTCTTTATCCTTGATTAATTATAGCACGCCTTGATAGTAACAAACGGGCATTGGCCTGAATTTGATATGGATCATATTAGGCTGAAAATCTAATGAAGTATGGCAGGATAAACGAGATGATTTTATGATAACTTAATGATTTTAAATGATAAATATTTTTAATTTTTATAAAATATTTTATATTGGTGCTTTTAGTCTTTTGGAGATTAAAAGTAAAATAACAGGTTAAATTGTCATTTATTTGTTATTTAAAAATAAATTGTATTTAACCTGAAATTTACTTTTTGTTATTAACAAACGCTAATGCAACAGTTTATTTATTCGACCAAAATTCACGTTTGGCTTTTTGCAGTTTCTCATAAGCATTCAGTAATGCTTGATGAGCGGGCAATGCTTTTAATTCTGAATCAATAGCCCATAGGCCATGGAAGCAGTTTTCTCCGGCAAGCGCAGCAGAAGCCGCATCGACCGTGTCTTGACCGTACATTTTGACAAATGCCTGATAATACTGCTCTGGTTTGCGATCTTCTTCTTGAGTCAACAGCAACAGCGTTTGCAGACAGCGATAATAGTTAGCACGTTCCGCCGTGAAAACCGAGGCATTAAAATCTTGTGTCCACTCAACCCAAATCAGGGCTTGTTCCAAGTCTTTGCCGGCCAGTGCCAGCATGGATTTCAATTCACCAATACGCAGGTTGCTCCAGCCGTTATCTTTACCCGCCGCAATGCCCAATAACTCACGGACACGGGTGAAATCATCCAAACCTTCATCATCTAACTGTTCGAGGAAAGCCAAATATTCTTCTGGCTGCCATTGGCTTTCCGGCAATGCCAGAATGGTGTCGCGCAGATGAGTTCCCATGGTGTTATTGGCAATGTGCAGATCTTCGACCGGATAAATATCGGACATGCCGGGCACCAGAATCCGGCAAGCGTAAACGCCAAGATGCTCATAATCAGCAACATAAACTTCTGCATCCAGTTGATTGAAGATCCCCATCAGGGTGGTGAACTCTTCCTCTGTCGTTCCGCTGAAATTCCAGTCGGCAAACTCATAATCGGCATCTTGCTTAAACAGATCCCAACTGATTGCACCGCTGGAATCAATAAAATGAGTTTCCAGATTAGTATGCTCAGAAACTTCCTCATCATCAAAACTCGGCGGAGTGAAGACATCCAAATCTTTCAGGCTACGGCCTTGCAACAGTTCTGTGACTGTGCGCTCCAGTGCAACACCAAAATCAGGATGGGCGCCAAAGGAGGCAAAACAAGTGCCATTATTAGGATTGAACAGGACGACGCAAATGACGGGAAATTGCCCACCCAGTGAAGCATCGTAACAATAGAGCGGGAAGCCTTCTTCCTGCAATTTATTGACCGATGCCACCACGCTTGGGTAGTGATCCATTATCTCTTGTGGAATTTCAGGCAAACTGATGCATTCTGCGATAATGCGGTTTTTCACATAGCGCTCGAAGACTTCCGATAATCCCTGAACACGTGCTTCATTCATGGTATTGCCGGCTGACATGCCGTTTGAAACGTACAGGTTTCCGACAATATTCATTGGAATATAAATCGTTTGATGATCTGACAGGCGAGTGAATGGCAGGGCACAGATCCCACGCTCTTCATTACCCGATTGCAGATCAACTAACTGGCTGGCGCAAAGCGCGTTATCTGGATTGTAAAAACGGTGCAGGCGTTCGTCTAAAATCCCCTTTGGCAGAGAATCATCTTCTGGCAATGGGAACCATTTTTCATTTGGATAATGAACAAACTCGCCATTAGCAACGGTATTACCGAGATAAAAATCAGCAAAGAAATAGTTTGTCGATAGACGCTCAAAATATTCTCCCAATGCAGAGGCCAAAGCCGCTTTCTTGCTGGCACCCTTGCCATTCGTAAAGCACAGCGGGCAGTCACGATCGCGGATATGTACTGACCAAACATTCGGAACAGGATTCAGCCATGAGGCCTCTTCAATATTAAAACCAAGAGACTCCAGTTTGTGCTGAAAGCGGCTAATGGAGTCTTCCAACGCGGCATCTTTGCCTGGGATATAGGTCTGCGTCATCGTGATTCACTTCAATGTATGTTAAAGGCGCATATCATACGGCGTTTTTTTTATCCGCTCTATCAATTCCCAAAAATTATTGTTAATTAGAGTTTATTTATTGTGAGTTTACATAATAAAATGGCTTTTTTTACAAAAGGTTGAATAATGAAAAAGACTAAAATAACAGCAATTGCCGGTTTTCTGGCTTTAGTTAGTGGTTCTGCTTTCGCTCTGCCAAACATTACGGTTTTGGCAACTGGAGGCACAATTGCCGGGGGTGGTGAATCTGCAACTCAATCGAATTATACCGCGGGTAAAGTAGGCATTGATGCCCTGCTGAATGCGGTACCGGCAATTAAAAATATTGCGGATTTGAAAGGCGAGCAGGTTGTCAGCATCGGTTCTCAGGACATGAACGATCAGGTGTGGCTGACTCTGGCGAAAAAAATCAACGCAGATTGTGACAAAACCGATGGTTTTGTTATCACCCATGGTACTGACACCATGGAAGAAACGGCATATTTCCTCGATCTGACCACACAATGTCAGAAGCCTGTCGTGATGGTGGGGGCAATGCGTCCATCGACTGCGCTGGGTGCTGATGGTCCGTTAAACCTGTACAACGCAGTGGTGGTTGCGGCTGATAAAAACTCAGCAAACCGTGGTGTTCTGCTGGCGATGAATGATTCCGTTATTCATGGCCGTGACATTGGTAAACTGAGCACAACCGAAGTTCAAGCATTCCAGCCTGTGAATGCGGGTGCTCAGGGTTTTGTTCACAATGGTAACGTACACTACTATTCTGCGGCATCAGTCAAGGCCGGCAAAGCTGCTTTCGATGTGAGCAAGCTGGATAAATTGCCAAAAGTTGGCATCGTTTATAACCATTCCAACGCCTCTGATCTGCCGGCCAAAGCCTTTGTTGAAAATGGCTATCAGGGTATTGTCAGTGCCGGCGTCGGTAACGGTAATATCTATAAGTCCATTCTTGACACACTGGCGACAGCCGCTAAAGAGGGTGTTGTTGTTGTTCGCTCCAGCCGTATTCCTTTCGGTTATACCACTCAGAATGCGGAAGTTAACGACAGCAAATATGGTTTTGTCGCATCAGAGCGTCTGAATCCTCAGAAAGCGCGCGTGCTTCTGCAATTGGCTCTGACGCAAACTGCTGATGCTGCAAAAATTCAGGAAATGTTTAATAAATATTAATTCCTGATTGAAGTCTATAAAAAGGCGCATTTGATGCGCCTTTTTATATTCCAATTATTTCTTACACTCATCAATAATTTTCTTTTTTAAATAAAAACCAATATTACTCAGACTATTTTCTTTGACGTTTTCTTATTTTGGTTATAACTCATTGCATTATTTATCATAAGATGATTCATCAACGAGTTATGCTATAGGTTTCAACAAATGTTTAATAACCGTTGCAGCGCTACGGCGGGAGTGATAAAACCAATACGTCCGATTTTATTGTATCCATTGATAGGGTGAAGTTAATAATGAGTCAGGTATATAATTTCAGCGCTGGTCCAGCTATGTTGCCAGCAGAAGTATTACGACGTGCAGAGCAGGAACTTTGCAACTGGCACGGCTTGGGGACATCGGTAATGGAAATCAGCCACCGCAGCAAAGAGTTTGTGGCTGTTGCAGCCGAGGCAGAAAAAGATCTCCGAGATTTATTAGCAATACCTGAGAATTACAAAGTGCTGTTTTGTCACGGCGGTGCCCGTGGGCAATTCTCGGCGTTACCGCAAAATTTATTGGGTGATAAATCGACAGCAGATTATATTGTGAGTGGCTACTGGTCTGAATGTGCAGCGAAAGAAGCAGAAAAATATTGCACGCCAAATATCATTGATATCAGGGCAGAAACGGATGGTGTCAAAAGTGTGAAGTCGATGAGTGAATGGGCCTTGAGCAGCGATGCGGCCTATATCCATTATTGTCCGAATGAAACGATTGACGGCATTGCCATTTTTGAAGAGCCTGATTTTGGTGACGATAAAATTGTCATTGCCGATTACTCTTCAACCATTCTCTCTAATCCCATTGATGTTAGCCGTTATGGGGTTATCTATGCCGGGGCACAAAAAAATATTGGGCCAGCAGGCATAACGGTTGTCATTATCCGTGAAGATTTATTGGGTAAAGCACACCCGCATACGCCATCTATCTTGGATTATACGGTACTGGCCCAATATGACTCTATGTATAACACGCCACCGACATTTGCATGGTATCTGTCCGGCATGGTCTTCAAATGGTTAAAAGAGCAAGGCGGGTTACAAGAAATCAGCAAACGTAACCATGCAAAAGCCGAACATCTCTATCGCGCGGTTGATAAAAGCAAGCTGTATATCAACCGCGTTGCCCCGGAAAACCGTTCTATCATGAATGTCCCATTCCAACTGGCTAACCCAGCATTAGATAGTCAGTTTCTGGAAGAGGCCTATGCGCACGGGCTACATGCGTTGAAAGGGCACAAAGTTGCAGGGGGCGCTCGTGCTTCCATTTATAACGCCATGCCTTATGAAGGTGTAAAAACATTGGTTGAATTTATGGCTGATTTTGAACGCCGCAACGCATAATGTTTTATCGTCGGGAGGGATAACGCCTCCCGCTCTCGATTATCCCAATGAAAAAACCGGAGACTCCCCGCTATTATGCAATCCCTGACGTTACAACCTATTTCCCGTATTAATGGAACAATTAACTTGCCCGGTTCTAAGAGTGTGTCTAACCGCGCTTTGTTACTGGCTGCGTTTGCCAAGGGAACAACCCGGCTCACCAATTTATTGGACAGCGATGATATCCGTTACATGCTTAATGCTTTGACTGCATTGGGTATTTCCTATCGCCTATCCGCTGACCGTACTGTCTGTGAAGTCGAGGGGATTGGCGGTCGCATTACAGGTAAAAGCGGTATTGAATTGTTCCTCGGTAATGCCGGCACCGCAATGCGTCCATTGGCTGCGGCGCTATGTTTGGGTGAGGAATGTTTGGGAGAAGACAGCAATACGAGCGTGGTATTGACCGGCGAACCTCGGATGAAAGAGCGTCCCATCGGTCATTTGGTCGATGCACTGCGCCAAGGCGGGGCAAAAATTGATTATCTTGAACAGGAAAATTATCCTCCCTTGCATATCAAGGGGGGATTTTCGGGCGGCAAAATTACCGTTGACGGCAGTGTCTCCAGCCAATTCCTGACCGCTTTGCTGATGGCTGCGCCATTGGCGAAAAACGACACGGAGATCCGCATACAAGGTGATTTAGTATCGAAACCTTATATTGATATTACCTTGGCACTCATGAAAAGTTTTGGTGTAACAGTGGCCAATGAACACTATCAGGTTTTTCACATTCAAGGTCAGCAGCAATATTGGTCTCCGGGGCAGTATCTGGTGGAAGGCGATGCTTCATCAGCATCTTATTTTCTGGCCGCAGCCGCCATTAAAGGCGGCACCGTTCGTGTTACGGGCATTGGCAAAAATAGCCTGCAAGGGGATACCCAATTTGCCAATGTGTTGGAACAGATGGGGGCGACTGTTCGTTGGGGGGATGATTTTGTCGAATGCGAACGTGGCACATTGATCGGTATTGATATGGATATGAATGCCATTCCTGATGCGGCAATGACGATTGCGACAACCGCATTGTTTGCACAGGGAGACACCGTTATCCGCAATATCTATAATTGGCGGGTAAAGGAAACGGATCGGCTGAATGCGATGGCAACGGAATTACGAAAAATAGGTGCCGAAGTGGAAGAAGGGCATGATTATCTTCGAGTTTCTCCACCAGAAAAACTCAATCATGCTGAAATTGAAACCTATAATGATCATCGAATTGCAATGTGTTTTTCGCTGGTGGCCCTATCGGACACCCCAGTCACCATCCTTGATCCAGGCTGTACAGCAAAAACATTCCCAGATTATTTCAATCGGCTTGAAAAGCTCAGTCAATACACAAAATAAATAGAGATGGAAATAAATGGGCTTTGCCTGTTTTTCTCACCTGTTGAGCACCGTATAATAAGGCCGATTTTTATTGCTTGCTAATTAAGCAATTTTTTGCATTCGGTAGATGACCTGTCTGTTATACGAATGTTATGCGAAAAGGAGGATAATAATGGCGGCAATAGCCCCAGTAATAACCGTTGATGGGCCAAGTGGTGCTGGC
Organism: Xenorhabdus doucetiae; assembly: GCF_000968195.1. Taxonomy (NCBI): domain Bacteria; kingdom Pseudomonadati; phylum Pseudomonadota; class Gammaproteobacteria; order Enterobacterales; family Morganellaceae; genus Xenorhabdus; species Xenorhabdus doucetiae. Next base: position 1,568,646 of record NZ_FO704550.1, read on the forward strand.
AAGGGAACGCTATGTCAGGCATTGGCTGAAGCGTTAGATTGGCAATTGCTTGATTCAGGTGCCATTTATCGTGTATTGGCACTGGCAGCCATCCATCATCAGGTGGATATCCAGTCTGAAGACGCTCTGGTTCCTCTGGCAGCAAACCTGGACGTTCGTTTTGTGCCTGAAAATGGCAAGCTCCGGGTGATTCTGGAAGGCGAAGATGTCAGCAATGAAATTCGTACCGAAACCGTTGGAAACACAGCTTCACAGGCGGCGACATTCCCACGTGTCCGTGAAGCGCTCTTGCGTCGGCAGAGAGCTTTCCGTATTGCGCCTGGGCTGATAGCCGACGGCCGTGACATGGGAACCATCGTGTTTCCTGACGCACCAGTGAAAATATTTCTTGATGCAAGCGCGCAAGAACGAGCTCGCAGACGCATGTTACAGTTGCAGGAGAAAGGTTTTAGTGTTAATTTTGAAAACCTTTTGTCCGAAATACAGGAGCGGGATTTCCGCGACCGCAATCGGGCAGTTGCGCCTTTAGTGCCTGCACAAGATGCATTGATCTTGGATTCGACCAGCATGTCTATCGAAGAAGTGATTGATAAAGCACTGACTTATGCGAGAAACGCGCTGGAAATACCCGCATAATCTTAATTTTCGTAAATACACGCTTGCAGTCGTGTATCAAGAAGATGTATATAGAATTCTGGTGTATTGGTAGTGAAATATGCTGGTACACTAAAAACACCTTGTAACAGGGAAAAGTTGCGAGGCATGTAAAACAACCCCATTCGGCTGGAAGCTAAATGGACGTTAATTAAAAAACTTGAAGATCATTAACATGACAGAATCTTTTGCTCAACTCTTTGAAGAATCCCTACAGGTTATCGAAACTCGCCCAGGTGCCATCGTTCGTGGCGTCGTAGTTGCTATCGATAAAGACGTTGTATTGGTTGACGCAGGTCTGAAATCAGAATCTGCAATTCCTGTAGAACAATTCAAAAATGCTCAGGGTGAGCTGGAAATCCAAGTTGGCGATGAAATCGACGTAGCTCTGGATGCGGTAGAAGATGGTTTCGGTGAAACTATCCTGTCCCGTGAGAAAGCGAAACGTCACGAAGCATGGCTGATGCTGGAAAAAGCATACGAAGAAGCTGAAACTGTCACTGGTATTATCAATGGCAAAGTAAAAGGTGGCTTCACTGTAGAACTGAACGGTATCCGTGCGTTCCTGCCAGGTTCACTGGTTGATGTTCGCCCTGTCCGTGACACGGCTCACCTTGAAGGCAAAGAGCTTGAGTTCAAAGTCATCAAGCTGGATCAGAAACGCAACAACGTCGTTGTTTCTCGTCGTGCAGTTATCGAATCTGAAAACAGCGCAGAACGTGATCAGCTACTGGAAAACCTGCAAGAAGGCATGGAAGTTAAAGGTATCGTTAAGAACCTGACTGACTACGGTGCGTTCGTTGATCTGGGCGGCGTTGATGGCCTGCTGCACATTACTGATATGGCTTGGAAACGTGTTAAACATCCAAGCGAAATCGTCAATGTGGGCGATGAAATCACAGTTAAAGTACTGAAATTCGACCGTGAGCGTACTCGTGTATCTCTGGGTCTGAAACAACTGGGTGAAGATCCATGGGTAGCAATCGCTAAACGTTATCCAGAAAGTACTAAACTGACTGGTCGCGTAACTAACCTGACTGACTACGGCTGCTTCGTTGAAATCGAAGAAGGCGTTGAAGGTCTGGTACACGTTTCAGAAATGGATTGGACCAACAAGAACATCCACCCATCCAAAGTTGTTAACGTTGGTGACGTTGTGGAAGTTATGGTTCTGGATATCGATGAAGAACGTCGTCGTATCTCCCTGGGTCTGAAACAGTGTAAAGCTAACCCTTGGCAGCAATTTGCTGAGACTCACAACAAAAATGACCGTGTTGAAGGCAAAATCAAGTCTATCACTGACTTCGGTATCTTCATCGGTCTGGACGGCGGCATCGACGGTCTGGTTCACCTGTCTGATATCTCCTGGAACGTTGCAGGTGAAGAAGCAGTTCGTGAATACAAGAAAGGCGACGAAATCGCTGCTGTAGTTCTGCAAGTCGATGCAGAGCGTGAGCGTATCTCTCTGGGCATCAAGCAACTGGCAGAAGATCCATTCAACAATTACCTGTCTGTAAACAAGAAAGGTGTAATTGTGACTGGTAAAGTCACTGCAGTTGACGCAAAAGGTGCTACAGTTGAATTAGCTGACGGCGTTGAAGGTTACCTGCGTGCATCAGAAGCCTCTCGTGACCGCGTTGAAGATGCAACTCAAGTTCTGAACGTTGGCGATGAAGTTGAAGCTAAATATGTTGGCGTTGATCGCAAAAACCGCGTAATCAACCTGTCTGTTCGTGCAAAAGACGAAGCTGATGAAAAAGACGCTATCGCTTCTGTGAACAAACAAGAAGATACAAACTTCGCTAACAACGCAATGGCTGAAGCTTTCAAAGCAGCTAAAGGCGAATAATCTAAGTCAATAACGGCGGGTAATATTTTCGAGCAGGGGATATTACCCGAATACGGTAGTTTAGGGAGGTACCATGACCAAGTCTGAATTAATCGAAAGACTTGCGGAGCAACAATCTCACATGCCGGCCAAAGCCGTTGAAGATGCAGTGAAAGAAATGCTTGATCATATGGCAGAAACATTAGCCGCAGGTGAACGTATTGAAGTTCGCGGATTCGGCAGCTTTTCTCTTCACTACCGGGCTCCGCGTGTGGGTCGTAACCCAAAAACAGGTGATAAAGTGGAATTGGACGGTAAATATGTTCCCCACTTTAAACCGGGTAAAGAGTTACGTGACCGCGTGAATATCTATAGCGATAGCTAAGATATCAGTTATTACTTAATTAAACTAACGGCACCTTAGGGTGCCGTTTTTTGTATATCCAATTTTTGCACCTCTGATTTTTGTGAGAATAACCGTATTTTCTTGAGAATTGTCTCTTCGGTTTGAGAATTAATTTGCGAAGCGGTTCCACAGTAACATTTTTCCAACTGGCAGCCAGATTTATTATGCAATAAGCTCTTTTGCGTGAATGGAATATCAGCGCAGAGGCATAATGGATGCAGCCTATAATATTTTCCCCTTTTACCTATTTATTCGCTATTTGGCGAAGACCGATGCCGCATATCAGTCTAAATTTAGCGGCATTAGTCATTGTGTTGGGTATTCTGCCTTTATTGTTCCTTGCGGAGCTTCCTCGACAAAAAGTCATCCAATATCTGATTTTTCTGGCATTTTGTTTACTGTTTTTTCCTTATAAAACCACGCGGCTAATATCATTAGGATTATTGGCATTTATTTTGGGATGTTGGCATGCTCATCAAATTTTATCGGAAATAACGTATTTCAGCGAAACTTCTCGTACTGCAACCGTTATGGTTGATAGTGTATCGTTAGAAAGTATAACCAATGAAACAAAGGAGAATGATAAAAAGGCGCGCTATCGTATTCGGCTGATTGAGAGCAATGGGAAATATATTTTTCCTGCCTTATATGCATCAGTATCATGGGACTCTCAGGAGTTGCTGTGTGCGGGTCAGAAATGGCAGGTGACAATGAAACTCAGGCCTGTTCATGCGCAATTAAATCAGGGTAGTTATGATAGCCAACGCTATTTACTTTCTATTCGTCAGCCATTGAATGGAAAAATTATTAAGGCAAAACCACTTAATAGAAACTGTAACCTTCGGCAAGATTTCATTAATAAATTGCTACCAGAAATTCAGCCACTAAAACAGTCGGGTATTGCGTTGGCACTGGCGTTCGGTGAAAGGGCGTGGTTGGATAAATCAACTCGCTTGCTATTACAGCAGACAGGCATTGCTCATCTGATGGCAATTTCAGGGCTGCATATTGCCATGGCCAGTTTATTTGGCTGGTGTTTTGCGAGAATCATGCAATTTTTCTTTCCGGCAAAATGGATTGGATTCCGCTTCCCATTAATCATGGGCTGGTTAATGGCAATATTGTATGGATGGCTGTCTGGTTGGGGAATTCCAGCCGTTCGGGCGATATTGGGGCTAACCCTATGGATTTATTTACGCTGTAAAAGCCAGCTTTGTTTTTCATGGCAATGGGCTTTGTGGAGTGCCGCCCTTATTTTATTTTTCGACCCTTTAGCTATTCTTTCTGACAGCTTCTGGCTCTCATTTACTGCGGTGATGGCACTGTTATTTTGGTTTCATTGGATGCCTTTGCCAGCAAGAATTCGTTACGGTTGGCGCTGGGCATGGTTGCGTGGACTGCATATGCAGTTGGGTCTGATGTTAATGCTGTTACCGTTGCAGCTTTTGTTATTTCAGGGCGTTAATATTGCCTCATTGGTGGCTAATTTATGGGCTGTCCCGATTATCTCTTTTGTCTCTGTGCCATTAATTATGTTGGGGATCGTGGGTATTTTTCTTCCTGTTATCCAACCATTCTTATGGCAACTGGTTGATTACAGCGTTTTATTTGCCTTGGCACCTTTACCTGCCTTGATGCACTCATGGTTTGAAACCGGGCACTATCCTATTGTGATGACGCTGGCAGGCTGGTTTTTCGTTGTGATTTGGCGATTCAGGTGGTGGCGATCTTATCAATGGTTATTGGGGATTTGCATCGGAATTATTGCGTGTTATGCCAAGCGTTCCAATGATTATCAATGGCGCTTCTCAATGCTGGATGTGGGGCATGGATTGGCTGTGGTCGTTGATAAGGGAGGAAAAGCAATCATTTTCGATACCGGCAATCGTTGGGAAACGGGCAGTATGGCCGAAAAAGTCATTGAACCTTATTTACGTTGGCATCGGTTAACACCAGGGCAAATCATCCTTAGCCATGATCATTTGGATCATACGGGAGGCATGGAATATCTGATGGAAAAATATCCTGATGTCCAAATCAGAAGCCCTTCGTTAAATCAGGCTCATTTACCCTGTGTCCGCGGTGAACAGTGGATATGGAAGGGATTAAATTTTGAAGTTCTCTGGCCACCGGAGAAGACAGCGATTGTGGGCAATAATCAATCTTGTGTGATCCGCATTGATGATGGTAAACACAGTCTATTATTAACCGGAGATTTGGAAAAGCAGGGCGAGTACCGTTTAGCAGAGCTTGAGAAGGATTATCTGCATGCAACCGTACTACAAGTACCTCATCATGGGAGTAATACCTCTTCTACTTCGGTATTTATACGCAGGGTGATGCCCCAATATGCTTTGGCTTCAGTCGCACGCTATAGCCCGTGGAGGCTGCCTTCAGTGAAAGTGAAACAGCGCTATAAAAAGGCCGGGGTTGAGTGGCAGAGCACCGCCGTTTCTGGTCAGATAACCGGCTATTTTTACCGCGATCACATTAAATTAGAAGGTTATCGACAACAAATAGTATCACGATGGTATCATCAGTGGTTTGGTAATCGTGGCGATCATGAGTAGAATGACTCGCTATTTCTTTTGGTTTTGGTAACTCAATAATGAATGATAAAGACCTTTCTACCTGGCAGACCTTTCGCCGATTGTGGCCGATCATCACTCCTTTCAAAGTCGGTCTGTTAGTTGCGGCGGTTGCGCTGGTTATGAATGCTGCCGGTGATACACTGATGCTTTCTTTGTTGAAGCCTTTGCTTGATGAGGGTTTTGGCAAGGCAGACATGAGTGTATTGAAGTGGATGCCACTGGTTGTTATCGGGTTGATGTTGTTGCGTGGCATATCTGGTTTTGTATCAAGTTATTGTATCTCTTGGGTATCAGGCAAAGTCGTTATGCAGATGCGTCGCCGTCTGTTTAATCATATGATGGGAATGCCTGTTTCCTTCTTTGACCAGCAATCCACGGGAACGTTGCTTTCCCGTATTACCTACGATTCAGAACAGGTTGCTTCCTCCTCCTCCGGCGCATTAGTGACGGTTGTCAGGGAAGGGGCATCAATTATCGGCCTGTTTATCCTGATGTTCTATTACAGTTGGGAACTCTCCCTAATTTTGATCGTCATTGCGCCGATCGTGGCGGGGGTGATTCGTCTGGTTTCCGTGCGTTTTCGTAATATCAGTAAAAGTATGCAAAACAGCATGGGAATGGTAACAACCAGTGCCGAACAGATGCTGAAAGGGCATAAAGAGGTTTTGATTTTTGGTGGTCAAAAAGTTGAAACCGAACGTTTCAACAAAGTCAGCAATCATATGCGTCAACAGGGTATGAAAATGGTCTCGGCTGATTCCATTTCAGACCCAATTATTCAGCTTATTGCTTCTTTTGCACTGGCATTTATCCTGTATGCGGCCAGTTTCCCTGAAATTATGGGGGCGTTAACCGCAGGGAAAATCACCGTTGTATTTTCATCCATGATTGCCCTGATGCGCCCATTGAAGTCCCTGACTAACGTTAATTCTCAATTTCAACGTGGTATGGCGGCGTGCCAGACGCTATTTACTATTTTGGACATGGAGCAGGAAAAAGACGACGGTAAATTGGAAATCAAAAAGGCAAAAGGCAATCTTGAATTCCGTGATGTCACTTTCTGTTATCCAACCAAGGATCATCCTGCCCTGAACCGTATTTCCATGACGATCCCGGCGGGAAAAACCATTGCATTGGTTGGGCGCTCAGGATCAGGAAAATCGACCATTGCCAATCTCCTTACCCGTTTTTATGACGTGAATAAAGGTGGGATCATACTGGATGGCCATGACCTGCGTGAATATACACTGGCTTCACTGCGTAACCAAATTGCGTTAGTGTCGCAAAATGTACATCTATTCAACGATACGGTTGCCAATAATATTGCTTACGCCAGCGAAGGGCAATTTAGTCGTGAAGAGATCGAGCGAGCGGCAGAAATGGCTTATGCCATGGACTTTATCAAAAAGCTGGATAACGGCCTTGATACCATGATTGGTGAAAATGGCGTTTTGCTTTCCGGCGGGCAGCGTCAGCGTATTGCCATTGCCCGTGCTTTATTACGTGATTCTCCGATCTTAATTTTGGATGAAGCCACCTCAGCATTGGATACGGAATCTGAACGGGCAATTCAGGCGGCATTAGATGAATTGCAGAAGAACAGAACTTCATTGGTCATTGCCCACCGTCTTTCTACCATTGAGAATGCCGATGAAATTATTGTTATTGAAGATGGCAATATCATCGAGAGGGGAAATCATGCCACTTTGTTGGAACACGAAGGCGCCTATGCACAGTTACATAGGATGCAGTTTGGCCAATGATTGAACGCATATGGTCAGGCCGTTCATGGCTGTATATCGTCTTACTCCCGTTATCAGCCCTGTATGGGCTGGTAAGCGGTTTACGTCGTTTAAGCTATAAACTAGGACTGAACCGTTCCTGGCAGGCACCCGTGCCGGTTGTGGTTGTCGGTAATGTGACGGCAGGCGGAAATGGCAAAACGCCGGTGGTGATTTGGCTGGTTGAACAGTTGCAGCAAAAAGGCTATCGGGTTGGCGTTGTTTCGCGTGGTTATGGTGGAAAATCGAAACATTATCCGCTATTGGTTACCGATGAGGTGGCAACGGCACAAGCAGGCGATGAACCTGTTTTAATTCGTCGCCGTACTGGTGCACCTGTTGCGGTAGCCCCAAAACGGGTTGAAGCTATTCAGGCATTATTGGCACACGCTCCGGTTGATATCGTCATTACCGATGATGGCCTGCAACATTATGCCTTGCGGCGTGATTACGAAATTGTGGTGATTGATGGCGTGCGTCGTTTTGGCAATGGCTGTTGGTTGCCGGCTGGCCCTATGCGGGAACTGGCAGGGCGCTTGAACAGTGTCAACGCGATCATTATCAATGGTGGCACACCGGAAGCAGGTGAAGTCTCCATGACCTTAAAGGGCGATTTGGCGGTTAACTTGCTGACGGGTGAAACACGAAAAGTCGCCGATATTCCCAATAGCATTGCGATGGCAGGCATTGGTCATCCACCGCGTTTTTTTGCGACATTACAGCAACTAGGGGCGAGCTTACAGAAAACACACGCTTTTGCTGATCATCAGTCTTACGAAAAATCTCAATTGTTAGCTTTGGCCAATAGCCGGCAAAATTTGTTGATGACAGAAAAGGACGCGGTGAAATGCTTCCAATTTGCCCAACCTAACTGGTGGTATTTACCTGTATATGCTGACTTGCCGGAGGAAAAAGGGCAAAAAGTACTGAACGATATTTGCGCCTTACTGCCAGAGTTAAATACTGCTAATAATCAATAATATACCAAAGATGTCGATCACTTCCTTATTCCTCACATCGCAGGAATAAGGAATCTTCATAATGTTACATGGGGGATATATGGATCACCGTTTACTCGAAATCATTGCTTGTCCGGTATGTCATGGCAAGCTCAGCTATGATAAAGAAAACTTTGAACTGATTTGCAAACTTGATCGCCTCGCTTTTCCTTTCCGTGATGGCATTCCTGTGTTGTTAGAGAATGAAGCACGTGCCTTGCCGACAGAGGAAAACAAATAACCCATGTTTACCGTTATTATTCCGGCACGTTTTGCTTCAACCCGTTTACCGGGAAAACCACTGGCCGATATTCATGGCAAACCAATGGTTGTGCGTGTGATGGAACGGGCTGTCCGTTCCGGGGCTTACCGGGTTATTGTAGCAACGGATAATCAAGACGTTTTTGATGCAGTGACTGCCGCAGGCGGTGAGGTTTGTATGACAAGCGAAAATCACCATTCGGGTACAGAACGTTTGGCTGAGGTTATCGATAAATACCAATTTGCGGATGATGAAATTATTGTGAATGTGCAGGGTGATGAACCCCTTATTCCAGAACAGATCATTAAGCAAGTGGCCGATAATTTAGCTGGCAGTGATGCCGGGATGGCAACGCTTGCCGTGCCGATCCAGGATGCGGAAGAGGCATTCAATCCTAATGCGGTCAAAGTGGTTATGGATGCGAAAGGTTATGCGCTCTATTTCTCTCGTGCGACTATCCCGTGGGAACGGGATCGTTTTATGCAGTCAAAAGAGACGATTGGAGACCATTTCCTGCGTCATATTGGCATTTATGCTTATCGGGCGGGGTTTATCCGGCGCTATGTTCAATGGGCACCAAGTCCGCTGGAAAGTATCGAAATGCTCGAACAATTAAGGGTGCTTTGGTACGGTGAAAAAATTCATGTCGCAAAAGCATTGCAGGCACCCGGTGCCGGTGTAGATACACCCGAAGATCTGGACGCTGTCAGAAAAGTTTTTACCGCGATCTAATTTTCTTGTTTGATCTGACGATACTCGTCGTACTTCAAGCTGCACTTATTATCTTCCCCGCGTTGCGGGGAGATAATAATGATGACTGCCCATCTGAGGCTATTTCTTATCACCTTTTTATTGGGTGTTCTCTGACTTCTCAATGCCGATATCTTGGTTTGCCGGTTTAATGGCTTGCCAGATTTGCCCTAACGTTTCATACCAGGCACGCTCTGTATGTGATAAGTAATAGGAAGAAGGCATATATTTTTCCCACGGATACAGGGGTGTTGTAATAGCCAATTGATTAGCAGGGCCAGCAATGGGATGCAGGCGGCGTTGTGCAAAAAACTGGAGCGATCTTTTCATATGATTGGCAGAAGTCACCAGAATAAAAGGTTGTTGCCCGACGATCTTTTCAACCTCAGCCGCTTCTTCTTCGGTATCCAAGGGTTTTTTTAAGGCTATCGTGTCTTCTACAGGGATCCCCAACGATTGTGCTACCATAGCGGCAACTTCGGCACTGCTGACGGCATTTACGCCTTTACCGCCCGTGAAAATCATTTTGGCACCGGGGTTAAGGCGATACAAGCGAATGCCTTCGGTCACTCTGGGCAAGCTGTTACTGATCAGGTTAGCGCTGGGAGCCCACTGAGGGTTATAAGTAAAACCGCCGCCGAGAACCACAATATATTTTACCGGCACCGCCGAATGAGAGGTGATAGAGGTTGCATCGGGTTCATAGCGCTGAACATATTTTCCCTCGACAGGGAGTAAGAGTTTATCTGCGATAGGCTGTAAGCTCAATAACAGCAATGCAAGCCAACTGAGTGATAAAATGGTTTTCCCTGTCCTTTGCCAGCGGCTGAACCACAGTAATAGCAGGGCGGCAAAAGAGACGATAATCATCAACGGCAAAGGCATTAATAGCGAGCCGATATATTTTTTTAGCAGAAATAACATTGATTGGCCTTGGGTTGGTTAAACTGTAATCTCGCAGGGGCAAATTTTAAGGCTAAAAGTAGTTAATTAAATGATTACTGTGCCAAAATAGAGAGTAGTAAAAATAGTAGTAGTAAAAAATTGATAGCAGTAAAAAATAACGGCAGTAAAAATAGCAGTAGATAGCATAACGACTCAATAGATAAATTAAACTTAGCTGATAAGTGGGGCAATTTTTCATGCGGGATCGCAATTTCGATGATATTGCAGACAAATTTTCACGTAATATTTACGGCACAACCAAGGGTAAAATCAGGCAGGCCGTTGTCTGGCAGGATATTAACGAATTGCTGAATCATTTGCCTCAACGCCCATTGCGTATTTTGGATGCCGGGGGCGGTGAAGGGAATATGGCTTGCCAATTAGCTGAATTGGGGCATCAGGTCATACTTTGTGATCTGTCACAAGAGATGATCCAGAGAGCGAAACATAACGCCAAAGAGCGTGGTGTTCTTGATCAGATGCAATTTATCCAAAGCTCAGTACAGGAAATTCACCAGCATATTGAACAGCCGGTTGATCTGATTTTATTTCATGCGGTATTGGAGTGGATCACTGACCAAAAAGAGGCAATAGCTACATTGGGCGATATCATCACGCCCGGTGGTGCACTTTCATTAATGTTTTATAATGCTAACGGGCTGGTCATGCGTAACGCCATTTTGGGTAATTTTCATTTGGCGACTCCCAATGTCCAGCGTCGTCGAAAACGTTCTCTATCGCCGCAAAATCCATTAATACCGGAACAGGTATATCAATGGCTGACTGAACTTGAGATGGAAATAACAGGTAAAACGGGCGTAAGAGTTTTTCACGATTACCTGCAAAGTCGCCAATTGCAAAACGCAGATTTCCCCGCGTTGCTTGAACTTGAACAGCGTTATTGCCGACAAGAGCCCTATATCAGCCTGGGGCGTTACATTCATGTGATGGCACGCAAGCCTACCTTAAAGAGCGAATTATGAGTGAATATTCCCAGACGGTTCCTGAACTTGTGTCCTGGGCCAGAAAAAATGATTTTTCAATTTCGTTGCCACCGGAACGGTTGGCTTTTTTGCTGGCGATTGCCGTATTAAACAGTGAACGGTTTGACGGTGAAATGAGTGAAGCGGAGCTGGTGGATGCTTTCCGTGAAGTGTGCAAAGGTTTTGAGCAGACGTCGGAAGCGGTATCCGTCAGGGCGAATAATGCCATTAACGATATGGTTCGCCAGAAATTACTTAACCGTTTTACCAGTGAATTAGCGGATGGCAATGCCATTTATCGCCTGACCCCATTGGGCATTGGCATCAGCGATTATTATATTCGTCAGCGTGAATTCTCCACGTTGCGTCTTTCCATGCAGTTATCCATCGTCGCCAACGAATTGCATCGCGCGGCAGAAGCGGCCGAAGAAGGGGGCGATGAACTCCATTGGCATCGCAATGTTTTTGCCCCGCTCAAATATTCCGTGGCTGAAATTTTTGACAGCATCGATATGTCCCAGCGCTTGATGGATGAACAGCAAAATAGCGTAAAAACCGATATCGCCGCCTTGCTCAATCAGGATTGGCAGGCCGCTATCGCAAACTGCGAACAACTGCTGTCTGAAACCTCCGGCACCCTGCGGGAGCTTCAGGATACTTTGGAAGCGGCGGGTGATAAATTGCAGGCCAATCTGTTGCGCATTCAAGCCGCAAATATGGACAGCGGTGGTTCTGAGCTGGTGGAGAAACTGGTTTTTGACTTACAAAGCAAACTGGATCGCATCATTAGCTGGGGGCAACAAGCCATCGATTTGTGGATAGGCTATGACCGCCACGTTCACAAATTTATCCGCACCGCCATTGACATGGATAAAAACCGCATTTTTGCCCAGCGCCTTCGCCAATCCATTCAACACTATGATGATAGCCCGTGGGCATTGACCATCGCGAATGCAGAACGTTTTCTGGATATGCGTGATGAAGGACTGACTCTGCGCAATGAAGAGGTAATGGGAGAATTACCGCCGGAAATGGAATACGAAGAGTTTAGTGAGCTCAATGAACAATTGGCTGAAATGGTAGAGCAGGCGCTGGCGGTTTACCAACAGGCAAAACTTCCGCTGGATTTGGGGGCTGTCCTGCGTGACTACCTTGCTCAGTATCCACGTAAACGTCATTTTGATGTGGCACGTATTTTAGTGGATCAAGCCGTCAGGCTGGGCGTTGCAGAAGCGGATTTCTCTGGGTTACCGGCGGAATGGTTAGCGATTAATGATTACGGAGCCAAGGTACAGGCACATGTCATCGACACATATTGAACAACTTATGCCAGTGAAGCTGGCTCAGGCACTATCCAATACACTTTTTCCTGAATTAGACAGCCAGCTACGCGCCGGGCGTCATATCAGTCTGGATGACCTTGATAATCACGCTTTTTTGATGGATTTTCAGGAAGAGCTGGAAATGTTTTATGCGCGTTATCACGTCGAGTTAATCCGCGCACCAGAAGGTTTCTTCTACCTGCGTCCCCGTTCAACGACGCTGATCCCGCGATCGGTGCTGTCTGAATTGGATATGATGGTGGGTAAGATCTTGTGTTACCTCTACCTTAGTCCAGAGCGTTTATCCAATCAGGGGATATTTACCTTTCAGGAACTGTACGAAGAATTACTGTCATTGGCCGATGAAAATAAGCTGATGAAATTCGTCAATCAACGTTCGACCGGTTCCGATCTGGACAAACAGAAATTGCAGGAAAAAGCCCGCACGGCCTTAAACCGGTTACGCCGTTTGGGGATGGTTTATTTTCTGCAAAACGACAGCAACAAATTTACGATTACCGAAGCGGTATTCCGCTTCGGTGCAGATGTACGCAGCGGTGATGACCCACGTGAAGCACAATTGCGGATGATCCGTGATGGTGAAGCCATGCTGGTAGAAGGGGCAACATCGCAGGAAGATAATGAACATGAAGAAGCATCAGGGCATTCAGCAGACGGTGCGGAGGATGAGCAGTCATGATTGAACGCGGTAAATTTCGCTCACTGACATTGGTTAATTGGAACGGTTTTTTTGCCAGAACGTTTGATCTTGACGAACTTGTGACGACCTTATCCGGCGGTAACGGTGCCGGTAAATCCACCACGATGGCGGCCTTTGTCACCGCATTGATCCCGGATTTAACCCTGCTCCATTTCCGCAATACGACAGAAGCCGGCGCAACGTCGGGTTCGCGCGATAAAGGCTTGCACGGTAAGCTGCGTGCCGGTGTCTGCTATTCTACGCTGGATGTGGTTAACTCCCGCCATCAACGGATTATCACCGGCGTTCGCTTACAACAAGTGGCCGGGCGTGATCGCAAAGTGGATATCAAACCCTTTATGATTCAGGGCGTTCCGGCATCGGTTCAGCCAACGCAGTTACTGACGGAAAATATCAATGAACGTCAGGCCCGCGTTCTGCCACTGAACGAACTAAAAGAACGTCTTGATGAGATGGAAGGCGTTCAGTTTAAACAATTTAACTCGATTACCGATTATCACTCCCTGATGTTTGATTTGGGCGTGATCCCCAAACGCCTGCGTTCAGCCAGTGATCGCAGCAAGTTTTATCGCCTGATCGAAGCTTCGCTGTACGGCGGGATTTCCAGTGCGATCACCCGCTCACTGCGGGATTACTTGCTGCCGGAAAACAGCGGTGTCAGAAAAGCCTTTCAGGACATGGAGGCGGCACTGCGTGAGAACCGCATAACCCTTGAAGCTATCCGCGTCACCCAATCTGATCGTGATCTCTTCAAGCACCTGATCACCGAGGCGACGGCCTATGTATCTGCTGACTATATGCGCCATGCCAACGAACGCCGCGTTCATCTGGATGAAGCCTTGGCCTTGCGCAGTGAATTATTTGGCAGCCGTCGCCAATTGGTGGCTGAACAATATCGCCATGTGGAAATGGCGAGGGAACTGGCAGAACAGAGCGGAACATCTTCTGATTTAGAAATGGATTATCAGGCGGCCAGTGATCACCTGAATCTGGTTCAAACAGCGATGCGCCAGCAGGAAAAAATTGACCGCTACCAATCTGATGTTGAAGAACTGACCTATCGGCTGGAAGAACAGAGTGAAGTTGTTGAAGAAGCAAAAGAACTTCAGGCGGAATATGACGCCATGTCTGAAGCAGCCGAACAAGAAGTCGATGAGCTGAAAAGCCAGCTTGCTGACTACCAACAGGCGTTGGATGTGCAGCAAACCAGGGCGATTCAATATCAGCAAGCCCTGCAAGCGTTAGCGCGTGCCCGTGAAATTTGCCAGCTTCCCGATCTGGCGATAGAAAATGCTGACGAATGGCAGGAAACCTATCAGGCTAAAGCGCAGCAGGCGACTGAAACCTTGCTGGCACTGGAACAAAAATTAAGCGTGGCGGATGCGGCTCATAGTCAGTTTGAGCAGGCTTACCAACGGGTAAAAAATATCGTAGGTGAAGTGAGCCGCAGTGAAGCATGGCAGGCTGCCCGTGAAGCATTGCGTGAATGGCCATCCCAGCGCCATTTGGCCGAGCGCGTCCAGCCTTTGCGTATTCAGTTGGCCGAATTGGAGCAACGTCTGGGCAGTCAGCAAAATGCCGAGCGTTTGTTGGCAGAGTTTTGTCAGCGCCATAACCAGCAGTATCAGGCGGAAGATCTGGAGGCGTTGCAGGGGGAATTAGAAGCCCAGTTGGAAGAACTGAGCGTGAGTGCCAATGAAAGCGGCGAACGCCGTATTCAAATCCGTCAGGAGTTTGAGCAGCTCAAGCAAAAAATTCAGGAACTGACCGCGCGGGCGCCGGTATGGTTGGCGGCACAGGAAGCCCTGAACCAACTGGGTGAACAGAACCATGAAACGTTCGAAAGCAGCCACGATGTGACGGAATACATGCAGCAATTGCTGGAAAAAGAGCGCGAAATTACCGTCGAGCGTGATGAGGTTGCGGCACAGAAACGCGAGCTGGAAAAACAGATTGAGCGCCTAAGCCAGCCAAGTGGTGCCGAAGATAACCGCTTGCTTGCATTGGCGGAGCGTTTTGGCGGCGTGTTGTTATCTGAAATTTATGACGACATTACCCTTGATGATGCGCCGTATTTCTCCGCCCTGTATGGCCCTGCGCGTCATGCCATCGTCGTGCCCGATCTTTCACTGGTGCGCCCACATCTGGAAGCACTGGAAGATTGTCCGGAAGATCTCTATTTAATCGAAGGCGATCCGCAATCTTTCGACGACAGTGTGTTCTCTTTTGAAGAGCAGGAAAACGCCGTTCTGGTGAAATCATCCGATCGCCAATGGCGTTATTCCCGCTATCCTGAAATGCCGTTATTCGGGCGGGCAGCAAGAGAAAATCGTCTGGAAGCACTCAGCCTTGAGCGCGATACGCTGGCAGAGCGCTATGCAACACTGTCATTTGATGTGCAGAAAATTCAGCGTGCGCATCAGGCTTTCAGTCGTTTTGTGGGCAAACACCTTTCTGTTGCGTTTGACGATGATCCCGAAGTCGAAATTCGCCGCCTGAGCCAGCGTCGTACTGAACTGGAACGTGAGCTATCTCAATCTGAAACCCAGGCTCAGCAACATCAGCAGAAACGAGGTCAGGTGAAAGAGAGCCTGTCACTATTAAATCGTCTGATCCCACAAGTCTCGGTTTTGCTGGATGAAACCCTGCTTGATCGCGTGGAAACCGTCCGTGAAGAAATGAGTGCGGCTCAGGAAGCGGCGCGTTTCCTGCAACAACACGGAAATACGCTGGCAAAACTTGAGCCTGTGGTATCAGTTTTGCAAAGTGACCCACAGCAACATGAACAGTTGCAGAAAGATTATGAGGCCGTGAAACACAGCCAGAATAAGGCGAAACAACAAGCCTTTGCCTTAACGGAAGTAGTGCAACGCCGTGCGCATTTCAGCTACAGTGACTCTGCGGGTATGCTCAATGAAAATGCTGACCTGAACGATAAACTGCGTCAGCGCCTTGAACATGCAGAATCTGATCGCAGCCGTGCGCGTGAGCAATTGCGCCAGCAGCAAGCACAATGTGCCCAGTTCAGCCAAGTATTGGCATCACTGAAAAGTTCTTACGACACCAAGCGAGATATGTTGAAAGAACTTGAACAGGAGATGAAAGATATCGGCGTTCAGGCGGATGCCAACGCAGAAATCCGTGCCCGTGAACGTCGTGATCAGCTCCATGCCGCTGTGAATACCAACCGTTCCCGCATCAACCAACTTGAGAAACAGATCGCATTTTGTGAAGCGGAAATGGAAAACCTCCAGAAGAAACTGCGCAAATCTGAACGTGACTATTACCAGAAGCGTGAGCAAGTGGTGGCGTCTAAAGCCGGCTGGTGTGCCGTGATGCGCATGGTGAAAGATAACGGCGTTGAACGTCGTTTGCATCGCCGCGAACTGGCCTATATGGAAGGTGATGATCTGCGTTCAATGTCGGATAAGGCGCTGGGGGCATTGCGTCTGGCGGTGGCCGATAATGAGCATTTGCGTGATGCGCTGCGTTTGTCCGAAGATCCGAAACGCCCTGAACGCAAGATCCAATTCTTCGTTGCGGTTTACCAACACCTGCGTGAACGCATTCGTCAGGATATTATCCGTACCGATGATCCCGTCGATGCCATTGAGCAGATGGAAATTGAATTGGCGCGTTTGACCGAAGAATTGACCGCCCGTGAGCAGAAACTGGCGATCAGTGCCAAAAGCGTGGCGAATATCATCCGCAAGACCATTCAACGTGAACAGAACCGCATTCGTATGCTGAACCAAGGATTGCAGGCGGTTGCTTTTGGGCAGGTTGGGGGCGTTCGCCTGAATGTCAATGTGCGTGAAAGTCATTCTCTCTTGCTGGATGTGCTTTGCGAACAACATGAACAACATCAGGATCTGTTTAATAGCCAGCGTCTGACCTTCTCAGAAGCGATGGCGAAACTTTACCAGCGCCTGAACCCGCAAATCGATATGGGGCAGCGCCTGCCCCAGACCATTGGCGAGGAGTTACTGGATTACCGTAATTACCTTGAGCTGGACGTTGAAGTCAACCGAGGCTCGGATGGCTGGCTAAAAGCGGAAAGCGGGGCACTGTCTACGGGGGAAGCGATTGGTACCGGGATGTCCATTCTGGTTATGGTCGTCCAGAGCTGGGAAGAGGAATCACGTCGCCTGCGGGGTAAAGATATTTCCCCCTGCCGCTTGTTGTTCCTCGATGAAGCTGCCCGGTTGGATGCGAAATCCATTGCCACCCTGTTTGAGCTATGCGAACGCTTACATATGCAGTTAATTATCGCGGCACCAGAAAATATCAGTCCAGAAAAAGGAACAACCTATAAACTGGTCCGTAAGATTTTTAATCACCAAGAACATGTCCACGTCGTTGGGCTGCGCGGTTTTGGACAGGAAATTCCGGCGACTGAGCAATCACAAACACAGGTACAGCCTATATTGCAAGAATAACACCGCCATTGCGTTATTTTTCTATCCAAGAAAGGGGCATATTATGCCCCTTTCTTATCTGGAGTAATTGTCTGGAGTAATTGTGCGGTATCTCTCGTTTTGATGTAATAATAAAGTTTACTATTTATCACCGTTACTACTAAGATAAAAAAGGAATAACGATGCGTAAAGTCACCCTAGCATTCAGTGCGATTGTGCTCGCTTTGAGCTTAAACAGCATGGCGCAGGCGAAAATGTTTATGCCTGAGCAAGTGGATTCGGGAGTCACTGCGGCAGGTTTGGCTCAACGTCAGGCGGTGCACTGGGTATCCGTAGGGCAGATTGAGCGAAGCCTGAAAGACCAACCCGCAATGGCAGTAGGTTTTGACATTGATGATACTGTCCTGTTTTCAAGTCCGGGTTTTTATCGCGGTAAATTAGAATACTCGCCTAATGACAATAGTTATCTGAAAAATCCCGCATTTTGGCAAAAAATGAATAACGAATGGGATAAATTCAGTCTGCCAAAACAAGTCGGCATTGACTTGGTTCAGATGCACTTGAAGCGGGGAGATGATATTTATTTTATTACAGGCCGTGCAAAAACTAAGACAGAAGCTGTGACCCAGTATTTACAGGAAGCGTTGCATATTCCGGCTGATAAAATGAATGCCGTTATTTTCGCGGGTGATGAACCGGGCAAAAATAATAAAGTCAGTTGGATGAAAGAGCACCAATTGAAAATTTACTATGGTGATGCAGATACTGATATTGCCGCAGCCCGTGAACTGAATATCCGTGGCATTCGTATCCTCCGGGCATCAAACTCTTCTTACCAACCGCTGCCTAGAGCCGGTCAGTTTGGGGAAGAAGTCGTCATTAATTCTGAGTATTAATCCTAAAATTCAAGACAAAATATTCTGCACAAAGGCACTTAAGGTGCCTTTTGCCTTTTTTAAGTCAGTGTAATTAAAATTATTAGGGGGATATTTTATTCTCCTTGGCATTTATTTTGCTTGGCGAGATAAAATCTGACAGGGCAGGCTCGCTATCTTAAGTGGTAATTAGGTATATAATTACTAGTATTCTTTTCTGATAAAATAGGTCGGTGGATACTTATAATAAGTCATTGGATTAGCTGCATACATAATAAGGTGAGGTGAGCTATTATGGCAAAGAACACGGTCAGGTTGCTGAAAGTTTCTTTTATCTGTAGCGCATGGGTGGTATCACAGGGAGCCTTTGCAAATCAACAAAACGAACTGGCATCAGGTGGTATGCAACCATGGCCAGTGGAACAAAAAAAAGAAAATCCGGTTATTTCATCTGATAAGACTATTCCTATTCCTCCAGTCAGTTCTATTGATGACAATCGAAAAAAGTTACAAACTTGGTTGCCACAACAAGTAAAACCGATATTCTTTGAACGTCTGGTAACTTTATATTCTGACAATAAAATGAGATTGTTATGGTCAGATAAACAAGCTATTAAAGAATTTGAAGATCAACTGCTTGAGATATCATTGGCGGGTTTTCAACCTCAATTTGAAAAATGGTTAATACAACTGCATTCTCCTGAATTAAGCGAGATGGCGCGTGATGTTATTTTATCTGATGCGATGTTAGGTTATCTGCACTTTATTAATCATGTTGATAAAAAAGGTAGCTCGTGGTTATACAGTAAATCTCCCTATAAAATCGAGTTACCTCCCTCCCATTTAATCGATACATGGAAACAGTATATCAATAATAATAATGTTCTTTCTTACATTACCCGTTTATCACCGAATCATTTTGGTTATAAAAATATGCGTAAGGAAATGTTGGCTCAATTGGCGGATAAAAATCCTTGGGTGGAATTTTCGTTTAAAGGCACGCTAAGACCCGGACAAAATCATGAATCGGTGGTTGCATTAAGGCAAATATTGGTTCGTTCCGGTGTGTTGGAGCCATCAGCGGTTAAAGCTGATAATAAGGGTTATGGCAAAGAATTGACAGCGGCCGTAAAGCGTTTTCAAGCCCTGCATGGGTTGTTAGCCGATGGGGTTATCGGTAAATCCACGAAAGCATGGTTAAATACCACACCACAAATTCGCGCCCGTATTATGGCACTGAATATTCAACGATTACGGATTATTCCCGGAGATATCCCGACCGGTATTTTAGTCAATATTCCTGACTATTCACTTTTTTATTATTTAGATGGCAAAGAAGTATTAAATTCCAAAGTTGTCGTTGGGCGTCCCAGCCGAAAAACACCCATCATGAGTAGTGAATTGAATAATGTCGTGATTAATCCGCCGTGGAACGTACCCACCAGTATGACGCGCAAAGATATTGCACCAAGGGCAATGCGTGATCCCAGTTATTTTCACACGCGGGGTTATACCGTTTTTTCCGGTTGGAGTAATAATGCTAAAGTTATTGATCCTTCTTCAATAAACTGGGGTGTGACAACACCAAGTAGTTTCCCCTATCGGATAAGGCAGGCACCAGGCCCAACGAATTCATTGGGACGTTTTAAATTCAATATGCCAAATTCAGAAGCCATTTACTTGCATGATACTCCCAATCAGGCTTCTTTCAGCCGGGAAATGAGGGCGGTTAGTTCTGGTTGTGTCCGTGTCAATAAAGCGCCTGAATTAGCGAATATGCTGTTGGGAGGCGCGGGTTGGGATAAAACCAAAGTGACTGGTTCATTGAAAACATGGTCAACAAAGTATGTCAATATTCCCAAAAAAATTCCTGTATTCCTCTATTACCAAACCGCTTGGGTTGATGAGGGAGGAAAGCCACAATATCGCGATGATATTTATGATTATGATATTAATGCCAGGCAGCATTCAGCGCTTTTTTCTAAGCTCGTGGTAGCCAGAAATGATTTATAATTTCTTTCGCTACTTATGACTTCTCAAAAATTATAGTTCACTGCCTTACCCTTCGCGGTGGGAGGGGTAAGGCATTCTCATCAATTTCGTGTATCACTATTTTATTATCTTGGAGTTCGACGATTATATCTCACCGTTTTTGATAAGCTATTTTCTTATTGAGATGAATTTGCGATCAGATAAAACCTATTTTTTAATGAAACAGCCTCGTTAAAATTTAATCTATATTTAATGTGATTTGAATTATGTTATCTTGATCACACTAATGGCAGGGTGAATTTACAGTAACATACAAAAATAACTGAAACTAATTCTTATTTGCTGATGTCTTATTATTCGGTTAAGCTAAATTATTAATGAATTTAGACAATATTAATACATCAGAGAATAGCAGGGCATATTATCCATGAATATTATTGACCACGATCGCCGAAAGTGGCTCGGCATAAGTGTGGCTGCATTGGGATTAAGTTTATTACCTCAATCTGCTTTGGCTGCATTAACAACGCCACGTCCCAGAATTTTACGTTTTGATAATTTACATACCGGAGAAACGCTCAAAGCGGAATTCTTTGACGGTCACCGATATAATAAATCAGAATTAGCTCGTCTGAATCATTTATTTCGCGATTTTCGTCAAAATCAAATCAAAGCCATTGACCCGAAATTATTTGACCAAATTTATTTATTGCAAATGATGATGGGCATAGATAAACCTGTTCAATTAATTTCGGGTTATCGTTCTTTGACGACGAATAATAGGTTGCGTCAGGCGAGTGGAGGGGTAGCAAAACAGAGTTACCATACCCGTGGAAAAGCAATGGATTTCCATATTGAGGGTGTTCAACTCGCCCATGTTCGTAAGGCTGCATTAAAAATGCGGGCAGGGGGAGTGGGTTTTTATCCAAAGAGTAATTTTATTCATATTGATACAGGCCCGGTCAGGACGTGGTAATCTTATTACCTATTACGAGTCTTGATTGTGGAGTGAAGCGAGAGAATGAAATACCACATTATCCCCGTCACGATGGCGAGGCAAAATTGTACTTTGATTTGGTGTGAAGATACTCAGGAAGCGGCAATTGTTGATCCCGGCGGTAATGCTGAACAACTTATTGCCGAGATAGAAAGCCGTGGATTGAAACTCACCCAAATTTTGCTGACCCATGGTCACTATGATCATGTTGGCGCGACGGTTGACGTTGCAAAACATTTTGGTGTGCCTGTTTACGGACCACATCAGGGGGATGCTTTTTGGATCGAAAACTTGGAAATTCAATGCCAAATGTTCGGGGTTGAACCCTGCCCTTCTTTTACGCCAGAGCGTTGGTTAGATGAAGGTGATAGATTGCAAATTGGCAATATTGAACTGTCTGTTTTGCATTGTCCGGGGCATACCCCAGGGCATATTGTCTTTGCTAACCATGCTGATAAATTAATCTCAATGGGAGATGTGCTGTTTAAGGGCAGTATTGGTCGCACGGATTTCCCCGGCGGAAATTATGATGAACTGATCCAATCTATCAAGGAAAAAGTGCTGCCGTTAGGTGATGAGTATCAATTTATTCCCGGTCATGGGCCAATGTCGACATTGGGGCATGAACGGAAAACTAATCCATTCTTGCAGGATTGATTGAACACGTTTTTGTTGAATAAAAATTCGAGCAAGAAGGATAAAAGCCGCTTTGTCAGCGGCTTTTAGGCAAAGAGTTCAACGAGTCAGCTTACAGCACCGCAACGATAGCTTCACACAGAGGAACCATATTTTCCAGTGTCAGCCCCGCGACGTTGATGCGGCCAGAGCTAACCGCATAAACACCATACTCTTCACGCAGGCGATCAACTTGTTCTTTAGTCAAGCCGCTGAATGAGAACATGCCATTTTGCGCAATAATAAAGCTAAAGTCTTGCTTTGCCCCTTTTTCTTGCAGGGTGTTGACAAACAGTTGGCGCATACGCTGAATGCGCTCACGCATGGTTGCCAATTCCTGAATCCACTCTGCTTTCAGCTCATCATTGGACAGAATGGTTGTCACAACAGAAGCGCCGTGTGCTGGTGGGTTGGAGTAGTTAGTACGCACAATGGATTTTGCTTGGCTGAACGCTTTTTCTGCGGTATCGCTGTCCGTTGCAACGATGGTACAAGCACCAACACGCTCATTATACAGGCCAAAGTTCTTGGAATAAGAGCTGGCAACGATCAGTTCATTGTGGTTTCTGGTGAAAATACGCAGACCTTCTGCATCTTCATCCAGCCCCTTGGCAAAACCTTGGTAAGCAAAGTCGAACACCGGCAACCAGCCATTGGCAGCAGACAGATCCGCCAGTTTCTGCCACTGTTCAGTGGTTGGATCGATACCGGTTGGGTTATGGCAGCAACCGTGCAGCAAAACAACATCGCCGGCTTGGGCTTCAGACAGGCTTGCCAGCATGCTATCGAAATCCAGGGCATGATTCTCTGCATCGTAATAGTGGTATTCGCGGATCTCTAAACCTGCGCTGGAGAAAACACCTTTATGGTTTGGCCATGTTGGATTGCTGATCCAGACACGTTTTGCATTGGTCTGTTTAGCAATAAAGTCAGCGGCAATGCGCAGTGCGCCGGTTCCGCCTGGGCTTTGTACCGTACGGGCGCGTTGATCAGTGACGATAGAATTGGTTTTGCCGAAGAGCAGTTCCTGAGTGACACGGCCAAATTCAGGTAATCCACTAATGGCCAGATAATTCTTGGTGGTTTCGTTTTCCAGCAGGAATTTCTCTGCTTTTTTAACGGTGGTCAGGACTGGCGTTTTGCCGGTTTCATCTTTGTAAACGCCAATACCCAAGTTAATTTTATTTTCACGGGGATCGGCTTTAAAGCTATCCGCTAAACCAAGAATAGGGTCGGCAGGCGCTGCTGTGATTTTTTCAAACATTTTTTTGATTCCAAGACTTGGAGAGTTAAGCCCAAAAATAAGTGATACGCGCTCAGGGTAACCTTAAGGAATCCATTTGCCAACCACTTGTAGCAAAAAGAATAAAATCTTGTGAAGTCGTTTACGAAGTGAAAAAAAGAATCTGAAAAAACAAAGAAATAAAACGCAAAAAGCAGCGCCGAAGCGCTGCTTTTTCTGCAATAAATGGGGTTAACGTTTTGTTAAACCGTTTATCAGCAGTGATTAGAACTGATAAGTCAGACCAACACCGAATACGTTGCGAGCACCTGCATCGCCACCTTCGTGTTTGTCCAGCAGGTTGATTTTGTAATCAACGTAAGTAGACAGGTTTTTGTTAAAGTAGTAGTAAGTACCTACAGAAACGTATTTAACCAGATCTACACTGTGGCGTTTTTCGCCTTCACCCAGTTCTTTACCTTTGGACTGAACATAAGCCAGAGATGGTTTCAGACCCAAGTCAGAGAACAGATATTGTGCAACAGCTTCAAAGTTCTGAGTTTTGTTTGCGATGCCATTTAAGGTGTAGTCTTTAGTAGCTGCACCGTTTCCTTTAGTCATGTTACGGGTTTCACCGTACATTGCGGCCAGGTATACGTTGTTGGCATCGTATTTAGCACCAAAGTTCCATGCTTCAGCACGTTTACCGTGAGCGGAACCCTTAACCCAATCACCGTTTGCGCGGGTAGAGTTAGCGTAAGAAGCACCTAAGGTGATACCGTAACCTACGTTATAGGTAGTAGACAAGCCGTAACCGTCACCGTTCGCAGTTGCTCCGCTACGCTTATTTTTGGTGCGCTCGCTGTTTTGGCCTTGGTATTGCAGGGCAACGGTCAGGCCATCAACCAGACCAAAGAAGTCTGTGTTACGGTAAGTCAACAGGCCAGTTGCACGGCCAGTCATGTAGTTATCAGTTTTAGACATGGAGTCGCCGCCGAAGATTGGCAGTACGTCAGTCCATGCGGTGATGTCATAGTTTACGCCGTAGTTGCGGCCGTAATCCAATGTACCGTAGTTAGCAAATTTCAGACCCGCGAAAGCCAAACGAGTAGCAGTGTCTTGTTTACCTTCTTCAGTATGAGCTTTCAGGTTGTATTCCCAACGACCAAAACCAGTCAGTTGGTCATTGATCTGAGTTTCACCTTTGATGCCGATACGAGCGTAAGAAGCGTCGCCATCTTCACCGCTTCTGCCGTCTGCGATTTGGTGACGAACGTCGACTTTACCGTACAGATCCAGTTTATTGCCGTCTTTGTTAAAGATTTCAGCTGCGTTTGCTGTACCAGCAACCAGCAGAGCTGGGATGACCACTGCAAGAATATTGCGCTTCATTATTATTACCCTCATTGGTGTTATTCAGACACCTGCCACTGCCAAAAATAGAACACTAAAAAATTTTGGAACTATTTATGGGTATTGAGTGTCTTATTAGTCGGCGACCAGTGTTCCATTGGTAATGAATTTTATCTACCTTCAAAATGCTACAAAAGCGCAAAATCAGTAACAAAATGAAAATAGGTGTTTCAAAATGTAAATATCAGGGAACTTTTTTTATGTGCTTTTCGCCATAGAATAAAAAAAGCCAACTTTCGTCGGCTTTTTGCGGGATTGATTTTTAGCTTATTTATTAAGCCGATTCATTAGAAACTTGCGTTTCTTGGTGTCCGTGGGAAGGGGATAACGTCACGAACGTTGGATACGCCAGTCACATAAGCGACCAAACGTTCGAAGCCCAAACCGAAACCGGCATGAGGAACGGTGCCGTAACGACGCAGGTCACGATACCACCAGTAATCTTCTTTATTCAGACCCATTTCTTCCATACGCTGATCCAACCTATCCAGACGCTCTTCACGCTGAGAACCCCCGATGATTTCACCGATGCCCGGTGCCAGCACATCCATCGCCGCAACGGTTTTGCCATCTTCGTTCATGCGCATATAGAAGGCTTTAATGTCTTTTGGATAGTTTTTCATGATCACCGGCGCGTTGAAATGTTTCTCTGCCAGATAACGTTCATGCTCTGATGCCAAATCCACACCCCAGAACACCGGGTTTTCAAATTGCTGGCCGCAATTTTGCAGAATTTCGATGGCATCGGTGTAATCCAATTGAACGAAATCGGAATCAACAAATTTCTCCAGACGGGTGATCACTTCACTATCAACACGTTCTGCAAAGAAAGCCAGATCATCAGCGCGCTCTTCCAATGCCGCCTTGAAAACATATTTCAGCATCTCTTCGGAGAGCTTGGCGATATCATTCAGGTCGGCAAAAGCGACTTCCGGTTCAACCATCCAAAACTCGGCCAAGTGACGGCTGGTATTGGAGTTTTCTGCCCGGAAAGTAGGGCCGAAGGTGTAAACTTTGCTTAATGCGCAAGCATAGGCTTCACCGTTTAACTGGCCGGATACCGTCAGGAAGGCTTCACGGCCAAAGAAATCTTGGCTGAAATCCACTTCGCCTTTGTCTGTGCGTGGCAGGTTTTGCAGATCCAACGTGGAAACGCGGAACATTTCGCCGGCGCCTTCTGTATCTGATGCGGTGATCAGCGGGGAAGAGACCCAGAAGAAGCCTTTTTCATGGAAGAAACGGTGCAGTGCTTGGGCCAGTGTATGACGAACACGAGCCACTGCGCCGATCAAATTGGTACGCGGGCGAAGATGGGCGACTTCACGCAGGTATTCAATGCTGTGGCGTTTGGCCGCCATCGGGTAAGTATCAGGATCATCAACCATGCCAACGACAACAACGTGAGTCGCCTGCAATTCAAACGATTGGCCTTTACCTTGCGATTCCACCACCGTACCCGTGACTTCAACAGAACAGCCCGTGGTTAAATGTAATACTTCATCCTGATAATTAGGTAAATTATTATTAACGACGGCCTGTAATGGATTAAAGCAGGAACCGTCATAGACGGCGAGGAATGAGATACCAGCTTTAGAATCTCTCCTTGTACGTACCCAACCGCGAACGGTGACTTCGTTGCCAACCGGAACACGACCTTGCAGCACATCGACTACAGGCGCTACGCTCATAAATTTCTCTCTTTTTATATAGTGGATTAATAACTTGATAGATTGACTCAATACTCCCTTGATTAGGGAGCAGATCCTCTATCTTACTTGTCATCTCTCAGGAAACAAGAGGAAATTGCGGGTGTTAAGGCGGAAACAGAGGGAAAAGTGGCTTTTTTATTTGCGTAACCAGCACAAGACGGGTTACGCAAGAGAATAATTAGCCAGATTATACCGTTTTTCTATATTGCTTGCTCTAGACGGCCTTCTCTATATAAGGAAGGTCAAACGCCCGGCGTAACCTATCGACAAACTCATCATCTTCACAAATCGTTTTTCCGGGACTGTCCGAAAGTTTTGCTACGGGTCTGCCGTTGCATTCAACGAGCTTGATAACAATATTCAGCGGTTTTATGCCCGGAATATTGCAGGTCAGCCGTGTACCAATACCGAAAATAACATTAATTCTCTTATGAAAATGGCGATACAGCGCCAGTGCTTTTTGCAGATCCAAGCTGTCAGAAAATATCAATGTTTTCGTCATGGGATCGATACCCAGTGATTGGTAGTGTGCGATGGCCTTTTCACCCCACTCAATCGGATCACCCGAATCATGGCGCAGACCTTGGTAAGCTGTTGCTAATGGTTTGTCAAAATCCCGCAGGAAAGCATCCATCGTGATGCAGTCAGTCAGGGCAATGCCCAACTGGTTTGGATACTCATTTAGCCAGGTTTTCAGTGCAGCCCGCTGACTATTGGCGAGTTCCGGGCTAATCTGCTGGTGAGCCTGAAACCATTCATGGGCTTGTGTACCGAGGGGGGGAAGATCGAGCTGTTTCGCCAGTTGATAATTACTGGTGCCAATCAGATAAGGAAAGTTATTTTTCAGCTCATTGATAATGGCATATTGTACTCCGTGTGAAAAACGACGGCGAGTCCCAAAGTCCATCAACTTAAAACCGGACAGATCGATATTTGCTTCCGCCGCGTCTTTATAAAACAGTTCAATCAGTTTCCTTAGCTGGATAACGGCGTCTTCTGGTGTTATTTCAGGTGAACGATGACGATGAACCAATTCGCTGATCAGGGCAAGCAGAGGCACTTCCCACAAGATAACTTCGTGCCATAAACCCGCAATACGGATAGCTAATTGCCCTTCATGGGTAACAGAAATTTCGACTTGTTTAGGATTAAAGCGGAATGTTTTGCACCAGTTCAGGTAATCCTCTTTAAAGAACGGGAGGCGAGAAAGATAACCGACTTCGCGTTCTGTCAATGTTAAGTCTGCCATCATGTCAATTTGATGACGTAATGCTTCGGCGTATTCTCCAAGCAGCTCATCACCACGACAACGAAATTCGGCAACAACAGGAATCGTGCTGTAATGGTGGTACACTGCTTGCTGCATATGAAACTTATAAGCATCTGTATCAAGCAGTGATTTGATAATTGGGGTAGCGTCTAAAGTCATGGCGCGTCAGGCATCCTCGCGGAGCGTATTCGTGTCAGCTAAATCGATAAAGTCGGGAGAGTATAGCGTGATTATTGGGTTATTAAAGCCTATAACTGCATATATTTTCCCAAACTTAAAGATTAAGGTTAATCCATTTATAGATAATATCATGTTAAATAAGATATGAGATGACAATTCGCACGAAAGTACTAATATGCTGACTACATCATTTATACCTTTATTTCATAAGTTATTAACATCTAAAAAGAGAGACTTAGTGATTGAAAGAAGGGTTTCTCTGTGACAGCGTCAGCGATTTGAATGTTTCTATGGAAACGCAATAAGCTAGGCGTCTTGTGGATAAGGTTATACAGATGTTATCAATTAAATCTGTTAAAACACACCCGTTAAAGCACGCCTGTTAAAAATAATGGAAAAGGTTCCCTATGACACAACAGCGACTCGTTAAACACCGTCTGGATTATAAAGCACCAGATTACACAATAACTCACATTGACCTCGATTTTGAGCTGAATGCTGAGAAAACAACGGTGACCGCAATCAGTCAGGTAAAACGTCAGGTTAATGACATTACCCCACTGGTTCTGGATGGAGAAAATCTCACGTTAAAAAGTCTCTATATCGATGATAAAGCGTGGGAACATTATCAAGAACAGGAGGGAAAGTTACAGATTGAACAACTTCCAGCCCAGTTTACCCTGAAAATTGTGAATGAAATTAACCCGGCAGCCAATACCGCACTCGAAGGGCTGTATGTGTCTGGCGATGCCTTGTGTACCCAATGTGAGGCAGAAGGGTTCCGCCACATCACGTATTATTTGGATCGTCCGGATGTTCTGGCGTGTTTTACCACTCGCATAACCGCGGATAAATCCAAATATCCCTTCCTGCTTTCCAATGGTAACCGTATCGAGCAAGGCGTGCTGGAAGATGGCCGCCATTGGGTGAAATGGCAGGACCCATTCCCCAAACCGGCGTATTTGTTTGCCTTGGTGGCGGGGGATTTTGATGTCCTGCGTGACACATTCGTGACCCGCAGTGGTCGTGAGGTGGCACTGGAACTGTTTGTTGATCGGGGCAATCTGGATCGTGCTGACTGGGCCATGACATCGTTGAAAAACTCGATGAAATGGGATGAAACCCGCTTTGGTTTGGAGTATGACCTTGATATCTATATGATCGTCGCGGTTGATTTCTTCAATATGGGGGCGATGGAGAACAAGGGGCTGAACGTTTTCAATTCCAAATACGTTCTGGCAAAAACAGAAACCGCAACTGACAAAGACTATCTTGCCATTGAAGCGGTGATCGGCCATGAATATTTCCATAACTGGACAGGAAACCGCATTACCTGCCGTGACTGGTTCCAGTTAAGCCTGAAAGAAGGGCTGACCGTCTTCCGTGATCAGGAATTCAGTTCTGATTTAGGTTCCCGTTCGGTTAACCGCATTAATAACGTGCGGGTGATGCGTGCGGCACAGTTCGCTGAAGATGCCAGCCCGATGGCCCATCCAATCCGTCCCGATCAGGTGATGGAAATGAATAACTTCTATACGTTGACCGTCTATGAAAAAGGCGCGGAAGTGATTCGGATGATCCATACCTTATTGGGTGAAGAACAATTTCAGGCGGGTATGCAGCTTTATATCCACCGTCATGATGGCAGTGCTGCAACCTGTGATGATTTTGTTCAGGCGATGGAAGATGCTTCAAACGTCGATTTGACTCTCTTCCGCCGCTGGTATAGCCAATCTGGCACACCGGTGCTGACTGTCTGTGACGAATACGATGCAGACAAACAGCAATATATTCTGCATGTTAGCCAAATGACACCGCCAACGGCAGATCAGAAAGAGAAACAGCCACTGCACATTCCTCTGGACGTTGAGCTTTACGATGAGCAAGGCAGGGTTATCCCTCTGCGCCGTCATGGTCAGCCTGTGCATCATGTTCTGAATGTGATTAATGCAGAACAAACATTTGTATTTGATGATGTTCCATCACAACCTGTGCCTTCTTTGCTGCGTGAATTTTCTGCACCCGTGAAATTGGATTATCCCTACCGTGATGAACAGCTTTCATTCTTAATGAAACATGCGCGTAATGAATTCTCCCGTTGGGATGCGGCGCAGACATTACTGACCAATTACGTGCAATTAAATGTTGTCCGTAACCAAAAATTCCTGCCACTGGAATTGCCAATGCACGTCATTGATGCTTTCCGTGCGGTACTGCTGGATAAAGATATCGATCCGGCATTGGCGGCATTGATTCTGACGCTTCCGTCTGAAAATGAAATGGCAGAACTGTTTACCGTCGTCGATCCTAAAGCGATTCATGATGTCATCCAGGCAATGACCAAAGCACTGGCCAATGAAATGGCAGATGAATTTGCGGCGGTTTATCACAGCCTCCAGACCGGTGCATACCGTGTAGAACATAAAGATATTGCGAAACGCGATTTGCGTAATACCTGCCTTTACTATTTAGCCTTTATTGGCGACAAAGCGTTGGCGGATAAATTAGTGGCAGCACAATATTATCAGGCGGATAACATGACTGACTGTATCGCTGCTTTGTCTGCGGCGGTATTTGCTGAATTGCCTTGCAGTTATCAATTAATGGATGAATTTGATCAGCGCTGGCATCAGGATGGTCTGGTCATGGATAAATGGTTCAGGCTGCAAGCCACCAATCCAGCCTTTGATGCACTGGATAAAGTCCGTGACTTGATGCAGCACCGTTCTTTCAGCCTGAGCAATCCAAACCGCGTTTATTCACTACTGAGAACGTTCTTTAGCAATAATGCGGTGGCTTTCTATGCGGAAGACGGTAGCGGTTATCAATTCTTGGTGGAAGTGCTGACCGATCTGAATAGCCGCAATCCGCAAGTCGCATCACATTTGATTGATCCCTTGCTTCGTCTGAAACGTTACGATGAGAAACGTCAGGTTTTGATGCGTGCGGCACTGGAACAGTTGAAAAAATTAGAGAACCTGTCGGGTGATCTGTTCGAAAAGATTACCAAGGCACTTGAAAGTTAATCTATAACCTATCCTCCGGTTATCGCCGGAGGATATCAGGCCGCCGACCGTCAAGAGTGCTTTTTTGTTTACACAGATAATGGTAAATTAACGCTCTCTTCCTGTTACGACAACACAGCCATTATAAAAGCAATAGGTCAATTTAAATGTATTATTCTCTAGTACGGAAGGCATTGTTCCAGCTTGATCCTGAACAGGCACATGAGCTGACTTTCCGCCAGCTTAAACGTGTCGCCGGTACGCCTTTCGAATTCCTTATCCGCCAGTCAGTTGCCACTAAGCCCGTTACCTGCATGGGTTTGTCTTTCAAAAATCCCCTTGGTTTAGCTGCGGGTCTTGATAAAAACGGTGATTGTATTGATGCGTTTGGCGCGATGGGCTTTGGATTTGTTGAAATTGGCACGGTGACGCCGCGCCCACAAGCCGGAAATGATAAGCCAAGATTATTCCGGGTGGTTGAAGCGGAAGGGATCATCAACCGGATGGGGTTTAATAACCTTGGGGTGGATAATCTCGTAGAGAATGTTAAGCGCGCGAAATATGACGGGATTATCGGGATCAATATTGGGAAAAATAAAGATACGCCGGTCGAAAATGGCAAAGAGGATTATTTAATTTGCATGGATAAAATTTATCCGCATGCAGGTTATATTGCTATCAATATTTCTTCTCCTAATACACCGGGTTTGAGGACATTACAGTATGGTGATGCACTGGATGATCTCTTATCTGCGATTAAAAATAAGCAAAGCGAACTTGAGCAAAAGTTCCAAAAATATGTTCCGGTTGCTGTAAAAATCTCGCCCGATCTGTCAGAAGAAGAATTAATAAAAATTGCTGATAGTTTAATGCGTCATCATATTGATGGGGTCATCGCAACAAATACCACATTGGATAGAAAGATTGTGGAAGGTTTGCATCACTGCCAGCAGGCAGGAGGATTGAGTGGACGCCCTGTGCAATTGCGCAGCACAGAGATTATCCGTCGCCTTTCCCAAGAATTAAAAGGTGAAATACCGATTATTGGTGTCGGTGGAATTGATTCACTGGTTGCCGCCAGAGAAAAAATGGAAGCAGGCGCTTCATTAATTCAGATATATTCTGGTTTTATCTATAAAGGGCCAAAACTCATCAAAGATATCATTAATCATATCTGAATATTTGTTGCAATTTGGGGGCAGGGGTTTATTTCTGCCCTCAACTCGTCTATATTTTGTCTTATAGATTAAATTTAATCATTTATTTTTTAACTTCTTATTTCGGTGATAATGTTTATTTTTAACCAAAAAAGCTATTTTGAGCATAAAAGGGTAATCAATGAAAATTAGACCTGATGATCAGTGGCGCTGGTATTTTGATCCTGAGCATAGCCGTGTCATGCTCGATCTTGCTAATGGCATGGTTTTTCGTTCTCGTTTCCCGGCCAAAATGTTGACTAACTATGCCATGACAATGAAAGAAATGGCATTTTCAGTCGATGATGCCGCACTTTTTTATACTTTTGAAGAACATTCACGTCGTGTCAATATCGCCCCTGCATTGAGAGCTGAATTAGCTTTAAATGGAGTGGTGGCGTTACGTTTCATGAAACCACAAATGCCTAAGAGCTGGTATTTTTCCCATTTTTCTTTGATAGCAAAACCAGAACACGGTGAAATTGTTCAGCTTCAATTACAGGATAATGGTATTGAAGCACTGTTTATGGCAGTAGAAGTGGGTGACAATGCCAGTTTATGTCTATTGGCACAGCAAACATTAGCATTGAATGATCGAGTGATGAATTTTTGTGATCCCATTAAGGTCATGAATGACCGCATTATGCCTTATATTGAGCCAACTCAGTCATCGATATATGATAGGGCAATATAGGGCCACTAGACGCTGTATTCAGCATTTTATTAACTTTATTACTCCTATTAACATTATCAATTGCATTTGTGATGCAAATTCACCAATTAAAATTAATAAGATAGATGTAGAAATATAAAAATCAGACAGATGGCTGACTTATTACTGCCTGATTTAATCGAAAATGCTGTCGTCTTATATTATTAATGTTTAGCCTAATTCAATGACTAAATCATTCTGAGGTATACAGCTACATACCAGAATTTTTCCATCATTCTTGATAGACGTTGATTTTAAGGGCAATACCTCTCCTTTAATCAGAGACACTTTACAGGCACCACAAATTCCGGCACGGCATGAATAGGGCACGCGAATGCCTTGATCTTCGAGTTGTTCTAAAATAGTTTGCTGATTATTGCCAATAAAACGCTGCCCGTTGAATTCAATAGAAACAGTCTGTTGGGCAACTTCCTTAATCGTCAAATCAGCCGCTTGCTCACCGCCGCCATATGCGCGTGGTGTTCTCTTTTCTAAAATGGTAACCGGATCGCCTACACGGATAATACCACTGTTACGGGCAATGGCATTCTGGCCAAAATCAACCGCACCATCTTCTTTGGCGGTTCTAAAAGACTGTAGTGTCGCCAGTGGTTCACCTTGCGGATTTTTACGCCCTTTTTCCGGGCTGACGGTAGTCAAAATACAGCGGCTGCATGGTTTTGGCAGATCGAAAACAATATCGCCGATTTGGATGACCTGCCAGCTATCCTCTGCAAACGGTGCGGCACCTGTGACAATAATATTGGCACGGAACTGCTCTATTTTAATGCCGGCAGGACAACGTTGTTGCAAGGCATGAAAAGAGGCTTCATTGATAATTAAATAGGGGAAACCATCTGCGAATGATAAAGAGACATCGGGAAATTTTTTGACCCGCCGTGTCAACTCTTCGCTGAGCCAGCGTAATTGTACAGGGATATTAAAAAAACCACTAAGCCAACTATTCACCCTCTCAGGGGCGACTAAAGCGGTAAAATGATTGCCCCAAACTTCGGTGGGGAAACGTTCCTCCTGAAAATCATCGTAAAGTACCGTTGCGCTTTCTCCGTTGGGTGCCTGCAAATACAGGCCGTTATGCAGCATGGTTGGCGTAAATAGCAGCATCTGTGGATATTGGCGGGCAGTCATAAAAGTACCGTCTGTTGTGGTGATCATAAAATTGCGGTCAAACATCAGGCCACTTTCATTGACAAGGGAATGAGAGAGTTGTAATCCACGCATGGACTTGACGGGATAGGTATAGAGGCGCGACAGAGTTAACATCCATTATCTCCAAAATATTTTTATCTTTGCCGACATGTTTTCATCTTTGCCAACATGTTTTCATCATTGATCGTGTCAGCAACTTTAGGATATGTCGAAGGTATTGGCTATAATGTGCAGCAATTTTTTTAGTGGTGAATTTTTTGTGATGATTAATAAGATGAACTCTCTGTTTGCCAGCACCGCACGTGGGCTGGAAGAACTGTTAAAAAACGAACTAGAAATGCTGGGAGCGCAGTCCTGTAAGATTGCCCAGGGTGGGGTTCATTTTCAGGGCGATGATCGGGTGATGTATAAGAGCCTGCTGTGGAGCCGGCTGGCATCCCGCATCATGATGCCGCTTAACCAATTTAAAGTTTATAGTGACTTGGATCTGTATCTTGGTGTCCAGTCCATTGACTGGAGTGAAATTTTCTCAGTGGATAGCACGTTCTCGGTGCATTTCAGCGGCACTAATGAGGAGATCAGGAATACCCAATATGGCGCATTGAAAGTCAAGGATGCCATTGTCGACAGTTTTATGCGCAAAATAAAGCAACGTCCAGATGTGGCCAAACAACAACCTGATGTCCGTGTCCACGTCTTCCTGCATAAAGAAAATGCCACCGTGTCACTCGATTTGAGCGGCGATAGTCTGCATATCCGTGGCTATCGTGATCTGGCCGGACAAGCCCCACTGAAAGAGAACCTGGCGGCAGCGATTATTTTGCGTTCTGGTTGGCAGGTCGGAACGCCAATGGTTGATCCCATGTGTGGTTCA
Organism: Xenorhabdus doucetiae; assembly: GCF_000968195.1. Lineage (NCBI taxonomy): Bacteria > Pseudomonadati > Pseudomonadota > Gammaproteobacteria > Enterobacterales > Morganellaceae > Xenorhabdus > Xenorhabdus doucetiae. The sequence continues at coordinate 1,603,595 of NZ_FO704550.1, forward strand.
GGGACGTTGCTGATAGAAGCGGCCATGCTGGCAGCCGATTGCGCGCCCGGCTTGCATCGCAAACATTGGGGATTCACTTCGTGGTTGAAATTCAATGAAACAATCTGGCGTGAAGTGACGACAGAAGCACAGGTGCGTTTCCGTAAGGGGTTACAGGAAACCACTTCCCGCTTTTTTGGCATGGATATTGATCGTCGTGTCATGGATATGGCACGTTCAAATGCGCGCAGGGCAGGGGTAGCCCAATTGATCCAGTTCCAGCAGGGAGATGCCAGCAAACTGGAAAATCCTCTGCCGGAAGCGGAGGGGATCGTATTAAGTAACCCGCCTTATGGTGAACGTCTTGAAAGTGAACCCGCGTTGATTGCGCTGCACAGCGTATTTGGCCGAGTGGTGAAAGCGCGTTTCTCTGGCTGGCGTTTGTCATTGTTCAGTGCTTCACCTGAATTATTGAGTTGTTTGCAATTACGCGCAGAGCGTGAATTTAAGGCGAAAAATGGCCCGCTGGATTGTATCCAGAAAAATTATTCTATCCAGAAGCGTGAGCAGGGAGCGGATAAACCGCAGTCATTGGATACCGGTATCGCTGAGGATTATGCTAACCGTCTGCGTAAGAATGAGAAAAAACTCAGCAAGTGGGCCAAACAGCAAGGCATTGATTGCTATCGTTTATATGATGCGGATTTACCCGAATATAACGTTGCTGTTGATCGCTATGCCGATAAAATCGTTGTACAGGAATATGCCCCGCCGAAATCCGTGGATGCCAACAAAGCGCGCCAACGCCTGTTTGATGTGATCAGTGCCACCATGAATGTGCTTGGCTTATCATCCAGCCAACTGATTTTGAAAACCCGCCAACGCCAGAAAGGCAAAAGTCAGTATGAAAAAGTGGCCGAGAAGCAAGAATTCTTTTTGGTTAACGAATATGATGCGAAATTCTGGGTTAACCCGACCGATTATTTGGATACCGGATTATTCCTTGATCACCGCATTGCCCGCAAAACCTTGGGCGAAATGAGCCGCGGCAAGGATTTCCTTAACTTGTTTGCCTATACCGGTTCGGCGACCGTTCACGCAGGATTAGGCGGTGCGCGTTCGACAACCACGGTAGATATGTCCCGTACTTATCTTGAATGGGCAGAGAAGAACTTACAGGCAAATGGCTTAACCGGACGCCAGCACCGTTTGATTCAGGCTGATTGCCTGGGGTGGTTAGCGGAGTCCCGTGAACAATTTGATCTCATCTTTATTGATCCCCCGACCTTCTCTAACTCTAAGCGCATGGAAAACACGTTTGATGTTCAGCGTGATCACATCACATTATTGAAACAACTCAAACGCTTGTTACGTCCGGGTGGAACCCTGATGTTCTCCAATAATAAGCGCGGTTTTAAAATGGATTTTGCGGAATTGAATCAGTTAGGGCTGGTTGCCAATGAAATAACAGAAAAAACGTTGTCTCAAGATTTTGCCCGTAACCGTCAGATCCATAACTGTTGGCTGCTGCGTCACGCTGGCGAGGAAAAATAACATTATGTCATTAATCAATTTATCGGGTGCTTGGTTATCATTCAGTGACGCGCCGTTGTTGGATAATGCTGAACTGCACATCGAAGAAAACGAAAGAGTGTGTTTGGTTGGGCGAAATGGTGCGGGGAAATCCACCTTGTTGCGCGTGCTGGCAAAAGAGCAGCCATTGGATGACGGTCAGGTGATTTATGAACAAGATCTGATTGTTGCGCGCTTACAGCAAGATCCTCCCCGTGACGTAGAAGGCACGGTGTTTGATTTTGTTGCTGAAGGGGTAAAAGAGCAGGCTGAATACCTTAAAGCGTTCCACCATGCTTCGCATCTGGTCGAAACCGATCCCAGTGAGAAGAACCTCAACCGTTTGGCCGAGTTGCAGGAAGTGCTGGATATCCGCGGCCTCTGGTCACTGGATAGCCGGATTAGCGATGTGTTGAAACAGCTCTCCTTGCCGGCCGAAGCGAAACTCTCTTCATTGTCGGGAGGCTGGTTACGTAAGGCCGCATTGGGCAGGGCGCTGGTTTGCGCGCCAAAAGTGCTGTTTCTTGATGAACCGACCAACCATCTTGATATTGATACCATCGAATGGCTGGAGAATTTCCTGAAAGACTTTAATGGCAGTCTGGTGTTTATTTCCCATGACCGCTCATTCATTCGCACTATGGCGACGCGGATTGTTGATCTGGATCGCGGAAAGCTGACTTCATGGCCGGGAAATTACGATAAGTATCTGGAAGGAAAAGAAGAGGCTCTGCGGGTTGAAGAGCTGCAAAATGCTGAGTTTGACAAAAAACTGGCGCAGGAAGAAGTTTGGATCCGTCAGGGCATTAAAGCACGCCGTACCCGAAATGAAGGCCGGGTCAGGGCATTGAAAGCACTCCGTGTAGAACGCTCTGAACGCCGCAATGTGATGGGAACCGCGAAAATGCAGGTCGAGGAAGCGACCCGTTCCGGTAAGATTGTCTTTGAAATGGAAAATGTCAATTACCAGATTGGCGATAAAACATTGGTCAAAAATTTCTCGGCTCAAATTCAACGCGGTGACAAAATTGCGTTGGTGGGGCCAAATGGCTGCGGTAAAACGACATTATTGAAGTTAATGTTGGGCGATTTGTCAGCAGACAGTGGGCGCATTCATTGTGGTACAAAACTTGAAGTAGCTTATTTTGATCAGCATCGTGCCGCACTGGACCCGGATAAAACTGTCATGGATAACCTCGCCGAAGGTAAACAGGAAGTGATGGTTAATGGACGTGCCCGCCATGTACTGGGTTATTTACAAGATTTCCTTTTCCATCCCAAACGCGCAATGACCCCGGTGCGGGCACTGTCCGGTGGTGAACGCAATCGCCTGTTGCTGGCGCGTCTATTCTTGAAACCCAGCAACTTGCTTATTCTGGATGAACCGACTAATGACCTTGATGTTGAAACATTAGAATTACTTGAAGAATTGGTTGACGGTTATACCGGAACGGTGATTCTGGTGAGCCATGACCGTCAATTTGTGGATAATTCCGTCACGGAATGCTGGATTTTTGAAGGTAACGGCGAAATAAACCCTTATGTCGGGGGATATTACGATGCGCAACAGCAACGGGCGCAAACTGTTTCCCTGCGTCAAGCCCCGGAGAAGAAGGCCAATATTGAGAATAAGGCAGTAAAACCGAAAGAATCGCCTAAACGGACAAACAATAAGATAAGTTACCATTTACGGCGTGAATTAGAACAACTACCATTATTGTTGGAGAAATTAGAAGCAGAGATAAATCAACTGCAATCTCAGGTCAGTGACCCGGAATTCTTCAACCAATCACATGAAATTACGCAACATGTTCTGAATGAATTGGCAAATAAAGAACAAGCATTGGAAATGGCTTTTGATCGCTGGCAGGAATTGGAAACAATGAAAAATGGATGATCGCTGCCGCACAAAAGAAACTGGTGAGCTTTGCTAAAGGAGAAACACTTTGTGTTCCAACAATCACCAGCATGACAAGCTGGTTCTTTGTCCCCAATGCGACATGCTGGTGGCTGTGCCTGATTTGGAACAAGGGAAAAAGGCGGTTTGCCCACGGTGTCACGCGTTACTGACAGCAAAGTGGAAAGAACCGCGTAATCAACCAACAGGCTATGCGTTAAGTGCACTCATCATGCTCTTTCTCGCTTGCCTGTTTCCTTTTGTCAGTATGAGTGTAGCGGGGATGGTGAGTGAAATAACGTTAACTCAGATCCCCAAGGTGATGTTCAGTGAAGACTATTCCAGCATGGCGGTGTTTTTCCTGATCTTTGTCCAGCTTGTACCGACATTTTGTATGATTGCCATCATCCTCTTATGTCAGAACGTCAAAATGGCGCGCCGCTTGAAAATAGAGCTGGCGCGTATTTTGTTTCAGATGAAAACGTGGTGTATGGCAGAAATCTTCCTCGCGGGCGTGCTGGTGAGCTTTGTTAAACTGATGGCGCATGGCGAAATCAGCATCGGCCTGAGTTTTTTCCCTTACTGCCTGTTCTGCCTGTTTCAGGTCAGGGCATTTCAGTGTCTCGACAGACATTGGTTTTGGAATGAAATCGCACCGGCGCCTACAGTTTGCCAACCCTTGCAGGCGGGAAAACCTGGCCTGGTGCAAGGAGTCAGGCTGTGCCAGTGCTGTACCGCAATCTTGCCTGCCCAACAATCTCGCTGCCCTCGTTGCCACACAAGGGGGAATGCTCGCCGTCGCAATAGCCTTCAGTACACAATGGCTCTGCTAATAACATCAGCCATACTTTATATTCCGGCGAATGTTTTGCCGATTATGGTTACTCAGGCTTTGGGGCAACAAATTAATTCCACCATTCTGGAAGGGATTATTTTACTTTGGAGTTCAGGCTCTTATCCGGTTGCTATGGTCATTTTTATTGCCAGTATCATGGTGCCGATTTTGAAAATGCTGGCAATTAGTTGGTTATGCTGGGATGCAACCAGCCAAACGAACCATGATTCCGAAAAGATGAACTTCATTTATGAAATGGTGGAATTTGTTGGGCGTTGGTCAATGATTGATGTATTCGTTATTGCCGTGCTATCCGCACTGGTTCGCATGGGGCAACTGATGAGTATCTATCCTGCCTTGGGAGCCGTACTGTTTGCACTGGTGGTTATTTTGACGATGTTTGCATCAACCATGTTCGATCCGCGGTTAACTTGGGACAAAGCCAATCGAAAATTTGAGCGACATAAAAATGAGGAGTCGTAAGGTGACGGATAAAGAAGAAGATCTGACTCAGGCCAGAATTCGTAAACTTAAGAGTTGGTCACCTGTATGGATCGTACCCATTATCACGGTGCTTATTGGGGCTTGGATACTGTTTTATCATTTCAGTCATCAGGGGCCAGAAGTCACACTGATAACGTCCAATGCGGAAGGTATTGAGGCAGGTAAAACGAAGATTAAAAGCCGCAGTGTTGACGTTGGCGTCGTTGAAAGCGTGTCTTTGAGCGAAAACCTGGGGCAAGTTATCATTAAAGCCCGCCTCAATGATGGTATGGAGCGCTTACTGCATAAAGATACGGCTTTCTGGGTAGTGAAACCCCAGATTGGCCGTGAGGGTGTTTCTGGCCTGAGTACCTTACTGTCCGGGGTTTTTATCGAATTACAGCCCGGCACAGAAGACGGGGAAGAAAACCGCTTTTCATTGCTTGAAGCCCCACCGCTTGCTTCCCCTGACGCAAAAGGGATTCGCCTTATTCTGACCAGCGACAAAGCAGGGCGATTAACGCCTGGCGATCCGGTGTTATTTCGGGGGTATCGCGTAGGTTCCGTTGAGGCCGGCACTTTCGATCCCACCTCCCGATTGGTTCGTTATCAAATTTTTGTTAAAGCCCCTTATGACGCTTTGCTGACCACCAATGTCAGATTCTGGAAAGACAGCGGTGTCACGTTTGACATGTCATCACAAGGCATACGGGTTGAAGTGGCTTCATTATCAACTCTGTTTGGTGCTGGTGTGAGTTTTGACGTGCCGAAAGGCTGGGAGCTGGGTAATCCCGTTAAAGAAAAGGAAATTTTCACACTTTATGATAGTGAGAAAAATATCCAAAACGCACTTTATACAGAACATACCGATTTTTTATTATTTTTCTCTGATTCTGTGCGTGGTTTGCAGCCGGGAGCGCCGGTCGAATTCCGGGGTATTCGGGTAGGAACGGTCGCAAAAGTTCCTTTTTCTATCGAAGGCATTAAGCAGCGTATCGACAATGACTTCCGTATCCCTGTCCTGATTCATGTTGAGCCTGGTCGATTTGTCAAAGAGTTAGGTAATGGACTTAACACAGACAAAGAATTAAAAGAAACGATTGCACGAGGCTTAAGAGCCACGTTGAAGTCAGGCAATTTATTGACAGGTGCGTTGTTTATTGATCTGGACTTTTTCGCTAATGAGAAACCCTGGGAAGGCCCATATGAAATCGCAGGTTATAAAACCCTGCCTACGGTAAGTGGTGGTTTGGCGCAAATTCAACAGAAAGTCATCATGGCATTGGATAAGATCAATGGCATGCCGATAGAACCGGTTTTTGTTCAGGCAACGCAGACACTGGAAGAGAGCCGGAAAACCATTAAAACAGCCCAGAAAACAATGGATGAGTTAAACCGTATTCTTGCGAGTAAAGAAGCACAGGGGCTACCTAAAGATATACAAAATACATTACATGAGTTGAATCGCAGTATGCGGGGCATTCAGCCAGGCTCACCCGCTTATAGTCAATTGATGGATAATATGCAGCGGTTGGATCAGGTATTACGTGAATTGCAACCTGTTTTGCAGACACTCAATAATAAGAGTAATGCCTTGGTATTTGAAGCAGAAGCGGTCAAAGATCCTGAACCTAAAAAGGCACCTAACTGATGAAAAAATTGATGGCAAGATTGGCATTTTTTATCACTGCCAGTGTATTTATTGTTGGAAGTGGGCTTATTTCGGGGTGTAGCAGTCGTCAACCACAAAAAACCTATTATCAGTTACCGATCTTGACCCACTTAGCATCGGAAAAAGAGTCGGAAGGCAAGTTGGGGGCTAAACATGAACGGCAGCTATGGGTAAAAAGGGTTAACCTTTCTGACTATCTTGCCGCTCCCGGCATTGCGTATCAGACGGGAAAGGTGAGCTATATCAATGCGTCGAACCATTTATGGGCCAGCCCATTGCAACAACAATTACAACAAATATTGATCTCTGAACTGAGCGCGGCATTTCCACATCGTTTGGTGTCTGGACAGGAATTAGAACCAGACGCAGATGCGTTGGATATCACAATAACGGCTTTTCACGGGCGCTATGATGGTCAGGTATTGATTGAAGGTTACTGGCTATTGTCTAACCCAGATAAGGTAATTAAGCGGCCATTTAACCTTAAGCTGAAACAGGAAAAAGATGGCTATGCTGAATTAGTTCTTACTTTGGCAAAGGGTTATAGCCAGTTAGCCGAATCTATCGCCAGACAACTCTCTTTGCAACGTTAACAAGCCACCTCCGCCATCGCGGAGGTGCTCAGCATTGGCAACAGAGAAGTTGATAAACTTTTGGTTGCCAATGTGAATGGATTAAAAAGCACTGGTATCTTTAAACAAGCCTACTTTCAAATCAGTCGCAGTATAAATCAGTTTACCATCGACCAGAACCTCACCATCAGCCAGTCCCATAATTAATTTGCGATTAATGACACGCTTAAAATTAATGCGATAGGTCACTTTCTTGGCCGTTGGTAATACTTGCCCGGTGAATTTGACTTCCCCAACACCGAGTGCGCGGCCTTTGCCTTCTCCGCCAACCCAGCCCAGGAAGAAACCCACAAGCTGCCACATGGCATCAAGGCCAAGGCAGCCCGGCATAACAGGATCATTGACAAAATGACAATCAAAAAACCACAACTCAGGGTTGATGTCGAGTTCAGCTTCGACATACCCCTTATCGTAAGTACCACCGGTTTCTGACATTTTCGTGATGCGATCCATCATCAGCATATTGCCAGAAGGCAGCGGTGGCCCATTCTCACCAAACAATTTACCTTGCCCGGAGGCGTGAAGTTCTTCTTTCGTGTAGGACTCTTGTTTTTTAAACATACTCTCAGGTTGCCTCATAATCGTGTAAGGCTAGAGAATAGCGTACACTTGTACGCTCAACAACTCCGATCAGATAACGATGGAGTTAACCTAGCCAGCGTAAAAACCATGGAAGTCGAGGTCGTTCTTGAATATTAGCCTGTGTAATGCGTTCACGTATCATGGCTAACAAGTGTTCTTTTTGTAGATCATTCTGTTGATCATGCTCTTGTAGGTCAGGATCATGCGGATCATAGTAGAGCATACCCGTTAACAGTGACGCAGCTTCAGAGACATGCTCAACCGCCCAAATATGAAATTGCCCATTTTTTACCGCATTAATAACATCTTGGTTCAGGCACAAATGTTGAATATTTGCGACTGGAATAATGACACCTTGATGGCCGGTTAGCTCGCGGTGGCGACATATGCGGAAGAAACCCTCAATTTTTTCATTAACGCCACCGATAGGCTGTACATAACCGAATTGATCCACCGCACCCGTCACGGCAATTTGCTGATCGATAGGCTGTTGTGACAAGGTGCTGATAAGGGCGCATAATTCGGCGAGTGACGCGCTGTCCCCATCTATTTCACCATAGGATTGTTCAAATACGATAGAAGCAGAGAACGGCTGTGGTTGATCTAATTTCAATTCAGAAATTAAATAAGCCTGCATAATCATCATGCCTTTTGCATGAATGTTGCCGCCTAACTCAACCTTACGTTCCACATCAACAAATTCCCCATCCCCTAAGTGCGCAACACAACTGATACGGGAAGGTTCTCCCAGTGGGGTAGGGTGCCCGGGATATTCGAGTACGGATAACCCATTGATTTGGCCAATAACTGAGCCTTGCGTATGAATCAATACCTGACCTTTCAGAATTTCATCCATACTGCGTTCGGCCAAATAGCCATGACGCCAAATACGATTATTTTCCGCTTGTTGCAGGGAATGTTGGGTAATCTGTTGTTCCTGATGATAATTGGCCGCGGCTGCTAATTTCTGCTGCAACCATTGCATATCCAGTGGCAACCGGCATTGATCTTCGGTATAACGCACAGCGAGTTTAATTAACTCAGGCCAGGCATCGGCGCTCAGTGGCGGCAAGTTTTGCTGCTGAATGATCCCATTAACGTATCGGCACCATACCGCCAAATCATCTTCTTCATGAAAGGGCATATCCAGCTCAAATTCGCCATACAACGCGCTGCTTGCCAGTTCAGGTTCAATGGCTTGTAGCTCTTCGAGACTGAGCCTGTCTCCGACCAAAACCAGACGCAGATCCAATTCCATTGACGGTATCGGTAAGGGGAGAGAGCGGTTTTCATCGTGAGAAAGCCAATCAAAACGACGCTGAATAATCATCTGCTTGAGACGAACCCACATCAATGGCTGCGAGAGCAGGGTACGCAGGGGCAAAACCAAGACCCCCCCGTTGACCTGATGGATAAGACCGGGTTGCAGTTGAATGACCTCTTGATAGGTATAGAGATTGCCGAACAATTGCTCAGGTTCAATCCACTCACGGTAAGCAACGCGCTTGGTTGGCGCAAAAAGCCCTTCGCCTGAAGAGTGCCAAGTCATGGTTTGATGCTCTATCTGATAATAACCGCCGATATCTGGACAGTCCTTCGGCAACAAAGAGGAAATGGCATCGGATAAAAGGGACAGATAAACATCACTCTCTTCTGCCTTTAACAGCATAAAAGGTTGACGCAGGGAGGTCTGACAAAAAAGGGATAACCCATTGTGCAGTCTGGGTTGAACCACATCCATTGTGATGGGGGACAATTCAGCGACAGAATTAAAGAGGGCCTGATAAGGCGCATTGTTTGGCTGTAATGCCTGCCAGTCTAGTTTTATATTCGTCAAAGTGATAGCTACGTCATAGAGTAAACAAGGAAACATTTATTATACAAGATTAAGCCGTGAACCAACATGCCAGAATTTTGCAAGAAACGCCATTTGAGCCAGCGTTTTTATTACTTGTAAAATATGCCAATATTCGTGTTGCTATAGGCAAATTAAAGAAATAATTGCTATGCTTAATTTAAGTTACGCTGTCACTGAGAGATGAAATGAAATATCAACAATTGGAAAATCTGGAATGTGGCTGGAAATGGGCTTATTTGGCAAAAAAACACCGTGAAGGTGAGCCGATTACTAAATACATTGAAAAAAGTGCCGCACAAGATGCAGTCAATAACTTAATGAATTTAGAAAGCGAGCCAGTCAAGGTACTAAAATGGATTGCCCAGCATATGAATCCGGATTTATCCAACCGAATGAAGCAAACGATTCGGGCACGGCGTAAACGTCATTTTAATGCTGAACACCAACACTCGCGTAAGAAATCCATTGATTTGGATTTTCATGTCTGGCAGCGGCTTTCAGCACTTTCCCAACGGCGCGGCAATACCTTGTCAGAAACGATCATACAGCTATTGGAAGATGCTGAATATCGGGAAAAATATACGCATCAAATGTCGAGTTTGAAGCAGGATTTGGAAGCAATATTAGGCAAATAGCTTCCTAATAAACAGAAAAATAGCTGAAAAACAAAAACCCCATTAAATGGGGTTTTTGATAAATCAATTATAACAGTATTTAGTTAGCCGCTTGTGGCTGAGTCACCACTTCGGTCGTGCCCTGAATGTTGATAATGACACGACGATCTGGAGCCAGGCAGTCGATAAGTTTAGCGCGAACTTTAATGCTATCACAGGTAGAGCCTGTGACAGGATCTACCTTACCGCGACCTTCTGCCTGAATGCTGTCTGCTGGGATACCTTTAGCGACCAGATAATCTACAACGGACTGAGCACGTTTCTGAGACAGTGGCAGGTTGTAGTTTTGGCTGCCGATGCGGTCGGTGTAACCGAGTACCACAACCTTGCCCTGAGTTGGGTCGATTTTAGCCAGTTGGTTATAAAGGTTGTCCAGTTCCTGTTTACCTTCTGCTTTCAGAGTAGATTTGTTGAAATTGAACAGAACATCAGAGCGCAGGGTAAAGCTCTTGCTTTCAACGATAGGCGCCGGCGCTGGCGCAACTGGAGGTGCTACTGGTGCAACAACTGGCGCAGCTTCATCTTGACCGAAACGGTAAGAAACACCCACACTCAGCAGGCCGTTATCTGGACGGGCACCAACGGTAGTCGCATCACCGATGTTATTAACCCACTGATAGTCCAGACGGGTTGCCAGATTTTTGGTCAGTGCGTACTCGACACCAATCGCGGCCAGAGGAGAAACACCTGTGTCGTTGTTTTTCAGTCTGCGCTGGTCATTTGCACCTGTTCCAGCAACTGCATTGGCATTATAGGTTGCAGAGGAGTCCGCACGCCATACCATACCGCCAAGACGAGTATAAACATCCAGATTGTCCAGCACTGGGTAGCTCAGTTTAGTGGTCAGTTGAACGCCTTGAGCACGGAAAGCACCGTTATTAACGCTGCCCTTATAAGCGATACGGCCTAACCAATCGTAACCCAGTTCAAAACCCAGATATGGGTTTGCTTGATAGCCGACATAAGCACCTGCACCCAACTGGTTTTTGTGGGCAGAACCGTTGCCAATCTGGTCATTATAACCATTGCCGTAGAAATTTACGTCATGGTATTGAGACCAACCCAGCTTAGCACCGGTATACCAAGTGTTGTCCTTTGGAGCTGCTTGAGCAGCAGTTGCGAAAGCTGCCACTGCCATTGCTACTGCGATAGCTGTCTTTTTCATTGTACGCCTCGTTATCATCCAAATAGGCAATTGGCTTTAAAAGCCTTATTGTTAGCCACTGGTTAAAATGTTCTGTTAGGTAACCATGCTTTAATCAGAAGATCTGTTCTGAAATATAAGAGCGGTAAGCACAACTCCCTAAACTGTGTAAAGTCTACAACGAAGTTAAAAAGTTACAAGTACACTGTGACACATGGCACAAAATTTTTAATTTTAGACTGACATAAAATAAGTATTTTTGACGAACATTTACAATTTTTACATTATTAATATAGTGATTTTCATTACAAACAATAATGATTCTCAATGAATAGTTCATTTTTTATAAAAAATATTAAGACTAATCCTAATATTGGTTAATGATGATTTTAATTAATGATAGTAATTAGAGTGAATTTGTAGCCTATTTGTTTTTGGCAATTTTGTTTGTGAAAATTGAGGTAATAAATTTTGTGGGCGCATAATAAAGCCAAGTGTAATTCCTTTTTGCGCAGCGATTTGTAGCGTATTGAATTGATATTCTGATAATTCGGGTAACCAACCTAATACAATACTGTAATTACCACTCGCCAGCGCTTTTTCCATAGCACTCACCGAAGCGATAGGGCAAATTTGACTGAGTTGGACAACTTTATTTAGGGGCAGGTTGGCCTCCATTAACCACCGACGGCTTAATTTCTTATTAGGATTTACCCAAAGTAACCATCGCTCTTCTTTTCCTGATTGACGTAATAAAGGAAGAAGAATGTGATTAATGACAGCATGATGTTCACTGTAGATCAGCTCACTAACTACACCTTTTATCGGGTTTATCGGATGTGAAATGTATTGGGGTGGCTCTACAAAAGAGACTCTTTTCACGGTCATCCCAACCCTTGTTTTGTCTGTTTTATGTTCGTGCTCTGTTGTGCCGGCTGCTGTTGTTCTTTTCTCAGAGAGATATTTCCACGCTGTTCGGATGCTCATAATGTTCCTCGCCACAGGTCGCTGTTATGATAAGCTGTATATTTATACAGTATAACGCTATTTGATTAAAAGCAAGTCCCTTTTTTTCAAAGCGCTTCGCAAAAATTTACAGAAATTAGCATTTTCCTGACTTAACGATTGGCAGTTGGAAATAGATTGCGTATGGTTTTAATTAGTTGTTCTTGTTATCTATTTTATTAATAACAAGCATGATCAACCATTGCGTTGGAATGTGATTCATGGAGCGATAAAAATGTTGTTATCCGGAGATCGTTTTGCTCAATTGCAACATGGCGTATCTGCACTGGGCAAAATCAAGAAAAAATCTCAATTTGGGGGCATTGGGTTGCTAATCGATGGGATTTTATTTGCTATCAGTTCTGATGGAGAGTTTTATTTACGAGGTAATAGTCACGTCGAAGTATTATTTAAGGCCAGGGGAATGGAGAAATTTATTTACTCAAAAAGAGGAATACCTGTGACTTTACGGTATTATCGTGTTAGTGAATCACTTTGGCAGAATCAAAAACAGTTATCCGAATATGTAAATTTAGCCTATCAATACAGTATGAAAGAGATCATTGATAGACAGAAAATACCGATTAGGCTTAAAGATCTCCCTAATTTAGGGATCGCTTTAGAGAGGCAATTATGGAAAGTGGGTATCTCTAAAGTAGAAGAATTACGAATTGTGGGTGCAAAAGCGGCTTACCTCAAACTCCAGCAACAGAGGAAAAAAACCAACATCAATTTGTTATTTGCTTTGGCAGGGGCAATAGAAGGATGTCATGTTGCGGTATTACCCGAAAAATTGCGTGACGAATTAATTAGCTGGCACAGTGAATTGGTTCACCATCATTCAGATCCTTATTCATCATGAATGAAAATGGGTGAATAGGGGCGTGGTGCCCCTATTTTCTAAATTCATGCAATATCTTATGCAGGGATTGAAGTTTTTTGGGTAACGTGCTTTTCTGCTATAGATTGAATTGCATGGCTTAATATTGCCGGATCATGTGCAAAATCATTCAGCGAAATATGATGAACCTGAGCAATAGCGGATAACCCTTTTAGTAAATGGCTGGCAGAGTGATTAAAGGGGTGTTCGGTGACCAGTATAATCGGACGGTTTAAGGCGGAAGCCCAGCCTAATTCGATATGGGTGCCGTCCGTCCTGATGAGTTGTTTTTGTTGTGGGCAGACGGGCAAAATGGCAACAAAAATATCACACTGCTCCATCCATTGGCGATCCCGTTGGGAAACTTCCTCTGGTGTATATAAGTGTGTTGTTCCGCCAAATTGCTCTGTACGATGGGCTGAAAAAACTTCTGTACCGAGTGATTCCAATTGGCAAATAGCAGATTTAATGTGAACTTGTAAATTATTGTCTAATACCCTGAGTCTTAATGCATGTTGAATAGGGCCGCCAATAAAAACTTTAAGATTAGAAAATAACATAGACATAGGGTTACCTCTTATGGAAATAAGATCTTGTGTTTATCAGAGTAGGTAATAATGATTTGTTTTTATACAAATATCATCAGGCTATTATTTGAATAAATTATACTTTTCATTATTGTGTTATATTTAGATTATGCTGCCATCTTTCAATTTTTGCTTGGAAAACCTATTTTCAATATAATCAACAATAATGTCATCTGCACTTTTTTGAATCATGTCATTTTCGGAAATGTCGCTTTGGAAAATATCGTGACAAAAATTGATGTTGTTTTTTTCCTTTGCAAGGAATTGGCTGATCATATCCATCGCTCGTTTTCTTTCTGTGGGGGTATTAATAAATAAGTCATTACATTTTTTAATTAACGCTAACCCCTCTTTCTCTGGCAAGTATAGAGGAATATCAGGGTAACCATATTCTGATTGCCATAAAAAACCGTGTTCATGACTATAATAATGTTGTAGATAAACGTCTAATTGTAATTGCTGACTATAATTTTGTGGTGGTAAGAAAAAAACATCTTTATTAAGAGCGACACACTCATAAAATGTTGTAAGACCAGGATTGGCTAATACTTTATGGGCACGATGTAATTTGTGCAGAAAATCCTGCCTTGCAAAACAGCCAATATCAATATGAGGATGTGTTTTGGCAAACATTTCTGCCAGGTTGACGATCGTTTTGCCTCCACCCGCAATAGTAATCTTGGTTTCCTGTTGCAAATAAGGAATAGACAATAGTTCTTTCAGAAAATGGTAATAAAAATCGGTGGTATCGGCATAGACGGTATCAATCCCCCCCAGTGTAATTAACACGCCTTCTGGTGGATGGTCATCTGTCATACGTTCATCCATCATATATTGTTGCAGGGAGCTATGAAGAATTGGGGGTATTACTTGATAAGTGCCGAGCTTATCTTGGAATCGTTCAATATTGCGTTCTATTCCGTGAAAATTCTGAATAAATGTTTTCTCGGTTTGGTGCAGATCGACCTGAAGATTATCCCACATCCAAAATAGCGTATCGATATAGATAATGGTGGTATCAAGTTTCGAGACGAAATTAATCGAATTAGGGTTAGTATTGCTGATATACAAGTCTGCACCTGAAATAAGTTCAGCGTAGCGTGAAAGCTCGCTAACAGAAGTGGTATCACATTCATAAATGGCATCAAATAAGCCGGATTTTTGGCCTAATTGCGAAGAAGTGAGTGTACCTAACAAAATAAATTTAGTACCTGATATGAATTTATTTCGACGCTTTAATTTCTCCACCACATTTAATGTGGTGGAGATCGGGCCAAAACAGAATGGATCAGCGTCAAATATAATATAGGGAGCATTTTTCAACATGTTATGTTCTCATAAAGGAATATTTACATTTTCTATATCAAATTGTTTAGTATAAGGACAATATAAAAAAGTACTGCCATGAAGATGATTAAGATGCCATCGCCCGGAAAGATTGAGATCGCGTGTCATTAAATGAGCCAGGAAAATATTGTGCAAATTTTGATGGGAGACAATCATTCGCATGGAAGACATTGAAAGCTCATCACCCACTTGCATGATAAAACGATGAATTCTGTTGGCGGCATCCGTTACCTGTTCTGAATTTTTGAAAGGCAAATCAAGGGGGGTATAGAGCAAACGATGGGCATAATCCTCACCATAACGACGTGGGATATCTGCCAGTTTCATGCCAATAAGCTCTTGCGGGAAGAACTCACAAAGTGCCTGCGTTTCTTGTAATAAACAAGATTGATTGGCCGAACTGAGTGCGTGGGCAGTTTCCAGTGCCCGGCGTTGAGGTGAAGTGTAAATCGTTTGCCACGGCAGTTTCCCCAGTATTCGGATACCGATGTCTTTAGCCTGTTTGATGGAAGTATCATCAAGGGCGATGATGTTATCTTCAGGGCAATAATCCAGATGATCCAATGGAATAATTTGTCCATGCCTGATCCACAGTATCTTTAGGGGAGGGATGGGGCCATTATAATGCATGCGTTCATCGACTTGATGGCTCGAAAGCCCAAGGGATTGCCAAAAACAATTGGCATTTTTACCGACATCGGTTTCCAGATGAACCTGAGTGGCGCCGTGGCGACGCCCCCATTGCAACATGGCGTGCCATAATCCATGACCTAGCTTTTGGCGCTGGTATTCATCCCTGATATAAAATTCAGCAATATTCAGGGTGACTTTTTCTTCTCGTTCAAGTTCTTCCCGCTCAAGATATACATTGGCTAATCCCGCCAATTGCCCGGTATTCAGTAACAAAAACAGCCCCCTGTCACCTTGCAGGATGCGTTGTTCAAGGGCCACATGGTTCTCTTTTGCTATCTCTTCTTCTGACAGATCCCCAAAAACGTCCGGCCAATGGCGCTGAAAATATTCGCCATAAAGATGAAGAAATGAATCCCACAAGGGAGATTGAGGGGTAACTTGTTTGAGTTCTAACATTTTACTGACTCCATTCAACTCTGGGTGAACTGAACATCAACATGACTTTCTCACACCATTGGTGATAATTTTCGTTGGAAAGCCCTTTTTCTTGCCGGGGTTCAGCGAGTAATGGCTGCACCAGTCCCTGATGTTTAAGCAATGTTTGCACAGAAGGAGAGCATTTCTCCCAATCCAATACCGTGCGGTAGGGACTTGATTGATAAGCCGCGTACAGTGAGGCATGGTGAATATCATCTTCAATGGCATGAAATTTTAGCTGATCTCTCAATGCCGCAAATTTTTCTTCGGCAGCAGTATAAAAAGCCGTGAAAATATTTCTGACCAAGGGGGAAATCATCTCCCTGTTTGTTAAGCGAAGGCGTAATGCCCCGCCAGTACGGATAAGTTTATTGCCGTTGAAAGAATAATAGGCAGCATCAACATGCAGGATCTCCTGTAGGCAATCTTTCCTGCCATAGCCTTGGGAAAGATCCAGAAACAGATGCGCATGGGAAGTGTTCCGCTTTTGCTGCAAAAATGCTGTATATCCCGGATCGATATAACCTAAAGGGTGGGCGAGAAGTACGGCACAAGGTTGTGGCAGGATTTTTAGCATGTCCAGCATAGCTTGGATATCTGCTTGCAAAACCACGCTGGCCTGTTCCGGCGGCAGAACGGGATAGAAAAGTGGCTGCCAATGAGCGGCATAAGCGGATTCAACCATACTCTGACATATCCACTCCGGCATCAGGCAGTTACCTTGAGGTGCAATAGCCTGAAGATCTGCACGGAAAAGATCCCGTACCGAGTCACCATAGTGAATGATATTTTCCGAAAACGGGTTATTGCGGTCAGCTATCATGGTGTGATCCTGAGATGAAGCCGTTCAATATACCGGTTGGCTAATTGGTCATAGAATTCACTGTTTCTGCCCCAGAGATCAATCTGAAGGCCAGTGTAAGGGCAGTAAAGCATCTCGAGATGATCCATCAGACAATGAATTCCCATCAGGCTTTCCCGGCCTTGATAACTGCAACCCCATTTAGCGGCATACCATTGACCCGCACCGTCATTTAGCATCAATGACCAGGCACCGGGTGTACCCGTATCATCATAAGTGACAGCCAAATGGTATTGGTGACTTTTGGCTAACAGGCCGGGGAGATACTGGAGATCTTCACGGTTCAGGCTGCGCATATCACTGTGCTGAGTGGTTTTCCAGCTTCTGGCATCGACATATAAGGCATCTTGCCAGAGTTGCTCAATTTGCCCTGAGGTGCTGTAACGAGTGACGGTATTGTAGCTATGCGCTTTTTTCAGGCTGCGTTTTAATCGTGTCGAATGTTGGAGCAAAAAGTCAGTGACGGTTGTTTGCGGCGGGATGTTGACAACGGGAGCTAACCATTGGCTCTCTGCATGGCACTGTAATCCATGCTGCTGCGCTAAATGATGTAAATAGCGGTAGGCATGGGATTCAGCATTCAAATAGTTAAATACAATGGATTGGGATTGCTGCTGTAAAAAAGCGAGCAATTCTGTTTCTTCTTTCGCCGTAAAAGTAAAATCAAAGAAAGTATTGCTTTGCCACTGCTGGTGGCCTTCTTGCCAGACCAGATCAATATGCTTAAAACGCTTAAGTTCCGGGTAACGCAGCGCCGTTCCCAGACGCCATAAATGGGAAGCGGTTGGATTAGCGAAACCGTTAACTGGCGCAGATTGCTGCATAATCACCTGGCTTATCCGTGCCACAATTCTGTCTGTCGAATATTTCGCGCTATCCAGCAAAATTTCATCAGGTAACGTGTCATTCCACAAACTATCCTGAGCGACTTCTCTGATCCGGGAAGCAGGCAAACGATCGTCGATCGCGCGTTCCTGATTACGGGTAATCAGTGTTGCTTCCTGTGCAACCAGCCGATAATGTAGAATGCGGACATTTTTTCGGCTAAACAGGCCATGAATAGCGTCAATCTCTTCGGGATAAATAAATACGCCATCCAGAATAATCAGATCACTACCGGCATCAAGGCAATCATCAGCCACCTTTAAGAGTCGCAAGGTATCTTCCAGAATAATTTTTTGCGTCAGGTATGATCGTGGTTCAACGAAATGGTGAAAGGTATCCCACGGTAAATAGGATACCGTTAACCCCTGTGCCAACATGGCTTCTTTCAATTGGTGACACGTAGTGGATTTGCCACTTGCCGGTGTTCCCCTAATAACCACAACGGTCTTATGCTTCATCGCCCAATACCTTTATTACTTAAAACGTTTATTACTCAAAACGTTTATTGTCCAAAACCTTGGCTTGCCAACCCTGCATAATATCGACAATAGAATGTGGGTTAAAGATAGCCTGATAGTAATCATCATGACCTATTTTAGCGGCACGATGGATGATCTGTTTGTCAGTCAGACGCAATTCGATTTTATGATTGCTATTACCCAAACACATTTCTTTACCTTGAGTATTGGGTGCCGGAGGGTAAAGCCATAGGTTGCAATTTTGTCCAAGCGCATGAGAGTAAATCTGGATGGCTTTTTGTTGCGTAGTATTTTCCACAAACAAGGCTTGTTGTGGGGGAATACTAAGGGCCGCGTTGAGAAATTCGGGGGTATAAAGGCTAATATTGCGGTAATACACCTCCAGCATCATTTGCTCTTCATCGGTTCCCTGCGGATAAGTGGCATCCGGTTTTTGGGCATAAAGGCCATATAGCCTTGATGGTGGCAAAACCGTCTTGATATGGGGAACCCAATGATCAATATGCTGGCGGATTTTATCCTCAGAGGTGTCTATCCAATAAATGGGAGGTAAAGGCATATTCAGTTGTTCCAACGTATAAATAATGCCGGCTTCCAGCCACTCCCTCATTACCGTATGGTTGGCCTGTTCAGGATCAAAATGCAATAAATCGGCCATCATGAGCGCTTCATGAGACTGAAAATAGAGATAAACCGGCGCATTGTGTTGTGAAGCGATGATTGCCGGTAGCAGGGAATCGATCAAATCCTGTAGAGAAAGCCGGGCGGGGACGCCTTTAGCGTAACAGATACAAGAGCCTCCCAACACAGATTGGACTGGCTGATTATGATTGCCAAGTTGGGTGAAAAAGTCATTGTCCAATATCATGCTGGCTTTCCTCCCATTACCCACTGTAAGACATTTTCATAAATTGCGTTATCAATAGGCACGGGCAGACAAATGCGATCCGCCACAATCGCAGGGTGCTTCGTTAAGGCGGGTACAGGGAGCGGAGCTGGGTGCAGGCTCCAGGGGAAATGGTCAGAGTAGGGTGAAAGTTGATTTTTTATAATCGGGTGATTAGCCAAATCCCAGGCTTTCCAATCATATAGCAGGGTTGAATTGGAACGTTCGGCGGGCAATTTGCTGCGTTTTAGCCAGACAGAGACGGGGATCGTCCCTTCCGGGCGTGGAATCACCCAATCTGTAGGCAAATATTGCAGGATTTCTTGATAACGTTTGATTAATAAGGTGCGAAACTGTTCGATATTCTCCAATTGGTCAATCAGCAAGGTAGCTTGTATTTCGTTGAACTTATTGTTGTCACCAAAACCAATACTTTTGCTCCAATCTGGATAGCCTTCTGCGGTACGTTCCGCGCCGTGGTCAGTCATCATGCAGGCATTGATAAACAGAGGATGATTTTTGGCAATCAGTAAACCGCCTTCACCGCTGCTGATTAATTTATTGGCCTGAAAACTGAAACAACCATACTCACCAAACGTACCGACAGGCTGATGTTGGTATTTCACTCCCATCGCTTGTGCGCAGTCTTCAATCAGGTACACATGATATTGTTGGCAAATTTGGGCGATTTCAGCAATTGAAGCGGGAGTCCCTTCCAAATGAACGGCAATGACCGCCAGAGGTTTTGTTTCCATTTGATTTAATGTGCGTTTTAGCGCTTTTGGGCACATCATGCCATTGTTATCGACATCAACAAGAATAGGAATTAATCCACAACTCAATACAGCATTGGCCGTCGCGATAAATGAAATAGAAGGAATGAGCACCCATTGCCCTATTTTAGGTCTGAGCCCAAGCAGCGCAGCCTTAAGCGCAACAGTCCCATTGGTGATTAGCATGGTGTGTTGGGTATGCAGGATATTTTGTAATAACGTTTCTGCCTGAAAGCAATATTGGCTCTCTGTGGCATACCTGAACACCGCTTTATTATCAAGGACAGTTTGCAAGCGGATTTGTACATTATCAGCAATTTTGGTGTTACCGAGAAAAGGTCTAAGATATGACATATTATTATCCTAATAACGAATAGACTTATTAATATCACCTGCGCCAATGATGCACCGGAGCAGGGACTTTATTTATTTGAATGATGAAGTAAACAGCGATTGCAATCAGTAAAAATAGAGAGAAACCAACCACCGGTAAAAAATATTGGCTGGAGTCAGGTGCAATGGATACGGTGATTGCCGCTATTGGGAATGAGAAATTCATTGTGACCTGAAATAAAGAAAATAACCGGCCTTGTTGCATTTCCAACCCTTTTTGATAAATGGTGTTGGTAATTAATACATTAAAATAAATTATTGCAATGTTATAGAGCAAATAGAAAAAGGATTTTGCATAAAATGTATGTAGTTGAAAAAACAGAATGCCAAAAATAAACAAACTAATAAATATTGTAATGGGATAACGCTGGATACGGCTATTAACGCGGGTTTTATTGAGTAAGGTTGTACAGAAAATCGGGATCAGGGCACTAAGTAAATAGAACAGGGTGACCAGCCCATAACTTTTATTCGCCAAACTTTCCATGACAACAACAGGCAGTGCCACCATCAGAAACGCATTAGCGAAAATGGTAAAGACAACAGCAATGGCCAAAGTTTTATAATAGCGCTGTTGAAATACAGAACGTAGCCCACCAGTTAATTGAGATCTTTGTGCTGCTGTACGTTTTACCTGCATTTTCATCATAAGATAGCAGATATAGAAATAAGGGAGCAGGGAAAATAATTTGATCGCCACAATCGTATCTATCCCTTGTGTAATCCCCAGTAAAGCACCCAAGCCGGGGCCGAGGGCGGAAATAAGCGAAGTGGCAATAACAATATAGAGAGAGACATTTAAATGTTTACCACCTTGTTGCTCTGCCCAGTCATTAAGTTCATGCCAGGCAACACGTGACCACGGAATTTCATAGGCAAAAAGAAATTCTAATATGGCAATAAATAAAAGTAGCATAATAGGCGGAAATGCGATTTTACTCACTAACAATATCAATAATAATAAGGTGCTAAAGATTTCAATCAACAATATAACAATACGAAACTGCCAAATATCTGTGGCATAATCGATTTTATAACCCCATAACAAAGCACCCATAGAGGTAAATAAAAATATGATACCCATATTGGCATAATAGTAGGTCATTGGTGTACTATCAGATAATAATATATAGGGGTATCCGACAGCAAGAATACTTGAGCCAACACCATTAATAATTAAAGAAATGAGAAACAAACTTCTTATCATCGTATTAATCTTTTTTTAGGGTTGTATAATGAAATTTATCTTTATAATTTTCTAAATATTGCAGACAGGTATATTCACTTTTAGCAGAGCAAATAATATAGCCCATTTTTTCAGTATAATGGGTGTTGGAGAAATAACTGCCGGTTTGCGCATATTGTTCCCATTCAATAACGTGTTCATCAATAATTTCTTTTATGGGTGTTATGGCGTCTACCTTTCCCATCGGGGGATTAAAAATGATCATGCCAATACAATGGGGATCGGCATGCCCTGTGGCGAGAGAAGGCACGTTACCAATCGAAGCCGGGGAAATCAACGCTTTGATAAAGACATCAAAGGCATGTTTATGATTGGCTTGTGCATGAAGATCGAATAGCCTGAGTCCGGGCGGACGCGATGCGGTTTCGCAAAGTATCAGATTATTGGTATTTTCTTCAATAAAAATCTCAGTATGGGTAAAACCGTATTCGAGGTTGAATGCCTGCAATACCCGCCGGTTAAATTCAAACAGCTTATGGCTGTCTGGAGAATCCGGCAGCATGGTATGCCACATAAAATGGCCGGGTTCGGTTTGGTCGGCAGGGAGCAATGAACAAGCGTAAACACCGATGCCTTGATAGAGTATCTTATGCCGGAAGACGGCGGTATCAACATGCAGTAACTGGCCTTGGATTTTTTCTTCAACCAGATACGCTTCCGGGGCATCAAGAGCCTGCAATGCACAGAGCAAAGAAGTGCGGTCTGAATAGGCGGTAACACCCATCGATCCCCAAAATGAGCGGGGTTTGACAATAAAACCGGCTTGGTTGCCTTTGTGTTTGGCGGCATTCTCGACTGATTCGGTAAACGCCTCAAAATGTTCAGGGGAGATGAGCATTTCTGACGCCAGCGTGAATTTTGGACAATAAAGCCCCTGTTCATTGGCAATCTTGCGCATTATCCACTTATCTCTAAATGATCGGGCAACCTCAATAAGATGGGTATCATGGTTAATATGCGCTGCCACAGTCGCCATCAATTCAACATGTAGCTCAGAAAAAGCCATAAAATAGTCGATGTGAATGGGAGCGGTAATCATTGACAGGTTTTTTTTGACCTGTTTCAGCGCCTCGATTATTTTTTTATCGGCATGGTTAACCAACGGATCATCAATCACTAAATAGGCCAATGCTAAAGAACAGTCCGTTGAATCCAGCCATTTTCTCTTAATCAACAGAATCATATTTACATTATGTTGATAGCATAATTGAATAAAGCGTTCACTGTCTTGGATATCCGGCAGACAGAAAATCGTCGGCTGCCCGCAATGAAAACTCACCTGATTATTGATATGAATTTCTAGAGACATCGTTTTACCTTAATCTATTGGCAGGATCACAGCCTTTAATACAATCGCAGGTGATGACGGGATACATTTTTTTGCGAAACAGTGAGAACTTATCGCCATGCCAAATATCATGCAGTGAATGCTCCAGAACATTGCCCATAATATATTGATCAGGATTGGGTCGGTACATCGTCGTATCGCAAGGGTAAACATTTCCTGTTACGGCATCAATGAATAATGTTGTCAGTGGGATCGCACAGGCTTTTTTACTGGAAGCGTTATAATTCCCTATTTCGGCGCGGGAATAATCGTCTTCATTGCGGCCGAAAATTTCGTAATTGGCATCCATAAATAAATGGCGTGAAATCTGTTTATTTTCCAGCAGGGTAGTTATTTTCTGCATAAATAATTTAATTTGTACTGTATTTAAAAACAGCAGAGGATAATCTTTAATCGGGATCAAATTAACACCATCAACACCCAATTCAGCCATTTTAAGCAAAAACTTATCAATAGTGTCATAATTTAGTGAAGTCACCACATGGTTGACAACAATAATCGAAGATGGTATTTCCTGTTTAATATATTTCATTGCATCATAAAGGTTATTTGTTAACCAACGAATGCCACGTGATTCCCCATTTTTTTCAGGTTCGACATGGTCAATAGAAATATAAAATTTTCTGACAAGATGGCTTTTATTTTGTATCCGATTGAAGATCTTTTTTGATAACGCTGTTCCATTGGTGGTAATGGAAATCGGTGTATTTTTATTACCATCCAGAATAGCCAGAAAATCTTTTGATAAAAAGGCTTCACCCCCATGAATATTAACTTCCTGTGGTGAAAGCGCCTCCAGCTCTTGCCAGAGTTTAACCATGTCTATTTGTTTGTGTGCATCAATTTGGGCGGTTTGCCAGACATCGCAAAATTCGCAACGTGCATTACAAATATTATTGATACGGATAAACGCATAGTTAAGTTTAGGTACGGCAAACAGCCTTTCCGGGTCCAGACCGATAGGGTATTTCGCAATAGCAATTGTCTCTTCCATATTATTTTCCACGTGATTATAAATCCAAAAGTGATAATTCTTATTATTAATAAAAATTAAAATGAATATAATTGGTTTTTATTTTTATAGATTTGCGACTCTACAGCAGTTTTACATATGGTCAATATCAAAAATGAGGGCTGGTGATATTAATATTTGTAAATATCATCACAAACGAAAAGGTATTGGTGGGGAAACTTTATGTTATCAGTAAATGTTACAGGTAGCGAGTACACAAGGTAAGATTGAGCATTATTTTAGTGTTAGATTAGTTCAAACCTCGATACGATCCAATTAATGATTACAGATGAATATGGGAATTTCAAAATCGTAGATCACTTCCTTACTCCTTGCGGAGTAAGGAATTTTCATAATTTAAGTGATGGTGAATTAGCTACTTGTATTATTCACAGTCTAAACTATCCCAAGGTGGAACAGTATCAATTTGCCCTTTCCATTCTTGACTGATCATTTTAGTTCCATCTACATTCACACTATAAGAAAAATCAATTTTTCCGTGATCGTGCTCATTAAATGAATCATTACCTGCAAGATAGATTTGAGGGATGCCAATTATTACATAATTAGTGATACCATCATGACCTGCTGTAGTTGGCATTTTCACAGGACTAAAGTATTTATCTAACCTTTTTTGTTTGGATTTAATATGCAAACTCAACGTAACTTCACTATCTAAAGGTATTTTAGTCTTGTCGTTAGGATCATTTGTTCCAATAATCTTAACAAATAACCCAGCGTGATCGATATTGTTTTTATAATTAGAAATAGCCTTACAATTTACAATATCACTTTCAGTAATTAAGTCGCTTTCTTTCGTTCCGAAACTGGAATAAACTTGACATTTTTCGTAAACGTTATCCGCAGGAGGAACATCTTTTATGTATGTAAACCCGAGAGAGTCTGAAACTAATCTATCCGCATTTTCTTTAATAACACTATAGTAAAAATTAACCTTTTTATTATTTCCAGAGAAAATACTATAAGGCAAATTTATAAAAGGTGTTCCAAGGCGATCAGGGTCTAATAGGCGATGAGGGTTATCGATCATTTTCCCATTAATAAAGAAAAATATCGTATCACTACCTGATGAATTATCATATGGTGGTATAATAACAGAAAATGTTGAAGAACCACTATCGGCATGTAAAACTCCATTATTTTCTTCGACAATAACAGGTGCAGGTAACGAAGCTACTGAATTGCTATTCTTTTGATTACTGTCCACTATGTATAACGTTTTATCGGCCGAAATTTCGCCTGTTGCACCAAATACCTGCGAATACAGAGTAAGAACAACGGTACTTTCCTGTTTGGCATAGATATAAAAAATTAATTTACCCTGAGGATCTGTGTAAATGATGAACCCCCTTTTACTGCCAATCTTTCTAATAGGAATTTTCGTTTTTTTATCAGCATGATAAAAATCAACTTTATCAAAATTTCTGTCAGTTGTATCAAGTACATTAACGGGTGTCCCTGATAATTTGGTTGTGCCATCCTGATTTGTGATTGCGGTTTTTACTGTACTCACCTTCACAAAATATCTTCCACTTGGTGGGATATTTATATCAGTCGGCATATCTAAATAATCACCACCGACAGCCAATTGCACAGAGGCGATATCAACCGTTCTGGCGTAATAAAAAATAGTTGTTTTTCCAAAGCCTGTAGCGTCTGAATTAGGCTCAATATCGAATTGAATTTGATCGTTTTCAACGAGATCCTGATCAACATGTAATTCAACAGAAATAATTCCTTTTCTATTATTATCAGACAAAACTATTGAAGGAATATTTCTATGCAGTGCTATGCCAGAAAGATTTGTCAGATCAACACTTGCTTCACTAGATATAGGTGCATCAGACGTTAAAATGATATCGAGGACAAACTCTTCTCCTATCACCAGATCTGAACCCGACTTCACTGACGTTGTGATTTTATTAGATGTCATTATTATTTTCTCCATAAATTTTCATGATCATTAATTATCAACTGTTTCTGTTTTACCATAGTAATAATTACTGTGTTTTCGCATATTTTTATTATCAATATAATATTGAAAAATAAGGTGAGTGTAACCACCTTATTAAGGCCACGAAGAAGATATGTGGCCTTGAATTTATAATGTAGATTTGGAGTATTTATTGCCAGTTGAAGCCAAAATGAAGTGTATTTTCTACTTGGCTTTGTAGCAGAGAGCCGAATTTTTGCGCGTCACCAACCGTATAGAAAATGTCATATGAACCATCAGAACCATCTATTTCAGCCGGAAGAGCTCGAAGATTATAAGTTGAGCCATCAACTGTTATTTGAAGATTCTTATTAAGTAATCCTAATATATTTGGGTGGTTACTTTCAAAAGATAATATTATTGAACCAAAACTACCTGCATTGGGTTCATATAGAATGAATTTTGAAATATTTTCAATACCTATGTTGCTTTGGAGGTTGGTCAAAATTCCAAAATTAGATTCACCATCGGTATTATCTTTCTGGCTCAAATATCCCCAATCTTGGCTTTGGTTTTGACTCTGATCAATTCTATATTTGCTAGTCCCAATTTTAAGATCAAAAGACAGCATGGTACTTTCTGGACGCACTGACGCTAACAATTTCCAATCACAAGCCATCAAGTCTTCTGGTGTTGGTTCCCAATCATACGGAAAACTCTGCTGATCATGTTTCTCAATATGGACAGGGGCACTGCCGTCACTTTTAGTGGTAAGCTGTATATATTCGTTTGAGGCATCCCAACTGCTACGACTCACCACCTTCCCCAAATACACCTGAATTAGTGCCCACGGAAGAGAACCAATGGGTGGTACGCCATCAACTTCAACATCAACCTTCTTTTTGTATTGCTCCGGATTAAACGGACATGCAGTATTATCCAGCTTATTAATTTCAGACATAAATCCCTCACTTGTTATTGGTTAAAGGTCATTTTATCCTACTAATAAACAGCCAGTTAATATTACTTAGGTTAGATTTTTGCTTCAATAGAACGGGGCCATATAGTCGTTAATACGCATTAAAATATGGTTATGTGTTATAAGATCTGATTATTCGAAGCAATGGGTATCGGTTTAGGTGTAAGTTCAAAGTTTACTGCTAATGAAAAAACCGTACGGGGTAGGCTGCACAACAAATGCTATACTTTCGAAAACAGTAATAAAATATTTATCTATATTAAAATAGATGATTAAGTCTAATTTAAGGGGATGAGAGTCTGTTTACTTCCAGATTAACAATATTGCACTTATTATGTTATGCGAATGTCAGTAAATGTTACAGGTAGCCTGCAGAATAACACAACCTGAGCTTACGCCAACACTTAGCGAGACTGATGTGCAAAAAAGGCGAAAGGTTATACTATTTTTAAATCAAGAACAGAGTAAGGAATGATGCTTATATTAGTGTCATCAAATAAAACAATATATAAATGTCTTTTCATGTGCATTTATTGACACTTATTTTTTGAGATGTAACCTTAGCTTGTAAATACCAATAAATTTTACATGTTGAAAAGAATAATGTAATGGCTGGAAAACTCACTTTCCCAGAGGGTTTTCTAATGTTTATCAAGCGGATTATTTGTAGAGGTGATTATATGTCTATAAAGACAAACGATCTTATTGCGCCTTATTTACCACAAAGCTATCAGGGTGTTATTGATGAATCTGAATTAGACCAAGATGAATTGTTCGTCAAAATACAAAGGTATGAAAAAGTTCGGGTTGGGTACCAAATTATTGTGCATCTAAATCCCTATCTATCATCAGCACCATTTTTAATTGCAGATGAAAATATCGAGGATCCAACGTATCAAATATCCATCCCTTTTTCTACTATTCCTATCGGTAGTTATGATGTTTTCTATACTGTCACCGACTTGGTAGGGAATATAACTCAATCTGAAAGTACCCATGTCACAATTAAAAAGTCAGATTCCCCACCGCTGCCGATGATAAACGATTTGGAGGTAAAGTTTTTGACAAATGGTATGCCGGCTGATAATCGCACACCGAATGTGGTACTCATCACGGCCTTAGATGGAGAAAATAAGCCGGTACCCGGTGCGTTAATAAACTTTGTCACTAATGACCCTCATGCTCGTGTTATTCCGTCTTCTGGTGTTGCCGATCAGAAGGGGCAGGTTGTTTTTTGTGTGACATCAGATACTGACGGTCTTGTTCCAATATTAGTATCATCAATAGGAATGCGAGATAAGGTTCAAGTCTATTTTAGTGCTAAAAATTAGTTGAACCCAGCATCAATGATTACAGATAAATATGGATATCTCAAAATCGTAGATCACTCCCTTATTCCCTTACTCCTTGCGGAGTAAGGGAGTCTCATACAAATCAACACGTTGATGTCATTACCTGTTTTTGTCTTCGCCAATGAATTCGCACATCTTGAGCTTACTCTTGTTGGTGCTCATATTGGGCTGGAATTGTCGACGTTTCTGTAAAGCTCTTCTAAAGTAAATGAGAGCCTGTTGGTCTCCACCATTTTGTTTTTAGTTGATAAAAACGTCGGTTGTGCCTTGGGCACGTTAACTCCCTTTTTAAACGAAACTCAGGTTGTTTAGGGTTCCACTTATGAAAATATATCGAAAAGCGATATTGCCAATAGCCCTTAGAGTGGCTTTATTTTTCCCAGGAATCAGTGTTCATGCAGTAGCGGCTTCATCATGCGGCTCTTCAGGTACGACGACCACTATTTGCGATAATCAGACCCAACCCTATAACGTATCAGCTGGCGAAAATCTGATTATCGAGAAAAGGGCATCTATTGATGTCCCCCAAGGGGTGGATAAGGATCACTCAGATAGCTACAACTTGAAATACAGTGCGGTTAATGTTGGCAGTAACCAAGATCTGGATCCGGTGATTTCAGTCGATAGCATTGAGAATAATGGAATATTGCAAGGAAGTGGTGGCGTTACCGTAACTTATAGCGGTTCCGTTGGAAAGCTGCTTAATCATGGAAGCATAAGTGGAAATTCAGGAGCCATATGGGTTTCTGGTCATATAGGAACGTTAGATAATGATGGCGTCATCAAACCAGAAAATGCTTCTGACGCAGTTCAGTCAATCTTACTCAGTTATGGGATGCAGAATAGCGGTAAAGGGAAAATAGAGACCATCATTAATCGGAAGGGAGGATCGATTGATGGGATATCTGTCCAAATGGCAGAACTTAACACGCTTAATAACCATGGGACGCTGACATCTGAGGACAGTTTTCCAGATGATGGAACGATCTATATTCAAGGTGGCGGTCAGGTCGGCATTTTTAATAATGATGGAACTGTGACCGGACCCAATCATGGCATTGTTATTACCAATGGCGGATACCTCGACACGCTCAATAATCAGCCTGGGGGTAAAGGGATCACGGCTGATCAGGATGCTATTCAGGTCACTGGGCAAGATACATCTGGCAAGTCGTCCAAAATTAAACAGATTACCAACGCTTCTACGATATATGGAAAGCAAAATGGCATTGATATCGACGATAAAGGCGTGGTTGATACCATAATGAATTTGGATGGTGGCGTGATACAAGGAGATAAATTTTCTATCCATAATCAGGGAACCATTACCAACGGTATTGATAATGCCGGCACGATTAACGGCAATGTGGAGCTTGGCGGTGCCACTCTTTCTATGTCTGGCTCAAAGGCAACCCTCAATGGTGATGTTCACGGCACCAAAGATTCACAGGTTATCATTGGAAGTAAAGGATCTCTGGATCTGACATTTACTCACGATATGGATGTCGGGGCTGTTAAAGTATTATCGGGAAGTGCGTTACGTTTGGGGGACGGGCAGACAACAGGCCGCCTTTCCGGTGACATTGATAATCAGGGAGACCTCTATTTTAACCGTAGCGATAAGGCGACCTATCAACACAATATAAACGGAGCAGGTTCTGTTCATCAAATAGGTAGTGGCACAACCATTTTGACAGGCGCTAACACTTATACCGGTGAGACAAAAATCGAATCGGGTACCTTGCAACTCGGCGATAACGGGACGACGGGAAGTATTGATAAAACGGCCAAGGTGACCATCGGGCAGGATGGCGTACTGGCTTTTGACCACACGGCTCCCACCACTTTTGCGGCTGATATTGAAGGTATCGGCACGCTTCGCCAACAGGGAACGGGTGATTTGACCCTGACCGGTAATGTGGCTACGGGTAAACCGATTACCGTGACATCAGGCAAACTGCGGTTTGGCGATGGCACCACAATCGGCAAACTCTCACTTTCCGGCATTGATAATCAGGGCGCAGTAATTGTTGCCGGTGCGGCTAACAGTGAGGTTACCCTTGGTGGTGAAATAAGCGGAGCGGGGACGTTGGAAGTCACCGGAGGGAAAGCCATCGTGACCGGTGACAGCACCTATTCAGGCCAGACGACCATTGGCAAGGGTGCCACGTTGCAACTCGGCAATGGCGGCACGGGTGGAAACCTTGCCAAGAGCGCTATTTTAAACAGCGGTACCCTGACGTTCAATCCGAATGGAACCCGCAGCTTTGACGGTGCTATTTCCGCAAATGGTCATATCGACAAGATTGGCTCCGGCATCACAATGCTGAATTCGGATTCCTCGGCCTTCACAGGATCAACATCGGTTGAAGGCGGAACGCTTGCTGTTGACGGTAAGCTAGGCACAACAGCGTCGACCCTCAATGTTAAAAATGGGGGAACTGTTGATGGTACCGGCATCATTGGCGGTAAGACAACGATTGAAAGTGGCGGTCATCTTACCGGCAAACGCGGTAATGCTCTGACATTTGGCCATGATCTGATCCTCAGCAGTGGCGCAAATGTGGATATTTCGCTTGGGGCGGAGAATGCCCCTGCGTCTGCATTGTTTAATGTGCATGGCGATCTGACACTGGCAGGAACGCTTAATGTCACAGAACTTAGTGGTTTCGCTGTGGGTGAATACGATATTTTCAATTATGGCGGCACCTTAAAAAATAATGGAATGACATTCACGGGTGGAAAACCGGATTCGCTCTCTCTCGATACGAATAGAGGTAAGGAGGTTTATCTCACCAATACGGGCGGGATGCTCCTGAACTATTGGGATGGGGGTGATCCCCGCAAATATAACAATGGCACCATTGATGGTGGCGATGGTGTTTGGCAGGTCGGTGGAAATCATAACTGGACGTCAAAAACTGGGCAATTCAATGCCAGTTGGAAAAATACCGATCAGTTTGCCATTTTCGCTGGTACAGCGGGAACGGTGCAGGTAGATGATAGCGGCGGCAATGTCACGGTAAATGGTATGCAGTTTAGCTCTG
The DNA here is from genome assembly GCF_000968195.1 of Xenorhabdus doucetiae. Classification (NCBI taxonomy): domain Bacteria; kingdom Pseudomonadati; phylum Pseudomonadota; class Gammaproteobacteria; order Enterobacterales; family Morganellaceae; genus Xenorhabdus; species Xenorhabdus doucetiae. Next base: position 1,635,068 of record NZ_FO704550.1, read on the forward strand.
ATGGTTACAAAATCACGGGGGCTTCTCTGGTCTTAGAAAATGATCAAGGAGGCAGTGCCAAAATTCGCGTTGGAACGGGAAATAAGTCAAAAGCGGGCTGGGTTGCGACGATTGAATCAGACCTGACGGGTTCGGCAACGCTTGAGACCACAGATTACGGAACGTTAATTTTAAAAGGTAAGAATGGCTACACGGGGGGCACGAAAGTGACACGGGGTGTCCTTCAGGTTGGTGACGGTGGCATCCAAGGCAGTATTTCCGGTGATGTCGCCATAGGCAGTGAAGGGAAACTTGTCTTCAACCGTGCCGATCAAATGAAATTTTCTGGTTCCTTAAAAGGACAAGGGCAATTGGTGCAGGCCGGTAGCGGAACAACCCTCCTGACAGGCGTGAACACCTATGCAGGTACGACAGAAGTACAGGGGGGGACGCTTCGCCAAGGGGCAGAGGGAGCTTTCAGCGCCGTTTCATCCCATACTGTCGGGGAGCACGGTACGCTGGATATGGGCGGATTTAATGCGACAGTTTCCGCGTTGAATAACAGTGGCACCGTCTTGGCTGGCGGAGATGACAAAGCCGTAGGGCGTACACTGACGATCACGGGTAATTATAGCGGCAATAACGGGATGGTGAATTTATCGACCGTGTTGGAAGGCGATAACTCAAAGACTGACAGGCTTGTGGTGAACGGCAGCACATCTGGTACAACTCACCTCGCGATTAAAAATGTTGCTGGGAACGGTGCACCGACGAAGGAAGGTATCAAGGTTGTCGAAGTGCAAGGGACATCGGACGGCACTTTCAGTTTGGCAGGTGACTATCGCTATAAGGGAGAGCCGGCCGTTGTCGCTGGTGCCTATGCTTATCGTCTTTATAAGAATGGCACGGACAATACGGATGGAAGCTGGTATCTGCGTTCGTCACTGACCAGTCCGGAACCCAAGCCAGATCCTAAACCAGAACCCAAGCCCAAACCAGAACCGCCGCGACTTTATCATGCTGGTGTTAGCGTTTATGAGGCTTATGGCCGGGTGTTGCAGACGTTGAATACACCAGAAACTTTGCGTGACCGAACCGAGGGGCGTAAGGCGCAAAGACTTGGCAAAGATGAGTTCAGAAGCAGTGCTGGCGAGGGCAGCACAGACGAGAGTACAAGCAATGGGGCATGGGGGCGAATGACCGCCTCATACGGTAAATTGTCGCCACATGTCTCGACATCCGGTGCGGATGCGATCACCTACAACATGGTCCGTGCTCAGGTTGGCATGGACAAACGTTTTTATGAAAATAACCAAGGTTCAGTCACTGGCGGTGGTTTCCTGCAATATTCGAATGTTAATGCTAATGTAGGTTCTGTGCATGGTGAAGGTAATATTCGGGCAAATGGTTATACGCTAGGCACGACAAGCACGTGGCACGGCAATAATCAATTTTATTTGGATGGATTGGCTCAGGTGACCTACTTTGGCAATGACCTGAATTCAAAGACGGCCAGCCGGCATTTGGGAGATAATAAGTCCGCGCTGGGATATGCGCTAAGCCTGGAAGCAGGACAACAATTTGACTTGACGCCGGAATGGTCACTGACTCCGCAAGCGCAGCTCGCTTTCTCTTCTGTCAAGATGAATGATTTCCATGACACGTTTGGAACCAAAATCCGCTTTGACCAAAGCGAGAGCATGAAACTTCGCTTAGGCACGACGATAGATTATCGTCAAAAATGGCGTGATGAGCAGAATAAGGATGGAAAAGCCGCAAATCTTTACGGTCTTTTCAACATTCGTCAGGAGCTTTTGGGGCGTAATGACACGGTTGATGTTGCTGATGTTACCTTCCACGCTGGGAATGACCGCACGTGGGCGGAGAGCGGTGTCGGTGGTTCCTACAGTTGGAATGATAATAATTCTTTCGTCTATGGTCAGACTTCAGTTAATACCAGCCTGAATAATTTTGCCGACAGCTACGAGCTAAGCGCAAAAATTGGTCTAAAAGCGACTTGGTAATGCTGGAATTAACTAAAAAACCGTGGGTATTATCCCACGGTAAAGAATTTCAGAGATCTTTGTTGATTAAAAAGCGGGCGGTTACCCGATGTGATAGAGAGACCACCCAGTTAGACAGATAAAAAAATTATTGTATTCGATTGTGCCGCTATTATCTTAATGAAGGTGACCGTCAAATAGCAGTCACCTATTCTGGTCAGGGCATTACTCTACCGAATCTCCTCTTTCTCCTGGTGCTACTGTACCGAAGCTTCTGGTGAAAATTTTCGATTTCTGGTTCTGGGCAAGACGGCTGTAGTCTATCGTGAATACTGCCACATCATAACCATCTGCTGAGTCATACCCCATCAGTTTATCGGGCGTGATGGTAACCTTATAATAGCCATTTGTTATTTCTGCTGATTGCACGATGTGATTTTCAACAACCACAATCGGCAAAGGACGTGCTTTTTGAGGGTAGATATCGACATAGTGTGAGATATAGACTTTAATCGTGATCATGTCACCTGAGGTAATTGTATGCTCCAGATCATGAGGGTCGGATGGCAATCTAACCTCAAGCCCTTTTGTGCCGATGCTATAGATATTAATGGGTTCATGTTTGCTAATATATCGTCCCCACTGGTCATATACCTCCGGAGCAAGAAGAGTTCGGTGCTTGTCATTAGCACTTGGACCATTCATGTCACCATTATCATAATTTATGTAATTAAGTTTGGAACCTGCTGGGTTGCCTTTTTGGTTAAGAGCGATATAGCTGATAAAATTATCGCCATTGTACATGTCGTCATAAGAGGCTTTAAATTTATAATATCCGTTTTCTTCAATCTCTAGCTGCCCAACGCACAACTGTTTTTTATAAATATCTTTGTCATTGTCCGTCACAAATCCGATGATGAAATCACCGGATTTAGCTCCTTCGTAGCTAAGAACCATGAAATGGAACTCATCCGCTTGATCCGGCTTTGTTAAAGTAGAGGACGAATATGTTTCCTCAATGGCTGGAGGCTCAAAGTTGCTGGATATATCAATCGGACTAGTGTTAGCAAATATGATTTGTGTTTGATTGTATTCGATATTGCTGAATATCGTATCAATACTGACGAATTGGCTGATATTTTTAGTGGCGTATATTTTTAAGTTAACAGCAGTGGTTGATGGTTTATTGAGCAGGTAATAATAATACAGGTTTTCTTGATCAATCTCATAAGGTGGGATTTCAACCATGTCCTCTGTGAATATTCGCAGGGGACCTGTTGTACGAAGCGGAATATCATAGTTTGAAATTGGACTACCTCCTCTTATCACCGGGTTAATTGACGCCGAAATGAATGGATTGTTTGTTGTGGGGGGATTACCAGAGAAGTCTACCGGATTTCGGTCGTATAGATAAGCCGACGATACTCTCAGTACACAAGTATCCGGTTTTAGATCTGGATTGTCGACAGGTTTATAGTCTACCGATCCATTTGGCTTGCTTGCTGTTTTCGCAGTAAACGAGATTTTGTAATCACTAGTAGTATCGTCCGCAAGAAATACCATTTGTTGGATAAAATTATTTCTAACAACTGCACCCGGGAATTTCTTTATCAAATGTACACCTGTTGAACTAACAATATCTATTTCTGTATTCGCACTAAAAGATGTCTCACCACTCACTGTGACAACCACACTAAATGGTTGTCCTTTGATAATACTAGCGTTGGTTGCAGGAAGTATCTCAATTTTTGCAGCCATGATATTACTCCTTTCAAAATATAAGTTTGTTAGGACTATTTATGTTTAGAAAAAACTATAACTGATCGATATATTTACTTATGTGGCATTGTCACTTAACATATCCATTGGATATTAATTTTTATGATTGGCAATCAGAATTGCACGTATAATTAATAACGGCAATGCCTTTGATAAAAAAAACAATTAAATGCTAAAGTTAATATAAATTAATTCTCTTACTCGTATTTTGTTTAATTAATTATCAATAAAAGAGATGAGTTTGATATTGTATTTATTGTGTTAACCAACAGATAACTTTTTATTATCACACAATAACAAAAATTCATTACCTCGTTGGCAATAGGTTCTCTTTACAAACGATTGCCCCGTATTGGTAAAACACGCTGGAAAGGCGGTAAACGTAAGGCAGGCAAGAGCCACATTCCGAATCGGGTGGATATCAGCCAACGTCCTGCTATTGCGGATAAACGGGCGCGCGTCGGCGATTTTGAAGGGGATACGATATGCAGTCAGAATGCTTATCTGGTCACGCTGGTTGATCGAAAAAGCCTCGCAACTCGCGGGGCTTGAATATGAGCGTAGATTTGGGTTATTTCCAGTTGAAACAAAAACGCAATGTTTTATCTAGGTTTTGTTTCATTAGGTCACCTAGTTTTTTTGCGTCACCAAGCTCATAGACGAAATCAGTTGTAATTGTATTTGCAGTACTATTCCTGCTAGCACCGAGATGATAAGTTGAACCATCAACCATTACTTCAAGATTCTTTCTATATAAGTCCGGTTGATTTTGGGTGTCAACACTCAGGTCTATTTCCTGAGAATTATCAATGAGCGGGTCAAATAAGCGGAACATTTCGATAATTCGGATGCCTATAGTGCTTTGGAAGTTAGTCAGAGTACCATAAGAGCCTTGGGCATATCCCCAATCTTGATCCCTGCCGCTATTATATTGGGCTGTTCCTATCTTAAGATCAAAAGACAGCATGCATCCAACTGGCTTTGGTTCTATCTTCACCAACTGCCAATCACATGATATCAAGTCTTCTGGTGTTGGTTCCCAATCATACGGAAAGCTCTGCTGATCATGCTTCTCAATATGGACAGGGGCACTGCCGTCACTTTTAGTGGTAAGCTGTATATATTCGTTTGAGTCATCCCAGCTGCTACGACTCACCACCTTCCCTAAATACACCTGAATTAGTGCCCACGGAAGAGAACCAATGGGTGGTACGCCATCAACTTCAACATCAACCTTTTTTTTGTATTGGTCTGGATTGAATGGACAATTCAAGTCAGTGTTATCTAGCTTATTAATTTTAGACATAAATCCCTCACTTGTTATTGGTTAAAGTACAAGGTCATTTTATCCTACTAATAAACAGCTAGTTAATATTACTTAGGTCAGATATATTTATCTTAAAATAGACGATTAAGCCTAATTTAAGGGAGTGAGCGTCTGTTTACTTCCAGATTAACAATGTTGCACTTATTATGTTATGCGAATCCAAGAAAATATAATATTTCTCTTGCTCGTATGTTGTTCGAGCAATGGGTATTACATGCTTCTGATAAAAGGAGACATGCTAATAACAGTAATTATTAGCATGTTAGATACTTTGGTTATTCAGGTACGTATGTGTCGAATCCTCTGGTGAAAAGTTGTGATTTCTGGTTTTGGGTAAGGCGACTATATTCTATAGAAATAGAACCTTCATAGGCTCCTTTTGCTGTGTCATAATCCATAAGTTTATCGGCTTCAATGGTATGCTTATAATAACCATTATCTATATCATTCTGTTTTAAAACGTAATTATAAATAGCAATGATGGGCAATTGACGCACTGGATTTCTCATATCAACACTGTATGAAATATAGGCTTTAATCGTAATGGAATCACCCACGGCGAGCTTATTTGGATCATGAGTGGCGACTGGCAGCCAGACTTCAATTCCTTTCTTTCCGACACTGTTGATATTGACTGCCTGATGTATACCAATATATCGACCCCACTGATCATATACCTCCGGAGCAACCAGAGTCCGGTTTGGGTCATCGGGATCAGGGCCATTATTGCCGCCGCTCTTATAATCTATATAGCTGGGTTCGGATCCAACGGGGTTGCCCGTGTTGTCAAGAGTAACATAGCTGATAAAGTTGAGCCCGTCATACATAGCGTTGTAATCAACTTTAAATTTAAAATATGAATCTTCAGCAGCCTCCAATTCACTGAATATCAATTCTTTTTTATAAATATTTTCATCATCATTTGTTACAAATCCGATTAAGAAGTTACCGGGAGATAAGTTATTATTCTGAGGAACCATGAAATGGAAATAATTGGGCTTATCTGGCCTGGTTAAAGTAGAAGATTGATAGGTTTCCTGAATGCTCGGCGGAGCAAAGTCGGCGGATGTAGTAATTGGAGAAGTAGCAATGAATATAGTTTGTTTTTGGTTAAACTCCATCTTGCTAAATATTGTTTCAAGCCCGACGAATTGATCGATTCCTTGAGTGGCGTATATTTTCAGATTAACAGCTTCTGTTGATGGCTTATCAATCAGATAATCGTAGTACTGATTTTCAAGATCAGTTTTATAAGATAAAATTTCAGAATCGTCCATCCTGAATATCCGCACAGGTGCCGTTGCACGAAGCTGAATATCATAATATTCCGAAATTGGACCCCCGCCAATGATCTTCGGATTGATTGACACTTGAATGAATGGATTGCTTGGTGTGGGAGCCGCACCTGATAAGCTAACGGGATTTGGGTCGTACAGATAAGACGAAGAACCTGTGAGTAAGCAAGTCGCTGGATCCAGATGGGGATTATCGACAGGTTTATAGTCTACCGAACCATTTGGCTTGCTTGCTGTTTTCGCAGCAAACGAGATTTTGTAATCACTAGTCGTATCGTCCGCAAGAAATACCATTTGTTGGATAAAATCAGTTTTAACAACTACACCTGGGAATTTTTTTATCAAATGTACACCGGTTGAACTAACGATATCTATTTCTGTATTCGCTCTAAAAGATGTCTCACCACTCACTGTGACAACCACACTAAAGGGTTGGCCTTTGATAATACTAGCGTTGGTTGCAGGAAGTGTCTCAATTTTTGCAGTCATGATATTACTCCTTTCAAAATATGAGTTTGTTAGGATTATTTATGTTTAGAAAAAACTATAACTGATCGATATATTTACTTATATGGTATTGTCACTTAACATATCCATTGGATATTGCTTTTTATGATTCGCGGCCAGAATCTCACGTATAATTAATAACGGCAATGCCTTTAATAAAAAAACAATTAAATGCTAAAGTTAATATGAATTAATTCTTTTACTCGTATTTTGTTTAATTAATTATCAATAAAAGAGATGAGTTGGATGTTGTGTTTATTGTTTTAACCAACCGATAACTTTTTATTATCACACAATAACAAAAATTCATTACCTCGTTGGTAATAAGTCGTTTAATGTGTCTTAAGTGCTCAGAAAGATTAATTTTTTATTCTTATGGGTACTGGAATATAAAATATTACACGAGGAGCTTTATATGAACACATATATTAATAATAGATTCATTCGATTGTTGCCTTACATCGGTTTTTTGTTTTTGCTATTGATATCAATGCACGTCTCTGCTGCCATTAATCTTGGAGAGATTGAAGTCACATCGGCTAGTCAAGATCTTTATGGCGATGGAAAACAGGCTTATGCCTATAGGGTAAAAGTGACCGATGCTGCCAGTGGTAAAGCTATACCCCATCTGTCCTTTGATGAAGATAAGGTGATTTGGAGCGTGGTTGATGCCAGTGACAACAATTATGCTTACGACAAGTTGCAAGGGGAAGGTAAACTGTTTTTCGGCGATCAAAGCCTGACCACGGATAAAGATGGATACTTAACTGCAAAATTGGCCAGTTTTGTCGGTGTTAATAATGTCAAGGTCAAGCTAGAAGTTGTAACGAAAGATGACAAACAAGAAAATATGGCTGACACTGCTGTGAACTTTATACCACAGGATCAGCCTGCTGGATTGTATGTGTACAGTTTTTATGGTGAAGAGGTGAATGGGAAATGGGATATACCGTATGATGCAGGAATTTCAGGGGTTGATGCCTTCTTTACGGAAAGTCAGCAGGAACCTAATAACAGGATAGATAGTATACTTGGAGAAATACGGCTTAAGAAAGAAGAGCCTCTTTTTACTTACGGCACTGAAACAGCCAGTAGTGAGGTACTCTCAGGAAGTAATGCTATCTATCAATACGGAGTCGAAGGTAAGAAATTCAAAATCGACCTAATCGCGTGGGGAGAACCATCAAAGATCAGAACGACTGTAACTAATATCCACACAGGGGCAATGGCTGCCTACACTTATACAATGAATATGCAGCGCTCTTTTATCGCTATACCAAACTCGACTGACACTGGCGCAAATAGAGTATGCGAGAAGCAGGCGATTGATACTGTAAATAACCTCAAGTATAAGTCAGTGATGTTGACGGATTTGTGGACAGAACCTGGCACACCGCCGAGTCAGATTAGACCGCTATTGAGAGAGTATCCCAATCTGCGGGATTGGCCACAGTTAAATGGTACAGGATTGTCTCCGGAGCAAGTTGTCAAGGTGATTGATAATCGTAATGGTGGCACTTCTTATGTTGGGTTTAGCCTTAAGGATCTGTCAACTAAATCCACAACAGATAGTGATACTCTCCTCTGTACGCAAGAAGAAATTTAAGTAATAAAAAAACAGAATCCAAAATTTTGAGCCTGTTTTTTTACTGATTTAATCATGTTTTTCAACGGTATTTATTAATTTATTGAAGAAACAATTTTATCAGGGGCGGGATCGCCCCTGAAGAAAGTTTATTTATGTGGCTCTTGCTCACTAATCTGTTTTTTCAAGCAAATCAATTCCGGTAACAGCTCAATCAGTAATCCTATTTGTTGCAATATCAACTGAATTTTATTGTGACTTTCAGAAGGTGCCAGATTGATTTTCTCCAGTAAATGATTCACCTCGGCTTGCCATCTATCATCATTTATCTGGCCTTGTTTTAAGGCAGATTCAACATAGCAGATGGCATGATTCAGGATTTCCAAAATGGCAGGATCATTGAGTTTATCGCGATGGGCGCCTAAGGCAGAAATATAACTTAACATGGTGTGATTAAGGCACAGTAAACGGAAAGCGGCTTCTTGGGAAATACGATCGTTTTTTGGCTCTGATGCCATATTTGAGATCACGGATGCCAGTTCAGCGTCACAATTATGGGCGTCACGGCGGGCGATGCGATAATTCAGGCTATTGCTTTTGCCTTGGTGGTATTGCCTTAAAATCGCACCCAAATAGCGGCAATTGGCTCCCATTGTCCGGGTAATTACCTGAGGTAATTGACGGAACTTCCAATCCGGCCAGATGAAACTGACGGCCAGTAAGGCAATGCCACAACCGATTAAGGTATCGATAATTCTCGGCAATGCCACTTCAAACCCTTCGCCTAATAAATTGAAACTCAGTAATACCAGTAACGTGATAAATAGCGTGGCATGGGCATATTGGCTATTACGAAAGGCAAAGAACAGCAGGCCGGAAATAACAATCAACACTAATTGACCTTCAATAGCAGGGACAAAGAAGAGAATTGGCAGGCCAATTAAAATCCCCGCCAGTGTGCCAATAACACGCAGGGCCAGACGGCGGCGGGTGGCGCTATAGTTTGGCTGGCAGACAAATAAACTGGTTAGCAAAATCCAATAACCGTGCTGTAAATCAAATAGCTGAATAATCGCATAGCCGGTACACAGCAGGGCGGACATGCGGATCGCATGGCGGAACAGGGCCGATTTGGGTGTCAGGTTACTTTTGATCCTAAACCCGATATCCCGCCAGCCAGTGAGCGCTTCCTCGGATAACTGGGTCTCTTCTTGTTTATCTTTTGCAGGGATATTTTGAGAAAGAAGATCTTGATCCGAACCTAATCCGGTTAATTGGGCATCAATGGCACGTAAGTTTTTCAATAAATTATCCAATGCCATTATCTTAGTATCCGTGCCTTGCTTACTTTTTAAACGCTCAATAGAGCTTTCAAGATAGCTGAATGCGTTTTCAAACCGTGGATTATGTTGATATTGCTCACGCAGGATAATCGATTGTGAAACTTGCTCACATGCCCTCGCCTGCATGGAAAGTAACCGCTGAACGCGGAACATAACATCGCTGTGGCGCAACACTTCTCTCAGTTTCTGATACTGAATATGGGATGAACTGGCGCGTTCATGGATATCTTGGGCAACAAAATAATAATGCAACGTATGGCGCGTACCCCGTTGCCCCCTATCACCCCTTAAGCGGCTTAACAACGAACTCTTGGCCTGATTGAGCGTGGTGACTAACGCACTGTTCGCCATCGCAACATCAAACACCGCGTGTTTATATTCCTCAGCCTCCGAGTCGGGATCAAACAGGCTGGTTTTCGCATAGAGATAGGCTGAAAGTTGCTGGTAACAGCGTGCCAGATTTTCCTGCAAGGGACGAATAGGAAATAATAGATGGCCGATTAATGTCAGCAAGTTATACCAGATTGCTCCGGTAAGCAGTAATAAAGGTTGTTGATACCAGAGAGGGAAGATTGACGAACCCAACATGGTATAAATGGCAATAAGCAAAGCCCCAAAAGCGATGGTCGCGTAACGTTGTCCCAAGGCACCAAGCAGGATAAAGCCGCACGTGGACAGGGCTAAACCGGGCATAAAAAGCCACGGATATGGAAACAGCAGGGTAATAGACGCGGAAGCAACAAAGAACGAAATTAAAGTAATGATGAGGTTGCGCAGGCGTCCAACCAGACGGTCATCCAGATCGGTTAATGCGGCCGCAACGACTCCCAGCAGCAACGGAATCGTTATTTTAAGATCTTCTCCTAATAGCCAGGGAATAAGCGTGGTTCCTGTTAGTGCAATGAATATACGGATATAATAAAGGATGTGACTGTGATACAGAAAATGGCGGGAGCTGGATAAAACCGTTCGCACAAAATACCCCTAACAACATTTACGTGATGAAGTAGTTCAATAATTTTCAGGTACGGTGCCACGACAATGGAACTAAAATCAACACAAATTGGCCAACGTTTTGCTCAACACCCTTATAATCGGGTGCGTTTGCTTAATGCGGGTATTGAAGTCAGCGGTGACAAACACCGGTACCTTATTCCCTTTAATCAATTAATTGCTATTCAGTGTAAGCGAGGGATTGTTTGGGGGGAACTGGAATTTGAATTACCAGAAGGCAAAGTGGTTCGTCTGCACGGCACGGAATGGCAGCAAACACAACATTTTTACCATGACTTATTAAAGGAATGGCAAAAATGGAGCCGCGAGATGAGTGATGTCAGCGCGGGTGTTTTGGCGGCTCAAGTCAATAAAATAGATAAAATCAAACAACAAAACCGTTGGTTGAAAAGCGAAGATTTAGCTTCTGTGCGGCAACAAATCGAGGAAACCTTTCAGGCTTTGCCTTTGCCATTACAACGAATTGCGCAATTTGAACATTGTCGTGGCAATTATCAGATTTGTCTGGATTGGTTAGAGAAGGGGGGGAAAATAATTCACACCCTGAATCAGCAATGGGAAGATCGCATGCTGGTGCAACATGGACAATTTTTCCAGACATTTTTCCAACCAATAGGAACAAAAACGTCGCCACTGAATCGTTCCCAGTGTCAGGCCGTGATGAATGGTGAACAACATATTTTGATCTTGGCGGGGGCGGGCAGTGGCAAAACCGCTGTGTTGGTGGCGCGCGCGGGATGGTTATTGTTACGCCAACAAGCCCTGCCTGAACAAATTTTATTGCTGGCTTTTGATCGTCAGGCCGCCGATAAAATGAATAAACGTATTCAGGCTCATTTGGCAACAAAAGAAATAAAAGCCAACACATTTCAGACCTTGGCATTGCATATTATTCAGCGAGGCAGCAATAAGTCACCGAAAATTAGCGAGCTGGAAACTGATATCCAAAAACGCCGTGATTTTCTTATTCAGGAATGGCAAAAACAGTGCAAAGAAAAAAAAGCCCGGGCTAAAGGCTGGCGAGAATGGTTGAGCGAAGAATTAGATTGGCCATTACCCGAAGGTGAATATTGGCATGATGAGTCATTGACGACGCGCTTATCGGTCCATCTGGAACGTTGGCTGGCGCTAATACGTATGCAAGGCGGCAGTCAAAAAGAGATGATTGAACAGGCGCCTGCTGCTTATAGCGATATATTGCAGAAACATCTGCGGCTTATGGCACCGTTGCTGAAAGCCTGGAAATCCGCATTGAAATCGGAAGGGGTAATCGATTTTGCTGGTTTAGTCCATCAAGCGGTGAATATCTTACAGAAAGATCGGTTTATCAGCCCATGGAAACATATTCTGGTGGATGAATTTCAGGATATTTCCCCCTTGAGAATGAAATTATTAACCGCATTGAAAGCACAAAATAAGCGAACCCATCTCTTTGCGGTGGGAGATGATTATCAGGCAATCTATCGTTTTAGTGGGGCTGAATTAACGTTAACGACGGTATTTTCAACTTATTTTGGCAACGGAGTGAAATGTATATTGGATACAACTTATCGTTTCAATGACCGTATTGGAGAAATAGCTAACCAATTTATCCAACAAAATCCTTATCAATTAAAGAAACCACTCAATAGCCAGACCAAAGGGAATAAAAAATCGGTTGTGATTTTACCGCAAGAGCAGTTGGAAACATTGCTGAATAAAATGAGTGGTTATGTTACCAAGCAGGAAACTATCTTATTATTGGCGCGTTATCACTATCTCAAACCCGAATTATTGAAAAAAGCGCCGACTCGCTGGCCAAATTTGAAAATTGAATTTATGACCATTCACGCCGCTAAAGGGCAGCAAGCGGATTATGTCATTATTTTGGGATTGCAGCAGGGCGAAGATGGTTTTCCGGCACCAGAAAGAGGCTCCGTGATGGAACAGGTTTTATTGCCGCCACCTGAGGATTACCCTGATGCACAAGAACGTCGTCTTTTATACGTCGCATTGACGCGGGCAAAAAAGCAGGTTTGGTTAATGCAGGAGCCGAAAAATCCATCAATTTTTATTCATCAATTGGCGCAATTGGGCGTTCCGATTCAACGCAAACCGTAAGCGTAAAAAACGCAAGTTACAAGATACCTGACACAGGGGATATGGGAGGTTAAATGAAAGAGCAATATATGGCCGATATACTGGGAAAAGTTAAAACCATTGCGTTAGTCGGAGCGAGCGAGAAAACGCATCGCCCAAGTTATAAGGTGATGAAATATTTATTGGATCAGGGATATAACGTTATTCCTGTCAGCCCTAAACTGGCGGGACAAACTTTATTAAATCAGCCTGTTGTGAGCCAATTATCTGATATTCAACAGCCTGTTGATATGGTTGATGTCTTTCGCAATGCGGAAGCCGTCTATGGCGTTGCGCAGGAAGCTATCGCCATTGGCGCGAAAGTGCTTTGGTTACAACAAGGCGTTATCAATGAAGAAGCCAAAGTATTGGCAGAAAACGCAGGACTGGACGTTGTGATGGATCGTTGTCCTAAAATTGAAATCCCACGCTTGGGGCTGGAAAAGTGAATAAGGCGGCGATGGGTGAATGATTCACCACCTTACTGTTATGATTTGGATAATGGTAATAACAGCACTTAATTTCGTAGTCGCGGAGCTTGCAATTGACTGCGGATAGATTCGGCCAACTCATCCAGAGAAGATTGCTCCGGATGCTCATCCGATGTTTCGTAAGTCAATTGAGCTTCTGCCAAATAAGTATGGATAGGTTGTCCATCATCATCTTCCATTACAACGTGATACCACGGCGCAGAACGTAAAGTCGCATTAGATGCAATATCATTTTCCTGCGGTTGCTCTAAAGAATATTCTGCATCAATATCGACAATAACACCCAAATAACCCAGCAACCTATGTCGTACTTGCTGGCCGATACCGAATTTGCTGGCGATCATCATAGTCACCTCCAAAGAAACTTTGCAATGACTCTTATATAGGGACAGTAAGGTAAATTTCAAGCGTACATCCGGTAGCGGTAGCCGGAATTTCTGCATGATTTTTGAAGCCAAGATGACATGTGACCGCCACCTCACAATTTCAGGTTAGCTGTTGCGTATATAAAATACAATATCAAAAGTGGGATTAGCGTTTTTAAAGTGCTTACCATCTTATCTGGGGGGAATGTAACGATGACTAAATACAGCGTGACTATTTATGTCTACGGAAGAGTACAGGGAGTGGGGTTCCGCTATCATACTTACCGTTGGGCAAAGAAAAACAAGCTGGTGGGATATGTCCGCAATAGGGATGACGGAAGTGTTAAAATTGTCGCGAGTGGCAATGATGCGCAAATCAAAATGTTAACACATTGGCTGGAGCAGGGCGGGCCACCGAGTGCCAAAATAGAACATTTTAGATCTCAGCTTTGTCAAGCAGAAGAGATGAGTGATTTTAGCATCCGTCACTAATGACGGATGAATCGATCAAATACATTTAACGGGTTTCGGAAGGCCGGCAATTTTAGTTGCTTGTTTTGCCGGCCCTTTAGGAAATAGGCGATAAAGGTAACGGCTATTGCCTTTTTCCTCACCATATTTTTGCGAGATCGCTTTGACTAACATACGAATAGCGGGTGAAGTATTAAATTCTTCATAGAATTCACGTACAAAACGTATCACTTCCCAATGCTGTTCGGTTAGCGTGATAGCCTCTTGCCCGGCAATAACAGGCGCCATGGCTTCTTGCCAATCACGGTAATTTTTTAGATAACCTTGTGCGTCCGTTTCGATTTCACGACCTTCAAATACCAACATAACTTTTTTACCATCCAATAACGATGGCCGCAATTTAGCAAAAATAACCATTATTCCCAAGAAAGATTACCCAAGATGCTGAATAAGTAGACCAACAGACCGTATTGTGAGTAAATTAACGGCAGTTGAGCCGATAAATACTTTACATTGTGAATAGTGATGTTTATAGTGCTCGACATCGCGGAGGGGTGGCCGAGCGGCTGAAGGCAGCGGTCTTGAAAACCGCCGATGGGAAACCATCCGAGAGTTCGAATCTCTCCTCCTCCGCCAGTTACACTTCTCCCAACGTCTCTTCAAGTCTAATTTTCTTAGTAAAATCAACGAAAATCCCCAAATTACACTCTATAGTCGTCTACTAGCATCTATTGCAATGTATCCCAATCAGGGGGTATATATAGGGGTATATTTTTGTACCCCTTTAAAAAATACCCCACAGTTGCGAGGATGCTAGACTCATGAAACTAACAGCCCGGCAAGTTGAAACAGTAAAACCCCAAGATAAAGATTTTAAGCTATCCGATGGTGGCGGCTTGTATTTGTTGGTTAGTTCAAGAATTAGATTCTATACCTCTTGATTGTAATTCTTTGCGGATCACGGTAATGGCGACTGGCATTGTCGCCAGTGTGACCAGCCCAATCACGGTGACGGGCTGGATTTGGTGGCAAGGGTTAAAGGGATCACAGTCTTTGCAGCCGCTAAGTTAGTTTCGGGGGCACTGGCTCTGCCCTTACCGGAACCAAGCCCGCCAGAAAAGAGGCTCCCAAATCAGAGACTCCCTCAATAATCGAGAAAGTGAACAGGCTCTTGGTTCGAGCCACATTTGGGCAATCCGGCTATCTGGCGAAAAAGGGGCTGCAATGCCCCAAACAACGGTTATTGAAAGAGGGGATTTTATTGCTGATCACCCAAACACTGAACGGCACTATCACCGGTGCGCAAACCATTAAGCCGAACGGTGAAAAACGCCTTGTTGCAGGCACTCAGAAAAAGGGGAGTGTTATCCCCGTATCTGAGATAACCGGCACACCGGATACGTGCATCATTACCGAGGGTTACGCAACAGCCTTAACGGTCAGTCAGTTACATGAGGGTGTGGTACTGGCGGCACTGGATGAAGGTAACTTACCTAACGTGGCCGAACAGGTCAGGGAACGGTGGCCAGACGCGAAGATCATTCTTGCGGCCGATAACGATTGGCATGAACCGGGAGCGCTGGGCAAAAACGGCAAACCCAAGAAGAACGTCGGCAAGATAGCGGCAGAGAAGACCGCCAAAGCGATTAATGGCTGGGTAACGCTACCGCCCACGGAGTATAAAGCCGATTGGGACGACTATCGCCAGCACCACGGCATTGAGGCAGCAAAGCAGGCATTCAGTCACGGGCTATATCAGGTGGGGGAGAAAAAGGCAGTGAACGCAGAAGCAGCCGTGATCCACGAAAATAAGAAAAAAAGTCCCCATCTGGCACAAATGGCCGCCAGTCAACGCGGGGCATTATTGGTTGAGCATTACAAAAAAATCGCGGTACATGCTGAAAGCGAAGCAGTTTATCACTATAACGGCACGACATGGGAAACTGTGTCAGATAACGAGCTGCGTCGCGCAATGGTGGCAATCTTCGACCAGCACGACACCCCGTACAGCCCAAACGGGATCAATAACGCTATCTGCGCCATGAAATTACAAATTCCGGTCATTGGCGAACAACAGTCGGATTTAATCGGGTTCAGCAATGGCGTGTATGAGCTAACTACACAGAAATTTACTCCCCATCAACCTGAACATTGGCTCATGAACCATAATGGCATTGAGTTTACCCAGCCCGTTCTCGGTGAGAACTTGTCGGATCATGCTCCTGACTTTTATCGCTGGTTATCCCATGCAGCAGGGCAGAATGAAAACAAGATGAATCGCATCAAAGCCGCCTTGTTTATGATTCTGGCAAACCGTTATGACTGGCAGCTCTTTATTGAAGTGACAGGCGAAGGCGGCAGCGGTAAAAGCATCTTTACGTATATTGCGACCTTATTAGCGGGAGAACACAATACTGCCAGTGGTAATATGAAAGCGCTGGATGAAGCGAGAGGCCGTTATCAATTTGTCGGTAAGAGTTTAATTACGTTGCCCGATCAGGTTAAATATGTCGGTGAAGGTGCGGGCATTAAAGCCATTACCGGCGGCGACCTGATTGAAATTGACGGAAAATACGAGAAGCAATTTTCAACGGTTATTAAAGCCGTGGTATTAGCCACCAATAACGAACCCATGAGCTTTACCGAGCGCAATGGCGGCATTGCAAGGCGGCGGGTGATATTTCCGTTTAATATTCCGGTCAAGGAATCCGAGAAAGATCCACAATTGCCGGAGAAAATCAGTCGGGAACTGCCGGTGATTATACGCCACTTATTAAACGAATTTGCCGACCAAAATAAGGCTAAGAAACTGCTACAGGCGCAACGCGATTCTAACGAAGCATTAACAGTGAAAAGCAATTCTGATCCGTTGTATCGCTTTTGCGGTTATCTGGTGTCTGTCAATGATACAACTGGAATGAAGATGGGTAATAAAAATATTAGCCCACGAGCGCCGAGAATGTATTTATATCATGCTTATCTTTCTTTTATGGAGGCGCACGGCTTTGAACGTCCGCTGACACTGACTAAGTTTGGTGAATCCATCCCTAAGATTATGCTGGAATACCGGAAAGAGTATCGGAAAGTGCGAACCAAGAAAGGTTACTCTTATAACGTCGAGTTATCGGAAGAGGCCGAAGAATGGCTACCGTCAGTGCCTGAATGTCGAGACTTTAAATTACCTGTATAAAACTTTTGCCTTTAAGTCTGCATTCCATACACCAACTCAAATATCTTACTGTATTTAAAAGGAAATAATAGATGTATAGTTGTTTTTTTAACTATACATCAACTCTACATTCTCTTCATTAGGGTAAAAAATGGGTGAACAGATGATACAGTCAGTGAATATCATATTAATTGCATCAAACCCAGATGTAGCAAGGCTTTCAGGGGATTGTGCAGAGGGTGCATAACTGAGGAGATGAAAAAGATTTTCAGGGGGGTATCTTCTGGCAGGTAAATAAAAGCCGGAGGAATCTAAGAAGATAAATTTAGTATATCAATTTGTTTTTTTATTAGGATACTATCTGAAATTTAAATTAGGTAATTATCTGATTTTATTTAAGCAGAGAGATTAATCACAATTTTGCTGGTGATCTTTTATTCATGCTGGAATAGATAAGTATTGCTGTTATATCCTGTTTAATTGATGCTATATGGAAATCGTGACACAAATCACTTGATTGTTACATGCCTTAATAGTAATTAATGAAATTATTCATGACGAATATTATGGAGAATTGAGGAATGACACATAAGAAATATAATCCTACTTGGGATGGCTATATGGGGGATGTTTTAAGGGGGAATGTGGGAATTAATCAGCTAAAGCCTCAACATGAATTTTTTGATGCTATTGGTCTAGAAAAAGTATTGAGGGATAATACCCAGTATCACTTTGTTCTCACATTATCAGAAGCTCAAAGCATTATTGAGGATATCAGTCCCCGCCGTCCACAAAGTCCAAATCATGGAGAAGCATTTGCAAGAGGTATGAACGAAAAACACCTAAGTTATGAAGAAGCATTTGCAAGAGGTATGGACGTAGGAAACAAGAAAAAAAATCCTATGGCGCGTGTATTTTCTGTCACTGATCCCATATCTACCTACGCAGGAAATATCTATGATTCACGTGGATTCCATGATGTTGTTCGAGAATTTAAGAGCTTAGGCATTACAGCGGCAGAACATGTAGGAAAAAATGGGGAAAGGTATATTCACATATCAGGGCATGCAGGTCTTCGAGGTCGTATCATGGGGACACGATATCGTGCCCAAAATCCCCAAATGCTTGGAATGGGAATTGGGCAGCAGGGCCTTAATGCAAGCGTTGTTCAAGGAGTTAGATTCTCCATCATTTTTTCTATTGGATATCGAGTAATAGAAAGTATTTTTAAGGATGAATATACGCTAGCCGATTTTCTTGGAAATGTAACCATGGATATGGCTAAAACTGCTATTATCGCGACAGCCTCTTGGGCTGTCGGTTCAGCTTTAATTGCTACAGCCGCTTTAGGTGGCAGTATAATTGCTGTTGCGGGAATAGTTTTACTTGCTGGTTTTGCAGTGGCTTATATTTTAGATGCTCTTGATAAGCAATATGGGATAAGTGAAAAATTAATAGCACTCATAAAAGAAGAAATGAAGAAAAAACCAAGAACACCGGAAGCGGATTTACGGCATTTTTTTAATGGATTAGGAAGGTTCAGGTGAATAGTAAATACCTTAAAGCATTAGGTGTGCTAATATTATTGTTGTTAATGACATTTATAGTTGCTTTCATTATTGACGATGCTATTTCATTAATATTAATGAAAGATGAAATAAGATTTTCTGGCACTGTTGTCATGGTTGTTATGTCTTCACCTCTATTATTATATTCGTTATCAGGCTCTGTTTTTTTCTTTATCTTTGATAGACTACCTAAATTTAACAAGATAGTTGTTAAATATCTTAGTAGGTTGATGATTGCATCATTTATAATTGGTTTTCCTATCTCTTTTTATGTTGATTATAAGTTAAAAAGTGATGGTTATCTGACATGCGATAAATTATCGTGGATGTCACCAACCACCTATGTAAAAGATTTATCACTGTGTAAATGAAAAAGTTTGTAAATATTCTGTCCTCATGTTTTCGCAAGTTTAGCCTCTGAATTTCAGGGGCTTTTTTATTGTTTATCATGATGTTAAATAGTGTTTAAAGCATATAAAAACCAACCACAAAACACCATGAAAAAGCTACTCGAATTACGCCAGCAAAAGGCAACCTTCACTGAACAAATGCGCTCCCTGCTCACCAAGGCCGAAACTGAAAAACGCTCATTGACCGAAGATGAAGCTAAACAGTTCGACGAACTGCGCAGCCAGTCCGATGCACTGAACGCCGAAATTGCCCGCTATGAGTCAATTGCTGATGAAGAACGCCATCAGGCGAAGATCCAGCCGACCAGTGAAAAACTCAGCAACGACGAACTGCGCCACTATATCGTGACTGGTGAAACCCGTACTTTGTCTACGGGTGTGCCGTCCGAGGGCGGCTATACCGTTATTCCTGAGCTAAACAGGCAGATTATGCAGCAATTGGCGGATGAGTCGGTTATGCGCCGGATCTGTACCCTCAAGACTACGCGCAGCAACGAATACAAACAGTTGGTTTCAGTCGGTGGGGCAGCGGTGGCACACGGGGAAGAGGGTAAGGCACGCGGTGAGACAGCTACGCCGAAGATGGAAGAAGTCAGCATTAAACTGTTCCCGATTTACGCCTATCCCGGCTGCAAACAGCGGGTAAAAATCCGGCCGATGTGATGAGCACAAACGGGAAGCCCGGCGTATGCAGGATAAGCAGCGAGGCACCCGAACCCAACGCGGTTATAGCAATCAATGGGGTAAATATCGCTTGATGTACCTTAAGGCTAATCCCTTATGTGTGATTTGCCTGAAAGCCAATATTTACACCCCGGCAACCATTGTTGACCACATTATCCCGATAGACGGTGACAGCGATGTACTGTTCTGGCCTGACTTCAATCACCAGTCAATATGTCATCGCTGCCATAACAGTAAGACGTTTACCCAAGACCCAGTAACCAAGCAGAAGCGCAAGAACGGTGAGTATCGGGAACGGGAAGAACGGGCGGCAAAGTGTCGGGACTGGTTAGTTGCAGAATGAAATGATTGGGGTGGGGGAGTCAAAAATGACAAATACCCCCTTTCGTGGCACCACCGCCGTCCTCAAATTTTTATGCGCGGCACTTTTTTAGATAGCAGTAATTTTTATAGGAATCAAAACATTATGGCAAGGGCACCTAAACCCCCCGTTTACTTAAACACTATTGCCGCCGAGCAATGGAAATCGAAAGCGAAACTGTTAAATGAGCGTGACGACCTCAGCCCGGCAGACTGGAACAACTTAGAGCTGTATTGCGTCAATTATGCGATCTACCGTAAAGCCATTGAAGACATTGAACGGCGCGGGTTTGCGGTGGAAGGTTCACGCGGCGCGGCGACCAGTAACCCGTCATTAAAAGCCAAGGCGGATGCAGAAAAAATCATGATTAAAATGTCCTCCCTGCTGGGCTTTGACCCGGTGTCACGGCGCAGAAACCCGGTGGAAACGGAGGCTGAGGACGAGTTAGATCGCTTATGAACGCATGGGAACAGTACGCCCTTGATATCCAAAATGGCACCATTCCGGCCTGTCAGCGTCTGAAACAGGCGGTGAAACGCTACTATAACGACCTGAATAACCCGTTTTATGTGTTTGATAGCGAGGTTGTGGAGCGTTTTATTGGTTTCTCCCGTCTCTGTCCACACGTTAAAGGCCACTTGCGCGGTCAGCCCATTGTGCTTGAACCATGGCAGCAATTCGCCTTTGCTAACCTGTTCGGCTTCAAGGTAAAGGCGACGGGGAGCAGGAAATACCGCAGTGCTTATATTCAGGTGCCGCGCAAAAATGCGAAATCCACCGTGGCCGCGATACTGGCGAACTGGTTTCTGGTGATGGAACCGGGACAGCAGGATATTTACACCGCCGCCGTCAGCCGGGATCAGGCGCGTATCGTGTTTGATGATGCCCGCCAGATGAGCCTGTTATCTAAGCCCCTGAAAAAGCGGGTATCTATCCAGCAACATAAAGTGACTTACACGAAGAGCAACAGCCTGTTAAAACCACTGGCCGCCAAAGCCTCGACGATTGAGGGCACCAATCCCAGTCTGGCGATTGTCGATGAATATCATCTACACCCCGATAACGCGGTGTACTCCGCCCTTGAGTTAGGCATGGGTGCCCGTCCCGAAGGACTCCTGTTTGCCATTACTACGGCGGGCAGTAATGTTATTTCGGCCTGTAAGCAGCACTATGATTATTGCTGTCAGATACTGGACGGCGAAGAACAAAATGAATCGCTGTTTGCCCTGATCTACGAGCTGGACGACGAGCACGAGATTGATAATGAAGCACTTTGGATTAAGGCCAATCCCAATCTGAATGTCTCAGTAGACAGTGAGGCATTGCATGACACCATCCAGAAAGCCCGTGGTATACCGTCACAATGGACAGAGATGCTAACCAAACGCTTTAATATCTGGTGTCAGGGTGAAACCCCGTGGATGGGCGAAGGGGCTTGGCAAGCCTGCCAGACTGATTATGATGAAAACGACCTCAAGGGGCTGGAGTGTTACGCCGGATTAGACTTGTCGTCAACGGGGGATATTACCAGCATTTGCTACACCTTCCCCGTGGAGAATGAACTGTTACTCCTGACCCGCCATTACCTGCCCGAAGCGCAGTTACAGAATCCGGCCAATAAGAACCGGGCTATTTATCGGCAATGGGCGCAAGCGGGCTGGATACGCACCACACAAGGCGACTGCATTGATTATGACCGTATCCGCGATGATATCCTCAAAGACAGCCAACAGTTTGATATCAAGCTGGTCGGCTTTGATACATGGAACGCCACGCACCTAAGAACTCAGCTACAAGGTGCCGGGCTGGATGTTGAGCCGTTCCCGCAAACCTATCTACGCTTTAGCCCGGTGGCTAAATCGGCTGAGGTATTCGTTAACCGCAAGGTGATTCGTCATAACAGCGATCCGGTTCTCGCATGGGCAATGTCCAATGTGGTGATGGAAACCGACGCGAACGCTAATATCAAGCCGAACAAGAAGAAATCCGCAAACAAGATTGATCCGGCGATTGCGTTCCTGATGAGTTTTGGCACTTGGCAGAGTGAACACGAGGACTTTGCTTTCAGTCTGTCGGATGAACAGAAGCAGCGCCTTAAGGCGTTTAATGGGATATAACGCAAAAAGTTAAGCGGTTTTACTGATTCGCTTATTGAATTTGATAAACCAATTCATTAAAGTAATCCCGCCATTGGCAAAATCCAATGGTCAAGGTTTAGCAGCCTTGAGATCAACCACTGGTAAGGATAGTTTCTTGCCAGTGTGCCTGTTATCGCCTTTTCAATGGTGATTCAGGCGGGGGAGACTCACGTCTCGCCGGAAGTTGATCCCGGTCTGCTAACCCTGCTTGAATCACCACCATCAATGATTAATTAATGGAAGGGGTAGCAGAAATGAACAACGTTAGAAATGACTGGCATCAAGCTGATATTATTGCTGCATTACGCAAGCGTGGTACAACTCTTGCCGCAGTCTCCCGCGAAGCTGGACTTAGTTCTTCTACATTAGCAAATGTGTTATCACGCCCTTGGCCTAAAGGGGAATGGATCGTTGCTAACTATCTCGGAGTACATCCTTCTGAAATTTGGCCTAGTCGGTATTTTGATATGTATGGTCAGCTTATTGAGCGAGAGGCTAGAAAAAAATCCGATTAACTAATGGTAACCTGAGTTAAACAGATATTTTCTTGTGGGGGACTAATCACCCCACTAATTTATATTTAGAGAGTGTTTTTTTATTTAAGATAAGCTCAGTTATCTTGTGTTAGTAAATCTAAACTTACATCTCCATACATTAATAGGTCAAAAGCTAAAAATAGTTTTCTTAAGTCTGATTTTAAATTTTCATTTTTAAATAATGCAAAGGCTTCTTCTTGGATATATTTTTTCAATTCAACTTTATTTATTGATTTTATATTCTTTATTATAATTAATAGTTCTTTGTTTTTTAGTAAGTTCTCGGATTTGATAGCTTCAATTGAGTTGAAGTTAGTCTTTGAATATTTTTTATCTAAATGGACGGATTTGATTAGTTTGTCTATTTTTCCATGTTCTTTTATTCTTTTTGCTATTTTTTCAATTTCTCTTTTTGAAATATTTATATTTTTTAATTCACAGGATTTTATTAATTTAGAGAAAGGGGTTCTCGCATGAGGAGGGTAGTCTATAAGAAATTCAATAGCTGATTTGTTAGGTATTTCATTTTTTTCAAAAATATAATCTTCTAAATATTCAACTTCTTTAACTCTAATGTAAACAAGTTGTTTATCACCTAATGCAACTACTAAATTTTTACCAGAATTAGCATGTCTTTCTAATTCATCCAAATCAGAAGGAGTGACCAATAGACTACCTAAATTACCTTTTTCCCCTTCATTTAGAATAAGTTGTTTTATTACTCTTTGATATCTAAGGATATCATATGGTGGCAATCCTTCATTTATGTTACTTATTTCATCATATATTTTTTTATAATTATCAGTTTCTATAGATGTATATGTTATTTGTGATTTATCATCTGTCCTATGTGTTTTTATAATATCCATTTCATCTTTTTTAAATTCAATAAAAACAATTCTTTCAGCAGATTTTCTTTTATCTTCTTTTGGAAGTTGAGAAGAAAAATCAGTCAGTAATTTTTTTATATTTCTATCTGTTAATGAATACCCAATAAATATTATAGAGCTTTTTATCATGCTCGATAATATTTTTGCACTAATTAGTATAGATTTATTATCATATGTTTCATAGTCATGACCATTAATTACTATTGAATTAGGATGTTCTATATCTCCGTGGATCTTATATAATTCACTCCACCCAATGGTATCATCAAAAAATCCTTCATTGCCTATATACATTTTAGGCTCAACATTTTGTTCTAATAAAAGTGTTTCAATAAATGAATCGTAATTTGTTGTAATAAGCATTTTTGCATTTTTTAAAAATTTCTTAAATGATTCAAATTCATCTTTTTTAAGATTTTTGTTTAAATCATTTTGTTTAAATCTCTGGCATAAAGAATATTTAAATGGTGATATATCTTCATCAAAAACTCTTTTTGAAGTTAATCCTTCCAATGATATTTTCCCTGAGTTAAATAATTCATTGAATTTTTTTTCAATGAAAGTAGCCGCTTCGGAATATACTTTGTGATTTAAGTCAGAGTCATTGTTATCCTCTTTATATTTATTCTTTATTTCTGATAAATAGTTATAAAATCCCTGGTCATTATTATTAATTTTATTCCAATATTCTTCCAGCAAGTCAGGCCATGTTGGAGAATTTTCCAAGTATCTTTTAGACATTCCTGACCCAATAAATACTATTGGGTAATTTTTGAAGTTAAAAATAGAGTCTGACATTTGAAACCCTTTTCATAAAAATTAGCCGATCACTGGTATACTGTATATAATAAAGCATACTAAATAACTTTTTCTAGTGTTTTGATCGGAGCTTACTTAATTTGTGAGGTATGTAGATGTTCAAATATGATAACCAATTTTATTATTTCAGTAAAATATAGTTTACTTTTTCATGGTATCCATCATAAATTGTAACAATGAACACTATGATGATACTGTCACGACAAACTAAGAGAAAATTTTTACTGGTGTGGGGGGCAACTCACAGAAAGGTGAATTTAGGTAACAAATAATACGGGGTACAATTGGGGGTATGTTAACTTTTTAATTAAAATAATTAGTTAAATATTAAATGGTTATGTATTTAATATCGCTCCCTCCTCCAACAATAATCTTAAGTATCCTAATATCTCCTAGCATCTACTGAAAGCGACATGAAATTGTGTATAGTTTTTCCTATACACACGGGGGAAATGATGAAGCTAACAGACATGGCAATTAAGCGAGCCAAGCCAGAAGCGAAGTTTTATACGCTGTCTGATGGAAATGGGCTTTGGTTATTGGTGGAGCCGGACGGATCTAGAGGCTGGCGATTCCGTTACCGTTTTGAGGGTAAACAAAAGATGATCTCTTTGGGTACTTACCCAGAGGTGTCTTTGGCTGAGGCGAGAAGACGAACTGCTGAATATCGTTCAATGGTTGCCGATGGCATTAACCCTTCTGAGGATAGAAAAAGGCAGAAACGAGAAAGTATTATTATGTCAGAGAATACTTTCGAGAAAATTACTCGTGAATAGTATGAAAAGCGCAAAGACAGATGGTCAGTAGGATACCGGGATGACATGATGAGTGCTTTTGAGAATGATGTCTTTCCTTATATTGGCAATAGACCAATAGCGGATATAAAACCCTTAGAATTACTTGATGTTCTTTCGGGAATGGAAAAGCGTGGAGCGAAAAAATTAAAAAAAAGTTCGCCAGCACTGTGGGGAGGTTTGGAAATACGCAATTATAACGTGTACTAGCTCAGACCTGACCTGACAGTTACAGGTTATTTATACAGGTGTCTGTCAGGTTAAATCTGGTTCAGATTTTTTTCTGTCCAGATGCGTTTTCCATCCAGTAACGTTTCCATTGGCGTTCGCCCACAGCACATTTTGCAGCCTGTCCATGTCACCGTAAAGTTTCTTGCGGAACGTCACCTGATAAAACGCTTGTAAAATCGTTTTATGGAAGCGTTCACAGATACCATTTGTTTGCGGGGGCATCGACATAGATTCCTGTTTCCCCGCAACAACAATTGATGATTGATCAGTCAGGATTTGTTGTACGCCCAGTATGATCGCACGTAAGCCCGAACCGCAAGCTGATTGACTAAATATGCGGTAGTCTTTTCTGGAAGACCAACTTTGTCTACTTCATGTTCACTAATTTGAGCCTGCTTAATCGCAGCTTTAATAGCGGCAGCACCCAATGAATGAGCCGGTACTTTTGAAAGACTTCCGTTGAAGCTTCCAATTGGAGTACGTGCTGCACCTACCACCACTACAGATTTTGGTGACGTAAATTTGACAGAATGAGACATCTGATTGATTTACATATATATTGAAAGGGTAATTATCCTTAACCATTTAGAAGGCTTTGAGTCGCATCTGGATAGCGATTGCCAATAGCCATATTTTGTGAAAATGCACTGGAGAGTTCATCAAACACGCCTTGTGGAAGATTTATGTCTACCGCTTTCACATTTTCCTCAAGATATTTCCTACGCTTGGTGCCCGGAATAGGGACAATGTTCTCGCCTCGGGAAAGAACCCAAGCAAGTGCAAGTTGTGCCGGTGTGCATCCAACTTGGTGAGAGAGTGTTTTGACAATGTTGACCAGTGCAAGGTTTTTGTTGAAGTTATCTCCCTGGAAACGAGGGCTGGTATGACGATAATCATCTTCAGAAAGCTGATTGATATTTGTTAATGAACCGGTAAGGAAGCCACGGCCAAGTGGGCTGTAGGAGACTAGACTCACATTTAGTTCATTGCATGCCGCAATAATTTCATCTTCAGGATTACGAGTCCAGAGAGAATATTCGCTTTGAACTGCGGTAACGGGATAAATTTTGTGTGCGCGGTGCAGGGTTGATGCTGACACCTCAGACAAACCAATACACCCAATTTTACCCTCTTTGACAAGCTCGGCCATAGCGCTGACTGTTTCTTCAATAGGCGTCTGCGGATCCACTCGGTGCAAATAATACAGATCGATATAATCAGTATTCAGCCTGCGAAGGCTTCCTTCAACCGATTGTTTTACATAATTTTTTGAACCATTAACGCCTCGACCTGTTACATTGTTTGGCTCGCGAATAATGCCAAATTTAGTTGCCAGAACAATTTTGTCACGGACTTTATTGATGGCCTTACCGATTAGTTCTTCATTAATATAAGGTCCATACATATCAGCTGTATCTAAGAAGTTAATACCCAGATCAATAGCATGGTGAATCGTTGAAATTGATTCCTTATCATTTGTAGCACCATAAAATTCACTCATACCCATGCACCCAAGTCCAATAGATGAAACTTTAGGGCCTTTATTACCTAAGATGCGAGTTTTCATAAATAATTCCTTATTTCAATTATGGTTAATAAATCTTTTTTAAAAACTTAATTATGGAGTGATAATATTCCAATTTCGTTCTTTTGCTAATTTGACGAAAGGATCTGAATCATCCTTATTGTGGTCAACAATTGTTGGATGGCCTACGACCTCAAGCATTCCAATATCAGATATATGATCCCCATAGGCGTAGCACTCCTCAGGTTTAATTCCACTCTTATCTCTTATAAATGCTAATACAGCATCTTTTTTATTTTTACCGATCATAGGCTTCTTAATTCCACCGGTAAAATAATGCGTTATTTCCTTTTGCTCAGAACAAATGATGTTTGTAACGTTAAGATATTCTGATATAGGGTTTATTATATGCCTGCAACTACATGGATTGATGCAACGATAAGTGAACCGGATTGCTTATTACAGGAATCGAGTTATCTCGTGGACGTCCCCACTTATTAGCTATCCTGCTAATGGGCACGATAGTATGCTCGACGATCTGTTCTAATAATCTTGGGCCATTCGTAATCTTTCTATCCTTACTCATACAACGCATATAAATATCCTTTGAAATTTTATTAAAAAACGAGAAAGACTAATTCTTTTGGATATTATTTATAAATATTCTCATCATGAAAATAATAAATTCATGTGATACCAAAAAAGTATCATCATATTATCTGGCACTGTGAGTAATCTTATTATTCAATCATTATAGTGTAACATTAAGATAAGGGGGTTAGTTTTTGAACACGTTACGATTTTGACCATCATGGACATAAACCGATTTGAAAAATCCGCATACAACGGATAATTTGACGGAAAAAACGGTGACTTGTTTTTTTATGATGCGTTCAATGCCAAAAAAAGAGAGTTCATTTTAAGGTAAGATTTTTCTTCAGCGGAGCTGAGCAATCACACAGCCATAGTTGTTGGAAAGACAAATAATGGTCTTATCCTTTAAATCAGGCTGAAATGCAGTTTCGGATGAAACAGTGGTACAAGTGCTCAACGAAACGGAGCGCCCGGTTCAGATCAGTCCTATATGTGGGTGCATCGCAGCGGGCGCAGTGTAGCCGACTTTTTAGGAGATTATACTAGTTATCTGCTAACGGATGGTTACGTTGCTTACTATAACCCGAATTCCGTTTAAGTCGTCACTGGGAAATCTTCTTCTGAGTAGAAAATTTTCAGTGACGGTTTCTTTTCTTTAACGCAGTAAGCAATCAATCCACATAAAACAGTTAACAGAAATCCTTTTATACTTCAGTGGTGAGAATGCTCTATTTGAGAAATGAGTTTCAATTGACCATTAATGGTTTCGAGAATAAAACGCTTTAATAACATTATCCTATCCCACTCTGCCGGTACCTGTATTTCATGTTACTAATGTGATCCAACAATCAGCCAAGATTAGCAAGAGTCCAAAAATTTAGCCATCCTTCTGGAGGCCAGATATATACGTATTTTTCTATGGAAAAAATTTCCATTCATAAAAATATCATATTTGTGAGTTATAGCTATTTCTATTAAATAAGTTTATGCTTCTCCTTAGTGGTGTACATTTTTGTAAACACGCAAAGGATAGTTATGAGAGGAATGCCAACTTTTCGCCAAATGGAATACTTTCTAATGGCAGCAAACTGCGGTAGTTTTCGCGTTGCAGCTGAACGATTACATATGACCCAACCCCCTCTGAGTCGCCAGATTAAAGAACTCGAAAATATCCTTGGGGGACCACTGTTCACACGATCAAAAGCAGGAGTGCAACTGACCAAGCGAGGCATAGCGTTTTATAAAGAAGTCCCTCTACTTAGAGATCAATTTCTCGAAATACAGAAGAAAATGGATGCTTTCTCACTAGGAGAGAAGAGCAATTGGCATATAGGCTTCACTTCTGTACTCTCTCCAAATATCTTCAACCAGATTAGAAAATTTTTAACTGATAAACTGGGTAGCGACGCTGTCTCATTTACTTATGGTTATTCAAAAAAATTAAGCGATTTGGTATCTAAAAAGAAACTTGATTTGGCAATAATAGGAACACCATCCCCAATACCTGAATTCGATTATAAGTTACTGCATTTAGCTACAGAGAGAATGTATGTAGCGATATCTAAGAGCCATATTTTATCATCAAAAGAAGAAATAAGCCTGATTGACCTTAAAAATGAACATCTATTTTGGTTCCAGAGAAATGAAAACAAAGAATACTACGACAAGTGTGAATATTATTTTCTTTCAAGAGGTTTTAATATGAAAAGAAAGCAAGATCCCGGTGACAACCACATTTTATTGTCTTTAATATCAGCTGGTGAAGGATTTTCAATTGTTCCTCATTCAATTACGCTTAATGAAAGGTCTAATTTGGCTTACATACCCCTCATTGAAAAAGAGTCGGAAGAGTTAAATATTAAAATCCAGATGATCTATCGTTCAGACATCGATTTTACTCATGAAAATCTTATAAATGACATTCATCGAGCTCATGCCAGTATAAATAACTAAACTCATATTTAACAATCGCCATCTTAATTACGGACATTAAAATGAAATACTTATCTCCCTCACTTTCAGTTATAGATTTAACGAATAAATTAGACTCTATTTTTTTAGAGTCGATTACAAGAAAAAAGTTGGCAGGTGCTGTAGCAACGGTTTCGTATAAAGGCAATATTATCTATCGTAAAGCGCATGGCTTATCTTGTCTTAAAAGCCATGCGCCGATGAAGACAGAAACAAAATTTCGCTTATCTTCAATAAGCAAACCAATCGTAACTGCTGCACTGCTCCGGTTAGTTGTAGCAGATGAAGTTAAGCTGGAAGATCCGGTAACTAATTGGCTTCCATATTTCACGCCTAAGGATAGAAATGGAAATCAGCCTGAAATAAATTTACACCAGTTAATTACCCATTCATCTGGGCTTAGCTATTCTTTTCAAGAACCCAGTAATTCCCAATATAGTAATCTGAAAATTTCCGATGGTCTTGACTGTTCAGGACTGTCATTGGAGGATAATCTAAAACTTCTCAGCAAAGCCGATTTGAAGTTTCTCCCTGGTAAAGACTGGAACTATTCCTTAGGCTTAGATGTTGTTGGTGCAGTAATAGAGAAAGTCACAAATAAAAATCTCGAAGATGCCATTAACGAATTAGTTTCTTTACCTCTAAATATTAATGAGTTAGGTTTTGTTTGCCCATCTGATGTGGAACTCGCAATTCCTTACTTTAACGACCGTTCAGAGTTAAGCCAGATCAATGACAGTATGTGCATTCCATCCCCAGACAACACTGGTGGTTTTATTAAATTTTCACCATCCCGTGCTTATAATAAAAAAGAATATTTATCGGGTGGTGCAGGGATGTATGGTGATATTGATGCTATTACTGTCATTTTAGAATCATTAAGGAATAGTAATTCATTTATCAAAAAAGAAATCAGAGACAGTATTTTCCAACCCCATATAAGTTCACGATCGATGTCATTAGGACCCGGATGGGGATTCGGTTATGGTGGAGCATTATTAGTTGATCCAGATATTGCTAATACTCCTCAGAAAAAAGGAACTTTGTCGTGGGGAGGAGTATATGGACACTCATGGTTTATTGACCCAATTACCGAACTTACTGTAGTTCTTCTGACTAATACCGCCTATGAAGGAATGATGGGGGATTTAACCATTAACTTAAGAGATGAGATTTATCGTCATATCTGTTGAGGCTTACATTCGTCTGAAATGTGTTGTGCTCAAGAAAAATCGGATACTTTCTTGAAGGAGCTTTCATATTCCACTAAATAGCTTTTCAAAATGGTAGGAGTATCAAAGAAACTCGATCCTAAATTTGCGAAATTTTTGTTCCTAAAACACAAAATCATAGAAAAAAGGATCGAGTCCTGCTTATCATACCATCCGGCTTTCTGGCGCTGGGTTTTCACACTAACCTTAATTTTTTATTATTTTTCAGCATGTTAATGGATGTTTTCCTAACTTTGTTCCAGCACCAGTCGCGCTGCTTCCAGTTTACATTCTGAACTAAAACGTTTTTTGCATAATGTCACCTGTTTATTGTTGAAGTGAGAATATCACCTCCATGACGGTGACCAAAATCATTGAACACATCATACAAACAGCGCAAAGACAGGTGGTCATCGACCGATAACGGAAATCAAACCGCCGGAGCTGGTGGAAGTTCTGTCCAGAATGGAAAAATGGTGCGCAACGGAGAAATTAAAGAAAGTTCGTCAATGTATTATTTCCACTTTTTTACTAATTGGATAAAATAAGAACAATAAATTCCTAACTGATTGATTGAACTATGCCCACTCTATTTTTCATGTGAAATCCTTCTGTTAATACCTCGGTTGTCTATGTCACAATGTTCAATTAAACACAGCTTGAGGGTATTAAGGCCATGCTGTGAGAATAAATTGGATACAACTATGGAAGAAAAAATACAAGCCACTCACACTCCTGAAACGGGAGATTCGCATCTGAAGCGAAGTCTCACCAACCGACATATACAGTTAATCGCAATTGGTGGTGCCATTGGTACTGGCCTGTTTATGGGATCAGGTAAAACTATCTCTCTTGCGGGGCCGTCGATCATTTTTGTTTATATGATCATAGGTTTTATGCTGTTTTTCGTTATGCGGGCAATGGGAGAGTTATTACTTTCTAATTTGCATTATAAGTCGTTTAGTGATTTCTCTGCGGATTTACTGGGGCCGTGGGCTGGTTTTTTTGTGGGCTGGACTTATTGGTTCTGTTGGGTAATTACAGGCATAGCAGATATTGTTGCTATCACGGCTTATGTTGGATATTGGACACCCGGCTTTCCAGAATGGGGAACTTCGCTTCTTTGTGTGCTGGTATTGTTAACTCTGAATCTTGCGACCGTAAAACTGTTTGGGGAACTGGAGTTTTGGTTTGCCATGATCAAAATCATTGCCATTATTGCCTTGATCGTGACCGGGGGCATCTTGATTGGCATGAATTTTCAATCACCGGCAGGGCATGTTGCCGCCATTTCTAATGTCTGGAATGATGGGGGGGTGTTCCCTATGGGGTTAAGCGGCTTCTTTGCCGGGTTCCAGATAGCGATATTTGCTTTTGTGGGTATTGAGTTAGTAGGAACTGCCGCAGCGGAAACTAAAAACCCAATGAAATCCTTACCAAAAGCGATTAATGCTATTCCAATCCGCATTATCACGTTTTATGTGTTGGCGCTGATTGTCATTATGTCGGTCACGCCGTGGCGAGCCATCAGTGCGGATAAAAGCCCTTTTGTGAAATTGTTTGTCTTGATCGGATTACCCGCTGCCGCCAGCATTGTTAACTTTGTGGTTCTGACTTCTGCGGCATCTTCGGCCAACAGCGGAGTTTTCTCTACCAGCCGGATGTTGTTTGGTCTGGCGAAAGAAGGCGACGCGCCAAAGCAATTTAGCCGTCTTTCCCGTCGTTCGGTTCCTGCATCAGGGTTGATCTTTACTTGTCTGTGCCTCTCTTTTGGCGTCATTTTGATCTATTTTATCCCCGATGTGATGCGAGTTTTTACTCTCGTGACAACCGTTTCTGCAATTCTATTTATGTTTATTTGGAGCATGATTTTATGTTCCTATCTGGCCTATAGAAAACGTCGCCCAGAGCTGCATCAGGCCTCGGTATATAAGATGCCATTTGGTGTTGTAATGTCTTGGGTATGCCTGGCTTTCTTTGCTTTTGTCTTGGTATTGCTCTCCTTACAGCCAGATACGCGTCAAGCGTTAATCGCCACACCCATTTGGTTTATCATTCTTATGATTGGGTTTCAGATTGTGAAAAAGCGTAAAATCCGCCTTGCTCGCTAAGTAAAAAATTCCGTCAATTAATCTGTAATGGCTCAAATACTGGGCCATTCTTTTATTTTAAACAGGCATGAGTGTACCTTGATGGAATCTCAGTTGCCATTGATCGGTTAAAGATAATTGCCAAATTGATGAACGAAGTGCTTGATTAAATGGGTTGCCAGTTCGATCTATTTCATAAGATTGATAAGTGAGCAATGCAATATTCCCATCAAAAAAGGTCATAGAAAATTCTTTCGAGAAAATCTGGAAATTAGTTTTTATTTCTGTGGTTAATACATCGAATACATCCTTTTTAGTATAAACATAACCTGATTTACTGATTTCCAGAAAATCATCGTGTAATACCATGTTTAGCCAATCGGCATTATTTCTTTTTTTACCATGAAGGCTCACTTCAAGATTTTTGAGTAATGCAAAGATAGCTACGCTTTCCTGAACCATATAAACTCCAGAGAAAATAAAAAGTATAAACTAACATCACTGATAGGTTGAGTGATTACGTTAAACAAATATTTAATACGCTATTTACATTTATTTTTTTTATCAGGTAGTTATAAAAGGGTCAAGCTGAAAAGAGGTCTGTATGGAAATTATAATTAGGGCAACTGAGCCAGAAGATGCAGAGCATTACCAACGAATTTTTAGTCACCCTGATGTTTACTCGAATACGTTACAACGCCCATGCCCTTCGAATGAAATGTGGCGGGAACGTTTAAAGCTAAATAAAACGCAAGGAGATATTGATTTTGTAGCTGAAGTCAATGGCAAGGTTGTCGGCACAATAGGGCTATTTACCCGTGCTAATCCAAGATGCAGACATACAGTGGGGATAGGTATTGGTGTTGATGCGGCTTATTTTGGTAAAGGCATTGGTTCAAAGATGATGGCTTTTGCAATTGATTATGCATTCAAT
Organism: Xenorhabdus doucetiae; assembly: GCF_000968195.1. Classification (NCBI taxonomy): domain Bacteria; kingdom Pseudomonadati; phylum Pseudomonadota; class Gammaproteobacteria; order Enterobacterales; family Morganellaceae; genus Xenorhabdus; species Xenorhabdus doucetiae. The sequence goes on from NZ_FO704550.1 coordinate 1,669,270, forward strand.
TGGTTAGGTTGTATCAGAATTGAATTAGAAGTTTTTGCTGATAATGAAAAAGCGATTGCCCTGTATAAAAAATTTGGTTTTGAAGCTGAAGGGATAAGGCGCATGCAGTCATTAAGAAACGGTCAATATTGTGATGTGATGGGAATGGCTTTAATCAATAGCCGGCTTGCATGATGTTTTTAGAACTTATGGTTTTTAGCGCTTATAGTCGCAAATTGGATTGGGGAAGCATCGGTTTGATTGCTTCCTTTTTTAGATTGTGTTAAAAGAAATTTGTCCTTATTTAAGCGCTAGAATCCTCGTTGTAATATCTTGCATTCGTATTCTTGTGAATTTAGTTGAGTTTGTAATTGTGTTATAAGGGTATTTTGTTGATTAAATTTATTACAGATAAATAAATCAAGCGCTGCATAGTGATATTCAGGCCATGTATGTATTGTGAAATGTGATTCTGCTAATATTATCACACCACTGACTCCCCAAGGTTTAAATTCATGGAAATGATGAGTGACAATATTTAGTTTACATTTTTGGGCAACATCAAGCATAATTGATTCAATTGTAGCGATAGATTTTAATTTATTGCTATCACAATGTTTCATCTCTAGTACAATGTGAGTACCAAGTTGTCTGGTCTCAAATTGTTTATTCGTCGGTACATGAATCTTTTCTTGCCCCCGATATTGAAATTTTGTTCCATCACATTGATCACAGCCCGTTTCTATCAATTTCTCTATTGTTAATATGTTTTTTCCATATCCAATGGTCAGCATATGATGACATGATTTGCATTGATAAAATTTCACACGAGGATTAAGTTCTTGGATTCGCATAGTAAGTGCAATTTCTAAGAAAGGCGGTCAGTTGCTATAGTAGGCATCTTTCTCGCCAAAGGAAAATGCACTATGGCCTATACGCAACTGACCGAAACAGAAAGATACCAGATTTTCGGCTTAAAAGAAGCCGGTTTTACACAACGTTTTATTGCAACGTCGCTTAATCGGGCCCCATCAACAATTAGCCGGGAATTGAGACGAAACCGGGAAGCCGAGAAATATGAACCTGAACAAGCTCAGCGTAAAGCATTAGAACGCCGTCATTCTAAGGTAAAAGCCGTAAAAAAACCCCCCCAGGGAATAAAAAAGGGGAAAAAAAAGTTAATTTTGGCAAGATTTTATTCCGGGAACAGTTTGTGGGTTATTTCAAAGGGGAAGGAAAATCCTTTTTCATCAGAAAAAATTTTTTGGTTGATTTTAAAGAATAAAATAAATGGGGGTGTTTTATGGCAAATTCTTGGATAGCGAAAAACCGTATTGGTAACGCTAGAGAACCCAGAGGCCCGAGGAAAAATTAAAAACAGAGTCAGTATTGATTAGCGCCCAAAAATTGTTGATAAAAAGCAGCGTATTGGGGATTGGGAAGGGGATACTATCGTTGGCAAAGATCGTAAAAGTGCCTTATTGACTTTAGTTGAACGAAAATCGTTATTTACGATCATCATTAAACTTGAAGATAAAACAGCAGAAGGTGTTGCCAAAGCGGCGACAAGACATTTATCGATGATAAAACATAAAGTTAAAACAATTACCTTTGATAACGGACTCGAATTTGCCGAACACGAACGGATCGGTAAAAATTTAGAGACAAAAATTTATTTTGCTCATCCGTATTCCCCTTGGGAAAGAGGGATAAATGAGAACATAAATGGATTAATCAGAGATTACTTCCCAAAAGGAACCGATTTTAATAAGGTATCAGAGCGGGAGGTTAACCTTGTGGCAAACCGACTAAATAATCGACCACGTAAGACACGAGATTATAAAACACCGAATGAGTTATTTACAGGAACCCCAACTCATTTACTTCGTTCATTACGGTGTTGCGCTTAATATGCGAATCCAAGGTTCTCCAGTATATATTTTATTGGAGTAAGCACTGTTTTCTGGAATTGTTGAATATGTGTTCTCTGTTACAGAAAGTACATAGAGATCGCTGACATTGCCGATAATACTGCCACCATGATATTGGTTGAATTGTGGATAAATATTCTTGACGAGCAAGTTTTGTTCGTGGAATAATCGTTGTATTTCACGATGTTGTTCCGGTCTTTTTTGTCCAAATGATAATAATATTTCACTATTCTCATTTTTAGCAAAACTAATTGCACGTGATAAGAATAACTTTAGCCCGCTCAAAGTATAGGGAGGATCAGTTAAAATAATATCAAATTGCTTTTTATATCCATTGGGATTTTTTAGATCTATGTACTCAGTATTAATAACGAAATCATTTTGTTCTGATATGGATTTTATAAAATCCAATAATTCTTTATCGATGTCTTTCACAGAAACATGTGGTGAATTACAGTGCCCCAATTTTTTGAGTGCCATCATTAGTGCTAAAGAAGTCAAATCATCATCACCTAAAAACAACACCTTTTGTTTAAATATACAGGGGTTCTTAAGTAATAACATTACCCTGCGTATTGACGTTTCTAGCGTTGCATGAGCTTGATCTAACATGACATTGACTTGTGGACGACATTCGTATATGGGCTTCAATAATGTTATGAGTTCGGCCTCAAATTCTTTCATATTCTCAGCTATTAATAATGAAGCATATTGAGTTATATTAACAGTCTCATATCCAAGTTGATTTTTTATATAGGTAATTCCTGTGGAATTTAATTTAAAAGTACCTTTGTTATCAGCAAAATTGAACTTTATTAATTCTTTCTTAAAGGCGGATACAATAGGAATGGGTAATCCAATTTTTAATGATAAGGATTTGTTTGATATGTTTTTATCTAAATACAAATGTATCAGTAACTTCTCTAATACTTCAATAGAGTGAGTTAATGTCATATTATCTTTTATAAGGTACAGAATATTATTCATAAAACTCTCTTTTATTTTTTTAAGGCCAATTCAGTAAGGTAATTAAAATGAGTGTCGATCAATTCAATGGTTAGAATGCCGGTTAGAGCCATTACCGTGAGCCCTTCCAGAATCAGAAAGATTTGTTCTGCTTGCTTTTGGTCAAGACCCGTCAATTGTATAATGATGCGAATATTGGAATGATATATCTCACGTGCTATATGGCTATCATCTTTTTGTGATTCTTGGATCATAAACTCATATCCAGCGACTCGAATAGTATTGCGAATATTCAATAGGGCTTTTTTCTCATTTTCTAAATATTCAGTGAAATCTTTAACCCCATTTTCTGCCAGGTCTGAATTCATTTGGCGCACTAGTGCGATGAAAACTTCTTTAGTCGATTGGAAGTAACGATAAACGCCACCTCGGCTGAGACCGCATTCACTGATAATATCCGTCATTGTGACTTGATTATAACCTTTTTTAATAAAAACACTCAGTGATTGTTTTAAGATATATTGTTGTGTTTTTTGTGCTTTCATTTAATTTTTCGCCATTAAAACGACATTTATGTCACTTTTGTAATTAAATTTATATTAAATGTTTTTAATTTGCAATAAAGAACTCTGTTTATATTGGATAGCTCATCAGGTTGTTTTTTATTGAAATAACTTCAATGTAAAATAATAAACCAAATTTATTTTTTATTGGATGATTTATCTTTTGTTATCTACCCAATAAAAAAATGCCAACAATCCCAGAGAGACGGTTCTGGCATCTTAGGCTATGTTTGACCTGAAAGTTTAGCTTGATTTTGAAAAACTACATCTGCCAAAAAGTCTGCAACTTTTCGTATTCTGGGAGAATGAGCTAAATCAGATTGAATAACCAGCCAGATGGGTTTATCTATGCCCAAATCAGGCGAAATACAAGTCAGCCCAGTGTCATTGGCTGCAATATGAGGTAGTACGGCTAATCCCAAACCCGCATTTGCCGCTGCAATTTGAGAACAAATCGATGTTGTTGCAACCGAAAGTGGGCGCCCTTGCAGGGCTTGTTTAAGCCAATTAACTGAAGGAAGTTGCGAATACTCATTTATCCAGCCGATAAAATGTGCGTCGCTGTATTCATCCCTAAATATACCGGAAGGGCAGGTAGCCAAATAGGTTTCGCTTCCATAGAGACCAAACCCTAAGGTTCCCAGTTGTCGGACATTAACATGGCCTTGCTCCGGCCTGATAATACGAAGAGCTAAATCGGCATCACGGCGGTGAAGATTCACCGGATAGATATCTGTTGTGATTTCTAATGTCAGGTTTGGATGATTTTTTTGTAGAGCCGGCAAGTTTGGCATAATTAAATAATTGGCCAATGTTTCGAGTGTCGCAAGGCGTACACTTCCGGCAATAGCCGCCCGTATATCGGCTTCAAATAAAAATGAACTTGCAGCGCTCTCCATAGTTTTGGCTTTTTCCAGCAATTCTGCGCCATCTTCCGTTAGCCGATAACCCGCTTGATGCCGCAGAAATAACGGCATTCCGAAGGTATTTTCCAGACGTTCAATTTTTCTCGAAACGGTTGCTACACCAATACCAAGAAGCTCGGCCGCTTTACTGATCGTACCTGCTCTCACGACTGCCAAGAATATTCTAATGTCATCCCAAATCAGTGATTGCATGATGTGTTTTCCATTTATGAAAAATTGATTATCAATATTGCCTAAATATTTCAATTTTGAAAGATGCCACAATGATTTTATCAAGAGGTACTTGGTTTGAAATAACTCAATGAATTAAGGTAATGAATATGAGAACGACACCACAGTTAGCGATTGCGCTAACATTAATTGCAACATTCTTTTGGGGATCAAATTTTCAGGTAACGAAATTTGCACTGGCAAGTTTGCCACCGTGGACAGCTTCTGTTGAACGTTTTTTCTACGCGGTGATCTGTATTTTTATTTTCTTGGCATGGAAAGAAGGGATTCACGGCAAGGTCTTGAAACAAAATTGGTGGACATTTATTGTGCTTGGCGCGATTGGCGTGGCGGGATTTAATGGGGCATTTTTTGTTGGTCTGCAAAGTTCCAATCCCGTCACGGCAGCCCTGATTGTGGCAACGACGCCTATCTCTGCCAATATACTGGAGGCTATTATAAATCGTCGGTTACCTGGATTACTGCGAGTTGTGGGTATGGTGATCAGTTTGTTGGGGGTTGCTTTGGTTATTACCAACGGTGAATTGAACTTAGGTGGTATGGCTCAGGTGGTCACCGGCGATATTCTTATTTTTATCGGCAGCCTTGGTTGGTCAATTTACACCGTAGGAACACGGGTACTTGTCAAAGATGCGACACCATTGGAAACGACTAGCTGGACGATGCTTTTTGGTGCGATCATATTGGTGTTTATTGCGTTTTTTGTAGAATCACCGGTTACTGCATTATCTTCCGCAACATTTGAAAGTCATTTGGCCTGTCTTTATATAGGTATTGGGGGTTCCACTATTGCCTATCTTTTTTGGAATATGGGCGTTGCTATTCGTGGGGCAGGAAAGACGGCGATATTTTTTAACTTTGTGCCCATTTTTGCACTTATTATACAGGTAATGATGGGAAATATACCCAGTTTGCCACAAGTGATTGGTGTTGTTATTACTATCGTAGGCGTATTTTTGGGACAGGGAAGTATCACCGGGGATAAACTATTTAAAGGTATTTTAAGCAATCGTTAGTGATAACGGATCATTGATAAAAATAAAAACTAACATACAATCACCAGGGTGACTAATTTATTAGTGGAGATCTGATATGGAAAAATTTACTGATAAATTAATTAGCCTGGACCGATTTCTTTTACGGATACTACGCTTTCTTTTTCATGCGTTCATCATCTTTCTGATCGGTATTATCCCTGGCGTACTGGGTTTTTTCTTGATTGAAAGTCATGCTATTCCTGATGCAATATTGAATTCTGTCTCAATGATTGGAACGCAAAACCTGCATATTGAACCGGCCAGCACACTGGGAAAATATTTCGCTGCCATTTATGGATTATTTCTTCAGGCTATCTTTTTTATCGCTGTAGGAATGGTCGTGACGCCTTTCGTCCACCGAATATTGCACAGTTGGCATATTGATGATGAAGAAGAGGATAATGAGGACATAAAAGATAAATAATTTATTTTTTTCCTGTCAAGTTGCAACTTGAAGGCACTGAAGCAGATTTGTATAGCTGAAAATAAGAAAGTTATTGTGGTGAATAGTGTATTCTTGATGAAATATAGTGGTAGGTTTAGTCAATCTCAGATATAAGATTTTTCCCTATAAATTGATTACAGGTAGAGAGTGAAATGATGAATCAAGGTCGTTGTTTATGCGGTGCAGTAAATGTGAAAACCCATCAACGGATTGAAGATATTAACGTATGCCATTGTGAGACATGTCAAAAATGGAATGGCGGTCCATTTTTATCTGTAGACTGTCAGGACGATTTAAAAATAGAAGGAATTGAAAACATTTCAACATATTCATCATCCGAATGGGCAGAGCGAGCTTTTTGTAAAAAATGCGGCACACATCTTTTCTACCATTTACACCATCCAAGTACTTATTATGTTCCGGTTGCTTTGTTTGATAATGGTAACCCTGGTAAATTATCTCGTCAAATTTATGTGGATAGCAAGCCAGCGTATTATAATTTTGTTGAAAAAACCCCGATGCTGACTAAAGAAGATATTCTTAACTTATTTAAATAAGTACCGTAATATGAGGGAAATATTACCCTCATATTGTTCTGGATTAAAATAGATTGTTACGAATAATTTAGTGAAATGTTGTTTTTAAATATTTAATAATAAATAAAATCCTTAAAAAGTTCATTTCATTGATATGTAACAATTTTCTTTCTGTTTTGCATTAATGTTAGTATAATCCATAATCTCATCCAAAGAGTTTTGATATCATTCGAAGAGGATATTGTCTGCTGTCAATTTATCATTATTTTAGTGGGTATTACGTTAGTGGAGATGTTGTTTGATTAGTGTCTTATTAGTTGATGACCATGAACTGGTTCGCATTGGTGTAAAAGGCATCCTTGATGATGTAAAAGGAATTAAAGTCGTAGGAGAAGCCAGCAGTGGAGAAGATGCGGTCAGATGGTGTAGATCAAACAGCACGGATGTTGTCATTATGGATATGGGAATGCCTGGTATGGGAGGGCTGGAAGCAGCCAAGAAAATCATCCGTTATTCGCCTGACACACGAGTGATTATGCTAACTATCCATACTGAAAGTTCTTTGCCTACGAAAGTGATGCAGGCAGGGATCAGGGGATATTTGAGCAAGGCTGCAACTCCTCAGGATATGGTCAATGCAATTCGGGCTGTTTATGCCGGGCAGCGTTACATTTCCCCAGATATTGCCCAGCAGATGGCGCTCGATCAGTTATCACCGCAAAAAGAAAACCCGTTGGATGAACTCTCCGAGCGGGAATTGCAGATCATGATAATGATAACTCAGGGGCGTAAAGTGAATGAGATTTCTACGTTGCTTAATTTGAGTCCCAAAACGGTAAATAGTTATCGTTATAGGATGTTCAGTAAACTAAATATCAAAGGTGATGTAGAATTGACCCATATGGCGATACGCTGTGGATTATTTGATGCCCAGAATAGGGTAACTCACGGTGGATAATAATATTTGATGGGTGAACAGTCGTGGTGGAACTATTTGATTCAAAGGAATTTTTAAAAACAGTCACCAGCCAGCCGGGTGTCTACCGTATGTATGATATCACTGGCACAGTGATCTATGTTGGTAAGGCCAAGGATCTAAAAAAACGGTTATCTAGCTACTTTCGGGCACAAGTCAGCAGTCGCAAAACAGAATCCTTGGTGAAAAATATCGTCCAGATAGATGTCACCGTTACCCACTCAGAAACAGAAGCGCTTCTGCTCGAACATAACTACATCAAGTTGCATCAGCCTCGCTACAATGTACTGTTGAGAGATGATAAATCTTATCCTTATATTTTCCTGAGTAGTGATACCCATCCCCGTCTAACTCTGTATCGTGGAGCCAAGCATGCGAAGGGCGAATACTTCGGCCCATTCCCTAATTCTCATGCAGTACGTGACACTTTGGTTTTATTGCAAAAACTATTCCCTATTCGCCAATGCGAAGACAGCGTGTATCGCAATCGTTCAAGGCCTTGTTTGCAATATCAGATTGGCCGCTGTCTTGCTCCGTGTGTTAAGGGATTCGTCACGGATGAAGAATATCAGCAGCAAGTTGAATATGTTCGCTTATTTTTGGCGGGGAAAGATCAGCAAGTATTGAATGAACTGGTTGGAAAAATGGAACAAGCGAGTCAACAGCTCAAATTTGAAGACGCTGCTCGTTATCGCGATCAGATCCAAGCCGTACGGCAAGTGACTGAGCGACAATTTGTTTCCGGAGAAGGTGATGATCTTGATGTTATCAGTGTCGCTTTCGACGCGGGGATGGCTTGTGTACATGTTTTATTTATCCGGCAGGGAAAAATATTGGGTAGCCGAAGTTATTATCCCAAAATTCCGGCTGATACGAAATTAGATGAAGTCGTACAGACTTTCTTGGGTCAATTTTATCTTCAGGGAAGCCAAAACAGGACGTTGCCGACAGAAATTTTGTTGGACTTTGCACTACCTGAAAAAGAACTGTTGGAAGCATCACTTTCTGAAATATCGGGCAGAAAAATCTCTATCCAGTCACGGCCAAGGGGCGATAGGGCGCGTTACCTAAAATTGGCACGCACCAACGCCGCAACAGCCTTGATAACCAAACTTTCCCAACAATCGACAACTCATCAGCGATTGGAATCACTGGCGGCATTTGTCGGTCTTGAAAAAATCCAACGTATGGAATGTTTCGATATCAGCCATACGATGGGAGAACAAACGGTTGCCTCTTGTGTTGTTTTTGATGGTAATGGGCCAGTTCGTGCAGAATACCGCCGCTATAATATTACCGGCATCACTCCGGGAGATGATTATGCTGCGATGAACCAAGTTTTGCGCCGTCGATATAGCAAAGCGATCGATCAAACAAAAATCCCGGACATTATCTTTATTGACGGTGGTAAAGGGCAGCTTGCACGTGCGATTGGCGTTTTTGATTCTCTGGAGGTTGAATGGAATAAAACGCATCCTAAGCTGATTGGTGTTGCGAAAGGTAGTGATCGTAAGGCGGGGTTGGAAACGCTGTTTTTTAAAGCGGAAGGAGAGGGAATGGCACTTCCTCCTGACTCTCCGGCGTTACATGTTATTCAACATATTCGTGATGAATCTCACAACCATGCCATCACAGGGCATCGTCAGCGTCGGGAAAAAGTGAAAAAGACCAGTACATTGGAGTCAATAGATGGTATTGGGCCAAAACGTAGACAAATGTTACTTAAATATATGGGTGGATTGCAGCCTTTACGCAACGCAAGTGTAGAAGAGATCGCAAAAGTGCCTTCTATTTCTTACGCACTGGCAGAAAAAATCTATAATGCGTTGAAACACTAAAAGTATTGATGCACCATACTGATAAACTTTACATGGCCAGATAGTTACTAAGCATTATGCAATTGAATATTCCAACATGGCTTACCCTGTTCCGTATTGCCTTAATTCCGTTCTTTGTTTTGGCATTTTACCTGCCATTCCAATGGGCACCGATGTTATGTGCCATTATCTTTATTATCGCCGCTGCAACAGATTGGTTTGATGGTTTCCTTGCCCGTTTGTGGAAACAGACAACACGTTTTGGCGCATTTCTTGATCCGGTGGCGGATAAAGTGATGGTTGCTACTGCGCTGGTACTGATTGCAGAACATTACCACACGTGGTGGATCACACTGCCTGCCGCGACCATGATTGCGCGTGAAATCATAATATCCTCTCTGCGTGAGTGGATGGCGGAATTGGGAAAACGCAGTAGTGTAGCGGTTTCTTGGATGGGAAAAATAAAAACCACAGCACAAATGGCGGCATTGGTTGCTTTATTATGGCGCCCTTGTATTGAATTTGAAGTAGGCGGATTCGTCTTATTATATGCCGCTGCGGTCCTGACGTTCTGGTCAATGTTTCAATATTTGAGCGCTGCATGGGATGATTTGCGTGAAGGGTGATCGAAGTGGCGCAAAAAACAACGAACGAACGAGTTTTATAAATAATTGTGTTGACTCATTTCATGAAGTAAGTAGAATGCAACGCATCGAACGGCACATGAGATTTACAAAAACAAGTTAAGTAAATCAAGTGGTTCGAGGAAAGGCGGGAATAGCTCAGTTGGTAGAGCACGACCTTGCCAAGGTCGGGGTCGCGAGTTCGAGTCTCGTTTCCCGCTCCAAAAAAGGCGCGTTGGCAGAGTGGCCATGCAGCGGATTGCAAATCCGTCAACCTCGGTTCGACTCCGGGACGCGCCTCCAAATTTAGCCCAGGTGGTGAAATCGGTAGACACAAGGGATTTAAAATCCCTCGGCCTTAAGGCTGTGCGGGTTCAAGTCCCGCCCTGGGCACCAAACATAAGTTTACTAACGTCTACTCAAGTAAACTAACTCCTAGAAAGACCTGATAAATCAATCAGGTCTTTTCTTTTTATGTCTACTTTGGTCTATTGCAATCAACATGCACCACGGGGCATAATCGGGGGAACCTACACTTCTATTTTAAAAGTGCCCCCAAAAATGAAACTAAACGCACGACAAATCGAAACAGCAAAACCCAAAGAGAAAACCTATAAGCTTGCTGATGGTGGCGGCCTGTATTTGGAGGTCACTTCTCGCGGTTCTAAATACTGGCGCATGAAGTACCGCCGCCCTACCGATAAGAAAGAAGATCGACTGGCTTTTGGTGTTTATCCTATAGTGTCTTTAGCTGATGCGCGAGCTAAACGGGATGAAGCCAAAAAACTCATAGCCCAAGGTTCTGACCCCAAAGCAGAGAAAAGAGGGGCACAAGCCGAATCAAAAGGGGCACCTCCTTTTGAACAAGTAGCCCGAGAATGGCACGCCAGCAATAAGCGGTGGAGTGAAGATCACAGCAATCGCATTCTGCGCAGCCTTGAGCACTATATTTTTCCTCATATTGGCAAGCTCGATATTTCCACTTTAAGAACAAGCCAACTTTTAGCGCCTATCAAATCCGTTGATGCTGATGGTAAACACGATATCGCCCAGCGATTACAGCAACGTGTGACATCCATCATGCGATATGCTGTTCAGAATGATATTCTTGAATCTAATCCAGCCAATGATATGGCGGGTGCTCTCAGCACAGTAAAATCTAAGCATCATCCCGCATTACCTCATGAACGCTTACCTGAATTTTTGACCCGTATTTCTCGCTATCGTGGGCGTTTGATTACCAGAATTGCATTGGAATTAACTTTATTGACGTTTGTCCGTTCCAGTGAGTTGAGATTTGCCCGTTGGGAAGAACTCGATCTTGAAAATGCTGTCTGGAAAATCCCGGCCACAAGAGAAGCCATTGAAGGCGTTAAATTCTCCGAACGGGGTATGAAAATGAAAACTGAGCATATTGTGCCGCTGAGTCGTCAGGCCGTATCTCTCTTTAAAACCTTGCAGGGTTTGAGTGGAGAATGTGAGGTCATGTTCCCTAATGACCATGATCCAACAAAAGTCATGAGCGAAAGTACCGTGAATAATGCCTTACGTGGTATGGGTTACGACACCAAAACAGAAGTTTGTGGTCATGGATTTAGAACAATGGCGCGTGGTGCGATGGGCGAATCGGGATTATGGAACGATGACGCAATAGAACGCCAGTTAAGCCATGTGGAAAGGAAAAATGTTCGGGCTGCATATATTCATACTTCTAAACATTTGGACGAGCGACGGTTAATGGTTCAATGGTGGGCTGATTATCTGGATGCCAACAGGGAAAAGTACATAACACCGTATGACTTTGCTAAGAAACGCCGGAAATAGATTGATGCAATAACCTAAAATGGTTATTTGTCGAATCCATAAAATAAAGAAACGATCTTTGTATGAAATAACGTACTATTTCAATACCAAGATTTAATGTTATAACTCTGCTTTAATAACCCCTGTTCTAATAACGTCTACAAATATCAAATATGGACAAGCTAACAGGGGTTATATGCTATCTATCAATACATCTAAAGAAAGTCTTATCCGTTTATCAGAAGTTCAGCGCAGAACAGGTTACAGCAAGGCGTGGATCTACAGACTTATTGCCGATGATAAATTTCCGAAGCAGGTTAAAATTGGGTCACGTTCAGTCGCTTTTCTTGAATCAGAAATTGATGGCTGGATAGATCAGCGTATCGCTGAATCTCGCGGCGAGGTAGTTCAATGAAAGTATATGATTCACCTACTGATGAAGGTAGGCGTTATATTCTTGCTGCCTATGGTGAATCCGAGCGAAGAATAAGAGAAGCAGAACGAAGAAGATTAACCAGCATATCAAGAGGACATTGCTATAAATTAGAAAATTTAGGTTTATTTCCCCCTCGCTGCCATTTCGGGCGTAATTCCTGTGGGTGGCTTTTAAGTGATATTTTATGGTGGATACGTAATCCGCCAGTAATAGAGAATATTAATAATCCATACAGCCGAAAAAAACAGTAATTAAATAAAAAATCATGATAAAGAAAAACATGGCTAATAACCGTGACGGGTATCCCTACGCTGAAAATAAGGAATTTGATATCTCAATTAATTACCTAGTGATTTATTGGGGGAAAAAAGAAAAGGGCAGTACTGCGAATACTACCCGTAATTTCCCCATTTTTAGAGGGAAAGTTAACCAGTGGTTTTATTGTTGGTTAGTTCAAGAGTTAGATTCTATACCTCTTGATTGTAATTCTTTGCGGATAATTCGTTTTATCCATGCAGATATAGACTCATCACCATCAATCTTCATTGCTTCCCTCATTGCTTGTTCTAGTTGTGGCTCAACTCTGAAAGCAATTTGTTTGTTGCCTCTCGGTAAATTAGTGTTTGACATATGTAATACTCAAAGGGTATGTTGTTTGTGTCTGACAGTGTATAACACATTTATGTCAACTGTAAAACAACGAAGCCCCGAAGTGCTGCTAACACTATCGGGGCATCTAACCAAACCGTTAGTTGAGGTAACGATTATGGCTGTACAACAGCATACCCAAACTCGCCTTAAATTTATATGCCTAATAGCATCAAGCAATCAACGGCTGGTAGATATTCACCCGGTGCACCTTATCTCCGTTCAGGAGGTAAGACATGTTTAAGATCATTGTCACCATGACAAATCAGCACACAGGCGAGATAAAAAAAGAAACTGTCCGCTACAAATACAAGACCTTGCGTGGTGCGGAGAAAGCCGCCAAAAATATTCGCAGTGTTTGTATGCCAGATGGTGAAACCGTTGATACTGAAATCGTCAGCGTGTACGAGCGCAGAGCGCCGATATCACTGGATCAAGCCATGCACAATACAAGGCTGGCGGCCTCCTTATTTTACGTCATTCTTGAAAAAGCCAAGTCTGAATGTTCCATCGATTTAAATAACCTGATTGCGTTGGCCTGTGATATCAATCAGGAAGTCTATCATGCGCTTCAAGCGGCTGTTTATGAGGAATAAGCCATGAGTCAATCATCTGCATATGGATATAACAGCCGTAAAAATAATGAAGAAATCCGCCCAATAGACGTTATCCATACTGTAAAAAAATCCGCCATGAATCATTGGCAGAGTCTATTGCCAGCCTGTGGCGTTGACGTTCCGGCAAAGGGTAAGCATGGCGTTTGCCCGATATGTGGGGGAACTGACCGCTTTCACTTCATCGACGATCACGGTAATGGCGACTGGCATTGTCGCCAGTGTGATCACCCCAATCACGGTGATGGGCTGGATTTGGTGGCAAGGGCTAAAGGGATTACTGTCTTTGAAGCCGCTAAGTTAGTTTCGGGGGCGCTGGCTCTGCCCTTACCGGAATCCAAGCCCGCCAGAAAGGAATCTCCAAAATCAGAGGCTCCCTCAATAATCGAAAAAGTGAACAGGCTCTTGTCTCAAGCCACGCTTGGGCAATCCAGCTATCTGGCGAAAAAGGGGCTGCAATGCCCCAAACAACGGCTATTGAAAGAAGGGATTTTGTTGCTGATCATCCAGACTCTGAACGGCACTATCACGGGTGCGCAAACCATCAAGCCCAATGGTGAGAAGCGCCTTGTTGCAGGCTCACAGAAAAAGGGAAGTGTTATCCCAGTGTCTGAGATAACCGGCACACCGGATACGTGCATCATTACCGAGGGTTACGCAACAGCTTTAACGGTTAGTCAATTGCATGAGGGTGTGATACTGGCGGCGCTTGATGAAAGCAACTTACCTAACGTGGCCGAACAGGTCAGAGAACGGTGGCCAGACGCGAAGATTATTCTTGCGGCCGATAACGATTGGCACGAACCGGGAGAGCTGGACAAAAACGGCAAACCCAAGAAGAACGTCGGCAAGATAGCGGCAGAAAAGACCGCCAAAGCGATTAATGGCTGGGTAACGCTACCCCCGACAGAGTATAAAGCCGATTGGGACGATTATCGCCAGCGCCACGGCATTGAGGCAGCAAAGCAGGCATTCAGTAACGGGCTATATCAGGTGGGGGAGAAAAAGGCAGTGAACGCAGAAGCAGCCGTGATCCACGAAAATAAGAAAAAAAGTCCCCATCTGGCACAAATGGCCGCCAGTCAACGCGGGGAACTGCTTGCTGAATACTACGGCAAAGTGGCGGTCAATCCTGAAAGTGAGATGGTCTATCACTATAATGGCGCAACATGGGAGACGGTGCCGGACAGTGAACTGCTCCGCGCAATGGTGGCAATCTTCAATCAGCATGAAACCCCTTATAGCCCCAATGGGATCAACAACGCTATCAGCGCCATGAAATTACAAATTCCGGTTATTGGTGAACAACGCCGTGATTTAATTGGGTTTAGTAACGGTGTATATGACTTGTCAGAACAGGTATTCAGGCCACATCAGCCGGCACATTGGCTAATGAACCATAACGGCATTGAATTTACCCAACCTGCGGCCGGTGAAAACTTACAGGCTCATGCCCCTTATTTTTATCGCTGGCTGTCTCATGCGGCAGGTCAGGATAAAGATAAGATGGCGCGCATTAATGCCGCCCTGTTTATGATCCTGGCAAACCGTTATGACTGGCAGTTATTTATTGAAGTTACGGGGGAAGGTGGCAGCGGCAAGAGTGTATTTACGTATATCGCGACGTTATTAGCGGGTGAACACAATACCGCCAGTGGCAATATGAAAGCGCTGGATGAAGCGAGAGGCCGTTATCAATTTGTAGGTAAGAGTTTAATTACGCTGCCCGATCAAGTTAAATATGTCGGTGAGGGGGCGGGCATTAAAGCCATTACAGGCGGTGACCTGATTGAAGTTGACGGGAAATATGAAAAACAGTTTTCCACGATTATTAAAGCCGTGGTATTAGCCACCAATAACGAACCGATGAGCTTTACCGAGCGCAATGGCGGTATTGCCAGAAGACGAGTAATATTCCCGTTTAATATTCCGGTCAAGGAATCAGAAAAAGATCCACAATTGCCGGAGAAAATCAGCCGGGAACTACCGATAATTATTCGCCATTTATTAACCAAATTTGCCGACCAGAATAAGGCCATAAAATTACTACAGGCACAACGGGATTCCAGCGAAGCGTTATCAGTGAAATGCCATTCAGATCCCTTATATCGCTTTTGTGGTTATCTGGTGTCCGCGGATAATATTGCTGGGATGAAGATGGGGAATAAAAATATCAGCCCACGGGTACCGCGTATTTATCTTTATCATGCTTATTTGTTTTTTATGGAAGCGCACGGATTTGAACGGCCGTTAACCCTGTCAAAATTTGGTGATTCAATCCCCAAAATTATGCTGGAGTACCGGAAGGACTATCGAAAAGTCAGGACAAAGCAAGGTTATTAGTATAACGTGGCGTTATCCGAAGAGGCCGAAGAATGGCTTCCGGCAGTGCCTGAGCTGCGCAGAGGTTAACCCCCCAGATAAACTTTTAGTGTTAACTGTACACCCTGTACACCAAAAGGAATAATTACATGATATTAAAGGTAAAAATAAGGTGTATAGTTATCTTTTAACTGTGCACCAACTATACACCTTATACATCGGTTATTTATCGTCAGGGTGAACAGTCGTGCACAGTTGGTGTATATCATGTACACCGCCACAAACTCAGGCAGGACAAGGCATTCAGAGGTAAATGCACAGGGTGTACAGTTGAGAGGGACAAAAAGATTTTCAGGGGAGGTATCTTCTGGCAGGCAAATAAAAGCCGGAGGAATCTAAGAAGATAAATTTAGTGCATCAATTTGTTTTTTTATTAGGGTGCTATCTGAAATTTAAATTAGGTAATTATCTGATTTTATTTAAGCAGAGAGGTTAATCACAATTTTTCTGGTGATCTTTTATTCACGCTGGAATAGATAAGCATTGCTGTTATATCCTGTTTAATTGATGCTGTAATGAGCATCCATTGAAAATCAGATTACAGGAGACAGGAATGTCATATCTCATTTACTTGTCGTTAAAGGGCAAGAAACAAGGCTTAATCTCGGCGGGTTGTTCAACGCCGGAATCTATCGGTAACCGCTATCAGGCCGGGCGGGAAGATGAAATACAGGTATTGCACCTCAGCCACATGATGACACGTGATCAGAACGTCAATCATCTTCCGGTCAGCTTTACCAAACCCATTGATAAATCCTCCCCGTTGCTGGGGTTGGCGATAGACAAGAACGAGTTGCTGGATGCCCTTTTTAAGTGTTACCGCGTAAACCTTGCCGGACAGTTGGAATTTTTTTATGAGATCAAACTGACAGGCGCAACCATTGTTGATTTTTCCTGTCACTACCCGCATTCGATAGATGACAATGACCAGATCCCGTATGAAACGGTACGGCTTGATTATAAGTCGATATCATTCACGCATCGCGCGGCAGGGACAACAGGCTATGCGATATCGCAGTTGCAGGGGCGTGAAGAAGAAAGGCCCCTGCTTTCGGGATTTGATTCTTTGCTGAAAACCGCAACAGAGGCTTTATTCAGCCATAAGTTTACGGTGAAAAATAAAGCTGATGGGAGTGTATGCAGCGATATAGCCTATGGAATAAAAACAAACAAAGGTTCAATAAAAGGTATTTCAAAACAATTAGGTGTTACAGAATATATAAATTCCAAAAAAGAAGAAGATGTTGAAGTCGAATATTTATTTCAAACAAAAATGGGGATGGATAAATGAGCATTTTAAAAACTAAAACTGTTAAAGGTGGAGCTAATACAGATCTTGAGTATGATAAAATATCTCTTAACCAACTTCCCGACATCATGAATAAAATGGGATGGGAAATGGCATCAAAATTAATGCGAGAGTGGTTTAATAGGCCACTTTTTGAAATGGACGATAATTTAAGGAAGAAGTATATTTTAGGAAAAGCAACGGATATACCTAAAGAACATTACAATGATTCAATTGTAAAAATGGAATGGGCATTAAAGTATGAGCGAGTACAAGATGCAATTAATGAATTAATTATTACTAGATTGGGTAACGATAAAAGTAATGGAAGGCTTTTTGGTCCATTATTAGAAAGAAATAAAGAGATGAATCCTTCGTCAAATAAAATTTATATAGGCTATAATGATGACATAATTGACATAGACTTTACCACTCAAATTAACTCTCTGGATTTTGGTGGGAAGTTTGATACTAATGACGATTTTAAGGGAGCTATCGGGGCAAGCAATATGGAGCTTTGTGTCCGAGGATACTATGATTTATCACAGAAAAAAAAGAAATTCTTAGTGGATCAAATAGGTTTTTTCATTAAGGATGCTTATAACTTCTCTGGAGGTCATGAACCGTTAGGTATTTGGGGGCGTGAAGGTATGCTTCCTCTTAGTGAATCTCCTAAGTATTTGACCAGTTTTTTTGGTGAAGAGTGGGGTAAGCTATATAGAGAGTATTACGGGTTTGTTCCGGTTTTTAATAGGGATTTTAGAGAATGGCAGAAAATACATGGTGAAGGTGGAGATTATATTGTTTTCTCAGATGTACATTGGATGGCTCCGCCTGCCCATTTAAAGGTCATGTATGAAAATAGTTAAATACATAAAGCATATCGTAATTACTGCAATTTTTCTATGGTGGTTTTTTTTATCACATGTAACATTCTTTTTTTCATATAAAAACTTTGAAATGAATAATGGTGATTTTATAGCAAAATATTATTATGTGTTACCAGTAAATATCATTGGAATATATTCATGGATTTTTCACTATCAGCCTGAATACGTCGTTCTTTATGATAAAGAATATAATTATATAGGGCAAAGCTCCCCATTTTGTCTCTCAAATGGAATTGCGGGAGGTGAACATATTTTACCTGAAAAGAAACTCATGAGTAAAAATAAATATTACGCTTATTTGAATGTATCTGGTGGTCGTTGTCAGGATGAATACACCATACCAGTGAAAGAAAAAAAATGGTGGAGTCAAATCCTCCAATACTTCCATTTGTAAAGTGTAAGATTTTGTAAATATTCTGTCCTCATGTTTTCGCAAGTTGAGCCTCTGAATGTCAGGGGCTTTTTTATCATTTTTCATGATGTTAAATAGTGTCTTAAGCAGAATAACCAACCGCAAAACACCATGAAAAAGCTACTTGAATTACGCCAGCAAAAGGCAACCTTCACTGAACAAATGCGCTCCCTGCTCACTAAAGCCGAAACTGAAAAACGCTCATTGACCGAAGATGAAGCTAAACAGTTCGACGAACTGCGCAGCCAGTCCGATGCACTGAACGCCGAAATTGCCCGCTATGAGTCAATTGCTGATGAAGAATGCCATCAGGCGAAGATCCAGCCGACCAGTGAAAAACTCAGCAACGACGAACTGCGCCACTATATCGTGACTGGTGAAACCCGTACTTTGTCTACGGGTGTGCCGTCCGAGGGCGGCTATACCGTTATTCCTGAGCTAAACAGGCAGATTATGCAGCAATTGGCGGATGAGTCGGTTATGCGCCGGATCTGTACCCTCAAGACTACGCGCAGCAACGAATACAAACAGTTGGTTTCAGTCGGTGGGGCAGCGGTGGCACACGGGGAAGAGGGTAAGGCACGCGGTGAGACGTCCACGCCGAAGATGGAAGAGGTCAGTATTAAGCTGTTCCCGATCTACGCTTACCCCAAAACCACGCAAGAAATCATCGATTTTAGCGACGTGGATATCTTGGGCTGGCTGACTGCTGAGATTGCCGACACCTTTGTGGATACCGAAGAAACGGATCTTGTCAGTGGTGACGGCAGCAAAAAAGCCAAGGGCTTCCTGTCTTATCCCCGTGATTCCCAAGCCGACAAAACGCGCGCTTTCGGCACCCTGCAAAAGCTGGAGGTCGCCACCCTTGAGGCCGACAGCCTGATTGACCTTAAGTTTTTGCTTAAGAACAAGTACCGCAAGAATGCTGTCTGGGTGATGAACTCCACGACCGCCGCCAAGGTGCAGAAGCTGAAAAACGGCAACGGGGATTATATCTGGCGGGAACGTTTGCAAGCCGGTGATCCCGATATGCTGCTGGGCTTGCCTGTCCACTATCTCGAATTTATGCCGGATAACGTTATCGGTCTGGGTGACTTCAAGCGCGGTTACTTCATTGTTGACCATGAAACAGGCACCCGCACCCGTCCCGACAATATCACCGAACCGGGATTTTATAAGGTGCACACTGATAAGTATCTGGGTGGCGGTTTGGTGGACTCCAACGCAATCAAGGTGCTGGAACTGAAAGCCGGCAAATAAGCGAGAGGGGCACAACGCCCCTTTTCCGTCTTGGAGTCCATAAGATGAAGAATGATTTTGAAATCCGCACCGCCTCCTTGTCAGCGGCAGATAAAAAGCTGGTCGGCTACGCGATCCGGTGGAACAGCCGCTCCCATCTCTTGTGGGATGAGTTCGTGGAACAGTTCGCCCCGAATGCCTTTCGTGCCAGTCTAACGGCGGGTACTGATGTTTTGGCACTTTATGAGCATGATCATATGAACCTGTTAGGCCGCACCACATCCGGCACCTTACAGCTTAGTGAAGATGCTACCGGGTTACGCTTCGAGTTAACCCCGCCGGATACCCAATTAGGCCGCGATGTGCTGACTTTGGTTGAACGTGGCGATATTTCAGGCGTTAGCTTCGGATTCAGGGTATTGAAGGATCAGTGGGATATTGGTCAGGAACCGTATATCAGAACCGTCTTGGAGGCTGAATTACGGGAAATCACTATCACCAGCCTGCCCGCCTACCCTGAGAGCGGCGTAGAGATTGCCAAGCGCTCACTCAATGGGGTTACGCCCCGTGTGGCTGATTTGCGTCATTACTGGCTGCAATTGTCCGAGGTGTAACCATGTGGCCGTTTAAGCGAAGAGCGCCTGAAACCCGTAGTATGACGATGGAGGAGTTTCTTTCTCTGGCGGGCGTATCTAACACTAAATCGGGGGAGCATGTTTCACCGTCCACGGCAGAGGGATTACCCGCCGTGATGAATGCCGTTACTGTCATTAGTGAAGCCGTTGCCTCCATGCCCTGTTACCTCTATCGGGTTGCGCACCAAAACGGCACAGAGTCCCGCGAATGGCTGAGCGATCACCCGGTGGATTACTTGCTCAATGAGTGCCCGAATGACTGCCAGACCCCGTACCAGTTCAAGCGAACCCTGATGCGTCATTGCCTGTTAAATGGCAATGCGTATGCAGTGATTGTCTGGGGGCGGGATGGTCAGCCGCAATCTCTCCACCCTTATCCTCCTTCTGCGGTCGTGCCGCAACGGTTATCCGATCACCGGTTCGCCTACACCATTACCGAACCTTATAGCGGCAAGGTAAAAACCTATTTACAGGAAGAAGTCCTGCACCTGCGCTATGCCACCGAAGACGGCTTTCTTGGCCGCTCACCCGTCACTATTTGCCGCGAAACCTTGGGCTTGGGGCTGGCACAACAACGCCACGGCGCCAGCATTATGAAAGAGGGCATGATGGCGGCGGGGGTAATTAAATCCGCTGATTGGCTGGATGGCACCAAGGGCGCTAAGGCACTGGAAGCCCTCGAACGTTATAAGGGTGCCCGTAATGCAGGTAAGACGCCTATTCTTGAGGGCGGGATGGAGTACCAGCAATTGGGGATGAGTAACCAAGATGCGGAGTGGCTGGCCTCCCGCCGTTTCACCATTGACGATATCGCCCGGATGTTCAATGTCAGCCCGATCTTTTTGCAAGAGTATTCAAACAGCACTTACAGCAACTTTAGCGAGGCATCACGCGCTTTTCTGACTATCACCATGCGCCCGTGGCTTGCCAACTTTGAGCAACAAATCAAGTCAGCCTTGCTGATGGCTTCACCGAAACGGGGGATACGTTATCAGGTGGAGTTTGATACGGCCGACTTACTGCGTGCTAACCCACGGGAACGCTTCCAAAGTTATGAGACGGCGATTAAGTCGGGGGTGATGTGCCCGAATGAAGCCCGTGAACGGGAGGGCTTATCGCCGCGTGAAGGGGGTGATGAATTCAGCCAGGCATGGAAGCAAACCGTCGAAATCAAGCAACCACCGGAGGGCAAGGCATGAGGGCAGGCAGATTGAGACACCGGATCACCCTTCAGAAAAACAAAAGCACACAAGATAAATTTGGTGGAGTAATAAACAACTGGGAAGATGTTGCCGAAGTCTGGGCGGAAGTACAGCCCATTAGTGGGCGGGAACTGGTGGCTTCCGGTGCAGTGTTATCCGAAGCCACTGTGCGTATCTGGCTACGTTACCGCGATGATATCACCACAACAAACCGTATTGTCTATCAGGGAGCCAGCACTCATGGTAAGACCTTTGCCATTATTGCCGTTATCCCAGATCCGAAACATACCCGCTTAGAACTGCTTTGCAAGGGAGGCGTGAAACATGCCTGATATTGAAATCTCCTTAAGTGAAATCAAGCAACATTGCCGGGTGGATGAAAACGACACCCGCGACGATGCGTTATTGATGGGCTATGCAGAAGCCGCACTGGAAGTCTGCCAGCAGCATATCGGCAAGCGCTTTGATAATGGCTTAACTTTCACCCCCGCAATCAAAATAGGCTGCCTGCTTTATATTGGCTTGTTGTATGAAAATAGGGAGATGGCAACCGACCTTGAGCTTAAAGAAGTGCCGTTTACCATCAAATCCCTGTGGTCTGTCTACCGTGATATCGGAGTCTACTAATGCCGTGGCAACCCTTAAAACGTTGTACCTATCCCGGCTGCAAACAGCGGGTAAAATCCGGCCGATGTGATGAGCACAGACGGGAAGCCCGGCGTATGCAGGACAGCAAACGAGGCTCAAGGCGTGAGCGCGGCTATACCCCTGCATGGGATAAATACCGCCTGCAATTCCTGAAAGCTAACCCGTTATGCGTCCACTGCCTTAAGTTGGGTATCTACACCCCGGCAACCATTGTTGACCACATCATCCCTGTTAATGGCGGCAGTGATGTGCTGTTCTGGCCTGACTTCAATCACCAGCCCTTATGCAGTAGCTGCCATAGTCGAAAGACGGTCACGACTGACCCCACGACGAAAGAGAAACGAAAACAGGGACACTACCGGGAACAGGAAGAACGAGCGGCAAGGCGTAATGACTGGATGTATCAATCATGAACGAACAAGAGACCGAACAATTAGTTAAGGGCTTATTAAAGTACGGTGAACGCTATCAGCAATCAAAACAGATTGCGCCTGAGAAGCTCATGGTGAGGCGTACAACACAGCGTGACCGGGAGCTAATGGAATGCTTTCGGAATCGTTGAGAGAGCCTATAGAGGGAGTGGGGGTATCAAAAATGACAAGTACCCCCTTTCGTGGCACCACCGCCGTCCTCAAATTTTTATGCGCGGTACTTTTTTAGATAGCAGTAATTTCATAGGAATCAAAACATTATGGCAAGAGCACCTAAACCCCCGGTTTACTTAAACGCCATCGCCGCCGAGCAATGGAAATCGAAAGCGAAACTGTTAAATGAGCGTGACGACCTCAGCCCGGCAGACTGGAACAACTTAGAGCTGTATTGCGTCAACTACGCGATCTACCGTAAAGCCATTGAAGACATTGAACGGCGCGGGTTTGCGGTGGAAGGTTCACGCGGTGCAGCGACCAGTAACCCATCATTAAAGGCCAAGGCAGATGCGGAAAAAATCATGATTAAAATGTCCTCCCTGCTTGGCTTTGACCCGGTATCACGGCGTAGAAACCCGGTGGAAACGGAGGCAGAGGACGAGTTAGATCGCTTATGAACGTATGGGAACAGTACGCCCTTGATATCCAAAATGGCACCATTCCGGCCTGCAACCGTCTGAAACAGGCGGTGAAACGCTATTATAACGACCGGAATAACCCGCTTTATGTGTTTGACAGCGAGGTTGTGGAGCGTTTTATTGGCTTCTCCCGTCTCTGTCCGCACGTCAAAGGCCACTTACGCGGTCAGCCCATTGTGCTTGAACCGTGGCAGCAATTCGCCTTTGCTAACCTGTTCGGCTTCAAGGTAAAGGCGACGGGGCGCAGGAAATACCGCAGTGCTTACATTCAGGTGCCGCGCAAAAATGCGAAATCCACCGTGGCCGCGATACTGGCGAACTGGTTCTTAGTGATGGAACAGGGGCAGCAGGATATTTACACCGCCGCCGTGAGTCGAGACCAAGCTCGTATTGTGTTTGATGATGCCCGCCAGATGAGCCTGTTATCTAAGCCCCTGAAAAAACGGGTATCCATCCAGCAACATAAAGTGACCTACACGAAGAGTAACAGCTTGTTAAAGCCACTGGCCGCCAAAGCCGCCACCATTGAGGGCACCAACCCCAGTCTGGCGATTGTCGATGAATACCACTTGCACCCTGATAATGCCGTTTACTCTGCCCTTGAATTGGGGATGGGTGCCCGTCCCGAAGGACTCCTGTTTGCCATTACCACCGCAGGCAGTAACGTGATATCCGCCTGTAAGCAGCATTATGATTATTGCTGCCAGATACTGGATGGCGAAGAGCAAAATGAATCCCTGTTTGCCCTGATTTACGAACTGGACGACGAGCACGAGATTGATGACGAATCCCTTTGGATTAAGGCCAATCCCAATCTCAATGTTTCAGTAGACAGTGCATCCTTGCATGACACCATCCAGAAAGCGCGCGGCATTCCCTCACAATGGACAGAGATGTTAACCAAACGTTTTAATATCTGGTGTCAGGGTGAAACGCCGTGGATGGGCGAAGGGGCTTGGAACGCCTGCCAGACAGATTACGATGAAAACGACCTTAAAGGACTGGAGTGCTACGCCGGATTAGATTTGTCTTCAACAGGGGATATTACCAGTGTTTGCTACACCTTCCCCGTGGACAATGAACTGTTATTACTGACCCGTCATTACCTGCCTGAAGCGCAGTTACAGAACCCGGCCAATAAGAACCGGGCGGTGTATCGTCAATGGGCACAAGCGGGCTGGATACGCACCACCGCAGGCGACTGCATTGATTATGACCGTATCCGGGATGACATTCTCAAAGACAGCCAACAGTTTGATATCAAGCTGGTCGGTTTCGACACATGGAACGCCACGCACCTAAGAACTCAGCTACAAGGGGCTGGTTTGGATGTCGAACCGTTCCCGCAAACCTATATGAGTTTTAGCCCGGTGGCTAAATCGGCTGAGGTGTTCGTTAACCGCAAGGTGATTCGTCACAACGGCGATCCGGTTCTCGCATGGGCGATGTCCAATGTGGTGATGGAAACCGACGCAAACGCCAATATCAAGCCGAACAAGAAAAAGTCCGCGAACAAGATAGATCCGGCTATTGCGTTTTTGATGAGTTTTAGCACGTGGCAAATTGAGCATGAAGAGTTTGTATTTAGCTTAAGTGAAGAGCAGCAGCAGCGTCTTAAGGCGTTTAATGGGATATAACGTAAAAAGTTAAGCGGTTTTACTGATTCGCTTATTGAATTTGATAAACCAATTCGTTAAAGTGCTCCCGCCATTGGCAAAATCCAATGGTAAGGTTTCGCAGCCTTGTAAGGATTACCCACTGGTAGTAAGTTCCTCTACCAGTGCGTCTGCTATCACCCTTTCAATGGTGGTTCAGGCGGGGGAGGCTTCGGCCTCGCCGGATGGTAATCCCCGGTACTGCGAACCCTGTCTGAATCACCACCATCAATTATTAATTAATGGAAAGGGGTAGCAGGAATGAATAACGTTAGAAATGACTGGCATCAAGCTGATATTATTGCTGCATTACGCAAGCGTGGTACAACCTTAGCGGCTGTTTCCCGTGAGGCGGGGCTTAGTTCATCTACACTGGCAAATACTCTCAGTAGGCCGTGGCCTAAAGGTGAGTGGATAATCGCGAACTATCTCGGCATACATCCCTCTGAAATTTGGCCTAGCCGATATTTCGATATGAATGGTCAGCTTATCGAACGTAAGGCTCGTAATTGCTGTGTAATTTAGTTTTTATACTGCCAGCATAAATTACTGGCAGCTATTAATTAAATTGTACGATATTAGTTTATTTATTTGATGGTCTTTTTAATGTAAATTTACCAATGGTATCTCTTGATGTGAAATAGTTTCCTTCTAGAGTATTACTATCCAATTTGATTTCTAAAATTGCAGCACCTTGATAAATAAGGGGTTCTTTGATTTCATTTTTAATTTCATTTTGATAAATATAATATAAAGTTATATTTTCTAGTGAAGAACTTCTTATCGGGGTTACTGATAATGTTTTTGAGTTTGATGATTTTGTTCTTATTATCATATTTATATTGTATAATGACTGTTTTATCTCGCATTCACCTTCAGAGATATCTTTCTCTGGCTTTGAGCAAAGATCACATTTTTTACAATTTTCACATTTATCATATTTTTTCTTTTGCCAATGGATAGTTACATCCCATTTTCCATTGAGATCTGGAAACAGGATTTTTGAAAGAATTGGTATATGCTTCCATATTTTTCGCCAAAAAAAACCAAGTAAAATAATGAGGATCGTTGTAACTGATAACCCTTTGGATAATAGAGTTAAGGATATTTCATTATTGGAGAAAAAATAAATTAAATATGTAGATAAAATATAAATTATTATTATTGATGTTAAGTTAATCAGATAAACTATCTGCATTACTGTTACAATCGATAACACGATAACCTGATTTTCTGCCTGTCCTTATGAAATCGAAGATAATACTTTCTGAGCCTGAACGAATAACATTGCAACAACTCGCTTTGAATCATCCCCACCGGGATATCCGTACGCGAGGAACGGGTTTGCTCATGCTTGCCAGAGGGAGCAAGCCGTCCCAGATCACCGCTGAAATAGGATGCAGTCTCCGGGTTATCTATAATTGGGTTCACATGTGGCACAATTCAGGGATAGCGGGATTATTAGGCGGTCATGCTGGAGGCCGGTATCTCGCTATGACGCCTGAAATGATTGCCACTGCGGTCGAAGCTGCCTGTGCAGAGTCCCTAACTCTCGCACGGATAGCCCAGTGCGTTGAGGCAAAGCATGGGCCCCTGCCTTGTACGCTTGAAACGCTGGCAAATACCCTGAAAAAGCAGGGGCTCACCTATAAACGCACCCGTCTATCGCTTAAAAAAAGCGCAACGAAACGGAGTTTGCTAACAAATCCGCCTTGCTGAATAAAATTAAGGCTGGAGCACAGTTAGGCCATTACCGTTTGGTCTATTTTGATGAGGCGGGTTTTGCCGCATCTCCTCCGGTGCAATATGGATGGAGTCCACGGGGTAAGCCCCATGAAACTGAGCCTCAAGAGCATGACAGGCGGTCAGTTCTGGGGGCGTTAAATTACACGGATAACACGCTGTTTTACCAGACAACGTCAGGCAGTATCACGCGAGATGACGTGATTGATTTTTTAGAGCAGCTCGCCCAACAAGGGGACAACCGCCTGACATTTTTAGTGTTGGATAATGCGCGTATCCATCACGGGATTGAAGAAAAAATCAGAAATAGCTGGTTACGAGAACACAACCTGTTTTTATTCTACCTTCCCGCCTACAGCCCAGAGCTGAATTTGATTGAAATCGTCTGGAAACAAGCCAAATACCATTGGCGACGTTTTATCACTTGGACTCAGGAGACAATGGAGAATGAATTAAATACGTTATTGGGCGGTTATGGTAACCAATTTGCAATTAATTTCTCTTGAGTACTTAACAAATTTACAGGATTTAATGCCTTTAACTTAATTTCTTGGATTGCGGTTATTGGTGGGATAAGTGTTTACCTCGCAGGGCTTTGGCGTTCAGATATGCAATTAAATGAGAAAGGATATTATTTTGTAATACTCCTTTTAGGGTTGTTTTCTTCAATTTCAATCCAAAAAACAGTAAGAGATAAAATTGATAATATACCTACAACACAAGCATATTATATTGCTTGTATTATCGCTTTTTCTGCCTCTATAGCATTAATGGCGATTGGTTTGTTTAATGCTGACTTATTGCCAAGTGAAAAAGGATTTTATGGGATTGCTTTTTTCTTGTGTTTATTCGGTTCCATTGCTGTACAAAAAAACATTAGGGATATGGAGCACATTAAATCACCAATAAAAAAAGAATTGAATACTAAATTAATCAGTGAAGATGATTGAAGACAAGGCCAGCATTAAGCTGGCCTTTTAACATATAGCCAAAGTTACGTTATGCCATAACTTAAGGCAATCTTCCAATCTTCGCGTCCACAACCACTCCGACAATATGCACGTGATTACTTAGAGAAATCATATTGTATTGAGGATTCAATGGTTTTAAAAAAGTATCATATCCTTCGGTAACCAGTTGCTTGAAAGTCAGTTCTTTCTCTCCATCAAGTTTCGCTACGACTAAATTGTTGGGAGCTGGTTTAACTTCTGGATCAACTAAAATGATCATGCCTTGTGGTATGCTTAGCCCATTCGGCGATACCATTGAATCACCTTTTACTTCCAGCCAAAAAGCACGTTGTGAGCATTCAACAGAAGTTTCATATCCCTTTTCAGTACGACTTGTTTGATATTTTGATGCGGTATCTTCGAACCAATTACCTGCATTTACCCAGTCGAGTAGTGGGTATTTCTGATGGGTGCGTGTATGACCAGCAAAAGCAGCATTATCACCATAAAGAACAGAGACCAGTTTCCTGGCTTGTTTATCCAGCGCTGGACTGAAATCCGCAATCTGGACTGCCAATTTTTGGGCAAAATAAGCCGCCATCTCTAAATTAAGGGCATTTATCCCATTGAGATAGTGTGAAATTGCACTTTGTGTTTTGCCGATTTCTTCTGCAAGCGTTTCTTGAGAGATGCCAAGTTGTTTTTTCCTGGACTCAAATATCTCTTTTAAGCGTGCTGCATCTGCAAGTTGTTCTGCTGTGAGTTTCTTCTTCATGACTTCATTTTAATACCAATGCTATTAAAATGATAAATACTAAAAGTATTGAAATATTTAGTACTTTAGATATTATTCTGAGAGAGGAGGAGGAAGCAGATGGAAAAAATCTCATTATCAGAATATGTAAAGTTGAATGGCCAAGTTAAAGCTGCGCGTTTGGTGGGGGTTCATCAAACAGCGATTAGTAAGGCATTGCGTTCGGGGCGTAAAATATTTTTGATTCGTCAGGAAGATGGAACCTACAGAGCTGAAGAGTGCCGCCCATTTCCCAGCCAAAGGCAAAGTTTATTGTGAACAAAAAAATATCAGGAGTATGATTAATTCATTTCTATTATAGGTTAGTGTTAATTATGTCGCTGATTTTATTAAAATGTTTTTTGTGTATATTGTTGAGGGAGAAAACGTGAACTCTAACATTGGTCAATACTTCAGAGCGATAGGGAGCATTCTTGACATTATGCCGGCAAATGATTACTGCGATACTTTAGATAATGATTCACCAAATGGATATTTGCTTGAAAATAAAGAGATATCTCATTGTGTTGATTCATTTCCATCCCCTGAAGTATTGAAGAATTATGAATCGATTTTACCAGGTTATGCTGAAAGAGTATTCGCTCTTAAAGAAAAAGAGCAGGTTTTTCAACATGAAAAGCAGAATAAGGCGCTGGATGGATTAATAAATAGAGATAGAAGAGGGCAATGGATGGGCTTTTTCATTACGATATTTATCTTAATCGTTGCGACGGTTTTTGCTTTTAGGGGAGAAATGTTGTTTGCCGGCACGCTAATCACCCTTGATTTGGTGGGATTAGTTTCTGTATTTGTTATCGGGCGTAAATTGAATATGAAATAATTTCAAAGTAATATGTAATCATTTTTTACCTGCTATCTTTTGCACTAATTATTTTCATGCTATATCAATTGAATCACTGAAATATACATCGACAAACATAAAAAAATTTGTATGATAGAGGGTGTTTATGTATTAAAGATAAATTTGCGTATTATAGAGAGTTAATATGGATATTAAAACGTTATGTGATTTGTACCAATCAGGAAAAAAACTAAGATATCTTTTTTTCTGGGGGCATAAAACCGATCATTCCAACCACATAACCAAATCTTGTTTAAGTCAGTGGTATCCAGCTCAATTTACTGTTGATGATGTAAAATATTCCAGTGCGGAACATTATATGATGGCAGGGAAAGCACGTTTGTTTAATGATCACGAAGTGCTGAAAAAAATTATCAATGCGAAAAATCCAGGGACAGCAAAAGCCTATGGGCGCGAAATTCGTGGGTTTAATCAGTCGATTTGGGATGAACATCGGTTGAAAATAGTGATTGCAGGAAATTTGGCAAAGTTTTCTCAAAACAAGCCATTGGCAGATTTTCTATTGAATACCGGGGATAAAATATTAGTTGAGGCTAGTCCTGTTGACCGTATTTGGGGGATCGGGTTATCAGAAGACACCCTTAATATCCATAATCCTCTGACGTGGGACGGTTTGAACTTATTAGGGTTTGCGCTGATGGCTGTGCGCGATAAGTTAAGGCCATAGGTTAAAATATATAGAGTCTAATTTGATAGGCTCTATGCCTTTGCTACATCAAATTTTACATTTCGAGCCAATTAATAATTATAAACTAATCAATTTTTTCTGTTATAGAAAAAGAAATAGATAGTTATTATTCTGTACCTAATGAATATCTTTCAGGGTTGTTTATAACTGATTGATTTCAGGTTATAGTGGCCAATTGCAAAGCAATAACTTGAAGAATTCATAGGGGATCTCCTATTTCATTTTTTGGGAAATAACAATTATCAGGGAGTGATGAGATCTCTAGTTCAACATAATTCATTTCCTATTAACAAAAAACATCCCATTTATACTGCTAAAGGAACTTAATTTTGTCTGATTCAGTTTTATTTTCTGCGATTAAAAGGCCAGACGCTGGAGTGCAGCTATTATTTCTGCATCACGCTGGCGGCTCTTGTTTTTCCTACATCGAGTTAGCTCATAAGTTATCGGAATTTATTGAGGTTTATTGTCTGGAACTTGCAGGCAGAGGGATGCGTGTTTCCGAGCCTTTTCAGGTGGATATTGAAACTGTTTTATCTGATATTCTTGTTTCAATAAAGCGTTTAAGGTTAGGGGAAGATAAACCTTTATTACTGTTTGGACACAGTTTGGGGGCAGAACTGGCGTATCAGGTTACCCGTAGGCTTGAGAATGAATTACCCAAAAGACAGTTAGCACTTATTATCTCTGCCCGTAGTTTTAGTGATCCTGAAGGTTTCAAACATGAGCCATGTGAGGAATATTCTGACTCCTATGTTTTGAATATCCTTGAGCAATGTGAGGGGACACCGGCAGATGTTCTTGCTAACCCCGAATTGCGTAATTATGTGATCGAAATAATGAAAAATGATCTTATCTTGCTGGATTCTTTATCTCGATTACCGAAGGTGAAGTTGAATGTCCCTGCTTATGTACTCGGAGGTGATCGGGATAATAGAGTTCCTGTTTCTCGGTTGGCGGAATGGTGGCAAGTGTTACCTGCATCAGTAAAACACCAAATTTTCACAGGAGGGCATTTTTACTTGTTCAATAATAACGAGATGATTTCTTGGCTTGAAAAACAGGCCAGAGAGCTAGCGGGCAAATTTAAGCTTATAATCTAAGCAACTTATAAAACAGTAAATTGGAAGATTCATTGTATAAATATCTTATAAAATAAGTTTATACGCTATAGTAATGGGAAAGTCATGATCGGATATCAAGAAAAGAAAATTACTGTCAACGGTGCTCAACTTGCGTATTTTCATGATCATGAGAATAATAAAACGCCTTTATTGTTTCTGCATGGTGCGTTGGCTGATAGTTGTATGTGGAATCGACATATGATGGAGCTGGAAGATAGGGTATCGCCGATGGCTCTGAGTCTGCGTCATTTTGGTGGTTCTGCGAAAATAGGTGATTTTGGTATTGAAACACATGCTAATGATGTTATTGAAGTAATCAGAAAAATAGGCTGTTCTCCGGTACATTTGGTTGCATGGTCTTATGGCGCTGATGTGGCATTATTGGCAGTATTAAAAGCACCTGAACTGTTTCGTAGCCTTTTTCTTTATGAGCTTGGATATCCATCTTATTTAACTGCGGACGAATTAGCACTATTTACGGCGGATGCTCAGGCTATGTTTGGCCCTTTATTTGAATTAGCAGGGAAAATAAAATTGCCTAAGATGGTGGAAATTTTGATTGATGGTTCAGGTAATCAAAAAGGTTATTTTTCCTCACAGCCTGAGGCTGTGCGCATGGCTCAGTTAGCCCAAGCAGATACGGTAATTAAGCAACTGAATCAGAATGAAAAACCCAATATAAATGCAAACGCACTGGCGACGATAAAATTGCCTACCCATGTTGCTTATGGTGAATTCTCTCGTCCGTTGTTTCAGCTTGTTAGTGCGTCAGCAGCAAGAAACATTCCCAATTGCCAATCGGAAGTTATTACGGGGGTAACGCATATGTTTCCGATCGAGCAACCTGTCGTTTTCAGTACAAAGGTAAAGCATTTTATTCTGAGTGTATGATTTAAACTGTGGCTAACTTATAAACATATACCCGATTATTGACTTATATTAGTCCCAATTTCTTAATAATTAGGTGTCTTACCTCCATAAATGGCTCAATGATTAAATAGGATAAAGCAATGGCATCAGAAAAAGTAAGCAGTAGCGGTCAGTTTTCTGGCAAAAAAATAATTATTATTCATGGATATACTGCTTCACCTTCATCTAATTGGTTCCCTTGGTTAAAAGAGAAACTTACTGAACAAGGTGCAGAAGTGTTCGTACCTGCAATGCCTGACACATCAGCCCCTAAACCTGAATCCTGGGCTAAGATGTTGATGGATATCGTGCCGGTGGCAGATAAAAATTCGGTTTTTATTGGTCATAGTCTCGGTTGTATCGCGGTATTACGGCATTTAGAGTCAATATGTTCTCAGCACCTTCATATTGGTGGGTATATTTTGGTTTCTGGATTTGACTCTCCTCAAATCACCGTACCAGAATTGAATGCTTTTACTGTTGAGCCGTTAGACTATGCTTTCTTGCGTCAAATAACCAAACAGCGTATTTCGCTTATTTCTTCTAATGATCAAATTGTTTCTCCACAATCCTCTTTGGATCTGGCTCATGCTTTACAAACAGAAGTGATTAATGTTGCTAATGCTGGACATTTTCTCGATAGGGATGGTTTTACTCGTTTGTCTCCCGTTTATGATATTTTGCAAAATATGTTATCAGAATAAATATAGATAAATGATATCTTATAACCCTCCAGTTTATTGGGTTTAATCTGGGGGGGATTAAATATAAAAGACCAGTGAGTTATTTTAAATATGGTTTGTTGGCTATAAAATTTGACTATCATTTTAAACAGGGACAAGATAAGAATATATTTTGTGGTTCTTTTTTAACTTGCTTTATGCTGTTTGGGGTTTTGTATGACAGTATAAATATATTTACTAAGGAGTTAATTATGGTGCCAACTTATTCTCCCATTACTTCTAATGTCAATAATGGTGATTTGGTTCATGTGGACTTTGAACACAAGATAGGAAAATATTCTGCCAAAGATTTCAAATCTGACTGGGGTATTTCACCGACTTTATCATCTGGTCTTAATCAGGGAAGATTAAATATCGTTATTGATCCTCAAAATGATAAAAACAAAGTGTTAGAGTTGACTTATCTTGCCAATACTGTCGGCTCTGAGGCCGGAACCTCATTTAATGTACCGATTCATGGTGTGCATAAAGCGTTATGGTTGCAATATAGAGTGATGTTCAGTAAAGAATTTATGTGGGTTAAAGGTGGAAAACTACCGGGTTTGGCTGGTGGCGATCACCCATCAGGCTGTATCGATAATGACAGTTTCGATGGTTTTAGTAGTCGCTTGATGTGGAGAAAAGCAGGCGAGTTATTTGGTTATCTCTATTATCCTGAAAAAAATGAACGATGCGGTGATTATATTAAATTAGAAACTTCGTTAAAGAAAAATACGTGGTATACCCTGACACAATATGTAAAACTAAATAATATCGGCAAACACGATGGTATCTATATACAATATGTCGATAATCAAGAGGTTTTTAGAACAAACAGTCTTAAATTGAGAAATAAAAATGATGTTTTCATTGATGCGATAAAATGGAGTTCTTTTTTCGGCGGCTCCACGCTGGATTGGGCTCCGCCAGTGGAACAATATGCTTATTTTGACGATTTTGTTGTTAGTGTTGGAAAGCCTGATAATATTTAATCATTTCTTATCCTGTGAAAATAACCACGTGAGGATCTTGTGCGAATAACTTTTCAACATTAAGGTACATATTATGATTATTTCCGCTTCAACTGATTATCGGGTTGCAGCACAAGCTAAGTTACCGCCTTTTCTGTTCCATTATATTGATGGCGGAGCCTATGCAGAGCATACCCTTAAACGCAATACCGCCGATTTATCTGATATTGAGTTACGTCAGCGTGTGTTGAAAGATATGTCCGAATTGAGTCTGGAAACCAGCCTATTCGGAGAAAAAATGTCAATGCCGGTGGCACTGGCGCCTGTTGGACTCACAGGAATGTATGCGCGTCGCGGCGAAGTACAGGCTGCGCGTGCCGCAGCCAAAAAAGGCATTCCATTTACTTTATCGACAGTATCTGTATGCCCGATTGAAGAAGTCGCTCCCGCAATCGATCGCCCAATCTGGTTCCAGCTTTATGTACTGAAAGATCGTGGTTTTATGCGCAATGTCCTGGAAAGGGCGCAGGCTGCGGGAGTCAAAAATTTGGTATTTACCGTTGATATGCCAGTTCCTGGAGCGCGTTATCGGGATGCACATTCTGGTATGAGTGGCCCGAATGCGGCTATGCGCCGTCTTTTGCAAGCGATAACGCATCCGCGATGGGCATGGGATGTGGGATTGTGGGGCAAGCCACACGATCTGGGCAATATTTCCGTATATCGTGGTAAACCGACTAAATTGGAAGATTATATGGGTTGGTTAGGCAGTAATTTTGATTCCTCCATTTCATGGAAAGATTTGGAGTGGATACGTGATTTCTGGAAGGGACCGATGATAATTAAAGGTATCCTCGATCCAGAAGATGCTAAAGATGCTGTCCGTTTTGGCGCTGATGGTATCGTGGTTTCAAATCATGGCGGACGCCAGCTTGATGGGGTTCTGTCAACGGCACGCGCCTTGCCTGCGATTGCGGATGCCGTCAAAAATGAGATTACCATTCTTACTGATTCCGGTATTCGAACAGGATTGGATGTGGTGAGAATGATTGCTCTGGGGGCAGATAGTGTGTTATTGGGGCGTGCTTTTGTTTATGCGTTGGCAGCGGCAGGTGAAGCGGGGGTTTCCAATTTGCTGGATCTGATTGAGAAAGAGATGCGGGTGGCGATGACCTTAACCGGAGCGAGATCAATCTCGGAGATTAATGCGGATTTATTGGTCCGTAATCAAGGCTAATGGCTGCCATTGTTGGTCAGCAGAATATGCTCTGCTGACCCTATTAAATTAATCCTTTAAATACCGATAGGGCGATATCCCTGCCATTCAGGTTTATCTGGCTGACCGTGAGGATTTTCAGTTAAATGGATGTGATAGCCATTGACTTGTCCAAGGAGCAAACAGTCATCAACATCTTTCAGATTATCTTTATGTAATTGACCATAACCGGACAGTAAGCTTTCTTTCGCTTTTTCTTTTGCTTCTTCTACTGAGCTGGCGACAAAGAACCCGAACTCATGCGCTTCTGCGAGCGAATCTTTTTGGTAACCACCAAGATTTACAAAGTAGAGTCGCATTTTTCCGTGATATTCTTGATGACTGATTGCAATGTCATATCCATCAGCCCACGTTAAGGGCATATAACCATCCAGATGAAGTTTGTCTTTATCACCAAACCAAACTTCGCGTAACAGGGGATACGCTTCCTCTATTTTTTCGACTACCGCAAATTGGACATCGTGAACTTCAATATTGGATTTTCCAGCATTTCCACCAAGATAGAACATATATAATTGAGGCATTTTTTCCCTACTTATTCTTGTTAATAACACTTATCTACAGTGACTTTGTGCCGATTATTATTAAAAATAAGGCGTTATATATTCTCAAGCAGTATCTCACCGTATGAAAAGAGTTTTGCTTTGCCTGTCAGATAAACACGATCTCCATCGATTCGACATAACATCTCACCCCCTCGTTCGGATAATTGACGGGCAAGAAGCTCAGTTTTATCAAGCCGCTTTCCCCAGAAAGGGGCAAGAACACAATGGCTGGAGCCAGTGACAGGATCTTCATCAACACCTTTGGCAGGCGCGAAATAGCGTGAAACAAAATCAGCGGATGAATCACCGAGAGCGGTAATAGTCAGTCCTGGCAAGGGCAGGGCAGCAATCTTAGCAAAATCAGGTTGAGTATGGGTTATTTGCTCTACGGAATCCAAAACACAAATATAGCGATCATGTGAAGCAAACACGGCAGAAACATTTTGTCCCAGAGCATCTTGGATAACAGGAATGAGGGCGTTTTCTTCATGGCAATCGGTGATAGGAAAATCCAATGTAAAAATGCCATCTTGGTGAGAAACGCGGAGTTCACCAGAGCGGCTCTTGAATGTAAGGGATTTATCTTGAATATTGCGGTGGGCTATAAGGACAAACGCGGTCGCCAATGTTGCATGCCCACATAAATCTACTTCGACTTTAGGTGTAAACCAACGCAGATGGTTTTCTACTAAAAAAGCAGTTTCAGGAAGGCCAATTTCAGCAGCAAGAGAAATGAGTGTTTCATCCTCTGGCCATTTGTCCAGTAAAACAACAGCAGCAGGATTGCCTGAAAACAATTTTTCTGTGAAGGCATCGACATGATAAATAGGGTATGAATGCATCAGAATCTCACTTATTTTTTTATAATGGAAAACCGTATACAGCATGTTGAAATGATATTGATTTGTAAAGAGTTATCTTATTTGGCTGCAAAACATACAGAAATTAGCATGTTGACCTCAGGTAATAATGATTATTAAATAGTAATTCGTTGTTACCATTCCCTAAGGAAAGAGATGAAAATCAAAGGAACCTATTGCCTATTTTTTATTTTGTCAGTCTGCTTTTCTCAAGCCTTGGCTTTTGATTTGAGCTACAAAAGCGACATACCAGCGGATAACAAACCCTCAGAAGAGTATCTGAAAAAGAGAAACAATTTAGATCATGGACATTGGAATACGGAGAAACTGGCTGAAGATAATGCCTTGGCCGAGAAGCGGGAGGATGAACTAAAAGAATATCATGATAAATTTAAGCAGAAAAATGACGTGAAATTTCCTTTTGATTGGGGTGAACTACATCTTAAGACTTCTCCCTATATGGAAAACAACCAATTTATGCAGCACCTTAGAGAACAGACTAAACGCCATTGCTATAGAGAAACAAGGCAAAAGTTAGAGAAAGAGCAGGGGAATGGCTATTCCTATGCTGATATCGCTGATACTTGTGGTTATTATTAATCAGATTATCCCATTGTTAATAAAGAATTAAATTTATCTTTGAGGCTGGACAAAAACTGTGAAATAGTGTGCAAGGCTGCTGGAAGATAGCGAAAGGATTCGCAAAGTTAGCAGTCACTGGCGTGGCAATGCAGTCACCCAGCAGTTGTGGGTGAAAGACTTTCGCAGGAATGTGTGAGCCCTTTGAACCATGCTAAGGAACGGTTTAAAACTGACTAATCAGTAAGTTAACAGCTAATGCTATAAATATTAAACATGTAATTTTATTAAGGGCAGTTTGTATTGATGGGTTATTGGATATAGCACTATTTAAAAAGCCGGACAAATAGGATATTAGTGCAAATACAATAAAAGCAATACAAACAAATAGTAAACCTAGACATAATAGTTGCAGAGAGACTGGAATGGCATTCACATTATTAGTGGTAAATTGAGGAAAGAAAGCCAGAAAGAAAATAATAACTTTGGGATTCGATAAGTTCATTATCAAACCTTTTTTAATAAGTTTTTTATTATCGTTAAAATTTTCAGTATTGCCTTTAACCTGAATAGGTTTGGCTTTAAAGGCACCCCAAGCCAGATAACTTAAATAAAATGCGCCAAATAATTTGATAATTTCAAAGATTACCGTATTGGATCGTAATAGTGCTGAAACTCCTAAATGGCTTGCCAAAATGGTAGGAGTCTCAAAGAAACTCAGTCCTATTTTTGCGAATGTCTTGATTGCAATAAAAGAAACCGCAAAAGGAAGGACTGAGTTATGCTTATCTTACCACCAACCTCCCGAAATGAACGGCGCCAGATGAAAAAAGTCGTTCAAAAAACCACAGATAAAAATTATGCCCGCCGGATCATGGGCATACTCTGGTTATGCCAAGGAGAGCCGGTCTCCCAAGTGGCCGATAAACTGTGTTGCGCTGAGTCTTCTGTCTGGCGCTGGATTAAGCGGTTTAGGGAGCTGGGATGGATGGGGTTACTCAGTTTACCGGCAGGCCGCCATACCCGATGGCATTTAACCCCACTTTGGCCTTTTCTGTCTTATCTATTGGAACATTCTCCCCAACAGTTCGGTTATCTCGGTTCCCGATGGAGCCTGGCCTTTTTTGTATTTTTAATCAAAAGGTTACTTAATATCACCCTTTCAATGAGCACGCTTTACCGTTATTTCCGTCAACAAGGGATTGTCTGGAGAAGAGCGGCCCCGACAGTCAAGTTACCCGATCCGGAATATGAAGAAAAAATGGCCCGCATTACCGAAGCGCTTTCCCGGGCGTCAGAGAAACATCCTGTTGTTTATGAAGATGAAGTGGATATTCACTTGAACCCGAAAATCGGGGCGGGCTGGTATTTTAAAGGCCAGCAAAAACGCATTAATACGCCGGGTAAAAATCAAAAATACTACGTTGCGGGTTGTCTTGATGTCCGGACCAACAAAATTGTTTTTACGGGTTACATGAAGAAAAGCGCTCAATTATTTATCAATACGTTAGAAGAATTAAAACGCCAATATCGTCACGCAGAAACGCTCACCGTGATTTTAGACAACTACATTATTCATAAAAGTAAGTCAGTAAAAGCGTGGTTACGACAGAATCCAAGCGTGACACTTTTATTCCTTCCGGTTTATTCGCCCTGGTTGAACAAAATAGAGCGGTTATGGCAATCGTTACATGAAACGGTTACCCGTAATCATGGTTGCCAATTTATGTGGCAACTGATTAAAAATGTGAAAATTTTTTTAAAAACGGCGTCAGGAAAAAAGACGTTGAAAGGAATCAGAAATATCAGAGTCTCAGCATTATGAAAAGGCATTTAGTGCAACTAAAGATGTATGTATTATTAATCCAATACATAAGCCAAGGGTAATTAATACTCCAGATTTTCGTCCATTTATTGCAGATTGACTTAAAACTAAAATATTGTCAGGGCCAGGCAAGAAGCACAGGAAAGTTGAAATACTGATAAATGTAATAAGTGTTTCTATAGAAGGCATAGGGCAAGATCTCGCATTTTTAATTGGTTTTTTGGTTAAAAACAATACACTTTAAATTCTAAAATCACACTGAATGGTTATCAGCACCTATCAAGAAAAGAGTATTGAATGGATAAAGTTATCAATATCTATCGGACGGATCATACTTGAGCAAAGTGGAATCCCACCTTGATGATATGAATCCTCTAATGATTATAATAAATTAAGGTAATCCATATGTGAACTCTGAATAAAAAGCGTATGCAATATTTATTGCAAAACTGGGATCTTATTCAATAAAAACAAAATCTTAATACAAAGATAATAAGCTTTTCCTGAGTATTTCTGACTCGGTAATGGAGATTTATAACATTTGAGCGGAGGGTATTGGCTGTTACTTGGAAAATAACAGCCGGATTGTGTTTATCAGTGAATATTATCGTTGTCACCATACAAAGATGGCATACCGTCGGGACGAGTTTTGAAACGACGATGCAACCACATATATTGATCAGGGGCCTGCATAATTTCTTTTTCGATCACCTTATTCATAAATGTTGCTGCTTCTCCTTCATCTTGTAACGGAAAATTTTCCACGGCGGGTTGAATAATTAATTCATATCCTTCTCCATTGGCTAATCTTCGGGGCGTAAAAGGAAGCAGCGCAGGTTTGGCTAAACGGACGAGAATTGAAGTTCCGGTCGTGGTTGCAGCATGTTCAACCGCGAATAGTGGGGCAAATACGCTGTTGCGTGGGCCGTAATCGTGATCAGGAGCGTACCAGACAATTTCACCATTTTTCAGGCATCGGATCATACCCTTAACATCTTTCCTGTCCAGCATGTACTTATTGGAACGGAGCCGTCCCCAAGTTTGTAGCCAATCTATAACAGGATTGTCATTTGGACGATAAACACCAATACCTGGATTGAGCATGCCAAAAATACGCGCGCCTAATTCCAGTGTTAAGAAGTGGATACCAATGACGATAATTCCTTGGCCTGTGGATTGCACTTTTTGGATATGTTCCCGTCCAGTGACTTTGAACCAATGCTTGATCCTCCAGTCAGGCCAAAACCAGGCCATGCCAGTTTCAAACACGCCCATTCCAACCGATTCGAAATTTTTGACTAGCCATTCATGCCGTTTCTCTGCTGGCATATCGGGGAAACAAAGAGTCAGATTGCGCTCTGCAACTTTAGCCCGTTTTTTTAAAAAACGCATTGATAATCGGCCAAGTCGGGTGCCTATCCAGTAAATCACGGGATAAGGCAATAAAACCAGTAAATAAAGTATGCCGATACCTAGCCAGGTCAGCCAGTAGCGGGGATGTAAAAATGAACGATGAAAAGGAGGTGCTTGTATCATGTGTTTTCAGTAGTTGATGCCTAAGATAGGCTCTAAAAGTTATCTTGGCGTATTGTGACACTT
Source organism: Xenorhabdus doucetiae (assembly GCF_000968195.1). NCBI lineage: Bacteria > Pseudomonadati > Pseudomonadota > Gammaproteobacteria > Enterobacterales > Morganellaceae > Xenorhabdus > Xenorhabdus doucetiae. Next base: position 1,709,685 of record NZ_FO704550.1, read on the forward strand.
TTTAGTGGAATATCGAAATATATTGTCGTTATCATCTCACGATACTGGCGTGATGGAAAACATAAATCACTATCCGCTAACGGCCGTTTTCGTTATGATATCCAGCCATCAATGGGGCGATCATTGAAGTTTTTTATTTTTTGTCATCGAAATTCAGGAAATTACTTTTGTTGCTATGCCTTTATATTCATATTAAAGATTTGTAATTCTAATTGTAACGATGCTAATCCTAGTATAGCGTTACAAACATCGTGGATTTCAAGTTTTGGCGACAGAACAAACTTCCAGGAACATAGGATAATTGCATGTTGGTGTTCGGGAATTGTTCTCGTCTCGCAGTTAACTAATCTGCAATTTGAAAGATAAAAGGTATATTAAAGTTAATTGTTATGAATGAATGTATGACCCAAACAGAGATAGGCCATCCTAATATAAATGAATTTTTTCATTTTGATCAAAGATACCTTCGAAATCCTAATTATAATATAGGAAAAGGATTATGTTTTGGTATTAGTTTTTGTCTTTTATCACACTTAATCTTTAAAAGACATTCAGATATACTATGTCCAGAGATGTCATTCAATTTTGCAAGAATATATATAGATAAACTGAGGCATTCATTTTCACATGATGATAAAAGCATGTATCAATATATTATAAAAAAACAACAGCGTGAATCACAGGATGATTATCTTAGGTTATCAGAAAATGTAAGCATAAATGAACAAAATGGCTATGGTATATTATCTATGGTGCGTATTGATAATGATAATAACCGTAGCTCTCACCCTGGTTATCATTATAACAGTTACAAATCGCAGAGTAATCACGTGGGAGTTATCGTTTGGGATAGTAGCAAATTATTTATATTTGAACCGAATTGTGGTGGTCTTTTATATCATTCTATTTGTGGGGCTTTAAATAAAGAAATGTTTCCTCAACTCGTTGATAGTTTAATTGATAATATGTATAGGAGAGCGAGCAGGGATGGCCATTCCAGGATAAAAGAGATACACAGGCCAAATAATTTAAGACATTACTTAACTAATGTTGCTGTTAAAACCGGACTCTACTAATAAGTGACCGTTTTGATTGTCAATGTTTGATAGCATAACCTTTATTCAGTTATGAATAAAAAAGCGGTGCCACTGACACCGCTACAATCTGTACAGAACTTATTATTTCTTGTCTGCAATGATACGATCACGAATGTGTTGAGCACGTTCCTGTGAAGGCGGATGTGAATCAAACATGCTGGTTTCACTACTGCCCAGTTTAGCCAGTTTCTCGAAGCTGGTTGCTAAACCTTCAGTTTTGATACCGCGTTTTTTCAGTCGATCATAGGAGAAGTCATCAGCCTGACTTTCCTGATGCTGTGAGAACTGCGAGTTGATCAGTTTTTCACCCAATTCTGCAAGCTGAGAGTCGCTTAGTTGTTTTGCTACTCCACCGGCTGATGCAACTGCGGTGCGTGCAGCAACGGCGGCATAAGCAACTTGTATTGCCTTACGGGAATGGCCCAGCGCAACGTGACCCATTTCATGACCCAGAACACCTTCAACTTCGTTGTCGTTCATCATGTCCATCAGGCCGCTGTATACACGCACACAACCGTTAGCCATTGCCCATGCGTTCACATCCTTAGTCAGGTAAACTTTATAGTTAACGGGAGTACCGTCAACTTCGTTACCTAAGGCTTTGGCGATTTTGTTCAGACGCTTAGTGTACTGGCTGGATGCTGGTGCAATTTTATTCTGTGCATCCATCTCCTTACATGCTTGGTCAGTTATCTGTCTGACATCAGAATCACTCAGCGTCGCCGCCTGAAATAATTGCATTCCGGAGTGAACCAGCATTCCTTGATCGAGATTTTTACAACCTGTCAGAATCACAGTAGAAACAGCTACCGCAACAAGAGCTTTCATTTTCATAGTGTTATTTTTTCCTTTGCAATACATGCAACTATAATGTTTTAAGAGCATTAAAAGACGATAAATTCTGCTAAAAATAATAATAGGAATAAACCCCAATATTTATGATTATGTGAATTTGATAACGTTTTTAATAAAAAAAACAAATAATAAGTATAATAATTGGACTTAAATTGACTTAACCAAATAATTTTTCGCCTTGGATTCGCATATTAAGCGCAACACCGTAATGAACGAAGTAAATGAGTTGGGGTTCCTGTAAATAACTCATTCGGTGTTTTATAATCTCGTGTCTTACGTGGTCGATTATTTAGTCGGTTTGCCACAAGGTTAACCTCCCGCTCTGATACCTTATTAAAATCGGTTCCTTTTGGGAAGTAATCTCTGATTAATCCATTTATGTTCTCATTTATCCCTCTTTCCCAAGGGGAATACGGATGAGCAAAATAAATTTTTGTCTCTAAATTTTTACCGATCCGTTCGTGTTCGGCAAATTCGAGTCCGTTATCAAAGGTAATTGTTTTAACTTTATGTTTTATCATCGATAAATGTCTTGTCGCCGCTTTGGCAACACCTTCTGCTGTTTTATCTTCAAGTTTAATGATGATCGTAAATAACGATTTTCGTTCAACTAAAGTCAATAAGGCACTTTTACGATCTTTGCCAACGATAGTATCCCCTTCCCAATCCCCAATACGCTGCTTTTTATCAACAATTTTTGGGCGCTTATCAATACTGACTCTGTTTTTAATTTTTCCTCTGTGCTCATGGCTTCCATAGCGTTTACGATACGGTTTTTTCGCTATCCTAAGATGTTGCCATAAATCACCGCCATTTATTTTATCTTTATAAATCAATCGATAAATTGTTTCATGATGTAAAGAGATTTTCGCTTCCCGCTTGAGATAACCCACAACTTGTTCCGGACTTAAATCTTGCCAAATTAACTGTTTTATCCACTTTGTTATCTCTGGCGTGATTTTTACGGCTTTTACCTTAGAATGACGGCGTTCTAATGCTTTACGCTGAGCTTGTTCAGGTTCATATTTCTCGGCTTCCCGGTTTCGTCTCAATTCCCGGCTAATTGTTGATGGGGCCCGATTAAGCGACGTTGCAATAAAACGTTGTGTAAAACCGGCTTCTTTTAAGCCGAAAATCTGGTATCTTTCTGTTTCGGTCAGTTGCGTATAGGCCATAGTGCATTTTCCTTTGGCGAGAAAGATGCCTACTATAGCAACTGACCGCCTTTCTTAGAAATTGCACTTACTATGCGAATCCAAGCGCTTAATTAATTATTTTGGAAACCTTTAACCAAGATGAGCTGTTTAGTGACTATTCCTGCCGAAGCAGATAAAGCACTGTTGATCGTTTAAAAGCAATTAGCGGCATCGCTGGTAGCTGTCTACCTTCAGGGTTCGGCTGTGGTTGATGGTCTTCGCCCCCGCAGATACGCGCGAGACCTATTTGAATGGGTGTGGAGAAGATTGGCAAAATCGCCAGCAAGAACTTCAGCTCACAGTAAGTTCACTGCATGATTGTGTGCTAACGAATCTATGATCCCCGAAATAACTCTTACTTTGCCCTTTACTGACTGAGCAAAAAGTGTGATTACTTTCACGCTTTATGCCCGAATAGTACAAAACTAGGAAATATTCCTAACTCAACTAAGACCTTAGCTCAAGCCAATCTTCCTCTAGTTTTCTAAACTGACCAGATAATAACTATATCTGCGAAAATTATATTTACGAAAAATATATCTACGAAGAGTATCGCTTTCTTGCGATTTGCCTTTTTTATTTTCACCTGCTTCAAAAAGGCCCTTTTTCTCGTGGTTATCTAAGGATTTCAAATGCTTAAGATTCTAGAACAAATTCGCAAGCCAACGCTGGATCTTCCAGTGGAAGTGCGCCGTAAAATGTGGTTCAAACCCTTTATACAGTCGTATCTGGTGGTTTTTATTGGCTATATGGCGATGTACTTGGTACGTAAAAACTTTAACATCGCCCAAAACGATATGATATCGACTTACGGTTTGTCGATGACGCAACTGGGGTTGATAGGGTTAGGTTTTTCGATTACTTACGGGATAGGTAAAACCGTCGTTGCTTATTATGCGGATGGCAAAAACACCAAACAATTCTTGCCCTTTATGCTGATCCTGTCTGGTATCGCTATGCTAGGGTTCAGCATGAGCATGGGGAGTTTCAGCATCAGCATTTTCCTGATGGTGGCGTTTTATGCATTAAGTGGCTTTTTCCAAAGTATTGGCGGGCCTGCCAGCTATTCTACTATTACGAAATGGACGCCGCGTAACAAGCGTGGAACCTATCTGGGTGTCTGGAATATCTCACATAATGCCGGTGGTGCCGCTGCGGCCGGGGTTGCGCTTTTTGGTGCCAACTATTTCTTTAATGGCCATGTGATAGGGATGTTTATTTTCCCGTCGATTATCGCGCTGATCATTGGTTTTATTGGATTGCGTTATGGTAGCGACTCCCCGGAAAGTTACGGTTTGGGTAAGGTAGAAGAGTTATTTGATGAACCTGTCAGCGAAGAAGATATCGCGGCAGAAGAAAACCAGATGACCAAACGTGAGATCTTTGTTGAGTATGTATTAAAAAACAAAGTTATCTGGTTACTCTGTTTTGCCAATATTTTCCTTTATATCGTGCGCATTGGTATCGACCAATGGTCAACCGTGTATGCGTATCAGGAATTAGGGCAATCAAAAGAAACCGCCATTACTGGCTTTACTATGTTCGAAATCGGGGCATTGGTAGGCACATTAATGTGGGGATACCTGTCAGACTTGGCGAATGGCCGCCGTGCTCTGGTGGCCTGTGTTTCGTTAGGTTTGATTATTGTCTGCCTTGAATTCTACCAACACGCATCCAGTGAATACATGTACTTAGGATCGCTGTTTGTGTTGGGCTTCCTGGTATTTGGACCACAATTATTGATTGGTGTGGCGGCGGTTGGTTTTGTACCGAAGAAGGCGATCAGCGTGGCTGATGGTGTGAAAGGAACATTTGCTTATTTAATCGGTGACAGCTTTGCCAAGCTCGGTTTAGGGATGATTGCTGACGGTGTGCCGATCTTTGGTTTGACAGGCTGGAAAGGGACGTTTGTTGCCCTTGATGCTTCCGCATTTGTTTGCCTTAGCTTACTTGTTTTCGTCGCTATTGCGGAAGAGCGAAAAATTCGTAAAGCGAAGAAAACGCATTAAACCATACTGAACCCTGTACGGATGCTGCTGTATATCCACAGTAGCATCTTTTCATGACGCTTTGCCTTTATTTCCCCTCATGTTCCACTTTTTATTTATTGCAAACCGCCTATTACAAACTACCTTTTGTGAACTGTTGCGAAGCGATATTAATAAGAGTAGTTTAATCCGACGCTTAATTCGATAATAAATGATGATGATTAAAGTAGCATTAGTTGATGATCATGTTGTTGTACGTTCGGGATTCGCTCAATTGCTGAATTTAGAGCCCGATATTGAAGTGGTGGGTGAATTCAGTTCATGCGCTGAAGCCCGGCAAGGGTTACCGGGATCGGGGGCAACGGTTTGTATTCTCGATATTTCGATGAAAGAGGAAAGCGGGCTTTCACTACTGAAAGATCTCCCCTCAGGCATTAACTGCATTATGCTGAGTGTCCATGATTCTGCCTCGATGGTGGAAAATGCGTTAAAGGCGGGAGCGCGCGGCTATCTCAGTAAACGTTGCAGCCCGGATGAGCTGATCCAAGCGGTGCGGACGACCGCCAATAATGGTTGTTATCTTACGCCGGATATTGTCCTTAATTTGACGTCATCAAAGCGCAATCCGGTTTCATTGGAACACTTGACTAAACGAGAACGGCAAGTTGGGGAGATGTTGGCGAGCGGCATGGATGTGAAAGCGGTAGCGGCTGAATTGGGATTAAGCCATAAGACAGTGCATGTCCATCGCGCCAATGCGATGAGTAAATTAGGGGTAACCAATAACGTGGGTTTGGCGAACTATTTTGCCTCTAGTGATCTCTGATGCGTCAGTATCTGATCAATTCGCTTTGCGGCTGGTTACTGTTTTCTTGTTGGTGGTTTTGCTTATGGGTCATCGCTTACTATTTTGTCAATGACTCTGAACTAGCGATCTTATTTTTTCCTTTTGCCTTACGCCTCGGTATTGCACTTCATACACCCAAGCGTTATTGGTCGGTTATTTATTGTTCAGAGTGGGGGCTGACTGTCTGTTTGGCGCTGTTAATGAGTCAGCCGCAATGGCTTACCGTGTTGACTGCCAGTATGGCCAGTGTTCCTCTGGTTTGGTTTGCCAGGCACTACTATTGTGGCAGTCAATGGCAGCGATTCGCGGTCATGGCTGGTCTTATTCTGACAACGTCCATGATGAATGTGGTGGCGATCAGCAACCATCATTCTGCTTTGAGCATTGCGTTTTTGGTGAGTTTAACTGGCGGTGTCATGCTGATCCCTTTGTGCTATTTAGTATGGCACTATTTGTTTCAAAAGATTTGGCTGCCCCTGACTGCCAACCTTGTATCCCAGCGGATTCAGTTTCACCTGAAACCCATTATTCTGTATACCCTATTGTTTATACTGAATATTATTATTCAGGTTGGCCTGCCGAATGAGTTGCGCTATTTTGCGCCATTCTGTCTGGCAATCCCCATTATCCTGTTAGCTTTTCGTTATGGCTGGCAAGGCGCGGTGGTCGGTACGTTGTTGAACAGTATTGCCTTAATTGCCGCGCGTAGTGGTGTTTCGAATCTGGAGATCACGGATCTCTTGTTATCCCTGTTGGCTCAAACGCTAACGGGGATCATGTTGGGAATGGCAGTGCAGCGTCAGCGTGACCTGAATGCACAGTTAAAGCGCCAGCTCTATCGTAATCACAGCCTGTCCCGTCAATTGGTGAAAGCAGAGGAGTCGGTAAGGCGGGAGATTGCGCGTGAACTGCATGATGAAATTGGTCAGAATATTACCGCTATTCGTACACAAGCGAATATTATCCAGCGGGTAGAAGTGGCCCCTATTAGCGCTAACTGCGCGAAAACGATCGAATCATTATCCCTGAATGTTTATGATACGACGAAAGGGTTACTGAGCTGGCTGCGACCTAAAATTCTTGATGACCTTGGTTTGAAAGAGGCGATTGAACAATTATTGCGGGATATGGAATTTGACGCTCATGGTATATTCGTCGAAATTCATTGGGCAGCGGATTCCGCGATGGCCATCGAGCAACTCAGTGATACAACTAAGATTACGCTATATCGTCTTTGTCAGGAAGCTCTGAATAATGCGATGAAATATTCTCAGGCAGATCGTATTGAATTGCATTTTTCTGTTAAGGGAAAGATTCATTTACTGATCAGAGATAATGGTGTTGGCTGCAAGGCCGAAGATCATATGAAAGGATTTGGTTTACGTGGTATGCGAGAGCGTGTACAGGCCCTCGGCGGAACGTTCTCCATTCACAGTGAAAAACGACCCGATGATTCGATCTCTGCGGGAACGGATTTGTCTATTATTTTGCCTAAACTTTAAGATCCAGCCATGACCGTTTTCCCTCAACCCAAGCTAATACATGATAAGCACTTATCTGATCAAGAAATCAGGGAACAATATCGTTACTGGCGCCTGCATATTATGCTGAGTCTCTATGTGGGATATGCGCTGTTTTACTTTACCCGCAAAAGTTTTAACTATGCGATGCCCGCCATGATCACTGATCTCAGCCTTGATAAAGGGGAGATTGGCCTGATTGGGACGCTGTTTTATATCACTTATGGTTGTTCTAAATTTTTGTCAGGCATTATCTCTGATCGCTCTAATCCGCGTTATTTCATGGGCGTCGGGTTAATTGCCACGGGGATCATTAATATCTTTTTTGGTCTGTCCAGTTCGATTGTGATGTTCACCTTTTTGTGGATATTAAATGCGTGGTTTCAGGGATGGGGAGCGCCGTCATGTGCCAAATTGCTCACCAGTTGGTATTCTCGCTCAGAGCGGGGTTTTTGGTGGTCTTTATGGAATACGTCACACCATATAGGCAGTGCGCTAATTGCCCTGTTCATTAGTTTTTTGATGTTACATTTTAGCTGGCGGGAAGGCTTTATTGTGCCAGGCTGTTTAGCTATTCTGGCCGGAATATTTTTATGTTGGCGACTACGGGACAAGCCGACCACAATGGGGCTGCCGACCATTGGTCAATTTCGTAATGATCACTTAGAGAAGATACAGGAAAATCAAGGGCAAGGGTTAACGACCAAAGAAATCCTGAAAACCTATGTGTTTTGCAATAAATATATCTGGCTGCTTTCATTGAGTTACGTTTTGGTCTATCTCGTTCGTACAGTCATTAACGATTGGGGAAATCTCTATCTGACGGAATATCACCACTATGATTTAGTGAGTGCAAACGCGGTATTATCACTTTTTGAAGTTGGTGGCTTTGTCGGTTCGCTGGTGGCAGGGTGGGGATCTGATCGCGTGTTTGGCGGTAACCGTGGGCCAATGAACTTGATATTTGCGATGGGGATTTTTTTGTCCGTGGCGGCCTTGTGGCTGATGCCCGTGACTGGTTTGATTTTCCAATCCATTGGGTTTTTTACCATTGGTTTTTTCGTTTTTGGTCCGCAACTGTTGATTGGCATGGCGGCTGCGGAATGTTCTCATAAAGATGCAGCGGGAGCCGCAACGGGGTTTGTTGGCCTCTTTGCTTATACTGGTGCGGCACTTGGCGGTTATCCTTTTGCGGTTATTTTAAAGCATTACCACTGGACGGGGCTATTTATCACCATTTCTGTCTGTGCTGTCATGATAGGTTTATTATTACTACCGTTTTTGCAAGCGCAATTTTCCAGGCAAAGAGTACAGCACTAATAATTTAGCGCTGAAAATAGTCAATTCAATTTCTTTAGCTTAGCAAAATAATGGGGGACAAAAATATGCTATAGTACGCCCCTGATTTTTCCTACCCAGCGAAATGTTATGTCTTATCAATGTCCTTTATGTCACTCACCCTTACTGTTTGCTCACCATCAATGGCGTTGCGAAAACAATCACCAGTTTGATTGTGCAAAAGAAGGGTACGTTAATTTACTGCCTGTGCAGCATAAACGCTCAAAAGAACCGGGTGACAGTGTGGAGATGATGCAGGCAAGAAGGGCGTTTCTGCATTCAGGCCATTATTGGGCGCTGCAACAAAAAGCGATTGAATTGCTTAACGCATATTTACCCGAAGGCGCGGAAACTTTGCTGGATATTGGTTGTGGTGAAGGTTATTACACCGCCGCAGTGCAGGAACAGTTGCAGCGGAAATTGGCGGTATATGGATTGGATGTGGCGAAAGTTGCAGTCCGCTATGGTGCCAAGCGTTATCCTGAGGTTAATTTTTGCGTGGCATCCAGCCATCGGCTGCCATTTGCGGATAGCTCACTGGATGGTATCTTGCGGATTTATGCCCCTTGCAAGGCCGCGGAATTGGCCAGGGTAGTAAAAACAGCGGGTATTGTGCTGACGGTGACACCGGGTCCTCGCCACCTGTATCAATTGAAGGAGCTGATTTATCAGGAAGTGCATTTGCATCCTGAAAATCATGAACAGTGGGAAGCGTTTGAATTAATTTCAACTGAAACGTTGGCCTACGCTATGTCATTGAGTGGTGAACAAGCTCATCATTTATTGCAGATGACGCCTTTTGCCTGGCGGGCATCAGACGAAGTAAAAACGCAGTTAATATCGAAAGAACAGTTTAATTGTGAAGCCGATTTCACGCTAAAAGTATATCGACGCATCTGATAATAAAAAACGACTGCGATCGGATTAAACTGTATAAGTGTAGTGGCAAGGGAAAGCAATGCCGGAATATAGCGAACGATATTCCGGTTGATGTACAGTTAATAAAACTGCTATTCGAAAGTGAGAGTATTGGCAATAAATAATGGCTTATTCTGCATACATAAATAAATTAAGGTGTTCGAATAATATATTGAAGCCAATGGCAATTAAAACCAATCCCCCAATTAATTCGGCTTTTTTACCTAATAGCGGGCCAATATAGCGACCAATTAACATGCCTAATGTCGCCATAATCATCGTCATAAGACCGATTGTCATTGCGGTGTGAAGAATATCAACTTGCAGGAAAGCAAGCCCGACACCGATTGCCATCGCATCCAAACTGGTGGCAATGGCAGTAAAGACTAATGTCGTTGAACTGTAGCGTTGAGGCGTGGCCTTACGGGAAATTTCAGGCTCGTGCTTGAAACCATTGATGATCATTCGGCAGCCAAGAATCAACAGTAAGGAAAAGGCAATCCAATGATCCCATTCCATAATATATTGGCTGGCATACAGGCCCAATGACCAACCAATTAAGGGAGTACAGGCTTCGACCAAACCAAAAATAATACCGGTACGGATAGCTTCGCGGAAATTAGGTCGGTGCAGGGCGGCACCTTTTCCTACGGCAGCGGCAAAAGCATCCATAGAAAGGGCGAGCGCGAGAATAAGTGTTGCGTAAAGATTCATCAAAATAGCCTCGGCTGGGTGATTCCATATACACACAACGCACCCCCAACCTATGGCGCTGTTATGTGTCTATGGTCTTGCCAACCGATTTATACCCGTATAGGTTCTTTAGGCATTCGTACCACGTTTTATTTCAAACGAGCATGTTGATACGAATATTCCAGCGATTTTCTGGAACAGGCTACTCCCCAATGACTGTAGCGGACGATATCATATTTAGCCTAAAAGGCAAAAAGTATTTCGCCCTATTTCAAATATGAAAATGATAATGCGTATCGTTATCTTCTTATTCATATTATCTCCTCCGCGGTGCGGGGGAGATAATTAAGGCATCTTGAAATACGACGAGGGTGAATAAGTGAAATTATTTGTTGTTGATAAGAAATTGATAAATTTTTTCTAAATCATCCAAATTTGTTACTGAGAGATATATTTTATGCGGCGCTAAGTCCATCATAAGAATACCATCTTCAGACAAATTCATGGCTTTAATGCTTTCATAAGAAAAAAAATGGTTCGCATAATAAAAACCGTCTTTTTTGAAGATTAATTTCGGTGAGCGAATATAACCTAAGTATAATGTCACCAGAATGGTAAATGACAATAAATAAGTCGTGAACTGGCTGCCATGTGAGGTAATATTATTGTAAATAACAATGGCAATCAAAACGATAAAGATCAGGGCATCAATCCGCTGTTTTCTTTTAAGTTTGATATTTAACAACGTCTTGCCTTTGAGCTGATTGATAATAAATTCATCATAAATCGCAAAAGCGAGCATGAATACAATCAAAACTATCAAAACAATATCATGCAAACCCATTTTTAATCCCTATTTTCATCGTGCGTGGGCTTCGTCATATTTTATTATCTCCCCGCGTTGCGAGGAGATAATAAGCGACTTTTGTCATGCGGCAATAAATCGATCTAGCCGAGGAAACCAAAACGGAAACCGACGATCCCCAGCACGAAAAAGCCCACGATAATCCATAATGGGTTGACTTTTTTCCGCAGCAACCACATACAGCCGAAGGTTAATAACAACGGCATGAGGCCGGGCATTAATTGATCGAGGATGGTTTGTACGGTCGTGATTTTCATCTCACCCGTGACCGGGTCAGGCAGTTCTGAAACCACGAGCGGAATATTCACTTTGGTCCATTTATTGACCAGTGCTCCCATGACAAACAGACCCAGAATTGACGCGCCTTCCGTCATTTTCTGCAAGAAGCCACCGCCCATATCTTTAACGATATCCAATCCTTTTTGGTAGCCATAAGCGATACCTAAGTAACGGGTCAGTAACCGGACTAAGTTAAACAGGAGGAAAAATAGCACAGGGCCCATCCAGCTACCACTCATGGCAATTCCGGCACCCAGCGCGGCGAAGACGGGACGAACGGTTCCCCAGAAAATAGGGTCACCGACTCCTGCCAGCGGGCCCATCAAACCGACTTTGATACCGTTGATAGCACCGTCATCAATGTCAGCGCCATTGGCACGCTGCTCTTCCATTGCCATCGTGACACCCAGAATAGGCGCCGCCACATAAGGATGAGTATTAAAAAATTCCATGTGCCGTTTGAGGGCTTGCTTCCTTTCTTCGGTATTCTCTGGATACAAACGACGAATGGCAGGGATCATTGAGAAGCAAAAACCGAGAGCCTGCATCCGTTCAAAGTTCCATGAACCTTGAAACAGGTTAGAGCGGAGGAATACACCGCGAATATCGCTGCGTGTCAGCTTCTTCTGACCCATATTTGTTGTCTCTGACATGTTATTGATCCTCTTAGTCTAATTCGTTATCAAGGTCGTTTGCGGCATGGCCAGCAGGAGCGGCTGCCTGTGATTGATTGTATTTTGGGCTAAGCTGGATATACAGGATTGCCATAACAATACCAATCATGCCTAATGCAACCAGGTTGAAGTCAGTGAACGCCGCCGTGACGAAGCCGAGATAGAAGAAAGGCATCAGATAACCCGCGCGCATCATGTTAATCACCATGGCATAACCGACAACCACGATCATACCGCCGGCGATATTCAGGCCGCTGGTGACGACTTCGGGAATGGAGTTTAACATGTGCTGAACTTCAGAGGTGCCGACGGATATCGCAACAATCAGGGCAGGGATGGCGATCCGCATGGCTTGCAGCATTAACGCTGAAATGTGAAGAACGCTGATCGCACGAAGATTGCCGTTTTCTGCCGCTTTATCGGCCGCGTGTTGGAAACCCACCGTCAAGGTACGGACAAGGATCGTCAAAACTTGACCTGCCGCCGCCAGAGGAATGGCTAACGCAATACCGGCACCGACATCTTGCCCACCTGCGATAACCAGAATAGTCGAAATGATGGAGGCCAATGCAGCATCGGGAGCGACGGCGGCACCGATATTCATCCAGCCAAGGGCAATCATCTCCAGTGTACCGCCGATGATAATGCCGGTTTTCACATCGCCGAGCACTAAGCCGATTAATGTACAAGCAATCAACGGGCGGTGAAATTGAAATTCATCAAGAATGGAACCCATACCTGCAATACAGGCAACGATGAATATCAACACAAGTTGAACAACGGTAATGTCCATTGTTTTTCTCCTGTAACCAAATGTAATTTGGTAAGAATTTTGTTATTCAGTAATGGTGAGTAAAGTGACATCTGTTGTTATTTTTAAACTTTTTTCAGCAGATCCATCATGTTCAATCGAGTATCACTGGCAACCTTGCGGGCTTCAAGTTCTATACCGCGAGCGTTCAGTTTCCCAAAGGCGTCAATGTCAGTTTGATCAACGGAAATGGCGTTGTTGATCTGGGTTTTTCCTTGACGGAAAGCCATGCCACCGATGTTGATGGATTCAATGGCGACACCTCCTTCGACAATACGCAGGACATCGGTTGGATTGGTGAATAACAGCATAACGCGTTCACCGGCATATTTGGGATTGTTGTAAACCCGAACGCATTTGGCAACGTCGATAACATGTGCGCTGACACCGGGAGGTGCAACTTGTTTCAACAAAGTAGCACGCACCGTATCTTGGGCAACGTCATCACTGACCACGATGATGCGCTTGACGTTAGTTTCTTTCGTCCAGCGGGTAGCAACTTGACCGTGGATAAGGCGATCATCAATACGTGCGAGGGCAATCTTCATATGGCCGCCCGCAGAAGTTGTTGCAATGGGGGTTGCTGAAACAGCAGGTGCAGCGGTTGGTTTGACAGGCTCAGGTTTTGCAGTTTCTTCTTCTTCAGCTTGTACGGTTTTAAGCGCCCGGATACCTTCTCTGCCGGTTTCCAATGCAACGGAAACCAGCTCTTCCATAGAAGGATCATCATCACGGCACATGAACGCTTCAACCAGCATCGGGACATTTACCCCCGTGACGATTTCGTAGTTATCTTTATCAAGCACAATACGGTTTGCGGCATTGAATGGACTTCCGCCCCAGGTATCGACGAAAAACAGAACGCCTTGCCCTGTATCCAGCGACTTCAGTTTTTCATTGTATTTCTCGAATAACGTATCAGCATTTTCACCGGATACAAAGTCGATATAAGAGACATTTTCCTGTTCTCCAATCAACATCTCTGTGGTACGCAGCAGTTGTTCTGCCGCCGCCCCGTGTGTGCCAATCATAATGGCTATACTCACTTGTTTTCCCCTTTCTATAACAATTGAACTTAAAACTACTGCAAGCTCACACTCAATATTTCTAATGTATTGAACTTCCTATCAATCAAAAGGATAGTCACGAATATAAAACTGTATGGAAAATACACTGAAAATTTCATTTCCCGTGGTTTTATATTTTGTTACATAAGAAAATATGTCATTAGATTATCATTTGCAGCCTTTAAGAAAATTGCTGTCAGTCAGAAAAATTAAGACAGACTGTTTTGACAGGCTAAAACGATGTTTTATTCTTTGTAAATAGAAATTATAGATTTTAAATACTGTAAATTTGCATGTTATGGGTTTTTATCTCTGTTTCCGGTAACATTTTATTAATTTCTTCATAAAAAAATCGTGATATTTTTAGCGGAAAATGGAAAATAATGTACTTTGTTAATTCGTTTCAGCCAAAAAAAATATCCCCACCAAATGGCAGGGATATTATTTAGGCTAGCATGTAGATATGGCAAAAAAACAGTCAAAAATATCGCTCATCACAAGATCAGTGAGTGATACCTTATATTAGTCACACTGAACTTTAATCGCCAAACCCCCGCGTGAAGTTTCACGGTATTTCGCGTTCATGTCCTTGCCGGTTTCATACATGGTTTCAATCACTTTATCGAGAGAAACCCGCGGTTCACTGGTACGGCGGAGTGCCATGCGGGCAGCATTGATCGCTTTGACTGAAGCGATCGCATTACGTTCAATGCAGGGAACTTGCACTTGTCCCGCGACAGGGTCACAAGTCAGGCCGAGGTTATGTTCCATGCCAATTTCTGCTGCGATGCAAACCTGTTCAGGGCTGGCGCCAAGTAATTCTGCAATGCCGGCCGCCGCCATCGAACACGCAACGCCAACTTCACCCTGACAGCCAACTTCCGCACCAGAAATAGAAGCATTCATCTTATACAGGATGCCGATGGCACCAGACGCCAGGAAATAGCGGGTGTACAGTTCCGGTGTCACCGGTTCAATGCAGTGGTTGTAATAGGCCAGGACGGCAGGGACGATACCACATGCCCCATTGGTTGGTGCGGTAACAACACGGCCGCCGGCGGCGTTTTCTTCATTGACGGCCAGGGCAAACATATTGATTAAATCAACCACATTCATTGGGTCATTAGACAATTTGTTTGAGGATGTCAGCATACGGTGCAAGGCTGCTGCACGGCGGGGAACACGCAAGGGGCCTGGCAAAACCCCTTCGGTGTTCAGGCCACGTTCAATACAGGCCTGCATGGTTGCCCAGACATCCGCGAAATACTCAGCAATTTCTTCTTTGCTGTGTAAATCCAACTCATTTTTCATCATCAAGCCAGAAAGAGACAAGCCTGTCTTATTACAGTTCATCAGCAATTCTGCCGCCGAACTGTAAGGGTAAGAAACAGGTTTGGAATCTTGGGATGGCTTGCCAAAATGTTCTTCATCAATAATAAAACCACCACCGATAGAGTAGTAGGTTTTGCTGTAAACTTTTTCGTCACCGGCGAACGCATGAATTTGCATGCCGTTTTCGTGCAGTGATAGGTTATCGCTACGGAAGTTCATACCGCCATCGCGAGGAAAATCGACTTCGTGTAAACCATTTGCCAGCGGCAAACGTTCAGTTTGCTCAACATCACGAATAAAACCTGGAATTGAATCAATATCAACGGTTGCCGGCATATTACCTGCCAAACCCATGATGATAGCGATATCCGTATGGTGACCTTTCCCGGTTAATGAAAGTGAGCCGTACACATCAACAGCTACACGCGTGATAGAGGACATTACCCCCTGGTTTACAAGATCATCGACAAATTGTTTGCCTGCTTTCATAGGACCAACAGTATGAGAGCTGGATGGGCCAATACCCACCTTAAACATGTCGAAAACGCTAATCACGCCAGACTCCTTTAAGAAGAAAGAGATATAGTTATTTATATAAAGCGCGCTACTTTACTGTTATTTGGTAGTGTTGATAAAGGAGTTTACAGTTTTTTTTTAATTATAATAGCAATTGATATGATTATGGATAAGTAATGCACAGTTTTATGGCATTTTTTGTCCAGTTCAGGATGTTTTTTGCACTTGCTGCGCTAAACGATAAATAATAGCCGCGGTTAATCCCCAAATCATATGCTCCTGATGCCAGTAAAAATAGACCCGGCGCTGCTGGTTGCGACGTTTTATATCCAGATAGCGATAATGGGGCAGGGAAAGGGCATCAGACAAGGGAATTTCAAAAATGCCGGCGACTTCGGCTGGATTGGTTCGAAAAACGATAGGTTCGGCAACCAGCCCAATGACCGGAGTCACACAATAACCGCCGATACTGTCCAACGGGGCTAATTGCCCCAGTATTTGCACTTTATTCTGCGGCAGGCTGACTTCTTCTTCTGCCTCACGCAAGGCAGTAGCAATCAGGGAAGCGTCTTCCGGATCTGCCGCTCCGCCGGGAAAAGCAATTTGCCCCGCATGGGAGCGGAGATGTGCGGAGCGTTGAGTGAGTAACAGCGTGGGTTCTGGCTTACATATGATCGGCAATAACACCGCAGCATTCCGTGGGTTGTGCGCCAAATGTGCCGGCCGTGCAGGAAGCTGTAATTGAAACCGATGGATGAAGTCAGAAATCGATATCATGGTAGAGAGAGTTCCCCTAATTGAGGTAAGATCCGCCCGAGTTTATCAAATGTTTCCTGATACTCTTTTTCAGCAATGCTGTCTGCGACGATACCACCACCCGCCCAACAGTAAATTTTTCCTTTTTCTGTCAGTAAGGTACGAATAGTAATATTGCTGTCCATTGTACCGCAGAAACTAATATAGCCAATCGCACCACAATATCCATGTCTGCGATGCGGTTCCAATTCTTCAATGATTTCCATAGCGCGAATTTTAGGCGCTCCCGTAATTGATCCCCCCGGAAAACAGGCCCGCAGTAAATCAGTGGCGTGATAGGTGTCAGGCAAGGTTGCGGTGACGGTGCTGACCAGATGATGTACGGCCGGAAAAGGTTCGACAACAAATAACTCAGGGACTTTGACTGAGCCGGGAGTCGCCACCCGCCCAATATCATTTCTCAGCAGATCAACAATCATCAGGTTTTCAGCGCGATCTTTCCGTGAACTGGCTAATTTCTCGGCTTGCCGTTGATCTTCTGCGGGGTCTGGTAATCGTGGCCGCGTTCCTTTTATTGGACGAGTCTGAATGTGGTTATCTTCCAGAAGAATAAAACGTTCAGGTGAGATGCTGATAACACAGTGCTCAGGTAAGCGGATAAAGGCAGAAAAAGGCGCCCGATTACTCTCATTGAGCCGGATAAATGCCTGCCATTCATCGCCCTGATAATTGGCATGGAACCGTTGGGATAAATTGACTTGATAGCAATCCCCTTCTCGCAGGTAGCGGTGGATTTGAGCAATTTTTTCATGGTATTGCTGGGCTGTCATGTTGGATTGCCACGGATTGGTCAGAGAAAAATCTTCTTGCCGATTTTCTTGCAAAGACTCCAGCCATATCAGCCGTTCGTCAATATTGTGGTAGCTCAATAATGTTGCCTGTTGGAGCTGATGATCAATAATGACCCCCCAATCGTAGATACCGATGGCCATATCCGGGAAGCCCAGTTCATTGGCGGTTAATTCGGGTAACTTTTCGATGCGTCGCCCAAGATCGTATCCCCATATCCCTAATGCGCCTCCTTGAAAAGGGAGATCCGGATCAAACTGCGCATTGACACCAGAGGCGTGAAGATGGTTTTTCAGCAACAGGAAGGGATCTTCCTGAGAAAGAGCAACCTGACCATGATGATTAATTTCGGTCGATTTTCCTTGAGTGACAAATGTTGTCACAGGTTCAGCGACGAGGATATCAAAGCGATTATGCGGATGTTCAGCCGTTCCGGAATGTAACAGCATCGCCCAAGGTAATGCAGAAAGCGGGGCGAAATAGTGAATGGCAAGATCAGGAGAATAAGGTAGTTGCCGTTTTTGTAATGCAATTTTCATGACAGAATCAGTATCGTGTTTGGCAATTCACAAGGAGTAACATATTAATCGGCGGAGATTATCACATAATCCCACTCCTGACTTGAGATAAAAAAGGCTATAATCGCTGCCTGCCATTAATTGTTATGTTTTGTTTGAGGTTATCGCTATGTTTTCAGGTATGCCGGCACTATCCCATGAAGAGCAGCAAGCTGCCGTAGAAAAGATCCATCAGCTCATTTCCGAAGGGATGGGCAGTGGCGAAGCCATTGCCATTGTTGCTAAGGAATTGCGCGAAAAGCATCAGGGTAAAGAGCAGATCCCTGTTTTATTTGAGGATGACGAAAACTAATCGCAACGCATTTTTAACAAAACTCACATAATTACTTTCTACTACATGTTAATTTATCGCAACTTTTAATCCATATTATTTGCAAGGTAATAGGAGGTAAATATGAAGGCAAATCAGTTTATTCATCGTATTGGTTTATTGAGTGCAGGTGTTCTGCTTGCTGTTTCGTTTACTACAAGCGCGGCTGAAAACGAGCGTGTGGCGAAGTTTATTTCTTGCCAAAATTTAACCAAAGATCAAGTGGCGGCACAGGTTAAGCAAGATTTTTTACAAAATCGGATTAATCATTGGGATAAAGACAGAAAGCAATTAGGCACGTCAAAACCGATTGCATGGGTAAATGTCAATGATATTACGGGTGATGCGAACACGTTACAGGTTCCACTTATCGTCCGGGGGACAAAAAAAGACAAAAGTTACAATGTCACCATTGATTGTCAAAAAGAGACTATCAGTTATAGTGAAGTGAAGTAAAAATTTGTCACACTATCTTTTCTGTAAATATGTGCGGGATACTGGAGAGTATCCCGTTTTGTTTAAACAGTGAGAGGGCCTTATGACGGAACGACGAAAACTCTACCCCGCTTATAATGCGTATCAAACAGGATACTTAGAGACGGGAGACGGGCACCAGATTTATTGGGAGTTGTGCGGTAATCCGGCAGGTAAGCCTGCGGTATTCATTCATGGTGGCCCTGGTGGTGGAATAGCAAACTATCATCGCCGGTTATTCGATCCCGAACGTTACCATATTATGTTATTTGATCAGCGTGGTTGCGGGCGTTCTAAGCCTCATGCCAGCCTGGAAAATAATACAACCTGGCATTTGATCGAAGATCTTGAACGGCTGCGTCATCTTATGGGCGTTGAGAAGTGGCTGGTTTTTGGTGGCTCATGGGGATCAACGCTGTCTTTAGCTTACGCTGAAAAACATCCGGACAGGGTGTCAGAATTAGTATTGCGAGGGATCTTCTTGCTCCGTCCCCAAGAATTGCAGTGGTATTATCAAGAAGGCGCTTCTCGTTTTTTCCCGGAAAAATGGGAACGTACATTATCTATCCTGTCGGAAGAAGAGCGTAAGGATGTGATATTCGCCTATAACAAACGGCTGACGAGTGAAGATTTGCAAGTGCAGTTGGAAGCTGCGCGTTTATGGAGTCTCTGGGAAGGCGAAACAGTAACATTGTTGCCTTCTGAAAACTCAGATTCTTTCTCCGAAGAGAATTTTGCTTTGGCATTTGCGCGTATTGAAAATCATTACTTTATCAATAATGGTTTTATGGATGAAACGCAGCAATTACTGAACCACATTGATGTGATCAGGCATATCCCCGCAGTGATTATTCATGGGCGCTATGATATGGCCTGTCAGGTACAGAATGCGTGGGATTTGGCAAAAGCCTGGCCGGAGGCTGAACTGCATATTGTGGAAGGCGCTGGCCATTCTTTTGATGAAGCGGGCATTTTACACCAACTCATCAAGGCGACGGATAAATTTGCTGGAAAATAGCGGAGATAACCACCCGCAAAGAGGTGGTTATCCTTTTTACCTTATCATCCTGTCAACGACTTTTCGGCTCATAAGGCAGACGTGACAGTAACCTTGATTGCTGGCGGTAGTGCTGCAAGCGCTGCTGGAAATATTCCCGCAGGTGTGAGGGTTGTGATTGCTCAACGGTGTCAGGGATCACAGGCATGTTATAGCGTTCTTTAAAAGCAACACCGGATGCTGCTAAATCAACATTGACCTTATCCATCTCATCTTTAGATAACTTGGCTAAGTTATGTTCCATACTGGCCTCTCTGAAAACGTATTTTTTATTTCTCTGGAAAGAAAATTAATCGACTCTTTCTTGTTTGGCAAGTTGTTTAAAAAGGACAAAAAAGCACCTTGATAAATATAAATAACATCAATTCTCATTTTTATTAAAAATGTTTTTTTGCATAAAAATTTAATTAAATAAAACTCTTGGATTCGCATATTAAGCGCAACACCGTAATGAACGAAGTAAATGAGTTGGGGTTCCTGTAAATAACTCATTCGGTGTTTTATAATCTCGTGTCTTACGTGGTCGATTATTTAGTCGGTTTGCCACAAGGTTAACCTCCCGCTCTGATACCTTATTAAAATCGGTTCCTTTTGGGAAGTAATCTCTGATTAATCCATTTATGTTCTCATTTATCCCTCTTTCCCAAGGGGAATACGGATGAGCAAAATAAATTTTTGTCTCTAAATTTTTACCGATCCGTTCGTGTTCGGCAAATTCGAGTCCGTTTATCAAAAGGTAATTGTTTTTAACTTTTAGGTTTTTTATTCGAAAAAAGGTCTTGTCGCCCCTTTTGCACCACCTTCTGCTTGTTTTATCTTCAAGTTTAAATGATGATCGTAAAATACGATTTTTCGTTCAACTAAAATCAATAAGGCATTTTTACGATCTTTGCCAACGATAGTTTCCCCTTCCCAATCCCCAATACGCTGCTTTTTATCAACAATTTTTGGGCGCTTATCAATACTGACTCTGTTTTTAATTTTTCCTCTGTGCTCATGGCTTCCATAGCGTTTACGATACGGTTTTTTCGCTATCCTAAGATGTTGCCATAAATCACCGCCATTTATTTTATCTTTATAAATCAATCGATAAATTGTTTCATGATGTAAAGAGATTTTCGCTTCCCGCTTGAGATAACCCACAACTTGTTCCGGACTTAAATCTTGCCAAATTAACTGTTTTATCCACTTTGTTATCTCTGGCGTGATTTTTACGGCTTTTACCTTAGAATGACGGCGTTCTAATGCTTTACGCTGAGCTTGTTCAGGTTCATATTTCTCGGCTTCCCGGTTTCGTCTCAATTCCCGGCTAATTGTTGATGGGGCCCGATTAAGCGACGTTGCAATAAAACGTTGTGTAAAACCGGCTTCTTTTAAGCCGAAAATCTGGTATCTTTCTGTTTCGGTCAGTTGCGTATAGGCCATAGTGCATTTTCCTTTGGCGAGAAAGATGCCTACTATAGCAACTGACCGCCTTTCTTAGAAATTGCACTTACTATGCGAATCCAAGACTAATTCTTATTTTCTTATATTTAATGAGATTTATTCTTGTTGGTTTTTTATAAATAAATTGTTTATTATCAATGTGTTAAATATTTTAATTTTATTTTTGTCTTATGCGGTTTTAATTGGCATAATACGCCGAGTTTAACGAATAATTAGGAGAATCGGCCGATGTTAAAACAAGAAATGATCAAAAAATTAAACGAACAATTAAATCTGGAATTTTACTCTGCGAATTTATACTTGCAAATGAGTGCATGGTGTAGTGATAAGGGATATGAAGGTGCCGCTGCGTTTTTAAGAACCCATTCGCAGGAAGAAATGCAACATATGCAACGTTTGTTTGATTATTTGGGCGACACGGGTTCAATGCCTGTATTGGGTGCTATTCAGGCTCCTCCTGTTGAATTCAAGTCTATCTCAGATGTGTTCAATCAAACTTATGAGCATGAAAAACTGATCACAGAAGAGATCAATAAGCTCGCTCATGTCGCGATGACAACACAAGATTACTCCACCTTTAATTTCTTACAGTGGTATGTTGCTGAACAGCACGAAGAAGAGAAACTGTTCAAATCTATCCTGGATAAATTGGATATGGTGGGTGAAAGCGGAAAATCGCTGTTTTTGCTGGATAAAGATCTTAAGGGATTATCTATGGCACCAGCACACGCCTGATTGAATTGTTTTTCACCGTAGTTCCCATTTCTCCGTGTGTTTTTTTATGCGCGGTGAAATGGGAGTTACGGCTCTCTCTTTATCTCCCTAATATCCCCATTTTTGCGTAGTGCCTCACAGGTCAGGACATTACTCGCCAATTACCGCAGATTAAACAGATTTTTTGGTATAGAATCTCCCTTCAAGTATAAAAAATTCATCTACATATTAAAGGGTTATCTATATGTCTATTCTTAACATCCGTTCATTCTGGACCAAATTATCTGCTCTTGTGGTTCTGTTTGTCGGCATGTCTTGCCAGCAGGCTTTGGCTCATGCACATTTGAAAGATCAGACTCCCGCAGAAAACACAACGATTGAAACTGCCCCACAAGCCATCACCTTGAGCTTCTCAGAACGTATTGAACTTGGGTTCAGTCAGGTAAAATTGATTGGTCCAGAAAAGAGTGCGGTTAAAACAGGTAAATTGGCGCTTGATCCTGAAACCAAAACTCAATTAATCCTGCCAGTTGAAGGGCAACTTGTTGCAGGAAAATACCGTGTTGACTGGAGTGTGCTCTCCGTCGATGGTCATAAAACCAAAGGCGTTTATAGTTTCACTGTAAGATAATGATTTCCCTAGAGGCGCTATACGTATTTTGCCGTTTCTCTCATTTTGTGGTTGTGATGTTGATGTTTGGCCTGAGCTTATTCACGGTCATGCTGGTTTCTGGTCATTTCTCGGCGTTAATGAGAGAACGGCTGAAAGTGGGAGTTTTAATCAGCACTGTGCTGGCTTTCATAACCTCAATCGTCTGGTTTATTGCACAGGCTGGATTGATGGGGGATGGCTGGCACGATGTTTATGCTCTGGATATCTGGTTAGCGGTGTTAGGAACCTCTTTTGGGCAAGTATGGAAATGGCAGTTATTGATCGCTGCTTTTGCGGTCGGCGGATTGTTCCTTTCCAATATCAAGGCCAGAAATTTCCTGTTGTTGGGTTGCTCAATCATTCTACTCACCAGCCATGCCTTCATTGGACATGCGGCGATGTATGAAGGGAGTCTAGGATTGTTTCTTCAAGCCAATCAAGTTATCCATTTATTGAGCGCAGGTTACTGGTTTGGTGGATTGTGGCCATTTTTATTGTGTCTACAATTTTTGCGCTTAAGGCAGACATCAGAAACAAACTTATCCTCTCATCGCGAAAATATCGCGGTTGACCTCTATTCACATAGCATAACAGCCATGAGAAAATTCTCTCTTTATGGGCATTTTGCTGTGTTTCTGGTGATTGTGACGGGAATTATCAGTAGTGTGATTCTCATTCCGGGTTGGCCTATTTTCAATCGAACACTTTCTGAATATCAATCCATGTTATGGCTAAAAATAATTATGGTTATTGGAATGGTACTTTTGGCTTTGATTAATCGCTATATCTTAGTGCCAACGTTAAAGCAGAAAGGAAGTTATCAGCAATTGATCATCAATAGCTGGCTGGAAATGATTCTGGGTACAACGGCATTGTTATGCGTAGCGATTTTTGCAACGCAACCTCCTGTGTGATCTTTGAACGATTGAGGCAAATCTGAGTACATAAACAGGAAAATTAGCGATAAAATCACGACATGTATCTATCAGGGGAATGATAATGAAACGAGTATTTTGGGCGCTGGCTTTTTTGCTTCTCTCTTTTCAGGGAGTCGCTGCACCGATAAAAACGATTAGTAAACTACAGTTTGGCAAACAATGGGCATTTACCCGCGAAGAGGTTATGCTTGATTGTCGGTCAGGTGGCGCGTTGTTTGTGATAAATCCTAGTACACTGATGCAGTATCCGTTGAATGATCAAGCGATACAACTGATGAAATCCAATAAAGTTATTGCATCATCATTAGATACTATCCTTTTAAATGATCCTGAACATCCCAACCAAAAAATGAGTATTGAGCCATTTCAGCAAGCCGCATTGACTTTATGTGACCCTGTCCCATTCAACCGATAATGGCTAAAACTTGGTAAATCATTGCATGTCAACTACGCTTTAAATGGTAAGTTGTTCTACGTCTCAATGGTAACTTTTAGCGCAAGGCTCTTTGATAGAGCCATTTTTCCCTAGGCCGAGTAGAGGAGTGAACTCGGCCTTTTTTTATTTATCATAAAAATATGAACAAAGGCACAATCCTGAATGTAAGTCAGGCCATCTTTTAATTAAGCTGTGATATCGCCCTAAATTTTATAAGTGAATACTGGTAAAAATAATTAAAGAAAATTTAAATTCAGGAAGAGAAACGGTATTCTGAAAGAAATTTCAAGTCATAGTGACAGATCACGTTCAGAAATAGTCTGTTAGATATGGCAAAAACCTTGTGTAAAACCATTGTTAATATTTTGTTTGATTTACATCTATTGTGTAGGGGCTTATGGATAAGAATCAGTTTTATCAAGAACTAGCAGATAGCTTGATAGCACTGCTATCAGGGGAGTGCGACTTTATTGCTTCTCTTGCTAACACAAGTGCATTGTTATACGAACGTTTGGATCATGTTAATTGGGTTGGCTTTTATTTAGTAGATAATGATACCCTAATATTAGGGCCATTTCAGGGCAAGAACGCTTGCGTTCGCATTCCAATAGGAAAAGGTGTATGTGGAACGGCTGTTGCAAATAAGAGTATACAGCGTATTTCCGATGTGCATACTTTCTCTGGTCATATAGCCTGCGATGCCACCAGTAATGCTGAAATTGTGCTTCCTTTGGTAATCAATGGGCATGTTATTGGTGTTTTGGATATTGATAGCACGGTTTTTGATCGGTTTGACGAGCATGATGAAAATGGCTTGAAAGCGCTAGTTATCAGGCTTTGTAACCATTTGGGACAATGTGTTGTGTCAAAATATCTACAACAGAACGTAACTTAACATACGTATAACGTGGCATTTATCAGCAACGCTATTATAATGTCGCCTGTTCATGCCTGCGCTGGTTGGCAAAACCGTTGTAATCAGGAAATTTCATGGAAAATCAACCTAAGTTGAACAGTAGTAAAGAAGTCATTGCTTTCTTGGCTGAGCGCTTCCCGCTTTGCTTTGTAGCAGAAGGTGAAGCACGTCCTTTGAAGATTGGGATCTTTCAGGACATCGTTGAACGCATTCAGGAGGAAGAGTGTTTAAGTAAAACACAGCTCCGTTCTGCCCTGCGTTTGTATACTTCCAGTTGGCGCTATCTCTATGGTGTAAAGGAGGGCGCTCAGCGTGTTGACCTTGACGGGAACATGTGTGGTGAGCTGGAAGTTGAACATATTGAACATGCGCGTCAACAACTGGCGGAAGCGAAAGCACGGGTACAGGCTCAACGCGCCGAGCAGCGTGCCAAGAAACGTGAAGCTGAAAACGTATCTGACAAGAAAAATGATCGTCCTGTGAATAAGAAGCCGGTTCCTCGCCGTCAAAAGAGATCAGGCGATGATGAAAAACGTCCAGCACGTTCGCAAGACCGTCAGCAACAATCGCGTAAACCAGCAGACAAAACCATCAAGAAAATTGCACAACCTGAATTAACTTCAGTCACTGACGTATCCTCTTTGACAGTCGGTCAGACAATCAAAGTCAATGTAGGAAAGAGCCTAGTGAACGCATCTGTGCTTGAAATTGCAAAAGATGGTGTAAGGGTGCAGTTACCTACTGGTTTAGCAATGATTGTACGCGCAGAACACTTAAAGTTCTGATACGGAGGCCAACTTGGGCATGAACAAACTCATTATTTTGGCTTTCGTTTTAGGTCTATCATTTTCTAGTATAGGTTATGCAGACACTATTAATGGCAATGTCGCTAATGGTGGCCATGCTACCAACGCCAATGTCACTAGTAGTCACAATACTGCTGTTATTAATCTGAGCCAGTTGCCAGATCTAAAGCCGGAACCACAACATCCCACAGTAAGTAAGCGGATTGCTTCCCGCTTTCTTCGTTCCCATTATCGCCAGTTTTATCTGGATGTGGATTTCTCAGGAAAAATTTTTGATCGTTACCTGAATCAATTGGATTATGGGCACAATGTTTTTTTGGCATCTGATATCGCGCAGTTCGCGGTCCAAAAAGGCGAGTTAGGAAAAGAGCTTGAAAATGGCGAGCTAAAACTTCCTTATGACCTCTTTAATCTGATGCAAAAGCGTCGTTTTGAACGTTATCAATATGTCCTTGCTCATTTAGATCAACCTGTTGATTTAAACGGCTATGACAAAATCGAAGCTGACCGTACTAAAGCACCGTGGCCAAAGAGTGTTGAGGAGTTGGATAAACTTTGGGATGCTAAAATAAAATCTGATTGGATAAACCTTAAGTTATCCGGCAAAAATGATAAAGAAATCAAAGAAATTCTGACCAAGCGTTATCGGACGTTGTTGAAACGCCTCACACAAACCAAGAGTGAAGATGTTTTTCAAAATATCATGATGGCTTTTGCTCGTGAAATAGACCCACACACTAGTTATCTCTCGCCGCGTGATACAGAACAGTTTAATTCAGAGATGAGTTTGTCTCTTGAAGGTATCGGTGCTGTTTTGCAATATGATGATGAGTATATTTCCATTAATTCATTGCTTGCAGGCGGCCCTGCGGCTAAAAGCCATTTATTGAAAGTTGGGGATAAGATCATCGGTGTTGGGCAAGTAGGCAAGCCAATTGTCGATGTTGTTGGATGGCGTTTGGAAGATGTTGTTGCTCTTATCAAAGGGCCGAAGGGGAGTAAAGTCCGCCTTGAAATCATTCCAAGTGCGAAGGGGGTAAAAAACCACATTATTACCTTAACCCGTGAGAATATCCGTCTTGAAGATAAGGCTGTCAAGATGTCGGTGAAAACCGTAGGGAAGGAGAAAGTGGGTGTCCTGGATATACCCAGTTTCTATGTCGGCTTAACTAACGATGTAAAAGTACAGTTGCAGAAACTTACCAAACAAGGTATTTCCTCGATTATCATTGACTTGCGTGGCAATGGTGGTGGCGCGTTGACAGAAGCTGTATCGTTATCTGGCTTATTTATTCCTACGGGGCCTGTTGTTCAGATTCGGGACAATACTGGTAGAGTTAAAGTGGAAGCAGATACGGATGAGGCAATATATTATAAAGGACCTCTGGTCGTTTTGATTGATAATAGAAGCGCTTCTGCGTCTGAAATTTTTGCGGCAGCGATGCAAGATTATGGTCGCGGGTTAATTGTGGGAGAGCCTTCCTTCGGTAAAGGTACTGTTCAGCAATACCGCCCTTTGAATCGTATTTATGACCAGATGCTGCGGCCTGAGTGGCCAGAGATTGGTTCTGTGCAATACACTATCCAGAAATTTTATCGGATAAATGGCGGCAGTACTCAGCTTAAAGGGGTAACGCCTGATATCGTTATGCCGACAGGGGAAGTACCTTCTGAAACAGGGGAAAGCCAAGAGGATAATGCGTTACCTTGGGACAGCATTCAGCCCGCGCCTTATACTTCCTTGAAAGTGATTTCAGCGTTAACGCCGTTACTGACTAAACTGCATAATCAACGGATTGCTAATGATCCTGAGTTTAAATATATCAAACAAGAGATTGCTTACCAGAAAGTCATCAAAGAACGTAACGGTGTTTTCTCCTTGAACTATGCTCAAAGAGAAAAAGAAAACAAAGAATATGAAACAATCAAATTGAATCATATTAATGAACGTTTTAAACGGGAAGGTAAAAAGCTGCTCAAGTCATTTGATGATTTATCAAAAGATTATAAAGGTCCAGACCCTTACTTAGATGAATCTGTAAAAATTGCACTGGATTTTGCGCACCAGTCCGCTGAATTGGCTGCAACGAAATAGTTTTAATATTCGCTATAGATAAAAGGTCGGCTTGATAGTCGGCCTTTTGTCATATTGTAAAGTTATGTTTTTTCTATCGTTTAACATCTTAAAAAACTTGAATACTATTGGGATAATCCCCATTTTATGGCTTAACTCTTAGTTGAACTGTTTGATCATTAAAGGAAGCAAATTTATATGATGAGAATCGCCTTGTTCCTTCTCACAAACCTTGCTGTTATGGTGGTGTTTGGAATAATACTTTCACTTACAGGTGTTCAGCGGAGCAGTGTTGCTGGCCTCATGATTATGGCTGGTTTGTTTGGTTTTGGTGGAGCGTTCATTTCTTTGTTAATGTCGAAATGGATGGCGCTGCGTTCTGTTGGTGGGCAAATTATTGAAAAACCTTCCAACGAAACTGAAGCCTGGTTGATGGAAACCGTACGTCGTCAGGCAGATCAGGTTGGAATTACTATGCCACAGGTGGCTATCTATGATGCCTTGGATATTAACGCATTTGCAACAGGGGCACGTCGTAATGCTTCACTGGTTGCGGTTAGTACAGGGTTACTGAACAATATGAGCCGTGATGAGGCTGAGGCCGTCATTGCACATGAAATTAGCCATATCGCTAATGGTGATATGGTGACCATGACATTATTGCAGGGTATCGTAAATACATTCGTTATCTTCATTTCACGTATCATTGCACAGGCTGCTGCAAGTTTCCTTTCCAGCAACGATGATGAAAGTGAGAGCAGCAGTAATGGCAATCCCATTGTCTACATGGTGCTCTCCATGGTGTTGGAGATCGTATTTGGTATTCTGGCAAGTATTATTACCATGTGGTTCTCCCGTTACCGTGAATTCCATGCAGATGCAGGGTCAGCAAAATTGGTTGGACGCGAAAAGATGATTGCTGCGTTGCAACGTCTTAAGACCAGCTATGAACCTCAGGAAGAGGGGAGAATGATGGCATTCTGTATTAATGGCAAATCGAAGAGTTTCAGTGAATTGTTCTTGTCCCATCCGCCATTGGACAAGCGTATTGAAGCGCTTCGCAGCGGTGAATACCTAAAATAATGCGATAAAATACAAAGCCGAGGTTTATCATGACCCTCGGCTTTATTAGTTGATCCTATTTTAATCTCTTTTGAATTAAGACTGGTTTAATACCACTTTTTCATCTTGCGAAAACACTTCTTTATTGGTTTTTCCCATCAATTGACTGGTGATTGTCCCTGCTGTCATCGCACCATTAACATTTAATGCGGTACGTCCCATGTCAATCAGAGGTTCAACAGAAATTAGCAGTGCCACTAAGGTGACAGGGAGTCCCATGGCAGGCAGAACAATCAAGGCTGCAAATGTTGCTCCACCACCAACGCCAGCAACACCGGCAGAGCTGATAGTCACAATTCCCACAAGTGTCGCAATCCACACAGGATCAAAGGGATCAATACCTACAGTTGGCGCCACCATCACTGCCAGCATGGCCGGATAAATACCCGCACAACCATTTTGTCCAATAGTCGCACCAAAAGAAGCAGAGAAGCTGGCAATGGACTCAGGTACACCGAGGCGGCGAGTTTGTGTCTCAACATTCAAAGGGATACTTGCCGCGCTTGAACGGCTGGTAAATGCAAATGTCAGTACAGGGCCTGCTTTTTTAAAGAATTTCAGGGGATTAATTCCCGTGAATGCCAAAAGCCCACCATGTACAACGAACATCAGGCCAAGCGCGATGTAAGAAGCAACAACAAAATTACCTAATTGAGTAATATCATGGATATTGGAACTGGCAACAACTTTGGTCATTAGCGCCATTACGCCATAGGGTGTGAGGCGCATAACCAACCTAACCAGTTTCATTGCCCATGCCTGCATTGTATCAATGGCAACGAGAGCCCGATTACCGCGTTCATGATCATCTTTTAGCATTTGTAATGCGGCAATGCCTAAGAACGTCGCAAAAATGACAACACTAATAATGGAAGTAGGCCGCGCTCCTGTCAGATCAGCAAAGGGATTTTTGGGGATAAAAGAAAGAATGATTTGAGGCACGCTCATGTCTGCAACTTTGCCAATATAATTGCTTTCGATTGCTAATAAACGAGCTGTTTCTTGAGTGCCTTGAATGAGTCCAGTTGCACTTAGCCCAAATAAATTGGCAATTAATATGCCGATTAAAGCGGAAATTGCGGTAGTGAACAATAATGTACCAATGGTAAGAAAGCTGATTTTCCCTAAGGAAGAGGCTTTATGTAAGCGTGCAACGGCGCTTAGGATGGAAGCGAAAACCAATGGCATGATAACCATTTGTAGTAATTGTACATAACCATTACCGACAATATTGAACCACTTAATGGATTCTTTCACGGTAGGGTTATCTGTTCCATAAATGATATTTAATGCCAGCCCAAAAACGACACCTACGACTAGAGCTACAAGCACTTTTTTGGACAAGCTCCATTGATTTGAACTTGTTTTTGCTAATAAAACAAGCAGTGCTACAAAAACGAGCACGTTGATGATGAGTGGTAAATTCATCCCTAGTCTCCAAAACTTATATGTGATATATATTTTTTTGCATGATATGTAATCGTTCTGGATGATGAGAAAAGTGTATTCTATTTTCTCTTAATCCTCTGATTTGTAAGTTGTATTTCAATTTGAAATCTATCGAATACATACCATGAAATGTTTAAGGGAGAATATTATCAGTATAAGAAGTTGCTTACTTATAATTAAATGGAATTTTATATAATCATTTTTCACTAACTAGTTTGATTAGTTATATATCCTAATGTGTTTCTGTTGATTTTCTATTTGGTTTTAACTAATAACCCCATTTTAAAATGGGGTTACGGTATTGACTGCATGTGAATTGATCAGCTATTTGTAGAAATTCTGTAGCTTATCAATAGGTAATTTATCAAACGATAATTTGTTAAATTGTAATTTGTCGAAATAGTGAGTAAATGAAAAGTTGATATGTTGTGGAAGGATTATAGCGATCACCATAACCAATACGGCAATGAAACGTTCGCCTTTTTTACGCTCCTTACCTCTAAGGATAGGGAAACAAAAACGTATTCTCAGTGGCCATAAGAGTGGAATACCGGCAGGCGTCAGCATATCAGCAATAAGATGGCTGATATAACCGATAATCATTGCATGAACAAAATCAGTTGGAATAGGCCAATCAGAAGGTATTTCAGTCTGGAATAGAGTAACCCCCACGAGCAGCGCTAATAAACTGTGCGTAAAGCCACGATGTCCACATAACCGTGCTATTGGAATAGATATAAAGCGGAATAATCTGCCCAACGTTGAGCTTGGATGGTCGATATCCGGTAACAATGAAGCCAGAAGTACACCGGGAAGCATATGTAACCAATCTCCCTGTGCTATTTCAGGTGTGATTTCTAGTTGGTGAGCCAATACAAGGCTAGCAACGGAAAAAAGAAGATGTCCTTCTGCTGTCATAACGATTTATACTAATTATTTATGTTAATTGCTGTTTATACATACAGTTAGGCAGTATAGAGGGTTTTGCACAAGGATGATAGAGGGTAAGTAGGAAAAATTTGTTATTAACTAATATGGCGATTAATGTTTGCGCTGCCATGTCATGTATAGTGCAACAGGGATTGGAAAATGGCGGCTTCTATAGATAAACGAAATGACATCCCAAGTCTCTCCACGATAATAACAGTGATTAATGAGATTTAATTGTAACAATTTCAGTAAATTAAATCTCGTTATGGATGCTAACAAAGCTGAAATACTTTTATGGGAAAGACAAGATAATTATTCTCCTAATAGGATTAAAGTTGGTTCCTTATGAACTATCATTGAGTAAAAATAAAATGATTTATGCCAATGGAGAATGTCATGACGTATCAACAAGCTGGATATGTAGCTATTGCTAAACGGATCTTGGGCTGGATTATTTTTGTACCGTCTTTATTATCAACTTTTGCCTCAGTGGTTAATCTGATCGCATGGCAACATGGTGTTGAAGGTAATGGTGTTAAAGGTGATGGTATTAACGCGGTATTAAATGATTTTCTCAGGATGATGACAGAAATGATTAAATTTAATACACCATTTTTGGATTTTTTCTGGAAGCATTCACCAAATCCAGCTCGTCTTACTGGGATCACAGGGGAAAATATCAGTTTTCTTGTTATTTATATTCTGATGTTTGTTGGTTTGGCAATGAGTGCGTCCGGTTTGAGAATGTATCGTCAATTTAAATTCATCAAAGAGCGCATTGAAGATCAAATGCTCCTTGAACTTGCGAAGGAAAGTGGAATAACCAAAGAACAATTAGAAGCTAAAATTAAATTCCCCCGTCATTCTTTATTCAGCCAGATTTTTATCCTTTACATATCACCTATCATTATCGGTGCAATTGCTTATTTCTTATTTAAATTTTGGGGAGTGGTAATGTAATTAAATAATAGTTAATGACTATGCAAGGACGCACCATACAGTGCTTTGGTTAAAATAAATTCATATTTTTAATGTAATGAATTCTAACTACCACATTAACAAAGTTTTTTATGCCTGTTCGGATAAAAGATTATCAATTATCTTTTGTACTAAGATAAAATGATCGCCTCCGAAAAGATTACATCTATTTAATAAATAATAGAGTTGGTAAATAGGTTGGCGCTCAAGGAAATCTTTAGGCAATGGCCAGACACTCTGATAACCATCAAATATTTGTAAAGGAAGATCTGGGTAAAGAGGCAACATTGCCAGATCACATTCACGGTCTCCCCAATAGCAGGCAGGATCAAAAGTGACTGCACAATTATCGTTCAATGATGCACAGTTCATTGGCCATAGATCGCCGTGCAGGAGAGAAGGTTGAGGGTGATGGTTATGTAATTTATCACCGATCATTTCGACAATTTGGCTAATATCCCCAAATACCATGCCTTTATCAGCGGCAAGTTGCAATTGCCATCCAATGCGTTTTTCGGCGTAAAAGTGATTCCAGCGTTTTTGCCACCCGTTAGGCTGTATGGTGGTTGCGAGCATGTTATCAAAATCAAAACCAAATTTAGGTTGTTCACTCCATTGATGTAGCCTTGCAAGGTGTTGACCGAAAAGATACGCACTATGTGGGTTAAAGGGTTTTATAGGTAAATGTTCCAGCAACAGGAAACTAGAGTTGCGGTCATGACCGACACCATAAACGTCAGGAACACGGATTGTTTTGCTGCGAGCCAGTAAATCCAGTTGTTCTGCTTCTGCCTTAAAGATTGGCAGCATTTCTTTCATGTTGGATTTGATAAAAACAGCTTGTTCACCATATTTAATGTACCAGGCATGGTGAATATCTCCCCCTGTCAATTCCGTTTTATCGCGAATTTCAGCGTCACCAAAATGCTCACTTAATAGACGGTTCACTGCTTGCCACATGGTTCACCTCATTAAGTTGACAGTTTCTGTGCTTATATTACAGACAGATGTAACATTTGAACAGGCTAAAAGGGATTTTAATGGAAATTAATAAGGCCATATCTCAAATTTGATATGGCACTTTATTCTTTTTAGTTTAATTTTTCTGGAATTGATGTCGTTTGGGAGAGTA
The DNA here is from genome assembly GCF_000968195.1 of Xenorhabdus doucetiae. Taxonomy (NCBI): domain Bacteria; kingdom Pseudomonadati; phylum Pseudomonadota; class Gammaproteobacteria; order Enterobacterales; family Morganellaceae; genus Xenorhabdus; species Xenorhabdus doucetiae. The sequence continues at coordinate 1,743,298 of NZ_FO704550.1, forward strand.
TTTTTTCAAACGATCCTTTGTTGGCTTTCTTGCAAGCTAATTTTATTTGGTCATAAATAAGTGCAATAGTAAAGAAAATGGCTTGAATAATGACGATACAGGGGCCGGTTTCACCATCAATATGGAAGCTGATGATCGTTCCAAGCACGCTGGATGATATAGAAGCAACCATGGCCACAATGAGCATGCGATCAAAACTTCGGCACAGTATAAAAGCAATAATGCCAGGTGAGATTAACATCGCAATGACGAGGATGATGCCGACGGCTTGCAAGGATGCGACAATGGTTAGCGCCAACAGCGATAATAATCCGTAATGGAGAAGTCTTACGGGAAGACCAACTACTCGTGCCTGATTGGGATCAAAGCAATAGAGCATGAAATCTTTTCTTTTTAACAACACAATAGCCAGTGTAATCCCTGCGATGCACAGTGTTTGCAGCAATTCATGTTGAGTAATGCCGAGTATGCTGCCGAATAAAATGTGTGTCAGGTGTTGATCCGTATCAATACGAGTAAACAGCACTAACCCAAATGCAAACATCCCTGAGAAAACAATCCCCATAACAGTATCTTCTTTGATTCTGCTATGCTCTTTTAGATACCCAGTGGCAAATGCACAAAATATACCGGAAAGGAACGCTCCTATTGCAAGGGGTATCCCTGCTACAAAAGCAAGCACGATACCCGGTAAAACCGCATGGGAAATGGCATCTCCCATCAGCGACCAGCCTTTTAAAACCAAGTAACAGGAGAGAACTGCGCAAACAGCTCCCACCATCATGGCAGCAAAGATAGCTCGGCGCATAAATTCATGCATAAAAGGTTCAGTCATTAATTCAATAAATGTGTTCATGAGAGTTGCTCCTGAATCAACGCCAGAGATTCCTTTCTGGCTCGTCTGCGGGAGGCTAACATGCCATGTTTGGGGGCAAAGAAAAACGCAAGTAAGAAAATGACTGTTTGCATGGTAACAATGACACCGCCAGTTGCACCATTGAGAAAATAACTCAGATAGGCGCCGATACCACTTGTGAGTGAACCGATGGCAACAGAAATAACTAACAAGTGCTTAAACCTATCGGTTAATAAATAAGCCGTTGCACCCGGTGTGACGACCATTGCGATAACTAAAATAGCGCCTACTGTCTGTAATGCAGCAACAGTACAGGCACTTAATAAAGTGAAGAAAATGATTTTCAACCGTAACGGTGATAATCCAATAGAACGTGCATGAGTTTCATCAAAGAAAACAACCAACAAATCTTTCCAAAGTACCATTAAGATAATAAAAGAAACGGCGATAATGATTTCAACTTGTAAAACATCTTCATCAGAAATTCCCAAGATATTGCCCAAAATAATTGTTTGTACATTCACAGATGTAGGGTTTAAAGAAACGATCAATAATCCGACGGCAAAAAAAGTAGAGAATATAAAACCGATCACCGCATCTTCACGTAACCGAGTGATATGACGCACCAGTGTCATTGACAGGGCGGCGAGCATTCCCGTAAAAAAAGCCCCCCCCGCATAAGGTAAACCGAGAGCATATGCACCGGCTACGCCAGGTACAACGGAGTGGGAGAGAGCGTCTCCCATCAGAGACCAACCTTTTAGCATCAGATAAGCGGATAAGAATGCACAAACAGCTCCAACAATGGAACTCACCCACATCGCTTTCACCATATAGTTGTAACTGAATGGCTGTAAAAGTAGCTCCATCATGGCTGGTTTTCCTTTTGCTTTGGACTTTGCCGTGGTGGGATATGATGATTATGTCCATAAAAGACGGCAGCACGTTCATCATCAGTAATGACGGTCAGCGAGCGTGGATCGTCATCCTCATGTAATTCAGGGCCGGAAAGATTAATATGGCGTAAGACACCACCGAAGGTCATTTCCAGATTTTTTTGAGTAAACGTGTTTTCTGTTCGGCCACTTGCGAGCACCGTTCGGTTGATCAAAATAACGTGATCACAAAATTCAGGGACGCTGCCGAGGTTATGCGTTGATACTAAGACCAGATGTCCTTCGTCACGTAAGTCACGAAGTAAATCAATAATGGCATTTTCTGTTTTAACGTCCACGCCAGTAAAAGGTTCATCCAGCAGTAAAACTCTCCCTTCTTGAGCCAATGCGCGGGCTAAAAATGCGCGTTTTTTCTGACCACCTGAAAGTTCACCAATTTGGCGATCACGCAGTTCTGCCAGCCCAACCCGTTCAAGGGCTTTATTGACAATGTCATGATCACGTTTACTGGGGCGGCGCAAGAATCCCATTTTCCCATAACGCCCCATCATCACAACATCGGAAACCAGAACCGGAAAGTTCCAATCTACATCTTCAGTTTGAGGAACATAGGCGATGATATTTTGTTTTAATGCGGCTTTGATAGGTTGATCGTTGAGGGTCACTTTTCCTTGTGAAGGCGTGACTAATCCCATGATTGTTTTGAATAATGTGGATTTTCCGCTGCCATTCATGCCAACCAGCGCACAAATTGTGCCACCGGTAATATTAAAACTGGCATCGTAAATAGCCGTGTGGCCATTGTTATAAGTGACAGTGGCGCTATCCACAATTAAATGGGGCTGCCCAAATGAGGGTGGGCGGTTTAACGATGAGCGATTCATTGATTAAATCCTTTTGCAATCGTGTCTACAGTGGTGTTAAGTAGATCAATATAAGTTGGAACAGGTCCTTTTTGAGTGGAAAGAGAGTCTACATAAAGCACTCCGCCATAACGGGCACCTGTTTCTTTACTGACTTGTTTTGCTGGTTTATCTGAAACCGTACTTTCACTGAAGACAACCGGGATTTTATTGGCTCTTACCGTATCAATGACACGGCGAACCTGTTGAGGGGAGCCTTGTTCTTCAGCATTGATCGGCCATAAGTAGACTTCCTTGAAACCATAATCTTGTGTGAGATAGCTGAAAGCGCCTTCACTGGTTACCAGCCAACGTTGTTCCTCAGGAATGCGAGAAAGGCGTTCTCTAAGAGGCGCATCCAGTTGCGCTATTTTTTCTGCATAAGCTTTGGCATTGCGATTATAAATTTCAGCATTCTCTGGATCGTGTTTGACAAACGCTTTACGGATATTTTCGATATAAATCAGCGCATTTTTTGGTGACATCCAGGCATGTGGATTAGGGTTTTTATTATAAGGCCCCTCACGAATCGGCAAAGGCGTAATACCTTCGGTTATCACCGCAGCAGGTATATCGGCCATATTTTCAAAAAAGCGTTCGAACCAGCGTTCTAAATTCAAGCCATTCCAGAGGATCAGGTCTGCACGCTGTGCTTTGATGATATCTTTGGGAGTGGGTTGGTAATCGTGGATTTCTGCACCGGGCTTTGTGATTGACTCAACAATTGCGGCATCCCCTGCGACATTTTGCGCTATATCTTGAATAATAGTAAATGTCGTCACCACCCTGAATTTTTTATCTGCATACGCTTGCTGACTGAATAAAGTCATAGTGAACAAAGCAATAACCAGGCTGAATATCGGAAAAGCAGAAAGCGAGTGTTTTTTGTCCATTGTGATAAACCTTACTTGTCATAGACTTAATTATTGATAATGATTATCAGTACCATTTGCATAAAGTCAAGGAGATAGCGGATGAAATTGATAATAGATTCGTAGATACTCCTTAAATTTCTGTTGATCGATATCGCAGTGACAGACTCATGCGAACAAAAAATCAGCATTTTGTCCAGAGTTAACCATGATTAACAAAGAGATTTATTTTGATAAACAATAAAAAATATTTTTAGTTTAACAATAAAATTATATATGCTTTATCGGGTTGATCTGAGTTAGGGGAAGTTGTGTGAAATTAAAATTCGTCTCTATTGCGCTGGTATTGTTACTGACGGGATGTGCAGGCCAACAAGGTCATCAATCGGATGTTAATAGGCCAACGACAGCAAAGCGTATGCCTGATAGCAATAATGCAGTTTTTGGTTCTCTTAAACTTTCCAAGAAATCTGAACCAACACCATTTGATAGTTTTATTCAGAAAGCTGCAAAACGTTATGGTATTGATGAAACCCTTATCAAAGCGATTATTCAGGTAGAATCTGGTTTTCGTCCAGAGGTTATCAGTAAATCGAATGCGGTTGGCTTAATGCAGATCAAAGCGTCCACGGCCGGGCGGGATGCTTATAGAATGAAAGGAAAATCAGGGCAACCAACGGTACGTGAGTTGAAAGATCCTGAAACCAACATTGATCTTGGTACAGCGTATATTAGCATCTTGAGAAAACAGCATTTAGAAGGTATTTCCAATCCGGAAACGCTGTATTATGCAACGATAGTCGCTTATGTAAATGGTGCAGGCGCATTATTGCGAACGTTTGATTCAAACCGGACGTTAGCAATTAATAAAATTAATCGAATGACACCCAATGAGTTCTATCAATATGTGCAAAATAATCATCCCGCACCACAGGCTTCACGTTATTTATGGAAAGTGAAAAATGCTTATCGTGCGTTTGGAATAATTCAATAGTTCTTTGTAAATCATAAATATTACAATTTTGAAATAAATATTTTAGAAGCCATATTAATTATTATTATTTAATTAAAGATACCCTTGATAATTTTTAGCTTAAATTATGTCCTGAATAAAATAATCTGCTCAATAAAAAATAATTATCAGCCGATAGAAAAAAGTGATTTGAATTAATTTTATGGAAAGGGCATTTTATATAGCGCTCTTATATTAATAGCAGTGATGAAAAAATATGAAACCTTTGAGGTTGGTGAATATTAAATATGTTTTAATGACAATATTCAATTATATGATTTATAAATGGTATTACGTTTGAAATCTCACCTATATTTATCATTTTATTAGAGCTAAAAAATATAAGATGGTAATATAAAAGATAACTTTACTTATCCAAGATTTTTATTTGTAATTTTAGTTCCTGTTGTTAATGCTGTCGAAAATATTAAAAATCCTAATGCAGAAAAATCATAAAGAGGTATTCAATGACAAACTTAGCAAAAATAGAACTCTCTCCACCTGTGTTTCCTCAGGCAAATGGGACGGATACCATTAATATGCATGATGTTCATGTAATGGGGAATAGATATTTATTAATGAATGTTGGAAAGTATGTTGATGAAGAAATTGGCGATGAAATCGTTGGTTATCTTCGTTTTAATGATGGTAGTGTTATAACATCGACTCCATACTATATCACTCCAGATAAACAGGATTTTTCTCCCTATTCGTTACTATTTCCTGTGGATGAAATCACGCGATATGGATCTTATCAAGCCCAATATAAAATAATTAGTCATGGGAACGAACGAGATTCACCAGCGGTGAATATTAATCTTGTATTTTCAGATTCATCGAATTTATCTGATAGTCTCCCCAGTGTTCCAGAAGCGACAGGAAATCAAGGTAACCTGCTGACAAAAGGTGATTATTATCGGTTAGATCAATTAAAAGTCAATGTACCGGTTTATGAGGGAATGGCTCCAGGTCATACTGTCAAGGTTTTGTGGCAAGGGCGTCGAAAAGATATTACATACTCAACGCCAACTCAGACAGTAAATGAAGTTACGCCGCTGACATTCTATATTCCTCGTCTGGAGTTTATTGACAATATAGGCGATACAGTGCAAATACGGTTTGCGGTAGAAAGAACGTCCGACAACTATATTGGGTACTCAGGCGCTTTCAGCCTTGAGATTGAAGGGCAATATCTTGATTTACCCGCGCCAAATCTTAACTACAATTTCTATGATGGCTCGATTCAAGTAATTATAAGTTATCCTGATATGACACTAGATCAAACAGTTGAGATTCGCTTGGTAGGTCAAACAATGAGGCAGACGAATTATCAAAGAGTTGACAATGTACAGCAGGTAATAATAGATATTCCTTCTGATTGGGCACAAGAAAACCGGGGGCAGTTGGTTCTGATTGATTACGCCGTAGGTGATATATATGGAAATAAATATAGATTCTCCCATATATTAAGGAGAGTTCTATAACATATATAGTAAAATATAAATAAGTGATTCTGGTCTCTAACAAACCTCGTTTAGCCTAACGAGGTTTGTTTTTATTTTTGGCTAGGTAAAGACTTGCCTAAAATAATCAGTATCTTAAATTATACATTATTAAAAATAGTTATCACACAATAACTATTTTTAATAACGCAAAAATAAAATATACAGCTAGTATCACAATAGGAGTAGATCCGAACTATTTTAATGAGTGGGTGTGAGTGTAGCCATAAATTTCAGTTAACATCAAAATATCTAAGGTGTTTTTATATGTTATCACATATTGGCAAGGGTATATTTGTATTCTTTTTTCTTTACACATTATTGATACCTTATACGATAACGCACTCATTTGCGGATGGAGATCTAGCATCTGCAAAAATATACATGCCAGAAACAGATAAGAAAGATAATGTAGACATTCGAGTTAATGAATCAAGTAAAAAATATCTGAACTCGAATGCGCATAAAGAAAATAGTTCTGGAAAAGACAACCAAGCATCATATCCTAATACGCCAAGTGTTATCGCTAAAAACATCCAAATGGCAGGCAATATCCTGTCATCTTCACCTTCAGAACTGGCAGAACAAGCCAAATCCTACGCCGTGGGCAAATTTAACAGCACCATCTCTTCCGAAACACAAAAATGGCTATCCCAATTTGGGACAGCCAAAATTAACTTTGGGCTGGATAGAAAAGGAACTCTAAAAAATAATTCACTCGCTTTATTATTGCCACTTTATGACAATAAAGTCGATTGGCTGTTTTTTTCTCAACTGGGTTATCGCAACAAAGACAGCCGAAATACCATTAACGTGGGATTAGGCGGGCGTTATTTTTATCAGGACTGGATGTATGGCCTGAATACCTTTTATGACTACGATCTTACGGGTAAAAATCAGCGTCTGGGCTTGGGGGGAGAAATATGGGGAGACTATATTAAATTTTCCGCCAATAGCTATTACCGTTTAAGTAATTGGCAAAACTCACGGAATTTTAAGGATTTCCATGAACGCCCTGCCAACGGTTATGACATTAATGGGGAATTCTTCTTGCCCGCTTACCCAAATCTGGGAGCCAAACTGGCCTATGAGCAATATTTTGGCGACAACGTGACCTTATTCAATCGTGATACTAAACAGAAAAACCCCAATCTGGCTAAACTGGGGCTGACTTATACGCCTGTCCCACTCTTCACTCTGGGTGTGGATTATAAACAAGGGGGAAGCGGGCACAGTGAAACCCAGTTCTTGGCGAATTTAAGTTATAAATTAGGTGTCCCCCTGAATGTGCAATTATCACCTGAAAACGTGGCCTCAATGCGTACACTGGCGGGCAGCCGTTATGATTTGGTGGAACGAAATAATAATATTGTGCTTGATCACCAGAAAATTCCCATCGTTCAACTCTTCTTACCGGAAACAATCACGGGTTATAGTCAGGAGCAGCACGATATTACGGTTAAGTTATCTTCCAATACTGCCGTTAAGCAGATTCATTGGGCAACGAACGAAGATTTTGCCAAGCATGGTGGCAAACTCTCTTCCCGTGTCGGTAATACCATCACCGTCACCCTGCCGAAATATTTATCCGGCGACAACCAAAATAACAATTACCCCATTTATGCCCTTGCTGAACTGGAAAATAACCAAAAATCAGTACCCGTTGAAATGCGCGTGATTGTCCGCCCCTTTATGCTGCAAAAACGGGAAGAACCTAACTTCACCCCAGCAGGACCATTGTCGGCGACGGGGGATAAAAAAGACGGGTATACGTTTAATCCGGTGATTACTTTTGATACAGCCCATAGAACACCGATAAAAAATACCACTATTAACCACGTTCAGTGGCTAACCGATCCGAAAACCGGCGCGGATTCTGGCTTACAGTTTATTGACTGGGAGCAATCAGACGCAGTTGAAATTGATGAGAATGGGCATTTTAAACGTAAGCCTACCTTAATTAGTACTCAGCCACATAAAGGTGTCAAAGTGTACCTGCAACTGGATGGTCAACCGCCGCAATTTGTGGGTGAGGTCAGTTTTGATGAAAAACCCGCTAGTTTTCATGTGGGTAAAGTCACCGTTTCTCCGGCAGTACCGTCACTCATCGCCGATGGTTCTCAAACTTACACCTACAGTGCAGTTATTTTAGATGACAATAATAACCCAGCGAAAAGTCAGAAAATTGCTGATGTGAACTGGAGCAAAGATAAGGATCAAGCCGGACTGATTTGGCATCCATCAAATGGCGATGTTACAACAGATGAAGAGGGAAAATTAACGGCAACCGCAACCTTGGCCAGTACGGTGGCAATCAAGGATGTCTTGGTTTCACTGGCAATTGGCAACCAAAAACCGGTGCCAGCAGAACATCCTGTGTCTTTTACTGCGGATATTGTAGTTACCCAAGATTATCACATTAAAGGGGATATTCAGGTTGATCCGTCAGGGACTTTAACGGCAGATGGCCAGCAAAAATATACCTATACGGCGGTTATTGTCGGGGTTGATGGAAAACCTGTTCAAAATACAAAAATAACGAATGCGGTATGGAATATCGATTCTCCACAAGGGGCTGGCGAGCTTAATTTGGATCAATCCGATATGGAAATAAAGGGAGACGGGAAATTAAGCGCAACCTTAACCAGTAATAAGGCATTCAACGGGGTTGTCGTTTCACTCACGATTGGAAACCACAAGCCCGTTCAAGCAAAGGCGGTAGATTTCAAACCGGAACAGATATCGGCGATAGACGTCAAACCAGCAAGTCCTCTATTGGTGAATAAAATTTCTACCCTGACGGTCAGAGTGAATGATGCTACGGGTAAAAATCCGGAGGCGAATAAGACCGTTAACTGGACGATAACGTCCGATAAGAATGGCGTAACACTAAACCCAACAAGCAGTACAACCAATGCTCAGGGTTACGCGACTACAACATTGACCAGTACTCAGGCTAAAACTGTTACGATAGAGGCCGCAGTGGAAGGTATTGCAACAAAGAAATCTGTAGATGTGGAATTTAAATGGCCAACCATTCAAAAACCAACATTTACCCCAACAACGGGAACAGTTCCTCCGGATGCAGATAAGAATTCTCAAGACGCTTACCACTATACGGCGATTGTGCTGGGTGCTGATGGTAAGCCTTATACAGGGCAAGAGATTAAATTTAAATGGCAGTTGAAGCCTGTGGCACAGGGGAATGCGCAAGATACTTGGTTGTCAGAGGCAGGGGAAATGACAGTGAAACCTGATGGAACATTGCAAGTTGACCTGATGAGCAAGCAGAAAAGCCCTGTAGTGAAAGGTGCAGTCGTGTGCCTTGCTGTTGTTGACCAAAATTCGGTTGCAATTCCAGTAACAGAAGAATGTGCTGATTCTGTAGAATTTAAGCCAGAAAGTGTAAAGATAGTTAGTCTTACTACTGATTTTGATCCTACTAAAACACTCAAAGAAGGTAATGGCAATGCGTCTTATACTTATACGGCAAAAGTTGTTAGGGCAGACGGTACTCCGCTACCTGACGGGCATGAGGTAGAAAACGTTAAGTGGGATTTTGATCTTAAGCCTAATACCTATAATGGTAAGCCTGAGTGGGAAATTAAAAGTGATAATATAGTCAAAAACGGTCAACTTACGGCTACATTAACCAGTAATGTTGGTATTGGTGATATTAATAGTGGTCAGGTTACTGATGGCTTGAAGGTAATCTTATCGGCACCGGATGGAGGGAAAACTTCTTCTAAGGAAGCTGGGCCGGTTGCTTTTGAGCCAGTGACTCAGACAGACGCATGGATTAAGGTATTCAGTGATAAAAAACCTGATGGAATTATATTTAGAGAACAAAATAGGCCTTATAACGCGTTCAAGGGATTGAAAGGACAATTGGTAGATAAATTAACGGGAGAACCGATTTCCAAAGTTGGCGATAATGTTACGGTTACAGGTGGTGATATTGCTGATATTGGTCAACTTGACTCGCCTGATAAGGGGGTGATTAGTTTCCTGATTCCATCTGGAAAAATAACTTTGAAAATGACCGTTAAAAAAGACAATAATGCTAAGTATAGGTATGGTTATGATTTTAATATAAAAAAGTTTTTTTTATCCAATTCTTCAAACAACTTGATTACAACTTCTTCTAATGAAGACTGTACTAATGGTGATCCAACTAATGCGATAAAAAATGTTAGTGATATTGATTTGTTTGATGGGAATACTTCTTTAACGAAGGAATTTCCGCACAGTTTTAATTGGGGAATATTAGATATTTTTGATCCTTCTGGAAAAGTTTCAATTATTGTTCCAACTAATCCGGGAGGTTCAACTAAGTATTTATTTGACCTCCACAGTGACCAAAAAGTCAGTGGTAATCAGTCAGGATATCTACTGTGTGTATATAATGTTAGCTAAATAGCGTTTCGAAATGATAGGAATAAATCTTGTCCCGTGAGGTGCGGGAGACAAGATTGCGAACGATCACTATTATGAAAATTTCTTTAGGTATGTTAAGTTAATCAGATAAACTATCTGCATTACTGTTACAATCGATAACACGATAACCTGATTTTCTGCCTGTCCTTATGAAATCGAAGATAATACTTTCTGAGCCTGAACGAATAACATTGCAACAACTCGCTTTGAATCATCCCCACCGGGATATCCGTACGCGAGGAACGGGTTTGCTCATGCTTGCCAGAGGGAGCAAGCCGTCCCAGATCACCGCTGAAATAGGATGCAGTCTCCGGGTTATCTATAATTGGGTTCACATGTGGCACAATTCAGGGATAGCGGGATTATTAGGCGGTCATGCTGGAGGCCGGTATCTCGCTATGACGCCTGAAATGATTGCCACTGCGGTCGAAGCTGCCTGTGCAGAGTCCCTAACTCTCGCACGGATAGCCCAGTGCGTTGAGGCAAAGCATGGGCCCCTGCCTTGTACGCTTGAAACGCTGGCAAATACCCTGAAAAAGCAGGGGCTCACCTATAAACGCACCCGTCTATCGCTTAAAAAAAGCGTAACGAAACGGAGTTTGCTAACAAATCCGCCTTGCTGAATAAAATTAAGGCTGGAGCACAGTTAGGCCATTACCGTTTGGTCTATTTTGATGAGGCGGGTTTTGCCGCATCTCCTCCGGTGCAATATGGATGGAGTCCACGGGGTAAGCCCCATGAAACTGAGCCTCAAGAGCATGACAGGCGGTCAGTTCTGGGGGCGTTAAATTACACGGATAACACGCTGTTTTACCAGACAACGTCAGGCAGTATCACGCGAGATGACGTGATTGATTTTTTAGAGCAGCTCGCCCAACAGGGGGGACAACCGCCTGACATTTTTAGTGTTGGGTAATGCGCGTATCCATCACGGGATTGAAGAAAAAATCAGAAATAGCTGGTTACGAGAACACAACCTGTTTTTATTCTACCTTCCCGCCTACAGCCCAGAGCTGAATTTGATTGAAATCGTCTGGAAACAAGCCAAATACCATTGGCGACGTTTTATCACTTGGACTCAGGAGACAATGGAGAATGAATTAAATACGTTATTGGGCGGTTATGGTAACCAATTTGCAATTAATTTCTCTTGAGTGCTTAATAACTAATCTGGATTTTATAATTACTACCAATAATAATATTATTAGGGTATTTGTAAATAGAGTTTCACTGTGGTTTAAATAGACTTGTCATTCCACACCTAATTATGGAATATCATAACTTATAATAGTTGTGTGTTTTTTTATGTGTATTAATTGTTGATTAAAACATAAATTTTCGATATACATTCTGAATGGCAACCAATTTGATAAATGCAATAAATTTTCAGTGTGATTACTTTTTTTCATTAGAATATTATAGTTTCTATGTTTATATTGATATTTTGACAAAGGGTTATAAGTATAGCGTTTAATAACCATGGATTTCACAATTAAATATGACACTACTAAAATTATTTAATAAGGAAATGACATGAATGAGAAAAAAGAAGTATTGAAAAGTGGGGCTGTTATTACTCCAGTTGGTTCTTCTACTATTGAAGTATCGCTTAAGGATGGTTCTACTGTTTTTAATGGTCAGTCCATTTATCTAATAGTAACCATTAAAACGAATGATCCAAATATACTATCTGAAATATCTAAAGTTAAAATAGAAGATCAGTCGAAATCTATTCATCAAGTTATATACAAACCATTTGTAAAAAATTTCACAAGTAAAGAAAAACATGGTCATTCTATACTGTTATTAACGATCGATAATAATCAATCTCTCACAGAAATACCTTTTAAGGTTATGGCTTATGATAAAAATGAAAGACCAGTTAACATTAATTCTTTGCCTATTTCATATAAAATAAGTAAAAATCCACCGAAAGAAATAATTACATTAAAAACTGAAAATGAATTTATAAAATTACCAACTACTGATAACCCAATAACTAGCAAGACAAGCACTTATAGTATATATGAAGGAGTAGTCCTTGATACTGCTGGTAATGCGATAAATACTCAGGTTGTTATTTCAACACAACGAAATCAATTGTCTCCTGGATCTGAGGTGATAAATATAACTGATGATTCAGAAGGAGATGTTAATCTTATTGATCCTATAGAGAAAAGAAATCACCAATATTCCATTATATTAAACAGTGATGAAAATGGGAAGATAAAATTTCGTGCGTACCCTAAAAAAGGTAAACCAGCGAGAATTGATTTTATAGCAGCAATACAAAATCTAACAGGAGATACATATACAGCATCGATGTGTATCTTTCCTGATAACTCTCATAATCGACAATTGGATAATCCTTTTATAAATGAAATGGAAGAAGGTGGAGTACTTAAGAAACTCGTTGGAAGAGATCATTTTAATGTAGAAATTAATCAATATGATAATTCCTATGAAACAGACATTCTTGCATTTTTTACTGAATATTATGGAACAGATGAAAAAATATTATTATCTCCAACTTATAGGACTGGAGATATAAATAAAATAGGAGACACTCCATTTCCTTTCACATATGATCAATTAGAACCTAATAAACTTGGTGGGTTATACTATATGGTAATCCCCCAAGAAGGGGAGCCCAGATATTCCGAGTCTTTGAATGTGAAGTATATTCAAGATGAAGATTCTTCAGATGGAAACAAAAACGAAATTTATGATAAAGTGACTGTATATTCTACTTATGCAGACCTTCCCATAAAGGCTAGTGATACAGACAGCACCATTTCTGAGTCGTCTGCCGTAATTTTTGACATGATAAGTCAAGGATTAGTTTTTGGTGAAGGTAACAATAATAAAGATAGTGCTGGATTATATGTGATGATAAAGGTTGCAGGTGCTTCTAATATAGGAAATCTACCGCAACCTAATCAAAGTGGTAAAGTAAAAGTGAGTATAAAATCTTCCAATGGCCTTGTATCTAAAGAATATGGTTTTGACTTAACGAACCTAAAACAAGATGGGAGTATTAAATATCAAGTAGTTACTATACCATTCTGTTTCCTTAAAGGAGTTCTTCCTATAGATGGTTATAATCCTTCAAGGTTATATGTTAATTATTATACAACAACCGATAAAGCAACTGGAGAAAAAGCGTATAGTAAAACCTGGAAAGTTGATATTAATACTATGGATCCAAATGAATATGATGATGATGAATATTATGGGTGCTCATCTTAGTTTACAGATAAATTAGTATCTGTAAACATTGGGTATACATTAATGTTTCCGATGTTATATACTCCAAGTAAATATATTTGACTTGGAGTATCATCAAATAGCTTATCTGGTTTTAACCATATATTAATTTCATTTAATTATAATAGTATGTATTTAATTAAATTTTTATATATTCAAAGGTGAAAAGATGAACATTGAAAATAATGAAATAAAATTATCAAAATCCTGTTTACCAGGAGAGCTTTGTGTATCTATATTGGATGGCTCAGATATTATTATTGGCCAATCTGTTTATCTGACAGTGACGCTTGTTGCAGATCAAAAAGTGATTGAGGATATCCAAAGTATTTCAATAAAAAGTGATCCAACGATAATTGAAGTGAAAAATTATGTTAAGTGGACACCCATAAAAGATAAAACTGGAGGTAGTGCGATATTTCTGTTGAATATCAATAGTGATGTTTTGCCAGAAAAACCAGTAAATTATAGTGTTCATGCGATTTCTAGTTCAGGATCAGATATGCAAGAAGTAACACCTCTGCATATCACCTATACAGCAAAGCAATTCAGTTTTGATAAGACTATTTTGTTTGACTATGATAAAAACTATATGGTGACGCCAACGAGTGATAATAGTATTGATAATCCCAATAGTGAATATGCTTTAGTTAGTTCAACAATCACTGGATCTCATGGTCATCCATTGAAAAATGTTGCTGTAGTTATATCTTCCTCGCAACCAAAAAAATTAAATCTAGTTGTTTTTGCTACAGATGATAAAACACCTCAACCTATTGAGATTCAATCTTATAATGAGATTGATTTTATTACCGTTTATTCTGATTCAGAAGGAAAAATTAGATTCCGTATTTATCCTATAGAACATACACAAGCTAGGCTTGATTTAACGACGGCAATACTTAACGTTACTGGATTTACTCAAGCTTATACTCTATATATTGTTAATTCTCCTCATAAAATCCCATTCGAACTTGGTAGCCCAACGATACAGGAAATGGGCGAAGGCAACATAATTAAACAAGATTTGACCTCTTCTTCGAAATATTTTCATGTTCAAATTCCTTCCTATCAACCTGCTTATGCTACAGATGGAATTCTGTTTTTTATAAAAAGTGGAGTGCATAATAAAACAACATTACTTGAACCTATATATAAAGTTAATAGTGTTAATGAATTGCCAAACAGAGTTTTTAAATTATCATACAATGAGTTACCAGTTAACAAACGAGTTGAGTTTTATTATCTTATTTCTTCTATAGAAGGTGAAGTAAGAAAATCTTATCCAATTACAGTAAAGTACGTTGGTAACGACTCGTCTAACGGCAGGGTTTACGACAAAGTCAAAGTCTATACCAGCCATGCAACTCCCCCCATTGATGTATACAGTGAAGAAAATGAAACTTTTGAGTGGCATGGCATCATCCTGAGTATGATAAACCAACAGAGAAAAGCGGGTCAAAGTGCCAAAGGAACGGCGGGACTCTATGTGGTAATTACGGGAACTAGCGAACAGAGTAACGAAAATTTACCACAGCTCGGCAGTAAAGGATATTTGAACGTGTATGTGAAAACATCAAATTCTAGAAATACCCATAATAGTTATCCATTCCAGTTACCACCTGCTGCTGATCCGGGAAAACAAACAGGCCATTGTACGGTTAATATCCCGTACTGTGATATTAACCGAGCGGGGCCTTCATTCTCCCAAGGGTTAGGAACACTTTCGTTCGATTATTATATCGAAAATAGTGATGGTTCTAAAACGTATAGCAAAGAGTGGAGTACCAAAATTAATACGGTATTACCCAATCAATCTCACGATGATAACGATGGGTGTGATCCTTTATCGAATAATTAAGAGGATTTTGATTTTTAATTATTGCAATGTAAAATTATAAATAAGGAAATAACATGAAAAATAATCTGTCAATAGATGAAAAATCCATATCAATATACTTTGAAAAAGATGTTTTCCAAGTGTTAGACTATGATAGTGCTCCACCTAATGGTGATTATATCAAGGCAGTCGCATTAATCCGGGATAAGGACGGAAAACCATTGCCTAATGTTTCTGTCGTTATTCTTGAAAAAGAGCATGCCAATTTTGATTTGGTTAATATCTATCATGCCGATAAAACAACACCTGTTACAATTAAAAATAATTCTTCTAATCTGAAATATTTCCCTGTTACCTCCGATTCAGATGGAGAATTAATTTTTTATATCTATCCTAAGAAATCAAAATCAGTCGTATTTCATGTTGATTCTATGGTAATGAATGTAACAAACCGTATATCTTCAAAAAATAAAGTGTATATTATCGATAATAATAAAAAGGATCTAAACCTTCCTCTGCTTGATATCATCGGCGATAATGGTAATTTATGGGTGAATCCCAGTTCGAGTTTCTTTACTCTTTTAATTCAAAATTATCCTGATGCAAAATTAAATGACACAATACTGTTTTTTGCACATAATAAATATGTGCAAAAGTCATTTTTTGTTGGAGATGTTAATGAATTAGATAATAGTCATATAACACTGCCTTATAACATATTTAAGGAAAATGAAGTTACGCCTTTTTTCTATACGGTTGTGAATGAGCTGGGATTGGCTCGCTCTTCATATCCACAAAGCATAACATATCCTGGAGGAGGAAATAATCGACCCATTGATAACTTAGAGAGAAGTTATGATAGTTGTACCGTTTATAATAGTTACGGTTATAATGACGACAAAAATATTATCAATGATTCCATTCATGAGAAGGATGTGGATAGCAGATGTAATAATCCCCATCATGAAGCATTATTCGTTAAAATTATAGGAACGAATGATTATAAAGATAAAACAAAAATTCCACTTGGTGCCGAAGTCACATTAAATTTATATGTAAACAGTTATCCAAATACGATTTATCAATCTAAAACGAAATTAATGCCAACTCAACCAGATAGTGGTAATACAGCAACATTATTGTTTGGCATTCCTTTTAATTATGTTGGTCATATAGAAAATGGAGATATTTATCTTGATTTTCAAGTTAATTATTATGGGGATATTTCTTATGGCAAGATCTGGCAGGCCAATGTTTATACTGTAAGACCAGGAGGAGAACTTGCCGGAGATGCTTGTTCTGACGGTATAACTTGGACCGGCATATGGTAATTCAATTTCTTAGATGAATAATAATCATTATCAAATATTAATTTTTCTTTTAATAATATATTAATAAAGAATTATAAAAGGGGTAAGGTATGTTAGGTAACGATATGATTTTGGAAGATTATAATTTAAATTTATCTATTGAAAAACATGCTGATGTTATTATAGGTCAGCAGTTTTATCTCGATATAGAACTCATACCTAAAGGAAAAATTTCTCAATCCTTTAATATAGGTATAAAAGACCCTCAGGGTTTTGAAAGTATAGAAATAATTAAACCAATTAATATTCAGCAGGATAGTAAATCATATAATATGGTGGTTTCATGTAAGGTAAAAGGAAGTGATTCAATAACGTCAGGAGATGAAATACATTTTACTCTCACAGGAATTGAAAAAGTAATAAAATATTATGCAAAGGATTTGGTTAAAAGCTCAATCCAATTGAAGAAAAATAAAAGCATTTGTGCAACACCCGATAATAACAATATAGACGACAACAAAGATCATTATATCAGTTATAGCACTACATTATTTGATACCACTGGTCAATTACTTAAAAACACACCTGTCCATATTTTTTCTGAGGCTGAAGAGGATATTGTAAGGAATATCATTATTACCTCTGAACCGAGTGGAATAGGTCAAAAATGTCAAATTATCAAGCCCAAAAATTATCAGGGTAAAAGTGAAATAATTATTAATAGTGATAATGATGGAAATGTAAAATTCCGTGTTTATCCGGTTATGGACACCCCTGTTGTTATGGATTTAATCAGTAAAATCGAAGGGATCGCGGAATATCGTTCTGGTACCATATATATGGTTTCTATTCTTCCGCTCAGCGACGAGGATTTACCTGAACAGCCATATGTTCCTGAACTCTCTGGAGGTTTATTGGATGGTGGCGGAGATAAATTTTTTGACGCACAGGTTGATTCTTATCCTAATGCGTCTTTGACCGATAGAATTTTATTTTTTAACAAGAAAAAAGACGATGGTTCTTTTGACCCAGAAGGATTAATATTTCCAGTGCAAAAGATTTCCGATGTCTCGCACAATTCAAGTGCTTATAACTATACATTTGTGATGAAAAGAGAAGTTTTTCCATCTGAAACAGACTCAATGCTCTATTATGTGATAGCACCGGATTTTGGCAATAGTATATATTCAGGGGCTCAGGAGGTTAAATATGTCGGAGAGGGAATGGGCGCACCTGATGATAGTGTCAAAAGAATATATAATATGCCCAGGATTTTCTCCAGTTATGCTGATATCAAAAAAGATCCTAAACTTGAACACTCTGATGATGATGAAAAACCCAATAATGAAGATATCACCCAAAATGATGTATCTAACTCTTCTGTCAGTGGATACCAATTGTATGTAAAAATTATGTGTACTAATGATGAGAATGATCACTCTTATCCCATTTGGGGTAAAGAGATATATTTAAGAATGTATGTTAGATCAGTAAATCAGAACCTTAATAAAATATTTAAAGTTGTTGCTCCACATGTTCCAGATAAACCAGGAGAAAACTTGTCGACAATCATTATTGAAATTGATTCACCAGAACTTAATGATGTGAAAGGATATACTGATGGCGGAATAGGGGTTATTTACTTTGAATATTATATCATTGACCCAGTTAACAATGAAAAGACATATAGTCATTATTGGAAAAATGAAATAATGACAAGTGATTAATTCCCACAATTAAATTGGGCTGTTTCTATATTAGGAGGTGCTTAATATATAGATACAGCTCTTTTTCTCATTATTGCAATTTTAAATTCCTGCTAAGTGAAATATTTGTATGGGAGGTAAATATATTTTCACAGAGCTATTTTAACGCCGATTCTGTGTGATAGTATGTCGGACGAGTTAGGGCAAATGTACCCGATGTTTTTGAAATTATTTCTTTAAACATGTACACATCTTGCGGAGTGAAGCGAGGACTTGTTCCTAACGTACTGATTTAATAATGAATTTGATTTAATACAAGTGATCTTTCGTGTGGGTCACCACTGTATATAAGGATTTTAAATGCCTGTAATTACTCTTCCTGACGGGAGTCAACGTCAATTTGAGCATGCTGTTTCTGTCATGGATGTCGCTCGTGATATCGGTGCGGGTTTGGCAAAAGCGTGTATCGCTGGCCGTGTTAATGGTGAATTGGTGGATGCCTGCGAATTAATCGAAACGGATGCCAATCTTGCGATTATCACCAGCAAGAATGAAGAAGGCCTGGAAATTATCCGCCACTCATGTGCACATCTGTTGGGCCATGCCATCAAACAGTTATGGCCGGATACGAAAATGGCTATCGGTCCTATCATTGATAATGGCTTCTATTATGATGTTGATTTGGATCGCTCTTTGACGCAGGAAGATATCGAGCTGCTTGAGAAGCGTATGCTGGAGCTTGCTAAAAAAGACTACGATGTCATTAAGAAAAAAGTGAGCTGGCAAGAAGCGCGTGACGCATTTGCGGCTCGTGGTGAAGAATATAAGATCCAGATTCTGGATGAAAACATCAGCCACGATGATCGTCCCGGCCTGTATCACCATGAAGAATACGTTGATATGTGCCGTGGGCCACATGTTCCTAACATGCGTTTCTGCCATCACTTTAAATTGCAAAAAGTGGCAGGGGCATATTGGCGCGGCAATAGCGACAACAAAATGTTGCAGCGTATTTATGGTACGGCATGGGCGGACAAGAAGCAGCTGAGTGCCTATTTACAGCGTCTGGAAGAAGCGGCAAAACGTGATCACCGTAAGATTGGTAAGCAGCTTGACCTGTATCATATGCAGGAAGAAGCACCAGGCATGGCGTTTTGGCATAATGATGGCTGGACAATTTTCCGTGAATTGGAAACGTTTGTCCGCCTGAAGCTCAAAGAGTACCAATATCAGGAAGTCAAAGGCCCATTCATGATGGACCGTATCCTGTGGGAAAAAACAGGGCATTGGGAAAACTATAAAGAAAACATGTTCACCACTTCATCGGAAAACCGGGAATATTGCGTAAAACCGATGAACTGCCCAGGCCATGTCCAGATTTTCAACCAAGGATTGAAATCCTACCGTGACTTGCCTTTGCGCATGGCTGAATTTGGCAGTTGTCACCGTAACGAACCGTCAGGCGCTTTACATGGCTTGATGCGTGTACGTGGCTTTACCCAAGATGATGCGCATATTTTCTGTACTGAAGATCAAATTCTGCAAGAAGTCAGTAGCTGCATCAAAATGATTTATGATGTGTACGCAACCTTTGGCTTTGAGAAGATTGTTGTTAAATTATCAACCCGCCCGGAAAAACGGATTGGTACGGAAAAACAATGGGATGAGGCAGAAGCGGATCTTGCTGAAGCATTGACCCAAAACAACATTGAATTTGAATATCAGCCGGGTGAAGGGGCATTTTATGGCCCTAAAATTGAATTTACCCTCTATGATTGTTTGGATCGTGCGTGGCAATGTGGTACTGTGCAACTCGATTTTTCACTACCAGCACGTCTGAGCGCGTCGTACGTAGGTGAAAATAACGAACGTAAGGTTCCTGTAATGATTCACCGTGCGGTTCTGGGATCGCTGGAACGCTTTATCGGTATCCTGACAGAAGAATATGCCGGGTTTTTCCCAACATGGTTGGCACCTCAGCAGGTCGTCATCATGAATATTACGGATAGTCAGTCAGATTATGTACAGGAATTGGTTAAAAAACTTCAAGACGCTGGCATTCGTGCAAAAGCAGACTTGAGAAACGAGAAGATTGGTTTTAAAATCCGTGAACACACTCTGCGTCGAGTGCCTTACATGCTTGTTTGTGGCGACAAAGAAGTCGAATCAGGAAAAGTGTCCGTTCGTACACGCCGAGGCAAGGATTTAGGCAGCATTGATGTCAGTGAGTTTACAGAGAAACTGCTGACAGAAATACGCAGTCGTAATCTTCATCAATTGGAGGAATAAGGTATTAAAGGCGGAAAAAGAATTCAACCGGCGCGCCCAAATCGCATTAATGAAGAGATTCGCGCCTCTGAAGTTCGTTTAACTGGATTAGATGGCGAACAGATTGGTATTGTCAGTCTGAGGGAAGCTCTTGAAAAAGCTGAGGAAGCTGGAGTTGATTTAGTGGAAATCAGCCCAAATGCCGAACCGCCGGTTTGTCGTATTATGGATTACGGCAAGTTCCTCTATGAGAAGAGTAAGTCAGTCAAAGAACAGAAAAAGAAACAAAAAGTTATTCAGGTCAAGGAAATTAAATTCCGTCCTGGTACAGATGAAGGCGACTATCAGGTCAAACTACGCAACCTGATTCGTTTTCTGGAAGATGGCGATAAAGCCAAAATCACCCTGCGTTTTCGTGGGCGTGAAATGGCGCACCAGCAGATTGGTATTGAGATGCTTAACCGCATCCGTGACGATCTGAGTGAACTGGCTGTGGTTGAATCCTTCCCATCGAAGGTTGAAGGCCGCCAGATGATCATGGTGCTCGCTCCTAAGAAGAAATAGTCAGGCAAAACAAGTAACAGGCTCCAGTTAATCTGGCTGGAGCCTGTTCGCCTGATTGGTTCGTTGTAATCAACAATGCGAAGTGGAAATTAAAATGCCAAAGATTAAAACAGTACGCGGCGCAGCTAAACGCTTCAAAAAAACTGCCAGCGGTGGTTTCAAGCGTAAGCACGCTAACCTTCGTCACATTCTGACTAAAAAATCAACTAAGCGTAAACGTCATTTACGTCCAAAAGGCATGGTCTCCAAAGGTGATCTGGGCCTGGTTGTTGCTTGTCTGCCATACGCATAAGCAATTTTTTTAGATTAGAACTCAGAAGAGACGATAGGAGAAGTATATGGCTCGCGTAAAACGTGGTGTTATTGCCCGTGCACGTCACAAGAAAATTTTGAAACAAGCGAAAGGTTACTACGGTGCCCGTTCGCGCGTTTACCGTGTTGCTTTCCAGGCTGTTATCAAAGCTGGTCAGTACGCTTACCGTGACCGCCGTCAGCGTAAACGTCAATTCCGTCAACTGTGGATTGCTCGTATCAACGCTGCTGCACGTCAGAACGGCATGTCTTACAGCCGTTTCATCAACGGCCTGAAAAAGGCTTCGATTGAAATCGACCGTAAGATTCTGGCTGATATCGCTGTATTCGACAAAGTAGCATTCGCTGCTCTGGTAGAAAAAGCGAAGGGCGCTCTGGCATAAGTCAGGTTAAAAGAGGGAGCTTGCTCCCTCTTTTACATTTTTCCAAAATGTGGCTGACTATAATATATGATCAAATCACATCGTAATTCGGTTACGATTGGTGATTGCAAAAGAAAAGAGATACAGGGGAAAGAACAACATGATGAAATTAGCCTTTTTTCGTTTCTTTTTTTACTTTAGCGCCTGAAATAAGGGGGCTTTGCGCGTAAGAAAAGAAACGAAAAATAGCGCTTGAGCCTCCGGTGTGGAGGCTTTTTTATTTTTATGGCCTCATTAATCGATAACGCATGAGGACATAATCGATAACAACTAAAGGCCATCTGGCCAAAGGAAGAGGAAAACGATGTCACATCTTACTGAGCTGGTTGCAAGAGCAAAAGCAGCCGTGGAAGAAGCCCAGGATGTTGCCGCGTTGGATTTGGTGCGAGTTGAATACCTGGGAAAAAAAGGCCATTTAACCCTCCAAATGTCATCGCTGCGTGACTTACCAGCCGAAGAACGTCCAGCGGCAGGGGCTGTTATTAATCAGGCAAAACAAGAAGTGCAAGAAGCATTGAATGTGCGCAAGGCAAAGATGGAAGCCGATATTCTGAATGTGCGTTTGGCCGCAGAAAAAATCGATGTTTCATTGCCTGGCCGTCGTATGGAAAACGGCGGATTGCACCCTGTTACCCGCACGATTGAACGTATTGAAACTTTCTTTGGCGAGCTGGGCTTTTCAGTTGAATCGGGTCCAGAAATTGAAGACGACTATCATAATTTTGATGCCCTGAACATTCCTGCTCATCATCCTGCGCGTGCTGATCACGATACTTTCTGGTTTGATGCGACACGTTTGCTGCGTACCCAGACTTCTGGGGTACAGATCCGCACCATGAAAGAGCGTCAGCCACCCATCCGCATCATTGCACCAGGGCGTGTATACCGCAATGATTACGATCAGACACATACGCCAATGTTCCATCAGGTAGAGGGTCTGATCGTTGATAAAAATATCAGCTTTACCAACCTGAAAGGCACATTGCATGATTTTTTGAATAACTTCTTCGAAGAAGATATGCAGGTACGCTTCCGTCCTTCTTATTTCCCGTTCACAGAACCTTCTGCAGAAGTTGATGTGATGGGTAAGAATGGGAAATGGTTAGAAGTATTGGGTTGTGGCATGGTGCATCCTAACGTATTGCGTAATGTGGGTATTGATCCAGAAGTCTATTCTGGTTTTGCCTTTGGTATGGGAATGGAACGTCTGACCATGCTGCGTTATGGTGTTACAGATTTGCGTGCATTCTTCGAAAATGATTTGCGTTTCCTTAAACAATTCAAATAAGGCGGGTATATCTCATGAAATTCAGTGAACTCTGGTTACGCGAGTGGGCAAACCCAGCCATTAGTAGTGAAGCATTGTCTGAACAAATCACCATGGCGGGTTTGGAAGTTGATGGTGTTGAAAACGTGGCCGGTCAATTCCACGGTGTGTTTGTGGGTGAAGTGGTTGAGTGTGGACAACACCCAAATGCAGATAAATTACGTGTGACAAAAGTGAATGTCGGCGGCGAACGCCTGTTGGACATTGTTTGTGGTGCACCTAATTGCCGTCAGGGGCTTCGTGTCGCTGTCGCTACCGTCGGCGCGGTGTTACCGGGCGATTTTAAAATTAAAGCAGCGAAATTGCGCGGCGAGCCGTCAGAAGGCATGTTGTGTTCGTTTTCTGAGCTCGGTATTGCCAGCGATCAGGATGGCATTATCGAACTGCCGGCAGATGCCCCGATTGGTGCTGACTTGCGCGATTATATGAAATTGGACGATAACGCGATTGAAATCAGCATTACACCAAACCGGGCCGATTGCCTGAGCATCATGGGTGTTGCCCGTGACGTTGCGGTTATCAATAAATTGTCCATGACAGAACCGAAGATAGAAGCGGTTAAACCAACGACAGATGCAACATTCCCGATTCGCGTTGACGCTCCTGAAGCCTGCCCGCGCTATTTGGGGCGTGTGATCAAGAACGTGAACGTCAAGGCGACCACGCCATTGTGGATGCGTGAAAAACTGCGTCGTGGCGGTATTCGTTCCATCGATCCGGTTGTTGATATTACCAATTATGTTTTGCTCGAATTAGGCCAACCACTGCATGCGTTCGATTTGGAACGTCTGAATGGTTCAATTATTGTTCGCTTTGCTGAGCAAGGCGAAAAAATCACGCTGCTGGATGGTAATGAAGCCGAACTTTCTGCTGAAACACTTGTGATTTCTGATGAAAAGCAATCACTTGCTATGGCAGGGATTTTCGGCGGGGAATATTCTGGTGTTAATGCAGAAACACAGCATATTATGCTGGAGAGTGCGTTTTTTGCACCGTTGGCCATTACCGGTCGTGCTCGTCGTTATAGTTTACATACTGATGCTTCCCACCGTTTTGAACGTGGTGTTGATCCACAGCTTCAACGTAAAGCGATGGAATATGCCACTCAGTTATTGATCGACATTTGTGGCGGAGAAGCCGGGGAAATCGTTGATGCGACCAGCGAATCCCACTTACCAAAACCAGCAGCAATAACGCTGACTCGCAATAAATTGGATCGCTTGATTGGTCATCATGTTGCTGATGCACAAGTCACAGATATCCTGACCCGATTAGGTTGTCAGGTTACTGTCCAGAATGGTCATTGGCAGGCGGTTGCGCCTAGCTGGCGTTTTGATATGCAGATCGAAGAAGATCTTGTTGAAGAAGTGGCCCGTATTTACGGTTATAACAACATTCCTGATGTGCCAGTGCGTGCAGATTTGATAATGACTTCACATCGTGAAGCTGATTTACCACTGAAACGGGTGAAAACCATGCTGGTGGACAGAGGTTATCAAGAAGCCATTACTTATAGCTTCGTTGATCCTAAAGTTCAGCAATGCCTGCACCCACAGGAAGACGCGTTGATCCTGCCTAATCCCATTTCGGCGGATATGTCTGCAATGCGCTTATCCCTGTTGACAGGGTTATTGACGACGGTCGCCTATAACCAAAACCGCCAGCAAAACCGTGTTCGCTTATTTGAGACAGGCTTACGTTTTGTGCCGGATGAAAATGCAGAACATGGCATTCGTCAGGAATTGATGCTTGCTGGTGTTATTGCAGGAAACCGTTCCGAAGAGCACTGGTCGATTGAAAAAAATCCAGTTGATTTCTTTGATTTGAAGGGTGATTTAGAATCTGTTTTAGAACTGACAGGTAAACTATCTAACATTTCCTTTAAGGCAGAAGAACATCCTGCTTTACATCCCGGACAAAGTGCTGGGATTTATCTGGAAAATAATTACATTGGCTATATAGGTGTTGTTCATCCAGAATTGGAGCGTAAACTTGACTTAAACGGCCGTACCGTGGTATTCGAGTTATTATGGACCTGTCTGGTAGACCGCGTAATCCCTGAGATGAAGGAAGTTTCTCGCTTCCCATCTAACCGCCGTGATATCGCCATTGTTGTGCCTGAAAATGTAGCCGCAGAAGATGTTCTGGTTGAATGTAAGAAAGTTGGCATAAATCATATAGTTGGCATAAACTTATTTGACGTGTATTGTGGTAAAGGTGTCGCGGAAGGCTACAAGAGCCTTGCTATTAGCTTAATCTTGCAGGATACCGTGCGTACACTGGAAGAAGAAGAAATTGCTGCGACCGTCAACAAATGCGTTGCTGCATTAGAACAGCGATTCAAAGCATCCTTGAGGGACTGAACTTATGGCGCTTACTAAAGCTGAAATGTCAGAAAATCTGTTTGAAAAACTGGGTATTAGCAAGCGTGACGCTAAAGATCTGGTAGAAATGTTCTTTGAAGAAGTGCGTCGTTCTTTGGAGAATGGGGAGCAAGTGAAGTTATCTGGATTTGGCAACTTTGATTTGCGAGACAAAAATCAACGTCCAGGCCGTAATCCGAAAACAGGCGAAGATATTCCGATTACGGCTCGCCGTGTTGTCACTTTTCGCCCTGGGCAAAAACTGAAAAATAGGGTGGAAAAAGCGTTACCCAAAGAATAAATACACAAAAAGGCCGCATCTTGCGGTCTTTTTCTTATCTTTTATCTCCCATTGTGTCCAATGGAAAGCTAATCTTGACCACACGTATGAACAGGCGACAGAAGTCTGGCTGCTTTCGCATGCAAAATGGTTAGTATCTGGTATGCCACAAAATGTCATGACAAAACAAAATTTATCAGAGTTTTTTGGGGTAAATATTGGACATCTCAGAAATACCAGCTATAAATTATGGAGGGTCAGCCGCGTATAATTTCTATAAGTGAAATCCGCCATAATCATTGCTTGCTGTTTGCTTTTGGTGTTTGGTTGACCGAAATTTGTTTTTCGTTGAGGTTTTGTTAAAAAATCATCATTTAGAATCGATCAATTATAAAACAATTTGGGACAAAAGGCATAAGGCGGTTATGGAGAGTTTTTTGCCATTTTCCCGGCCAGCGATTGGCCGTGAAGAGATTGAAGCGATAGAGAAAGTTCTACACTCAGGTTGGATCACGACAGGCCCGCAAAACCATCAGTTAGAGCAAGATTTTTCTCGTATGTTTGGGTGCAAACATGCTATTGCCCTATGCTCTGCGACTGCGGGAATGCATCTGGCTTTGTTGGCGCTAAACATCGGCCCTGGCGATGAAGTCATTACGCCTTCCCAAACTTGGGTTTCCACCCTCAATATGATTTGTTTGTTGGGTGCTGAACCTGTCATGGTTGATGTTGACCGTGATACCTTGATGGTCAGCGCAGAAACAATCAAACAAGCGATTACCCCAAAAACCAAAGCGATTATTCCTGTTCATTATGCGGGAGCGCCTTGTGATCTTGACGCGCTTCGCGCCGTGGCTCAGAAAGCCAATATCCCCTTGATTGAAGATGCAGCCCATGCTGTCGGTACGCGTTATAAAAATGAATGGGTCGGAGAGCGGGGGACGGCAATCTTCTCTTTCCATGCCATTAAAAACATGACCTGTGCCGAAGGCGGCATGTTTGTTACAGATGATGATGAACTTGCCCAACGAATTCGTTGTTTAAAATTTCATGGATTAGCGGTTGATGCTTTTGACAGACAAATTCAGGGCAGGAAACCACAGGCAGAAGTGATTGAGCCGGGCTTTAAATACAACCTGTCAGATATTCATGCGGCGATGGCGGTTGTGCAACTGGGCAAACTGGCATCAATGAATGAGCGTCGCCGGGCGCTGGTAGCGCGGTATTCTGCTGCGCTTATTGATTCACCTTTGCAAATGCTGAAAGTGCCTGAATATCAGCATGTGCATTCCCACCATCTTTTTATGGTACGTGTTGACAAAAATATCTGCGGTATTGACCGTGATACTTTTATGGCACGCCTAAAGGACAGAAATATCGGCACGGGTTTGCATTTCAGAGCCGCACATACACAGAAATATTATCGTGAGCGTTATCCACAACTTTCCCTGCCTGTATCTGAGTGGAATTCATCAACACTTTGTTCATTACCCCTTTTTCCGGACATGAGCAATGACGATGTCGATCGTGTCGTGGATGCGATAACTGAAATTCTTTCGGAGCATAAATAAGTGACATTTGAGAAAATTAAAAAAGTTTCCGTCGTTATTCCTGTTTACAACGAAGAAGAAAGTTTACCCCGGTTATTGGAAAGAACGCTCGCAGCATGCCAAACACTGGAACAGCAATACGAAGTTATTTTGGTTGATGATGGCAGTCGTGATAGCTCTACCGAGATCTTAACTCAGGCCGCTGAATTGCCAGAAAATCATGTGATTGCGATTTTGCTTAACCGTAATTATGGGCAACACTCAGCCATTATGGCGGGCTTCCATCAAGCTGACGGTGATCTGGTCATTACCCTTGATGCGGATTTGCAAAATCCGCCGGAAGAAATTCCCCGTTTAGTCAAAAAAGCTGAAGAGGGATATGACGTCGTGGGAACACGTCGTGCTCATCGTCAGGACTCCTGGTTCCGTAAAACCGCGTCTAAAATAATCAATGCAATGATCACCAAGGCGACGGGGCGTTCGATGGGGGATTATGGCTGCATGTTGCGCGCCTACCGACGCCACATTGTGCGCGCGATGCTTCAATGTCATGAACGCAGTACGTTTATTCCCATCCTTGCCAATACCTTTGCCCGTAAAACGATAGAAATTGATGTCGCCCATGCAGAGCGCGAGTTTGGCGATTCCAAATACAGTTTTATGAAACTGATCAACCTGATGTATGACCTTCTGACATGCTTAACAACGGCACCACTGCGATTATTGAGTGTCGCGGGCAGTATCATTGCCATAACCGGTTTCCTGCTGGCGGTATTGTTGATTGCCCTGCGTCTAATCTTTGGCTCCATGTGGGCTGCCGAAGGGGTGTTTACCCTGTTTGCCATTCTTTTCATGTTCATCGGGGCACAGTTTGTCGCAATGGGATTATTGGGTGAATACATTGGCCGGATATATAACGATGTTCGTGCTCGCCCGCGTTATTTTATTCAAAAAGTGGTCGGAGTTGAGAAGACCAACGACAATCAGGAAGAAAGCGAATGAAAGCAGTTATTTTTGCCTATCACGATATTGGTTGTGTCGGACTTAATGCATTAGTAAAAGCGGGCTTTGATGTTCAGGCGGTATTTACTCATACCGATGATCCAAATGAAAATCACTTTTTCTCTTCTGTGGCACGTCTTGGCGCTGATTTGGGCTTATCGGTGTTTGCGCCAGAAAATGTCAATCACCCGCTGTGGGTTGAACGCATTCGTGAGATGAAACCCGATGTCATTTTCTCTTTTTACTACCGTCATATGCTGAGTCAGGAGATTTTGTCTCTGGCGGAAAAGGGCGCATTTAATCTGCATGGCTCTTTGTTGCCGAAATATCGTGGCCGTGCTCCGGTTAACTGGGCAGTACTCAATGGCGAGACCACAACCGGCGTCACACTGCATAAAATGCTGGAGAAACCGGATGCAGGCGATATTATCGCGCAACAGGCCGTACCGATTGATGAAGATGATACTTCCCTGATCGTACATGGAAAAATACGCAAAGCGGCAGTTGAATTATTGGATGACATTCTGCCGCAAATAAAATCAGGCCATTATCCATCAACGCCACAGGATGAAAATCAGGCCACTTATTTTGGCCGCCGTGCAGCGGAAGATGGCGAAATAGTCTGGCATCAATCCGCCAGAGAGATCAATAACTTGGTCAGGGCAGTGACCGAGCCATACCCCGGCGCATTTACTTTTCTGGGTGAACGTAAAATGACGATTTGGCGTTCACGGCCGCTTAACTTGTCCCATGACAAACGTCCCGGCACCGTTATTTCGACTGATCCCTTTGTGATTGCCTGTGGTGATGGCGCGTTAGAAATTATCAGCGGGCAAGGCGAGTCCGGGCTTTATGTGCAAGGTCATCGGTTAGCGCTTGAGATGGGCATTGTGGCCGGGGGTTATGTTGGCCCTAAAGCAACCACGCAGGTCAGTCGTCGTAAACGTGTACTGATTTTGGGCGTCAATGGATTCATTGGTAATCACCTGACTGAACGCTTGTTAAGTGATGGCAATTATGACATTTACGGGATGGATATTGGCTCTTCGGCGATTGAGCGATTTATTGGCAATCCCCGCTTTCACTTTATTGAGGGGGATGTCAGCATCCATACGGAATGGATTGAATATCACATCAAGAAATGTGATGTCATCCTGCCATTAGTGGCAATCGCCACCCCGATTGAATATACCCGTAATCCTTTGCGCGTCTTTGAACTGGATTTTGAAGAGAACCTTAAAATTGTTCGTTATTGTGTTAAATACCATAAACGGATCATTTTCCCATCGACATCTGAAGTTTACGGGATGTGCGATGATAAGGAATTTGATGAAGATACGTCGCGCCTGATTGTCGGGCCGATTAATAAACAGCGTTGGATCTATTCGGTCTCTAAGCAATTGCTTGATCGCGTTATCTGGGCTTATGGCACAAAAGAGGGCTTGAAATTTACTTTATTCCGTCCATTTAACTGGATGGGGCCAAGGCTGGATAACCTCAATTCCGCGCGGATTGGGAGTTCAAGGGCGATTACCCAATTGATTTTGAACCTGGTGGAAGGCTCCCCGATTAAACTGGTCGATGGGGGTGAACAAAAACGTTGTTTCACAGATATTCATGATGGCATTGAAGCGCTGTTTCGGATCATCGAAAACCGGGATGGGCTATGTGACAGTCAAATCATCAATATCGGTAATCCAACCAATGAAGCGAGCATTCGCCAGTTGGCTGAAATGCTGTTGGACAGTTTTGAGAAACATGAATTACGCGGGCATTTCCCCCCATTTGCCGGATTCAAGAAAATTGAAAGCAGCAGTTACTATGGGCAAGGTTATCAGGATGTTGAGCACCGTAAACCCAGCATTAAAAATGCCGAGCGTCTGTTAGGTTGGCAACCCACCATTGATATGAAGCAAACCATTGATGAAACCTTGGATTTCTTTCTTCGTGGCGCCATTGAAGAATCCAAAGGGAAAAACTAACTATCAATGAGAGAACCGGCAATGAAAAAACCGGAAAGAGAGCGGGAATAACCTATGAAGAAAGTGGGTTTGAGAATTGATGTGGATACCTACCGGGGGACTCAGGAAGGTGTACCACGGTTGCTTGAGATTTTACAAAAGCACCATATTCAAGCCAGCTTTTTTTTCAGTGTTGGCCCGGACAACATGGGGCGTCATTTATGGCGCCTGCTGCGTCCGAAATTTTTCTGGAAAATGCTGAGATCAAATGCAGCGTCTCTCTATGGTCTGGATATCTTGCTGGCGGGTACTGCCTGGCCGGGAAAAAAAATCGCCCAAAATCTCGGATACCTGATGAAACAAACTATGGATGCCGGTCATGAAATTGGTTTACATGCCTGGGATCATCAGGGTTGGCAGGCAAACGTGGGGCGTTGGTCGGCGGATGAGTTAGCAGAACAAGTCAAATTAGGCATTGATGCCTTGGAAAAAGCCACCGGGAAAGCCGTGATCTGTTCAGCCGTTGCGGGTTGGCGGGCAGATGAGCGCGTGCTGGCGGTTAAACAACATTTTGGTTTTGATTACAACAGCGATTGCCGGGGAACCCGCCCATTCAGGCCGCTCTTGCCGGATGGAAAAATGGGAACGGTACAAATTCCTGTCACATTACCGACGTATGATGAAGTTGTTGGCACACAAGTCAGCGATGCAGATTTTAATCACTTTATCCTTGGCGCGATTAAAAATGATCACGGGGTCCCTGTTTATACGATCCACACCGAAGTCGAAGGCATGTCGAAGTCTTCACAATTTGAGGCATTGCTGGACATGCTGCACCAGCAAGATATTCAGTTTTGTAAATTAAGTCATCTGTTACCGGAAGATAGAAGTACGCTTCCTGTTGGGAAAGTGGTTCGTTCGGATTTTCCTGGTCGTGAGGGCTGGTTAGGTTGCCAACAAGAGGTATAACACAGTTATGTTAAATACTCGGATGAATAAAGTGGGAGCCGCGCTGATGGCTCTTTTTTTTATTCTTACTTACTTACTGCCTCTGGACAGTCGCCTGTTATGGCAGCCGGATGAAACCCGATATGCTGAAATCAGCCGGGAAATGCTGCAACGTGGGGATTGGGTTGTGCCTCACTTCTTGGGTCTCCGCTATTTTGAAAAACCCGCGGCAGGCTATTGGATCAACAACCTCAGCCAGTGGATTTTTGGTGACAATAATTTTGCTGTTCGCTTTGGTTCCGTGTTCAGTATCCTAATCAGCGCATGGCTTCTATATCGTTTGGCCATGATGATGTGGCAATGCCGCCAGACGGCGTTTGTTTCCAGCCTGATTTACATTTCCATGTTCATCGTCTTCTCTATTGGGACTTATAGTGTTCTTGATCCGATGTTTTCTTTATGGATGACGGCCGGGATCGTGAGCTGCTTTTGGGCGCTTAAGGCAGTGACGATCCGAGAACGCGTTTTGGCATGGTCTGTGCTGGGGTTGACCTGTGGCATGGCGTTTATGACGAAGGGCTTTCTGGCCTTGGCGCTGCCTGTGATTGCGATGATACCCATCACGATATACCAGAAACGCTTTTGGGAAATGGTTCGTTTTGGCCCCCTTGCCGTGATTTTTGCTGTTTTGATCAGCCTGCCGTGGGTGATTGCGATTGCTTTGCGTGAGCCGGATTTCTGGCATTACTTTTTTTGGGTAGAACATATCCAGCGCTTTGCTTCTGACAACGCGCAACATATTGCACCTATTTGGTATTACCTGCCCATCGTGATCTTAGGCGTGATCCCGTGGTTAGGATTATTGCCAGGTGCCTTACTCAAAAGCTGGCAAGAGAAAAAAAGTCATCCGGAAATGTTTTTCTTGTTTTGTTGGTTTGTTGTTCCATTGGTGTTTTTCAGTATCGCAAAAGGCAAATTGCCAACTTACGTTTTACCTTTCATCGGCCCTTTAGCCGTGATGATGGCAAAATATGGTGTCGATTGTGTTAAAAATGGCAACATAAAAGTGTTAAAAATGAATGGGCTGGTGAATGTCTTCATCGGGTTACTGGCCATTCTGGTACTTTTTATTCTGGAAACCGTAAAGTCTCCCGCACTTTATCAGCCCGACGAATGGTTGAAATGGATTGTGGGCATTATTGCCTTTGGCGCTTGGGGCGGGATAGGTTATCTGTGTTTCATTCACGACGGCAAACATTGGCTATGGGCCGCCGCTTGTTCGATTGTGCTCAACCTGTCTATAGGCAGTGCATTGCCTGACAGTACCATAAATTCCAAACTTCCCCAGCATTTTATTCAACAAAACGAAAAGGCGTTGGCTGACAGTAAATATATTTTGACACAATCTGTGGGGGTGGGGGCGGCGATTGCGTGGGAATTAAAACGCAGTGATATTTATCTGTTTGATCGTCAGGGAGAATTAGAATATGGGCTTGCTTATCCTGATAGCCAATACCGCTATATCACAGAAAAAGCATTTCCTGCATGGCTGGCGGAAGCACGCAAAAAAGGCCAGGTAGCGGTTGTTTTTCTATTACCCTCAGAAGGTGAACTATCTGAATTGCCGGAGCCAGATTTTGTGCGCCGTAACCATAGATTCGTGCTTGTGACTTATAAGAAACAGCCATGAGCAGCAATATCCTCTTATTGATTTTGGTGAGCTTACTCACTTGCGCGGGGCAATTATGCCAGAAGCAAGCCGTTATTTGTTGGCAGAAAAAAGAGACTCCGCATAAAAAGATATCTGTGGCGATATGGTTGTCTGGTGCTATTCTTCTGTTGGGCACGGGGATGGTCTTTTGGTTGCGATTATTGCAATTTTTGCCACTGAGCATGGCTTACCCTATGCTTAGTATAAACTTTGTCATAGTGACGTTAGTTGGACAATTCTTATACCAGGAAAAGGTGGGGCGAAAGCACTGGATGGGAGTTTGTGCCATTATGTTCGGCATCTTATTGATGAGTTTGAGTCAATGAAAGGTTACCTTTGGGGCATGGTAAGTGTCTTGCTGATCACGGTTGCGCAGTTGTTATTGAAATGGGGCGTTGCCCGTCTGCCGGAACTTTCGTTATCCATGCATTGGCTGGACATTGGTTGGCTTTGGGCAAATCATAATTCTTTGCTGATGATGATGGCAGGATTGGCGGGGTATGTGCTATCGATGTTATGTTGGTTTTTCGCGTTGAAATACCTGCCATTGAATAAAGCGTATCCTATTATCAGCTTGAGTTATGTTTTTGTTTACTTAATGGCGGCGTTATTGCCTTGGTTCAATGAAACGCTCTCCCTGTTAAAAACGTTGGGTGTTTTTTTCATCTTATTGGGTGTTTGGTTAATCAGCAGACCGGAAACAAAGCGATCTCATTGATAATGGTTTAGGTAAAATTTGTGGTTTCCATCTATGATGGTTAAGGGAAAGATAATGGCTGAGGAAAAGCACATGGCAATAAGAATAAGGCACCTATGTTTATTACTGAGCTTCTTGCTCATTGGTTGTACCAACCCGGTTTCTCAGCCTAACTCGCCTGCGTTGAAAACCGCTCTCTCTGATCCGATAATGGTTATCGCCCAGTTAAAAGATCAACTTGAACAATGGCATAGTACGCCATATCACTATGGTGGCATGGACAGACGCGGTATCGATTGTTCTGGCTTTGTTTACCGAACTTTTTATGATCGCTTTAATATCCGGCTTCCCCGGACAACCCATGAACAGACCGCAATAGGCACCCGGATCAGTAAAGATGATCTGATGCCCGGGGATTTGGTTTTTTTCAAAACGGGCAGTGGAAAAAGTGGGCTGCATGTGGGTATTTATGATACTCATAATCAGTTTATTCACGCATCCACCAGTAAAGGCGTCATACGTTCTTCTCTGGATAATGTCTATTGGCGTCGTGTGTTTTGGCAAGCTCGCAGGATTTAACTTCGGTTCCATCATAAAAATTCTGAATAATCACTTTTATGGGATATGGCATCTATTTTGATGTTTTCAGCCCGTTGAGATTATTTAATCTATGGCTGAAAGAAATGGATTTATTTTTCCATATGAAAGGTTAAAACTACCGACTTTAGTCGGTCAGCTTTAGCTGTGATACTCTGTTACACGAGAGGTGCAATATGGATTACAGATATGGCAGCCACACGGTATTTCAGATTGAGTATCATTTCGTGTAGGTAACGAAATACAGATACAAGGTACTGATAGGTGAAGTTGGCCTACGGGTACGAGAGTTAGTTCGTCAGACATGTGAAGCGTTTGAAATCAGGATAATAGAAGGAGTCGTAAGCAAAGACCATGTACACGTACTGGTGAGTTGTCCTCCGACCTTAGCGCCCTCAGAAATCATGAGGCGAATAAAGGGAAGGACAGCGAACAAGTTGTTTGAAGAGTTTGCTCACCTGAAAAAGCGTTACAGGGGTCAGCATTTTTGGGGCAGAGGCTATTTTTGTGCGACGGTAGGCCAATTAACGGAAGAGATGATAAAGGCCTATCTGGAGCATCATTTTGAACCAAACCCGAATGATAATTTCAGGCTGGATAATTGACGCATCGTTGAGCCGATGCGTATTCGGACTTTCAGTCCGTTAATCACTAACCCACCGACTTTAGTCGATGGGTTAGTGAGTTATGTGTTTTTTTGGTAAAGGATAAAATAATATGCTTGGATTCGCATATTAAGCGCAACACCGTAATGAACGAAGTAAATGAGTTGGGGTTCCTGTAAATAACTCATTCGGTGTTTTATAATCTCGTGTCTTACGTGGTCGATTATTTAGTCGGTTTGCCACAAGGTTAACCTCCCGCTCTGATACCTTATTAAAATCGGTTCCTTTTGGGAAGTAATCTCTGATTAATCCATTTATGTTCTCATTTATCCCTCTTTCCCAAGGGGAATACGGATGAGCAAAATAAATTTTTGTCTCTAAATTTTTACCGATCCGTTCGTGTTCGGCAAATTCGAGTCCGTTATCAAAGGTAATTGTTTTAACTTTATGTTTTTATATTTTAAAAAATTTTTGTTGCCCCCTTTGGCAACCCCTTTTGTTTTTTTTTTTTCAAGTTTAAATGATGATTGTAATAAAGAATTTTCTTTCAACTAAAGTCAATAAGGCATTTTTACGTTCTTTCCCAACGATAGTTCCCCTTCCCAATCCCCAATACGTTGTTTTTATCAACAATTTTTGGGCGCTTATCAATTCTGACTCTGTTTTTAATTTTTCCTCTGTGCTCATGGCTTCCATAGCGTTTACGATACGGTTTTTTCGCTATCCTAAGATGTTGCCATAAATCACCGCCATTTATTTTATCTTTATAAATCAATCGATAAATTGTTTCATGATGTAAAGAGATTTTCGCTTCCCGCTTGAGATAACCCACAACTTGTTCCGGACTTAAATCTTGCCAAATTAACTGTTTTATCCACTTTGTTATCTCTGGCGTGATTTTTACGGCTTTTACCTTAGAATGACGGCGTTCTAATGCTTTACGCTGAGCTTGTTCAGGTTCATATTTCTCGGCTTCCCGGTTTCGTCTCAATTCCCGGCTAATTGTTGATGGGGCCCGATTAAGCGACGTTGCAATAAAACGTTGTGTAAAACCGGCTTCTTTTAAGCCGAAAATCTGGTATCTTTCTGTTTCGGTCAGTTGCGTATAGGCCATAGTGCATTTTCCTTTGGCGAGAAAGATGCCTACTATAGCAACTGACCGCCTTTCTTAGAAATTGCACTTACTATGCGAATCCAAGATGGTTTGTTATAAAAAATGTCAGTGTCATTAAATTGTCAGGGAGCAACAAATTATGATTGCAGGGTAATGGAGTCCATTAATGATAATTTGTGTTTTATTTGGCAGTATTGTTAATTAAGGTAAGCAAAAATTTTCATTTATATCAAGGGAGATGAAAAAACTCAGTTGCAATAAAAACCATCCTTTATAAAGATAATAACTGGTATTAACTTTATATATCTGTTGTACCATCAAGATGGATTTATTATTTCCCTGCTTTATTTTTTTGAAATATTGCATTTTCATCAGTGTGTATCTGGATGTTATTGGAACCGTATTGGGCATTTTTTACGATGATTAAATGAAACGCCTTAAGCCTTGATCTTTAGACCTTGATCGTTAAACCCTGATAGTGAAATTGCATCAAGCATAGGTAGTGTCTGCTCTTCACCAAAACGAGTATTTAAACCATGAAGAAGACGATTTTTGAGTTGTCAAGATCACAGCAAGCTGTTTTCAAAATGGAAGCGTTTCATCTGACTGGCTGTCCGTTTTATTTGGGTGTTGCAGTGCGTTTAAATGGAAGCATTCCTCTGAATGGACTCGTGCGAGCAGCTGAAACTGTTCGGAACTCAATGGATATATTTCACATCGGTTTTGAGACTGATAATGTAGAAATGAATGATTTGGCAACACATTGGCATGGCATACGTCGGTTAACACCCCATTCCGAAGTAGTCCAAGTCGATTTCAGCAACTACCCGGACTCTGAACAGGCTTTTGAGAGTTGGGCAGACCGCCAAATGTTGATAAAAGAAAATTTGTCATTGACGCCGGTGCGAATTTTTGCCGTGCATTTCCAACAAGGGCAAACAGGATGGTTTATTAAGGCTCATCATGCTGCTATGGATGGTGAAGGGTTTTCAGTACTGATAGAACATCTGATGAGGACACTGGAGAAAGCAGAGCCGAATACGGAACCTCTTTTATTTTCGGTTAATGCTGAAGGAGAACAAAATTATGAAAACTCCCGGCGCAGGCAAAGAGATGAAATATATTGGCGGAGTATTTTTAGTGACAGCACGATTAACGGGTGGGGATCTGATGGGCTGAAATCTGACGGGCCGGAATCATCCAATGCCAACAAAATATTGTGTCGGTACCCGATTGGTGATTATCGTACATTAACGCCCCGATCCAGACGTGTACATTACAAACTGAGTGAAACCCACAACGATACTTTGCGTCAGTTTAAAAAATCGGGCGGCTCTATTTTTAGATTGTTTTTCGCGGCTGTCGCCTATACGCAAATGGTCATTGAAGATGGCAACGGGGCTTTATTACAGGCGCCTATGCTCAACCGTTGGAGTAGTGAAGAGAAACGTTCCGCCGCTATGGCAGTGGCACCTGTTTTAATTCCTGTATTTCGTGAAACGGGTGAGGGCGTGGTGGATTGCTATCATGCTCTTAAACAACATTTGCAAAAAGCTGTGGCTCATTCACGTTATGCACCAGGTGCTCGCTGGAGTGAGTTTGCGTCACAGGATTGGAAGAGGATTACTCCCGCTTTTGGGGTTTCTTACCAAACCGGTATATTTCGGAAAGATGTTTTAGGCGCAGAAGTATCGATTGAACACATGCAAGCGGTAGAGGCACTTTTCGCGACAATACATATTCACGATCGCTTTGAAGAAGGGGATTTTAAGCTTGAAGCCGATTTCCGCAGGATATGGTCATTAGAACAGTGTCACGAATTTTTACGAATAGTCACTGATTATGTAATGGAAGCCGCCTTCGCCGTATTAGAACAACAAGAAGCAGAACAACAAGAAACGGAACAGAAACAATTAATTAAAAACAGGCAAGAAACCGATTCTTGGAAAGCGCCTTCAACAACGCCGATTGGCGTTCATTTATACAATGCGTTTGAGTGTTATGCCGATAACCTGTTATTCAAACAGGCGGCTGATGTTGTGACTTATCGTCAGGGTTTGCAATGGATTAACCAGTTCAGGTTAAAGTTGCGTGATAGGTTCAACGGGCATGATACACACGGCCCAGTCTTCATTGTGGGAAGACGTACCCCTGAAATCACCCTCGCTTATCTGGCATGTCTGATTGAGAATATTACCGTGGTTCCCGTTTGTCCTACTATGCCTGTAGCCAGATTATCGGCTATTGCCTGTAATTCTGGGGCATCTCTTTGTATTTACACAGAGGTGGACAATAGCATTGCAAAAATGCTGAATTTACCTTTATTACCCATTCCATTAGATAAAATAGCCTTAGGTAAAACAGCTTTAGATAAAACAGGGTTTGAAATTGCATCAAGTGCAGAAAATGGGACAGAACCCATCCACGATAACCCTGCTTATATCCTGTATACCTCTGGCTCGACGGGAGAGCCTAAAGGTGTGGTGATTTCCCCGATTTCTTTGGCAAATTATGCACTCGCGGCGAAGGAAGTTTATGCTGCGGAAACCCCCTTCAACGCACCTTTATTTACCTCCTTTGGTTTCGATTTAACACAAACAACGCTTCTGGTGCCTGTTTTATCCGGTGGTTTTATCCAGGCTCATGAACAAGATATTCGTGATAATCCTGAACTGTTGCAAATCCTGCTCGCTGATGAGTCATTAACCAGCGTTAAATGCACTCCATCACACCTCTCACTGCTGATTGAAAACAGTCCTGTGCGAAGTCATCCGTTAACGTTTATTGTAGGCGGAGAAAACTTATCCACCTCTTTGGTGAAGAAAGCCCTAAGTTATTTTCCCGCTGGTAGCAAAGTGATTAATGAATATGGGCCAACAGAAACAACAGTGGGATGCTGTATATATTCAATCAGCAGGGAAGAAAGCGATCTTGACGGAAACGATAAGATAAACGCGGCGGTGATGCCTATTGGTCAGGCGCTGGGCAAAGCAGAGATAGCAGTCAAAGATTCGTGGGGGCA
This sequence comes from Xenorhabdus doucetiae, assembly GCF_000968195.1. NCBI lineage: Bacteria > Pseudomonadati > Pseudomonadota > Gammaproteobacteria > Enterobacterales > Morganellaceae > Xenorhabdus > Xenorhabdus doucetiae. Next base: position 1,782,641 of record NZ_FO704550.1, read on the forward strand.
AACGATGCCCCGTGGATTTAAAGGAGAAATCTGGATTGGAGGCCCTGTACTGGCTGATGGATATCTCAACAATGCTGCCCAGACAACAGAAAAATTTGTGCATAGTGTTGATGACGTTAGTCGTTGGTACCGCACCGGCGACTTAGGGTTACAGGATGAACAAGGTGTATTCCATTGTCTTGGGCGTATTGATGATGAATTTAAGGTGCGTGGTTATCGGATTCATCCGGCGGAAATAGAGAAGGCGGTAGAGGACATACTGGTCAGTCTTGATAGGAACGATAATGACAGTTGGAAGCTGAAAGCACTGAAATTGGTCGTTGATGAAAGTGATGGCATTGAAAAATATGAAACAATTGCTTTGTGCAGTAGCCAACCTATACCCCATGACAATTCTGAATTTCAACTTCGCTTGAAAGCAAAAATCCCTGATGCCTGGATGCCAACGTTGTATTGTGTTGTTCAGCCCTGGCCGATTAATGCCAATGGTAAAGTTGACACAGTCGCCTTAGCTGTTGCGGCTAAAACAAAATTGATGGAAAGTGGTTCTTCTTTGTTCAGTTCGGTTAATGAACAAGGCCAGAAAGTAGCGGGCAGCTATCAGCTTCCTGTCTGGTTGAACGCAGAGTTTCTGAAACCTATCTGGCCACAATCCGTCGATTTCACCACGTCGTTTTTAGAGCAGGGAGGCGACTCGATCAAAGCCATCAGACTCGTCGCACTGTTAACCAGAGAAGGTATCCGAATTAGTGCAAGTGAACTGTTAACGTTGAATTCTTTAGGCTCTGTACTTGAAAAGGCCTGTATTGATCAGTCGGAAAAAGACGCCACTGATTCGGCAATATCAGAAGAAACAGAAGCGAACTGGGTTAGAGACTTACCCAGCGTCAGTTGGTTCCGGCAACAAGGTTTTAAATATAGCAATCGGTTGCAGCAGGGAATGGTACTCGAATTGAAATCTGTCCTCTCTGTTAAGGAAATAAATGCAGCTATTTCAGCTGTTAAAGCAAAGCATAAAATTTTTTCCTTGAGAGCAAATCAGGCGTTGACTGAATTCTATTTCGAACCGTCAAAACCTGACAGTGATATGTTGACAGAAGGTGAAACGCTGGCATCCGGTGAATCGCTTGAAGACCGGCTGAATCAACTACAAAGTCAGGTGAGTCTGGAAGCGCAACCTAGTGTACAGGCAGTTGTATTTGATGCAGTTTCACAAAAAAATTATCTGATTTGGGTCTGTCATCACCTTATTTGTGATGTGCATTCATGGATTTTCTTATTGGATGAACTGGATCAAGCCATCCATGAAACTGCATCCCAGCACGATACGGTGAAGGCAGCAGCCGAAGAACAAGGTGCCTTCCTGTGGGGCAAATGGTTAAGTGAACATGCCTCTAGTGCGGGCAATGCGCCATGCGTTAACACCGTTCATCACCCTGCGGCTGTTCCTGTGACGTTGGCATTGTCAATTTGTAGTCATGATTTTAAGTTGATTGAACAGCGTTTTAAGGCTGAACGTTCGCAATTGATTGTGGCTGCTTTGATGGAGGTTATGCAGGATAACGGAATATTGCCTTCACAGCCTGTCGTTTTGTTAGAAAATCACGGCCGTCTATTCTCTGAAGCCGGAATACCGACTGCCTGGAACGCTGAAATGGCAAGTGCGGTGGGTTGGTTTACCGGTTTTAATCAGTTGACGCTTGAGGTGCCTGTAGAACCATCAGCGCCATGTTCCCAAACCGCTTTTTTACGGATCTTAAAGTCGGGTCTGTATGAAGATAAGCAGAGCTGGGAAGCGCAACTCGGTCTGAATAACATCGGAAAACGACCATTGATTTGCATTAACGATATTGGCTTCGGGTTAGATGGGAGCAGAACGTGGAGCCATTTCAGTTTGGATCAAACTTTGTCGGGTGGTTTCCGGCATCCGGATGAAAAGAGTACGGCTGACTTTGACATCCTGATTCGTGATTGTCTTGAATCCGGCGGTGTATTGGTTGAATTGCAGTTGGGTATGCCTGACGCTGACAGTGATAATGCTCATCATTACTTAGCACAATTGAACGAAAAGCTATTGGCTTGGTGTGATACTCAAAATAATGTATTGCGAGATCTACAGGTTGAACATTATTCGGAACAACCATTGATTCCTGCCGATTTTCCGCTTTGTCAGCTTGCTCAGTCGGAATTTGATCCCCTCATTAAGGGCGCTTTGAAAACGGTTATTGATTCAACGAATACGACATTCGACAATAATTATCTTGAAGAATTGCTGGAAGCAACACCTCAGGCGAATGGGTTATTGTTTCACGCTTTAAAAGATGGAAATAGCGCTTATCACATTGGCGTGGCGTTTAGTGTGAAGGTGAATGCCGATGAAGAAACGCTGCTTGAGGTATGGCAGCATATACAGCAATCACAACCTGCTTTAAGGTCGATTTTTGTCTGGGAAGGTATTCGTATTCCTCATCAGATTATCTACGCCTTGCCTCGCATTCCGTTCGAATATGTTCGTGTTGACTCGACAACGCCGTACCTGTCATGCAGACAGCGTTGCCTTGATTGGCTGGCATACTCCAAGGCCACGCCTTTTGAATTGAATAAAGAAGTCTTTCGTATTGTCGGATTCCATGATGTCAATGCGGGAACGTTAAGTCTGGCTTTCTCTTTCCACCATATTCTGATGGATGGCTGGAGCAGTTCATTGTTGATTTCTCTGTGGTTACAAGGATTGCGTCAGCAAAAAATTGTGCCTTTGGATACACGGAGTTATTCACAACAACTTTGGCAAGGGTTAAGCCCGGAAGCGTTGATACACAGCCGCGAATACTGGCGGGACGTTTTTCAGCGCCTGCCTAACGGAGAAGCTTCTGCAACGACAAAACTACTGGCAGAACCCCTGTTCCGAGCCGATGAGCAGAATGAAGTTGCAAGAAAAACAAATGAAAGGCTCTGTGTAAACAGTCTGTGGGGCGAGGAGCGTAGAGTCGCGATCGAGTCACTTTGCCATCGTGCGGGTGTGACTCCGGCCAGTTTTATTTACCTGTGTTGGGCATTGACACTGGCTAAGTTCACATTCCAGAAAACGATTTCGTTGGGATGCACGTTCTCCGGCAGAGGAAGAGCTTTGACACAAGGTGTTGATCGTCAGCCTTTAGGTTTATTTATTAATACCGTTCCCCTTATCTTGACGCTTGAAGGTCAGTGGAATACAGAAGCCGCTTTGCGTTCTGTTTTCCAGGCTTTACAACAGGCGCAACAATATGAAAAAACGCCGCCTTTGTTAATCCGAGAGGAAGCGGGAATAAATGATGAACTGTATGATTCCATTGTTGTTTTTGATAACTATCCCATTGATGCGTCATTGAAAGATGCCAGTTGTGGTGCATTCCTGACGGATTTATACAGTGAAGAAACGACGCATTTTGGTTTGACATTAACCGTGTCCGGCATGGAACAATGGCTGGTGGAACTAAGTACCGGAGAGATGTTTAAGGGCGCGCTGGACTCGGTAAAAACAGCGTTTAATGCCTTTGAATCTTTGGCAGAAGATCTGATTAACAGCATGACGGATACATTGATTGAAGATCTCTTTTTAAAGCTGAATGCAAAAGAGCCGGAAAAAACCTCGTTGAGCATGGGAGAGATCAATGAACACACCCCGGATATTAATTCGCTGCTGACAGGAATTTATCAACGCCTTGGCGGGTCTCTCCAGGAAATCAGTTTGATCGACGGCCAGCATAAAATCAGTAATCGTGAATTACTGAAGGCGATGAGTGCGGTACAGGAACGATTACGGTTATCAGGTTTTATTCCTGGGGACCGAGTGGCTGTTCATCTTGAGAAGGGCTTGTTATCGACTCAAGCAATACTGGCGATCTTGTTCAGCGGTGGCAGCTATTGCTATATCAATCCGAAAGATCCCTTGCAACGCAAGAAAAAATTATTGGACTTTGCGAATTGCAACATTGTTTTGTGTGGGACTGCGTTTAATCAGGAGCTTGGCGCAGGGACAAATTATTTGTTGCTGGATATTGAGGAAAATATTTTACAGCCAACCGAAGATAAACCCATTTTATGGCTTAACCGACAACCTGAAGATGAATTCTATTTCATTTTCACATCAGGAACGACGGGGACTCCGAAGGGAATTTCTATTCGCAATGAGTCAGTGGCCAACCTGTTGGATTGGTTTATTCAAGAAACTGCGCTGACAGCGGCTGATAGAGTGCTTGGGCTGACTGATTTGAATTTCGATCCCAGTGTGGAGGATTTATTTGCTAGTTTTGTTGTTGGCGCGACGTTAATTTATCCATCTCCCGATGTATTACTGGAGAGACAAGCGTTCATTGAACTGGTGCAATCTGAATCCATCACCTTAATCAACTTTATCCCCGGTGCTATCTCGCAGCTTATTCAAGACGCACCCTTCTTTCCGTCCATGAGATTGTGGATATTCGGGGGTGAAGAATTACCTAAACGCCTTAGGGATGATTTGCTGCAACAAGGGTATGCGGTGAGCAACCATTATGGCCCGAGTGAGACAACGGTGGATTGCTTGAGTGCCAAACAATCCTTGGCGACGGAAGTTGCCATTGGGTGGCCAATTCAAAATGTTATCGCTTACTGCGCTGATATCTTTGGTAAGCCATTGCCTGCCAATGTTCGGGGTGAACTTTGGGTGGGAGGCAAGGCGGTTGCCCGTGGCTATACGACTAATCCCGTTGAAACCGCCAAGTATTTTGTTACGCCGAAATACTTGGCGCACTACAGCCGGCATCCTTTTTATCGTACTGGCGATATGGTTACTTTTTCCGGTGAAACAGGTTTTCGCTATCTGGGACGAATTGATGATCAGATAAAAGTGAACGGTGTTCGCATAGAGCCTCGTGAATTGGAGCGCGTGGTTGAGACATTAGACGCGGTGAAATCAAGCTGTTTATTGCCTGCGACGACATCGAAAGGAAAACGTCAATGGCATCTTTTTGTCGATAGCATGGAACAACCTGCATTGCTGGAATCCCGAGTGAGAGAACATATCCGGCGTAACTTCCCGGACACCTGGCTTCCTTCACTCATTGTGGTTGTTGATGGGTTTAAACGCACCATTACCGGTAAGATTGATCGTCAGAGTTTACAGGAAAATGCGGCGCAACAATTGCAAGCAAAACCCGTCGAAGATCATATATTGCTGGCAGATCCGGCGGCGGTAAAAGTGCGGGCGATCTGGCAGGAAGTCCTTGAAAATGAGAGGGTGGGGACGGAAACGAATTTCTTTGAAGCCGGTGGCAATTCGATAAAGATAATTACATTGCAGTCCCTGCTGCAACAGGCATTCAATCGTGAAGTTCGAGTCACCACCTTATTTGAACATCCGACTATTGCCTCCTTTACAAACTGGATTAAACAGGACCAATTGTCATGTGGACAGGTAAATGAAGCGGAATTGACATCCATATCGGATAAAGTGTCTTCCCAGGGGCATTTACAACGCTCGTTCCAATCAGGAAAAAGTAGATTGGCAGACAGACGACGCAAATCCACAGGGAATTAAGGAAACGAATAAAGCCGGACTCTTCCAGATTGTTTGGATAAGTCCGGCTTTTGATGAAAGACATTAATGAAGATAGTCTGAAAGATAGATATTAAAAATATCGATTTTGTCTATGAATAGTCGATGTGCATAATAAATATTAGTTATCATATGGGAAATAATGATATGTATTTATGAATTTAGCACTACCTCTTGTTTCTTTTTACTTGATAAAATGTGTTTACATCTTTTTCTATTATGTTAATTCTGTGAAATTAACATGTTTTGTATATTTTATTAAAAATAAATTGTTACATTCGTAATATTTATTTTTGAAATTAAAAGTATATAAGCTGTTTGAATCATCCAAGTTTTTGTAGAGAAAATTGAGATTTTTTGAATGGTTTTAAGGCCGTTACTTAAGGGCGGTAGCGTACTTAAATAACACTCATGAAGTTGAGTGTCATTTGTTTTTTCTACGACTTAATTTTCAATCATTAAAAATGGAGGCTGTCGTTGAAAATATCAATTATTGGTGCTGGTGTGATGGGGTTAGACACGGCGATAACATGTGCCGTATATGGTCATAATATATTACTTATAGATATATCTTCAGATGTTTTGGCTAATCTTGATTCAAGAATGTCACGTGAATTCCGTTCATATAGAATGCTTAAACCTGAATTTAATACTCTGAATTTGGCCGAATTGAAAAATAGAATTCAATTTGATTCGTCTTATAAAGAGGTTGAAGGCAGTGATTGGATTATTGAGAACGTGACTGAAGATTGGTCTATTAAACAGAAAGTTTATGAAGCGATAATACCGTACATTAAACCTGAAACTTATGTTGCTGCAAATACAAGTTGTATATCTATCACAAAAATTGCTTCCGTTTTACCGTTCCCCCAAAATGTATTGGGATTACACTTTATGAACCCGGTGCCGATTAAAAAATGTGTTGAAGTCATCCAAGGCTTCCATACTTCCGAACAGACATTAATTGATGCAAAAAAATTCTTACAGGGAATTGGAAAAAACCCGGTTGTTGTAGAAGACTTTCCTGGATTTGTTTCAAATCGGCTTTCTCATTTATTCATGAACGAAGCGGCATTTCTTGTACAAGATAATGTGGCAAGTCCGCAGGATATAGATCGTATTTTCAAAGAAGGTTACGGCCATGCTATGGGGCCACTGGAAACCGCAGATTTGATTGGTTTGGATACCGTTGTTAATTCTTTACACGTTCTCTATGAAAGTTATCAAGATCCGAAATACCGCTGTTGTCCTCTGTTAAAGAAAATGGTGGAAGCGGGGAATCTGGGCAGAAAAAGTGGTAAAGGATTTTTCAATTATACAAATTCGGAATATTGATGATGGATGATTTAACCAATAATCAGGTAAATAACGAAATACCGGTAAAATGTATCATTTGGGATTTGGACAATACATTGTGGGATGGGGTGCTTTCTGAAGGCGATGATATTAAATTAAAGCCAGGAATAGAAAAAATCATTGACCAATTGGATAAATTGGGCGTTTTACAATCCATTGCAAGCCGGAATGAAGCCTCCGATGCTTTGGATATGCTGGAAAAATTCAATTTAAAGCATTATTTTATTTATCCTCAAATTCATTGGGGAGCCAAGTCTTCCTCTATTGCAAATATTCAGAAAAGTCTAAATATTGCGGCAGATACTTTTATTTTTGTTGATGACCAGCCTTTAGAACGGGATGAAGTTAATGCTAAATTCCCGGAAGTGACTTGTATTGATGCTTGGAAATATCAATCAATACTGCACTTGCCTCGAATTGCTAATATGGAAATATCTGATGACGCAAAATTAAGAAGGCAGAGATATCAGGAAGATATCTTACGGAAAGAAGAAGAAGAGGAATTTATCGGCACTTCAGAAGAATTTCTTAGTCAACTTGATATGAAGTTTTATATTTCCAAAGCCAAATCAGAAGATCTCCTGCGCGCAGAAGAGCTGACGCAAAGAACAAATCAACTTAATTCAACTGGTATTACTTATAGCAGAGAACGATTAAATGAATTAATCAACTCAGATGAGTATGGTGTATTTGTTTTTGAGTTGGTAGATAAATATGGCTCTTATGGAAAAATAGGATTGGCCTTAGTTCAATATAAAGGCGAGGTTGATTATATTAAATTATTGTTAATGTCCTGTAGAACACTTTCCCGCGGAGTTGGAAGTATTGCATTGAATTATATTATGCAGCAGGCGAAAGCAAAATCGCATAAATTATATGCTGAATTTAAACGTACACCTCGTAATCGACAGATGTTTGTCACTTATCAATTTGCAGGCTTTAAAGAAATAGAAAAACTTGCAGATGAAACAATCATTTTTGAGCATGAATTAGAGAATGTACCTGATTTCCCTTACTATGTTGATGTGATTATAAATAATTAGGATATGCTAATGAAAGATCTGGACACTATCGCCAAAGAACTACGTGAATTTATTGAAAATAATATCTCTGTATTTGATGATAATGTTGAATTGCTGGATGACACGAATATATTTACAAGTGGCTTAGTGAATTCACTTTTTGCTATGCGTTTACTTTGTTTTATTGAAGAGAAATGTGCTATCACCATCCCTGATGAGTATATAGAGCGTGAGAACTTTGTTTCAATAAATGCAATGCTGGACCTTATTAATAAAATCAGAGGATAAGATTTACATGGAGCTATATGAAATTCATCCTTTGGTGGATGTTGCAAAAAATTTTTCAGATAACATATTAAGACCCTCCGCAGGTTTGATTGATAATCAAGGTAAAGTGCCTGATGAAATTATTACTGAGATGGCAACACTGGGTTTATTAGGGGCCATTTTGCCGAAAGAATATGGCGGGCAGGGCATAGATCCCCTTTCTTATGGTTATTTGACTGAAGAAATAGGTAAAGGATGTAATTCGACACGTGCGTTGTTGACGGTGCATACCAGTTTAGTCGGTGAAACGCTTGTAAAGCTGGGCAGTCAGATGCAAAAGGAAAAATACCTGCCTGCAATGGCAAGGGGTGAAAAAATAGCGTGTTTCGCCTTATCTGAACCTGAAGCCGGCTCTGATGCCAATGCCATTAAAACACGGTATGAAGTGACAGAAAATGGTTTCAGGATCAGTGGCAATAAAAAATGGATTACTTATTCAGGCATTGCTGATCTATTCCTTGTTTTTGCCAAATCTGAAGAAAAAGTCAGTGCGTTTATCGTCGAGTTCGGTATTGAAGGATTAACGAGAAAGCCAATGTCCGGTTTAATGGCAAGTCGTGGCGCTTATTTATCAGAACTGAATTTTGATAATGTCGAAATACCTAAAGAGAGTTTAGTCGGGCGTGAGGGAGAAGGGTTCAGCTTTGTCGCGAATACCGCGCTTTATTTTGGTCGTTACAGTATTGCCTGGGCGGGTGTTGCGATTGCGCATGCGGCAATGGAAGAAATGGTGACTTACGCCCGGAAAAGAAAACAGTTCGGTCAGAAAATTGCCCAGCATCAATTGATTCAAGGGATCATTGCTGATTCTGCGACGGCATTTTATGCCGCCAAAGCGGCCTGTGAAAAGATAGGGCATTTGAGAAATCAAGGCGATCACAATGCCATTATGGAAACAAATATCGCCAAATATAATAGTTCTGCTGTCGCTATGCTGGTCGCCAATAATGCCGTTCAGGTCCTTGGCGGAAATGGATTATCCAATAAATATCCGGTAGAAAGGTTATATCGTGAAGCCAAAGTTTTGGAGATTATAGAAGGAACGAATCAAATCCAACAAATGCTCATATCACAACATGCTTTGCGTGGATTTTATCGGAAAGGCTCGGTTATTGAATAATACCGATACGAATACACATCTATCAGAGATTCCCAAAAATTAAATGATTAGAGATATAAGTCAATTTGGAAAAATCTGAATACTGAAATTCATGATGAATTTTATGTTTTGAGTCAATATATAATTCTCTATTTCATGAGGGTTATTAATTATTTAAATTGAAAATGATCTTTTCATTGTCAAATAATTATATTAAAGGTTAATTATGGTAAATAATGTCACTGGTCTTGAAGTTGCTATAGTTGGAATGGCTGGTCAATTCCCTGGCGCAGACAATGTGCATGATTTTTGGGAAATGCTCTGTGATGGAAAAGAAGGTATTAGCAGATTCGCTCAGGAGATATTAGAGAATAATGGTATATCGTCTGATGAGTATTTAAACGAAAATTATGTTCCTGCCAAAGGTATCATCAACAAACCCTACCATTTTGCGGCTGATTATTTTGCAATTAATCATCCGGATGCAGAAAAAATGGACCCTCAAACCCGTTTGATGATTGAAACCTGCTGGCAGGCACTTAACCATGCCGGTATTGATGTCAAAGATTACCCGGGAGAAATTGGTGTTTATGCAGGGGCAGGTAATCAATGGTCGTGGTTTAAAACATTAAATACTGAATTTAACTCCTCAGCAGAGCAGTTCCATGTTGCAACATTAAATGATTCTGCATTTTGTTCGCGTATTTCCTATTTACTGAATTTACGCGGCCCGTCCGTTACGATACAAACAGCCTGTTCAACCTCATTGGTGGCTGTACATACAGCCTGTCAGGCCCTGCAAGCAGGAGAATGCGATATTGCTTTGGCTGGCGGCGTCAGTGTAACGCATCCACATCAAGCCGGGTATATTTATCAGGAAGGAATGATAAACAGTATCGACGGCAAGACACGGGCATTTGATGAACATGCGGGTGGGACTGTATTCAGTAATGGGGTTGGCGTTGTTACCCTGAAAAGATTGACGGATGCGATTGAAGATAACGATAGAATTTATGCCGTTATTAAAGGCAGTGCCATTAATAATGACGGTAATGACAAAATAAGTTTTACAGCGCCCAGTGCATTAGGGCAAGAAAAGGTTATTCGGGCGGCATTGGATGTCTCGGAAATTGATCCTGCCAGTATTAGTTATATAGAAACGCACGGGACAGGAACGGTACTGGGTGATCCGATTGAAATTGCAGCGTTGGATGCTGTTTTTCATGGACAGCAATCTTGTGCCATTGGCTCGGTTAAATCAAATGTGGGGCACTGTGATACTGCCGCAGGGGTAATATCACTGATAAAACTGTCATTATGTATTTATTTCAAAACATTAGTGCCATCCATTAATTTTGAAAAAGCCAATAAAAAATTGGAACTGGAAAAAACACCTTTTCATGTTAATACGCAAACAAAACTCTGGGTCACAAAAAACAATGCGCCAATCAATGCAGGCGTCAGTGCTTTTGGTGTCGGCGGAACGAATGCGCATCTCGTTCTTCAGGAATTTTCGGGGAAAACGGAACCAATTTTGGCAGAACATCTAAATTATAAAGAACTGCCCAATCGAATTGAGTTTAAGCCTTCAATAAAAAAGGATACGTCTCCTGTCTTCAATGAAGAGCAAGAAGTGGACGTTGATTTCGCGGAAAAAATAGATATCAATTCTATATTAAAAGAAATATTGAGTATTTTAAAAGCGTATTTCACGAATAAAAAAATATCTAAAGACGATAATTTCTTTGATGTCGGTGCCAGCTCTTTAGATATTGTTCAGTTACACGAAAAAATAAATTCGAATTATGCCATTAAATTATCAATTAATGATTTGTATCGTTATACAACCTGTCAGAAACTTTCTGAAAAAGTGTATGATGTCATCAATGAGACACCGCGAAAAACGACACGTAAATTGAAAACGGGGGCAAGTAAAAAAACACCGGTTCGTATAAAAACAGCTCTTCATGACTATCCTGAAAATGCAGTTGCGGTTGTTGGCATAAGTGGCCGTTTCCCCGGAAGTCATAATGTACAGGAATATTGGAAAAATATATTGTCCGGCAAAGAAGGCATCTCTTTCTTTACCGATGATGAATTGATTGATGCCGGAATTCCAGAACATATTTTCAAAAATAAACATTATGTCAGGGCAAAAGGGATTGTTGAAAACGCATTGAATTTTGATAAAACCGCCTTTGGTTACACAATGCGTGAAGCACAATATATGGACCCGCAATTCCGTTTACTTCATGAAATAACATGGGAAGTATTGGATGATGCAGGATATGGTAATCCCAAATATCGCCCTGTAACGGGTTTGTTTGCTTCTTCTGGCTCTAATTATGAATGGTTAGATCGGGTAAAAGAGGAAGTCAAAGATACAACAGAACAGTTCAGCATCGGGCTTTTAAATGACCGTGAATTCCTCACAACCCGAATCGCTTATAAATTAAATCTTACCGGGCCAGCCGTGACCGTCCAGAGTGCCTGTTCCAGCTCTGCACTGGCCATCACACTTGCGTGTCAAAGCTTGCGGGTTAATCAATGTGATTTAGCATTGGCGGGGGGTGTTTCCGTCACCGTTCCGGTGAAAAGTGGCTACATGTATGTCAATGGAATGGTAAATAGTGCAGATGGTCATTGTAAACCATTTTCAGAGAATGCCAGCGGGACGGTTTTCAGTGATGGCATTGGCATGGTTGCCTTAAAAAGATTGGAAGATGCGATTGAAAATAATGATCACATCTATGGTGTGATTGCTGGTTATGGTGTCAACAATGATGGTTATGAAAAAGCAGGTTTTACCGCGCCGAGTGCCAATGGGCAAGCTGCCTGTATTAAACAGTCTCTGGCAATGGCCGGAATCTCTGCCAACGATGTCGGATATTTGGAAGCGCATGGTACAGCGACATTGGTGGGAGATGATATTGAACTGGAGGGTGTCAAAAGCGCTTTAAGCGTAACAGGCGAAGATCCCAGTATTTGTTACATTGGTAGTGTTAAATCAAACCTCGGTCACACCGATAGTGCCGCAGGCGTTGCAGGGTTCATTAAGACATTATTGACAGTGAAACATAAGAAGATCCCGCCAACTTGCCATACTGAAAAAGATGATCATGTGTTGTTGGAAGGGACACGATTCCGTTTAATTAATACCGCAACTGATTGGGGAAATAATAACGATATCAGAACCGCAGGATTGAGTTCATTTGGTATTGGGGGAACAAATGTTCATATAACGATCCAGTCTATCTTAGATCAAATCAGTAGTGAGCGGGATAGTCCAGAACTTATTACACTCTCAAGCAAAAGCAGAGAAGGCTTGATTAAAACGGCAGAAACATTAGGCCATTTTTTAAATGAAGACACGCACACGAACTCGCTTTCTGATATTGCTTACACCCTCCAAATCGGGCGAGGGGAACATGAATATCGCACATCATTTGTTGTAGATAATGTAGAAGAACTTAAAAACGCTTTATTGAATGTCAAAGAGACAAACAAAATCGCCGAAATTTCCTTTGACCAAACACCGGGTATTGTATTTATGTTCCCAGGTCAGGGTGCACAATATATCAATATGGCAAGGGACTTATACAATGAATTGGGGATTTTCAGAAAGCTTCTTGATGAGTGTCATGAATATCTCTTCGAGAGATTCGGCATTAATTTACTTGCATTACTCTATGATGAAAAGAATCAAGACAGTGTAGAAAAACTCCGTAATACGCAATTTACCCAACCCATTATTTTTGCCATCTCTTATTCTCTGGCCAAGAGTCTGGAAGCGTTAGGTGTAGAAGCCAAGGCAATGATTGGCCATAGCATCGGTGAATATGTTGCTGCCGCAATGGCAGGCGTTATGACGTTGGATGAGGCATTGGATCTTGTCGCTGTCAGAGGCCTTATCATGCAGGAATGTGAGCCGGGAGCGATGCTGAGTGTTTCTGCTGGCAGAGAAGAGATTGAACCTTATTTAACAGATGAAGTGACTTTAGCAACGGTGAATTCATCAACTGCTTGCGTTATTGCGGGACCGCAAGCTGAAGTTGAAAAAGTACAGCTTGCGTTGGCGGATAAAAATTACCGTACCCGATTATTGGAAACCTCTCATGCGTTTCACACTTCAATGATGAAACCTGCGGTAGAGAAGTTTAAAGAGGCGTTGAGGCAGATTAAATGGAAAAAGCCCAATAAAGCCTATATATCCAATGTCACCGGTCAATGGATCACGGCAAAACAAGCAAATTCTATTGATTATTGGGTCGCCCATTTGTGTGGAACCGTCGAATTCCACCAAGGTATTATGACTTGTCTGGAGCAGCCTGATCTGAATGCCTTTATCGAAGTCGGGCCCGGCAGAACATTGTCTACTTTTGTTAAGCAAGTTGTTGGAATAAATACCGATATCTCTGTTATTAATGTGATGCGACATCCATTAGAAGAGGAAAATGACAGGGCATATTTATTAAAATTGTTTGGTCAGCTTTGGATGAAGGGCTATGCCATTAATTGGTCAGTCATTTATCAGGATGTCAATCCAAGAAGAGTCAGTCTGCCCGGTTATCAGTTTACCTCAGAAGAAATGGGGCCCGGAAATTCACAGGTCAGTTCAAATCATGCGGAGAAAATATCTGAAACTCGTATACAAAAAAATAATATTTCAGACTGGCTGTATGGTGAAATATGGCAGGATGCGCTCTTACCCGATAAATCGAACCAATCTGAAGTTAAAACGGCCTTATGCTTTGTGCCAAGTATGGAATGGTGCGAACCGCTTAGCCGTCATTTGAATGTTGATGAAAAATCAATAAGGTTTATGTTATCAGGTGATGATTACACTTCTGTGAACAATGTTATTACATTGGCCGCAGGTGAAGTCCGCCATTTTGAAAAGCTCTTCCATGAATTAAAAGAAAATCAGTTACAACCTGATTCGGTCATATTTGCCTGGCCTTTATCCGGTCATCGTGATTTGAAAAACACGTGGTTTTCCGCCATTACATTGCTTCAGGCATGGGCAACGGTAGGAAATATGGGGGATTTCCGTTTATTGCTGGTGAATACAGAGCAGCCTGAATCCGGTATGCTCAAGGGCTTGGTCAAAGTCATTACTCAAGAAGTCAGCAAATGCCATCCCAGATTAGTTCAAATCAATACAACAGAATCGATTGAAAACACCTGTGAGATATTAACTGAAGAACTGTTAGCAACAGACGGGCGTTTTATCGTTTGCCGGACAGATGGACGTTGTTCTGAACAAGTCTATGAACGGCTCAACGTGGAGCCACAGAAAAAGAATTCGCTCCTGAAACAGCAGGGTACCTACCTGATTACCGGCGGACTGGGTGATTTAGGTTTGCTGTTTGCAGAATATCTTTTGAAAGAATATCAGGCAACCGTGATCCTTTCTGGCCGCAGGGAATTACCTGACAGGCATGAGTGGCAACAGGCAACTCAATCAGATTTTTCGACCACCAACCTATTGCAGCAACTGAATAAACTTGCAGATCTTGGCAAAGGTAATGTGGTTTATTATCCGGCTAATGTAGCTGATAAATCTGCCATGCAGCATTTATTGCAGACGATAGACGAGCAACATGGTGTATTGAATGGCATCATCTGTGCCGCGGGTGTGACGGAAGGCGATTCGTTTCAGGGAATTAACAGGATAACGCTGGATGCTTGTTCGCCACAAATAGAAACGAAAGTTGAAGCTTATAAAATTCTGGCAGAATTGACAGAATATCAGCCACTGGATTTTTGTCTGCTTTGTTCTTCAATCGCTTCAATGCTGGGGGGCTTAAGTTTTTCTGCCTATAGCTCCGTCAGTGCATTTGCTGATGAGTTTGCAAGACAACAAAACCAGAAAGGTAAGCCCTGGATTAGCATTAACTGGGATGGATGGGTTTTTGAACGCAATGATTCTGGTGATGCTTTGGGTTCCTCATTGAGCCAGCTTTTAATTGAACCGGATGAGGGCATTCAAATTCTGGAACGTGTTTTACAATCACCATTGCGAGGGCAAATTATTGTTTCCACCGGTGATTTGAATCAACGTTTTGAACAATGGGTCGGTTCTCATTTAAAAACCTTTGATATTAATAAAATCAGTAAATCTCAAAGGAAAACGATTTCTAAAGATCAGATTGTAGAAACTATCCTTTCGGTTTGGAAAAATTTCTTAAAAATCACACAGATTAACAGTGAAGATAACTTCTTCGAATTAGGTGCGAATTCGTTGGATTTGGTTCAAGTTAATAAAAGATTAACTGATGCGTTAGATATTGATATTTCAGTCGTGGATATGTTCAGTTATCCCACCTCAGAGTTATTGGCTGATTATATAACAAGACAATATGGGGTGGTCAGCGCAAATGATACCCAGCATGAACAGCCTGATAATAGTGATGAAAGTGACTATGTAGCAGAATACGTTGTTAAACCGGATACTGTTTTTGATAAACATATTGCGATTGTCGGTATGGCAGGAAAATTCCCGGGCGCTGAAGATATTTATGAGTTTTGGGATAACTTATGCTATGGCAAAGAATCGATTAGCATAATGAGCAAGGAAGAATTAATTGAATCAGGTATTGGTTCAGACTTATTAGATGATCCGAATTATGTTCGTGCCAAAGGTATTATGCCGCATTCAGGTGAATTTGATGCTGAATTCTTTGGTTATACGCCTTATGAAGCACGTCAAATGGACCCACAGGTTCGGGCGATGCACATTTGCAGTTGGCAGGCATTGCAGGATGCGGGGATTTCACCCAAAAACAACAAGCTGAAAATTGGTTTATATACTGCGGCGTCAGGAAATTTGCCGTGGCTGGCACAAGCAATGGCAACGGCAGAAGGCAGTGCCGGTCAATATAGTGCCATGGTCGTGGCAGATAAAGACTATATGTCGACCAGTGTGTCATATAAATTAAATTTATCCGGGCCAAGTATGGTTATCTCAACAGCCTGTTCTTCATCGCTTGTTGCTGTAAACGAAGCGATTAAATCATTGCGTACGGGTGAGTGTGATGTTGCAATGGCTGGTGGTGTTTCAATTACTTTGCCAATTAAAGCCGGATATTTATTTGAAGAAGGCATGATTTATTCTAAAGATGGAAAATGCCGGCCGTTTGATATTCAGGCTAACGGAACGGTATTTAGTGATGGCGTCGGTGTGGTCGTTCTGAAACCACTGAAACAAGCGATAGCAGATAAAGATAATATTTATGCGACCATCATCGGCAGCGCCATTAACAATGATGGTGGTATGAAAGTAGGTTACACCGCCCCCAGTACAAAAGGTCAGGTTGACGTTATTCAGGCAGCATTACGGGATGCAAATGTTTCATCAGAATCCATTAATTTTGTAGAAACACATGGCACGGGAACGAATTTGGGTGATCCGATTGAATTTAATGCCCTGAAACAAGCTTTTTCAACGGATAAAAAGAATTATTGCAAAATCGGCAGTGTGAAGTCGAATATTGGTCATCTCAATTTCGCTTCTGGTGTCACCGGGCTAATAAAAGCGGCATTATCCATCAAGAATAAGGTATTGCCGCCAACGATACATTTTGCCCGTCCTAATAAAGAAATGGATATTGCCAATAGTCCATTTATGGTGAATAACCAATATACGGAGCTGTATAACAGTAAGCATCCGATTAGGGCCGGTGTCAGTTCCTTTGGTCTTGGCGGCACAAATGTACATCTTGTGCTGGAAGAGTATCGGGCGGACCAAAATAAATTATCCGGACAAAATACAAATAATCGATTGCCATTGATCCTATCGGCACCGGATGAAAAATCATTGCAGTCTTATAAAAAACAGCTAATGCAGGTTATTCAGAGTGATAACCAAAAGCTGAGTATCAGTGATTTCACTTACAGTCTGATGCAAAGAGAGACAATGGCATCACAATTTATTGCTGTAGTGAATAATCGTGATGAATTGATTAATGCGCTCTCTTCAACAGAAAAAGACAATATTAATCTATTACATGGCATTAAGCGGAAAGTGGTGTTTTTGTTTCCTGGTCAAGGTTCCCAATATATCGCTATGGGACAAGACCTTTACAAGCATAACGCATTATTCAGACAGTGGTGTGATAAAGGGTTTGTGATTGCGAAAGAGTATTGCACAACGGATTTGAAGGCGTTGCTGATTAATGGTTCTCAAGAACATCTTATTTATGAGACTGAATTTGTTCAGCCATTGTTGTTTATTATTGAGTATGCTTTGGCACAGGTTCTGAAATCTTATGACATTATCCCTCATGCAATGATAGGTCATAGTCTGGGAGAATATGTAGCAGCGACACTTGCTGGTGTATTCTCATATGAAGATGCGATTAAAATTATCTGCATTCGGGGCAGATATATGCAATCGACAGAAGCTGCGGCTATGCTCTCTGTCATGGCTTCTTCAGATAAAGTGAAGGAAATATTACCGGAACATCTTGATATTGCTTTAGATAACAGCAGTGAACTTTGTGTTGTTGCCGGAGCAGATGAGGAAATGACTCAATTTGAAGAAATCTGCCACACAGAATCGATAAAAACAAAACGTCTGGAAATCAAAAGAGCTTTCCATACGCGTTATATGGACCCTATTCTGGAAGAATATGGTCAGGCTCTTAAAAACATCACACTCAATAAACCTCAAATCGATTTTATATCGAATATGACAGGCGAATGGGTTGATAACAAACATGTGACAGAAAGTGATTATTGGGTTAATCATATTCGTCAGCCTGTCCGCTTCAGACAATCTATTGCGACAGCCTTAGAAAATGAACATTGTTTGTTTATAGAAGTGGGGCCAGGTCGTGGGCTTTCGACGTTAGTTCAAAATCATTCAGACTATAATACCAACCACGCTTGTCTCTCGTGGCAGGGCCATAAAACCAAAGGGATGAGTCTCCATAATGAGCTGATAGAAAAATTAGCCATGATCTCTTTATATGGTATTCGTGTTAATTGGCAGCAGGAGATAAATGAGCAGAAACCTGAATTAATTCATCTGCCACCGACACCAATACGCGGAAAAGAGTATCCGACTGATATTAAAAGATTACAGGCCTTATTTTCTGGTAACTCACCGAGCGTCGTCGAAGAAACTGAAAAAGAGGAAAAAATAAATACCAGCCTGATCAATCAGGTAAGAGAACAGGATAGTGCTATTGATCAATTAGGCGCTATTTGGAAGCTCATTTTGGGTATTGATAAAGTCGAAAACAGTGATGATTTTATTTCTCTGGGCGGCAGTTCTCTTTCAGCAGTACAGGTGATTGCAAAAGCGAAGGAGATAAACTTACCGATTAACATCAATATGTTGTTGTCGGGTAAAACACTGCTTGAAATAAATCAATTATTGGGTCATGAGAATAACACTGAATCTAAGGCTAAGCGTTGGACATTCAATGAAAAATTTTCGCCCGAATTATATCCAGAGTATGCTAGCTGCTTGTATTCGGCCGTCAGAGAAAAATTGAAACATGAACACCAATTAGACTGTAGTGATGCGCTTATGCTGGTTTCAGACGGTAGCCCATTACTCGGCATCGTATTACAACAGCGTGAAAATGAAACTAAATTATCTCATCAGGAGGTTAACTTTGGCAGTATTCTTGGCTGGCCTGCATTAGACGAGAATTACTCCTTCTCTTATGCCAAGAAATTCTTTGATGATTATGAATCCTATCGCAATTACTGTGAAAAAGAATTATCTCTTGGGCATGTCGTCATTGTAACAGGAAGTGATTACTATTTACCTTTCTCACCTTCATACGGTTTATCAGAAGCAGAATACATAGAAAGGCCGTTATTCCAGGATATCGTTTTGGATGATGAGGTCATTCCACACGCGTTTGTATTGGTTGGAAAGACAGATTTGGGTTATCAAGTCTACGACGGCAGCTTCCAATATTTTGGAGAAATTACTGAACAGGAATTTGAAAAAACGGTGATTGGATTCAGGGGGTTAGATTTCATGCAGTCACATGAAGTCTTTAAGAAATCCCGCCCCTATTTGGTGATTACCGTAAATTGTGATGGTGATTTTCCTGATAGCGAAGAACAACAAAAAATTATTTTAAAGAACCTGATTAATGATTTTAGAAAAGAAGAAGAGATAAAATATCATGAAAATGAATTTTCTTGTTATATAGGATTGGCAGCAATCGAAAAACTCATTGAAATTCCGGCGTTATTAACGAATAGTTCAATGACTGATTTGGAAGAAATATTTGTACGTTGGCGTGATCAAATCTCTTCATTAAAGAGATTCCTGATTATTGCTAAGTCAGCAAGTGCTATTCAACTTGAAAGTTCATTCTCTTTCATCCAAGAAAAGATGGAAGATCTGATAGTATCGTGTAAAGATCATGATAATGATGGGAATAGAGTCGATTGCCTAATCCAACTTAAGTCTGAATTGGATTCTGTGATTAATGTTATTTCCGAATAGAATAATCTTCCTGAAATTTTAACTTTCAGGTTTTATTTTCGCTCAATAAATTCATTCCAGTCATATAGCCAATAACTATGTGACTGTGAATGAATGCGCAATAAATTTCATCATTGAATATTAGGAGTGTTATTGGATGAAAATCAGATTGCTTCTTGCTTTTTTTAGTCTCTTATTTATGTCAATGTCTTTTGCTCAAAATGAATCAACTGACCCTGCGGAACTAAAGGAACAACTGCTTGAATATATGGATGTCGGTAAAATACCTGGGTTATCATTGATGTTTATTGATAAACAAAATCAAATCCATTTGATAACTTTAGGAAAACAAAATGAAAACCCCGGAGAAAACGTTAAACCGGAAACAATATTTGAATTAGGTTCGACAAGTAAGGCATTTACTGGGTTAATAGCAGCAAAACTCCTTGAAGAGGGAAAAATAAAACCAGATACAACCGTTTCTTCTATCTTGCCAGAACTCTCATTCTATTATGAAGATAAACCTGTAGAAGTGAGTTTTATCCAACTGTTACATCATTCATCAGGTGTTCCGTTTTCAAGTGTTGATTTTATTTATGGTGGTTATAGTGGTGATTCATTAGCGCAGATGATAAAGAATATTGGGCGGATAAATCTTGAGGATAGCCCTGATACACGTTATTCCTATGCAACCATTAATTATGATATTGCAGCCAGGATGATGGAAGTTATTACACAACAACCTTATTCTGAGCTATTGCAGGATTACGTGTTAACACCGCTGAAAATGAGTGACACTTCCATTGATTCTGTGGTCAGCAATAAAGCAACAGGATATCAGATAAGTTATCTTGCACCCAGACCCTATGATGCCCCTTTTTTCATTTCTAATACTCCCGCCGGATATATTCAGACAAATGCGATAGATATGGAAAAATGGCTACGCTTTCTTATTGAAGATAATGATTCGCTGTTAAGTCAATATAAGAAACGGATGCTCGAGCCTAACACTAAATTATCGACCAATGAGGGAGAAAATGTGCATTATGCACTAGGATGGTCGATAAATAATGATAAGATCTATCATACCGGAATGAATCCGAATTTCTCCAGTTTTGTCGGTTTTAATACTCAATCTCATGTCGCTGTTGTGGTAATGGCGAATGTTAATAGTAATGTGCCGTTTACTATTGGCGAACAAATTCTGCAACAACTTTCATCAGGTAATGGCACAATAAAATTAAAATCTGCCAATGATATTGAGTTGTTTGATACCTTTGACAGACTATTTTTAATAGCCAGTGCCTTCCTTTCCCTGTTTTCAATATGGGTTGCATTTAGAATCTATCGGAATGTTGTGAATAAAAACAGGCAGCCTCTTTCTGCGATAAAGAAATTCACTGTGATCATTTTGGTCTTTTTCTGTTTATCCTTAATGTTTTTATGCTTTTTCTTTCCTTCCATTTTATTGAATATGTCTTGGAATTCATTGATTATCTGGATGCCAATGAGTTTCATATTGATGTTAACGTTGTTAATATCAACGTTAGTCATGAGTCTGATTAATCTGCTTGTTATATTTTTTAAACATATATCTTATGCCAAAAACTAGTGTCATTCTCTGTGGAAACGTTTTTAATACGATATATGTATTTTGACAAACTGTTCCAAGAATGTCTTTATCTCCGATAAAATATTAAATTAGACTTTGGTTATTTAACTTATCGATATAAATTAGGTTATTAATATATGACGAATTCATTTGATATAGCCATAGTTGGAATGGCTTGTAATTTTCCTGATGCGACAACACCACAAATGTTTTGGCAAAACCTGATTTCAGGAAAAGAAAGTATAAGAAAATTTACGCATGAAGAATTAATTAAGAGTGGTTACAAAGAGGAAGAGATCAATGATCCTAACTTTGTACCCGCTAAAGCCATACTCAAAGATTACAAGTCTTTTGATAATAACGTCTTTGGTTATCTCAAAGATGAAGTTGATAAAATGGACCCCCAATGTCGATTATTGCATGAGTGCTGTTGGCATGCCTTAGAAGATGCGGCTTATGTCCCCGGTGAAATGCGGGACAGGGTCGGTTTGTTCGCCGGTACATCGTTCAATTTACCGTGGATTTCTAATCAGTTAAAACAGAAGCTGACTCCGGCTGAAATATTTGATGTTGTCAACTGGAGTCTTCCGGAATCTGTTATTACCCGGATAGCCTATAGATTGGGCCTGAATGGGCCTGTCATGTCCGTCCACACGGCATGTTCAACCTCTCTGGTTGCCATCCATACTGCCTGCCAGTCAATATTAAGTGGCGATTGCGATCTCGCTTTGGCGGGAGGCGTTTCCATTTCACTGCCTCAGGAATCTGGTTATACATACCAGAAGGGAATGATTCGTTCAGCGGATGGTCACTGCCGGCCATTTGACGCAGATTCAGGGGGGACCGTGGGCGGCAACGGAGTCGGGATTTTGCTGCTAAAACTACTTGATTGCGCTTTAGAGGATAATGATCACATCCATGCGATTATAAAAGGCATATCAGTCAATAATGACGGGCAACGTAAAGTCGGCTTCACGGCACCAAGCATTGAGGGGCAAATCGAGGTTATTTCCAATGCACAGATGTTGGCTGGCGTTGAACCGGAAGATATCAGTTACATAGAATGTCATGGGACAGCGACTGAAATAGGTGATCCGATTGAAGTCACCGCGTTGGCTCGTGTATTCCAACATTCTCAGCATACTTGTTGGTTAGGTGCGGTAAAAAGCAATATCGGTCATTTAGACGAAGCCGCGGGGATTGCCGGCGTTATTAAAACTGTTATGTCATTGAAGAATAAACAATTAGCGCCTACTCTGCATTATAAAAAGCCGAATGATAAATTATATTTAGATGAAACACCGTTTAAAGTGGTGGATTGTCCGATGGAATGGACAGTTCCTGAAGGTAAAAAGAGAATGGCCGGGGTCAGTTCGTTTGGTATTGGTGGAACGAATGCACATATTGTGCTGGCTGAAACAGACAGGCAAGAAAATATCCCGGATGATGAATCTCCCAATGTATTCTTAATCTCAGCCGAAACACCTGAAGCTTTGCAAAATAATCAACAGAATTTGCTTAACGTACTTAAAGATTCGAAATCGTACCGTTTAAATGATGTTGCCTATGTTTTGCAGGAAGGAAGAAAACATCTCCGCTACCGTAAAGCATTTATGGGTTCAACATACCAAGAACTCTGTTCGGCGCTGGAAAGGGCAACAACCAATCCGGCAAAAGCAAAAGATGCAGAGCAGAGTATCGTATTTATGTTCCCGGGTCAGGGAGCACAATATACAAATATGGCATTATCACTTTATGAAAACCATTCATTATTCCGCTCTATGGTGGATTCATGTTTACTTTTAGCTTCAGAGTATCTTGGTGAATCTCTCCGGGATAAGTGGTTTGAGAATGGCAACAGTGATTATCTTAGTCAGACACAATATGCGCAGCCCGCCATTTTTATTATCGAATATGCGCTTTCTCATTGCTTGATTGATAATGGAATAAAACCTTCTGTTCTTATTGGTTATAGCTTTGGGGAATTGGTTGCGGCAACAATTGCTGAAGTTTTCACTCTAGAAGATGCGTTAAAATTTGTCGTAAGACGCGGACAGCTTATGCAAAGTCTGCCTGCTGGTGCAATGCTGAGTATCCCGTTACCTGCATCAGAAGTATTGCCGCTTTGCCCTGAGCACATTGTTATTGCGATAGATAATAAAGATTCTTGTGTCGTTTCATCTGATGAAAAATCCATTGAAGAATTTTCTCAGATATTAAAGAAAAAACGTATTTTGACGACACCCATAAAATCTAAACATGCTGCCCATTCCCCTGTAATGGCTGAAATAAATAAAGAATTGTTGCAAATGCTTTCTGGTTTTACGTTAAGTTCCCCGAAAACAGCCATTATGTCGTCTGTGACCGGTAAAATTTTGTCTGAGACAGAGGTAAAATCAATTCAATATTGGGCTGAACAAGCAGAAAGGACAGTGTGTTTTGTTCAGGGAATCGAAAATATACTCAATAGTAGTAAACATTATGTATTGCTTGAAGTCGGCGTGGGAAGAGACCTTGTTAATTTAGTTCGACGATATACCTTACCGGAAGATGCTCAAGCCATTATTCAATTGCTGCCGGAAGATAATAAAGCCGCAACCCAGCCTTATTTGTTCTGGTCTGGTTTAGGTAAAATATGGCAACAAGGCATTAAAATCCACTGGGACAAAGTACGTCCATCGTCAGATTGTAAACGTATTTCACTGCCAGGTTACGCGTTTGACAGAAGTATTTACTGGCCTGAAAATGCCAATTTCTTACATCTGTTTTCTGGTAATGAAAGTATCGAAACGAGTCAGACTCCTATTCTCAAAAATGAGAATATGTCGGATTGGTTTTATCAATCTGTTTGGCAGCAAGATATTCTGAAACATTCGAAGCAAAATAAGCATGCTAAGACAGCACTTTTATTCCGGTTGGGAGAGTGTTCTGAGCAAAGCACTCTCTATAAACAGGAATTAAATAATCATTATCATAAAATTATTCAGGTTAACATTGGTTCAAAATGCGAATTTGAGATTGGAATACCCAGTACCCTTCGTGCTCTTCACGTGGAAGATTATGAAAATTTATTCAGGTTTCTTAATAAGAATGAAGTTCCTATTGAAGAGATTATCATTGATTGCACAGGGGGAAACCTGGCAGTTAATGAACAATTGGCCTCGGCTCTCTATTTAATTAAATCACACCGTGCATTTTGCAATGTCAATAAACTCACGGATATTACCTTACTTGTTCAGAACGCACGTGAAGTTTGCAATGAGCCTGATATTGATCCACGTGCCGCCGCGATGTTGGCTATCAGCACGGTCATTCGACAAGAGTTTCACGAAGTGAATTGCCGCGCGATAGACGTTGGTAATCCTGATGATTGCTCTGCTGAGATATTAATACGCGAAATAGAAGCAGGTGGAAATAAAACAGTTATCTATAGAAACAATCGAAGATGGACTGAAGCATTTTTATCCTATAGTCCTTTTGTGAAAGATAACATTTCTTGTTTAAAAAAAGAGGGTGTGTATTTACTCATTGGTGGGCGAGGGTTTATCGGCCACACATTCTCTCAATATCTTGCAACAGAATATCATGCTCACTTGGTTATTTCTTCACGATCTAAACATGAATATGCAGGTGATCAGAAATGGCAATCAGTAGCAGAAGCCTCCGCTAACTTAGAATTTATTCAGGTTAATGCAAGCGATCGTGTCGCAATGGAGAAACTTATCAATGATATGGTTGCTAAATATGGTCGCATTGATGGTGTATTCTATTTGGCGGGATTAACCGATGACGCTTCGTTTAGATCGATCAGTGAAACAGAAATGGAATATATTGATAGCCACCTTGTGCCCAAGCAAAAAGGGATAATGGTATTAGAACAGGTTTTGGAACCCGTTGATTATGATTTTTGTTTAGTTATTTCTTCTTTAGCTCCGATTCTCGGTGGTGTGGGATTTTATGCCTATGCAGCAGCCAGTGCCTATTTAGATGCGTTTGTATCGCAACATAACCGGAAGAATCCGAAAACCTGGACATTAATTAACTGGGATGGCTGGGAATTAGCTGAAAAAGATAAAATTAACGAAAAAGTGGGAAGCAGCTTATCACACTTGCTTGTGACGAGAAATGAAGGCACTTTTTTATTGGAAGATGTACTCAAATATCAGGAAAGACAGGCTGTTGTCATTTCGACTGCGGATATCAATGCACGTATTGCTCAATGGTCAGCACCTTCTATCCATGATAATGAAGCAGAGACTCAGTATGAGGATTATTCAGTCAGGCCTGATTTAGACGTTGAGTATATTTTACCAAATAGTGAAATTGAAGAGAAATTAATCTCAATCTGGCAAGATTTCTTAAGAATTAAACCTATTGGTTTAAAAGATGATTTCTTTGAACTGGGCGGTAATTCACTTAAAGCAATAACATTATTATCACGAATTCATAAAAACTGTAAAATAGATGTATCATTAACGTATTTCTTTAAAAATCCGACGATCGAAGATATTGTCATATTATGTGGCTCTCAGTCGGAATCAGAGTATCAGATGATATTGCCGGCAGAGGTTCAAGATAATTATCCATTATCTTCCGGCCAGCGGAGACTTTATTTACAACAGATATTTGATAAAAACTCTGTCGCTTATAACGAAACAGCAGTGTTTAATATTATCGGAAATTTAGATAAAGAGAAATTTAACAAAACACTTCAATTATTATTTAAACGACACGATTCACTGAGAATGTCATTCATTTTATGTGATGGAGAGCCGAGACAAAAATGTAACAATGATATTGAGTTAAACATCGATTATTTAAAATTCGATTCATCCGATATGAGTGATGATGAAATAAAAGTTAAAGTTAATAGTTTGATTAGACCGTTTAATTTAAACAAGCCGCCACTGATTAGAGTTACCCTGCTTGAGATAAGAGAAGAACAATATATATTTTTCTTGGATTTACATCATATTATTTCAGATGGGCTTTCTCAAGATATCTTTGTCAGGGATTTTTTAAGTCTTTATCAAGATGAAGAACTCAAGCCTTTAGAAATACAATATAAAGACTATACAGTCTGGCAACAAAAAATGTTAAATGATAACCGTATATTGAAGCAGAAAGAGTTTTGGTTATCAAATTTAAAAGATTTGCCTGAATTTAAATTACCAACAGATTATGTCCGGACAAATGAAGTAGGTAACACAGGTGGCTGGATAAGCTTTGTTATTGACAAAGAATTGAGTGATCAACTTGATGCTTTGGCAGAACAAGAGAATATTACAAAATTCATGCTGTTCATTTCATCTTACGCTCTTTTGTTGAAAGATATCTCTGGGCAAGATGAATTTGCAGTCGGTACCCCAATATTGGGTCGGCCACAAAGTGAACTGCAAGATATTATTGGTATGTTTGTTAATTTGCTGCCGATCACCTTTAAATGTGAAAGTGAATTATCATTTAATCATTTTGTTAAAAATGTTGCTGAAACAACAATAACATCATTTGAAAATGCTAATTTTCAGTTTGAGGATATGGTAAAAGAGCTGAATATCAAACCACGGTTAAATAGAACGCCGATCTTCGATACAGTATTTTCCTATATGAATATTGGTATGGCTGATTTTATATTGCCTGAAGTTAAATTCTCTCGTTATGATATTAATCAGAAAAATACCCGTTTTGATATCACATTCTTTGTTAAGGAAAATCATGAAGGTTATGAGTTCAATATTGAGTACAAAAAGAATTTATTTAAAGAGGAAACAATAAATTATTTTAAACAGAGATATTTAACATTGTTAAATAGTATTGTTGCCCGTCCTGATACAGCAATTAAACAAATATTGAGTATGGATAATGAAGGAAGTCATAGTGAAATAGCAGAAGATGATTTATTTGACTTTAATTTCTAATTGTCGTTGTTTCTTCATGAAAATTAATTTCACTATGTAGGTTAGCAGTAAAAATAAAACCCCATAATTATATACCCGATGGATTTCGAGTTGCCGCTAACGCAGCGGCAACTCGAAAAACAAAGGATATAGATGATTATTAATCTTGGGTAATAGCCACTGCAATCAAGTTGAAATATTCGAATAGTACGGATTGTTAATATGTTAGATAAGATTAATTTAAATAAGCCTGTCAATGCGAGATTGAGATTATATCTTTTTCATCACGCAGGTGGATCTCATATGTTTTATCGGGCATGGCAACGCGAATTGCCAGACTGGATAGAGTTCATTGCAATAGAGCTTCCTGGCAGGGGATTAAGTTTTGGTAAAACGTGTCTGGAATCTATAGAGGAAATTATAGATAAATTATTGCCTGCGATTAAAACCGATAAACCCTTCGCATTTTTTGGTCACAGTATGGGGGCATTAATTGCTTATGAGTTGACATTGAAATTACAAACACATGGTGTTCATCCATTGTGGATTGGGTTATCTTCCTTTAAACCAGCGCATATAAAGAAAAAAGAATCAGTCAAACGTTATATGATGGAAGATAAACCGTTTTTAGATTATCTTAAAACACTGGGTGATACCAGTGAACTAATTGAAGATAAACATGCGTTACAGATAATGCTTACGATAATTAGAAAGGATTTTAAAGTTATTGATAATTGTGTAATGAGCGAATCACAAATCGATAATAAAACAGCGGTGAGTCTTTTTTATGCTAAAGATGATCCAGAAGTTACCTATGAAATGATAAAAGAATGGTCGAGATATATTTTAGGTCAATGCACAATTTATGGATTTCAGGGTGGGCATTTTTATTTGCAGAAATACAAAAATGATGTCATCAAGAAAATTGAATCTGAAATAAATGAAATTATATAGGAAATAAAATGAAATATGTCATTATTTGGACACTGGTTTTTCATGATAAATGGAATGCTTTGACGCGAAATGAACGGAAGAAATTGCAAAATACATCGTTGCCTGAAATATTGGAAAAGTACCACTCTTCCATTAGCTTAAGAACCATCGATACAGAAGGGTTTACGGCCGAGTTTCAAGATTTTGTTATTATAGAAACGGAAAATTTAAGTGATTATTACTGTATGTTACAGGACATGAGAAACACCCTTGTTTTCTCTGAAAAATATTTATCTATATCTAAGGTTTTCATGGGAATTGAAAATGCCCATGAGATTTATGACGATAATTAATTTTAGTCAGTCTCATTGATAGAGTGACTAAAATTAAACGATAGGGTGTTTATATGATGAATATAAAAGATGAATTAAATACAAATATTGATAAAGTCTATTTCTGGAAGAAAGTGATTAATGAATATGAACCATCAGGGTTTGAAAAATCGTTGATATCCAATAATGATGGTGTGAATATACAAAATATATCATTTTCACGTGAAGTATCAAATAATCTCTTGTTTATGGCGAATAGTTCAGATAAACGATTAAGTCTTTTGCTTTTATCGTTGTTCGGATTTGCCGAGTCAATTATGCAGAGAAGTAAGAACTCTTTAATTTTAACCACAAATTACATAGATAATGATGAGTTCCCAAAAATACTGTGTGTTCCTGCAAAGTATGAACCTGATCAAACTTTGGTCGGGCTTATAAAAACAGTATCTAAAAGTACACATGATTTATTGCAGTATAAATTGGATTCCTTTCAGGATGTTTGTGATCAACCTAAGTTTTTTACATCTTGTATTTTATTGAAAAACTGTCAGGCAGTGAATAAAGAAATTTATGATTTATCTGTTTCTCAATTACTTTTTGAGCATGATAGCGAAATAATCAGTTGTGAAATTCATTCTCCTTATTCTGTGAATTATTATAATGAACTGATTAAAATGGTAGAGTTATTAGTACAGCAGGTTCGTTCTGAAGAAACGCTCAGTACCCTTAAATTATCTGAGAGTTCGGGTCAATATACCGATCCATTGTCATCTAAGATTGAACGTCATTTTACTATTCACTCTTTATTTGCGGAAAAAGCAAAAATACATCCTTTGCGTATCGCAGTAACGGATGAAAATTCTTCTCTTAATTACATTGAGTTAGATAAATTAAGTTCATTTTTTGCATCTAAGTTGTTAAGTCAGGGTATTAAACAATATGATGCTGTCGGTATTCATATGAACCGTTCATGTACAGCGATTGTCGCTATGTTGGCGGTTCTGAAAATAGGCGCTAAATATTGCCCGTTTGATATCAATTGGCCGATAGAACGGAAGAAATATGTCAAAGACACTTCTGCCATTAAGTATTTAATTGTTTCCGATGAAACGGCTTGTGAGCTTGAAAATTGCCAAAATATTGTTTATGCACCACTTGAGATTAATACTGATATTGATGCCGACGAGAAATTTCATATAACGTCTGAAGATTCGGCTTATATTATTTTCACTTCAGGTTCAACAGGAGCACCGAAAGGTGTAGAAGTTTCCCACTCTGCTGTAATCAATCTGGTTTTAGGGCTACATGATCGGGTTTATCAGCATTATCAAGATCAGGCTCCTCTTAATGTCGCCATGATGTCTGCATTGAGCTTCGATGCCTCAGTACAACAGTTATATCCTGCATTGTTACTCGGTCATACCCTCCATATAGTACCGGAATCAGTTAGGATAGATGGAAAAAGTGTCGTTGAGTTTTGGCGTAAGAGTACTATCCATATTGCCGATTGTACTCCGACACATTTGCGTATGATCCACACACAATTTGCTGAAAATTCCATTCATTTTACCGTGAATCATCTGATGATTGGTGGCGAATTGTTGGAAAAACACAACTGGCATAACTTTGCTAAATGCTGGGCGTCGGTTCCTAATGCCTCTAATGCTTATGGCCCTACAGAATGTTGTGTTCAGTCTTCTTCTTTTGAATTTAACGAGAATAGTGATATTCAAACAGCCACGATCCCGATAGGTTTTCCTATGCCGGGAGAAGAGATTATATTGATTGACGACTTTTTAAGACAGTTACCTCAAGGTGCCGTCGGTGAGATTGCCATTGCTGGAAATGGTCTTGCAAAAGGTTATATCAATAATCCATCGTTAACGGCCGAAAAATTTATTATCATTGATGGTAAAAGATATTATAGGACAGGTGATCTCTCCCAATACTCTGGCGAAAATGGTTTAATCTATCTTGGCCGGTCCGATAGTCAGGTTAAAATTAATGGTTATCGTATTGAATTAGGCGAGATAGAAGTCATTACGCAAAAATCAGTGTATGAGCAAATGAATGAATCTGAACTGAGTTCAGAGGCCGTATGTGATGTTTTTGTCATGGTTAACTCTCAAGATTTAGACAATAAAATTTTGGTCGCTTATATCTATACTCATATTGAATTTGATCAGGAAATTTTGAAAAGTGCATTGGTTAAACACTTGCCAAGTTACATGATCCCCCACTATTTCATTAAGGTTGAAGAATTTCCACAAAACAATAGCGGTAAAATCGATGTGACAAAATTACCTGATCCCAGAAGTATGGTAAGAAGTAGTGAATTGAAACCTTGTAGCAGTGAGGTTGAAGTAAATATATTATCTTTATGGGCTGATGTTTTAAAAATAAATAAAGAAAATATCAGTGTATATGATAATTTCTTTGATTTGGGTGGTTCTTCATACACATTATTACAACTTAGTATTAAATTAAATGAGTTCTTTAATAAAGAAATTGAGGTTGTTGACTTATTCCAATATACAACAATAGAGCAACAAGCCAATTTCATAGAATCTCATGGGAAGATAGAAGAGAATAATTTATTTTATAATAATCAACTGGAACAATTTGATAAGGTGTTAGGGATGTTTAATTAGTCATTGTTAACAATCAAAAAATAAAAATCATGTTTAATTAATATATTTATGAGCTTCGTTAGCTTTCGTTAAAGTATTTATTGCTATTGGTGATGACATATTATGAATAAAAAAGAAAATTTAACTGATTATAAATCATCTCAAAAATTAACAGGTCTAGAAATCGCTATCATTGGTATTTCTTGTCAATTCCCAAATAGTCCAACGGTAGAAAGTTTTTGGAAAAATTGTCTTGAAGGTAATGACTGTATTACCCGTTTTTCTGATGAAACTTTAGCTGAAAATGGTGTTCCTGAGAACGAGTATAAAAGTCAGAATTATGTCAATGCAAAAGGTGTGATTGAAAATCCTTTAAGATTTGATGCCGAATTTTTCCAATACAATAAACGAGAAGCAGAATTACTTGAACCACAAATCAGACACCTGCATCAATGTAGTTTTGACGCATTGGGTTCAGCAGGCATAGCACCGTCGGTTTATAAAGGAAAAGTAGGCTGTTATTTGGTGGCCGGTGCTCAATTGCAGTGGCAGATGGCTGCTTATGAAGAAAGTAAACAAGATGCAGTGGGTCTGTTTTCTGCATTTAGTCTTATTGAGAAAGATTTTGCAGCGACGCGTTTAGCTTATAAGCTCGGTTTGACGGGGCCGGCAGTCGCATTACAAACGGCGTGTTCTTCTTCATTAACTGCTGTG
This sequence comes from Xenorhabdus doucetiae, assembly GCF_000968195.1. Classification (NCBI taxonomy): domain Bacteria; kingdom Pseudomonadati; phylum Pseudomonadota; class Gammaproteobacteria; order Enterobacterales; family Morganellaceae; genus Xenorhabdus; species Xenorhabdus doucetiae. Next base: position 1,814,594 of record NZ_FO704550.1, read on the forward strand.
CACATGGCTGCCCGCGCATTGTTACTGGGTGAATGCCAGGTAGCTTTAGTAGCGGCCGCAGCTTTGACGACGCCTAATCAGCAAGGGTATCTCTATCTGGATGGCATGATTGAGTCACCGGATGGTATGTGTCGTCCTTTCGATGAACATGCCAATGGCACTGTCGGTGGAGAAGGCGTTGGCGCTATTGTTCTACAACCTTTGAAACAGGCCCTTGAAGAGAAACGATCTATTATTGCTCTGATTAAGGGAAGTGCCATCAATAATGATGGTGCGAGAAAAGTGGGCTATACCGCGCCGAGTATTGAAGGGCAAACAGATGTTATTCGTAGTGCAATCACCGTATCCAAGGTTGGCCCTAAATCAATTTCATATATTGAAGCGCATGGAACAGCCACTAAGCTCGGTGATCCTATTGAAATAACTGCGTTAAAAAACGCATTTGATGGTTGTCCGGCGGGCAGTATCGCAATAGGTTCGGCTAAATCCATTCTCGGGCATCTCGATAGTGCAGCAGGTATGGCCGGTTTAATTAAGACCGCGTTAATGTTGAAAAATAAAATGTTGTGCGCCAATAAGTATTTCAACACACCAAATCCTAAGCTTAAGCTGGAGTCGTCACCTTTTTACATTAATACGCATAGTCAGGAATGGCATAGTCAATCGATCAGAAGAGCAGGAGTCAGCTCTTTTGGTATTGGTGGAACAAATGCGCATGTGATTCTTGAAGAAATATCATATCAGCCACTGCAATCTGAAATACCGGAACAACTCACTCTTTTACCTCTTTCAGCAAAAAATGAAGCCAGTTTATCAATGATGGAAAATGAATTGCTGAAATTTTTGTCAGAGAAGCAATATAAGTTATCTGATATTGCTTATACCTTGCAGCAAGGACGGGAACACTTTGATTACCGTTCTGTACTGGTTTGCTCAGGGGATCAGGAAAATCATAACTTATCTGATTTTGTTCGTGCCAAAGTAAAATATTCTGATAAGAAAATGGTCTTTTTATACCCAGGGCAAGGAACACAATATCCGGGTATGACTTATGCTTTATATCAGCAGGAAAGTGTATTCAGGGAGAGTTGCCAAGCATGTTTATCCTTATTGCCGGAAGATTCTCAACAAAAATTGTATCATTTTTTTGTGAATGCGGCTGAACAAGAGAATGTCTCTAACGAAATAACTCAATTAGCTATTTTTATTGTTGAATATGCGATGACATCTTTATTCCAGAGCAAAGGGTTTAAACCCTTTGCTCTGTTTGGGCACAGTTTAGGTGAATATGTTGCGGCAACAATATCGGGGGTATTTTCATTGGGTGATGCTTTGCATTTGGTTAGTCAGCGAGCAAAACTCATCGAAACGATGTCACCGGGTGTCATGTTGAGTGTATCATTGAGTGCAGAGCAGATAGGTAGTTATCTTAATGAAGAGCTTGAAATAGCGGCAATTAATGGTAAAGAATCTGTCGTTATCTCTGGTAATGCAATGAATATTGATAAGCTGGAATCAGCTCTTCAAAATGATAATATTTATTGCAGAAGATTAAAAACATCTCATGCCTTCCATTCCAGAGCAATAGATGAAATCCAAGCAGAATATGCTAATTCGTTAAACTCAGTAAACTTTGATCAGCCCAATATCCCCATTATTTCTAATTTAACGGGTGTGTGGCATTCTGTAGAAAGTATCAGGGCACCTGAGTATTGGTTGTCACATCAGCGGAATACCGTTGATTTTTTGAGGGGATTGGAAACATTATCTGAGTTTAATGACCTCGTATTTATCGAAATGGGGCCGGGTAATACTTTATCCAGTTTTGTACATAAGTATTACCAAAACGAGAGTGAAAATAAGCCATTAATCATTAACATGATTAAGCATCCTAATTTGACAGATGATGATCATGAGTATTTCTATCGTCAACTTGGGAAAATATGGTGTAGCACAGAAGGAATTAAGTGGGAAAATATCAATCAGCCAGAAGGGCGGTTGATTCATATGCCAGTGTATCAGTTTGCCAAGACGGAATACGCTAAACTAAGAGATAAATTAGTTTCTGGTTTAAATATTAATAGTGATAGTAAACAGGAGAATAAAAATAAACTTTATTCTCCTGGTTGGCAACGAGAACTTTATTATCAGGTAGGGGAAGAAACGAAATACCAACAAGTTTTTATTCTCTGTACTCAAACAAATAATTCTTATTATCTTGATTTAAGCAAAGAATTGTGGCCTGGCAGTAAAGTCATTTTCATTGATAATCTAGAAGAGGTTAAATCATTAATATTATTAACTGACAGTACTTTGATTCTTATTCCTGAAAATGAACCGTCCGAAAATGATCCCATTGAATATTATCTACGGTGGGTGGAAGGACTTCGCGTCATTTTAAATTTATTAGAGTTACAGGTTGCACAATTTGTCCTCTTTACACCTGAAATTGAAAATGTACTGGGATATGAACAGCCTAATCCTACAATTTCACTGTTAAAGGGATTGGTTCAATCCATTTCTCATGAATATCAGCAGCACCAAACTATGCAGATAGATTTTTCCGGAAATGATATATCAGACAATCGATTGAACTCACTGATACGAGGGCTTGTTAGCTCTGGTAAATGTGGTTTTAGTCAATATAATCATGCCGCAATAAGATATGGTCAGTTGTGGGTGCCCGAATTTAAGGTATTATCGGTTAATTCCTTGAATCAGGTTAAGAAAGATCATGAATTACAAATAGGTGATTTAGTCTTTATCAGTGGTGGTCTTGGTGGTATCGGGTTAGCACTGGCGGAATCATTAGCAATTCAGTATCGTGCACGTCTTGTGTTGTCATCCCGTTCAAAATTTCCTGCGAGATCTGAATGGGATTCGATAAAGCAAGATCCAACACAAATGGAAACAATGAGAAAAATTGAGTCTATTGAAAAAATAGAACAATTTGGTGGTGAAGTTCATATCCATTCTGTTGATGTTTCCTGCAAAAAAGATCTTCATTCTTTACTTCAATCTATTGAAAGCGAATTAGGGCCATTTAGTGTGGTTATTCATGCTGCCGGGTCCGATGCCGGTGCACTTATTGCACAACCTAATCTGGTATTGCACCGAGAGATCATGGCGGCTAAAGTCTGTGGTGTGAATAACTTGCTGTCATATTTCAGTGACAAAAATCTCCATGCTATGCTGCTTTGTTCTTCTTTATTAGCTTATTATGGTGCCTATGGGCAGTCTGCCTATGTTGCAGCTAATGCTTATTTAGAGGCTATTGCGGATAACCATAATCACCCTTTCAGAATTTGCTCCATCTCTTGGGATCGGTGGTTAGAAGTGGGGATGGCGGCTAAAAACAGACTAGATACCAACAAAACAGTCGGTTTGACTAACCGGGAAGGGCAAGATGTCTTTCTTCAAATACTTTCCCATTACCCTAATCGATTTTCAGTATCAGTATTACCAATAAAAGAAAGAATGGAAGAGAACGATGTTCTACAGTTAGATAATAAAGATCATATATCCAATACTGAAATTTCTTATACCGAAGATTTAATAAAGAAAGTCATTATAGAAATCTGGAAACATCAACTGGGGTTGATTAATCTTGATGAGAATATAAGCTTTTTTGACTTGGGCGCGACTTCGCTTGATATCGTTCAGGCCAATGAGAGATTAAAGGAAAAATTAAATGTAGATATTCCTATTGCCATGATGTTTACCTATAGCTCTGTTATTAAGCTCTGGTCAGCATTACAGAATATGATGGATGAATCTTCAGGTAACATACATCAAAATAAGGAAGATTCAAATCAAAATAATAGAAGAAATTTGGCTAAGAATCGTATAAATAAAAGGTTGAGGAATAGCTGAAATCTGAACGGTCAGTAAATCATTTTTATTAAATATCATACATATTTTATGATTATATGTAGGAATGATATTTATAAATCTAGTTAAATTTTTTTAGTCATTAGTAAGATAAAGTCTTGCTTTCTGTTTTGAGGATTGTTAAATGAAAAATCTTTCTGTTTTATTAGTTGGAGGATACGGGGTTGTTGGGCATCAGGTTGCATTGATTTTGAATCAGTATGCTCCTAATCTAAAGTTAATCATTGCTGGAAGAGATATTAATAAAGCCAAGGATCTAGCCAAAAATTTACAAAATGCGGAGGGTATCACTTTTGATATTGAGAATACTTGCCTGCCCGAAGATATGAATGTCGATATAATATTAACTACTGTTAATGATCCACAAGATAATTTATTTGCTTTTGCAAATAAAAACGGCATTGCTTATGTAGATATTGCTCGTTGGACGGAAAGGTTGCAGATTACGCTAAGTAAGGCTGTGATGATGCAAAATACAAGCTCAATGATTTTTGCATCTTCGTGGATGGCAAGTGTTGTTTCAGCCCTTGCCAATGATATGAGTAAGTCATTTAAGAGCGTGACGAGTATTGATATCAGTATATTGAGTTTTTCTCAGGATAAATCCGGCCCGGATTCATTTGATTATTTGGATAGACTTGCAATTCCATTTATTGTAAAACAAAGTGATAGATATCAGAAAGTGTTGCCTTTTTCTGATGAACGTATTATTTCATTTGGTGATAATGGTAAATATAAAGTTTTTCGTATGGATATGCCTGAACAATTTATTTTACCTTTAATTACAAATGCTAAAACTGTTGCAACTAGAATCGGTTATAATAATCATAAGGCAAATAATATTTTAGCTTTCGTTATAAAGAGTGGTATATGGAAACTTATATCTGGTGATCTTTTCAAAAAGTTACGTAAGAAAATTTTTTATCATCCAGGCTCTGGTGATCAACATCAAATTCGTATTGATGTTCATGGAATGGATGAAAAAGGGCATCAAAGACACCACATTCTTCATATTAAAGATCAGAAAGGACAAGCTCACTTAACAGCGACAGGGGCTGCGGCTTTAATTATGCAATTGGCTGAGCATATTCAAAATAATCAACCGAATATTTTTATGGTAGGAGAGGAATTTTTATGTGTTCAAAAGCTTAAAGATCTATTACAGTCAGAAGAAATTCTTATTGATGAAGAAAATGAAATTTTAAAATAGCTATCTTTGATAGTCTTACAGTTTTTAATAATATATCTACTATACTATCATCTTTCAAGTTGCAGCTTTGTTGGCTATGCTACTTTATTATTTACAACTACATTCCGGTCATCGTTTTTATAAAAATACGGTTATCTATGCTCCCTGGAATTAATGAGAGGTTTCTGCCTCTCACCAGAGGCAAGAATTTGTCATTTCCTTGTCATCGCGCTGCAACTTGAAATTCATTGGGTATATGTTCATTTAAAAACCGAAAAATCCGGATATATGTTAGATTGTTAATGTTAAAAATTAAATTTGTTATGTATTTTTTATTCTTGAAGTGATTGGTTGATGTTTATTTATTGAAGAGGGTATGAATAACACTATTTTTATTTTATCTTAATTGAAGCTTGGTTTATTATTTGTGATGAAAATATCAGGAGAATAGATAATTATGTCATTGTCTGAAATAAGGTCAAATAATAATTTCAATATATCACGTAAAGTGATTGCTAGCTTACGGGAGTTAAGGAGTTTAGATAATTATCACTGGGCTATTGCACTTTCAAAAGACTATCTTGTTATAATAACTGCGATATATTTAAGTGTTGGTATAAGTTTTTGGTTTTACCCACTTTCTTTACTTATGATAGGTTCAACACAACGAGCATTTACCAATATATTACATTATTCGTCTCATCATGTTTTAGCTAAAAATAAATTTATAAATTATATTGCAGGTACTTTTTTATCTGGGCATTTAGTCTTCCATCTACTTAATACTTATAAAGATCCTCATGTCAGGTATCATCATGCACATTTAGGTAATCCAGAAAAAGATCCTGATCTTAAGTTTCATATAGATAGTGGTTTATATGATTTCAATCAGAATGATAAAGAATTCTTCATACAAAACATATTGTTAACCATTTCAGGATATAGAACGTTAAAATTTATACACTATGTAATAAAGGATGCAATTAAATCAAGAAGAAATGAAAAAAAGGTTGAAAGTAAAATAGAAAATAAAAAGGCGAAAAATAACAATGAATCAATAGCGTTTTTTATTTATTGGGTTGTTATTCTTTCAGTAATTATTTATTTTGGTTTCTTTATGTATTTTATTTTGCTTTGGATAATACCATTATTTACTGTCACAGTTGCTATTGGGTGGATTATTGGTATAGCTGAACATTACCCTCTTCCTGCATCCGAAAAGGAAGCATTATTGCTTACAAGAAACACAAAGGGAGTTTGGTGGGAACGCTTTTTGTTTGGAAGGCATTATGACAATTATCATCTAGTGCATCACCTGTATCCGGGTATCCCTCATTGGAACATACAAAAAGCTCACATATACTTGCTTAATGATCCAAATTACCAAAAATGGGATGATTTATGGGGAGGGGTATTTATTCGTCAACATCCTCATCAAGAAACTATGCTAAGTTATGCTTCAAAGTATAGAAAATTTAGAAAATATAATCAAAAGGAAAGTTTCGCCAAACATCTTCTTTCTATTTGAATAGGCAATACATAAAATTATTTTTTAAAGGGCTTTCAAAGCCCTTTATGTTTTTTGGTAACAAAGCACAAGGTTGGGTATATGTACGTAACATCACAAAATTATGTACGTTTATTATTCTGTAACTGATTGCCTTTCACTCTCGGCTAATTAACAATCAGTTATTTCGTGGGTAAGGTGTTAAGAAGATATTTTACTTATTTTAAAATTAAAACCCTCTCTGTAGTATTTTATACTCATATTCTTGGGCATTAAGCTGCATGTGTAATTCCGTTATAAACGCGTCTTGATGTTTAAATTCATTACAAACAAATAAATCAAGTGCTGCATAATGATACTCTGGCCATGTATGAATAGTAAAATGTGACTCAGCCAATATTAGTGCTCCACTGACACCCCATGGTTTGAATTGATGAAAATTATGAGTAACAACGTTCAACTCAAATTTTTGGGCAACATTAAGCATAATTTTTTCAATGGTTGATACAGATTTCAATATTTCTTCATCACAATCTTTCATATCTACAATAATGTGAGTGCCAAGTTGCCTTACATCAGCTGATGAATTTACTTTCTCTTGACCTCGATATTGAAATTTATTGCCGTGACACTTATCACACGTTGTCTCGATTAACTGTTCTATCGTTAATATGTTTTTTCCGTGCCCAATGGTTATCATGTTATTACATAATTTGCATTGATAAAATTTTACACGAGGATTTAATTCTCCTGTGTATATTTTATCTGAGTAGTCACTTTTCCCTGAAATGATTGGATATGTTTGTGGTGTCACAGAAAGAACATATAAATCACTGACATTACCTATAATACTTCCGCCATGATATTTATTGAATTGCGGATAAATATTTCTGATAAGGAGATTTTGGTTGTTGAGTAACCGCTGTACCTCTTGGTTTTCCATCGGTTTTTTTTGACCAAATGAAAGTAAAATTTCACTGTTATCATTTTTGGCTAAACTAATTGCACGTGATAAAAATAATTTCAACCCACTTAACGTATAAGGAGGATCTGTCCAAATAATGTCAAAATCTTTGGTGTAAACGTTAGCGCGTTTTAGATCTAAATACTCAGTATTAATAACAAAATCATTTTGTTTCGCTATATCTTGTATAAATGTTAATAGATCTTGATCTATATCTTTGACAAAAATATTTTTTGAAGAATAATGCCCGAGTTTTTTAAATGCCATCATTAAGGCTAAAGAAGTTAAATCATCATCACCTAAGAATAGAATGTTTTGTTTAAATACCCGTGGGTTATTAAGTAATAACATGACCCTGCTTATTGATGTCTCTAATGTTGCATGGGCTTGATCTAGTAAAACATTGACTTGTGGTCTGTTGTTATAGATAGGTTCCAGTAAAATGGATAGTTCATTTGCAAACTCTTTTCGTTTTTCATCGGAAGAGAGTGAATGATATTGATTGATATCAATTGATTTATATTCCAGTTCATTTAGCACATAATTTATACCCGTGGGGTTTAACTTAAAAACTCCTTTATTTTCAGCGAAATTATATTTTATTAATTCTTTTTTAAATGCCGAAATGATAGGGATAGGTAAGTTGCTTTTTAATGAAAGGTCTTTATTTGATGCGCGATCGTATAAATGTAGACGTATTAGTAATGTCTCTAATATTTCAACGGGGTGTGACAATTTCATGTTGTTTTTTATAATGTCTAGTGTATTCATCGTAATCTCTTTTTACCTATTTTTATAATCTGATAGCGCAATTAATATTCAGAATTATCCATGCAGATATCTAAATTGTAGTTGAACCTGTTATCGTCGCTCTTTCTAAATCCAGCCATTTATCGATCACCATAAATTCGGGCGCGTAATTTATAAAAATTAACGTTACCCATCCAAGTAACTTGAATTCGTATGTGGATGCTTTTCTGTTGTGTTGGTTTTTTCATCAATCATATTTATGACGTACCGGCATTTTGGAATTAAACGAGTGTATAGGGATTCATAATTTTCAACTAGTTTCTATTTCTAGAGAAATAATAAACTTAGGCAATATATTTCTTGTTTTTTGGCCTGATTTGTCTCGCGATAGAATAATGCCTATTGTGATGCGGGGCAGTGTCCCTGACTGATTTAATCGTCTGAGTGAAGGGCGGACTTCTCAACGGGGAGAGGGTAACAGAAAAGTAATAACCGCCCCTTGCGAGGCGTTAGGTGATTTTATTCTTCCAAATGACAGGGGATAAGCAGCCGTTTTTTATTGCCGGAGGTAGATCTGTGGCTGGTGGGTTTCGGGGTGCTGCATAACACCCAAATCGGCTTGATACCATTGTTTAAGAATATCGTCACGCAGTACATCTTGTGGCGTGCCGGATGCCACTAACCGACCTTTGTGCAACAGGATAATTTTATCGGCATAAAGTGCCGCCAGATTCAAATCATGCAGTACACAGCAGACCGCAATGGGCTGTTGGCGTGTCAGGCGGTGAACCAGGCGCAAGGTATGTTGCTGGTGATAAAGATCCAGTGCTGACGTGGGTTCATCCAAAAAGAGACAAGATTCGGTCGGTTCCGGGTGCCAAAGTTGAGCCAAAACCCTTGCCAGTTGAACCCGTTGCTGTTCCCCGCCAGATAATTGTTGATAATTCCTTTTTCTCAGTTCTTCACATTCTGTTAACGCAATCGCTTCATCAATGGCGGTTTTCCTGTGGGTATTTTCATGGGGAACACGCCCCATGGCGATGACTTCCTCGACACTAAAAGGAAAGGAGAGGGAGCTATATTGTCGCATGACTGCCCGAATGCGAGCCAGTTTCTGGGTCGGCCAGCGGGAAATGGGAATGCCTTTTAATAAACAGTCTCCTGATCTGGGCGGAATATAGCCAGTCAACAGACGCAATAATGTTGATTTCCCCGCCCCATTGGGGCCAATAATGGCGACCACTTCCCCTTGACGAAGGGAAAGGGAAACATCTTTGATTATCTGACGCTGCCCGATGAAATAATTTAAATGTTGGGCTTCAAGTAAGTGAGTTGCCATGTTCGGTTCTATCATAAACGGCCTTTTGATGGCTTAAGAATGAGCCATAAAAAATAGGGAGCACCGATCAAACCTGTGATAAGACCTACCGGCATTTCAGCAGGAGACACTAATGTTCTGGCTAATGTGTCGGCGAGTAACAAAAGACAGGCACCGCCCAGCGCCGATATCGGCAGCAGCCAGGTATGATCGCCACCAAACCGCAATCTGACAAGATGTGGGATAACTAAGCCAATAAAACCAATAACACCGGTCAAAGCAACTGCACACCCGACTAATAAGGCACTCAACAGCAATAATTGATATTTGGTGCGTTGGACATTAACTCCCAAATAGTGCGCTTCTTCATCGCCCAGTTGCAGCAAATTGAGTTTTCGTGCCTGACTGAAAGTCAGCAGACAAACAGGAATAATAAGTGATGCGGCAATAATCAGTGTTGGCCACTCGATTTGACTGAGTGAACCCATCATCCAGATGGAAAATTGGCGTAATTGTTGGTCGTTACTGATATAACTTAATACGCCAATAAATGATGCACACAGTGCATTGATGGCGATGCCGGCAAGTAATAGCTTTGACAGATTGCCGTGGTTATATTTGTTGAGCATGAATATCAGCGATGAGACGAATAAACTGCCGATAAAAGCGGCAATGATATGCCCGTATAACGCAATGCCAGCCGGTAAGGTGAAAGGCAGGATAATCACCATTGCGACGGTCAGTGCGGCACCACTGCTGATCCCTAATAATCCGGGATCAGCCAGAGGATTACGGAATAGTCCCTGCATCACAGCACCCGATATTGCCAGCGCTCCGCCAACGAGGATTGCCAGCAAAATACGGGGTAACCGAATATTTAACCAAATCTGCCACTGGGGGTCCTCCAACGAGGATTCCCACAGTGTTTTAAAGGAAAGTGGCAATGCCCCCATATTTGCTGAGCTAATTGCCAGAAACAACAACAATAAACCCAATATTAGCAAACCAAGGCTGGGGGATTGAGAACGACTCATTGCGCTTTCTCCACGGCATCCTTTGCAGCATCACGGACTTGTTTCATCACCGCCGGGGTTTGCAGGCCAAAGCCAAGCAGACCCATTTCATCAACAATGACCACCTGTTTTTTCTTGCCGGCCGGCGTGAAATTTAACCCAGGAAGCTGCCAAACTTTATCCATGCCACCCAACGTTTTTAGCCCTTCGGTGCTGACCAGCAGTAAATCTGGCTTGCTGGCAATCACCCCTTCTTGAGACAAAGGGCGATATCCCCGGAAGCCTTGCATCGCATTTTGGGCACCAATCGCACGGATAATTTGATCTGCGGCGGTTTGCTGACCCGCTGCCATCGGCATGATGCCACCATGACTCATGACAAAGACGATCTTAGTGGAAATCGCTGACGTGGTGATATCGGCCAGTTGTTGCCGGTACTGGGCAACCAGTGCTTCACCCCGTTTTTCCTGATTGACCGCCTTGGCGACGGTCATAATTTTTTCAGGAACGGCTTCTAACGAGGTTTCGCTGGTCACTTTAATAACTTTTACACCGGAATCTTCGACCTGCTTGAGTGCCAGAGAAGGTTGAGCCGATTCACTGGTGATCACCAGTGATGGGCGCATGGATAAAATCCCCTCTGAATTCAACATTCTCATATAGCCGATATCGGGTAGAGAAAGCAGTTCCTTGGGATTTTGGCTGGTACTGTCCCTCGCAACAACGTGCTGTCCTTCGCCAAGTGCAAAAACAATTTCAGACACATCGCCACCAATGGTAACAATGCGTTCAGCAGCGAACACATTGAAAGAGATGGCAAGCATAAATGTTAGAAGCCATTTTTTCATGCTACACACGTTTCCTGTTCTGGTTGCAGTTTAGGTAAAGCCGCAATTTGTTCACGCCATTGCGCTTGCTCAGGCGTCCCTTCCGTGCGCTGGCCGTACAATTGTGCGATTTGATTGCCGTTGGCATCAAACAATTCAAGGCTGGTAACGAAACCGCTATCCGTTGGCTTACGGGTAATCCAGCTTTCAGCAATGGCACTTTCAATCAGGTGCAGCGTGAAATTGTGGTTGAAGATATTGAGCCATTTCTGAGTAGAATTTTCTGCCTGATAAGGCATCAGACGTTCCAATTTACCTGTGAAAATCTGAACACAGCCCCGGTTTCCGACAAAGATCATGATTTCGTTTTGATCTTTATAAGCTGTTTCAATAAGTTGAGTCAGTGCTGAATTATCGACACGATAAGCCAAATCATCGTTAACGGCATTGAAAATCTGTTGGCGGTTCAGGTTGTGGCGTTTCATCATAATGAAGAATTGATGAACGTCAGTCATGGCACGCCATTCTTCATCTAACTGTGCTTTCAGTTGTTCCGTGACTTCGGCATGTTCAGGCACTTCTTCCGGTTGGATCGCCAGCACGGGGTTTTCACTGGTCTGGTATTTTTCGATCAGGGCATCCCAGGCCGCCATATCGGTGTTGCTGGTCGCATAAACTTTATGCAGCGCATCACCCTGACGGTCAAAGAATTGAATGCTGTGACGCAGACCATCCTTGGCAGGTTCAACCAAAGAGAAAATGCTGCTCCAGTGATCGAAGAAGATACGCAGGTCAAGCTCACGCGGGTTGAGGATCAAACCAACATGTGGGCTAAATTTAGTATTTTCGTAGCGTCCAATATGTTCATGAACAGCGAAGTCATTACGGGTAATCGCCTTGGTTTCGCCAACTGCTGCCAGTTCCTGAAGCAGGGTAGAAGCGTCAATATTCAAACGCTTTGCGTCGATGCCGACACGGCTGTGTAATAACTCGCCTTCACTGACATTGAGGTAAGCCGCCAGATCGCGGGCATATTTAGCTTTGTTTTCTGCTTTGGCTTGTAAGTAACGTTCATAAAGTGACTGATTCACAGTTGCTGGCTCCTTAAAAAACGGCGTTTAAACACGATTTATTTAAAAACGATTTATTCAAAAACAATCTAGTTAAAATCAATGGCGGGTTACTTACCACTGATAGCTGACGAACAGTTTAGCATTACGGCCATTCTGTGGTGCCCCCAGTGGTGAGGAATAGGCTTTATCGAAAGCGTTACCCAGTACAACAGAAGTTGTTAATCCTTTTAATTCACCCTCGCCGTGATAGCTGACATAGAAGTCATTGACGCCATAACCTGCGTATTGAGTGATTTTCCGGCCACGTTCATTTCTGTCCCCATTGACTCCCCTGATGTGAGTATGTTGGGTAAATTTCCCGATCCATCCAATGGAAAAACCGGTTGTAGACAATGGAATGTCCAGAGTGCTGGTCAGGGTATCCGGGCTGAGGGCTTCTATCGATTTCCCTGTTTCTGCGTTTTTACCCGTTGTACGGTTGTAAGCGAGATCCCAAGAGAACCAGTCAGTATCGTATGTCATAGAAACATCCCAACCCCAAATTTTAGCTTGTGGAATATTGGAAGATGTCGTAAATCTCATATCAGGCGTCATCGTGGTAGAGATGTAATCTTTCGCTTTGGTATCAAAATAGCTGGCCTTAAATTTCAGGCCATCATTACTGGCAAGCAGATCATCGAAACGCAGCCCGAAACCATACTCCTGCGTTTCATTACTTTCAGGACGCAGGTTTGGATTGGGTTTCCAATAGTTTGTAAATCCGGGACGCCCGTCCCTTGGAGGCATATAAAAATGTTTCGAATCGTTATACATTTCGCCCATAGTCGGAGAACGGAATGCCTGTGAATAGGAGGCAAACAGCATTGACCAATCCGTCGGGGTAATGCTAATGGCGCCTTTTGACGACCATTTATCCGCACTGATATCGGCATATTTGCTGTTTGAGGCGTTGTAATTGTCGTAACGTGTACCCGCAATAAATGAAACCGGCAAATCACGCAGAGTCATTTCATCCTGAATCCAGCCCGATGCAAAACGGATATTGGCGTCAGGGAACCCCTCTACACTCTGGCTGCTTGGCTTCTGTTTTTGTTTATAGGCTTCACCGCCATAGGTAAATTGATGCGCGGCAAAAGCCGTGGTTGCAAAATGAGAGCGGTTTTCAAGTTTTACACCATAGGTTTCTTGTTTGCGGCCTTCAAAATCCTTGTCTTTACTTTTGCTATTAATATTGATATCGGAATAATAGATATCCGCTTTGGCATTTAACCAACTGAATTGTGCCGGATTCAATTGATAAGACAATTGAGCATCACGTTGTGCTGTGGTGCGATCGGTTCGTTGACTATTGTCTTGGTTTAGGGTCTGTGGATTTTTAGGTTCATGGGCTTCATTACGGTAATATCGCAGGCTGCCGCTGAGTTTTTGGCTATCATTGATTTCCCAGGAACCTTTTGCCAATAGATTACCGATGGTTTCATCATTGTGATCTTTTATACCATTTCCGTAGCGGATATTGCCCACATCACGTGTGCCAAATGCCAATAAGCCATCAAACTGTTCTGTTTTACCAAAAGCGGTTCCCCCAAATCCTAAACTGTGGTCACCACTTCCTGCACGGCTAAAGACACGAAAACCGCTATTTTTACCTGCTTCCAATAAATCAGCGGCATCGACAGTTTGGTAAGCAATAACACCACCCAGGGCACCACTACCATAGAGTAACGCGGATGGACCACGGACAACTTCAACTTGCTTAATCAGGGCAGGATCGAGGAATACCCCATTGAGGTGCCCGGTATCGGTTCCCTGTCGAATCCCATCAACGAGGGTCAAAACGCCTTTTTGGGAATAGCCCCGCAGACTGATATCTTGCCCATTGGCACGACCAACTCCCGCGATATCAATACCCGGAATATTGCGCAGTAAATCATTCGCATTGCCAGCGACGTGATTACTGGCCGACTGGTTGTCAATGACTGTCACCATCATCGGGGCTTCAAAACTGTCACGCTGGTTGCCGGTAGCATATACCGTCAACGTATCTTTGGATGACTTGTCTTTTTTGGCATGTACGGTTTCAGAATGAATGGTCGTTGCATTCGCAGAAGATAAACTCGCGAAGATAACAACACTCAAGGTAGACAATTTTAGGCTTGGTGATTTAATTCGAGTCATGCAGGTCAATTTCCGTGGTGAAATAATGTGTTTTTATAAATACAAGTCATTAAAATCTCACTGATATTCGCAGTGAGCTTGTTAGATTTTTTATTGTATTAGAATAAATTTGCTGAGTAGCAACATTGATGATGTGTTAATTTTTCCATAACCAAATTTGAACAATAATTATTCCAATATTGAGAATAATTATCGTTTCAATGGTGGTTAACTTCAAGCTATTTTTTTATACCTAAATTTGTGTTGTTATTTTTGAAGTTAACTGACTATTTTGGCTGGCAACTGGCTCCGATGGTTGCAGGAGCCAGAAAAAGAAAAGGACTCAAGAACGGTTTTTCATGGCTTCATCAAGAATACTGATAAATTTCTCCGTATCTTGCCAGCCAAGGCAGGGGTCGGTAATCGATTGACCGTATGTTAAAGTTCCTCCTTTGATGACTTTTTGTGTTCCTTCAACTAAAAAACTTTCAGCCATCACCCCGGCAATCGCTGTTGAGCCTGCTTGGATTTGTTCACCAATATTTCTTGCTATATCTAGCTGACGACGATGAATTTTCTGGCAATTAGCATGGCTGCAATCCACAATCAAACGCTCAGGTAAGTGCAATTCGCGTAATTTATGGCAGGTTGCAGTGATATCTTCGGCACTGTAATTCGGTGTTTTCCCACCACGCATAATAATATGCCCGTAGGGGTTTCCGCTGGTTTGATAGATGGTCATCTGACCATGTTTATCCGGCGACAAAAACATATGCTTGGCGCGTGCAGCACGTATGGCATCAATGGCGATACGCGTATTACCATCCGTCCCATTTTTAAAACCTACTGGGCATGATAAGGCGGAGGCCATTTCTCGATGAATTTGGCTTTCTGTCGTTCTGGCGCCAATCGCTCCCCAACTAATTAAATCGGCAATATATTGACCCGTGACCATGTCCAGAAATTCGGTAGCCGTCGGGACACCTAATTCATTGATATCAATTAATAGCTTACGGGCAAGGGAGATCCCTTTATTGACCTGACAAGAGCCATCCAGCATGGGATCTGAAATCAGCCCCTTCCAGCCAACCACAGTCCTCGGTTTCTCGAAATAGGTTCGCATCACAATCTCCAGATTATGCTGGTATTTTTCGCGCAGAGTGCGTAAGCGAGAGGCATAATCAAGGGCGGCGTCAATATCATGAATAGAGCAGGGGCCAATAATGACCAGTAAACGCTGATCATCGCCTGTCAGGATGGATTCAATACGTTGCCGTGACAATGTCACATTTTGCAAGACTTTATCTGATATAGGATATTGTTCGGCAAGCGCTTTCGGTGTAATTAGGCTATCAATGCGGTGGGTTCTTAGTTCATCTGTTTTGTACATATACTTTCTCGAATTCTACTTCACATTGAAACAAAGTCTGAAATGACTGGGGGATCACAATAACTCAACCCCCAGCAAATTCAACAGACAATCATGATATTTATGTGAGAAAGTATCGTGAATAAATATTGTTAAATACGCTTGTATTTTGAAATTAGAACATACGACGTTTTAACCCCATTCTGTCAATAATTTTGGCTGAAATCTCTTCAACAGAATAATTAGTGGTATTCAGGTAATTGATCTTATTTTTTCGGAATAAAGCTTCAACTTCAGCAATTTCGACCCGACATTGTCGTAATGAAGCATAACGGCTATTTTCTCTCCGTTCTTCACGAATGGCAGCAAGCCTGTCCGGATTAATCGTCAGGCCAAATAATTTATGCTGAAAGGGCTTTAAGGCGGCAGGTAATTGCAAATTATCCATATCATCATCGGTAAACGGATAGTTTGCTGCCTGAATGCCAAATTGCATGGCAAGATAGAGGCTGGTTGGGGTTTTTCCACAACGGGATACGCCGAGAATAATGACCTGAGCCTGATCAAGGTTGCGTAATGAAATACCATCATCATGGGCGAGGGTGTAATCAATGGCGGCAATGCGGGCATCATATTGCCCCAGATTTTTTTTGGATAAGCCGTGAGTTCGATGTAATTCCGGTTTTGGTTCCAGGCCAATTTCTTGCTGTAATGGTGCGACCAACGTTTGAACAATATCCTGACAGAATCCGTTGCTGCGGGTAATAATGCTTTTGACTTCATCCGAAATGATGGAGTAAAAAACTAATGGCTTGATTCGGGTTTGTTGATATATCGCATCGATTTGATCCCTGATTTCCTCTGCCCTGGCTTTGTTGGTCACGAAAGGTAAGGTATAGGAAGTAATAGTAATGGGAAATTGAGACAACACGGCGTGGCCTAATACTTCTGCCGTGATGGCGGTTCCATCGGAAATAAAAAATACGCTGCGTTCAAGTATTTCATTTTCCGGTGTTTGGGAGTTATCAGCGTCTATCATTATCTTTCTTCTTTATATGGCAAAACTTATTGTAGGGCAGCAGTAAAGTCATTTCGCGGTGTTGGTGTGTTCTCAGCACATCAACACCGCTGACCATAGCCAACTATTTGAGGTAGTTAATAATAGCTAAGGCGCATTTTAAGCAAAACCGCGCGGTAAATAAAGCCGCCAAAACAGAACGTTATTACACCGTGGGATACGTCCCGCAAAATGACAAGGCCACAGCCCCGCCCGCGATACACCTTAAGGGGCAATGGCTTAAACAAGCAGGCTTTGAGATTGGCGGTTCGGTGACGGTGAAGATCATGGACGGCTGTCTGGTACTGATCCCCGACAGTGACGAGACCAACAGCCTCAAACAGCAATACCAGCGCCAGCGCGAGCGAATCAGTGAGATCAAACTGCGGATGCGTGAGCTGATTGGCGATTACAAAAGCCGCTAAGGGCAGGGAGTGAGCCGCTCTTAAAAAATAAAGCCGGAAGATCATTCCGGCTTTATTTCAGTCAATAGATCGATAGAACCAGTAAGCCCCTAGGGGGATTTATACATTAAAAAATCACTTTAATTCTATATTAAAATAATCTTCTAATAATGATAGTATATATTCAGATGACGATTGATAATATCCTTCCGGGAGGCTGTTATCAATGGCTTTAAATGATAATTCACTATCATTCCAAATGATATTTGTATTGTTTCCAACCAAATCATTTAGTAAATCACATACCGCATTAAGGTTATTGCCTATATATCCATAACTTCCAAAAAGAGCATATCCAAATTCACAATAAAATGAATAATAATCTTGAATGCATTTGCCTTCTATGATTATTTTTTCATTTTTAATTTCTCTTGGGAATCCATTTTTTATATAACATGCAGATATGTATTTTCTTTTTAAGCTGCCTTTCATATCTAACCAAATTCTTTTTTCATCTTCCGATTGGAATTCCAAAAGAGATAATGCACCTACCTCATACATTCCAGATGAAATATTTAGATTTAAAAATAAATTGTTTTCATATGCATGAAACTTGTTGATTCTAAAGTCGAAATCCAGCCTGCCTTCAAAATCCTCACATTGAAGTGAATAAGATTCATTTTTGCATAAGTCAAGGTATTTTCTATCTACACCACAAAATACAAAAGAATGAGTTCCTTCCGTTCCATTATAATCATAAAATTCAACCATTTTATTAAATGAAAGCACTAATTCTTCAGAAGTGTTGAATATTTTATATTTACTGCTCATATCTAGACCCTTTTTATCATATTATTTCTTTTGAGTTACCACATCAAAAATTCGGGTGTAATGGTCATTACTGAACCCAATTTGGGTTTTTCCATTACCTAAATCTTTTGTGAGTATTCTTAGATTGTTATCTCCAGGAATAACTTCCCATTCCAATGCGCCTTTCCATCTTGCTTGTGCAGCATTACCTTTACCTTGAAAAACAGTCTGCTTATCTTTCGTGCCGTATTGAATACGAGGGATCCCTTTACCATTAAAAATATCATTAATGGCTTTTTCCATTGCCTCAAGCTGGTGAGGTTTAGGTGGATTATTTTTAGGTATTTTTTTGAGAGAAGCTACATATTTATTGCAGTCATCACCCGCCAACCCGAACGGATCTTAGGGACTGTCCCGACACGACCATACTTTTTAGGCGGGATTTTTTCTTTAATAACAGCTTGTTAAAGAGCCGGTTTTACCCGTTGGGGTAAAGATTTTTTTGCCCGATCCCCGATGTGCGCTTTCAGGCTATTTTGTTTACCGGGGTGCAGTATAGCGCCTGTGCTCGCGCGCGTTGACTCAACAGCCTGATTTTGTGATGCGTTTCCCTTTCGGCAACGGGCGAACGTCGTCCGGCTTGCCGGACGGCGGGCGGCCGTTCTGCGGGTGCGGGCGGCATAGAGCCTGCAAGCGGCGCCCTGCGACGCTCTCAGGCAGCGGGGCTTCGGTTTTGCACGGTTCGGCGGGGTTCACCGCCCCCAACAGGGAAGCCCCCTGCGGGGGCTGCACGGGGCGGAGATGGCGAGCACGGCAACGAGCAACGGAGCGCAGCGCAGTGCGAGCCGCGCGCAGCCAGTGCAGCGGGGCCGGGGCGGGGGAGGTAAATACGGAGGCCGCAGGCCGACCTGCCTACAGGGGGGTTGGCCGGATGCGGGCAGGGCAGCTAAAGAAGAAGCCGGCTGGCTGAACGATGGCAGGGTGTTGGCGTTTGTGCGCGGTGTTTGCCAAGGGCTGGCCCAACAGGTCAGAGCAGAAGGCGAAGCCTTGTGCGGCGGCACGTCAGCGATGCCGATAAGCGGGGGCACCGACATAATGCAGATTATACGCATGAAGCCGCTCACCGTGGCTCAGGTTGACGCCGCAGGCCGGCGGCGCCGTGCGTATAATCCCCTCGCATTATGTTGAATAGGCTTTGGGCGGCCTGCACCGGCTTAACGGGGACACCCCGGCTCAGGCCGCCCATTGCCTATTTACCCCCGCTATCACCGGGGCTGACGGGCAGTCCGGCCACGGTCTGCCCCCGCGCAGCACCCGGCGAACTCAACGGGGATTATCGGGCTGTCCGCGACGTCCACGGGGGACGTTCTGCACCGGATTATCCGCTTGTGCCTGTGTATCACGTTCAGCCGGATGTGTCTGGTGATGCACTTCCTTCAGGTGTCCGATGGCAACCCGCGTGTAAATTTGTGTCGTTTCCAGCTTCTTATGCCCCAGTATCGCCTGGATATGCCGGGTATCCGCGCCGTTCTCCAGCATCTGCGTGGCCATTGAGTGCCGGAACACGTGACATGACCCGGCTTTGTCGAGTTTGGCTTCTTCCCGGATAGTATGCCCGGCCATCTGCGTTAAGGTGTTGCGTGACAACGGGTTACCCCTGACGGTGATAAACACGTATCCGCTGTCATAGCGGTAAGCCAGTTGCGGGCGCACGTCAGCCAGATACCGCTCCAGCCATGCCAGCGCCCGTTCCCCTATCGGCACGAGCCGGTCATGCCCCTGTTTTCCCTGCCGCACCGCGACGACACCACGATGGCGGTCGATATCCCCCAGCCGCAGGTTAATCAGCTCGGCACGCCGGATACCCGTACTCCAGAGCACTTCCAGCACGGCACGGTTACGCAGGCCCAGCGGCGTCCGGGTGTCGAGGCTGTTCAGCACCTGCTCTGTCTCGGTGTCACTCAGTACCTGCATGGGCAGCCGCTGTTCCTCTTTCGGCAGGATTAACATGTCCGCCGGATTGTACAAGATATGGTGCCGCTGCAATAACCAACGGAACCAGCCCCGCAGGCAACGAAGCCGCTGTAACTGGCTGTTAGGGCTGTAATGTTGGCCGTCTGCCTTGCGGTAACTGCGCAGATACCGCTGCCAGCCTTCCAGTACAGGCAGGCTCACCTGGGGGGCATGGCGGATACCCCGCATCTCGCACCAGTCCACGAACGGCATCAGCCATTCCCGGTAAGTTTCCGGTGTCCGGCTGCTGCGGCCGCTGGCGCTCTGGATTTCAAGGTAAGCCTCCAGTTGCTGGCGCAGGGTTGCAAGGGTAAAAGTCGGTTGGGTTTCCATGACGGTTTTCCTCTGTGGGCGGGTAAACAGGCGGTTCCGGCACGACGGTATGATGGGATGTATTAAGGAGGCCGGAACAGTGATTTTTGCGTTTCTCCAACTTGCGGGCCGTAAACCCCTGCAAGCACGGGCTTTGTGGCTGATTTTGTTGCCCCAACTTGGCACCAACCTGAGGCCAACTTGGTGGCAACTTGCGACATGCCAAGCCCAACTTGCAAACATCATAGGGTTATGGCGTTGACTCTTCCGGGCTGTCCGGCAAGTCAATCAGGCCACACAGGTGGCTGCCTTCGGCACGGTCGCCATCCCATAACAGCTCATACTGCAACAGGTGCCCGCGACTGCCGCCGTGGATAAGCAGGTATTCCATGTCGGCCAGCCGCTGGCAATGTACCTTAAGCTGGTTATCACTCCATTGGGTAAAGTCGCGGATATCCCGCCGCGTAAAGCGCATTTCACGCAGGGTCTGCTGCCTGCTGGCCGCCATGTCATGCACCATCTGCCGGATAAGCAGCAACAGCTTGCGGGTCTGCGGCGGCATCTCGTCGAGCGTCCGGCCTAAGATGTCGTGCGCGAGCTGGTTCGCCAGCCGGATATCGTCTTTCGTGACTTCGATATATTCCAGCTTGCGGCCGCGATGCTCGGCGGTCTTGATTTCCCGCTGATACTGGTGCAGCAACGCGATGCTCTGAATGAGCGTGAGATACTTCATGTGGTCGCGGCGGGTACGGGTTTTGTCTGACAGGAACGTCAACTGGCTGGCGTAGGGATTGACGACATTCAGGGGTTTAAGCAGCCGCTGGGCGTTCTGGTGTAATGCCATGAGATAGTCCCGCTCGTTCTCCGCCAGTAAGCCCTCAAGGGTTTGTTTGTGGCGCTGCAAGGCATGGATCGCTTCGGTCTGTTCGCGGGTTTCATTGATGGTCAGCACCAGACAGCGATTCAATAACTCTTCATCGACATCGATCGCCGTGGTCGTCAGCATCAGCATCACCGGGCCTTTCACCGTGTAGCTTTTGGTCACCAGATTACCTGTGGTTTCGTCCTTGCCCGTGCTCGCCATCGTCAGCTCGCCGTCACTCTGCAACAGCTTGAGCGCATAAGCCGCCTGCCGTACCCCTTCTTCTTCGGCGATAGCCAGTATCTTGTGTTGCAGGTTGGTTTCACCGAGGTAGAACAGGCTCTGCCCGGTCATGGCGCTGTACTGGATGCGCTCTTCTTCCGGTATCAGGTTGAGCACGGCATCCATCAGGGAGGATTTTCCGGCGGCGCTGCTGCTCTGGATCAGGACAGCCAAGGGTTTAGGCAACTTTCGGCTCACGGCCGCCAAAAAGCCGGCTAACAGGTTGGTTGATTCCCCCACGACGCCGCAGGTGGCAAGATCCTGCGTGATGCGCGCTGTCAGGTTCGGGTCTTGCAGCAAGGCCAGTGCCGCTTCCCGTTCGGCCTCGTTCAGTTCAGGCGTTGCCGCTGCCGAACTTTCTCCCTGCTGCTGCCATTGCTCAACGGCCAGTAATACCTGTCCCAGGGCACGGCGGAGTTCCCCCTCGGCCAGCCCCAGCTCAGCCGCCGCCATCCGCGCATAGCCCTGACGGCTGCGGGCGCTCATCAGGTCAACCCCATCCAGGAACATGACGCCGCTTTGACTATCAACGACCTGCGCATTGAGTTTCAGGGCAACCGCGCCCGCTTTTACGCCCGACAGTCCCCGGATGCACCAGCGCAGGCTGTCCAGTGAGATCTTAAGCTCCCCGTCTGCCCCGGCTTCCCAGACAAGGCCGGGCGTGGGGTTTTGCACTGTCACCGGGGCCGTCAAAGCAGGCGCAGGGGCGATATCTGCCGGGGCTGACGGTGCCGCCTCTGCACGCGCGGTGACGGCCGTTAACATCGGCATCGCGCTCGCCAGCAACAGGCCGAAAGCCGCTTCCGGCTCTGCCATTTGGCACAGGTACTCGTTCGCGTCCGTCTCCGGCGGGAACATCACCCGCAACGGCGTGATCCCTTTCTCAGCCAGTGCGGCCGCCAGTTTCACCGCCGCTTCATTGCCGGCGCTGTCATTGTCGAAGGCGATCAGTACCTGCTTAGTGCCGTAACGTTCAAACGCCTGCCAGTGATCGGCGGTCACACCATGCACGCCATAAGCGGCGGTGACATGGCGATACCCGGCAACCCAGAACGACATCGCATCGATCAGCGCTTCACACAGGATCAGGCTTTTTGAGGCCATCAGGGCCGCTTCATTCCAGACGCCGCCATGTTCTCCCGGCAGGTACAGATGTAGCGGGGTACCCGGTCGGACACGATCGCAGATTTTGCGGCCATAGAGTTCCCGTATCTGCCCCTCCGGCGTTATCACCGGCACAACCAGCGAGCCGCGCAGGTGCTCACGCCCGTTCTCCCGCAAGATCCCGACTGACCGCAGACGGGCGCGGATTTCAGCGCCGGCTTTCAGTTGCTTGGCGGGCAACCGATAGCCCAGCGTGCGGTTGGCAAAGCCCAGCTTAAAATGGGCGACCAGTTCAGGATGGTTGAGCTTGCGTGCGCTCAGGAACGCCTGCATCTCCGGCGCGTTGAGCAGGGTATGGTGATAAAACTCAACCACCCGGTGCAGCAGTGCCTGCCGCCCGGCTTCATTCTCGGCCAGCAACGGCGATTCGGGAGACTCAACCAGCGGCTGAACCGCCGGGTTTTCGCCCAGCGTGCCCCGCAACCACTCAACCGCATGACGCAGGCTCAAGCCTTCGGTTTGCATCACCCAGTCCAGCACCGACCCGCCCGCGTTACAGCCAAAGCAGTGATAGAGGTTCTTCGACGGCGTGATCACCATCGAGGGCGTTTTTTCCTGATGGAACGGGCACAGCACGGTCATGTCCTTGCCGCGCGGGGTTAACTGCCGCCCCTGTTGCTCGATAACGGCAACTAAAGAGACGGCGGATTTCAGGTGCTGTAATTCTGCGTCGGGAATGCGAGCCATTGCAAAGTTCCTTCTTTAAAGCCTTGTCAATAGACATTAATGTAGAGTATATTATCTATATATTATGAGATTTGCAACAGGCAACTAAAAAGGAGACCGTACAATGAGCGCCATTGATTCATTGTGTGCAGGGTTGGATATGACAGCATTTGCAGAACGTCTTCGCTTGTTGCGTGAAGCCCGTAATTTAAATCAGGTTCGTTTAGCTGAACTGCTTGGCGTTGATCCGCGAGCTTATAACCGCTGGGAAAAAGGCGCGAGTGCGCCCCATCTGGAGACGGTGATTAAGATCGCAGATGTCCTTCAGGTGACGATAGATGAGTTGGTTGGCCGCAAGGCGGTCTCGGATGAAGTGAAGATCCGCAACCATACCTTACATTCGCTGTGGCAAAAAGCGGATTCGTTGCCCGATACCGATCAACAAGCCCTGATCGTGATACTTGACAGTTTTGTTAAGAAGGCGATGGTTGAACAGGTGATGGGATTAAACAACATCAAGCGTTAAAGCTAGAAAGACGCGGCAGAACATGAGTTCGCACCTCATTTCCGCCGCTAACCATAAGCAACTAAATAGGAGTTGAACATGGCTAAGGCGCATTCTAAGCAAAACGCGGCTCAAAATAAAGCCGCCAAAACAGAACGTTATTACACTGTGGGATACGTCCCGCAAAACGACAAAGCCAAAGCACCGCCCGCAATACACCTTAAGGGGCAATGGCTTAAGGCCGCCGGGTTTGAGATTGGCGGCTCGGTGACGGTGAAGATCATGGACGGCTGTTTAGTGCTGATCCCCGACAGTGACGAGACCCACAGCCTCAAGCAGCAATACCAGCGCCAGCGCGAGCAAATCAGTGAAATTAAGCTGAGGATGCGCGAGCTGATTGGCGACTACAAAAGCCGCTAAGGGCAGGGCGTGAGCTGCTCTTAGAAAGAACAAAGCCGGAAGATCGCGGGGATCTTTCCGGCTTTATAATCATTTTACATCTGCTTCGATAACTCCTAAGGGTATATGGTTGCTGAACTTATACCCGTTAGAAATCTCCATCATGTCAATTACAAGAAGGTAAACCCAAAGAAATTATTAGGATCTAACAATAACTCTCTTTTAATATCACCTTCTTTATAATTGATTTTCATTTTAGAAAAAGGAGTAACATGATGATCTATACTTAAAACAGTCACATCCTGCTCTGTTTTAAACAATTGTGAATATATTGACATCAGTGAAAATTTATCATCCTCATCTAAATCAAACCACACATCTATTTTTGAAAGAGTCCTACAATCAATAACGCCATTATCATTTATGTATAATTCGAGTATTTTTTCATCAAAAATAAAATACATCCTTTCATACATTGGATGGAAGCGAGAGTACTCATCCGTGTCTGTATAACCAGTAATCATTACATCGTGTAGCGATTGATGTTGCATACTTTCTATAAAGCTTTTCAAGGTATACCTTCCCTTTATGGAGAAAAAATGATTCCAATATCCATACCCTTACCTGACTCAATGAGTGTCACAAACTCTTCTGTACCATCAGGGAGTTTTTTGGATATATATGTCATCCCTTCTCCTCTATATACATCCATAAGAGGTTGATCTTTTTTAATAGTACCTTTCCCAACGTGAACTAATTTTCCACTATCTCTTAATGATTCAATATCTTTTAAGAATTCGGCACCTTCATCCACTTTCCATTTTGGATATTTTTTGCCTAAATATTTTTCAAGAATACCTTTGTGTCGAATGAAATGATCTTTAAAGTTTTTCCCTGGTTTTATGCTACAACCCGCTAACCCGAATGGGTCTTAGGGATTACCCCGACACGACCATACTTTTTAGGCAGGATTTTTTCTTTAATAACAGATTGTTAAAGAGCCGGTTTTACCCGTTGGGGTAAAGGTTTTTTTGCCCGATCCCCGATGTGCACTTTCAGTCCATTGCGCCCGTTTGCTGTAGTGCAGTATAGCGCCTGTGCTCGCGCGCGTTGACTCAACAGCTTGATTTTGTGATGTGTTTCCCTTTCGGCAACGGGCGAACGTCGCCCAGCTTGTCTGGGCGGCGGGCGGCCGTTCTGCGGGTGCGGGCGGCATAGAGCCTGCAAGCGGCGCCCCTGCGACGCTCTCAGGCAGCGGGGCTTCGGTTATTCACTGTTTTGTTGATGGCACCGTCCCAACAGGGAAGCCCCCTGCGGGGGCTGCACGGGGCGGAGATGGCGAGCACGGCAACGAGCAACGGAGCGCAGCGCAGTGCGAGCCGCGCGCAGCCAGTGCAGCGGGGCCGGGGCGGGGGAGGTAAAAACGGAGGCCGCAGGCCGACCTGCCTACAGGGGGGTTGGCCGGACGCGGGCAGGGCAGCTAAGGAAGAACGCGGATTGCCAAGGGCTGGCTCGGCAGGTTAGAGCAGAAGGCGCCAGCCTTGTGCGGCGGCACCCCGGCGATGCCGATAGGTGGGGGCACCGACATAATGCAGATTATACGCATGAAGCCGCTCACCGTGCCGCAGGCTGACGCCGGGGACTGGCGGCGCCGTGCGTATAATCCCCTCGCATTATGTTGAATAGGCTTTGGGCGGCCTGCACCGGCTTAACGGGGACACCCCGGCTCAGGCCGCCCATTGCCTATTTACCCCCGCTATCACCGGGGCTGACGGGCAGTCCGGCCACGGTCTGCCCCCGCGCAGCACCCGGCGAACTCAACGGGGATTATCGGGCTGTCCGCGACGTCCACGGGGGACGTTCTGCACCGGATTATCCGCTTGTGCCTGTGTATCACGTTCAGCCGGATGTGTCTGGTGATGCACTTCCTTCAGGTGTCCGATGGCAACCCGCGTGTAAATTTGTGTCGTTTCCAGCTTCTTATGCCCCAGTATCGCCTGGATATGCCGGGTATCCGCGCCGTTCTCCAGCATCTGCGTGGCCATTGAGTGCCGGAACACGTGACATGACCCGGCTTTGTCGAGTTTGGCTTCTTCCCGGATAGTATGCCCGGCCATCTGCGTTAAGGTGTTGCGTGACAACGGGTTACCCCTGACGGTGATAAACACGTATCCGCTGTCATAGCGGTAAGCCAGTTGCGGGCGCACGTCAGCCAGATACCGCTCCAGCCATGCCAGCGCCCGTTCCCCTATCGGCACGAGCCGGTCATGCCCCTGTTTTCCCTGCCGCACCGCGACGACACCACGATGGCGGTCGATATCCCCCAGCCGCAGGTTAATCAGCTCGGCACGCCGGATACCCGTACTCCAGAGCACTTCCAGCACGGCACGGTTACGCAGGCCCAGCGGCGTCCGGGTGTCGAGGCTGTTCAGCACCTGCTCTGTCTCGGTGTCACTCAGTACCTGCATGGGCAGCCGCTGTTCCTCTTTCGGCAGGATTAACATGTCCGCCGGATTGTACAAGATATGGTGCCGCTGCAATAACCAACGGAACCAGCCCCGCAGGCAACGAAGCCGCTGTAACTGGCTGTTAGGGCTGTAATGTTGGCCGTCTGCCTTGCGGTAACTGCGCAGATACCGCTGCCAGCCTTCCAGTACCGGCAGGCTCACCTGGGGGGCATGGCGGATACCCCGCATCTCGCACCAGTCCACGAACGGCATCAGCCATTCCCGGTAAGTTTCCGGTGTCCGGTTGCTGCGTCCGCTGGCGCTCTGGATTTCAAGGTAAGCCTCCAGTTGCTGGCGCAGGGTTGCAAGGGTAAAAGTCGGTTGGGTTTCCATGACGGTTTTCCTCTGTGGGCGGGTAAACAGGCGGTTCCGGCACGACGGTATGATGGGATGTATTAAGGAGGCCGGAACAGTGATTTTTGCGTTTTTCCAACTTACGGGCGGTGAAGCCTTGCCAGCACGGGCTTTGTGGCTGATTTTGTTGCCCCAACTTGGCACCAACCTGAGGCCAACTTGGTGGCAACTTGCGACATTCCCAATCCAACTTGCGAACATCATAAGGTTATGGCGTTGACTCTTCCGGGCTGTCCGGCAAGTCAATCAGGCCACACAGGTGGCTGCCTTCGGCACGGTCGCCATCCCATAACAGCTCATACTGCAACAGGTGCCCGCGACTGCCGCCGTGGATAAGCAGGTATTCCATATCAGCCAGCCGCTGGCAATGCACCTTAAGCTGGTTGTCACTCCATTGGGTAAAGTCGCGGATATCCCGCCGCGTAAAGCGCATTTCACGCAGGGTCTGCTGCCTGCTGGCCGCCATGTCATGCACCATCTGCCGGATAAGCAGCAACAGCTTGCGGGTCTGCGGCGGCATCTCGTCGAGCGTCCGGCCTAAGATGTCATGCGCGAGCTGGTTCGCCAGCCGGATATCGTCTTTCGTGACTTCGATGTATTCCAGCTTGCGGCCGCGATGCTCGGCGATCTTGATTTCCCGCTGGTACTGGTGCAGCAACGCGATGCTCTGAATGAGCGTGAGATACTTCATGTGGTCGCGGCGGGTACGGGTTTTGTCAGACATAAAGGTCAACTGGCTCGCGTAAGGATTAACCACATTGAGCGGCCTTAACAGCCGCTGGGCGTTCTGGTGCAATGTGGTGAGATACTCCCGCTCGTTCTCAGCCAGCAACCCTTCAAGGGTTTGTTTGTGGCGCTGCAAGGCATGGATCGCTTCGGTCTGTTCGCGGGTTTCATTGATGGTCAGCACCAGACAGCGATTCAATAATTCTTCATCGACATCGATCGCCGTGGTCGTCAACATCAGCATCACCGGGCCTTTCACCGTGTAGCTTTTGGTGACGAGGTTTCCGGTCGCTTCATCCTTGCCCGTACTCGCCATCGTCAGCTCGCCGTCACTCTGCAACAGCTTGAGCGCATAAGCCGCCTGCCGCACCCCTTCTTCTTCGGCGATAGCCAGTATCTTGTGCTGGAGATTGGTTTCACCGAGGTAGAACAGGCTCTGCCCGGTCATGGCGCTGTACTGGATGCGTTCTTCTTCCGGTATCAGGTTGAGTATGGCATCCATCAGGGACGATTTCCCCGCCGCGCTGCTGCTCTGGATCAGGACAGCTAAGGGTTTAGGCAACTTTCGGCTCACGGCCGCCAAAAAGCCGGCTAACAGGTTGGTTGATTCCCCCACGACGCCGCAGGTGGCAAGATCCTGCGTGATGCGCGCTGTCAGGTTCGGGTCTTGCAGCAAGGCCAGCGCCGCTTCCCGCTCGGCCTCGTTCAGTTCAGGCACTGCCGCTGCCGAACTTTCTCCCTGCTGCTGCCATTGCTCAACGGCCAGTAATACCTGTCCCAGGGCACGGCGGAGTTCCCCCTCGGCCAGCCCCAGCTCAGCCGCCGCCATCCGCGCATAGCCCTGACGGCTGCGGGCGCTCATCAGGTCAACCCCATCCAGGAACATGACGCCGCTTTGACTATCAATAACCTGCGCATTGAGTTTCAGGGCAACCGCGCCCGCTTTTACGCCCGACAGTCCCCGGATGCACCAGCGCAGGCTGTCCAGTGAGATCTTAAGCTCACCGTCTGCCCCGGCTTCCCAGACAAGGCCGGGCGTGGGGTTTTGCGTTGTCGCCGTGGCCGTCAAAACAGGCGCAGGGGCGATATCTGCCGGGGCTGACGGTGCCGCCTCTGCACGCGCGGTGACGGCCGTTAACATCGGCATCGCGCTCGCCAGCAACAGGCCGAAAGCCGCTTCCGGCTCTGCCATTTGGCACAGGTACTCGTTCGCGTCCATTTCCGGCGGGAACATCACCCGCAACGGCGTGATCCCTTTCTCAGCCAGTGCGGCCGCCAGTTTCACCGCCGCTTCATTGCCTGCGCTGTCATTGTCGAAGGCGATCAGTACCTGCTTAGTGCCGTAACGTTCAAACGCCTGCCAGTGATCAGCGGTCACACCATGCACGCCATAAGCGGCGGTGACATGGCGATACCCGGCAACCCAGAACGACATCGCATCGATCAGCGCTTCACACAGGATCAGGCTTTTTGAGGCCATCAGTGCCGCTTCATTCCAGACGCCGCCATGTTCCCCCGGCAGGTACAGATGTAACGGTGTACCCGGCCGTACACGATCGCAGATTTTGCGGCCGTAGAGTTCCCGTATCTGCCCCTCCGGCGTTATCACCGGCACAACCAGCGAGCCGCGCAAGTGCTCACGCCCGTTCTCCCGCAAGATCCCGACCGACCGCAGGCGGGCGCGGATTTCAGCCCCGGCTTTCAGTTGCTTGGCGGGCAGCCGATAGCCCAGCGTGCGGTTGGCAAAGCCCAGCTTAAAATGGGCGACCAGTTCAGGATGGTTGAGCTTCCTTGCGCTCAGGAACGCCTGCATCTCCGGCGCGTTGAGCAGGGTATGGTGATAAAACTCAACCACCCGGTGCAGCAGTGCCTGCCGCCCGGCTTCATTCTCGGCCAGCAACGGCGATTCGGGAGACTCAACCAGCGGCTGAACCGCCGGGTTTTCGCCCAGCGTGCCCCGCAACCACTCAACCGCATGACGCAGGCTCAAGCCTTCGGTTTGCATCACCCAGTCCAGCACCGACCCGCCCGCGTTACAGCCAAAGCAGTGATAGAGGTTCTTCGACGGCGTGATCACCATTGAGGGCGTTTTTTCCTGATGGAACGGGCACAGCACGGCCATGTCCTTGCCGCGCGGGGTTAACTTCCGCCCCTGTTGCCCGATAACGGCAACTAAAGAGACGGCGGATTTCAGGTGCTGTAATTCTGCGTCGGGAATGCGAGCCATAAAGTGACCTTCCTAAAATTGCGTCAAGATTCCATTGCTCTTTTATTTAGTATCCGATAAGATACCAATATAAAGCAAGCACTTTTTGGGGGATAGAATGACGGCAAATTTCTCTGACTGGTTTAATTCAATGAGTATTGCTAACAGACTCATCACCCTGCGCAAGCAAAAAGGCTTGTCACAACAGGCATTGGCGGATGCTATCGGCATTCACGTGACACAGATAAAACGTTATGAAGGCGGGATTTCGTTACCGTCGCTGGAAGCGATTAAGAAGATCGCGCAGACATTGCGGGTGACGACGGATTCATTGATATTTGAAGACAACGAGCTACAACCTGATAGCGACTTGGCTCTACAGTTTCAGGCTATCAGCAACATGCAGCCTGAACAGCGGCAGGTCATTAAGGAAGTGCTGGAAGGCATGATCATTAAGTACGAAGCTGAACGCTGGTCTTCCAAGATGAAGTAAAAACGATTAACGCAACGTATTCGGGCGGGCACCCGAACACGCTGCTAACCATAAGCAACTATTAAGGAGTTGAACATGGCTAAGGCGCATTCTAAGCAAAACGCGGCTCAAAATAAAGCTGCTAAAACAGAACGTTATTACACCGTGGGATACGTCCCGCAAAACGACAAGGCCAACGCCCCGCCCGCAATACACCTTAAGGGGCAATGGCTTAAGGCCGCAGGGTTTGAGATTGGCGGCTCGGTCACGGTGAAGATTATGGACGGCTGTTTAGTGCTGATCCCCGACAGCGACGAGACGAACAGCCTCAAACAGCAATACCAGCGCCAGCGCGAGCTGATTGGCGACTACAAAACCGTTTAAGGGAAGGCAGCTAATGAGAACAGGCATTGAGCGGCTAGAGGAAGTGCACCTGAGCCACGAGGAAGCGATGGCACTGGCGCAACTGGTCAAGCGGCTGAGCTGGGCGGAGATACGCGCCTGTGCGGTAAATGACGATGAAGCCTGGCTGATTAAGGACGCGATAGGGCGGTTACAGTCGGCGCTGGCCTGGCACGGATACGCACCACGGTAAATAAAAAAGCCGGAAGATCACGGGGATCTTTCCGGCTTTAATCTTAAATATAAGACATTAATCTTTTATATAAGAATTCGATAAAATTGCTTGCATACAATTTATGCTCTTCACCCAATGCAACATAAATAGCTTTCAATTCTCTGGTATCAAAGTAAAACTCTTCTCCAAAGTCTGTATTTGATACAACTAAACGCCCTTCATTCAGATAATCATTAGCTATTGTATTTTGGTATACTAAGTCACCACCTACAGCCTCTTCGAACGGAATGCAATATATACTGTATATTTCATCACCACATATATCGCCGCCCCCAAACCTGCCTAAAAACCATTTATAATCATCAGGTAAGGTCAATGACAATGCGCTTTCTGCTTTTTCTATCCATTCAGTTGAAGGTGCATCATCTGTGTTACCCATATTTAATAGATCAGAATGTTGAACAAATAGATCTAATAATTTCTCTCTATTCATTTAAAATCTCCAGCTCTGTTCATCCAATACTGTTCTCTCCATTTATTAAATGCAGCACGATCTATTCCTGAAGGAATGGTATTAGGATTTATATGAATTGCTTTGTGATTGGTTTTATGGAATGTCTGGCTAAGCTCAGCTATAGGGCCATGTTGAGTTTGTAACATATGATGTAAATTGACAGCCTTACCATCATACCCAACCGGTGCTCTACCTGATGCCATCCGTTCAATATTCGTTCCCCTGATCACTTTCCCTTTATCCCTCCATGTTGTCATTTTTTGAGGATCGAATAAATCATCTCGTTGATAGACTTTATTGCCATTAAAGGTGACAGGATCAGAAGACCAATATTTTCTCTTTTGTGAATGACAGCCTGCTAGCCCAAACGGGTCTTAGGGATTACCCCGACACGACCATACTTTTTAGGCAGGATTTTTTCTTTAATAACAGATTGTTAAAGAGCCGGTTTTACCCGTTGGGGTAAAGGTTTTTTTGCCCGATCCCCGATGTGCACTTTCAGTCCATTGCGCCCGTTTGCTGTAGTGCAGTATAGCGCCTGTGCTCGCGCGCGTTGACTCAACAGCTTGATTTTGTGATGTGTTTCCCTTTCGGCAACGGGCGAACGTCGCCCAGCTTGTCTGGGCGGCGGGCGGCCGTTCTGCGGGTGCGGGCGGCATAGAGCCTGCAAGCGGCGCCCCTGCGACGCTCTCAGGCAGCGGGGCTTCGGTTATTCACTGTTTTGTTGATGGCACCGTCCCAACAGGGAAGCCCCCTGCGGGGGCTGCACGGGGCGGAGATGGCGAGCACGGCAACGAGCAACGGAGCGCAGCGCAGTGCGAGCCGCGCGCAGCCAGTGCAGCGGGGCCGGGGCGGGGGAGGTAAAAACGGAGGCCGCAGGCCGACCTGCCTACAGGGGGGTTGGCCGGACGCGGGCAGGGCAGCTAAGGAAGAAGCCGGCTGGCTGAACGATGGCAGGGTGTTGGCGTTTGTGCGCGGTGTTTGCCAAGGGCTGGCCCAACAGGTCAGAGCAGAAGGCGAAGCCTTGTGCGGCGGCACCCCGGCGATGCCGATAGGTGGGGGCACCGACATAATGCAGATTATACGCATGAAGCCGCTCACCGTGCCGCAGGCTGACGCCGGGGACTGGCGGCGCCGTGCGTATAATCCCCTCGCATTATGTTGAATAGGCTTTGGGCGGCCTGCACCGGCTTAACGGGGACACCCCGGCTCAGGCCGCCCATTGCCTATTTACCCCCGCTATCACCGGGGCTGACGGGCAGTCCGGCCACGGTCTGCCCCCGCGCAGCACCCGGCGAACTCAACGGGGATTATCGGGCTGTCCGCGACGTCCACGGGGGACGTTCTGCACCGGATTATCCGCTTGTGCCTGTGTATCACGTTCAGCCGGATGTGTCTGGTGATGCACTTCCTTCAGGTGTCCGATGGCAACCCGCGTGTAAATTTGTGTCGTTTCCAGCTTCTTATGCCCCAGTATCGCCTGGATATGCCGGGTATCCGCGCCGTTCTCCAGCATCTGCGTGGCCATTGAGTGCCGGAACACGTGACATGACCCGGCTTTGTCGAGTTTGGCTTCTTCCCGGATAGTATGCCCGGCCATCTGCGTTAAGGTGTTGCGTGACAACGGGTTACCCCTGACGGTGATAAACACGTATCCGCTGTCATAGCGGTAAGCCAGTTGCGGGCGCACGTCAGCCAGATACCGCTCCAGCCATGCCAGCGCCCGTTCCCCTATCGGCACGAGCCGGTCATGCCCCTGTTTTCCCTGCCGCACCGCGACGACACCACGATGGCGGTCGATATCCCCCAGCCGCAGGTTAATCAGCTCGGCACGCCGGATACCCGTACTCCAGAGCACTTCCAGCACGGCACGGTTACGCAGGCCCAGCGGCGTCCGGGTGTCGAGGCTGTTCAGCACCTGCTCTGTCTCGGTGTCACTCAGTACCTGCATGGGCAGCCGCTGTTCCTCTTTCGGCAGGATTAACATGTCCGCCGGATTGTACAAGATATGGTGCCGCTGCAATAACCAACGGAACCAGCCCCGCAGGCAACGAAGCCGCTGTAACTGGCTGTTAGGGCTGTAATGTTGGCCGTCTGCCTTGCGGTAACTGCGCAGATACCGCTGCCAGCCTTCCAGTACAGGCAGGCTCACCTGGGGGGCATGGCGGATACCCCGCATCTCGCACCAGTCCACGAACGGCATCAGCCATTCCCGGTAAGTTTCCGGTGTCCGGCTGCTGCGGCCGCTGGCGCTCTGGATTTCAAGGTAAGCCTCCAGTTGCTGGCGCAGGGTTGCAAGGGTAAAAGTCGGTTGGGTTTCCATGACGGTTTTCCTCTGTGGGCGGGTAAACAGGCGGTTCCGGCACGACGGTATGATGGGATGTATTAAGGAGGCCGGAACAGTGATTTTTGCGTTTTTCCAACTTACGGGCGGTGAAGCCTTGCCAGCACGGGCTTTGTGGCTGATTTTGTTGCCCCAACTTGGCACCAACCTGAGGCCAACTTGGTGGCAACTTGCGACATTCCCAATCCAACTTGCGAACATCATAAGGTTATGGCGTTGACTCTTCCGGGCTGTCCGGCAAGTCAATCAGGCCACACAGGTGGCTGCCTTCGGCACGGTCGCCATCCCATAACAGCTCATACTGCAACAGGTGCCCGCGACTGCCGCCGTGGATAAGCAGGTATTCCATATCAGCCAGCCGCTGGCAATGCACCTTAAGCTGGTTGTCACTCCATTGGGTAAAGTCGCGGATATCCCGCCGCGTAAAGCGCATTTCACGCAGGGTCTGCTGCCTGCTGGCCGCCATGTCATGCACCATCTGCCGGATAAGCAGCAACAGCTTGCGGGTCTGCGGCGGCATCTCGTCGAGCGTCCGGCCTAAGATGTCATGCGCGAGCTGGTTCGCCAGCCGGATATCGTCTTTCGCGACTTCGATGTATTCCAGCTTGCGGCCGCGATGCTCGGCGATCTTGATTTCCCGCTGGTACTGGTGCAGCAACGCGATGCTCTGAATGAGCGTGAGATACTTCATGTGGTCGCGGCGGGTACGGGTTTTGTCAGACATAAAGGTCAACTGGCTCGCGTAAGGATTAACCACATTGAGCGGCCTTAACAGCCGCTGGGCGTTCTGGTGCAATGTGGTGAGATACTCCCGCTCGTTCTCAGCCAGCAACCCTTCAAGGGTTTGTTTGTGGCGCTGCAAGGCATGGATCGCTTCGGTCTGTTCGCGGGTTTCATTGATGGTCAGCACCAGACAGCGATTCAATAATTCTTCATCGACATCGATCGCCGTGGTCGTCAACATCAGCATCACCGGGCCTTTCACCGTGTAGCTTTTGGTGACGAGGTTTCCGGTCGCTTCATCCTTGCCCGTACTCGCCATCGTCAGCTCGCCGTCACTCTGCAACAGCTTGAGCGCATAAGCCGCCTGCCGCACCCCTTCTTCTTCGGCGATAGCCAGTATCTTGTGCTGGAGATTGGTTTCACCGAGGTAGAACAGGCTCTGCCCGGTCATGGCGCTGTACTGGATGCGTTCTTCTTCCGGTATCAGGTTGAGTATGGCATCCATCAGGGACGATTTCCCCGCCGCGCTGCTGCTCTGGATCAGGACAGCTAAGGGTTTAGGCAACTTTCGGCTCACGGCCGCCAAAAAGCCGGCTAACAGGTTGGTTGATTCCCCCACGACGCCGCAGGTGGCAAGATCCTGCGTGATGCGCGCTGTCAGGTTCGGGTCTTGCAGCAAGGCCAGCGCCGCTTCCCGCTCGGCCTCGTTCAGTTCAGGCACTGCCGCTGCCGAACTTTCTCCCTGCTGCTGCCATTGCTCAACGGCCAGTAATACCTGTCCCAGGGCACGGCGGAGTTCCCCCTCGGCCAGCCCCAGCTCAGCCGCCGCCATCCGCGCATAGCCCTGACGGCTGCGGGCGCTCATCAGGTCAACCCCATCCAGGAACATGACGCCGCTTTGACTATCAATAACCTGCGCATTGAGTTTCAGGGCAACCGCGCCCGCTTTTACGCCCGACAGTCCCCGGATGCACCAGCGCAGGCTGTCCAGTGAGATCTTAAGCTCACCGTCTGCCCCGGCTTCCCAGACAAGGCCGGGCGTGGGGTTTTGCGTTGTCGCCGTGGCCGTCAAAACAGGCGCAGGGGCGATATCTGCCGGGGCTGACGGTGCCGCCTCTGCACGCGCGGTGACGGCCGTTAACATCGGCATCGCGCTCGCCAGCAACAGGCCGAAAGCCGCTTCCGGCTCTGCCATTTGGCACAGGTACTCGTTCGCGTCCATTTCCGGCGGGAACATCACCCGCAACGGCGTGATCCCTTTCTCAGCCAGTGCGGCCGCCAGTTTCACCGCCGCTTCATTGCCTGCGCTGTCATTGTCGAAGGCGATCAGTACCTGCTTAGTGCCGTAACGTTCAAACGCCTGCCAGTGATCAGCGGTCACACCATGCACGCCATAAGCGGCGGTGACATGGCGATACCCGGCAACCCAGAACGACATCGCATCGATCAGCGCTTCACACAGGATCAGGCTTTTTGAGGCCATCAGTGCCGCTTCATCCAGACGCCGCCATGTTCCCCCGGCAGGTACAGATGTAACGGTGTACCCGGCCGTACACGATCGCAGATTTTGCGGCCGTAGAGTTCCCGTATCTGCCCCTCCCGGCGTTATCACCGGCACAACCAGCGAGCCGCGCAAGTGCTCACGCCCGTTCTCCCGCAAGATCCCGACCGACCGCAGGCGGGCGCGGATTTCAGCCCCGGCTTTCAGTTGCTTGGCGGGCAGCCGATAGCCCAGCGTGCGGTTGGCAAAGCCCAGCTTAAAATGGGCGACCAGTTCAGGATGGTTGAGCTTCCTTGCGCTCAGGAACGCCTGCATCTCCGGCGCGTTGAGCAGGGTATGGTGATAAAACTCAACCACCCGGTGCAGCAGTGCCTGCCGCCCGGCTTCATTCTCGGCCAGCAACGGCGATTCGGGAGACTCAACCAGCGGCTGAACCGCCGGGTTTTCGCCCAGCGTGCCCCGCAACCACTCAACCGCATGACGCAGGCTCAAGCCTTCGGTTTGCATCACCCAGTCCAGCACCGACCCGCCCGCGTTACAGCCAAAGCAGTGATAGAGGTTCTTCGACGGCGTGATCACCATTGAGGGCGTTTTTTCCTGATGGAACGGGCACAGCACGGCCATGTCCTTGCCGCGCGGGGTTAACTTCCGCCCCTGTTGCCCGATAACGGCAACTAAAGAGACGGCGGATTTCAGGTGCTGTAATTCTGCGTCGGGAATGCGAGCCATAAAGTGACCTTCCTAAAATTGCGTCAAGATTCCATTGCTCTTTTATTTAGTATCCGATAAGATACCAATATAAAGCAAGCACTTTTTGGGGGATAGAATGACGGCAAATTTCTCTGACTGGTTTAATTCAATGAGTATTGCTAACAGACTCATCACCCTGCGCAAGCAAAAAGGCTTGTCACAACAGGCATTGGCGGATGCTATCGGCATTCACGTGACACAGATAAAACGTTATGAAGGCGGGATTTCGTTACCGTCGCTGGAAGCGATTAAGAAGATCGCGCAGACATTGCGGGTGACGACGGATTCATTGATATTTGAAGACAACGAGCTACAACCTGATAGCGACTTGGCTCTACAGTTTCAGGCTATCAGCAACATGCAGCCTGAACAGCGGCAGGTCATTAAGGAAGTGCTGGAAGGCATGATCATTAAGTACGAAGCTGAACGCTGGTCTTCCAAGATGAAGTAAAAACGATTAACGCAACGTATTCGGGCGGGCACCCGAACACGCTGCTAACCATAAGCAACTATTAAGGAGTTGAACATGGCTAAGGCGCATTCTAAGCAAAACGCGGCTCAAAATAAAGCTGCTAAAACAGAACGTTATTACACCGTGGGATACGTCCCGCAAAACGACAAGGCCAACGCCCCGCCCGCAATACACCTTAAGGGGCAATGGCTTAAGGCCGCAGGGTTTGAGATTGGCGGCTCGGTCACGGTGAAGATTATGGACGGCTGTTTAGTGCTGATCCCCGACAGCGACGAGACGAACAGCCTCAAACAGCAATACCAGCGCCAGCGCGAGCTGATTGGCGACTACAAAACCGTTTAAGGGAAGGCAGCTAATGAGAACAGGCATTGAGCGGCTAGAGGAAGTGCACCTGAGCCACGAGGAAGCGATGGCACTGGCGCAACTGGTCAAGCGGCTGAGCTGGGCGGAGATACGCGCCTGTGCGGTAAATGACGATGAAGCCTGGCTGATTAAGGACGCGATAGGGCGGTTACAGTCGGCGCTGGCCTGGCACGGATACGCACCACGGTAAATAAAAAAGCCGGAAGATCACGGGGATCTTTCCGGCTTTAATCTTAAATATAAGACATTAATCTTTTATATAAGAATTCGATAAAATTGCTTGCATACAATTTATGCTCTTCACCCAATGCAACATAAATAGCTTTCAATTCTCTGGTATCAAAGTAAAACTCTTCTCCAAAGTCTGTATTTGATACAACTAAACGCCCTTCATTCAGATAATCATTAGCTATTGTATTTTGGTATACTAAGTCACCACCTACAGCCTCTTCGAACGGAATGCAATATATACTGTATATTTCATCACCACATATATCGCCGCCCCCAAACCTGCCTAAAAACCATTTATAATCATCAGGTAAGGTCAATGACAATGCGCTTTCTGCTTTTTCTATCCATTCAGTTGAAGGTGCATCATCTGTGTTACCCATATTTAATAGATCAGAATGTTGAACAAATAGATCTAATAATTTCTCTCTATTCATTTAAAATCTCCAGCTCTGTTCATCCAATACTGTTCTCTCCATTTATTAAATGCAGCACGATCTATTCCTGAAGGAATGGTATTAGGATTTATATGAATTGCTTTGTGATTGGTTTTATGGAATGTCTGGCTAAGCTCAGCTATAGGGCCATGTTGAGTTTGTAACATATGATGTAAATTGACAGCCTTACCATCATACCCAACCGGTGCTCTACCTGATGCCATCCGTTCAATATTCGTTCCCCTGATCACTTTCCCTTTATCCCTCCATGTTGTCATTTTTTGAGGATCGAATAAATCATCTCGTTGATAGACTTTATTGCCATTAAAGGTGACAGGATCAGAAGACCAATATTTTCTCTTTTGTGAATGACAGCCTGCTAGCCCAAACGGGTCTATCCATCCTGTCGGATTATGCACATACCCATAAGGATTCATTCCTCCCGCCAAGTTCACGCTGGTCGGGAGAAATATACTGCGCCGTTTCCGGATTATAGTAACGAAAACGGTTATAGTATAGTCCGCTCTCTTGGTCCTCATACTGCCCAGCGAACCTGAAATTGCACCCAACATGGTAATCCGGATCATTGGACGCAATCACTTGTGATTTCTCGGCTTTTCCCCATGTCTTCAGCCGCTGCGCCCAAACCAGCGTGCCGTTTTCATTGAGCATTTCTCGCACGGTGCCTTGGTGGTCGCTGACAATATAATGCAGCTTGCCCTTTTCAAAGCGCGCGGACGGTGTGAGTGCCCCCGGTTCGTACAACCAACGCACGCGGCTGTCCAGCGCCAGCGAGCCATCGGCGTAAACCGGCGTTTCCTCGATAAGTTGGTCGCCGCTCCATAGGTAATCCTGCCCCATGATGGCATCGGCTCTTGGCGCTAAATCCGGTTTGCCAGCTAACCACCGTTGCAGGTTTGCCGCCGTCAGCTTTCCATCGTGAACCTTGAGCTTACGTATTCGTCTGCCAAACGGATCATAGGCATAGCGCCAGCGCGAGCCGTCCGGGGTTTCGCAGTGGGTCAGCTGGTTTTGCGTATCCCAGCGGTAGCGCCAGACCTGCGGGCGGAAGCCGTCACGTTGTTCAGTTTTTTCCACCAGACGCCCATTGTCATCATAGCGATAGCGGATATCGCCGTGCTGCACCACCCGCCCGGCGTTCTGGCGTTGGGTAACTTGTTCCATCGCGCCGTGGGCATCGACCGGCAAGTGCCGGCTCAGGTTGCCGTTGGCATCGTAGCCAAACTGCTCTTCCTGCGGGCGCGTGCCGTCAAACAGGGTATGCAGGATTTGGTCGTTGGCATTATAGCGGTAGCGGGTTTGCCCCCAGCGGCTGTCGTCAATCACCCGCACATTATGGGCACGGTCATATTGCCAGCTCCGGTTGACCGCCGAGGCCTGCGGCGGAAAATGCGGGTCATTTTGTGCCAGTGTTTCCCGGAAAAAGGAGGTGGCCTGCCCCGCCGACTGATGCGCCAGCAATCCGGTTGCGGTGTAGCGGCTGGCAAGAATAAAGCCGTCGGCACTTTCGCGTACTGTTTCCCTGCCTAAGGCGTCATGCTGCAAGGTGAGCGGCGCATGTTGGTTAAGCTGAAAGTGGTTCAGTTGCGCCAGCGGGTTGTAGCCAAAATGCAGGGTGTTGTCATCCAGTTGTTCGCTTAACGGCTGCCCCGTCAGCGTATCCCATGTCCGGTGGATTTCCCGCCCGTTGATACGCTCCACAGGTCGGCAGGCCAGTGTCCTTGTCATACTCAAACTCTACCACCGCATCGGCATTGGTGGCTTTCACCAGTTGGTGCCGCTTGTTGTATTCGTAACTGGTGGTTGCGGTGAGCTTTAAGTTCCCCCCTCCACCGGCTGCCAACTTTCCTGTCTGAACCGCAAAACAGGCGGCGGAATAGTGCCAGCGAAGCTGCTAACCTTCCGAATACGTACCCTGTGTCCGGCGGCCCTTCTTGTACTAAAGATATTCAAGGGTACTCCTAGGTAAATCCGGTCTCCTCCATTATCCGCCCCCGCCGCATCCCGCTCATAGCGGTAGACCTCCCCGGTGGAGACGGTGACGGTACTCAGCCGGGTGAGCTTGTCATAGCCAAATTTCAGGGTGGTACCGTCGGGGCGGAGGACGGTGGTCAGCAGGTCAAACGCGCCGTAAGTGTAGCGGCTGGTACGCCCTTCGCCGTCCGTGACCGCCACCACCCGCCGCTCGCTGTCGTAGGCCAGTGTTTGCGTGACGCCGTCGGCGAGGGTGATTTCGCTCAGGCTGCCGTTGCTGAGGCTGGCATGGTCGGGGCTGTATTGGTAGCGGGTCTCCTGTTTCAGCGCGTCGGTAAAACGGCGCAGGCGGCCCAGCGCATCCAGCTCCAGCCCGGTGGTTTCGCCATCCGGCGTCATCACGGCGGCGAGGCGCTGGTGTTCATCATAGGCGTAGTGCCACGCCCGGCCGTCCGGCAGCAGGCGCTGGCGCAGTTCGCCGTGCGTGCCGTACTGGTAGGCTTCTTGGTGCCCCAATGGGTTAGTCACTGCCGTCAGGTTGCCCTGTTCATCATAATGCCATTGCCAGCGTTCGCCGGTCGGCAGCACGCTTTCGGTGAGCTGCCCGTGTTCGTCATAACCGTAAGCAAAGGTGTCGCCCGT
This sequence comes from Xenorhabdus doucetiae, assembly GCF_000968195.1. NCBI lineage: Bacteria > Pseudomonadati > Pseudomonadota > Gammaproteobacteria > Enterobacterales > Morganellaceae > Xenorhabdus > Xenorhabdus doucetiae. The sequence continues at coordinate 1,855,937 of NZ_FO704550.1, forward strand.
CGGCAGTTTCACTTCGGTCAGCGCCCCGTCAGGGTTGTAACCGAAGGTGGTTATTCTGCCTGCCGGATCGGCCTCCCAGAGGATTTGGCTATGGCGCCACTGGCGGCGGGTGATGCGCCCCAGCGGATCGACTTCACGGGTCACTAACCCATTATGATCGTAATGGTGCTGGGTTTCTCCCCCTTCGGCATCCAGATAGGTGGTAATACGCGCCCGATCATCATAGCGGAACCGATCATGCCAGTAACCGCTGGGAGAGGCCATACTGATCACCCGGCCCCGTTCATCATAAGTGAGATGGAGATCGGTCTGGTCGGTATCATGCCAGCGGGTCATGCGCCCCTGCGCATCATATTCATGCCACAGGTGGTGGTGCTGGAACGCGTCACACTCGCTCAGGTAGCCCTGCGGATCATACCGGCAGGTCAGCAGGCGCTGCGATTTTTGCGATTCAAGATAATCCACGGTCTGGAGTTGCCGGTTGTGATAACCCAACACCAGCCGCAAACCATCCGTGCGCGTGACTTCCGTCAGTTGCGACTGTTTATCGTAGATAAACTGGATCATGTTCTGACGGCGATCGGTGATCGCGGACAGTTTACGGATATTTCCGGCAGCCTGGTTGAAATGGTAAGTCAACTGGGCGCGGCGGTCAGTCAGGCACAGTTCACCCGTCAGTTCCCCCGTCAGGACGCAATGGGGAATATGTTTATTACGGGCGAGTACCTGATTTTCCGGCGTACTGAAATCGTAAATGACGCCGTCGGTATCCGTGAAATCCACCCTGCCGTCGGTCAACACTAACTGGCGTGACCAGTCATCCGCCCATTTTTCACCAAACAGGCCACTCAGGTTCGCGGTGGAACGATAGGTGCGGGTCAGGGTGATCGGCAACAGTCCGGGGATAACGATAACCGGCCAGACTTGCAGGAAGTCGCCGGTCGCCATATCGACCGGTTCGCTTTTTGTACTACAGGTTCCCGTACAGCTTCCCTCTTTGTTATTGGACGGCGTGGCATCATCCTTGGGCGGTTCTTTGGCGGGTTTGGCTTCCGGGGTCTCTTTGGGTTGGGCTTTGACTTTACCGCCGGAGGCGTTTTTTTGGGGGGATAGTACCGGTCCGAGAGTGCCCGCCTCTGCGGTTTTCGCCATCTCGCCGGTTCTTCCCGCCACTGCGCCTGCTTCTGCAATTTTCGCCATCTCACCGGTTTTAGCCGCTGCCCTTGCAGTTCCGGCACCTTTTACCGGACCAATAAGCATGGCGATATCAAATGCTGTTCCGCCCACGCGTTGCCCGGGAGTATCCAGTGTCATCTTATATTCATCCAGATTGAACTGGCTGGCATTCGTGCGGTTGGCATCCGCTACTTCCCTTATCACTTCGGCTTGCTTTTCGGCATCACTATTACCAAACACCTTTCCCCAAAAAGCTAACGAACCTGCCGATTCGTCCATCTCACGGCTGGCATTCAGCATACCGCCTTTGACTGACATTTCGACCAGATCAACCCCGGTATTACTGGCGGATTTGGCAATCCCTTTCTGCTGCTCAATCGGATTCCATCCATCCAGAGTTGACAGATCCTCGACGGTTTCTTTCGCTTTATCTGCGACCGCATTTCCCAATGCACTTCCCATCGCTTTAAGCGTTTCCCATACTCCCTTTTCGGATTTGGTTTCCGGTGTCACAGCGGGATTCGCTTCCTCCGGTGGATTTGTGCCCTGCGGGGCCTGGCCGACGATTTTACCCAGCGTGTTGCCCTCACCGGTCGGGCTGTCATGCCGAACCTTTTGGGGTAACGGGGAATTCGGTTTAGGGGGGACAATATCCTTCGGGCTGAGCGGTTCTTTTGCCTTGGCTGCCGCTTTGCTGGCTGTTCCGGTTACGTGTTTTTTTTCCATAATTTTCCTCCTTATGCCCCGTTCATCCAAAATTCATCCCCGTGGCGCAGAACCTGCATGTTGTTGGCTCGAACCGTGGCACAAGATTTAAATCTCACTCACATTGTCTCCGACAAATTTGTTAATTAAAGACGCAATACGCTGTTTTTCGATAATTTGAAGGAACACTGTGTCCGAATATATCGGCTGATCCGTGATAAAAAATGGAGGAAATAATAAATAACGCCGGAGTAAAGACCAAATGAAATCAAGTGAAATAAAAAACGGTATCCGACAATAACGGTGTAAAAAGTTAAAATGATTGCTGTTGAAAAATAATATTCTGAGATAGCGTATATGATGAGTACACAGAGCCGTTTAATATTTATCCATAAAAGGTGTGTTTGTCATAACGCAATGATATTAATAATAAAAAATAAGTGATAATTTTGACGGGATTATGATCATTTTAATTTCGTGAGGCAGATCACAAAAAATCTGTTTTTAGCAATGAGATTGTTTATTTTCTGTTTTTTTTGATAAAAAAAGCGTAACAATGAAGGATATATTTGCCTTGAATATATAAATACCGGCTATTCATTCAAATAAAAATAAATATTGCGGCGAGATCACTCCTTTCTGATGTGTGCCAGGGCGATATGCAGTATATAGGTAAACAAAAAATAATCTTGTTGGGTTGATCGATTCACCTTTCTATATCTGGCAAGACAATGTGCTAGGCTATTTCTTGCTGTGAAGAGCAGCATTAATTTTCCGATTTGTACCTCCGAATGTAAAAAAGGATAGTTTCGAATGTCCAATAGTGGCCTCACCCCAAGCAATGTGCTCTGGTATAATCAATTAGGCATGAATGACGTTAATCGGGTCGGTGGTAAAAACGCCTCGCTCGGCGAGATGATTACCAATCTGGCTGAACTTGGCGTGTCTGTTCCGAATGGTTTTGCTACAACAGCACAGGCATTTAATGATTTTCTGGAACAAAGTGGTGTGAACCAGCGTATTTATCAATTGCTGGATGAAACCCATGTTGATGATGTCAATCAATTGGCCAAAGCGGGCGCACAGATCCGCCAGTGGGTGATTGATACACCATTTACGCCCCAACTTGAACAAGATATCCGCGATGCCTATTCGCAATTATCTGAAGGCGAGCCGGATGCCTCTTTCGCCGTGCGCTCTTCCGCAACAGCCGAAGATATGCCGGATGCTTCTTTTGCCGGACAGCAAGAAACTTTCTTGAATGTGCAGGGCATTGATGCGGTGATGGTGGCTATCAAGCATGTCTTTGCCTCACTTTTTAATGATCGTGCGATTTCTTATCGTGTCCATCAGGGTTATGACCACCGTGGTGTTGCACTTTCGGCGGGGGTGCAGCGTATGGTGCGCTCTGATTTGGCTTCGTCTGGGGTGATGTTCACCATTGATACGGAATCCGGGTTTGATCAGGTTGTGTTTATTACCTCCGCTTATGGTTTGGGGGAGATGGTCGTGCAGGGAGCGGTTAACCCTGATGAGTTTTATGTCCATAAACCCACGTTGAAAAATCATCGCCCTGCAATCGTACGTCGCAATCTTGGTTCTAAAAAAATACGTATGGTTTATGCCGATAGCAAAGAGCATGGCAAGCAAGTGCGAACGGAAAATGTATCAGATGAATTACGCAATCGTTTCTCTTTAGCTGACAATGAAGTGGAAGAGCTGGCCAGACAAGCTTTGTTGATTGAGAAACATTATGGTCGTCCGATGGATATCGAGTGGGCGAAAGATGGGCATAATGGCAAGTTATATATTGTTCAAGCCCGTCCTGAAACGGTTCGCTCGAATCAGCAAGTGATGGAACGCTACCAACTCAACGAGCAGGGCAGTGTGTTAGTTGAAGGCCGGGCAATTGGGCATCGTATCGGTGTTGGAACGGTCAAGGTTATTCATAATCTGAGTGAAATGGATCGCATCCAAGCGGGGGATGTGCTGGTCACGGACATGACTGATCCCGACTGGGAGCCGATAATGAAAAAAGCGGCGGCCATCGTGACCAATCGTGGCGGCCGCACCTGCCACGCAGCCATTATTGCCCGTGAACTGGGTATTCCTGCCGTGGTCGGTTGTGGCGATGCGACTGAGCGTTTGCAAGAAGGCCAGCAGGTAACGGTTTCTTGTTCAGAAGGGGATACGGGCTACGTTTATTTGAATAAGTTGGACTTTAGCATTCAGAGTTCCCACATTGATAAGCTGCCGGAATTGGATGTGAAGATCATGATGAATGTGGGTAATCCTGATCGGGCATTTGATTTCGCCTGTTTGCCCAATGAAGGCGTTGGCTTGGCGAGGTTGGAGTTTATTATTAACCGAATGATCGGGGTACACCCTCGTGCCCTGCTCGAATTTTCCGAACAATCCCTTGATCTGCAAGAACAAATTAAGTCGTTGATGGTGGGTTATGATGATCCGGTTGAGTTTTATGTTGGGAAATTGACCGAGGGAATTGCAACGCTGGCGGCAGCATTCTGGCCTAAACGCGTGATCGTTCGCTTATCCGATTTCAAATCTAATGAATATGCGAACTTAGTCGGTGGAGACCGCTATGAGCCACATGAAGAAAACCCGATGTTGGGTTTCCGTGGCGCAGGACGCTACGTTTCTGACAGTTTCCGCCAATGTTTTGCTCTGGAGTGTGAGGCCGTCAAACGGGTACGTAATGTGATGGGGTTAACCAACGTTGAAGTGATGATCCCATTTGTGCGTACAGTTGCTCAGGCGGAAGCGGTTATCGGGGAATTGGCCGCTCAAGGCTTGAAGCGCGGTGAAAATGGGTTGAAAGTCATCATGATGTGTGAAATCCCGTCGAATGCGTTATTGGCAGAGCAATTCCTTGAACATTTTGACGGTTTCTCCATTGGCTCAAATGATATGACGCAATTGGCCTTGGGATTAGATCGTGATTCTGGGGTGGTATCCGAATTATTCGATGAACGTGATGATGCGGTGAAGCAATTGCTTTCTATGGCAATTCAGGCGGCTAAACGTCAGGGAAAATATGTTGGTATTTGTGGACAAGGCCCATCGGATCATGAGGATTTTGCGCAGTGGTTAATGAAAGAGGGAATTGACAGCTTATCGTTGAATCCTGATACCGTTGTGAAAACGTGGATTTCTTTAGCCGGAAATCACTAATCACATTTAATTCAGACCTAAATATAAAAGCCTGTCAGAATACTTTCAGGCTTTTATATTTTATATAACATAATAAATACGTTTTCCTCATAGTGAGAGTCTGCAATCTTGTCCTGCGCACCGCGTGGGATAAAATTTGCGCTTATCATTTTGAAACGCTATTTATTTTGGGACATGGAGGATTAATTATGGAGGAATTATGAAGGAAATAAAAAAAATACCAAAAAAAAAGCCTATCATGGGCTGACAGGCAAAGACTACACACAGCAATATATATTACTTGATTGAACCCAACCTATGGCGTTGTAGGCTGAGATTGCAATACTCTGGGAAACGTTTGTTTCGATGAAATGAATACTAATTTAATACATCAGTTTATTCTTTAAGAATTCTCTTAATAAGTTTGGATTAGATAAGAAATTTTAGAAAAATAACTTTTTTGCAACAATTTACTTGCCGGGAGTGAGTTATTTTGAAAAATCAATTTGCATTTCAGAGGGAGTTTGGATGATATATTCATCAATTTTATAATTGCGCGGAAATATTATTTTTCCGCGCAGTTACTTGATTATTTAACTTGTTTTTCCCCGAAATGATTTTCACTATCAGCTATCTTGTTTTCGGGTTTAGGCACTTCATTCATCCATGCTAATAGTAAGCTGTAAGAAACAGCCAGTACGACTGGTCCAATAAATAATCCGATAACACCTAATGAAAGTATTCCACCGATGACACCCGTCAGAATTAATACCATAGGTAAATCGGCACCCAGTCGGATCAGGAAGGGGCGCAGAACACCATCCATTGTGGTTAATATTAAGCTCCAGATGATTAAAATGGTTCCCCAGGTTGTTTCTCCCGTCCAATAAAGCCATGCAATCGATGGAACAAGGATAAGCAGAGGCCCAAGCTGGGCAACACAGCATACAAACATCAGCACGGTTAATATCATTGCGTAAGGAATGCCGGCAATGGCCAGACCAATTCCGCCAGCGATGGCCTGAACCAACGCCGTGACCACGACGCCAAGGGCTACGGCTCGAATGGATCGGGCTGCCAGCAATACGACGGCATCTCCCCGTTGATCTGCCAGCCGGATAGCAAAATGGCGGATACTCAGCATGACCTGATCACCTTTCCAATAAAGTAATACACTAAACATGACCATGAGAGCCAAATGGAAAAGAAAGCGTCCTGCATTAGCGGCTTGGGTAAGAAACCATGTTGCCGCCTTACCAATATAAGGGGGAATTTTGTTGAGAAGCATGTTACCGCCATCAGCCATCAAGCTCTGCCATTTAAAGTATAAATCATCGCCAATGACAGGTATCCGATTGAGCCACTCCAGTTGTGGAAGTTGGAAAGAAGCAGGGGATTTTGCCCAGGCAATCAATGGCGCACTATTTTCTACCAAACTGCTGACAAGCAGTGCAATGGGAATAACAAATAATAAAACCAGCAATAACGTCATGATAGAAACCGCAATCCAGCGTTTTCCCCATAATCGTTGCTGTAACTTTTCCAATAATGGCCAGGTTGCGATAACGACCATGCCTGACCAAATAAATCCTAAGACAAAGGGACTCAAGACCCAAAAGCTGGTGGTAATGAGCAATAAAATGAAAAACAGGGCAAATAACAGCTTGGGGAGATCTAGGCGTGATGGTGATTTTTCCATGAAATCATTTCTCAGGTAATTAATACGGTTGGCAGTAACAAAGGTCATTAAATATAACGTTATTTCATTGGTTGCTCAAAATCGATAAATATTGTGATATGGTTTAAAGCCAGTCTGCCCAGAAATCAGAAAATTGTCTGAGTGACGCTATCCAAGATAGTATATAGATCAAGATAGTTATAGATAAAGCAATGTGGATACTTATTAGAATAAGGGGCAATTAGCCAATGATCCCACGTATATCACAAGCCCCCCATGTCAGTGAACTGACACAGGATTATTTGACTGCACTGAAAGAAGCCGGCTTTACCGGAGACACCACCAGCAGCTATGCCGATAGGCTGACGATGGCGACAGATAACAGTATTTATCAACTGTTGCCACAAGCGGTTGTATTTCCTCGTTCCAGTGCCGATGTTGTATTATTGACAAGAATAGCAGGCGAGGCGCGTTTTAAGACGCTGACCTTTACCCCTCGCGGCGGCGGAACTGGCACAAATGGACAATCACTTAACAATGGCATTGTGGTGGATATGTCCCGCCATATGAACCGTATTCTGGAAATCAATCCAGAACAGGGATGGGTAAGAGTAGAAGCCGGCGTTATCAAAGATCAACTTAATCAATATCTAAAACCTTACGGTTATTTTTTCTCTCCCGAACTGTCAACCAGTAATCGCGCCACATTGGGCGGCATGATCAATACCGATGCTTCCGGTCAGGGATCACTGGTCTATGGCAAAACCTCAGATCACGTACTGGGTGTACGCGCGGTTCTATTGGGAGGGGAAATGTTAGACACCCGTCCCATGAGCACCGCATTGGCGGAATCGATTGCCCAAGAAGAGAGTGTGGTTGGTCGGGTATATAAAACGGTACTGGAACGTTGCCGTGAACAACGGAAATTAATTATTGAGAAGTTTCCCAAACTCAATCGGTTTCTGACCGGATACGATTTGCGCCATGTATTCAGCGACGATATGCGGTCTTTTGATCTCACCCGCATCTTAACGGGTTCTGAAGGTACGCTGGCTTTCATTACAGAGGCGACACTGGATATCACGCCGTTACCCAAAGTCAGGCGATTGGTGAATGTCAAATATGACTCTTTTGATTCTGCCCTGCGCAATGCCCCTTTTATGGTGGAAGCCAAGGCGCTCTCCGTTGAAACGGTAGACTCTAAGGTACTCAATCTGGCACGTGAAGATATTATCTGGCATTCAGTAAAAGAATTGATTACGGATGTGCCTGATAAGGACATGCAAGGTCTGAATATTGTCGAATTCAGTGGCAATGATGAACCGGAAATTGATCAGCAATTGCAAGCGCTTTGCTTGCGGCTGGATGAATTAATGGAAAAAAATCAGGCGGGCATTATTGGTTATCAGACCTGCCATGATCTGCGGGATATTGAGCGTATTTATGCCATGCGGAAAAAATCTGTCGGATTATTGGGCAACAGTAAAGGCGCAGCGAAACCCATTCCTTTTGTCGAAGATACCTGTGTTCCTCCCCAATATCTTGCTGATTATATCGCTGAATTTCGCCAGCTTTTGGACAGTCACAAGCTGAGTTACGGCATGTTCGGGCATGTGGACGCCGGTGTTCTGCATGTGCGTCCTGCGCTGGATATGTGTGATCCGGAGCAGGAAATGTTGATGAAACAGATTTCTGATGAAGTCGTTCAGTTGACCGCTAAGTACGGCGGTTTGCTATGGGGCGAGCATGGAAAGGGCTTTCGGGCAGAATATAGCCCGGCCTTTTTTGGTGAGACTTTGTATAACGAACTGCGGCGGATAAAGGCGGCATTTGATCCGCTTAATCGGTTAAATCCGGGGAAAATTTGTCCGCCCATCGGAGCCGATGCGCCAATGATGAAAGTGGATGCTGCTAAACGCGGGACTTATGATCGTACTATTCCTGTCAATGTCAGAACGGCATTCCGTGGAGCGATGGAGTGTAACGGTAATGGGTTATGTTTCAATTTCGATGTTAAAAGCCCCATGTGCCCGTCAATGAAAATTAGCCAGCATCGCATCCATTCTCCCAAAGGCAGGGCGACTTTGGTCAGAGAGTGGTTGCGGCTTTTGACGGAGCAGGGGGTAGAACCCAAGTTACTGGAGCACGGGCTGGAGCAGGCACGCCCTAGTTTGCGGGGCTTGATTGAAAAGACACGGCATAGTTGGCAGGCATGGCGGGGTGAATACGATTTTTCACACGAAGTTAAAGAGGCGATGTCGGGGTGTTTAGCCTGTAAGGCGTGTTCAACACAATGTCCGATCAAAATCGACGTCCCTTCGTTTCGTTCACGCTTCTTAGCGTTGTATCACAGCCGTTATCTGCGTCCATTGCGTGATCATATTGTTGCCAATGTTGAACACAGTACGCCACTGATGGCGAAAGCGCCGCGCGCATTTAATTTTTTCCTGAAACAACCGTGGGTACAAAAAATCAGCCAGCATACCCTTGGCATGACTGATCTGCCGTTGCTCTCTTACCCGACATTGCAACAGCAACTTGCCGGTCACTACGCAGCAAGAACCACGCTGGAACAGTTGGAAGATTTATCTCCCTCTCAGCGTGCCCAACATGTGTTAATTGTTCAAGATCCTTTTACCAGTTACTACGATGCGAAAGTGGTCACTGATTTTGTGTTGCTGGCAGAAAAATTGGGATATAAGCCCGTTTTACTGCCATTTTCACCCAATGGAAAAGCGCAACATGTCAAAGGCTTTTTGCAGCGATTTACCAAAACTGCGGAGAAAACAGCAGATTTCCTGAACCGGATCGCACGTCTGAATATTCCCATGATAGGTGTCGATCCGGCTCTGGTTCTGTGTTATCGGGATGAATACAACGATATTCTCGGTGAACGGCGGGGGAATTTTAACGTTCAGTTGGTGCACGAATGGTTAACTGACATCCTGCCGGAAAAAATGTCACAAACGAAAAGTAGTGATGATTCAATATCCCTACATGACTGGTACTTACTGGGGCACTGTACCGAAGTGACAGCGCTACCGGGTAGTAGTCAGCAGTGGGCGGATATCTTCCGCCATTTTGGTCATCAATTGAAGCATGTCAGTGTCGGATGTTGTGGCATGGCGGGCACATATGGCCATGAAAAGAAAAACCTGGCGCGATCGATTGGCATCTACTCACTTTCATGGGCACCGGCACTGAAAAATTTATCTTTAGAGCATTGCCTGAGTACCGGATATTCGTGTCGCAGTCAGGTGAAACGTATAGAAGGAAAACCACTTAAACATCCATTACAAGCCTTATTGGAGATAATGCCGTGATTTGGAAACGTAATATCGATGTGAATACCCTGAATCAATTTAATGATCAGTGTATGGTAAAACATGTAGGGATCGAATTTACCCAGCTTGGCGATGATTTTATTGAAGGAACCATGCCAGTCGATCAACGAACTAAACAACCCTTCGGGATACTGCATGGTGGGGCATCGGTGGTATTGGCCGAAACACTCGGCTCCATTGCCGGTTATCTCTGTTCGGAAGGTGAACAGAAAGTCGTGGGAGTAGAAATAAATGCTAACCACCTTAAATCGGTTCGTGAAGGCACGGTCAAAGGGATTTGCAAGCCGATTCATCTTGGCCGCTCACATCAGGTCTGGCAGATTGACATTTATAATGATCAGCAACAATTATGCTGCACATCTCGCCTGACAACGGCGGTGTTATCTTAGTATTATCTCATCGTTTTATCCTGTTTTTGTTCCTGCCGGTATTTGGCCGGCGGGAACAGCCTTCCTCTTTGATTGCTACGAATGCGATAGAATAGTTTGGCAGAATAGTCTATTAATTAACCACAAACGTTTAAGTATCATTTTCAGGAAGCCTGTATGAAGCGATCTTTAACTGTTATCGGCATGTTCTTGAGCAGCATGTTATCGTTAAGTGGATTGACTAATATCGCCCATGCTGTCGAGTATCCATTGCCTCCTGCTAATAGCCGCCTGATTGGCGTTAATTCCACCTATATTGTGCCTGATGACGGGCGCCCATTAGAGTATATTGCTGCCAACTACCAGATAGGGTTACTGGCGATGTTGGAAGCGAATCCAGGGGTTGATCCCTATTTGCCTAAGCCCGGTACTGAGTTAATGATTCCCTCCCAGATGCTGCTGCCAGACACGCCTCGTCAGGGAATTATTATCAATCTGGCTGAACTCAGGCTCTATTATTTCCCTGAGGGAAAGGATTATGTTGTTGTGTATCCTATTGGTATTGGTCAGCTTGGGCGCAATACGCCAACCATGACAACATCTGTCAGCCAATTGATCGAGCATCCGACGTGGACGCCAACCACGAATATTCGCAAGGATTATGCCAGTCGGGGAATCATTTTACCTGCCGTAATACCTGCGGGGCCTGATAATCCAATGGGGGATTTTGCCTTACGCTTGGCTGCCGGACGTGGCGAATATTTGATCCACGGTACAAATGCCAATTTCGGTATTGGTATGCGAGTGAGTTCAGGATGTATTCGTTTGCGGCCCAATGATATTGAGGATTTGTTCCGTACTGTCCCACGAGGAACGCGTGTTCAGATCATTAATGAACCGGTAAAATATGCTGTTGAGCCGGATGGTAAGCGCTATGTGGAAGTTCATCAGCCGCTTTCTCGTAAAGAGACAGATGATCCACAGACAATACCGATCCCACGTTCTGAAAGTTTGGTGAAGTTCATTAATAGTGGGGAAACCGATGAATTTCTGGTTGATCAAGCCATTATTCGTCGTTCAGGAATACCCACGCAGGTAAATGCAGAACAGGTTGCTAAGATACCGCCATTACACCAGCCTGGGCCGATTTATTAACTGAAACCTAAGAAACTGGCAAATACGGGGCAGGAAGCCGAAGTAGAAATGGCGTACAGTGGTACGCCATTTTGTTATCAACTCATTCTATCTACTACAAAGATTATTTCTTGTATGAACGAACCTGGTTATCAAGGCGCTGATTCGCGCGAGCAGCTTCATCTCTGGCTGATTGTACATCAGAACGAATAGAACTGATGTCACTGCTCAATTGGTCAACTTTAGAACCGAGAGTTTGCACCTGAGAAGCAAGCTGTTCAACTTTCGTTGCGCTTGAGCAACCTGCCAGCAGGGTGGAAGCCAGAATTACTGCACCAAATACAACTTTAGTACGATTCATCACATTACCCTCTAGATTAAGTTAATCTCCAAGTAGCCATCTAAGTATTACACAAACTATTTTAGAAAGAGAATAAATTTTTGCTATGAAAAAAATTTTTACCTTTCTTTATCTCAAAATAAGCCAATAATTTTTGGATATCGGCAATAAAATGGCAGCCGAATAGATGATTTAACCAGAATAATCAAAAAAGCCCAATCTGCATAATACAAATATGGGCTTCTTTGATTGCCAGTGCTGTCCGGGAAGACTATCCAAGGTTAGACAGCGCGGTTATTGATGGCTTTTAAGCCTCAGAGCACGTGAACAGAGGACGTATTTGTTGTGCCACTGGGGACTAATGCACCGGATACCATGACAACGACATCCCCAAGGTGCGCCATGCCACTCGCCAACGCGGCTTCTTTACCAATACGGTAAAAATCATCGGTAGAAGCGATTTCTTTGACAACCAGAGTGGAAACACCCTTGACTAGCAGCAATTGACGCGCCGTGATTTCATTCGTTGTCAATGCAAGGATTGAAGCGTTAGGGAAATACTTGCGGATAGATCTTGCCGACTTACCACCGTAAGTTGCCACGACAATCAGGGGTGATTCCAGTTTTTCTGCGATTTCAACCGCACCACGGGAGACCGCTTCGGTAACACGCAGTTTCTGAGACTTCGTATTTTCAATTCGGCTGCACATAACGCGGTCTGTACGTTCACAGATGGTTGCCATGATGGAAACCGCTTCGACAGGATATTTCCCTTTCGCACTTTCACCAGACAGCATAACCGCATCTGTACCATCTAAAATAGCGTTGGCAACGTCGCCGGCTTCGGCGCGGGTAGGGCGTGGGTTTTTGATCATTGAATCCAGCATTTGGGTTGCCGTGATAACAACTTTACGCGCCGCATTACATTTTTCGATCATCATTTTTTGCGCGAAGATAACTTCTTCGACTGGGATTTCAACCCCCAGATCGCCACGGGCAACCATGATACCATCAGACGCTTCGAGAATTTCATCGAAGTTAGTCAGACCTTCCTGATTTTCGATTTTGGAAATAATTTGGATATGTTCACCATTATGAGCTTTCAGGTGCTCACGGATTTCCAGTACATCGGAGCGTTTACGGATGAAAGAGGCTGCAATGAAATCCACGCCTTGCTCACAACCGAAGATCAAATCTTGTTTATCTTTTTCTGCCAGTGCAGGCAAGTTAATGGAAACATTTGGCAGGTTAACACCTTTGTTTTCGCCCAAGTCACCGTTGTTCAGTACCTCACAGATCACTTCGGTCGCCGTGGTTTCCTTAACGGTCATGGCGATCAAACCATCATCAACCAATACGGTATTGCCTGGTTTCAGATCTTCCGGCAGTCCGGCATAAGTCACCGCAACACGATCTTGATTGCCGATAACGGATTTATCTGTCGTAAAGGTAAAAGTTTGGCCCGCAGTCAGGGAGACGTCATTGCCATCTTCCAGTTTCATGGTACGGATTTCAGGGCCTTTAGTATCCAATAAGATTGCTGCTTTTTTGCCAGTTTTCGCGACAACCGCGCGAATGTTTTCAATACGACGACCATGCTCTTCGTAGTCACCGTGAGAAAAGTTCAGGCGCATGACATTCATACCTGCATTAAGCAGTTCGGTCAACTTCTCTTCGGATTCTGTTTTTGGCCCGATAGTACAAACAATTTTGGTTTTTTTCATGACAATCTATCTACTTTAGTTAGCTGAAACCATTCAACTTATGACATGAGCGTATTATAGAGACTAATTTCTGTGAAATGAATCAAAAAATGGTGCTTGAAAAGATTTCCATACAACAGGGAAGAGATATTTATGGCTCATGATTAAATAAATCAGGGAGTTGTTGCGCAAACAGGCGATTTTGAATTTTTAGTACACAGGTAGATTGGTCAACAATGAATTTGTGATTATAGAAGTCACTTGAATGGAGCAAGGCTAAAAAAGTGGGTAAATCAGGGGAAGATATAAGTTCATAGTTTGAATATGGTGCGTCCGAGTGGACTCGAACCACCGACCCCCACCATGTCAAGGTGGTGCTCTAACCAACTGAGCTACGGACGCACATTGCATTCTTTTTGTCAACCTGATATTTGGTGCGTCCGAGTGGACTCGAACCACCGACCCCCACCATGTCAAGGTGGTGCTCTAACCAACTGAGCTACGGACGCAATCTAAATTTCTGTGGCTGACAACGGGAACGAATATTAACGGGCACTGGGCTTTCTGGCAAGGGGAAAAATGCAAATTCTTGTTCAACTGCTCGCAATTACATCTTTTCGCGTGAATTTGCAGCTTTTCCCCTGGTATTGGTAACTTAGTGAACTGAATTAACGTGTAGAACGTTTCAGAATATAATGGGCTGGCTGTTTTTGTGTCCATAGAATACGGTAACCCATCATAAATGCCGATGCGGTTAAACCGATAATAAATCCAATCCAGAAACCCTGTGGTCCCATTGGCTTAGTGACATAATCAGTCAACGCCAGAATATAGCCACTCGGCAGCCCTAAGAGCCAATAAGCAATAAAAGTGATCACGAAAATAGAACGTGTATCTTTGTATCCGCGCAATACTCCCGATCCAATGACCTGAACCGCATCAGAAAGCTGGTAAATAGCCGCAAACAGCATCAAGTGAGAGGCAAGAATTACAACCTCAGGGTTGTCGTTGTACATAAATGCAATATGCTCGCGCAGCAGTACGGTGAAGGTTGCTGTCATACAAGCAATAATTAAGCCAACAATAATGCTCGTGTAGGCGGATATTCTAGCGCCTTCAGTGGATTGTTGGCCCAGATTGTAGCCAACACGAATGGTTGCCGCTATCCCCAATGACAGCGGGAACATAAACATCATCGAGCTGAAGTTGAGTGATATTTGGTGTCCGGCTACGGCAACAACACCGAGTGGCGAAACCAATAACGAGACGACAGCAAACAGAGTCACCTCAAAAAACATCGCCAGGGCGATAGGTAAGCCAAGTAATGCAATTCGTTTTTGCGTGTGCCATTCAGGGCCTGCAAATTTGTTGAAGGTTTGGATATCTTTTTGGGAAGGAGAGTGTTTCACATAGGCAAGTAACAACAGGAACATAACCCAGTAGACCGTTGCCGTTGCGACACCACAACCTACACCGCCCAATTCAGGTGCCCCAAACTTACCGTAAATAAAAATGTAGTTAATGGGAATATTGACCAGTAAACCGGCAACACCAATGACCATTGCTGGCTTAGTTTTCGATAATCCTTCACATTGACCACGCAAAACTTGATAGAACAAATAACCTGGCGCTCCCCACATGATGGCATGAATAAAATCCGTCGCTTTTTGTGCCAATACAGGATCGACGTTATGTTGTGCTTCTATAATAAATCGGCTGTTATACAATACTGCGATGATCAAGATAGAGAGGAAAATTGCAAGCCAGAACCCCTGCTGGATTTGACCTGCAACGTTTTTTCTTTGGCCTGAGCCATTCATATGTGCCACGATGGGGGTCAAAGCAAGCAATAAACCTTGACCAAACAGAATAGTTGGCAGCCAGATTGATGTGCCAACAGCAACCGCTGACATTTCAATAGCACCCGCTTTACCAGCCATGACAGTATCAACGAAGCCCATGGCAGTTTGTGAAAACTGTGCGATGACAACAGGGATCCCTAGAGCGAGCAAACTACGCGCTTCATTTAAATATTTCTGCACGTACTACACCTTTTTTGATTGAAAATTAACGAGAAAAATAAGAAATATTTTTGCGAGCAAACGATGTTAATGGAAAATGTATCGCTTATAAGCGTCTCTATTGTATAGGACTCATTTTATTAATCCAATCGTTGCAAGATATTTATACTTAATTATGAAGTCGATGGCTGGGCAATAAAATTGAAGCAACACTCAACTGAAACTAAACTTTATCGCAATAGCGTATTAAATAATCATGATGTTTAAATAGCGTTTCAAAATGAATGATAGGAGTAAATCTTGTCCCGCGCGGCGCGCGGGACAAGATTGCAAGCTCTCACTATTATGAAAACCTATTTAAAAGAAATGGTATTTAAACAGGATGGTGTTTAAACGCGATGAGTAGGTTAAACTAACCTGCCAAGTGAAATGATTAAAGAGGTTCCCATGTTTACAGGTATCGTTCAGGGAAAAGCGCCGATAGTTGCCATTGATGAAAAAATGCATTTTCGGACCCATGTTGTTAAATTTCCGGCTGAATTATTACCCGGAATTGAAACGGGGGCTTCTGTTTCCCACAACGGTTGCTGTCTGACTGTGACTAAGATCGATGGTGATTTAATCAGTTTTGATTTAATGAAAGAAACATTGCGCCTGACCAATCTCGGCGAACTTAGGGTAGGTGATTTAGTCAATCTGGAAAGGGCGGCTAAATTTGGTGATGAAATTGGTGGGCATTTGATGTCCGGTCATGTTATTACAACCGCGGAAATTGCCAAGATCTTCACTTCTGAAAATAACCATGAAATATGGTTTCGCATTCATGACAAACAATTGATGAAATATATCCTGCACAAAGGGTTTATTGGTATTGACGGGATTAGCCTGACCATTGGCGATGTTGTCAATAATCGATTCTGTGTTCATTTAATTCCAGAAACATTAGCGCGCACAACACTGGGTAAAAAGCGTTTGGGAGAAAAAATTAATATTGAAATTGATCCACAAACTCAAGCGATTGTCGATACTGTTGAACGAGTTCTGGCTCAGAAAGAGCAAGAAAAATTATTGTTACAAACTGAAGGACAATAAGAAATATTTCTGGATTGTGTTATATACCCTATAAACTGCAAGTTGCAGCTTGAAGTACGATGAGTATAGGTTTTGCAATAACGCTATTCAATAAAACTCGATAAAAATAAGCAAGCTACAGAAATACTATTTCCGTAGCTTTGCCAATTTCATTGTGGAGGGCATTATCTAGGTACTCTCAATCCTTTTTCAATGCCTTGCGGACTAAATACTACCTGCCATAACTGAATATCCCTTGCCCGGAATGCACCTGCACAAGCATTCAGGTAATAACTGAACATTCGTTTGAAGCGCGGGCTATAGTTATGCTCTATTTCGTGCCAACTGGCAGTAAATCGCTCATACCATGCCATCAGGGTTCTGTCATAGTCCGCCCCAAAGTTGTGCCAATCTTCCATAACAAACTTTCCATTGGTTGCTTTAGCGATTTTGGTTATCGACGGTAAACAGCCATTGGGGAAGATATATTTACTGATCCAGGCATCAGAACCTGATTTATCAATATTAGAGCCGATAGTATGGAGCAGGAACAGGCCATCAGGTTTCAGGTTCTTTTTCACGATATTGAAATAATTGTCATAATTTTTCGGGCCAACGTGCTCAAACATGCCGACGGATACCACGCGATCAAACTGAAGGTTAAGGTTTCGGTAATCTTCAAGGATAATTTTTACATTGAGATCTTGACATCGTTCCTGCGCGTATTTTTGTTGCTCGGCTGAAATCGTTACCCCTGTGACAGATACCCCGTAGTTTTCCGCCGCATAAGCTGCCAAACCTCCCCAGCCACAACCGATATCCAATAAAGTCATGCCCGGAGAAAGTTGTAGTTTTTCGCAAATCAGGCGGAGTTTATGGGTTTGTGCTTCTTCCAGCGTATTGGCATCTTTCCAATAACCGCAAGAATATTGCATATGAGGATCAAGCATCCGGGTAAAAAGGTCATTGCCTAAATTATAATGTTCCTTACCGACAATCCAGGCACGTTTGGGAGATTGTAAATTAAATATACGAGAGATAATTATCTTGAAGATATCTTTGACATTTTTAGGAATACGATGTTCTAAACCAGCCTGTAATACTTTATAAAAGAAAATATCAAGGCGATCACATTCCCACCAGCCATCCATATAACTCTCACCCAAACCCAAGGAACCTTCTTTCAGTACACGCTTATAGAAATCAGGGTTTTTAATGCGTATATCGAAAGGGCGCTTGCCATTGATCTCAATATCAGTTTCCTGAAGCAATTCATGGGCGATCCTATACCAAGGATCCGTTATTGTTTTTTTACCTTCAACAAAAGATGAACTCATATACTCTCCAACATTTGTGTGATGGAATTTTGAGGTGTCACTTTATAACTGTTTTTTATGTAAAACCTTAAAGGTTTATTAGAAAATAATACTGTAAGCACATATTGCTTATTTATCCTGAAATTAAACAGCACTTCAATGCTCCAAAAGACACCTCAAACCTCGCATTCTTAGAATAATGAATCTGTATGAGTATATGAGTGAAATGGTATTTAAACAATCATCTAAAGGTCACAGCATGATGCAACCTTTAGATAATAATGTTCTTAATTATTATTTTTTGGGGAAATTATTGAATTTATGTTTAGTGGCTTTTTTTAATCCCCTGTTTTTGCAGCCAATAACCAACAGCCATTGGAACAGTAGTAAGTACCATGACCGTGGTCGTCGATAAGAGAGGTGATTCCATAAATACGGAGACAATCATACTCGCGACAAAACAGAGACCCAGTTGCAGTGCATTTTGCAATGCAGCCGCTTTACCGCTGTCTTGAGGATAAACAGCCAGAGCATTGGCGACTGCAATTGGGTAGGATGCACCATTCATTGCTGCCATCACACAAAAAGGAATAAGAATGGCGATAAATGAAGGTTCACTCAATAGCGAAATCAAATAAATGGCGATCATGCTGACTGCATAACCCACCAACAGGAAGGGAAATACGGTTTCGCTTTTCACTTTTTCCAATAAGATACGGCAACCATATCCACCAATCATAAATGCCAGCGTTTGGGGAATATAACTTAAGCCAATATCAGTAGGATCATAACCCATATTTTTCAAAATCGTTGGTGAACCCGTTAGCCAGGCAAAAAAACCTGCACTGCAAGAGGCATAGATTAATACATTTCCGTTGAAAACAGGGGAAGTGAGTAGCGTAAAGAAAGAAACCGGCTTTTTATCGGCATTGGTTTCGGTATGAGTACGTGTGTTAGTTAGAAAAAATGTAGGTATTAACAGCAATATTGTCACGATCATGAGGACAAGGAAAATGATTCTCCAGCCACTATGTGTCAACAACCATGCCCCCAACAAAGGCGCAAGGGCAGGGGAAAGGGCAACCAAAGGCATGATCATGGCAAAAACACGTTTCGTGCGTTCTGCGTCATATCTATCAACGACTAAAGCCTGCCAGGTCACCGCAGCGGAACACACTCCCACTGCTTGCATAAACCTCAATACCAGTAACTGAACAGGATCAGTGATCCAGAGCATACCTAAACAGCTAATGGAAAACAGGGATAGTCCGATAATAAGAACAGGTTTTCTGCCTAAACGGTCAGACAATTGTCCCCATAAAAGTTGGGCAAAAGCAAACCCGGCAAGAAAAATGCTGAGGCTCGCACCGATGACATTTGTTGATGTCCCTAATTCTGCTTTCATTGCATCAAAAGCGGGCAGATACATGTCGATGGCCAAGTAGCCTAGCATGCTTAGGCCTGCGAGATAAAACATGAATGGAATGGCGTTTTTATTTGTTGTCATTGTGTTAATAACTTGGTGTGGTGGTTGATAAGGAAATATTGGGCTTATTTTATATAGCATGATTTTTACTTGTGAAACGGTAATATTTGCACCATGCTGTGAAAAAAATTGAAAGGAAGATATATGTGGTCTGAATACTCTCTGGAAGTCGTTGATGCCGTTGCCAGAACAGGAAGTTTCAGTGCGGCTGCATCAGAACTTCACCGTGTGCCTTCTGCTGTCAGCTATACGGTAAAACAGCTTGAAGAGTGGCTGGCAGTACCTTTATTTGAACGTCGTCACCGAGATGTCGATTTAACGGAAGCAGGGGCTATTTTTGTCAAGGAAGCGCGTTCTGTTATCAAAAAAATGAATCACACTCGGCACCAGTGTCAACAAGTTGCCAATGGCTGGCGTGGGCAATTCAGTATTGCGGTTGATCAGGTGGTAAAACCAGAGCGAACGCTTCGGTTAATTTTGGATTTTTATCGTCATTTCCCCGATATTGAATTATTTATCTATCCTGAAGTTTTCAATGGCGTATGGGATGCTTTGGTGGATGGACGGGTGGACGTTGCCATTGGTGCAACACGGGCTTCCCCCGTTGGTGAGCGATATAGTTTCAGGGATATGGGATTTATTCCGTGGTTATGTGTCGCCAGCCCTGAACATGAACTGGCAGTGATATCGGGGAAATTGAATGATGATCAGATGCGGCCTTATCCCAGTTTATGTCTCGAAGATACTTCACGCAGCTTGCCTAAGCGTGATACATGGGCTTTGGATAATCAACGAAGGTTGATTGTTCCTGATTGGAATGTTGGGTTAAGTTGCCTGATGGATGGATTATGTGTCGGCATGGTGCCCAAGCACCTTGCATTACCGCTGATCCGTAAAGGCAAGCTGATGGCACTCGAACTCGAGCAACCCTTGCCTGACAGCCCATGCTGCCTGACATGGTCGCAAAAGAGCCATTCACCCGCATTAAGTTGGTTACTTGATTATCTGGGAGATAGCGAAACACTTAATGCTGAATGGCTGCAAGAAAATTAACTGTCAGCGGCGATAATCGATAAAAGGTCCATCCGCAACCGAGCGCCGTTCGACAAGGCGTGGGTGGACTTCGATAGTTTGTACATCCTCACGTTTATTGATGATTCTGTCCAATAGCATTGCAAAAGCCATCTGCCCTAAACGTTCTTTGGGTTGGTGGATGGTTGTCAATGCTGGTGTGAAATAGCGGGCATTGCGAATATTGTCATAACCGATGATTGAAATGTCTTGTGGAACACGTAGTCCTAACTCATCGGCTGCACAGATTGCCCCCATTGCCATGACGTCCCCACCGCAAAAAACAGCGGTTGGGCGATGTTTCTGATTCAGGATCTTATACATGGCTTGATAACCGGACTCAGGTTCAAAATCACCTTGTACCATCCACTCATCCCGAATGGTGATGTTGGCTTCTTTCAGCGCCTTGAGAAAACCTTGATGGCGTCCTCCGCCGGTATTTCTTGCTAATGGCCCAGGAATAGATGCAATATCACGATGACCGCGCTCAATGAGATAACGACCCGCTAAGTAACCGCCATGAAAAGCATTATCAATAATTGCATCGGTAAAATCCCCTCTGGATTCTCCCCAATCCATGACCACCATAGGAATATTACGGTAGTCTTCCAGCATACCTAAAAGCTGTTCAGGGTATTCTGAACACATTACCAGCAAACCGTCTACACGTTTTTGCGCCAGCATCGCGAGGTACGCTTTCTGTTTATCAAGGTTATTATGGGAATTACATAAGATCAGTGTATAACCTTTGCTATAGCAGCTATTCTCAACCGATTCTATGATCTCAGCAAAATACGGTGCTTCACTTGAGGTTGCCAGTAATCCGATGGATTTGGTGTGGTTAACTTTCAAGCTGCGGGCAACGGCACTGGGAGAATAATTCAGTTCCTTAATCGCAGCCCAAACCGCAGCCTTTGTATCTTCGGCGACGAAACGGGTTTTATTGATAACATGCGATACGGTTGTGGTCGAAACACCAGCGCGTTTGGCCACATCTTTAATCGTTGCCATGATAAAAAGGACTCCTGACCTTTTGGTCTAATTGGTATACCTTTCATCTTTCAATTTTGAAATCTATCGGGTATAGCTATTTGTTAATCGTTTGCCAATATATTTATATAGAGTGATAGTTGGCAATAAGTCAGCGATAAACCTTGAATTTTGTCTGATCTAGCTCAAAAGTGAAAGTAATAATCGATGTTATAAAGAGTATGGACTAAATATTGGGTATGGTTTTTTAAATGATACGGTGAGTAACCGCTCAAAACTTGTACTTAAAAATTTATCGTGTTGAGGTCTCTTAATTTTCACATTGAGGATGTTCTATGGACACAGATCTGAAATTGGGATTATTGGCTGCCGGTAGTGCATTAATCATGATTGTTTTTCTGGCAAGTCTCTGCTTGATCTGATCAGGATAGAAAAGAAGAATTTGTAACATCACTTGCTTTAAGGGCGGGTTTTCCAACAATTGTGATGCCACGAATGAAGGAAAACCTGCCCTTGTTATTTTAACTTGGTAAGATAATTAACCTTATTAAGCCAAGTTTTCTTCAACAAATTTCCAGTTGACCAGCGCCCAGAAGTGCTCCAAATATTGAGGGCGTGCATTACGGTAATCGATGTAGTATGCGTGCTCCCAAACATCAACGGTCAGTACGGGTTTGTCTTCACCAGTCAATGGCGTTGCTGCATTGGATGTGTTAACGATAGCCAATGTGCCGTCAGTTTTCTTGACTAACCAAGTCCAACCAGAACCAAAGTTTTTCAGGGCTGCGTCAGTGAACTGCTGTTTGAACTCAGCAAAAGAACCGAAAGCATTGTTGATAGCGTCTGCGACTTTTCCGGTGGGTTCGCCACCCCCATTTGGTGACAGGCTATGCCAGTAGAACGTATGGTTCCAAATTTGTGCAGCGTTATTGAAGATTCCGCCTTCAGAGGTTTTGATGATCTCTTCCAACGATTTTCCGGCAAACTCAGTATCTTTAGTCAAATTATTCAGGTTTACGACGTAAGCGTTGTGATGTTTGCCGTGGTGATATTCTAGAGTTTCTGCAGAAATATGGGGTTCCAAGGCATCTTTGGCATAAGGTAATGCGGGTAATTCAAAAGACATTGCATGCTCCTTTTTAATATCGGGTTTTTTGGCTCTGCAAACCATGACTTAGGATTGCTTATCATGGGCAGGGCAAATTTAGTCTCATTATCGTATTAATTTTTTGCTAATTATCTTAACAACTTTTCTGCCAAATAACAGGGAAAAAGATGCTATCAGGCGGCGAACTGGCGCAGAACTGAACTGTAACATGGAGTAGATACACCCAGCATATAAAGTTCACGGTAGAAAAATGAGAGTAGAAAGTGGTATTCTGAATCAATCTTTATCTTATGCTGATAAATAGCGTTTGCAGTTTTGAGGAAGCAACAATGACGAATTTTAATACAAACACGAATACAGTGACAGATACAACAGTTGATGCGGTTATTGAAAAAATCGAACGTCAGCTCAGAGAAAATCCAATTCTGCTGTATATGAAAGGTTCACCGAAACTGCCAAGTTGTGGCTTCTCCGCACAGGCAGTTCAGGCTTTATCCGCTTGTGGTGAGCGTTTTGCTTATGTGGATATTCTGCAAAATCCAGATATCCGTGCTCAGTTGCCTAAGTATGCAAATTGGCCGACTTTTCCCCAGCTTTGGGTTGACGGTGAGTTAGTGGGAGGTTGTGACATCCTTGTTGAGATGTATCAGCGTGGTGAACTACAAACGCTGATCAAAGAGACTGCCGACAAGTATCGTGATCAGGAATAAGGTCAGTCATTCATCGAAATGATAGATGTTTTTTCATAACCCCATACTTTTATAGGTATGGGGTTACTATTTACAGATTAATCAATATGAGGTTTGCTTGTTTTAGGCTTCGCAGTTAGCGGTGTTAGCTGAGGGTAATGGCCAACCACCCAGCCGTTTCCAGCGATTGACAAGTTCACAGAAAAGCAGGGCAGTTCGATCAGTATCATAAAGAGCGCTATGTGCTTGATTGCTGTCAAACGGAATTTCTGCTGTGATGCAGGCCTTGGCAAGAATTGTTTGGCCAAGAACCAAACCACTGAGTGCGGCGGTATCAAAAGTTGCGAACGGATGGAATGGATTGCGTTTCAAGCCTGCGCGTTCAGCAGCAGCCATGACAAAACTGTGATCAAAATTGGCATTATGGGCGACCATAATTGCGCGGTTACAATTCGTCTCTTTCATGCCCTTGCGGATCATTTTGAAAATTGCATGCAAGGCAGCGTATTCACTGACTGCTCCCCGTAGGGGATTTGTTGGATCAATGCCGGTGAAAGCAAGAGCGGCAGGATCAAGGTTAGCTCCTTCAAAAGGCTCAATATGGAAATGCAGTGTATTGGCAGGTGTTAGCCAACCATTTTCATCCATTTTTAAAGTAATTGCAGCAATTTCAAGTAAAGCGTCTGTCCGCGCATTAAAACCAGCGGTTTCGACATCAATGACAACGGGATAGTAGCCACGAAAGCGCCCACTTAACATATTTTGATCGTTTTGATTAGACATCTGATTTTCAGTTTTTAGCTTCAGGATTCTGTTTTTGATTCTGGAATAGTGGCTATTATGACAAAATTTGGTGTGTCTTGCAGAAGTAATGCTTATCCAATGAGGATAATAAAGGGCAATAAGATTTGCCCTTTTGTCGGTGTGTAACTAATTTTTTAACGATAGTTTGGCCGCTATTGATAGAATTAGTTGCCTAATGCGCTGCTGGCACTTGAATTTTCGATGAGTTCAATCTTATAGCCATCGGGATCTTCAACGAATGCAATGACGGTTTTTCCACCTTTAACGGGTCCTGCTTCGCGAACCACTTTTCCTCCGGCAAGTTTGATGCGTTCGCAAGTTGCCGCAACATCATCAACGCCCAAGGCGATATGCCCAAACGCAGTTCCTATTTCGTAGTTTTCAACGCCCCAATTATAAGTTAGCTCAATAACTGAGCCTTGATTTTCATCGGTATAACCAACAAACGCGAGAGAATACTTATACTCTGGATTTTCACTGGTGCGAAGTAAACGCATGCCCATGATTTTAGTGTAGAAATCAATCGAGCGCTGCATGTTGCCAACACGGATCATCGTATGGAGTAAACGCATGATTACCTCTTGATCTTTATAGTCTTATTGTGAAACATAGCTTTTTTGCAAAACGTTGTCCGCATACCTGCATATGCTTAGTTCAACTATAACGTGTATAGATAAAATAATTCAAATTGTCCTGTTTATTTATTTGGTTTCTAAATGTTACTATTTTGTTTTGAAATGTTATATTTGAGGTTTATACTGAGCAACAAATAGTTTCATTATGGGAATAATTGATAGTTCCAAGCGCAGGAGGATGAGATGGCTGAACAATTGGAATTCTTTGCTATTCCAAACCCTTGTCGGGGAATTTGTGAATCTAATTCCCGCGGTTTTTGCCGAGGGTGTTATCGTAGTAGGGAAGAGCGCTTTATGTGGATGCAACTATCTGATAATGAAAAAAGAAAAGTATTGCGCTTATGTCATCAGAGGCATCTAAGGGAAGTCAGAAATAAAGAGAAAGAAAAAAATATTATCTCGCAACAAGCCGATTTATTTTAGTTTTATTCTAATTTGATCAAAAAATATCACTCATATGAATTATGGTTTAGGATGATCATAAAAATATGAAATATTTCCTGCAAGAAATGATATATTATTTATATTATATTTCTTTTATTTGACATAAGTCACTTCAAAACATCATTTCTGTTGGTGAGATTAGATATTTAAGTAAGAATTTCTTATCAAAGAATCATTTGTTGAACAAGAAAAGAACTGGTTTGTTATCTTGTTGTTTTTTATATTATTTATTTTGATATTATCAATATCTGTAAGATAAAAATGATATTAATGTAAAAATATATAGATTAGTATTTGGATGGCGGTTATTCTTATAGAACTTTAACCGAGTGGAAATGGATATATTTTGAGGGATTGTACTTTTTTTGTTGATATTTAAACTTATAATAGTTTAGTTGTAAGATTATTTTATACAGTTTATATCGTTGGTGGATTAATGCGCGATTTTATTCGGTGCACCGTACAATTTCGCTCTTTAGGGCGACGAAGATGTCAACTTTGAGTAACACGCCAACGCGACACTAATTAGGTAATTAGTTAAATTGCTGACTCTGCTAATGTAAGCATGATATAGGGTGCGTATCCATTATTCAGATGAATAAACTGATTGGATAATTCATTGATGTTATATGAGTCTCTAATTATAAGGAGGGGTAATTGGAATTGACATTGGGATCAGATCTGGCACGTTTAGTCCGTGTTTGGCGCGCTTTAATTGATCATCGTTTGAAACCGTTGAAATTAACTCAGACACACTGGGTTACTCTATACAATATTAGTCAACTGCCGCCAGAGCAGTCACAGATACAGCTCGCAAAAGCGATTGGTATTGAGCAACCCTCTTTGGTGAGAACGCTTGATCAATTAGAAGAAAAGAAATTGATTACACGCCATACATGTGCCAATGATCGACGCGCAAAAAGAATCAAATTAACCAAAGAATCGGAAACGTTTATTAGAGAAGTAGATAGTGTTATTGATTCTACAAGGAAAGAAATTTTGCAGGGAATTACTCATGATGAGTTAATTCTGCTTGCTTCTGTAATAAAGAAAATTGAAAAAAATATTAACCAATTGCATAAACAGGTAATATAAAAATTAATCTATAATAATAAAATCGCGGCCCAGACCTATTACTGGTAAACCGCGATTTTCTAGTTTTGTGTTATTTGAACATTTCAGAGTGGTGATACAGTCAAAGAGTCTCCACTGTTTGCGATCCTGACTCGTTGCCCTCTGCTGAATACAATGTTGTCTAACTTTTGCACTACGATGATGTTTTTTCCGCTGTCCATACGAATTTCTAACTCAACACCTTTCGTTTGGTCTAAAGCCCCTTCTATTCCTTGACCAGCCAGACCGCCAGCAATGGCACCTGCCGCTGTAGCAAGCCTTTGACCAGAACCATCCCCAACCGTATTCCCTAGCAGCCCTCCCAAAACAGCACCGCCAATGAGACCTAACATATTAGGATCACCCGCTTGGTTGCCTTTAATTTTGACAGGGCGTACAGACAGAATCGTGCCATAGGTTACAGTTTGAGCTTGTTTGGCCTGATTCATAGAGTAAGTATCACTAGAAAGTGCTCCCATGTCTGCACAACCCGATAATGTGGTTGCTACAGCTACACCAACCAGGAAACGTTTTAACATAATTACTCCTAATTTTAATGCCCGATAGGGAAGCTTGATAATAAACTTATAACCAAGCGTTCGGCTACTTTTGTTAGCAGCAGATACTAAGATGCTCTTGTTAGCAGCAGAATTAATCAATTTGTCGGCCACTAATGATGCATATCTACATAATATAATATGCTCACAATAAACTCTGAAAGGAATAATTCCTGACCAAAAGTTTAGCATGTTTTGTGAAGAGCTTTCCAAAACTCAGATTTTATCTCTGATAATGCTCATTAAACATATATAGTCCGAATAGATGTGCTTTATAGTTTACGCAAGATTGAATGTAATCCACGTGTCAAATGTAATCCGTTATTTAATAGAGGAATATTTATGAATTCAGGACGTTATATTGGTGTGATGTCTGGCACCAGCATGGATGGTGTTGATGTTATTTTGGCGGAGATTAGCGATAAAGCCGTGACTCAACAAGTCAGTTATAGCCATCCTTTTCCGCAAGAGCTTAAGCAAAGATTACTTTCCATTTGTCAAGGGCAGCAGACGACATTATCAATGGTCGGAAGATTTGACTATGAGCTTGGTACTCTCTTCGCAGAAGCGGTTCAAGGGTTATTGAATAAAGCCGGGATAACTGCAAATGATATCACCGCAATCGGCTGTCATGGGCAGACCGTATGGCATGAGCCGGACGGTGAAAAACCGTTTACCATGCAAATCGGTGACAATAACCGTGTAGCAGCACTGACTAACATTACCACCGTTGGTGACTTCAGGCGGCGTGACATGGCTTATGGTGGTCAGGGAGCACCTTTGGTGCCGGCATTCCATATGGCGGTATTGGGGCATCCTACCGAAAGGCGGGTCATTTTAAACATCGGTGGAATAGCCAATATCTCAGCACTGCTGCCTAATTCTGCCGTTAAAGGCTATGATACCGGGCCGGGCAACATGTTGATGGATGCCTGGACATGGCGGCATAAGCAGTTACCTTACGACAAAGATGCGCTGTGGGCCAGTGAAGGTACGGTCAATGAACCTTTGCTGCAAAAAATGCTGTCTGATCCCTATTTCGCGCGTACTGCCCCGAAGAGTACAGGGCGTGAATACTTTAATATGGCATGGTTGGAACAACAGTTGGTTGATTTTCCTGATATTACCCCCGTGGATGTTCAAGCCACATTGGCTGAATTAACGGCGGTAAGCATTGCTCAACAAGTCATGCTAAATGGTCGGTGTGACCGTCTTCTGGTATGCGGCGGCGGGGCACGTAATCCACTTGTGATGAATCGGTTATCGGTTTTATTGCCGGGTACAGAAGTGGCGACGACAGATAAATATGGTTTGAGTGGTGATGACATGGAAGCGTTGGCATTTGCCTGGCTGGCATTCCGAACCATGTCAGGACAATCTGGTAACTTGCCATCAGTTACTGGTGCGGATAGAGAAACGATTTTAGGGGCAATTTATCCGGTTGTCAGATAATTGTTTGAATAATATCCAGTTAACAGATAACCCTGATTAGAAGACAGTGAGCTAGCAGATAACAATGATATGCTAATACTCATTAATAAATAGAGATTTAGAAATGTCAGAAGATAATGAAATGGTTATCGCAGAACTGCGCCGCGAATATATACGTGGTGGGTTAAGGCGAAAAGATCTTACTGAAGAACCTATTGAGCTTTTTGAGCGTTGGTTAAAACAGGCTTGTGAAGCGAGACTCAGTGATCCAACAGCAATGTGCATTGCGACCGTGGATGAGCATGGGCAACCTTATCAGCGCATTGTTCTGCTAAAACACTTTGATGCTCACAGCCTGATATTCTATACCAATCTTGGCAGTCGCAAGGCAAAACATCTGGCCCAGAATAACCGGATCAGTCTCCACTTTCCCTGGTATCAATTGGAACGGCAGGTCAGTTTTCTCGGCAAAGCGGAACGTTTGTCCCCGGTTGAGGTAATGAAATATTTTCATAGCCGGCCGAGGGATAGCCAAATTGCCGCCTGGGCGTCTCAGCAATCTTCGAAGATTTCTGCCAGAGGTATCTTGGAAGGGAAGTTTTTGGAGTTGAAACAGAAATTCCAGAACGGTGAAGTCCCTCTCCCCAGTTTCTGGGGCGGATTTAAGGTCGAGTTTGATTCAGTCGAATTCTGGCAGGGGGGTGCCCATCGCCTTCATGATCGTTTTTTGTATCAGCGTGAAGGCGATAAATGGCATGTTGACCGTCTGGCGCCTTAAACATCAATAAGGCAGAAAGTTGCAAAACGAAAGAGATAATTACTGTTTTTAATACTGGCACTTATA
Source organism: Xenorhabdus doucetiae (assembly GCF_000968195.1). Lineage (NCBI taxonomy): Bacteria > Pseudomonadati > Pseudomonadota > Gammaproteobacteria > Enterobacterales > Morganellaceae > Xenorhabdus > Xenorhabdus doucetiae. The sequence continues at coordinate 1,885,136 of NZ_FO704550.1, forward strand.
TTACGGGCGTTTTATGCTATGGCACTTGATTTATAACGAGACGCTTATATACCCAATGGATTTCAAGTGGCGGCATATAACAAAGCAGCAACGTGAAAGCAGGGTATAGATATATAGGTAAAATATACAAACCGATGGAGTCATTAATGTCTAGCAATAACCTGATTAAACAACTGCAAGAGCGGGGCCTTGTTGCCCAGGTAACGGATGAAGAGGCGTTAGCTGAGAGACTGGCGCAAGGTCCGGTTTCTCTCTATTGTGGCTTCGATCCGACCGCTGACAGCTTGCATTTGGGCCATCTGGTTCCCTTGCTGTGTTTAAAACGATTCCAACTTGCTGGGCACAAGCCTATTGCGTTGGTCGGTGGGGCAACAGGTTTAATTGGCGATCCCAGCTTTAAGGCAACGGAACGTAAATTAAACACAGAAGACACGGTCAAAGAGTGGGTTGAGAAAATTCGTCGTCAGGTTTCCCCATTCCTGAGTTTTGAGGGTGAAAATGGTGCAGAGTTAGCCAATAACTATGATTGGTTTGGTCAAATGGATGTGCTGACTTTCCTGCGTGATATTGGTAAGCACTTCTCCGTAAACCAGATGATCAACAAAGAAGCGGTAAAACAGCGTCTTAACCGTGATGATGTTGGTATTTCGTACACCGAATTTTCTTATAATCTATTGCAGTCTTATGACTTTGCCAACCTGAATGGAAGATATGGTGTTGAATTACAAATTGGTGGTTCAGACCAGTGGGGCAACATTACTTCCGGTATCGATTTGACCCGTCGCCTGCACCAGAAACAAGTGTTTGGTATGACAGTGCCACTGATCACCAAGTCAGACGGAACTAAGTTTGGTAAGACAGAAGGTGGGGCGGTTTGGTTAGATCCGAAGAAAACCAGCCCGTACAAATTTTACCAGTTCTGGATCAACACAGCCGATACGGATGTTTACCGTTTCCTGAAATTCTTTACTTTCATGGACATTGAAGACATTAATGCGTTGGAAGAAGAAGATAAGAACAGCGGTAAAGCGCCACGTGCTCAATATGTATTGGCGGAACAAGTGACAGGTATGGTGCATGGTGAAGAAGGTCTTGCCGCAGCGAAGCGCATCACTGAGAGTTTGTTCTCCGGAGCCATTGCTGATTTGACGGAGGATGATTTCGCTCAATTGGCACAAGATGGCATGCCGGCCATTGAACTTGAAAAAGATGCTGACCTGCAACAAGCACTGGTCATCGCTGAATTTGTTCCTTCCCGTGGGCAGGCCCGTACCATGATCAGCTCTAATGCAGTTTCCATCAACGGTGAGAAACAATCCGAACCGATGTATGTCTTTGCTGAGAGTGATCGTCTGTTTGGGCGTTATAGTTTGTTACGCCGTGGCAAGAAACATTATTGCCTTATCACTTGGAAATAACTAATTAATATATTATTAAGGGCAACAATCATGTTGCCCTTAATGTATTTGGCAGCTTTATATATCCTATAAACTTCAAGTTGCCACTTGCAAGACGAAAGTCACTAATCATCTCCCTGCATCGTGGGGGAGATGATAAATGCACCTTGAAGTACGACAAATATCTATTCATAAATCAAAAATAATAAACTAGGCCTTATCATGAACAATGTGCTTTCAATTCAGTCTCATGTTGTCTTTGGTCATGCAGGAAACAGCGCGACTGTTTTTCCGATGCGTCGTATGGGAGTGAACGTATGGGCATTAAATACGGTTCAATTTTCAAACCATACCCAATATCCTCAATGGCGTGGTTGTGTGATGCCGCCGGAACATTTGACTGAAATCGTGCAGGGAATTGGTGAAATTAATAAACTGGCCACCTGCAATGCCGTTCTGAGTGGTTATATCGGTTCTGCGGAACAGGGAAATGATATCCTTGATATCGTAAAACAGGTTAAAAAAGCCAATCCTGATGCCTGGTATTTTTGTGACCCTGTCATGGGACATCCAGAAAAAGGCTGTATCGTTGCCCCTGGGGTTGCTGAATTCTTCTGTGAAAAAGCATTACCTGACAGTGATATTATCGCACCTAATTTGTTGGAACTTGAAACACTGACTATGCGGAAAATTGGCAATGTAGAACAAGCGGTATCCGCAGCGCGTGAGTTATGTGAAAAAGGTCCCAAGATTGTACTGGTTAAGCATTTAAGCCGTGCAGGTTATCAGGCAGATTGTTTTGAAATGCTTTTGGTGACGAAAGAACATAGTTGGCACATTAGCCGCCCATTAATTGATACGGGGGCACGTCAGCCAGTGGGTGTTGGTGACTTAACCAGTGGTTTGTTCCTCGTTAATCTATTGAAAAGCCCATCTTTGACAAATGAAGCATTGCAAGCGGCTTTAGAACATGTGGCAGCCGCAGTCTACGAAGTGATGTTGGAAACACAAAAGCGTGGGGAATATGAATTACAGCTTGTTGCTGCGCAAGATAAGATGGTCACGCCAGAACATCAATTTCATGCCGTAACAATAGACTGACGCAGGAAATGCAGGAAATAAAAAAAGAAACAGTCCCAACCATAACTTATGGGTGGGACTCTCTTTAATATATCGGTGAGTTATTTATTTTAACTCTAACTCATTCATGGCAGCGATGCTGAAACCACCGTCAACATGTAAAATCTCACCGGTAACACCACCGGCCAGATCTGAGCACAAGAAGGCAGCAGCATTACCGACATCTTCTGTTGTCACCGTGCGGCGAATAGGTGTCACAGCTTCACAATGTGCCAGCATCTTGCGGAAATCCTTGATACCAGAAGCTGCCAGCGTACGGATTGGGCCGGCAGAGATACCATTGACGCGAATTCCTTCAACACCCATGGCATTGGCCATATAACGTACGTTTGCTTCCAGAGAGGCTTTCGCCAGACCCATAACGTTATAGTTAGGAATGGCACGCTCTGCACCCAGATAGCTCAAGGTCAGCAAGGCAGAACCCGGATTCAGCATATGACGACAGACTTTCGCCATTGCAACGAAGCTATATGCACTAATGTCATGTGCAATTTTGAAACCTTCACGGCTGACAGCATTAACATAATCACCATCAAGTTGATCAGCCGGTGCATAACCGATAGAGTGAACAAAACCATCGAATTTAGGCCAGACTTTACCCAGTTCAACGAATAATGCGTCGATACTTTCATCTTCAGCCACGTCACATGGCAGAACGATATTTGAATTCAGGGATGCAGCGAATTCTTCGACACGAGGTTTCAACTTGTCATTTTGGTAGGTAAAAGCCAGCTCTACGCCTTGATCGTGCATTGCCTTGGCAATTCCATAAGCGATAGACAGTTTGCTGGCGACGCCAGTAATGAGAATGCGCTTGCCGGTCATGAAACCCATAGCAGTATCCTTATTGTTCTTTGTGATCAAAATTGTTCTTTGTGATCAAACACCAAAAGTCATGGGGAAACAGAAATAATCAATATTTAACCATGACTGCGGTATTTATGGTGAATAAACGGAGATGATTCTACCACGCCGGAGGGAAATGTGGTGAGTTTCCCATGCTGTTCCGATCAGTGATTAAAATACCTCCACTAAAAACATTAGGTGAGATCCTGTCGCCATGCTTCGGCAGACAAGGCTTCACCGAAATGGCTGGCGATTAATTTTCGGGTAATATCATGCAACGGAGAAGCCAGAACCTCCGCCGTATTACCACGCTCGACAACTTCCCCTTGGTGCATCACCAGCACTTGATCGCTGATATGTTTCATCATACCGAGATGTTGGGTGACATAAATATATGAAATACCGTGTTTTTCCTGTAATTCCAGCATCAGGTTAATGATTTGGGAACGCATCGACATATCAAGGGAAGCCAAAGCTTCATCTGCAACGATGATTTGTGGTTGCAATATTAACGCCCGTGCCAACGCCACACGCTGTTTCTGTCCTGATGCGAGCATATGTGGATAATAATTGGCATGATCTGGCAGTAGACCAACCTGACGCAATGTTTGGTTGATGCGTTTTTCCCGTTCAGAGGGGGATAGCTCGGTATTCAGGATTAACGGCATATCCAGAATTTGGCCAATGCGCTGACGAGGATTCAGTGATGTACTGGGGTCCTGAAAAATCATGCGAATGCGCTGGCTGCGATAGCTGTAATCCCCGTAAGACAGTTTATGACCATTAATCAGAATTTCACCTGACGTTGGTTCAATAACCCCCGATAACATTCTTGCTAATGTGGATTTACCGGAGCCATTTGCACCAAGGATAGCCAGTGTTTTTTTCGGTTGTAGGATAAAGCTCACGGGTTTTACGGCGTCAAGCTGATGATGGCGAAATAATCCCATTTGATAGCGAAATGTTTTCGTCAGGTTTTTCACTTCCAGTAATGTTTCAACCACTTACGGCTCCTCCATATTCAAAGGGAAATGGCAGGCGAATGTATGGTTCTTAATCACCCGTAATCGTGGGGTTGCAATGCAGGTTTTCTGTGCATAAGGACAGCGTGGTCCTAAACGGCAACCTACCGGCAGATGTTCCAGTGATGGAATAGCGCCAGGCAACGTATTTAGCCTGCTTTTGTGTGGTAACGGACTACCAAAATCAGGAATTGAACGGATCAGTGCTTGCGTATAGGGGTGATACGGTTTCACCAGCAACTCATCAGGGGTGGCACTTTCCACGGTTTGGCCGCAATACAGCACATTGATGCGTTTGACCAGTTTACTCATCATTTGCAGGTCATGACTGATTAACAGGATAGTCATGTTGTTGTTCTGGTTCAGGCTCGACAGCAAACGGAAGATTTGCGCCTGTGTCGTAGGTTCCATGGCATTGGTTGGCTCATCGGCAATCAGCAACCGGGGTTGGTTGGCAAGTGCAATGGCAATCATCACTTTTTGACATTCACCTTCGGTTAATTCATAAGGATAGCTGTGCATAATGTCATCGTGATCTTTAATACCAACGCGGTGCAACAACTCAACTGCACGGCGTTTTCGCCAATTAATTCTTTGCCACCAACGGCCTTTATACGTCCACCCAGGAATAGATTGAATAATCTGTTTACCCACATTTTCTGAGGGATCGAGACATGACTGAGGTTCCTGAAAGATCATTGAAATATTATGCCCAATCACCTTGCGGCGCTGCCGCGGTGTCAGGCGCAATAAATCAATATCGTTAAAACGAAAACGATCAGCGGTCACGATAAGGTTTTCTTTTGCAACACCACAAATCGCTTTGGCAATCAAACTCTTACCTGAACCTGATTCGCCGGCCAGACCCAGAATTTCACCTTCCGTCAGTGAAATACTCATCCGGTCAACCGCTTTGACGGGACCTTCTGCCGTCATAAATTCAATGGTGAGGTTTCGAATATCAAGTAATGGCATTATTCGACTCCTGCGTTAATCGCGCGGTGAAGGCCGTCACCCAGTAAATTAACCAACAGAACACTCAGCATAATAACGGCTCCGGGCAACATCACAGTCCAGGGGGCGGCATAGATTAATTCTAATGAGTCTCCCAACATGGTTCCCCATTCGGGGGAGGGCAATTGAGCACCCAGATTGAGAAACCCCAGCGCAGCAATATCAAGAATAGCGATGGAGAGAGCACGGGTTAACTCACTGACTATCACCGCCGTGATATTGGGAAGAACAGCGTAGCGTAAAATATGGTAGTTTGACGCCCCGTCCAGACGTGCTGCGATAATGTACTCTTTATCCAGTTCGTCATGTACAGCAGTATAAACGGTACGTACTATTCTTGGCAGTAGTGCCAGCGAAATGGCAATCATGGCATGGTGCAGGCTGGCGCCAACAAAGGCCACGACAATGATAGCCAGTAGCAATGAAGGAATAGCGAGCAAGGTATCAAGAATATGATTCAGAATGGCCGACTTTAACCCATGAGTCATGCCGGCAAGGCTACCGATGATTAATCCGACAATGGCCGCTGCCGCAGTGGCCACCAATGCCCCGCCAAATGTGGATGATGTACCAATCAATAAACGGCTGAAAATATCACGGCCAAGATCGTCAGTTCCGAGGAAAAAAGCGACATTGCCGTGATGCGACCATGAAGGTGGCATAAGTTGAGCCATAAATTGTTGATCAAGCCGGTATGGGGCAAGGTAATTTCCTAACAGGCTTAGTGTCATTAAAATTAATACCCCATAAAAACCCGTCATTGCCAATATATCCGCATAGAAGAATCGCCAGATAACTTTCGATGGCGACGGCATTTTCTTTTCTCGGTAAAAATTATCTAAGGGCATACCATTCCTTATGCTTCAGGGGATTAGCCATTGCTCCAATAATATCTGTCAGAATATTCACTGAAATAACCAGCGTTCCTATTACCATAACGCCGGCTGAGATTGCGGAATAATCCTGCTGGCGGATAGCAGTGATGAGCCAACGTCCTAAACCTGGCCAGTTAAAGACCTGCTCTGTCACCATCGCTAATGTGAGCATGGTTGAAAATTGTAATCCCAGCTTAGGAATGATAGGCGGCAAAGCGTTATGCAGTAAGTGACGGCGGATGATAGTCAGCCGGGATAGACCCCGTGTTGCTGCTGATTTGATATAGTTTTCGCCTGAAACCTCTTCCGTACTGTTACGCATCAAACGGATAACTTCCGTTGTCGGGGCGACGGCCAGTGTGATAACAGGCAGGATCATATGCAGGATCACACTCATGATCATTTCATTGCGATAGGGTGCCTTGGACAGCCAAGCATCAATCAGGGCGGAACCGGTTACCGGCTCCATCCGATAGAGCAAATCAAACCGTCCCGAAACCGGTAGCCAGCCTAAATAAAGTGAAAAAAGCAGGGTCAGCAGCAAAGCCAGCCAGAAAACCGGAATGGAAAAACCACACAGGGCAAATGTGCTGATAATGATATCGGCTTTTTTGTTGCGCCAGACACCGGCAATAATCCCAAGCGGGATACCGATTAACAACGCGATGGAAAATGAAAGGACACACAGCTCCATCGTGGCAGGCAGCACCGCATACAGTTGCTCAATAATGCGTTCCCCATTAATTCTGGAAATACCAAAATCCCATTGGAGCAAGCTGCGGAAATAGTAGACATAGGCGTCTGACAGCGATGCACCACTCAACGTACCATGAGGGGTAAAATACATCAGGCTGAAACTGATTAATGAAAGAAAAAACAGCGTCACAACCAGAATCAGCAAACGACGTAAGATATAAATAATCATTTGCTTCCCTTATTATTTTCATCGGAAATGTCGGTTTCCTGTTCACGGTAAACTCGGTCAAAGGCGCTATTGCCAAATGGGCTGAGTACCAATCCTTTGATGTTATAACGCGAGATTTGCAAACGCATCGCATAAGCCAGTGGCAAGACGGGTAATTGTTGCGCGAGAATTTCTTGGGCAACATGATAATTTTTGATGCGTGAAGCCAGTTGTTGATTCAATAAGGCTTGACGTAAGGCATCATCAAAAGCTGAACTGCACCAACGGCTGAGATTCGTTTGTGACGCAATGGCGGCGCAACTTAATAATGGACGGAAAAAACTATCCGGATCGTTGCTGTCAGTAGACCAGCCTGCCAGTGTCATATCGTGAGTCTTATCCATCAACTGGTTTTCCTGAAAACGGCCTTCGACGGGACGGATAGCGATCTTAATACCCACTTGGGCTAAATCTGCCTGAATCAGCTCCGCCATTTTCAGCGGGCTTGGATTATAGGCTTGTGAAGCCGTTGGCACCCATAACGTTAACTCCAGTCCACTTAACCCCAGGTTATGTAATATCTGGCGGGATTTTTCAGGATTGTATTCGGTGACTTCAGCACGGTTATCATACGCCCATGATGCACGGGGCAAAATAGAGGCCGCTGTCTCTGCCGTGCCATAGTAAATGGACTTCATCAGGCGTTGGTTATTGATGGCATAGGCAATGGCTTGGCGAACGGCTAACTGATCCAACGGTGGCTTACTGGTGTTAAAAGCCAGATAGGCAATATTCATGCCTGAGCGTAATGTCTGACGTAAATTGGGATCATCATGCAGAATGTTCCACTGGTTAGCATCGGGATAAGCCAATACATCGCATTCCCCTGTGAGCAGTTTTGAGATCCTGCCCGTGCCACCCGCGCCGGTATCTATCACAACCTGTTCCATGCGCGGCTTGCCTTTCCAATAGTTATCATGGCGAACAAGGCGGATAAATTGGTTCATCTGATAATCTTCCAGCATGAAGGGACCGGTTCCGACTGGTTTCCAATCTATTTGCCCCTGCCGATTCACTTGTTGCAATTTTTGCGCATATTCCTGCGACAAGATAGGGGCATAATGGGTTGCCAGGTGCCAGAGAAAAGAGGCGTCGGGAGCATTGAGGCGAAATTCAACCGTATATTTGTCGATTTTCTCAATATCCTTGACTGAATCACCAAATTGCAAACTATCAAAATAGGGATAATAACCCCCATTCACATCATGATAATAATGTGTTTTATCGAAAACGCGGCGAAAGCTGAAAACAACATCATCCGCGTTCATCGTGCGGGTCGGGGTAAACCAATCGGTTGATTGGAAAGCAACATGGTGACGCAGATAAAATCGGTAGGTTGCACCATTGTCCCGAACTTCCCAATCAGCAGCCAGTTCAGGAACCAGACGATAAGTCAGGGGATCGACGCCCAGCAGGCGATTATAAATCTGTGCAGCCAGCGTATCCACGGCCAGACCGCTGATCGCCATTTGGGGATTAAACGTATTCAAATTGCCATTAACACAATAGATAAAGCCGTTCTGCCGTAAGCCCGCCGAGATGTGGGGCAGGCTTTCTGAGCTGTTGTTCGCCCTCAATTCTGGGATCGTTTTGATGGGGTCGGTGACAGGTTCCGCAAGCGTTTCTGGAGTAGCATTCTTGGCCGCCAGAGTCGGGGCGGAAATCAATAATATGATCCAGTAAATCAAATAGCGCATATAAAATATCAGTCATAAAAAAGAGTTTGGCCATTGTAACTTAATTGACATTTTTTGCTAAAAACAACGGCTAGATCACGATAGTGAGAAATATTCTCAATAAAGTGCTTTACAAAAATAACTGAGAAGCATTATCATTCTCATGTGCTTTCGGGAAGACACCTTTGTCATATCAAATATGTCATCTCAGGAAGGGCACGACATTGCTCACATTGCTTCCAGTATTTTTATTAGCCGGCTCGGGTGCCGGCTATTTTTTTATCTCTCCACCTATCCCTCGTTCGCTTGCTTGAACAGATCATCTTTAACTGTCGTTATTAACATCAATATGGTGTTTTTTGACTAACCCGCGTAGCTGGTGATAAGTCAAATTCAGTTTGTCAGCCGCTCTTTTCTGATTAAATTGACTTTCTGCCAAAGCCTGTATGATTAAGCGCTTTTCGCTATCGTTTTGCCACTGTCTTAAATCGAGAGGTAATGAGGGAAGGGAATAGTGGGTAGTCGCGTTGTCAGTGGATAGTGGGGCGGATGGTTGTAATGATAAAAAAGGATTGATAATTATCGTATTTAATTCACTTCCACTTTCATTATGCCGATAAATGGAACGTTCGATAACATTCTTCAATTCGCGAACATTGCCGGGCCAGTGATAGGAAAGTAACTGTTGTTTGGCCTTGTCAGTAAATCCGGGGAAGAAGGGCAGCTTCAACTCACGACACATCTGAATCGCAAAATTCTGCGCCAGTAGCATAATATCTTGTTGCCGTTGGCGCAGTGGTGGAATATAAACCACGTCGAACGCCAGCCTGTCGAGCAAATCAGCCCTGAATTTCCCGTTGGCAGCCATCGCCGGTAAATCTTCGTTGGTTGCGCAAACCAAACGTACATCCACTTGTAATGATTGAGTACCGCCGACACGCTCCAGGTGACCATATTCAATGACACGCAATAATTTCTCCTGTACTTGCATGGGCGCCGTAGCAAGTTCGTCAAGAAACAAGGTTCCGCCATCAGCCCGCTCAAAGCGCCCTTGGTGTTTTGAACGGGCGCCGGTAAATGCCCCAGCCTCATGACCAAACAGTTCTGAATCAAGCAGATTTTCATTGAGCGCTGCACAGTTCAGCGAAATAAAAGGGCCTTGCCAACGCGGAGAAAGATAATGTAAACGACGGGCAATTAACTCTTTGCCTGTTCCCCGCTCCCCCAGTACTAAAACCGGTTTATTCAACTTTGCCAATGCGGAGACTTGTTCCAGAATTTCAATAAAACAGTTTGCTTCACCTAATAGATTATCAATAAACTGAGGCATGGTATTTTTCGCCAAAAATTGGTTAATTTAACTAAATTAACGGATTGAAATAAAAAAGCAAATAAAAATTATTTAAGTAATTTCAATTAGATAAGTAAAACAGAAAAGTTGGCATATATCTTGTAATAACTATGTGCCTTACCGTGTATCTTGTATCTGCTTTAACCGTACACAGGCATAACATACATACATTCTAATGAAAGAGGTTTATGACTATGGGTATTTTTTCTCGTTTTGCTGATATCGTGAACGCTAACATCTCCTCTCTGCTGGATAAGGCAGAAGATCCACAGAAAATGATCCGTTTGATGATTCAGGAAATGGAAGACACGTTGGTGGAAATCCGCTCCACTTCCGCCCGCACGCTGGCAGAGAAAAAGCAGCTTTTGCGCCGCATCAGTATCGGGGAAGGCCAAATCGATGGCTGGCAAGAAAAAGCTGAACTGGCGCTGGGCAAGGGTAAAGAAGATTTAGCGCGCGCGGCGTTGATTGAAAAACAAAAAGTCAGTAGCTTAGTTGACACACTCAGCCACGAATTATCTATTCTGGATGAAACGCTGGAGCGCATTAAAGGCGAAGTGACGGAGCTGGAAAATAAATTAACCGAAGCACGTGCAAGGCAACAATCACTGACACTGCGCCATCAGGCAGCGGCCTCTTCGCGTCAGGTCCGTCGTCAGTTGGACAGCGGTAAAATTGATGAAGCCATGGCACGTTTCGAACAGTTTGAGCGCCGGATAGACCACATGGAAGCGGAAGCAGAAGCGTTTGGATTAGGCAAACAGAAATCACTCGAACAGCAATTTGCCGAATTGAAAGCAGATGATGAAATCAATGCACAACTTGCGGCCTTGAAAGCTAAAATGAGTAGCAAAGATCCACAATAATGACACATGTCATACATCACTAAGGAAAGATAATGGCCTATATATTTCTTGGCATCCCGCTGATCATTTTCGTGCTTTTTGTCTTGCCCATCTGGTTGTGGCTGCATTACAACAACCAGAACAGCCATCGCGGTCAGTTAGGGAGCAGTGAAATTCAGCGTTTGGAACAACTGACAGAGAACGCCAGGCGTATGCAGGAACGGATCAAAACGTTAGAAGATATCCTTGACGCAGAACATCCAAACTGGAGACAGTCATAATGTCAAATCAATACCGACGGAAACTTTATCGCCTGCCAGAGCAGGGAGTGGTTAAAGGCGTCTGTGCCGGGCTGGCAGACTATTTTGACGTACCCGCTCCGTTAATTCGTACTATCGCGGTACTCTCGCTCTTCTTTGGCTTATTTGGCATAACGGTATTGGCTTATATTATCTTGACCTTTGTCATGGAGCCCGCACCGGCGGGATATTTGGCAGGGGAAAGAAATAGTGGGCCATCAGCACAGAGTCTGTTGGATAAAGTAGACACCCAATTGCAAGCAAACGAAGCACGTTTGCGTCAAATGGAACGCTATATTACGTCAGAGACTTACAACGTGCGCAGCCGTTTCCGCCACCTCTGAATATGGGCAACCAGAATAGAACAACAGGGGATCTGACCAGTAACAGCGGAAATGCGGAAATAATGGCAAATTTTACCGATGTTACTGGCCGGATAACACGGATTCACGGTATTCCCATTGAGGAGCAACATGAAACGGTTGCAAAACGAACTGACAGCACTCGTTAATCGTGGAATGGATCGTCATTTGCGACTGGCGGTAACCGGATTAAGTCGCAGTGGAAAAACTGCATTTATCACTTCTTTGGTCAACCAACTCCTGCATGTTCACAGTGGCGCCAGATTGCCGCTGTTTTCTGCTGTGCGTGATGGGCGCTTACTGGGTGTAAAGCGTGTGCCGCAGCGAGATTTTGGTGTGCCGCGTTTTGCCTATGATGAAAACATCGCGCAATTACATGACACTCCCCCTCACTGGCCGACGCCGACACGGGGTGTGAGTGAAATACGCCTGGCATTGCGTTATCGTTCTAAAGACTCCTTATTTCGTTACTTCAAAGAAACCTCCACCCTGTATCTGGAAATCGTCGATTATCCGGGCGAGTGGTTATTGGATTTACCCATGCTGGAGCAAGATTATCTGGCATGGTCGCGGCACATGCAGGGATTACTGAAAGGGGAAAGAGCGAATTGGGCGAAACCGTGGTTAGCGTTATGCCGGCAATGTGACCCGTTGGCGCCCGCCGATGAAAATTTACTCGCCCAAATCGCACAGGCTTATACCGATTACCTGCATCAGTGTAAGCAACAGGGATTGCACTTTATTCAACCCGGCCGTTTTATCTTGCCGGGGGATCTGGCAGGTGCACCGGCGTTGCAATTTTTCCCGTGGCCGGGCATTGACCAAATTGGGGAGCCGCAATTAGCAAAAGCAGGCAAGCACACCAACATAGGCATGTTGCGTGAACGTTTTGCTTATTATTGTGATCAGATCGTTAAGGGGTTCTATAAAGAACATTTCCTCCGGTTTGACCGGCAAATTGTGCTGGTGGATTGTTTGCAGCCCCTGAATAGTGGCGTGCAGGCATTCAATGATATGCGGCTGGCATTGACCCAACTTATGCAGAGTTTTCATTATGGCAAACGAACGCTGTTTCGTCGTTTATTCTCGCCCTGCATCGATAAGCTCATGTTTGCTGCCAGCAAAGCGGATCATATTACGGCCGATCAACATGCCAATCTGGTTTTACTTTTACAGCAATTAGTACAGGAAGCGTGGCAAAATGCGGCCTTTGAAGGGATCAGCATGGATTGTGTGGGGCTGGCATCGGTTCAGGCAACCGAGGGCGGTATGGTTATTCATCAAGGGGAAAAAATCCCCGCCATCAAGGGCAATTGCCTGTCAGATGATAAATTACTGACATTTTTTCCGGGGGAAGTCCCACAACGCTTGCCAAACAGTGAATTTTGGCAAAAACAAGGGTTTCATTTCGAATCATTCCGGCCAAGACAAATCAATGCCGATAGCCCGTTACCCCATATTCGCATGGACAGTGCGATGGAATTTTTATTGGGAGACAAATTAACATGACCGGACCCTTGAAACCGAGAAGGGATTTTGACGATCTGGTACAAACATCGTCACCGCCGCCGCTGAAATCAAAACAAGAATTCACCGGGCAGGAAGAAGCATTCTATCCGGCCATGCCAGAGCTGGAAGCGGAAGAGAGAGAGGGTGAATTTGAAGGGGCAGTCAATGCCGCACTGAAACCGAAACGCAGTTTTTGGCGGACCGTTTTTTCCGGGGCGGTGTTGCTGTTAGGCGTGAGTGTGGTTGCCCAGTGTGTCCAGTGGATCTATCACGCCTGGCAGCAACAGGATTGGATTGCACTGGGCATGGCTGCGGCAGGCAGCATGATGGTTTTTGCCGGTATCGGCAGCGTAATCAGGGAATGGCGGCACCTTTACCATTTGCGCCAGCGTACAGAAGAGCGGGATATGGCGAAAACATTATTGCAAAGTCATGGCATAGGTAAGGGCAGGCAATTTTGTGAAAAACTGGCCGAACAGGCGGGTATCGAGCAACAACATCCGGCATTACAGCGTTGGCAGGCGGCGGTACATGAAACCCACAATGATCGTGAAATTATCATGTTGTACAGCCAATGTGTTCAGCCCGTTCTGGACAGGCAGGCGAAAAAAGAGATCAGCCGTTCTGCGGCGGAATCGGCGTTAATGATCGCGGTCAGCCCATTGGCGATTGTGGACATGGCCTTTATTGCGTGGAGAAATATTCGCCTCATTAATCGCATTGCCGCAATTTATGGCATCGAATTAGGCTATTTCAGCCGCATCCGCTTATTTCGCTTAGTCCTGCTGAACATTGCCTTTGCCGGGGCATCAGAATTAGTGAGGGAAGTGGGCATGGACTGGTTGTCACAGGATATTGCGGCGCGCCTTTCTGCACGTGCTGCACAGGGGATCGGTGCCGGGTTGCTGACGGCGCGTTTGGGTATCAAAGCGATGGAGCTGTGTCGCCCCTTACCGTGGATTGATGGCGATAAGCCGAAATTAGGGGATTTTCGTTACCAGTTGCTTGCTCAGCTTAAAAGTACGTTACCAACGAAACACAAAGGGGCAGCCAAAGACACCGATAACAGCAAGTAGCCCAAAATAGCCAATGAATGGTGACTGTTATCCCAGCTTGACACCTGACTTTCTTGTAAACTTTTGCTGACAAGGGCTTCATCTCTTGAAGCGTAACAGGTAACATTTCAGGCGGTTAAGAACATCGTGTCAATAAGGTCAGAAAAATGCGATTGGAAGTGACTTGTCAGGATCGAATCGGGTTAACCCGCGAATTACTTGATTTACTGGTTTTACGAAATATTGACCTGAAAGGAATTGAAATTTCTCCTGCACGTCGTATTTACCTTAATTTTACTCAAATTGACTTCACTATTTTCCGTGGCTTGATGGCAGAAATTCGCCGTATCAATGGTGTCATGGATGTCAGGACGGTGGCTTTCATGCCGTCAGAGAAAGAGCACAGAGCGATGTGGACACTGTTGGAATCGGTGCCTGAGCCTATCTTTTCTATTGACCTGAAAGGCAATATTGAACTGGCTAACTCTGCGGCTTTGGCACTGTTTGGTTACAGTAAAGAAAAAATTAACCAAAAAAACATTGGCCATCTGATCAGCCATTATCCTTTCCTGCGCTGGCTTGAAAGTGAGCATCATCAGCCACATTCAGCCCAACTCGCCATCAAAGGGCAAGATTACGGGATGGATATTATCCCGATGCAGTTAACGGATGAAAGCCAGGCCATTAAGTGTGTCGGGGCGGTGATTATGTTACGTGCGGGCGGTGAACACCATTCAACGGTGCATATTGCGTCGCCACATAAACCATTAACCGTCAATGATGACGGCGCGTTTGAACACATTATTGCGGTCAGCCCCAAAATGGTTCATGTCGTTGAGCAGGCGCGTAAAATGGCAATGCTTGATGCTCCTTTACTGCTTATCGGTGAAACAGGGACGGGGAAAGATGAATTTGCCAAAGCCTGCCATTTGCGCAGCGCAAGGGGAAAACAGCCTTTCCTGGGGTTAAATTGTGCCTCCATGCCGGATGATGTTGTCGAAAGTGAGCTGTTTGGCTATGCGGCGGGCGCCTATCCCAATGCGCTGGAAGGCAAAAAAGGCTTCTTCGAACAGGCCAATGGCGGTACGGTTTTATTGGATGAAATCGGTGAAATGTCGCCACAGATGCAGACTAAATTACTGCGTTTCTTAAATGACGGCACATTTCGCCGGGTCGGTGAAGAGAATGAAGTGAAAGTGAATGTCCGCATTATCTGTGCCACGCAGAAAAACTTAGTTGAGTTGGTACAGAAAGGGGCATTTCGTGAAGATCTCTATTATCGGCTGAATGTTTTAACCATCACAATCCCCCCTTTGCGGGAACGTCAGGAGGATATCATGCCATTGACGGACTATTTTATCACCCGCTTTGCGCAAGAACAGGGCTTGCAGAAACCTCAATTTTCTGCCGAGTTAGCGCCATTTTTGTGTGGTTATCATTGGCCGGGCAATGTCAGGCAGCTTCGCAATGCCATATATCAGGCATTGACTCAACTTGAGGGCAGCAAACTCAGCCCGCAGGATATTCAGTTACCTGATCTGGACGCTGAGGTAACCTTTAATGAAGATATTCTGGTGGGCTCTTTGGATGACATCAGCAAGCGTTTTGAACGCTCTGTACTGACACGTCTTTACCGCCATTATCCCAGTACCCGCAAGTTGGCAAAACGGCTGGGTGTTTCTCATACCGCAATTGCCAATAAATTACGTGAATATGGTTTGAGTGGAAAAAAACACGCAGTTGAACATGAAGATGATGAATAATCAGTAAGATTGACGGCTTTTAACTATTCAGCCAGAGATGATCTCTGGCTGAATGATCGAATATTGATAATTTTTTAATTCAATATTGATAGGCAACTTTCCCAAAGAAAGATAGTGGGTCATCTATTAAATTGAATGCGTAAGCTGTTAAAATTTAATCAATGCTATCGATAAAATAATACGTTATCCTGCGTTTTTGTTGTGTCCAAAAAATACTCAGGAGAAACAGTGTGGCTAATATTATTTATATGACTATAAAAGGTAAAAAACAGGGGCTGATATCGGCCGGATGCTCAACATATGACTCAATAGGAAATAAATACCAGGAAGAGCATAAAGATAAAATATTAGTTTATTCGGTTGATCATGATATAAGTCGGGAACAAAACGTCAATCACCAGCCCATAATTATAACAAAACCCATAGACAAATCCTCTCCGCTATTAGGCATTGCAATATCAAATAACGAAAGTTTTCAATGTGATATTGATATATATCGGAACAGTTCGTCAGGAGGACTGGAAAAGTTTTATTCAATAAAATTAACTAACGCCACCATAAAAAATATTTCAATACACTACCCCAACTCACTCAGTCACAATGATATGCAACCATATGAGAGTATAACTATTTCATATGATAGCATAACGTGGACACATCATACGGCAGGAACATCTGGTTACAGTATAAGAGAAGATAATGTATTTTAATCTCTTATGGGAGAATTCTCTGCCGCCGGCCCATTTTTTATTTCTTCTCAACTGAAAACAAAATGGTACGCTTAGTACCATCTTGTTTTATAGTGATTATTACGTCATTTTTTTGCCAACGTTCATCACCCCAGTATTGGTCATAATATTTTTCGAATCCCATATTCTCAACATATTTTATTAGTTCGGTTTCACTATCTAAATCAACATTTGAAAAAACAATATCGTTAGTCATTGTTGATGTACCATCAGGAGAATCATAGTATATGATGTAATTATTTGAAATTAAAGGAATATGTTTAATTTCATCAAAGGTAAACATATTGTAATAAATGAAATTTTTTTTTGTATATGACAAATTAACATTTGCAAGTGACATAAAAAAAATCACTACACAACCAATGAAAATGGATATGAAAACAAGGATTCTTATAAAACTACTCAAGCGTAATCCCGGCATATTCCTTACCTATGTTAACATAAGCTAAGTCGCTAATAAGTATTAAATCTTGGCCTTTTTTGATGTCACTGATGGGGGATATGGTATTTAAAAAACCAGGCAGAGACGTATGATAAGGCTTGGCATTATTGGGGTATTTTTCCGGATCGGGAAATAATAATGGCTTAAAAATTTTATTCTTATATTTACCTATAGGCCCATAATAATCCCATCGCTTAAAGGCTTTTTCTTTACTGACGACGCCTAACTGGGGTAAGTAATCAATGCCATTCACAGCCCGATAAAAACCCAGTAAATTAGACACTAAATCTTCGCCACTATAACCACTGTCTGTCACCCAATTAAACGGAAAAGAATCTTGGTAGGATTCAAATGAATGAGTTGTATACATCATAATAGTCAGAGCGACTCTTTTTTTATCATGCAATGATAAATTTTCCCTGACTTGCCACCTTGTTTTTATAGATGTTCCATTTCTACGTCCTTTCCCCATATATTGGACATATCTAACAATAAAGTACCTGTCTCTGGTACATCTATCAGCGCCTTTATTTATCGCTGCCATAAGTAATCTGGCATCATCACCTTGAGCATGCCCCAAATCTACCCACCCTAACTTCTCTGTATAAACCAGTCTTCCTTTTTCTATATCAGACCTTGTAGTCATAAAACCTCCTGTAATTATTAGGCTTGATTAGGTGAGCCGTATGAAAATATGGGTTCACGCACGTTCAACTATTATTTTACAGAATAGAATTATCTACGGTGCCCGTAAAGCTTGTTCATTGAGAAGTGGGAAAAAAAACACGGTTTCTTCCTATCAAATTTTATTTCGGCCTCGCTGTTTTCTTTCGTTTTTTTACTTGAATGTGAAAACTACTACATCATAATCATATGATAAATATATCTATATGTCCTTGATAAACGTCAAGTTGCAGCCCGCAAGACAAAAACAGTTGATCATCTTTCTGCATCACAGGGAGATAATCAAGGTATCTGACCTCAGTCCATAAACCGAAACTGAAACTCACCTTGTTCGAGAGAGACTTGCAATTGACGATATTGCTGATCATTCACGTTAGCAGAGAGCAAAAGTTGGCTGATCTGCGGTAGCAGCGAGTTGGTCAGGATGGCATCGACCATGCGGCCACCCGATTCGATTTCAGTGCATCGTTCAACAATATACTCAATCAGGGCATCATCAAAGGTCGCGACAATATCATGGTTTTCCCGTAAGCGTTTTTTGATTCGGTCTAATTGCAGATGAACAATGCTTGCCATCACCTTATCACCCAATGGATAGTAGGGAATGACAATCAAACGCCCCAGCAGGGCGGCAGGAAAGACATGCAGTAAGGGTTTTCGCAGGGCGGTGGTCAGTTTTTCCGGATCGGGGAGGGAATTCTGTTGTAAATAGAGCGAACTGACTAAATCCGCGCCAACATTGGAGGTCAGGATGATAATCGTATTACGAAAATCAATATGGCGGCCTTCACCATCTTCCATCCAACCTTTGTCGAAGACCTGAAAGAAAATCTCATGCACATCAGGATGAGCTTTTTCAATTTCATCCAGTAACACCACACTGTAGGGACGCCGCCGCACGGCTTCGGTCAGCACGCCTCCTTCACCATAGCCCACATATCCCGGCGGAGCGCCTTTCAACGTGGATACCGTATGCGCTTCCTGAAATTCACTCATATTGATGGTAATCAGATTTTGCTCCCCGCCATACAGCGTTTCCGCCAGTGCCAATGCGGTTTCGGTTTTACCGACCCCGGAAGGGCCACAGAGCATAAACACACCAACCGGTTTATTGGGGTCATCCAATTTAGCCCGTGATGTGCGCACCCGTTTCGCAATTAATTCCAAAGCATGGTATTGCCCGATGACACGTTGGTTGAGGGTATCCGCCAAGTGCAGTACCGCATCAATTTCGTCTTTTACCATGCGGCTCAGTGGAATACCCGTCCAGTCTGATATCACGGCAGAAACAACATTGCTGTCTACCGAAGCAAAAATCAGCGGAGTTTCTCCTTGCAACGTTTTCAATTGCTGTTGTGCTGCCAGCAGCTCAGTATGCCGGGCATGGATATCATCATATTGTTGTTGTTGATGAAATGGTTGTTCATGAATTGGTTGCTCATGCAGTTGGGCTTGCAGTTGAATAATTTTATCGGTCAGTGTGCGTTCTTGTTGCCAGCGGTTTTCCAACTCAATACGCTGTTCTTCCAATGTGGCCAGCTCATCAAGGATGAATTCTGACCGTTGTGGGTTGCCGATCCCGACTTTTGATTCCCGTTCAACAATAGCTAATTCAATCTTCAACGCCTCAATCTGATGCCGGCAATTTTCCAATTGCGGAGGTTCGGCGTGTTGGCTAATGGCAACTCTGGCGCAAGCGGTGTCCAACAGAGCCACCGCTTTATCCGGCAACTGGCGGGCGGGGATATAGCGATGAGAGAGGCGTACCGCAGTGTCAACGGCTTCATCCAGTAACAGGACATGGTGATGTTTTTCCAGCGTTTTGACCAGGCTACGCAGCATCAAAAGGGCTTTGGTTTCATCGGGTTCATGAATTTGGACGACTTGGAAACGACGGGTAAGGGCGGGATCTTTTTCAATATATTTCTTGTATTCTGACCACGTGGTCGCGCCAAGTGTGCGTAACTGGCCTCGTGCTAATGCCGGTTTTAGCAAATTGGCCGCATCACCGGTTCCCTGTTGTCCGCCTGCGCCTATCAGCGTATGGATTTCATCAATAAACAGAATGATGGGGATCGGGCTGGATTGCACTTCGTCAATAACTTTACGCAGACGGGATTCAAATTCGCCCCTGATCCCGGCGCCAGCTTGTAGCATGCCAATATCCAGTAGCCAAAGTTCAACATGTTGCAGAGGGGGAGGAACTTCATTGGCTGCGATCCGCAGCGCCAATCCTTCAATGACCGCGCTCTTTCCCACCCCGGCTTCGCCGGTCAACAAGGGATTATTTTGGCGGCGGCGCATCAGAATATCGATAATCTGGCGGATCTCTTCATCACGCCCTGATACCGGGTCAATCTCACCATTACCAGCCCGCTCCGTTAAATCTTGCCCATATTGCCGCAAGGCACTCTCTGTCTGTTGTTTTATGGCTTGGGAACTGGGCAGGTTGGGTGAGAGTCCACTCTCTTGTGCTTCATCGCTGCTGCCACAGATCGCGTTGAAATTATCGACCAGCGTATCTGCATTAATGTGTTCAAACTGTGGGGAAATAGCTTTCAACGTATTGCGCAGATTGAAGGTTTTTAACATACCAATCAGCCAATGCGCACTCCGAATTTTGTCAACGCCAAATTTTAGTGAACCATACACCCAGGCACGTTCTACGGCACTGTCAATATGTTCGGAGAGATCAGAAATCGCACTGGCACCGCGTGGCAGGCGATCCAGCGCGGCAATGATATCTTTTGTCAGCCTGGCCTCATCCAATGCAAAGTAACGGATAATCGATTGTAAGTCACAGTTTTGTAGCTGCATAAGCTGGTGCAACCAATGGACCAACTCAACATAAGGATTACTGCGTAGTTTGCAGAAAGTGGTAGCCTGTTCCAGTGAGGTGAAGAGTACACGATTGAGCTTACCAAAGAGCACAGAACGACTGATTTCTGACATAAGTATATTACCCGCAATAAGTTGTGTTTATGGGGATGATGGATGGAATGAAATGACTTTGTGGGTTGCCCACAAATTGAAAGTGGTTGGGTATGGGAAATCGTTTTTAATGAATTTTGGAAGATTCTGGACTGTAGATTAAGTCATCATAATGGGTTGGCCTTTTCACTTTTCCTAGCCAGCTATTGAGGCCCAATTTCACCGTTTCTGACAGATACATTTCTGTTATATCCGCTTTATCAAGTATCAGCCTAATATCCCACGCATATTCAATCCCTAAGTATTGGTGAACCCAATCGCGCACTTGTTGAGATTTCGGCTGTCCAGGCAGAAACCGGTCATACTCTGCACGAGTGAGTGGCCCTAACTCAATACGGAATTTATGTTGAATATCGTATACTGCGATGCCCAAAATTGCCTGTTTGCCTAAACAGGGAATATGACGACCTGCTGCCAACCGCACCTGATCCTGTGTTTCGGTTTTCAGCCATTGGGGAATATTTTGGATAATTCTTACGGGAACCCTGAAATAAAACAGCAATATTTTCCTCAATCCTTCCGCGCTATGCCCTTGGCGGGAAAGATGGCCAGACAAAGCGTAACAGGCATGATTGCTGATACGATTGCCACTATAGTTGTTAGTAATATAGTTGCCAGTAATATAGTTGCCGGTAATCGTATCATTATTCATCGTGCTGAAGTTCTGTTGAGCCGGTAATCCCATGCCTATCAGACAAGCTAAATAATGACAGAATTTTTGGTTTTCTGGTCTGTCTAACGACGAAGTGGGCTGTGCATTGGCCCAGGCTCGATAGAACAGGAGGATCAGCCGGTGATGAAATAAATTGGCAAAGTCAGACAACGTTGGATCTCGATAATTATATTTCCGTGAATAGGCATATTCAGTCAGGTGCAGAGGCAATGGCCCATTGGGGCCAAATAATCCGAAACTGTAAATAAGTATTTCATATCGCTCTGAATTTTCTAGCTGATGGACTTTGGATAGGGTGGAAGGTGCGAATGCCATTGACGCTTCTTGTCCCAAGCGCAAAGGTTCATATCGTGGTAATGGCGCTGTTCCTAATCGGTAATATTTTCCCGATTGGGCGTCAATGCGACGCAAGGTTTGAAAGAGATCGAATTGCCAAGGGGTTTGAGTGAGCTGTTGCCAGAAATAATCTGGTAAGCGGCATATACGATGAATGGCAATGACATCTGTCTTCATATTCACCTGCCTTTTATTTCCGTCATCTTTTAAGTATTGGTTTGTTCACTAAACTGTTATATCAATTTCTTGTTGCCCATGCGGGCAGGCCAGAAGCCAATCTGCCCACGTTGCTGACTGTGTAGTGTCATTTCCGTAAAAGAATTCATGGTGACCAGACGTGAGAATAATTTTTCCAGCACACTGCCTAAAAGCCACGGGCTGGTGCCGGCAAAGTCTTGCTCATTGACTTCAAGTTTAATGCTGACACCACGGGCAAAGACGATAGGCCCAGATACGGATACTCTGCGATAGACTTCTTTTAATGAGCAGTGGCGTATCCCGTTGATTTGACGCACTACGGCGGGTTCAGCAAGATCGGCATAGAGACGCAATAATTGTCGCAGTGCCTGGGTTCCTTCTTGATCGTTATCGATAAAATTCATGTAATTCATTTGCAGTTGGCTGATTAGCTTCCATGAGATTGAGCCTTCTGCCAGAGCAGGACGAGGGATAGTTGGTCTTTTAATAAACTCAATTTTACTGATGGGGATGGAATCCAGCATAACAAAGCTATTGATATCCTGTTGGCGCAACATGGCGGGTAAATCTCGGTTAGTGCACATCACATCGGCACTCAGATACTTTAATGTGTCGGGCCAAGGGGAATGATGTTCATCAACAATTGAGATAAAGGTTTCTGTGCCGATATAGCTGGTACGGGTGCCATAATGGTGGGCATGTTCAGACAAAATGCGCGGGTCCCGGCGCAATGAGAAATAAGCACCGTAATTACCGTCGTCATCGCTGTTGGTTGACCAAAAAGGGCGAAACAGGCGTTCTTGTTTGTATTGGGTATCGACACCGTGCAAGCGCTGCACGGAAAAAATTTCGTAATCCAGGGGGCGGATATTATCCACGACCAGATGATATTCGTTGCGACTTTCATCCACCGTGACCCGTTCAGTCATTTTGGGAAATAAGTTAATCACCGGAGTACAGTTCAATGCCAGATAGGAGGTATCGATCAGGCTTTCCAAACTTCTGTCGATTTTATCCAAGAGCAGGATAAGCTCGAATTCCGTTTCGTTCTTGGTTTCCTTAAGCAAAGACTGCATACCGCGAAGACTGAAAAACTGGAAACGTGCAGGAAAGGCAAAATATTCTTGGAGTTGGCGATATCCACTAAAATTACGGGGATCATTGGGTAATAGCGCCTGATCATCAGCAAAACCTTCATGATATGGAGAAATATCCGGTAATGCCAAATATTGCGGCGTTTCACCCAACGTGTGGCATACCATACCGACAGAATGCTCCATAATCAGTTCCAGCAACTTCTGGGACTGAATATCCGGCCCTGAAAGAAAAAAAGTCAGTTTATTGAATTCCAAATCGTGGAGGAAAAACTTTCCCTTACAGGCAAGACGGATGCGCAATGCACTGACCGCACCATATTGATGAAGATTTAATCCTACAAGGGGAATGTTGGCAGGGATCTTGCCAAGCTCAACGTTTTTCAGCGCGAGAGGTTGTAAAACGACATCCTGAGTGGTGGCGTATTGCAACGTAATGCCATCGTTTTTCAGCGATTGGCAGAGCATAATCGTGCCGCGTGGCACCAGAAAGCCGTGGCTGATATCGCCTTTGCTCATGTCTGGCTGGAGCTCTGTAATTGCCATTGACGGAGTGGGGGCCAGATAGTTGGGATAGAGCATTTCCAGTAAATGCTGGGAAAAATGTTGAAATTCGGCATCCATTTTTAACTGAATACGGGCAGTCAAGAAAGCAAATCCTTCTAGCAGACGTTCAACATAGGGATCGGCGACTTCGATGCCGTGCATACCTAAACGATTGGCAATTTTGGGATAGCGTTCCGCGAATTCTTTGCCCATTTCACGTAAGTAAACCAACTCACGGTTATAATATTCCAGCAATTTGCTATCCATAACGTTTCCTCTATTTTTTATCCCGCTTCTTTCATGTTGAAATAACCGTGCTCTAAATCGATATCACTGCGGAACAGGAACTCTATTGGCCAGGGAATACACCACAAAAACCCTTTTATTTCGATAGACAATATATTGTACATAGCCAATGAATTGATATTGGAAATGCAATTGACTTGCAATTCATTGGGAATAATGCGTGGTTCAAAAATATGAATCGCTTTAACGATTTTATCTTGGATATCATGCCATTCGACATCGGACATATTTTTACCCGCTAAGGGTGCGATACCAAAGTTATAAGTAGAGTGTTGTATTTCAGGGAAAGACACCAGATTTTGATCCGGTTCTTTATTGATGCTGTTCAGTAACCACTGTAAATCCCGTAATACATTTTGTCGAAAGGTTCTGTGTGATAATAAATAGCTGCTAACGGTTTCTTTGTTCTTGTCCGGTTCATTATCAGTAAGCCTGTCAAGCAAAGAAGACTGCATTCTGTCTCTGGCAGTTATACGCGCAGGGGGCTTGCGAGAATGATAACCACCATGTAATAAAGTGATATTGTCTTTCATTAGTTAGTTATCTATTAGCTATCAGTTATCTATTAAATATCTTGATTAAGAAGAGTGTCAATTAAGGGGCAGGGTAAGAATTCCTTATTTTTTATTTTTTGATTGATTTTGCGAATCTTTATATCGAATAATTTCTGCTTCATAAGATTGCTGAAAATTTTCACCAAACAGGGGGTCATCTTGCTCAATTTTTATCATGATTTTCCGATAATATTGGGTGAAGTAATCCCATAAAGAGGCTTTATAGGTTGATGATAATGACAACCGAGGGAGATTACCTGTTTTCCGTGCTTTTTGCTCAATAACAACAGGATCAACGGGATGTAAAATATCTTTTGTCATAGAGCGTAATCCGGCAATCATACCTAATTGATGTGCCTGTAACTCGACTAAAATATCGCGTGTTGCCTGTTCTGGTGACATAAATCCGGGCATATGGTCGCCAAACATTTGAACCAGCACAGCCTGACCAGAGGGAAGGAGTTTAAATGGATTGTTGCCATCCGCCAGAATCTGGGTCACTCCCGTATCAGTCTCCTCTTTTAACCGGGTGCGGGAAGCATTGAGCGCGATAATGCCTTGTGATAACTGGCTGAGTAATTTTCCCAGTTTATACATTGTATCTTCATCAAATTGTGGGCTTTGAATATGACTTAGCCCCATACCGTCCAGTAAAGCTGCCAACAGTTTCCCCTCTAATTTAATCCTATTTTTAGCGTCATCTGATGGGGGAGGATTAGGGGAATACGCAATCGGGTCGATATTCAGACGTTCGGCGGTGCGGTGGTCATTATTATTATGACTGGAGATAATCGTATCATCCAGAGCGACCAGCGGTTCAGCACTATTTAGCATCAAGTTAAGGGTGGGATCATTTTTAACTCCCCGCATAGGCTTATCGGAGAATAAAATCAGGGGATCAGTTTCCTGCTTCTCATTCCGATTATTACCCTGTTTGCCTTGCTGCAATAAGGCACTGGGCGTACTGTCATTGAAAATATTTTCTTGCCGGAAATCAGTATCTGCATTAAACATGGTCACCGGATCAGTGGCCCGAAATTGCAGAGAATCCAGCTCAATCATTGCCTCCATGTGTTCGAGGGGGTTTATTGGATTGCGTTCTTGCTGTTGCTGTTTTATCAGCGGATTATTGTCATTTAATTCCGAAAAGTCCCAAACCTCATCCAGAACGCGAGTTGTTGCCAGCGGTGGCTTACCCGCACTTTGATTGATATTAATGGGGTTGATATTAATGGGATTAATATCAATAAGTTGAATTTGATAATCGCCGATATTCAATATATCACCGTCACGGACTTCTATTTGGCGATCGGGAGCCATAGGAATAGCATTTAATAAAATCTCAGAGGCTGCTCCCCGATTGGTCATACGGCATTCGCCATCGGTAGAAATCGATACAATCGCCTGTAAACGCGCTATGGCTTGCCCTTCATCGGGCAAAACCCAGTGATTATCTGGGCCGCGGCCAATGGTGCCACCGGGGGGGATAAAATCATAACTCAGTTGTTGCGGCTGGTTTGTACCGATATTTTTAACAATGGTGAATCGCATAATGATGGATACCTATTGTTGGTGGAATTATTGTTGGCGGAAGTATTGCTGATGGAAGATAACCTCCCCGCAGGGAGGTTATTGGCAGCGTGATATGAGTAACATATATAAATAAGATTATTCGGCGGTGTTCTTTTCAAGATCCCAGGTCCAGCTAACTTCAGCCTGTTTTTTACCTTCATAATCTGTTGGTGTGTAGCTGAACTGAATTTTTTTCGTTCTTAGGCCAACTGTCATGATATTATCAGAAGGTTGCCCACTACCAATTTCAGAAATATAAGTATTGGTCAGTATATATTTAGTCCATAACGAAGGGGCACTATCCCCAACGAAGCGAAGTGAATGAATTTCTGTTTTCTGAATATGTTTACCCGTGACAGCATATTTTTCTAAAGCGGTTATCGCTTTATCATAATTAAGATGAAGCATGAAATGACTTAAAACACCTTTACCTGAACCCCAGCTCCCAACGTCGGTTGAACTATTAGCAGGATTAACTATGGCACGGCTAATATATTGGACGCCAATCCAACCTATATATTTATCAGTTTGCGATTCACCTTTAATTCCATCGAAGTTGACGAAAGAAAGAATGTTATACATCATAGGAGCGACATTAGACATAGTTACACCTCAAATCTTTATTATATTAAATGATGTTCAATACATAATATTGAATGCAGGATGATGTGTTTAGTTGATGTGGTAACAGTTATATAGTAATGAAAAGTCACAGATAAAAAGAATAATGTTGTAGCTGATTAAGGGATCTCCTGATATTAGAAAATTAAGCGCTTTTTAATGAAGGCAATCTTGATACTAGACGTAAAGAAACGGTTAATCCTTCTAATTGATAATGAGGACGCAGGAAGAATTTAGCGTGATAATATCCTGGATTACCTGGAATTTCTTCTACCTGAACCTCTGCGGCTGCCAACGGTTTCCGTGCTTTGGTTCCTGGAGAAGAGTTTGCGGGATCACCGTCAACATAATTTATTATCCAGTTATTGAGCCAGCTTTCCATGTCATTGCGCTCCTGAAATGTCCCGATTTTGTCGCGCACAATACATTTTAAATAGTGGGCAAAACGACAGCAGGCAAATAAATAGGGTAAACGAGCGGAAAGATTCGCGTTAGCGGTGGCGTCGGGGTCATAATATTCAGCCGGTTTTTGCAGGGATTGTGCGCCAATAAAGGCGGCCATATCGGTGTTTTTGCGATGCAATAACGGAATAAACCCATTTTTTGCCAATTCTGCCTCACGGCGATCGCTAATGGCGATTTCGGTGGGGCATTTCATGTCCACGCCGCCATCATCAGAGGGAAACGTGTAGCAAGGCAAGTTTTCCACAATCCCGCCGGATTCTACGCCACGGATAGACGTACACCAGCCATACAATTTAAATGAACGGTTGATGTTAACCGCCATAGCATAAGCAGCATTGGCCCAGGTATAGTTACTGTGGGTTGGGCCTTCGGTCTCCTCCTCAAAATTAAAATCATCAACAGGATTGGTTTTATTACCATAGGGCAGGCGTGAGAGAAAACGGGGTAACGTCAATCCCAGGTAACGAACATCTTCTGATTCGCGCAAACTATGCCAAGGGGCGTATTCCGTATTCTGGAAGATTTTAGTCAGATCCCGTGGATTAGATAGCTCTTGCCAGGATTCCATTTGCATTACACTCGGCGCCGCCCCTGAAATAAAGGGGCAATGTGCTGCGGCGCTAATTTGGGCCATCTCACGCAAAAGTTCAACATCGGGTGCGGTGTGATCGAAATAATAATCGCCGATAAGGCAGCCAAAAGGTTCACCACCAAACTGACCATATTCCGCTTCATAGATCTTTTTAAAGATCGGGCTTTGATCCCAACTGACACCTTTGAAGCGTTTCAGCGTACTGCTTAACTCTTTTTTGGAAATACACATTGCACGGATTTTTAACATTTCATCCGTTTCGGTGTTATTGACCAGATAGTGCAAACCACGCCAGGCCCCTTCCAGCGTTTGGAATTCATCATGATGCAGAATGTGATTAATTTGCTGTGACAGTTTTTTATCGATTTCGGTAATCAGGGCTTGAATGGTGCGGTAGGTATCACTGGAGATCGTCACTGTATTTTCCAGTGCTTGTTGTGCCAGTGTGGTCACTGCGCTTTCAACCGCGCTGCGTGCCTGGTCGTTTTGCGGACGGAATTCTTTATTCAGCAATATACCCAGTTCATCAGGCGTATACTCTTTCGGAGCCTGTTCTTGCTGAAATTCAGTGTCTTGTTCAGTCGTGCTCATGCATTACTCCTTATTTTCAGCTTCTTCGGTGTTGGCATTTTCGGTATTAGCGGCACTGTCGGTAGGTTTTGGTGCTTCGGCCAGTGATTTCAGCAGGGCAGGATTTTGCAGGATATCGGCGATCAATTGTTCTGCGCCGCTTTTACCATCCATATAAGATAATAAGTTTGCCAGTTGAGTTCGCGCTTCCAGTAACTTAGCCAAGGGATCTACTTTTTTAGCAATCGCATCAGGCTGAAAATCTTCCATTCTTTCAAAAATTAATTCGATATTCAGTTTTCCGTCATGGGTTAACGTATTGTCCACCTGAAAAGCAACACGAGGTTGGATTGATTTCATGCGCTCATCAAAGTTATCAATATCGATTTCCATGAATTTTCGCTCACTCACTTCAGGTAAAGCCTCCAAGGGTTTTCCTGCTAAGTCGCTTATCACTCCCATCACAAACGGTAATTGAATTTGCTGCTCTGAACCGTAAAGTTCGACGTCATATTCAATTTGTACACGTGGGGGACGATTTCGAGCAATAAACTTTTGTCCACTGGATTTCATAACAAATTCTCCATACTGGCTAATAACGAGCTAATTTAATAAGACAGATTATTTGGGACACGACGATTAATTCGCATCAAAATTATCTGGACGACCAAAAATGATTTCGAGTTGATTTAATCCATCTGGGGCAAGATCATAAACAATCTCAATAAAGTCACGATCAATTAACCGTTGAATGCGAGCGATCATGAGCGGAGCGGGATGACTGGGTTCATAAATGAGAAAATAGTTTTTAGCCTTTTCTAATAATATGCGTGCTTCATCACGATTACTGGCTTCAATTCCATGCCAATCATCAACGACCTGATTTGTTGAATGTGTTGAGGCCAGCGCTTTTTGTTCCGCTGCTTTCTGTTGTGCATATAAAGTTGATGCAAAAATATTTTGGTGATCTGGCTCCTTAGCCGTCCCTCTGGTTTTCGGGGGTATGGGACAAAATTCAATCACTTTATTTAATTGTTTTAATAGCCGGGAGAATTCCGGAGCATAGCTTTCTGATAATTCCCGGCGAATAATGTCGAGTATTGCAATCAGGTGATCTTGAATATTGATCACTGCCAAAATTTCAGGGCTATTAGCCTGTTGTTTCAATTCCTCCTGTAATCGGGAGCGCCCACCGGTATAGCCATTAATTTCACTCATTGTGCCGTCGAGCAATGAAGCAACTTCCTGCAACGATAATTCTTTTGAAATACTTTTCAGTAGAATGGAACGTTGCACTTCGAAGGTGAGAGGAGAATCGTCCTCGATCGCGGCAAGTATGTTGAGACGAAATAAGGGGTCATATTCTCCCTCAAACTCCAATTTCGGCCAAACTTCTTGCCAATAACGCTCTAATGTCTGCTGAAGCAAATTCAAGCCATCGGCATAGCCACATAATCCCCGTGTTTCCAGCCATGATTGTGTTAGCGCCATGATAATGCGTAGATCTTTGGTACGGCTTAACAGGCTAATGGCCTGTTTTTCTGCTTGTATCCAATCAGGAGGCTCTGCGGGAATGGTGACATCACCAAACTGCTGTTCTGTTCTTCCGTACAGGGATTGCTCCAGTGCCATAAATTCAGGGTCATATTCCAGATCCCCTCCGCAAGGAGATTCGAGACTGACGGGTTCGAGTAAGGCGTCAATGTTCATAGTCTTTATCATTTGGTCAAATTAGGGCAAGTGAAGCGGGGAAGTTGAAACGGGCTAAAAATACTGTTTGGGATAAACTCCAGTGAAACATGATGACCTTTGATGTTAAAGGTTACGCGCTGGCTTGCATCATGACCTGGAGTTGGATTTCGTGTTGCATATCTCGCATGGTCAATGAGGCGATTTAACGCCCACGAACCGGAAGTGATGAGGTTTGCGGTGGTGCCATCTTGTAAATTCAATTGGATACGAACCTGATTGGTGCCATTGGGGCCGGGCCAATTGAGTGACTGTGAAACTTGTGGGCCGTGGCTATATTGCAATTGCTGGCCGTCAACATCCAGTATCATACTTAAGATCTCTTTATCCATACTCATGGTGCGAACGATGACACGGAATGAAGGGATAGGCGAGCCACTGCTGAACAAGGTATCCCGGATGATCTGGGCTTGTTGGAATGGCTGGAGGAAACTTTTATTACCTGGCAGCGCTTTTCCATCCGTTCCCGGAATAAAGTGCCAGTTCGCTTGAGAAGTATCGACTTTTCCCACCAGATTTTTCTGGAAAAAACTGTCCATAATACCCGTTTGCGGAGCAAACATCCGCGCCATATCATCCGGTTTTATATCGTCAAGTGCTCTTTGTACCAGAGGGTAACGGTTGGCGATAGCTTGCTGGCAAAAACTTCGGACGTCTGCATTCAGCTGCTTACTAAGATTTTTTAAGTTACTGAACTGGGTATCACTGCCGGCGCCTATTGCCAACGAGGAAACTATGCCCTTGAATGGCACGGGCAGACGCTGCGCCGTAGCCTGTAGCTGGGTGATAATGTTATCTGATGGCGCAGGTATTCCCAGATTAGCCGCATTCTGCACCAAACCCAGATATTCATGTAATTTGCCGATTTGACTGAGAATATTATCAAAGGGAATCTGCTTATTTTTGTCATCAGAATTTTTTACCCCAGAACTTTTTGCCAATGCAATGAGTTGGGCAAAATGTTCTTTCAGTTCTTGTTCTGGCGTGAGTTGATTATCTTCCGGCAGTAATTGATTCGAGACGATTTTTGTCAATGAACCAGATTGATAGCTTACAAAATTACCTATTTTTTTGTCGAGCTTGCTGGTGTTTAACCCTTCATCCAGATTGACATTTTTACTGATATTAATCAGTAAATTGCGTATAGGGGAGGCATCTGAAGCCAACAACTGGGCTATAGTGGCGCGTTGTTCCAGGTTGTCAATATTATTCAGATGAATGCCGGCCAGAAAATTGTCCCACTGTTGAATATAATCACGGATATAAAATTGCCGGACTAAAAGCGCAATCTCTTTTGGCGCTTGTCTTTCTGGGTCTGGTGTTCCTGTATAGCGACCCAGTATCCATGTGTTCTGGCTGTATAACTTATCAATCAGGGTATTTAGATTTTTACCTGTGCCGATTCGATATCCTGCCGGCGTGAACATGCCCGATATATCTTGAGTGATCGGTGTCCCGTTGATGTGTGAGAAAATCAATCCGGCATCAGGGCCAGCCAGCGTTGTTAAGTTCACCGGGGATAAATTGGGATGATTCAATAACGCTTGTTTCAAATGGGTATAAACAAGTCGTGCCGGAGGAATACTGCCGAGTAGTCCCTGTTTCTGTTTTATCAGTTGATTATCACACACATAGGGAGACGTCACGACTTGACCTTCCAGTAATTGACGCAGATGACCGTCAATTTGCTGTAATTGCGCTTGTGAGATATCGGGGGGTAAATGAGCCTGCAAATATTGCATCACCCAATGATGCAAGAACCGACCGTCATAATGTTGAGCCTGACATAACATTTGATACGCTTTTAACGTATCGTAAGTGTCATCGGTATTATTGCCGTTGTCTTGGCGCAATTGGGATGTTATTAACAAGACGACTTGTGGCAGCAGTAATGTTTGTAGTGCTTCGGTGTACAGGGTCAAACTGGCATTATTGATTTGCTCACCGCGATATAGCCCCATTTGGTATGACAAGGGCGGATCATCAAGTGAAAAGTGCGGGCTTTTTCCCAAATCCGCCACTTTGTTCAAAATAGGCATCGGAGTATAAATATCGATGCTATGCGTACTCTTTTTTAATTCCGCGGCTTGGTTCAGGATCGGGAAAATTTTATCCTGAACTTCCATCAGGTAGTTTTTATTATTGTGATAACTGATAAAAAATAAGCTAATGATTAGCCCCAGGATCACCGCCAGAATAATATAACCTAATCCCCTCAGTAGTCGGTTTCTATAAACCCACCAACGATTCTGACTGGCAAGCCCCGCTTCTTGAAAGGTATTTTCCAGTAAATTTTTCAGAAAATAGGCGCGGTGAGCGGAAGTTGCATCTGGCACCCCTTCCTGGGTTCCACTCGTGAAATAGAGTCCACGTGGTGAATACGGGATATCAAACCCTGATTTAGCAAATACGATGTCAAGGTACTGGGCAATTAATGGTCGTAGTGCAGCGAATTCTTGTGGAAACAGGTAACTTTCGGCACACTGCTGAGGGAGATTCAGGTGCAATAAGATATGGGGTAATTCTGCCTCTAATCGCTCCTGTAACAGACGATACTGCTGTTCAAAAACGTCGCCCAGATTCCAATCTGCCTTGTTCCACAGATCTGTTTTATTCCATGGAAAGTTGAAACCCCAAATTTGATCGCGCTGCGCCTTGTCAAAATGGGAAAAGTACGCACTAAATCCTTTCAGTAAATCCGTTTTGGTGATAATGACATAGATTGGAAATTGGATCTTGCACTGTTCATGTAATTCTGACAAACGCCTGCGTAATAAATAGGCTTGTTGATCACGCGCTTTCTTTGATGGATTTAATAAATCTTCCACACTAATAGTCACAATGACGCCGTTAAGTGGCTGGCGTGTGCGATATTTTTTCAATAAATGGGTAAAACACTGCCATTCGTGGGCATCTTGTTCGGGCAGTGTGTCCTGAGTGGTATATCGTCCGGTCGTATCCAGCAGGACAGCATGGTTAGTGAACCACCAGTCACAATTATCCGTTCCTTTTATGCCGGACGGGGTAAAGGTCTTAAAATGATCGGCTAATGGAAAGTGCAAGCCGGAATTTGCCAGTAGGGTGGTTTTCCCTGAGTTAGGGGCACCGATAAGGACATACCACGGTAGCTGATATAAATATTGACGGTTAAAGAGGCTCCAGCCCGGTTTATATTGGGTGTTCAAACCATAAAAGTAGGCATTTTTGAGTAACCGCAAGGCATCTGAAAAGTGCTCTGCCAAGGGGATATATTGTGGATCTTGTAATTGCTCACGCTCGTCATTGCCTCTGTTTAATGGAGTAGAAAGCTTTTTATTTAGCCAAGCCTGATATGAGCGGGTCGCTAACTGGATAAACAGCCAGACAAGGTATAATGAAGCAATGGTCACTATGCGTACTGTACTTGATTCAAAAGGTATTACGTTGCCGACAGAAGTAATAGGGCCAATAAACCAGATAATAGAAGAGATGGCGGTTATTCCAAGGAAACTCCATATTAACCGGCTGGTAAAAATAGCAAGAATGGCATTCAACATATTTTATTTTCCTCACTCCATCTGATTTACAGGAGGAACTAACAGTATGATTTCAACCCGTCTGTTTTTAGCGCGGTGGCTTGGCGTATCGTTAGGGAATAGGGGGTTACTGTCTCCTCTGCCTTCTGTACTTATCCGTTCAGGATGATCCAGATATTTTTGCAGTGCTCTTTTGACTGATTTGGCTCTGGCGAGTGATAGTGCATAGTTGGATGAAAAAATGAGGCTATTAATGGGAACATCATCGGTATAACCGATAATTAAAATTCTTCCCTCGATATTATTTATTGTCTCAGCAATATGTTTAATCACGCGGAGATAACGGTTTTTAATTTGCGTGGAACCCGTATTGAATAAACCATCGCCTTTTAAGGTGATGAGACTTCTATCGGCTAAATCCGTTACATTCAGTAATCCCGCTGTACTTTCATGTCTCAGTTTATCTTGCAGATTTAACGTCGGGGGCATGAAAGAAGAAACGCGATCATTGACTGATATATTGGGCAAATTGACTTGATATATTTTCGACAATACCGGGCTGGATATATTTTCCAACTGCCAATTCAGGCCGATATACAGAATACAGGTAATAAAACAGACGATTGCTATATAGGCCCAAATAGGGAAGGAAGATTGCCTGAGTTTATTTGGGGCTACGATCCTCTGCAATGCCGGTGAAAGTTCAGGGGGATAGTTGCCACGAATCGAATGGATTAATTGAAACAGGCGCTGTTTCAAGGTTTCCAGTTGAGAGCGCCCATTATCCATGACACGGTAGCGCCCTTCAAATCCAAGCTGGAGACAGAAATTAATCAGTTCCAGCAACCAGAGATTCTCTTGGGGTTTTTGGGATAGCGTGGCTAACAATTGGAAAAATTTCTCCCCTCCCCAGGTTTCGTTATGAAACGTCACCAGCAATCCACGGCCAGACCAAACACTGCTAACTCCCCAAGGTGTCAGCGCTGCGGCTTCATCCAATGCGGTACAAAGGCAGTAGCGTGCACCGATAATGACTTCATAAGGTAATTGGGCATATTGGCATTGCAGTTCAAAACTGCGAATGTCATCGATCAATTTTTGCCGCAAATCGGTTGGATTCGGATGCTCAGTATACTGGCGGATCTGTGGGATGCTGTTTAATAGGGGGTTTGCGGCAGTGACTAATGGATTATCCCGAACGTCGCCAGAAAGCACAAAACGCCTATTGGGGATTTCTTTTTTCTGCGTCATATCAGCGGCGACTCCTATTAGCGCTAACTTTTAGCCTGACTTTGGGATCGATTTCGGACAGCCCAAAATTCCATGTGCAGGCCAGGAAATTGACCCGCCAGATGTAATGCAAAACCACTGGATTTTTCCATTTGGTTCCATAATTCACCCTCTTTTTCTAATTCGAAGTATAAGTAACCGGAATGCCAGGGAATTTGTCTGGGAACGGATGGCATGGCACTGATCGGGATACCCGGTAGCTGTAACTGAACCAATTCACGTATGCGGCCAACCGGAGCAATCTTCATCTGCGCTGGAAAGTAAGATATCAGCGTTTCTTTAGGAACATCCGCATAAACGGCCAATACAAAGCTGAATGTATTGAGCATATTGGCGTCAGGTAAAGTCGCCACATTCAGCCCATGAGAATATTCAGTCAGAGGCAACTGAATCGCATGTTCTTCCAGAATGATTGACAACCCTTGACGCAACAGGAGCATGAGGTGATTGAAACACAATTTTAAATTGTCATGATCATAAATGGGCAGTTTTTCTTCTGGAATTCGCGATGGCGTAAAACTGGCCAGTTCAGTAGCAAATTGCAACCATTCACTGAACAACCGCTCTGGATGCAGTAAGGATATATTCTGTATATGGTTGATTTGGCCGCTATAACGATTGACCAATGACAGCAAGAGAAAGTACATGACTTCTGAACTATTTTGTCGTCCCAATTGTAGCAGACACTGACTTATCTGTTGGCGGCGCTGTTCCAACAATCCCTGCAAATCATTGATGAAACCGACAACCTGAGAATGTGCATGGCAGTTGAGCAGGGGAGGAATAAAGTGTGAGTCAAGGTGTAATTTATTCTCACGGGTTCTATTGATAACATGCACAATACTGAGTGAAGTCCATTCCGGTGTCAGATCTGATTCCAACATCAACCGCAGGCGCATTCGCCCAAACTGCACGGTGGCACTGCCGACGGACATAGCATTAAAGTCATTGACTTCCGTATCAACACTGACAAAGCGCGCCATAGAGTCTTTGCTCTCATGAAAAATAATTTCTTCCCTTCCTCCCCGGAAGATCGGGAGTGCCAGTACGATATTTTCCCCAGTTTGATTTTCTGCAACTTGCAATGGGGCGGGGGCGTGTGCTTCGGTGAAATTAAAGGGAGTCCCGTCAGGAAAGATCCCGCTGGCTGAGGCAACCATGACCTTGCCCTGTTCGAGAAATGACGGATCTAATTTTAACGTTAAAAATCCCCAGTAATAGGGCACCTGAGCCATACCCCAATCGCGGACATAAGCCTCCAGATAGTTTTCAGCCTGTTGAAAGTGATGGGGACGCAAGAACATGCCTTCTGTCCAGATAACTTTTTCTGATCTACTCATCTCGTTCCTTCTCTTACGGCATAACGCTAATGGCATGTATTGACGGAATTTAAACCACAGGCTGTGACTTGAAGGCATATATCTAATGTGTCTGGTGACGACGCCCAAAACTGGTAGAAAGCAGGTTGTTCGGGAATAGGAACCGGCAACGAAATACGCCATCTTTTTCCATCCAGTTGCTTATATTCCGCAAAAATACCGATATAGTTCGTTTCTGGCAGGTTTTTTTCCAACAGGAAATACTGGTGTTGGAAAGGCAATAAAAAGAATTGCTGAGAATCAATGAAATTATTACCCAGTACAGCTTGCGCATTACCTTGCAGTGAGAAGAAATCAGCAGACATAAACTCTGAAGCCGACTTCAATAAAATAATGCGTATTTTTAGCGGAGCTGAGTCATTCACATTATTTGTGGCATTGAAAATCAATTTATAGGATGGCAATTTTTTCTGTTCTGATGATGAACATCCTGTCAATGCTATCAATGGCACGATCAATAATGGAAAAAACAGCAATATCAGCATTGCCCGTTTGAAACTTAACCTATTAATAGAGAAAGTCTCCTGTGTTTTATTATCAATCGCTTCAGTAGAAAAGAGACGGGGGGATATTATGCCCCTGAAATATCGACCTTTGTCTGACTGGGGCTAATGCGTGATCCTATGGCATTGGTTGAATTCTGCATGGTAGGGCTTGTTAGTCGGGTTGCTGGCGACCCTTTAATCAAGACGCTATTGGCACCCAGCGTATGGCGGGATGGCCCCATGACAGTCCCGGATGTGACGCCTAAATTGACCCCCGGATTATCTCCATTCGTTATGGCGATGATGGTTGTTATGTTATGCGCTGGACTACCCACAAAGAGAATATTGGCGGTACTGGCACTTATGCCACTAGTACCTTGTGCGGTATTGGGATAAGGCACCGGTATCGGAGCACCTGGGGGGCTTGGGGTCAGGCAGATATCGGGTATTGCCAGATCCATGCCACCTCCTTGCGTATTGGCGAACATGACTTTCTCCTTTATCTCTTTTATCCAATATGAATCTGTTCAGCATCTATTTTGGTGATTGCCTTGGCGGAAACGACGGTATTTTGGGCGTGTAGCCGTGCATAACTCTCCGCTCGCATATCCAATTGCCCTGCGTGCACTTGTTCTGTTTGCGTCGTATGACGAAAAAGACGATGGCTTAACTGAGTGACCGTTTGCCAAACGGATTCAAATTGATTGCCTATCATCTTTGTGACGGATACCCAAGCGGACAAAGATTCGCCACTGTATTGCATTTCATTGATATGGCAATTTCCATTGTCGGCAATAATATTCAATCCGTTACTGTTTAGATTCAAATTTCCCTGAGCGGTAATGGATAAATCGCCGGGTACCTTGATTTCAGCCGGATTTTGTTGCTGTGCCCGCTCTAATATTGCCAATATCCAGTGCTGTTTATTGGCTTGTACAAGTAATACATTATCCCCAATTTCAGGTGTCAATAGGCAACTGGCGGCTTGTTGACAATGCCAGCTACGGTTTTGGTTCTCAACCACTACACTGCCGTCATGAAGAATATTAACGACTTGGCCTACAATCTGCTGTAGCTGTTCTGGGTATGGCTGTTCCATGTACAGAGGTTCCGTAGCAAGAGTAGATGAAGAAAGTGCGTGAGAAGATTTCATCATATTGATCCTCCGGATTAAATCTTACGTTGGTGTTGTTGTGTACTCCACTCTTCAGCAGCAAATAATTCAGGATCATTTTCCAATATGCCTAAGCGATCAGTGAATAATGTCCCAACCTGTTGAGTACGATGAAAAAGGGTTCTCATAAATTGAGCAGAACGAAAATCACCATGATTAACATTGGCATAGGAAAAATCCGCATAGGTCATTTCGCAGCCAACAAATTGTGCATTGACTGCCCGGACTTTTTGCATGATGGCTTGTTGCAGTTGACTTTGCCGGAAATCAGTCCACTCAAGGCAAGCACCGATAAAAATCGCTTCATTAAACAGACTGTTGTGGCAACAAGCACGGGTCAAATCGGCGTTGATAAATAACGCTTGGGTAGCATTGACATTCGAAAGTTGAGCATCTTGCAGCGTGCTTCCCTGAAAGTTGCAATGAGTTAACGTTGAGTGATTAAAATTAACGGCATCAAGTTGATTATTCGTAAACTGACATTCTTGAAATTGCAGTTTTTGGTAATCTTGACCGCGCTGATCACATTCAAAAAAAACGGTTTTGATGAACTGACCGGCATAAAAATCCGTGTTTCTTAAATCCTGACGAAAAAATGTGGCCAGGAAAAAGCGGCTATTACGTAATGTTGCGTAACCCAGAACTGAATTGATAAATGTCACGCGCTCAAATTCACTATCAATAAAGTTGGCATATTGCAGATGGCAGGATAAAAACTGAGTACTGTTTTGCTTTGTGATTTTGAACTGGGTTTTGTTCAAAACACATTGGTTGAACAGACTGGCGTTCAGTGTCGCCTTATTGAATATCGCGCGTATCATATTGCATTGTTCAAACAAGGTTTTTTCACATAGAGCCGAATTGAAAGCAGTTTCTTCGAACAGGCATTCAGTAAAAACCGACTCTTCAAGAATAGTATGAGAGAAATCGGCATCTGAAAAATCTACCGCCCTGAACCTGCCGCCGGATAAATTTTTTCCAACCAATGATATTCCCTGCAAATTGACTTTTTCAATGACGTCACCTTGTTTGATTTTAATCATGACTTCATTGGCCGTCAGCGTACTCATATCACTTCCTGATCACGTTTAGGTAAGGTTTTAGTACGCTGCGTATAGGTATGATTAATCAAGGTGGTGTTATCAATGATCGACTGGGACATATCCGTGCGAAACAAGTTAGCCTCGCGTAAATTAGTGCCACAAAACGTACATTTCTGCATAAAAGCCCCAATCAGGTTGGCATTATTCAGCAATGCGTTTCTAAAATCTGTTCTGACAAATAGACTTTTGCTGGTATGCAAATACTGCATATCGGCCAATTGGCAGTTGGCTTCGCTCAAGTCACTGTTATTCAGCGTTGCAGCGCAGAAAGAAGCCTGAACCAAAGGGGTCTGGCGTAAATTACATTCCGTTAATGTGGCATAGCAGAAATCGGCCTGATTAAGCACACTTTGCAGGGTAAATACGCAGTTGAGCAGTTTGGCTGATCGAAACCGGATCGCTTCTGCTTTTGTTGCTACCCATGAACAACTTTCGAGCATGGCATGATCAAAAACGGCGTTTTCCAACTGGCATTTGATAAAAGAAACTTTTTTTAAGCTGGCGTGGTTAAATTTCAGCGAAGGCAGCACCATTTCAAGAAAAGTACAACCTTGCCATTGTGAATGCTGAAAACGGCAACGTTTAATAAAGGTGGTTTGCAGGAGCAGATCGGTGAAGACCGCGTGGTTAAATCGGCAATGATCAAACAAGGTTTCCTGCAATTGCGTTTCCTTAAAACTGGCCGCTGAAAAATCGCTTTGTTCACATTTTGCCTGTGCCAGACAGGCACTATCCAGTTTTACACCATAGAGAGAGGCGTGGCAGATCTCCGTTCTGGCCAACATGGCCTCGCTGAAATCAGCACCATCTAATTGGCTGTTATTGAAACAGGCGCTTTCCAGCAAACTGTGGGAAAAATTGGCACCCCGCAGATCCATGCCGGATAAATCGGCTCCCGTAAAGTCCATTGCCCTGAAATCGCCCCCTTCCTGCATGATGCGTTGGACTCGCTTGCGAATAATTTGTGACAGATTACCCGTCAAACGCAGGGCCGGCGGTTGGGCTTGTACTGAGGCCAGATACATTTTATGGAGAGATTGCTCAAGTTGCTCCAGCTTCGTATCACTCAGTTCCCGTGATGTTTGCTGATCATGTTTTTGCTGATCATGTTGCTGGTACAGCGTATTCCGTATTTGCTGGGAATTTTGTGGCCCCCTGAGCGGATCTTTCATCGCAATGGGGTCGACCTCAATGCCTCGTTCTTGAGCTATTGCACGCATTTTTTCCCAAAGCTGTTCGGCTTCAAGATATTTTTGCGCCGCGTCTTGCTCGATTTGGTGCACAAACTCCGGTAATTCATCTGGCCTGGGATTGGAAGGCTGTTCAATACAGGGGGGAATGAGTGCACTGATATCTTTCCCGTATTTCGCCATACGCTCCTTTTGTTGCTCACGCAGGCGTTTCTCGCGATTTTGCAGGTTTGTCCGCAAGGGACTGGCATTTTTCGGTTGTTCTGTATCTACCCACGGG
Source organism: Xenorhabdus doucetiae (assembly GCF_000968195.1). Taxonomy (NCBI): domain Bacteria; kingdom Pseudomonadati; phylum Pseudomonadota; class Gammaproteobacteria; order Enterobacterales; family Morganellaceae; genus Xenorhabdus; species Xenorhabdus doucetiae. The sequence goes on from NZ_FO704550.1 coordinate 1,925,812, forward strand.
CCAATGATACTTTCCGGGATCAAATCCTTTTCCCGGAAGGCATATAATGCGCCTTTTGCTTTATCCGTGCGCTGGTTGAGTATTTGCAGATAATAATTTTCCGAGCACGCTTCGTGACTGAGTTCCATGGCAGAGAGCATTTGTACCACATCAGTGGCATCATCCTCATTAATACGTGCGCTGCCGTGCCAAATCAGGAGCATTTGTTCCAGATGGGGAAAAAACCACACCGTTGTATTGCGCATGATGATCTCTTCGAAAACCTCTTCGTCGGCGCGCAGTCGTTTGATAAAGCAGCGAGCTTGCCACGGTGGGAGTTTCCCGGCTTGTAGCGGTTTTTCAGGATGCATATTCCAGATGCGCCATGCGGCGTTTTCTGGTAGCGCTTGATATTGCTCCCACCATTGATCACGGGGAGCAGAATTAAATAATCGCCAGTCGATATCACGGGAAAAACCCGGAAATTCATTTTCCAGCCACTGTTCGTCATATTTTTTACCTATCCGAGTGAAACGACGTGGCCACATCAATCCCAGAGGACAAAAACTGGCGGGATTGGGGGTATCCCGTGGTGACAAAAGCTGCCTGTTTTGGGCTTCTATATTGGGTAACCGATGGATCTCGCCACCATTTTCCTCTGTCTCTGGGGCAAAGCCGATGCCGTGTGGATTTTCTTCATAATTTTTTCCGCCGAAAGCACGGCTCCAATCCAGTCTCATCTGGCCGAATTTCTGGGGTTCAGAGGGTTTATCACCAACCCAATGACGATCCCCGGAAACCATCAGCGTCTTATCCAATTGCTCTACCTGAATACGCGCGCAGCAGGCAGTTTTATCTGTCTGGTGATGAGTATAGGCATAGCCAGTTGCGAGAAATTCAGCGGAGGATTTGGGCATCGCGAGATCGATAATGCCATTGCAGGTTTTCAATTCAGCCTCTGTAAGTTGCCAAAGTTCTGGCTCAGGCCGTAGGCGAGGAGTCGCGCTCATATCGGTTAAGGCCATAATGGAGACCCCAAGATAATTGTGTTGCAACCAGCGATAAGGGCGGTGTAGTAGACTTAAGCGCAGAGGTTTGATGATTTGCATTGAAAAGTCTCGCATGAATTTTTTTAAGCACTTAACCCAATTGGATAAGCACCCCCGTTATAGAAACTTTAACCGTACCGTTAATGTCGAATGTAGAACTGGATGTTAAGGAGAATTGACTGGCTTTAAACTCAATGTTTCCTGTCACGGATTCATTTTTATTTCCTGTAATGCTCAATTTGTAATTTCCACTGATATTTTTAGTCAGATGACTGCCAACATCTAATTGATAAGAACCGCTGATTTTTTCTGATTTATCACCCGTGATATCGGCTTTATATCCGTCAGAGATGGTATATTTAATGCCGCCACTGGTGACCTCGATTTCCTTGCCGTTGGTCACGGTGGTTTTTTGTTTATTTTTGATCTCTGTGGTACGTGAACCCTCAATAGAAACCGTTTGATCGTGTTCCACCGAGATTTTCATGTCCTTCTCCGCGTGTATTTCAAAAGACTCTTTTCCTTGGGCATCATCAATCAACAAATAACTGGTATTCTCTTTTCCGCCCTCCAGACTGCGTGACATTATTCCCATTTTGGTGGCTTCGGCGGGTAATTCCCAGGGAGGCATATTATTCTGGTTGAAATTACGTCCCACGACGAGCGGCTCATCGGGGTTGTTATTAATGAAACTGACGAGAACTTCTTCTCCCACCCTGGGCACCTGTATTGCCCCAAATTTTGCCCCCGCCCAATTATTGGATACCCGTACCCAGCAGGAACTTTTATCGTCTTGGGTATCGCTTCTGTCCCAGTGAAACTTGAGTTTGACCCTGCCATATTCATCGGTCCAAATGGTTTTGCCACTTGCGCCGACAACCGTAGCTCGCTCAGTGCCTGCTATCGGCCACGGTGTGGTGCGGGGAGCGCGCCAGTTCACTTTGGCGGGAATAGCGGTGAACGCTGTGATGATTTTTCTTGTGCTATCAGCATCAGTAGGGGAAGAATTCGTCGCTATAATATAGGGGCTTTCATGCAGTTCATAATTGGCACTGATAATAAGATAGTCACCGTTATCTTTATCCCGCAGGGCATTTGATAATGTAAAGGTATAACCTGGGGCAATGCCTGATTCCAGGCTTTTCGCTTTTATAGACTGACTCTGCGCGGTACAGGATTGTTGTAGTATCCGAACATAGAATTGCCCTTGCGTATTTTCGCTGTAATTCCCTGGCCACTCAAACAATTCTGTTTTGGGGGCGGCCGGATCGGGATTTTGTTGCGTTTCTTTTAGCTGAGCATTTGGCTTAAGAAAGTTATAGTCACTCATCGTATAGAGTTTTGGCGTGATTGAATAACTTACAGTCCAGTCATAGAGATAACATTTATCTTTGTTTCTGGGTGGAAAAGGGTTTGGATAATATTCAAGCGAAGCATGTTCAGGTAGCGCTGCATGGGATTGAGGGGAATCAGCCAATATAAGGATATGATCACTTTGATTGTGCTGGAAATAGTAATAAATCCCTTCACGTTCCATTAGCCGGCTCAAAAAATCGAAATCAGTTTCTTTATATTGAGTACAATATTCTAATGGCTGGTATTTCGCATTGAGCTCATTCTTAAATTTTACCTTATGTTTATTAAGGATATCTTGAATAATCTCAGGAACGGTCTTTTTTTGCCAGATTCTGAAATCTTTATTTAAAGTGAGAATAAACAAAGCAGGTTGGATGATAACCTTATATAAATAATGGTAGTTATCGTAATAATCACAGGTAATTGCTTCACGGACAAGTCCGCTTAGAAAACATGGTTTTTCTGAAATGTTTGCCGGGTTCTTTATTTCTATTGATATGGGTTTGTTTCGTAACGCTTTGGTGTCAATATCTTTCTGTTCACTGAACAGTTCGACTTCAAAACTATAAATAGTTGATAGTTTCTCTTTTCCTTTTAATGACTTAAAGAATAAAGCGTCATCACCTAATGAAGAGTGAGCGATAATGATCCTTTCCATAAAAACCCCTTGTGCAACCAAAGCTACCGCATGAGCCTTTAGATTAAGGTTCAGAAAACAAATCAAAATGTTTTATCCACTGAATTACCTTGATCCAACTGGCTACACTAAGTAGATATCTGATGTCATTAATCGATATGCAATATTTCACAAGGTAAATTATTTTGCAACAGGATTATAACTAATGTTTCTTTTTAGTTAGTGATAGTGTGGTTTTGTGAATATAATGAGGTGATTGAAAAACAGGCGGTTATTGGTGCGATAATGAATACAATACTTTGATTTGAAAATATTTTTCAGAGGGAAGGTCAAAGGGCTTGATGTCGGCTGGAATAATGCGTCTTCATTATTGTGGGAAGGTTTGATGTATAAAATAAACGAGCGACGATAAAATACAATTGTAATTTTATCGTCGCCAGACAATAAACCTTTAAAAACAATGCATTGCTGTGTTAAAAAACAAGAGCAATGTGACTGTTAATAATGTAATAATTATTTCAATGCAGCTAATGCACTGTCATAGTCAGGTTCATTGGTGATTTCATCGACCAACTGGCTATAAATAACCTGATTATTTTCATCCAGAACAACGACAGCGCGTGCAGTCAGCCCACCCAATGGACCTTCACTTATTGCAACGCCGTAATCTTCCTGAAATTTCCCGCCACGCAGTGTAGAAAGCGTGACAACATTAGACAGACCCTCAGAACCACAAAAACGAGACTGAGCAAAAGGCAAGTCCGCCGAAATGCACAGGACGACAGTATTGTCTAATTCGCTGGCAAGTTGATTAAATTTACGGACAGATGTGGCACAAACACCGGTATCAATGCTTGGGAAGATATTAAGCACTTTACGTTTACCTGCGTAGTGGCTCAATGTGACATCAGCGAGATCTTTGGCAACGAGTGTGAACGCTTTTGCGGCCTGACCTGCTTGTGGAAAATCTCCGTTAACGGTGATATCACCACCTTGAAACTTGACGGTTTGTGTCATGGTTTAATCCCTCTATAAAGTAAACTGCGCCGTCAGTGTAAAGGAATAGTGCGATCTTGCCCACAAAAATAGATGCAATGTTGATGAAATACTCTATCTTCCTTTAATTAACAATGTCTTATAATATCGTTTAAACCCTGGTTACAGGGATACCTGATCACCAATCCTGAAGATGTCGCCTATAGTCATAACCATGTATATCAGCAAGAAACACCATGAAAATTGGGTACAAATAAGGAGCAGATGTGGAAACGATCTATGGCTCGGTATTTAACGGTTCAAATGCCATTTATGCCTGTCAGTTAAATGGTAAGGGAGGCATGACAGCATTTGGCGGAGATTCACTCGTAACAGCAGAGCAGCCAGTCTGGCAGCACCTTGATTACAAAAATTCAGCGAGCCATCAATGGCTCATGGATACCGCCTTACTGCCGTTCCCGGTAAAAGACGGGTTAGTGAGCGAAAGTATTCGCCCGAAGGTACTGCGCACTGGTGAAGGCACTTTGATTACCTTGAGATCGGTGAACCGCAATGATAATGCGCGTCCCGATCATCTGGTTTCGTTTCGCATCTATATTAATGACAAAATGATTATCTCCAGCCGGCATCGCAAAATTCATTGCATTGATCAAGTGCTGGACGATTTGCATAACGGGGTGGGGGCAAAAAGTACCGGTAATTGGCTGGTAGAAATCGCTGGTGCCATTACTGATGAAGTCAATGATTTTATTGAAGCGCTGCATGACAACCTGATTGAGTTTGAAGATGGTATTTTGGAGCAAAAAGTGCCCGGTCGTGGCGAATTAGTCTTGTTGCGTAAGCAGTTAATCGTTTTGCGCCGGTATATGGCACCACAGCGGGATATTTTCATTCGTTTAGCCAGTGAGCGGCTGCCTTGGATGAGTGATGAAGAGCGTCGTTTAATGCAGGAAATTGCGGATCGATTGGGCAGGGGAATCGATGATCTTGATGGTTGTATTGCCCGAACCGCCGTTTTGGCCGATGAAATCAGTTCCATGATGGCAGATGCCATGAACCGCCGTACTTACATGATGTCCCTGTTGGCGATGGTATTTTTGCCGACAACCTTTTTGACGGGGTTATTTGGTGTCAACTTGGGGGGAATACCCGGTAATACGTACCCGTTTGGCTTCGGCTTATTCACGCTTTTGATGTCACTCTTGATTGGGATTTTCGCCTGGTGGTTAAGACGAAGCAAATGGCTGTAAATGCGCATTAACTATGCCGATGCGGATTTGCGTATCGGCATTTTTTTGTCAGCAGCCTGTCACCAAGGCTGCTTTGCGGAGCATTAAATGTTTGTCACATCGATAAACAGGGTTTCATCAATGTTGGTTGATGAGACAACGGCTTCGTTAAACGCATACTCTTCCCTCTCTCCCGCACGATCCAACGGTAAGTTAACAAAGTCGAAAAGCGTTTTGTCTGCCAATTGGCTTGGGCTGACATTTTGAATAGATTTGAAAATACTCTCTACTCTGCCGGGGGTTTTTTTATCCCAATCGACCAGCATTGCTTTGATCGCTTGCCGCTGTAGGTTTTCTTGTGAACCGCATAAATTGCAGGGAATGATTGGGAATTGTTTGTGTTCCGCATACATAATAAGGTCAGCTTCCCGACAATAGGTCAGCGGCCTGATGACGACATTACGGCTATCGTCAGAGCGTAACTTTGGCGGCATGGCTTTCATGCGGGCGCCGTGGAACATATTCAGGAACAGCGTTTCAACGATGTCATCAAGATGATGACCCAGTGCAATTTTTGTTGCGCCGATTTTTTCTGCAAAAGAATAGAGCGTGCCGCGACGTAGTCTTGAACACAACCCGCAGGTCGTTTTACCTTCAGGCACTTTCTCTTTAACAACGGAGTAGGTATCTTTATCGACGATGTAGTATGGAATATCCAGGCTTTCAAAATATTGGGGCAAAATATGCTCAGGAAAACCGGGTTGTTTCTGATCAAGGTTTACTGCAACGACTTTGAAGTTTATGGGTGCCGCTTTTTGCAGATTCAACAGGATATCTAACATCGCGAATGAATCTTTGCCGCCACTGATACATGCCATTACCACATCATTATCTTCAATCATATTGTAATCAATAATCGCATTACCAACATTTCTCCTCAGGCGTTTTTGGAGTTTGTTGAATTCAAGTATCTCTTTTCTGTTATCTTTTTGATTCATTGCGACTTCTCACATTGCCGATAATATCGACGATAGATTTCCTGTATGGACTTTTGGCAGGAGGGGGATTATACGGATTTTTCCTTTTTTTTGAAATAGATCGTTTGAAACTGATCGTTTGCAACAGGTCATTTGAAACCGATCCGTGCCTGACAAATTCCGGCGCTATACCGAGCGTTACTGGTTTTCGTGCTTCCCTTACTCCTCGCCGGGCGAGGAGTAAGGGAGTGAGCAATTTTTTAATGATTATCCTTAATTGACAAGGTATTCATTATTTCTGTACTGATAAGGGGAACAGCGGTAATAATATTTTCATGATAACAATCATCAATCATCTTAATGACCAAGGGATTGACTGCCCATGGCGAAATATTATTATCCGGTATTTTAGCTATCAATTGACTCATCGCAAATCCAACGCCCTCTTTATGATGTGGGCTGGCTTGCCCCGCTTTAAATAAGGTGATGTTAGTATGTGATAATTTTCCGCTTAAATGACAGTTTGCTATTCCAGATTCAAACGGTATTGCGGCCAATACTTTATTAATATAAGTTTCACTTGCGCCCATTTCCTGCAATTTCCTGACGACTTGACTATAGGCACTTGATATATCCAGTTTACTCCTGAGTGCTTTTATCTCGTCAGTATTAATGACCGTATCCAATAAAAACAACTGAATCTCTTTGGCACCAAGTTGTTCTAATTGAAAAGCAATTTCCATTGCTAATTGCCCTCCCAGTGACCAGCCTAAAAGACGAATCGGTTTATCAATGGCCGTTTCGGTTAAGATCAACCTCATGTAGATCTGGGCTATTTGTTGTAATGAATCAATTTGATTATCGGTGCAAAGATTATAATTATCGATGCCGATGCAGTTATACCTATCGGATAAAGCATTTGCCAGAGGCTCATATACCTCACTGCCACAATTGACGGCATGAATCATAAACAGTTTATGGGATGCAGTTGATGCCGGCGTTAAGAAATTAAGTAAATTATATTTATCACCACCGGCTTCCAGCCATTGGGATAATAAGGAAATACATTTGTAGCTAAATAAAATAGTTAAAGGAATATCAATATCTATTTCATTACGCATTACTGTGGTCAATTTAATCGCTATCAGGGAGTTACCTCCAATGCGGAAGAAATTATCTTCAATACCGACCCGTTCCAGCCCTAACACGTCCTGCCAAATAGTACATAACTGAGTTTCCAGCGCATTGCGGGGCGCAATATAGTTGTCACGGTTTTCCCATACCGGCTCCGGCAGGGCGCGGCGGTCGAGCTTGCCGTTGAGGGTCAGGGGAACGGCATCAATAGGGGTAAAACTGGCGGGGATCATATAGTCCGGCAGGCGGGAAGATAAATATCGCACCAAAGTATCATCGGACAGTGCGCTGTCTGTGACCAGATAGGCGGCCAGTACCCGATTCCCTTGGTGTTCCCGGTCAATCACCACCGCCTGTTTGACCTGAGGATGCGTGGTCAGCGCGCTTTCGATTTCCCCCGGTTCAATGCGGTAGCCGCGGATTTTGACCTGAAAGTCATTGCGCCCCAGATATTCCAGCTCCCCGTCCGGCCGCCAGCGGACTAAATCGCCGGTTTTATACAGGCGGGTATAACCTTTGGCTTTATCTTCATCACTGGCAAATGGGTTCGTGACAAAACGTTCAGCCGTCAGTTCAGGCCGGTTGAGATAGCCCCGTGCCACGCCGGCACCGCCGATATATAACTCGCTTGGTGCGCCGATAGGGGACAGGTTGCCCTGTTTGTCAAGGACATACAGACGGGCATTATTTATCGCCTTACCAATATTGGTGGCAATATCCCCACGTTGATAGTGTTTCTCTGTGGCACACACGGTAATTTCGGTTGGGCCGTAAGAGTTCAATACCTCGCTGTGCTGACTGAAATAATCAAGAAAATCCAGGGAGGGGGATTCACCCGCGGTCACCAGCAATTGCAGGGAGGGTAACTCAGTGCCAATTAATAGCTTCAATATGGCCGGCGGTAAGGCAGCGATTTCAATCCCTTCGCGCTGGATCAGTTGTGCCACCGCCGGAGCGTTGCGTTCTGCTTCACTGCACAGGTAACCTGTCAGGCCATTGAGTAAACTGGGGAATAATTCAAAAACCGAACCATCAAAGACATAAGCGGCAAACAGTAAGGCTTTCTTTCGGTTTGTCACATCAAACCGTGTTGCCAGTGCCGCCACCAGATGAGTCACATTTCTATGCTCAATCATCACGCCCTTGGGCTGGCCGGTGGTGCCTGAGGTGTAGATGATATAGGCCAAGTCGGTGGGTTTATTGGCCGGTGACGGATTTTCCACCGGCTGATTTTTGGTGATGGCGGGGTTATCCGCGGCTAGCAATATCGGCGGTTCAGCAAGCGCTTGGGCGTACTCCGTCAGTGTGGTGAGATGCCGCTGTTGGGTGACCACACACGGTGCGGCGGTGTCAGCCAGCATAAACTGCACGCGCTCCGGTGGATATTCGGGTGAAATCGGCACATAGGCGCCGCCGGCTTTGAGTACCGCCAGCATACTGATCACCATCTCCAGACTGCGGTCAAGGTAAAGGGCGATCGGCGTATTGGCTTGCAGGGAATATTGGCGGATAACGGCGGCCAACTGATTCGCCCGTTGGTTTAACTGCCGGTAGGTCAGCGTCTCGCCTTCAAATACCAGCGCCACCTTATCCGGTGTCCTTTCGGTCTGTGCCTCAAACAGTTGCGGCAAGGTTTTGTCTTGTGGATAGGGAGCATCGGTCTGGTTCCAGTCATGCAGCAGGGTATGGCGTTCTTCGGCGGACAGGCTGTCAATGTCGGACAGGGATTGTTGCTGATCGGCCACCAAGGCGGCCAGCACCCGTTGATAGAGGCCGGCCAGCCGCGCGATGGTGGCCTCACTAAACAGGCTGACTGCGTAATTCAGGCAACCGCTAATACGGGCTTGCCCGTCGGACAGAAACAGGCTCAGGTCAAATTTAGCCGGGCTGTACAGCGATTCATCCAGTGTCACCGGCCGGAAGGGCAGTTTGCCTATCGAGGACAGGTTCTCCCCGAAACTTTGCAAACCGAACATCACCTGAAAAATCGGGTGACGGGCGGTATCCCGCTCAATATCCAAAGCCTCCACCAGTTGTTCAAACGGCATATCCTGATGTGCCTTGGCGTCGGCCACCAACTGATGGATCTGTTTAATCAGGACGGTGACGCTGGCGGTCTGCTTAAATTTCGCCCGCAAAACCAGAGAGTTAACAAACATGCCGATCAGGGACTGGGTTTGGGCATGGTGGCGGTTATCGGTCGGGGTGCCCAGTACAATATCGTTTTGGCCGGACAGTTTTGCCAGCGTGACATAAAAGCCACTGAGCAATACCGTATACAGGGTGGTTTCCTGCGTTTTTGCCAGTGCTCGTAGCTGGCCAGATAACTCGGTGTTCAGGGTAAAATTGACATCCCGCCCCGCGTAGCTCACTTGAGCGGGTCTGGGATAATCAGTGGGTAAGGCCAGCGATTCGTAATCGGCCAAAGTTTGTTGCCAATAGGCAAGCTGGCGCTCACGCACGTCGCCCTGCAAATAATCCCGCTGCCAGGCGGCATAGTCACCGTAGGTGATATCCAGCGCAGGCAGTTGGCTGTCCCGGCCTTCGGACAAGGCGGCGTAAATCTCGGCCAGTTCATTGATAAAGAGATCAATCGACCAGCCGTCAATGGCGATATGGTGCCACAATAGTAATAAATAGTGCTTATCCGCCAGCGCATAGTGACACAGGCGCAGGCTGGGTTCGGCAGCCAGACTAAACGGGGTGGTGACCTCAACATGTATTGCATTTAAGAGCGTGTTGATATCTTCACAGCAAGGGGATGACTTGATAACCAAAGCCCTGTCCAGTACCTGTTGGTAGCGTTGCCCTTCATCATTGCTGAGATAGACCATTTTCAGCACCGCATGGCGTTCGGCCAGTTGATTAATGGCGGTTTCCAATAATGGCAGGCAGGTATCGCTATCCAACTGAACCAGATAGGGCACATGGTAGGCATCGGTGCCCTGTTCAAACTGCTCGATAAACAGCATCCGCTCTTGGGCAAATGACAGGGGATAGCGATCCCATGCAAGGTGAGGGATAACTGTACCGGTGTGTTCCTTGTGCGCCGCCAGCGCGGCGATGGTTTTCGACTCAAACAGTTGCGTCAGTGACACTTCCATTGCCAGCGTCTGGCGAATGGCTGCTGTCAGCTTAATGGCGGTCAGGGAGTTGCCGCCCATACGGAAGAAATTATCTGCAATACCGACGCGCTCCAGCCCCAACACCTCCTGCCAGATGGCACATAACCGGGTTTCCAGCGCATTACGCGGCGCGACATAACTGTCCCGGTTTTCCCATACCGGTACCGGCAGGGCGCGGCGGTCTAGCTTGCCGTTAAGGGTTAACGGGATGGCGTCAATACGGGTAAAACCGGCGGGCAGCATATAGTCCGGCAGACGGGCAGAAAGGTGTGCAAGCAAGGTATCATCCGACACGGTTCCGTCCATAACCAGATAGGCGGCCAGTACCTGATTGCCCTGGTGCTCCCGGTCAATCACCACCGCCTGTCTGACCTGTGGATGTGAGGTCAGCGCGCTTTCGATTTCCCCCAATTCAATGCGGTAGCCGCGGATTTTAACCTGAAAATCATTGCGCCCCAGATATTCCAGCTCCCCGTCCGGTAACCGGCGCACCAAATCGCCGGTTTTGTACAATTTGGTATAACCCTTGGTTTTGTCTTCGTCACTGGCAAAGGGATTTTCGACAAAACGTTCGGCCGTCAGTTCAGGCCGGTTGAGATAGCCCCGTGCCACACCGGCACCGCCGATATATAACTCGCCTGCTGCCCCGATTGGAGACGGGTTGCCCTGTTCATCCAGAACATACAACCGAACATTATTGATTGCCCGGCCAATATTGCCGGCAATATCGCCGTGTTGATAGTGTTTTCCGGCCGCACACACGGTAATTTCGGTCGGGCCATACGCATTCACCACATCACTGTGCCGGCTGAAATAATCCAGAAAATCCAGGGAAGGCGATTCACCCGCCGTCACCAATAATTGCAGCGAGGGAAGTTCCGTGCCAACTAATAATTTCAGCAACACCGGCGGTAAGGTGGCGATTTCAATTTCTTCACGCTGAATGAGTTGCGCCACCGCCAAAGCGTCGCTGCGTTCAGCGTCACTGCACAGGTAACCCGTCAGGCCGTGCAATAAACTGAGAAACAGTTCGGAAACCGAGGCATCAAAAACATAAGCGGCAAACAGTAAGGCTTTATTTTTCTTTGTGATATCAAACAGTTCAGCCTGTGCCGCCACCAGATGGGTAACATTTCTGTGTTCAACCATCACACCCTTGGGCTGGCCGGTGGTGCCAGAGGTGTAGATGATATAGGCCAAGTCGGTGGGTTTATTGGCCGGTGCCGGATTTTCCACCGGCTGGTTTGCGGTGATGGTTGGGTCATCCGCCGCAATCAGTGCCGGCGGTTCAGCAAGCGCTTGGGTGTATTCCGTCAGTAGCGAAAGATGCCGCTGTTGGGTTACTACACAAGGCGCGGCGGTGTCAGCCAGCATAAACTGCACGCGCTCCGGGGGATATGTCGGTGAAATTGGCACATAGGCACCGCCGGCTTTCAGCACGGCCAGCATACTGATCACCATTTCCAGACTGCGGTCAAGGTACAAGGCGACTGGCGTATTGGCTTGCAGGGAATATTGGCGGATAACGGCGGCCAATTGATTCGCTTGTTGATTTAACTGTCGATAGGTCAGGGTTTCGCCCTCAAATACCAGTGCCACCTTATCCGGTGTCTTTTCTGCCTGCGCCTCAAACCGTTGCGGCAAGGTTTTGTCCTGCGGATAGGGGGCATCGGTCTGGTTCCAGCCATGCAGCAGGGTATGACGTTCTGCTTCACTGAGAAACTGAATGGATGTATGCGGTTGGTGGGGATTATCAGTCACGGCATGCAGAATACGCGCAAGCTGGTGAAGCAAGCGTTGTGCCTGTTGATCGGCCAGCCAGTCTTCACCATACCCCAATTTGATAGTCAGGCGGTTATCCTGCTCATAGGCCATCAGCGATAAGGGATAATCGGTTTTTTCGATGGCACGGCGGAATATCAGGGTATGTTCAATACCGTCCTCGTTTTCACTGACCTCCGGGACGGGGTAGTTTTCAAACACAAACAGACTGTGGAATAACCGTTCCCCGTCGGCTTGCAGGCCGGCCAGCGACACGGCACTGTGGCTGTTAAGGGCGGCGATAGATTTCTGGATAGCGTGTAACACCTTAACCACACTGTCGGTTTTGTTCCACTGCACCAGCAACGGCAGGGTATTGATATACAAGCCGACGCTGGATTCAATCCCTTCCACCGGCACATCACGGCCGGAGACGGTGGTGCCGACAATCGTTTGCTTATCCCCGGTGTAACTGTGCAGTAATTTATGCCAGGCAAATTGCAATACCACATTGAGCGTCACGCCTTGTTCATGGCACATTTTCTTAAGCTGTTGATAAGCGCTTTCTTGGACGGTAATTGCTTGCCCGGCGGGCTTTTCAACCATTCTTATCTGCGTTAAATCAACGCGATGAGTTAACAGAGGCGCAAGATCATTGGCGCCCTGAAATTGGGCTTTGCGCTCTGTCCAATACTCCTCAGATTCTGCTTTGTGCGCCAGATAATATTGCAGGGTTGCCAGATAGGCGGTATCTGCCACTATCTGGGGGCGGTTTCCCTGCGTGAGTTCGTTGTAATATTTATGCACATCTTGCAATAAGATCGGATGACTCCAGCCGTCAGTAATCGTGTGGTGTTGCGTGATCAGTACCGTTAGCAGTTGTTCATGTTGTTTAATTAAGGTGAAACGGATTAAACCGGGCTGGCTTAAATCAAAGGGCAGGGTACGGTCATGCTGCTGGATGGCATCAATCGCCTGATTGCGCGCGTGTTCGGGCAATTGGCTGATATCGTTGATCTGGAAATTATCCGCCCGGATACTGGCACCCGTTGTGACAATCTGTAAAATTTCCCCTTCCCAATCAAAGGCCGTTCTCAGGATCGGATAACGCAGTGAAGCCAGCGCCCAGGCTTGCTGGTAGGCGGCAAGATCAATAGGCGCGTGATAATCCAGCAGCAGTTGCACACGGTAGGCATCATCCTGGGGTTGAGCCAGATGATGATAAATAAATCCTTGCTGCAAACTGGTGGCCGGGTACAGGGCTTCTATCGGATAGTGTTGCTGTAAACGTTTTAAGCGTGCAATGGAAACGGCTTTAAATTCATAATCACTGGGGGTCTTCACGCCACCTAATTGCGCCTGTTGCTGGCCGGCAGTGATAACCGTCTTGAGTGCCTGTTCAAAGGCGGTGATAAATATTTGCGTTTGAGTTTGTGATAAGCGCGAACTGACACTAAATTGCAGCCGACCGGCTTGGATCAAGCCATTAATATTGAGCAGCAAATGACTCAGGTTATCGTCTGCCACGACATCTCCGCAGTCATCGCTGATCAGTGAGCCATTTTGCCCGGTTTCTTCGCCCAACTGACCGAGGTAGTTGAAGCTAATGGCCGGCAAATCTCCTGCTAAATAACCTGCCTGACGTAGCGCCCCATAACCAATGCCTTTGTTCGGCACGGCGCGCAACCTCTCTTTGGTGTGAATAATCGTCTCCGCAATATCGTCCTGCATAACCAGACGTACCGGATAGAGAGTGGTAAACCAGCCGACGGTTTCGGCGACATCCAGCGTATTGTCGATGGCTTCCCGTCCGTGGCCTTCAAGCAGAATGTGGTTAACCGGATGTGAGAAAACAGCCTGTAATGCCAGAGTAAGGGCACTGAGCAGTAAGTCGTTAATTTCGGTGTGGTAACCGGCATTGGCTTCCCGCAGCAGAATATCGGTCAATTCAGCGGAAATGCCTAACCGATGTTGACTGATTTCATCCACAGCGGAGTGAGTCTGGCTCTCCGCCATCACTTGCTGCCAATAGGAAACTTCCTGTTGATGGTGTTGTGCATAATGCTGGACGGCATTGACCCATTGCCGGTAACTACTGGTTTTCGCCGGCAGGGTTTCGCCCTGCAATAATCTGCGCATATCTTCCGCAATAATTCGCCACGATACCACGTCGATAATCAGGTGGTGAAAGGCGAAGAATAGTCGGGCGCTGCCGTCGGTATATCCGGTCAGGTGAGCGGCTTGCCATAAGGGGCCGTTACAGTAATCAAAGCCACTTTGCCACTGGGTCAGTTGTTGGTGTAATTCCGTTTCTGTGCATTCACTAATGTGACAGTGCCGCAATGCCGGCAACCAAGACGGCATTGCCGGCGGATAGCACTGACGGTAGCCGTTTTCGGTAGCGATAAAATGGGCGCGTAACATATCATGCCGCTCGGTCAGGGCGATCAGGGCTGACGCAATATCTGCCTGTTTGCTGTCGCCGGGAAGTTGCAGCATAAAGGCCTGATTCCAGTGGTGCGGACTCGGTAAATGCCAGTTGAAAAAATCGTGCTGGATCGGTAATAAACCAAATTCCCCGCTGAGTAATCCCTGCTCTGCCACTACGGTGACTGCGGCGGAAGTTTGTGTCAGCAGTTGCGCCAGCCGCGCCACCGTAGGTGCTTCAAAGATCGCTTTGACTTGCAGGGAGAAACCCGCTTGCCGCAATTTGGAAACCAGTTTGATACTGACAATCGAATCGCCACCGATACGGAAGAAATTATCCTCAATACCGATCTGCCCTAATCCCAAAACCTCTTGCCAGAGCGTACACAATCGGGTTTCCAGCTCCGTGCGCGGTGCGATAAAACGATCTCGGTTTTTCCATACGGGATCGGGCAACGCATGGCGATCGAGCTTGCCGTTGGTGGTCAGGGGAACAGCATCAATACGGGTAAAGCTGGCGGGCAGCATATAGTCCGGCAGGCGTGCGGCAAGATGCTTAATCAGGATTTCATCGGACAGTGCGCCATCGGTAACCAAATACGCGGCCAGCACCTGATTGCCTTGCTGCTCACGGTCAATCACTATTGCCTGTTTCACCTGCGGGTGAGAAGACAGGGCGGTTTCAATTTCCGCCAGTTCAATGCGGTAACCGCGGATTTTGACCTGAAAATCATTGCGCCCCAGATATTCCAGCTCCCCGTCCGGCCGCCAGCGGACTAAATCGCCGGTTTTATACAATTTGGTATAACCCTTGATTTTGTCTTCGTCACTGGCAAAAGGATTTGCCACAAAACGCTCGGCCGTCAGTTCAGGCCGGTTGAGATAGCCCCGTGCGACGCCGGCACCGCCGATATAGAGTTCGCCTGCTGCCCCGATTGGAGGCGGGTTGCCATATTCATCCAGAACATATAAACGAACATTATTTATCGCCCGGCCAATATTGCCGGCAATATCGCCGTGTTGATAGTGTTTTCCGGTCGCGCACACGGTAATTTCGGTCGGGCCATACGCATTCACCACATCACTGTGCCGGCTAAAATAATCCAGAAAATCCAAAGAAGGTGATTCACCCGCGGTCACCAATAATTGCAATGAGGGTAATTCCGTGCCAACCAAGACTTTCAGCATGGCCGGCGGTAAGGTGGCGATTTCAATTTCTTCACGCTGAATGAGTTGCGCCACCGCAAAAGCGTCACTACGCGCTGTTTCACTGCAAATATAACCCGTCAGGCCATGCAATAAGCTGAGAAACAGTTCAGAAACCGAAGCATCAAAGACATAAGCAGCAAACAGTAAGGCTTTCTTTTTCTTTGTGATATCAAACAGTGTTGCCTGTGCCGCCACCAGATGGGTAACATTTCTGTGTTCAACCATCACGCCCTTGGGCTGGCCGGTGGTGCCAGAGGTGTAGATGATATAGGCCAAGTCGGTGGGTTTATTGGTCGGTGCCGGATTTTCCACCGACTGGTTTGCGGTAATTGTCGTATCATCTGCTGCAATCAGTGCCGGCGGTTCAGCCAGTGCTTGGGTATATTCCGTCAGTAGCGAAAGATGCCGCTGTTGAGTCACCACACAGGGCGCGGCGGTGTCAGCCAGCATAAACTGCACGCGCTCCGGTGGGTATGTCGGTGAAATCGGCACATAGGCGCCGCCGGCTTTTAGCACCGCCAGAATACTGATTACCATCTCCAGACTGCGGTCAAGATACAGGGCGATTGGCGTATTGGCTTGCAGGGAATATTGGCGGATAACGGCGGCCAATTGGTTTGCCCGTTGATTTAGCTGCCGGTAGGTCAGGGTTTCCCCCTCAAATACCAGTGCCACCTTATCCGGCGTCTTTTCGGCCTGAGCCTCAAACCGTTGCGGCAAGGTTTTATCCTGTGGATAGGGGGCATCGGTCTGGTTCCAGTTATGCAGCAGAGTATAGTGTTCTTCTTCACTCAAGAACTGAATGGATGTATGCGGCTGGTGGGGATCATTAGCCACAACATGCAGAATACGTTCAAGCTGGCAAAGCAAGCGCTGTGCCTGTTTATCGGTCATCCAGTCTTCACCATAACCCAATTTGACGATAAGAGCGTTATCTTGCTCATAGGCTTTCAGTGACAGTGGATAATCCACTTTTTCGATGGCCTGACGGAGTGTCAGGGTATTCTCAATACCGTCCTCGTTTTCGTTCACCACAAGATCAGGATAGTTTTCAAAAACAAACAGACTATGGAATAACCGTTCCCCGTCGGATTGCAGGCTGGCCAGTGAGATCGCACTGTGGCTGTTAAGATCGGCGATCGCTTTTTGTATCTCTTGTAACACGCTGATAATACGGCTTGCTTTGCTCCACTGCACCATCAACGGCAAGGTATTGATATACAGGCCGACACTGGATTCAACCCCTTCTACCGGGACATCGCGGCCGGAGACAGTGGTGCCGACAATCGTTTGTTCATCCCCGGTATAGCTGTGCAGGAGTTTATGCCAGGCAAATTGCAATACCACATTCAGGGTAACCCCTTGCATGCGGCACAGGTTCTTAAGTTGCCCATAAGTATCGCCCTGCACGGTAAGCGTTTGTTCGGCCGGCTTTGCAACGGTTTTTATCTGCGTTAAGTCAATGTGATGCGTTAACAGGGCAGCCAGATCGTTGGCGTTTTGGAATTGGGTTTTGCGCTTTGCCCAATATTTTTCTGATTCAGCCTTATGATCCAGATAGTATTGCTGGGTGGCCAGATAAGCCTGCTCCACCACAACCAGAGGAGTTCGTCCGCGTATCAATTGATTGTAATATTCATGCACAGTCTGTAATAAAATCGGCTGACTCCAGCCGTCGGCAATGCAGTGATGCTGGGTGATCAACACGGTAACCCGCTTTTCCCCCTGCTTGATAAAAGTGAAGCGGATTAATCCGGGCTGGCTTAAATCAAAAGGCAGGGTGCGGTCATGTTGTTGGATCGTTTCAATTGCTTGGCGGCGTTTTTCTTCGGGTAACTGACGGATATCTTCGGTCGTAAAGTTTGCTGAACGGATACTGGCACCCGTTGTGACAATCTGCAAGATTTCGCCTTCCCAATCAAAGGCCGTTCTGAGGATCGGATAACGCCGCGAGGCCAGTGACCAGGCCTGTTGATAGGCGGCAAAGTCAATAGGGGTGTGATAATCCAACAATAGCTGCATACGATAGGCATCATCTTGTGGCTGGGTCAGATGATGATAAATAAAACCCTGTTGCAGACTGGTGGCAGGAAATATCGCTTCAATTTTGTTTTCGGCCTGATTGTCACTAAAAGTAAAATCTTTGAAATCTTTTTCGGAGAAGATATTCTTTTTGTTTAAGAAATCTAATAAGTTTTCCCTTCTTTTTTTAACTTTATCAATCAGTTGAACCGGGGGCGTTTCCCCTGCAAACGCCAGCTTTAATTTATCTTCACAGACCCAGACTGATACATGGTTTTTCTTGAGTTCTTTAAATAGCATTAACATTTTTTACACGTCCAAAATGGTTTTCTTTTCTGGATAGGAGGGTGAATCTTCATGATCCACATGACCAAAACGATGAGTAAGCTGGTTTAGCTGCTCAATGGAAACGCCTTGAATTCCGTAATCACTGGGGGTTTTAATGCCGCCCTGTTGGGCCTGTTTTTGGCCGGCAATAATGACGCTATTGAGTGCTTGCTCAAAGGCGCTGATAAAGGCTTCTGTCTGAGGTTGTGGCAAGCGGGAGTCCACACTAAATTGCAGTTTCCCGGCCTGAACGGCGCCATTAATCGCCAGCAGTAAATGGCTACTATTCTCGCTGGCGATCACTGTGCCGCAACCATCGCTGGTCAGTGACCAATTTTGCTTTTGGTGACTGATTCCCCCTAACTGACCAAGGTAGTTGAAGCTGATGGCCGGCAAATCTCCGGTCAGGTAGCCGGCCTGATGTAAGGCACTGTAACCAATGCCTTTATTAGGCACAGCACGCAGCATCTCTTTGGTGTGAATAATGGTTGCTGCAATATCGGCCTGCATTTCCAACCGAACGGGGTAGAGTGTCGTAAACCAGCCGACGGTTTCGGCGATATCCAGTGTGCTATCGATGGTTTCCCGTCCATGTCCTTCCAGAACGATATCGTTTACTGTCCGGGAGAACGTTGCCTGTAATGCCAGTGTCAGTGCACTGAGTAGTAAATCGTTAATTTCAGTGTGGTAACCGGTATTGGCTTCATGCAGCAGGATGTCCGTTATCTCAGCAGAAATGCCGGACAGGTGATGCGTGATTTTATCCAACGCGGAATTGATATCGTTGCCTGCCACCACCTGTTGCCAGTAGGACACTTCATCTTGATGCTGTTGTGCATAATGGTGAACAGCCGCTACCCACTGCCGGTAACTACTGGTTTTCGCGGGCAAGGGCATGCCTTGTAGCAATAAACGCATATCTTCCGTAATGATCCGCCAGGACACGGCGTCAATGATCAGATGGTGGAATGCGAAGAATAATCGGGCGCTGCCGTCGGCGTATCCGGCCAGGTGAGCGGCCTGCCATAAGGGGCCGTTACAGTAATCAAAGCCACTTTGCCATTGGGTGAGTTGTTGGTGTAATTCTGTCTCCGTAAATTCACCGATATCACACTGCCGTAATACCGGCAACCAAGACGGCATTGCCGGCGGATAGCACTGACGGTAACCGTTTTCGGTAGCGATGAAATGGGCGCGTAGCATATCGTGCCGTTCGGTCAGTATGATCAGCGCCTGTTCAATCTCTGCGGGATTGATATTACCGGGAAGCTGGATCATAAAAGCCTGATTCCAGTGGTGTGGATTTGGCAGGTTGAGGTTAAAGAATCTTTGCTGGACAGGTAATAAATCAAATTCCCCGCTGAGTAATCCCTGCTCTGCCACCACGGTGGCCGCGGCGGAAGTTTGTGTCAGCCATTGCGCCAGCCGTGCTATCGTGGGAGCGTCAAAGATCGCTTTGACTTGCAGGGAGAAACCCGCCTGCCGTAGTTTGGAAACCAGTTTGATACTGATAATGGAGTCACCACCAATACGGAAGAAATTATCTTCAATGCCGATCCGTTCCAGCCCTAACACGTCCTGCCAAATAGCACATAACTGGGTTTCCAGCGCATTGCGGGGCGCAATATAGTTGTCACGGTTTTCCCATACCGGCTCCGGCAGGGCGCGGCGGTCGAGCTTGCCGTTGAGGGTCAGGGGGACGGCATCAATTGGGGTAAAACTGGCGGGGATCATATAGTCCGGCAGGCGGGAAGATAAATATCGCACCAAAGTATCATCGGACAGTGCGCTGTCTGTGACCAGATAGGCGGCCAGTACCCGATTCCCTTGGTGTTCCCGGTCAATCACCACCGCTTGTTTGACCTGAGGATGCGTGGTCAGCGCAGTTTCAATTTCTCCCGGTTCAATGCGGTAACCACGGATTTTGACCTGAAAATCATTGCGCCCCAGATATTCCAGCTCCCCGTCCAGCCGCCAGCGGACTAAATCGCCGGTTTTATACAGGCGGGTATAACCTTTGGCTTTATCTTCATCACTGGCAAACGGGTTCGTGACAAAACGTTCAGCCGTCAGTTCAGGCCGGTTGAGATAGCCCCGCGCCACGCCGGCACCGCCGATATAAAGTTCACCCGTTGCCCCGACAGGGGACGGATTACCGTAACCATCAAGAACGTAAAGGCGAACATTATTTATCGCCCTGCCAATATTGCTCGCGATATCGCCATGTTGATAGCGCTTTCCGGTTGCACACACGGTAATTTCGGTCGGGCCGTACGCATTCACTACATCACTGTGCTGACTGAAATAATCCAGAAAATCCAAAGAAGGAGATTCACCCGCCGTCACCAGCAATTGCAGGGAGGATAACTCAGTGCCAACCAATACTTTCAGCAAGGCCGGCGGTAAAGTGGCGATTTCAATCCCTTCGCGCTGGATCAGTTGCGCTACCGCAAAAGCGTTACTACGCGCTGTTTCGCTGCAAATATAACCCGTCAGGCCATGCAATAAACTGAGAAACAGTTCGGAAACCGAGGCATCAAAGACATAAGCGGCAAACAGTAAGCTTTTCTTTTTCTTTGTGATATCAAACAGTGCGGCCTGTGCCGCCACCAAATGAGTCACATTTCTATGCTCAATCATCACGCCCTTGGGCTGGCCGGTGGTGCCTGAGGTATAGATAATATAGGCCAGATCAGCCGGTTTATTGATTGATACCGGATTCTCCACCGGCTGATTTGCGGTGATGGCGGGGTTATCCGCGACTAGCAATATCGGCGGTTCAGCAAGCGCTTGGGCGCACTCTGTCAGTGTGGTGAGATGCCGCTGTTGGGTGACCACACACGGTGCGGCGGTGTCAGCCAGCATAAACTGCACGCGCTCCGGTGGATATTCGGGTGAAATCGGCACATAGGCGCCGCCGGCTTTGAGTACCGCCAGCATACTGATCACCATCTCCAGACTGCGGTCAAGGTAAAGGGCGATCGGCGTATTGGCTTGCAGGGAATATTGGCGGATAACGGCGGCCAACTGATTCGCCCGTTGGTTTAACTGCCGGTAGGTCAGCGTCTCGCCTTCAAATACCAGCGCCACCTTATCCGGTGTCCTTTCGGTCTGTGCCTCAAACAGTTGCGGCAAGGTTTTGTCTTGTGGATAGGGAGCATCGGTCTGGTTCCAGTCATGCAGCAGGGTATGGCGTTCTTCGGCGGACAGGCTGTCAATGTCGGACAGGGATTGTTGCTGATCGGCCACCAAGGCGGCCAGCACCCGTTGATAGAGGCCGGCCAGCCGCGCGATGGTGGCCTCACTAAACAGGCTGACTGCGTAATTCAGGCAACCGCTAATACGGGCTTGCCCGTCGGACAGAAACAGGCTCAGGTCAAATTTAGCCGGGCTGTACAGCGATTCATCCAGTGTCACCGGCTGGAAGGGCAGTTTGCCTATCGAGGACAGGTTCTCCCCGAAACTTTGCAAACCAAACATCACCTGAAAAATCGGGTGACGGGCGGTATCCCGTTCAATGTCCAAGGCTTCCACCAGTTGTTCAAACGGCATATCCTGATGTGCCTTGGCGTCGGCCACCAACTGATGGATCTGTTTAATCAGGACGGTGACGCTGGCGGTCTGCTTAAATTTCGCCCGCAAAACCAGAGAGTTAACAAACATGCCGATCAGGGACTGGGTTTGGGCATGGTGGCGGTTATCGGTCGGGGTGCCCAGTACAATATCGTTTTGGCCGGACAGTTTTGCCAGCGTGACATAAAAGCCACTGAGCAATACCGTATACAGGGTGGTTTCCTGCGTTTTTGCCAGTGCTCGTAGCTGGCCAGATAACTCGGTGTTCAGGGTAAAATTGACATCCCGCCCCGCGTAGCTCACTTGAGCGGGTCTGGGATAATCAGTGGGTAAGGCCAGCGATTCGTAATCGGCCAAAGTTTGTTGCCAATAGGCAAGCTGGCGCTCACGCACGTCGCCCTGCAAATAATCCCGCTGCCAGGCGGCATAGTCACCGTAGGTGATATCCAGCGCAGGCAGTTGGCTGTCCCGGCCTTCGGACAAGGCGGCGTAAATCTCGGCCAGTTCATTGATAAAGAGATCAATCGACCAGCCGTCAATGGCGATATGGTGCCACAATAGTAATAAATAGTGCTTATCCGCCAGCGCATAGTGACACAGGCGCAGGCTGGGTTCGGCAGCCAGACTAAACGGGGTGGTGACCTCAACATGTATTGCATTTAAGAGCGTGTTGATATCTTCACAGCAAGGGGATGACTTGATAACCAAAGCCCTGTCCAGTACCTGTTGGTAGCGTTGCCCTTCATCATTGCTGAGATAGACCATTTTCAGCACCGCATGGCGTTCGGCCAGTTGATTAATGGCGGTTTCCAATAATGGCAGGCAGGTATCGCTATCCAACTGAACCAGATAGGGCACATGGTAGGCATCGGTGCCCTGTTCAAACTGCTCGATAAACAGCATCCGCTCTTGGGCAAATGACAGGGGATAGCGATCCCATGCAAGGTGAGGGATAACTGTACCGGTGTGTTCCTTGTGCGCCGCCAGCGCGGCGATGGTTTTCGACTCAAACAGTTGCGTCAGTGACACTTCCATTGCCAGCGTCTGGCGAATGGCTGCTGTCAGCTTAATGGCGGTCAGGGAGTTGCCGCCCATACGGAAGAAATTATCTGCAATACCGACGCGCTCCAGCCCCAACACCTCCTGCCAGATGGCACATAACCGGGTTTCCAGCGCATTACGCGGCGCGACATAACTGTCCCGGTTTTCCCATACCGGTACCGGCAGGGCGCGGCGGTCTAGCTTGCCGTTAAGGGTTAACGGGATGGCGTCAATACGGGTAAAACCGGCGGGCAGCATATAGTCCGGCAGACGGGCAGAAAGGTGTGCAAGCAAGGTATCATCCGACACGGTTCCGTCCATAACCAGATAGGCGGCCAGTACCTGATTGCCCTGGTGCTCCCGGTCAATCACCACCGCCTGTCTGACCTGTGGATGTGAGGTCAGCGCGCTTTCGATTTCCCCCAATTCAATGCGGTAGCCGCGGATTTTAACCTGAAAATCATTGCGCCCCAGATATTCCAGCTCCCCGTCCGGTAACCGGCGCACCAAATCGCCGGTTTTGTACAATTTGGTATAACCCTTGGTTTTGTCTTCGTCACTGGCAAAGGGATTTTCGACAAAACGTTCGGCCGTCAGTTCAGGCCGGTTGAGATAGCCCCGTGCCACACCGGCACCGCCGATATATAACTCGCCTGCTGCCCCGATTGGAGACGGGTTGCCCTGTTCATCCAGAACATACAACCGAACATTATTGATTGCCCGGCCAATATTGCCGGCAATATCGCCGTGTTGATAGTGTTTTCC
Source organism: Xenorhabdus doucetiae (assembly GCF_000968195.1). Taxonomy (NCBI): domain Bacteria; kingdom Pseudomonadati; phylum Pseudomonadota; class Gammaproteobacteria; order Enterobacterales; family Morganellaceae; genus Xenorhabdus; species Xenorhabdus doucetiae. The sequence continues at coordinate 1,949,419 of NZ_FO704550.1, forward strand.
GGCCGCACACACGGTAATTTCGGTCGGGCCATACGCATTCACCACATCACTGTGCCGGCTGAAATAATCCAGAAAATCCAGGGAAGGCGATTCACCCGCCGTCACCAATAATTGCAGCGAGGGAAGTTCCGTGCCAACTAATAATTTCAGCAACACCGGCGGTAAGGTGGCGATTTCAATTTCTTCACGCTGAATGAGTTGCGCCACCGCCAAAGCGTCGCTGCGTTCAGCGTCACTGCACAGGTAACCCGTCAGGCCGTGCAATAAACTGAGAAACAGTTCGGAAACCGAGGCATCAAAAACATAAGCGGCAAACAGTAAGGCTTTATTTTTCTTTGTGATATCAAACAGTTCAGCCTGTGCCGCCACCAGATGGGTAACATTTCTGTGTTCAACCATCACACCCTTGGGCTGGCCGGTGGTGCCAGAGGTGTAGATGATATAGGCCAGATCAACCGGTTTATTGATTGATACTGGATTTTCCACCGGCTGATTTGCGGTGATGGCGGGGTTATCCGCGGCTAGCAATATCGGCGGTTCAACAAGCGCTTGGGCGTACTCCGTCAGCGTGGTGAGATGCCGCTGTTGAGTCACCACACAAGGCGCAGCGGTGTCAGCCAGCATAAACTGCACGCGCTCCGGGGGATATGTCGGGAAATCGGCACATAGGCGCCGCCGGCTTTTAGCACCGCCAGAATACTGATTACCATTTCCAGACTGCGGTCAAGGTACAGGGCGACTGGCGTATTGGCTTGCAGGGCGGGTTGACATTGTTCGCGGATAACGGCGGCCAATTGGTTTGCCCGTTGATTTAGCTGCCGGTAGGTCAGGGTTTCGCCCTCAAATACCAGTGCCACCTTATCCGGTGTCTTTTCAGACTGTGCCTCAAACTGTTGCGGCAAGGTTTTGTCCTGCGGATAGGGGGCATCGGTCTGGTTCCAGCCATGCAGCAGGGTATGGCGCTCTGCTTCACTGAGAAACTGAATGGATGTATGCGGTTGGTGGGGATTATCAGTCACGGCATGCAGAATACGCGCAAGCTGGTGAAGCAAGCGTTGTGCCTGTTGATCGGCCAGCCAGTCTTCACCATACCCCAATTTGATAGTCAGGCGGTTATCCTGCTCATAGGCCATCAGCGATAAGGGATAATCGGTTTTTTCGATGGCACGGCGGAATATCAGGGCATGTTCAATACTGTCCCCGTTTTCACTGACCGCCGGGACGGGGTAGTTTTCAAAGACAAACAGACTGTGGAATAACCGTTCCCCGTCGGCTTGCAGGCCGGCCAGTGAGACCGCACTGTGGCTGTTAAGGTCGGCGATCGCCTTTTGTATATCGTGTAACACACTCATCACACTGTCGGTTTTGTTCCACTGCACCATTAACGGCAAGGTATTGATATACAGACCGACGCTGGATTCAATCCCTGCCACCGGCACATCACGGCCGGAGACGGTGGTGCCGACAATCGTTTGTTTATCCCCGGTGTAACTGTGCAGTAATTTATGCCAGGCAAATTGCAGCACTACATTCAGGGTAACGCCCTGCATGCGGCACAGGTTCTTAAGTTGCTCATAAGTGTTGCCCTGTACGATAAGCGCTTGTTCGGCTGGCTTTTCGACGGCTTTTATCTGTGTTAAATCAACGCGATGAGTTAACAGAGGCGCAAGATCATTGGCGACCTGAAATTGGGCTTTGCGCTCTGCCCAATATCCCTCAGATTCTGCTTTGTGCGCCAGATAGTATTGCTGAGTGGCCAGATAAGCCTGTTCGGCGACGATCTGGGGCGCTTGTCCTTGCACCAGTGCGTTGTAATATTCGTGCACGGCCTGTAATAAAATCGGGCCACTCCAGCCGTCAGTAATCGTGTGGTGTTGCGTGATCAGTACCGTTAGCAGTTGTTCATGCTGCTTAATTAAAGTAAAGCGGGTTAATCCGGGTTGGCTTAAATCAAAGGGCAGGGTGCGGTCATGTTGCTGGATGGCATCAATCGCCTGATTGCGCGCGTGTTCGGGCAATTGGCTGATATCGTTGATCTGGAAATTATCCGCCCGGATACTGGCACCCGTTGTGACAATCTGTAAAATTTCGCCTTCCCAATCAAAGGCCGTTCTCAGGATCGGATAACGCAGTGAAGCCAGCGCCCAGGCTTGTTGGTAGGCGGCAAGATCAATAGGCGCGTGATAATCCAGCAGCAGTTGCACGCGGTAGGCATCATCCTGGGGTTGAGCCAGATGATGATAAATAAACCCTTGCTGTAAACTGGTGGCCGGATACAGGGCTTCTATTGGATAGCGTTGCTGTAAACGTTTTAAGCGTGCAATGGAAACGGCTTTAAATTCATAATCACTGGGGGTCTTCACGCCGCCCGATTGCGCCTGTTGCTGGCCGGCAGTGATCACCGTCTTGAGTGCCTGTTCAAAGGCGGTGATAAATATCTTTGTCTGGGCTGATGGCAAACGAGACAATACACTGAATTGCAGTTTTCCCGCCTGAACGGCGCCATTGATATCCAGCAATAAATGACTGCTATTCTCGCTGGCGATGACTGAACCACAACTGTCATCGGTCAATGCCCAGTCCTGATGGCGGGTTTGTCCGGCCTCACCCCCCAATTGGCCGAGGTAATTAAAACTGATGGCTGGCAAATCGTCGGGCAGGTATCCGGCCTGATATAAGGCACCGTAGCCAATCCCTCTATTGGGAATAGCCCGCAGCCTCTCTTTGGTGTGAATAATCGTCTGCGCAATATCGTCCTGCATGACCAGACGCACCGGATAGGCCGTAGTAAACCAGCCGACGGTTTCGGCGACATCCAGCGTATTGTCGATGGTTTCCCGCCCGTGCCCCTCAAGAATAATGTGGTTTACTGATCGGGAAAATGTTGTCTGCAATGCCAGAGTGAGGGCACTGAGCAGTAAGTCGTTAATTTCGGTGTGGTAACCTAAATTGGCTTCATGGAGCAGGATGTTTGTCCGTTCGGCAGATAAATTCAGTTGATGCAGATTGGCTTCTATCATGACCGGATAAGTCTCTTTTCCGGTCATGATGCCCTGCCAGTAGGGGATTTCGTCTTGATGTTGCACGGCGTAGCGGTGGACAGCCGCGACCCATTGCCGGTAACTACTGGTTTTCGCCGGCAGGGTTTCGCCCTGCAATAATCTGTGCATATCTTCCGCAATAATCCGCCACGATACCACGTCGATAATCAGGTGATGAAAGGCGAAGAATAGTCGGGCGCTGCCGTCGGCGTATCCGGTCAGGTGAGCGGCTTGCCATAAGGGGCCGTTACAGTAATCAAAGCCGCTTTGCCATTGGGTCAGTTGCCGGTGTAATTCTGTCTCTGTAAATTCACCGATATGACAGTGCCGTAATGCCGGCAACCAAGACGGCATTGCCGGCGGATAGCACTGACGGTAGCCGTTTTCGGTAGCGATAAAATGGGCACGTAACATATCATGCCGCTCGGTCAGGGCGATCAGGGCTTGCACAATATCTGCCCGTTTGCTGTCGCCGGGAAGTTGCAGCATAAAGGCCTGATTCCAGTGGTGCGGACACGGCAGGTTCTGGTTGAAGAAATCGTGCTGGATCGGTAATAAGCCAAATTCCCCGCTGAGTAATCCCTGCTCTGCCACCACGGTAGCCGTAGGGGCGGTTTGTGTCAGTCGTTGCGCCAGCCGCGCCACCGTAGGTGCTTCAAAAATCGTTTTGACTTGCAGGGAAAAGCCTGCCTGCCGCAGTTTGGAGACTAAGCGGATACTGACAATCGAATCGCCACCGATACGGAAAAAATTATCCTCAATACCGACCTGCCCTAATCCCAGAACCTCTTGCCAGAGCGCACATAATCGGGTTTCCAGCTCCGTGTGCGGTGCGATATAACTGTCCCGGTTTTCCCATACGGGATCGGGCAACGCATGGCGATCGAGCTTGCCGTTGGTGGTCAGGGGAACAGTATCAATACGGGTAAAGCTGGCGGGCAGCATATAGTCCGGCAGGCGAGTGGCAAGATGCGCTATCAGTGTGTCATTGGTCAGTGCGGCATCGGTGACCAGATAAGCAGCCAGTGCCTTATGGCCGGCATGCTCCCGGTCAATCACCACCGCCTGTTTCACCTGCGGGTGAGAAGACAGGGCGGTTTCAATTTCCCCCAGTTCAATGCGGTAACCGCGGATTTTGACCTGAAAATCATCGCGCCCCAGATATTCGAGGTTACCGTCCGGCCGCCAGCGCACCCGATCGCCGGTTTTATACAGGCGGGTGTAACCCTGAGCTTTGTCTTCGGCTGTGGCAAACGGGTTTTCCACAAAACGTTCGGCCGTCAATTCCGGGCGATTCCGATATCCCCGCGCCAGTCCGGCGCCGCCGATATACAATTCGCCGGGGGCACCCATCGGAGACAGTTTGCCCTCATGATTCAGGACATACAGGCGGGTATTATGGTGCGCTTTGCCAATGGGAATGCTGCCGTTAAATTCACCCACGACATCAAAGTGAGTGACATCATTGGTGGTTTCTGTCGGGCCATAGAGGTTAATTAACATGCCCGAACCCTGATTGATGGCGTTAAACGCGCTGACGTGGGACATCGTCAACGCCTCTCCGCCGCACAAAACATAACGGATAGTGCGGGGCAACGGTTGCCCTAAATCCCTTATGGTCTGGCAAAACGCCCCTAACATGGACGGAACAAATTGCACCACCGTCACGCCGGTTTTCTGTATCAGTTGATATAAGGTTTCGGGCTGTCTATGGATATCCGGTGAAGCCATCACGATACTGGCTCCCATCCAGTTGGCGGCCAGTAGCTCCCAGACGGAGGCGTCAAAAGTATAAGGGATTTGTTGCAGCACCTTATCTGATGCCGTTAATGGATATCGGGATTGCATCCAACACAGGTGATTGATGACGTTTTGATGGGTTAATTCAACGCCTTTGGGCTGTCCGGTCGTGCCAGAGGTGTAGATAATGTAGGCCAGATCCGTGCTTTTGTTTATCGGCAGCAAATTTTCCACGGATTGGTGTTGGGTGACTGTCCGGTCATCGATGGCTATCAGTGTTGGCGGGATGGGCAAAGTCTGGGTACATTCCGCCAGTGTCGTCAGATGCTGTTGCTGGGTCAGCAGGCACGGGCTGCCGGTATCTTCCAGAATAAATTGCACGCGCTCCGGCGGATATTCCGGCGAAACCGGCACATAAGCGCCGCCGGCTTTCAGTACCGCCAGAATACTGATCACCATCTCCAGACTGCGGTCAAGGTAGAGGGCGATGGGAGTATCCGCTTGCATCGGTGCATGGCGTTGTTGCTGACAGCGTTCACGTATGACAGCGGCAAGCTGGTTTGCCTGTTCGTTGAGCTGACGGTAGGTCAGGGTTTTCTCTTCGAATATCAATGCCACATGATGGGGAGTCGCCGCCGCCTGCATCTCAAACTGCTGCTGCAATATATTATCCTGCGGGTAGGGGACGTCGGTTTGGTTCCAGCGATGCAGCAGGGTGTGACGCTCTTGCGCTAATAAAATAGGTAATTCACTGACGGGTAAAGCAGGCATGTCAAGCAAAGCAGCAAATAAGTTCTGCAATCGCGCAAATATTCTGTTTATCTCTTGCCGGCTAAAATAGTCCCGTAAGTAATCTATCGTGATGATGAGCGCTTGATCATAGCCAAAGTCCTGCAATCGAAAAACAATAGGATCAGTATTCAATCCGCCATTGACATTATAATGCTGGGCTTGGTTGATTTCAGAGGCTGACTCTGAAAGCCTTTCATAGAAGATAAATATATTGGGTAAAGCCATGCCGTGGTTGTGAGCCATGCGAACCAAATGAGAATGAGGAAATTGGCTGTGGCGGTAACTCTCTTTTAGCGCTAATTCCATTCGGTGGATCTGTTCAATAACCCGGACGGTGTTGGCAACATGACAATGTACGGGATAGATATTTGCCTGCATGCCCACCACATGTTTCTCTAATTTTGTCTTTCTGCCATGCGTAATGGTATTAAAGGTTAATGCTTGTTGTCCTGTCAGCGCCGACATCATAATGATGACCAGACTGGAAAAGACGGAGAGAAGATTCGTTTTATTTTTTTTACAAAAAGCACGTAAATCGGCTTTCATTGACAGGGGTAATGCTAATGCCTCGCTCTCAGAACCCGTATTTTGGTAATAAGGTGTTAATTGATGTATATCGTTTTTTGTTAAAAAGTCGTACCAATAATTTTTATCTTTTTCGTAATGAAACGAGTTCAGGTATTCTTTTGCTCTCTCTATGGTGTCTAAATATTGCGGGATTTCTGCTAACCACGCGGTAGATGTTTTATTTTTCAGACAAACGTACAATTTATGGACATATTCATGGAGCCGGAATAAACCGACGCCATCAATCATAATATGGTGGAATTTAGTGAAGAAGTAATATTTTTCGCTAGTAATACGAATTAATGCGACTTGATATAGGATCTCATTGGGGAAATTAATGGGAATTTCTATCTGTTGCTGCATCCAGAGTTTGGCTTTTTCTTCAGGATCAGGCTGCATGGCAAAATCATGGAGCAGGACTAATTCCGGATCACGCTGATTCTGCATATATTGGATGGCTTCATTATCCGAATTAACCGATATGCGTAGCCTTAGCATATCAATATGCTGATGCAGTAACCGCCATGTTTGTTGCAGGGTGGCTATATCAATTTCACCTTCCATCAAGGTATACCAACCTAGGTTGTGCAATAGGGGATTTTCATGGAGGGTTTGTTCGTAAAATACATCCTCTTGAGCGGGATGAAGGTGATATAAGTTCGAATTTAACGAACCTTCAGGTATTCTCATAATAAATTATATGAATGCATTCCGTTTACAAGTTATTTGTAATGTATGATACAAATGAGTAGATTTAAGCACATTGCCTAACCTTAATGTATTTATGTTTTAGCGTTAACCTATTTCAGAGCGCTATATCTTATTTCTTACAATTTTTAATATTATTTTAATAGGTATTGGCATAATCTATCATGGCATCATTACAGCAGATCTCGCAACCTTTCAGCACCCTTCCTTATAAAAAATGGTTAATACTTAATCGGCTAATGGTTAAAGTTTTATTTCTGTTATATGATATATTCAAGTATACATCCTTATCACCTACCTGTTCCGATCAAATTATTTTTCCCAATAATCGTCATTATTTATTACTCGTTATCCAATGGTCATAGCTATGTGATCATAACGCTTTGAGCTTAAATAGTGATTATCATTTGAAACGAAGTCTATAATATTTTTTATTTAATAGGATTATGTTTTTTAAATTACCCATGAATACAAGGCGATATGGTTAAAATGCTTTGTGGTTATTTGTTGGTATTTAAATTGTTATTATGGTTTTTTATCTGGATAAATAACTTTCTATTCTTTTTTATATTAAAATGAATGATTTCTTTAAGTTATTTTGCCTAGGCGTTATTCATGGGTTTTATATTGTTTTTATTAATTATAAAAGTGGTTTGAATTTATTGGTAATGATGTTGAAGTATGTGGAGTGATTAATTTAAATAATTACTGGAAAGTGATTTTCTTTAAATATTGATGTTTGTCATTATTCCATTAAATGATTTTCTGTGAAATTTATCGCCCCGCGACGCAGGGAGATAATAAAGGTATCTTGAAGTACGACGAATATAAAGATAGATAAATACCTCATTTCTTTAAGGCATTGCATTTTAAGTTATGGTAAATTGGGCGGTTTTTTGGAAATTTGGTCTATCTTATCATTTGGGCTTGGTGAGCAATATGAATGTGTGGGGTTATTTGTTTATCGCGATTTTGTCTGAAGTGATAGCGACAACAATGTTAAAAACGGCTGATGGCTTCACCCGCTTAGTACCGTCTATTGTTGTCGTATTGGGATATTGCTTATCGTTTTGGGCGTTATCACAGGTTGTAAAAACGATGCCCTTGGGGATTGCTTACGCGGTTTGGTCTTGCCTTGGTATTGTTTTAGTTTCTATTGCAGGGATATTTTTATATCAACAAAAATTAGATTTACCGGCAATCATCGGTATTTTGCTTATTATTGCGGGTGTTTTGGTTATAAATTTACTTTCTAAAAGCGCAGGTCACTGATCTATACCTAAATCAATATTAAATAGCGTTTCAAAATGACAGGAGCCAATCTTGTCCCGCGCGTCACGCGGGACAAGATTGCAAACGCTCATTATTATGAAAATTCATTGAATCCGATAGTTAAACTGGAGACGATATGTTGTTAAAGCGAGGCATTGTCCTTGTCCACCTGTTGCTGGTGGGCACGATATTGGCGGGTTGCAGCGGGCATCAAACAAAGACTTCATCAAGCGGCCACAAACATTATCAATACTCTGATCTGGGTATTAACTTGAGCAAAGATGCCAGTGACAATTGCTCTGATGCCGGCGGTATTCCGGCATTAACCCAGCAATTGAATGGGCAGCAAGTTCCTGTTTGCCAACTGGCGAACGGCCGTCGCTGCAACGAACAGGCTTTGTTGGAAGGTGGGTGTACCTCTTTTTGATTCTTATGGCAGAAGCGCTGTTGTTCATAGGGCGGGTTACACCTGATTCGGGTGTAAATGCCAATGCGCTTCTGAGCCAAGGTGGTTTTTCCACAGAGATTGGTAAAGTGGGCATCGCTCCAATAATTCATCATGGGTACCGCTATCTACTTATGCCGTGAATCACACATTACCGAAAGAACATAATACAGCGGAAGATCAATAGACGTTTCGGTCATGCTGATTATGGGCGAATAATTCGCCGGCTATGCTGTTTGATAAAATCGATAAAGCAGCGTAATCGCGGGGATAGTGCCTGATTACGGTAATAAACGGCGTTGATAGGTTGCTTATGATCATCAGTGACTCCGGCCAGTATTTGGCGGAATTCACCACTTTCCCGCATCTCATAGGTCATAAAATCTGACAGGCAGGCAATACCAATGCCTTTTCGTACGAGATTGCACAGAATCTCACCACTACTGGCGGCTATCGTTGGCGTGATTTTCACCCCTTTTTTCTCACCTTGATACAGCGGCCATTCATTAAGCGATTCCGGCGAGGTGAAACCGAGTAAACAGTGTTGCTGTAGTTCATCCACGGTTTTCGGTTCACCAAAGCGTTGCAGGTAAATCGGGCTTGCCAGTATACGCAACTGGCTATAACCCAACAGAGTGGCATGCAGGGAAGAATCGGCCAAAGGCCCAATACGAAATGCAATATCCGTTCGCTTTTCCAATAAGTTGGTCACGCCTTCGTAATTGGTCAGCTCCAACGAAATTTGCGGGTAAATTTCATGAAATTGCCCGATAAGCGGGTTAATCACATGCAGGAGGAATGGGGTTGAGGCATCTACCCGTAATGTGCCGGAAGGAATGGTTTGACGGGTAAGCAGCAAATCTTCAGCTTCCTGCGTGAGTTTTACGATTTCCCGCGCTTTTTGTAAAAAAGCGGCCCCTTCTTCGCTGAGTTTCATCCGACGGGTTGTGCGGTAAAGCAGGGTACTTGCCATTTTTTCTTCCAGTCGTGAAAGTGCCCGGCTGGTTGCAGAAATAGTCAGGTCGAGCTGCTCTGCGGCCGCCGTTATTGAACCACAATCAACGACGGCAATAAAAACCTGTATTTCTTCAAGGGTGATTTTCATTTTTGCATTTTACTCAACTATTTTTTGTAAATTATCGGCTATTTCTGACAAGATCAACATGACAGAATCCGCCTCATTCGACAAACAGAACACCATTGTTAAAGAGGCAGAGGATCTTATGCGTTCAAATACCGCACTATTTTCGTTGTCGGTCGGCGCTTTCGCTATCGGAGCAACGGAATTTTCGCCGATGGGAATGTTACCGGATATTGCTTCCGGTTTGTCCGTTTCGATTCCTACCGCCGGTATATTGGTGATGACCTATGCACTGGGTGTGATGTTGGGTGCACCAATCATGACGTTATTACTGATTAAGCGCTCCCCCAAAACGGCGCTGATTTTCCTGATGAGCCTTTTCACCGTAGGAAATATACTTTCAGGGTTGGCAACCGATTTTACTTGCTTAATGATTGCGCGTTTTATTACCAGTTTAAACCACGGAGCATTTTTTGGTATCGGTGCACTGGTGGCGACACGGGTGGTGGAAAAAGGTAAAGAGGCCAGTGCCATTGCCTGTATGTTTATGGGGCTGACCATCGCCAATATTGGCGGTGTACCGTCAGTGACCTGGCTTTCGCAGATGATCGGCTGGCGTGAAGCCTTTCTGCTGATCAGTGCATTGGGCATCATTACCATGATTGCATTATGGCTGACGCTTCCCCGAAATATGCCGGGGCAACCTTTGCATCTCAAAAAAGAGTTACGGGTATTAGGCAGACCCAAGGTATTGATTGCCTTATTGAGTACGGTTCTGGGTGCCAGCGCGATGTTTACGCTTTATACCTATATCGCGCCGCTGATGATGACGATTGCAAATACTTCGCCGGCACAAATCAGTATCATGCTGGTATGCGTCGGACTGGGATTTACATTGGGTAATTATCTTGGCGGAATATGGGCGAATCGTTCGGTCTCCATGACACTTTTCGGCTTATTCACCCTGTTGGCTGTCAGTATGATGTTGCTTCCGTTTATCGGGACTAACAATATCAGTGGCGGCATCATGTTAGTGATCTGGGGGATCGCCAGTTTCGGTGTGGTTCCTCCGCTACAGGTCAAAGTGATGCAGGTTGCTTCTGAAGCCCAGGCGTTGGCCTCCTCGATTAATGTGGGGGCGTTTAATCTGGGCAATGCCATAGGCGCAGGATTGGGAGCCAGTGTGCTGTCACTGGGATTCGGGTATCCTGCGGTCAGTTACGCCGGTGGGATTGCGGCATTATCCGGTCTGCTATTATTACTTGCTACCCAAAAACGGGGAGCAGCGAATGCGGTTTGCCGGGAAGATATCTGACAAGTAAAAGTATTTTGCTATATGTGACGTGCCAAACCAGACTGTTTGACAAGATAAATTTCTTAAATTATTACCCGTTGAATCACGAATCTGCTGTTTTTTCTGCTTTATTTTTATCTGAATACGATAAACTGATTCATTATTTTTATAAGATAAGAAGAGAGAGCGTCATGGAGAATACTTTCCAGAAAGCGCGCTGGTTACGGGATTTACAACGTTTTTTACCGCTGAAAAGTCAGTTCGTTCTGTCCGGTAATGTCAGGGATTTGCAGGCGTATGAAATTGCGCCGGAGGTGACTACACCACTGGCATTAAATCAGGTGCTGCAAAATACGTTATTTGATGCGGGATACGCGCATATCATGACGTTTAATCCGCTTTCAGGATTTACTTTAATCAATCATCCATCCCAGCCAGAAGGGCAAGGGCAGGCATTATTACAACGGCTGGGGCTGTCGATGAATACTCATCGTATTCCCGGCGGTATCGATCTGTTAAATAGCGTATTGGAGAAGTGGGTAGAATACCCGAATGAACCGGTCGCATTGTGTGTGGATTTTGCTTCCTGCCTGATCTCCCAGCGTGAAAATCTCTCTGCGATTGAACATCATCTGTTTACCCGTGCCTTGATTATTTCTCATCAGGCAAAAGCCCGTCCGGCAGGGGCACAACGCCAGCCATTTTTTAATACCATTTTCTGGATAGTCGAAAAAGAGACTGATTTACCCGACTGGTTTCTGATTAATAATCCCCGAATCCGTCACATTCCGGTTGCTAAACCTGACGGACAGATGCGCCGGGGACTGGCTCCAACCTTATTGCGTTCGCTGCCGGACTTTGGACAGGGGACGAATGAGGAACATATTGCTTTACTGAATGATTTTATTGATGAAACCGAAGGGCTGTTATTGCTCGATTTAACCGCTATCGTACAGCTTGCCCGTCTTGAGAATGTCCCGGTCACGCGTATCAGTGATGCGGTCAGGCGTTATAAAGTCGGTATTACAGAAGATCCGTGGCAAAAGATTGATAAGAATAAAATCCGCCATGCCTATGACATCATACAACGGCGTGTGAAAGGGCAGCATCATGCGGTCACACATTTGCTGGATATTATTAAACGGGCGGTAACGGGTGTCGGCAGCAATAAAGGTGGGCGTCCGCGTGGTATCCTGTTTCTTGCTGGGCCTACCGGGGTCGGTAAAACCGAGCTGGCAAAAACCGTGACTCAATTGTTGTTTGGTGATGAAAGTGCTTATATCCGCTTTGATATGTCGGAATTCAGTGCTGAACATGCTGATCAACGTCTTATCGGTGCACCGCCCGGCTATGTGGGCTATAACACCGGCGGTGAACTGACTAACGCTATCCGTGAAAAGCCGTTCAGCGTTGTGTTGTTTGATGAAATTGAAAAAGCCCACCCGCAATTGATGGATAAGTTTTTGCAGATTATTGATGATGGCGTGTTGACGTCCGGCCGCGGGGATCGGGTCTATTTTTCAGAATCGTTGATTATTTTTACTTCGAACCTGGGGATTTATCGACTGAATAATGACGGAGAACGGGTCGCTAATGTCACACCCCATGAGCCGTTTGAAACTGTACAACAGAATGTAAAACGGGAAATTGAACGTCACTTCAAGCTGGTACTGAACCGTCCGGAATTACTCAACCGTATCGGCGAAAATATCATTGTATTTGATTTTATCCGGCCGGATGTGGCAGAGCAGATTTTCAGCCAGATGGTGGATAATATTCTACGCGGGCTGGAAAAGCAGGCGCTAACCATCACAATAGCAGACAAGGCGATGGCCACCCTCAAATCTTGTTGCCTTGCGGATTTATCCAACGGCGGACGCGGTATCCGCAATCAGCTCGAAATTCATCTTATCAACCCGTTATCACGGGCGGTCTTCGATCAGAATGCCCAGCCAAATGATGCTTTTTGTATCACCCATATCGCATTAGGCGAAACAGGTGAAATGACAACCGTGCAACTGATGCTGATCACGGAGTCCATCTGATGGAGATCAGTCTGTCACGCCTGCATTTTCCCGTGACCGCCCTGGGGCCGGGAAAGCGCATTGGGATCTGGACACAAGGGTGCCGTATTCGCTGTAAGGGATGTATGTCACCTGACACATGGCGGCCGACCCAACAACGCATTGCTGTCAAGACTCTGATAGCACAGCTCACATTATGGCTGACAGAAGCAGACGGTATCACCATTTCCGGTGGTGAGCCTTTTGATCAGCCGGACGCACTTTATACTTTGTTAAAAACGTTACGTGATCACTTTTCCGGCGACATTCTGGTTTTCAGTGGATACGAATACAGTACGTTAAAACCCATGTTACAGACAATGGATGGACTGATTGATGCCTTAGTGTCCGGCCCCTATCAGCAGGATGCGACACAGAACTTGCGCTTACGCGGCAGTGACAATCAGGAACTTCATCTTTTGACTCCGTTGGGCAGGCAACGTTATCACACCTATCATTTGCTGCGGGATAAAACGGACAGAGTTTTGGATTTCGCTTTGGATGCGCAAGGCCGGGTATTTATGGCCGGTATTCCGGAAAAAGGCGATATGGAGCAGTTCAGAACTTTGCTTATGCAAGAAGATCACCAGATAGCACAAATTAAAAAATAGAATAACAAGTACAGGTATGTCATGGCTATGATGCGTTTTTGCCCCCATTGTCAGACCGAGCGGCCACTGACCGAAATTTTCTGTGAAGGTCATATCGGCACACAGCCGTGCGGATGGGATTTATCTGCCGAACCTATTCATGAATCAGGCCGGCGTCCGCAACAGCCGGCCAGCACACCAACGGTAGAATTTGTTGATGCAGAGCTTCAGGAGCATATCTATGCTTGTGTAAACGGTCACCCAATGGAAGAAGGTGATCTTATGTGTCTGCAATGTGGTGCGGATGCTGCCGAATTCTCTGCGGAAAACCCGGCTGGGCAGGACACAATACCTTCACCGGCAGAACCGATAGCTATCGGAGAGTGGCTGTTGGGTGAACGGATCAATAACAGTGATAGTCCGCGTGAGCGCTACAATGTGACCCATCGGGAAACCCGCCGGCAGGGGGTTTTAACACTTTATCCGTTGGGTGAAGAGCCTGATCAGTCTGTTTATAATGTGTTCCGGCTTTTACCGCAAAATCATGTGCCGGCGTTGCTGGACACAGGCCGTCAACACGGCAGACCGTGGCATGTGGCAGAGCATATTCCCGGTGGTTCGTTAGAGGCATTTATTATTCAGGGCGACTATTGGCAACCGGAAGAGATCCCTCAGCTTATCCGGGAAATGGGTCAGGCACTGGCTGCTTTTGCTGAGCATGGTTTACGTCATCGCGCCCTGCGGCCTTCCCACCTTTTGATCCGTCAGCGCTCACCACTGGACATTGTGATCATCGAATTTGGTTCTGCCTGTCTGTCGGAATTCGACCTTGATATCGTCTCACCGCTGGATATCAGCCGTTACAGTGCACCAGAAACCTTAGCCGGCGGAGTTTCCGCTGCTTCTGACTGGTGGAGTCTGGGGATTATTCTGCTTGAACAGTTCACCCGTGGCCGCTGCTTTGAACAGATTCATACCCATGCATTTCTGATTCAGATAATGACTCATGGTGTCACCATTCCGGATGATTTGGATGACAATATCCGCATTCTGCTGCGTGGATTATTAACCCGTGACAGAAAATTGCGTTGGCAGTGGCCGGAAGTATCAGCATGGCTGGAAGGGAAACCTGTCGCGGTGCCGGAAGAGATAAATCCGCAACAGCCACAGCACGGGCTAAAGCTTACTCTGGCCGGGCAGGTCTATAGCCAACCGGCACTGTTTGCGCTGAAAGCCGCAGAAACCGCGCAATGGGATGAAGCCTTGTCCTTATTATTACGCGGAGAACTTTTCTCATGGCTTGCCGGAATGAGCCATTATGAATCAATCCACCCGCAATTACGCCTTTTTGCTGATACTCCAGAGCTTGATGACAATCTGCGCCTGATGATGACTTTAAAGGTGCTGAATCCGGATATGCCGTTTATTTATCGCGGTGAGATCATCACACCTTCCTGGCTATTAGAACATGCAGATATCAGTTACCGTCTGATTAATGATCCGTTGGCGCAATTATTGCAGAAAATCGATACCAAACACTGGCTGGTGCAGCTTTATCATCGTCAGCAGCGGACTCGCAGTCGGGCAGAGGCGCTGGAAATCGCCCTTGATGAAAAGATACTGAAAATCTATTTGCTGATTACTTCTCATAGCCAGCTTATTGTCCGCTGGCAGGCGCATCATCAGTTATTTCCCGATACACACCACAGTGGCTTACGGACACTGATTGACAGGCAGAATTTACAGGACGAAGACCTTATTCTATTGTTGGGTGCAGATATCGGGCAGTTTATTGCACGCCAGACATTACTGGATCAGGCCGGTAAACTGGCAAGACATTATCGTATCAGCACATTTGACAGCAAGCAGGCAGAAGCGTTATTGCAGTTGCCCCGTCTGACGCTATATCAGCAACTAACAGAGCGGATCGGTGATTTTTGCCGATGCGGGATCGCTGATATTGATGAATGGGCAGAACAGTTTTTACTGACACGACGCCTGCCGCTTGAACAGGTTATCGTCATGTTGGCGATTGCCGCGGAACAATGGGTCGTACCGGAAAAGCAGCGCTATATTCAGCAGGTCATGCAGTTTTTTACCCGCAAAATTACCGCAAATACGCAGCGGGGGTCTTTAGTTCGTATGCGTCTGACCCCATCAGCCGGTCGGGTTGATCTGATTGAACTGGATGGTGTTCAAAAAAATGATGTTCAGAAAAATAGTGCTCAGAAAAATAGTGGACGGAAAAGCGCGCAGGATCTGTTACAGCATTTAATTAACCGCTCTAAAAATGCGATTGCCATTGATAGCCAGACCTTATTGTTGACGCCCAAAGTCAACGATCGGCTACGAGTGTTACAGGCACAAACCGAGTTATATCAGCGTGATACCGGTATAAACGGTCTGTATCTGGGATTTCCGTTCCTGCTTATTCATACCCAACCGTCACAGATGAAGCCCCGCATCGCGCCGCTGTTTCTCTGGCCGGTTAATCTGGTGATGAATGCCGGGCTGCGAGGGGTTGCCCGCTTGCAGTTTGATAATGAACGTGGAGCCATAAGACTTAATCCGGCACTGGCCAGCCTGAACGGTATTCCGCCGATCAAAGAGTGGCAGGCGATTTTGGATCAGCTTCTCGGACAGGCCGGACTGACGGTCGATAGTGTGATGGAGAAGCTCTCCGCTGTTATGCCGGTGACGGCCACACAGTTATCCGCATTACCCTCCGATGCGGAAATCGAAGAAAATAGCTCATCGTTGTATTGTTCTGCCGTACTTTTCCACACGTCATTTATCGGGCAAGCTATTGGCAACGATTTGCAACAAATCGCGGGCTTGCCGATTGCAAATACGGCACTGGAGAAAGCCTTGGGATTGTCGGAGTCCGAAACGTCAAAGCCTGTTCCGTTAAAAACCGAAGAACGTTATTTTGTTAATGCGACAGATCCTTCTCAGGAAACGGTGGTGGCCGCCGCCCGGCAAAACCGGGGATTGCTGATTGAAGGCCCGCCGGGAACCGGTAAAAGCCAGACCATTGTTAATCTGATTGCGGATACCATCGGGCAGCAGAAAACCGCACTGGTGATTTGTCAGAAACCAGCCGCACTGGAAGTGGTGTATAAGCGCTTGGTAGCCTGTGGCCTGATCAATCGTATTGTGCTTGTGCATCAAGCGCAGAAAGGGCGCGATATTATTCAGTCGGTACGCTCACAGATTGATGAACTGTTTCTGCGTGAGAAAAATGGTGTCCAGACGATAAACTGGGGACACAAGCGCAATATTGCCGCCCGGCGCATGGGCAAATATGAGACGCAACTGGATAACTATTACAACGGGTTATATCAGTATCATGAAGCGGCAGGGTGCTCTTATCGTCAACTGATGGCCTCCCTGATTGCATTGCGTGATAATTCGGAAGTCTGTCTTGATTTACCGCAATTATTGTCGCTGTTCTGTTCATCGGATGCAGTGGAAGCAACCGGAATCATTGAGGATATCGTGCAGGTTGCACCTGTATGGCTGGCTGCCGATTATGAAAATAGCCCGCTTTCACAACTGCGCTTTTTTCCTGCGGATGACGACAGTTGTCAGCAGTTTAAGCGAGATTTTACCGGATTTATGCAGGTGGAGGCAGCACGGGAACAGACCCTGACACTGCCTGATACACAAATTACCATTGAAACACTGACTCACCATCAGGCCGCTTTGGCTGCCTGTAAAACGGCATTTGCTGCATTATCTCCGCTGACATGGCAACAATTTGCCCGCTGGTTGCCGTTGTTCTGCAATGAAAAAGGGCAACAGCCACGTGGTCAGCAGATGATCAGCCAACTGGCAGCCCTGATTGCGCGGTTACAGCAGGTAGATATTTCGTTGTGTGATCCGCGTTTATTTCATCTTCTGGCAAAGTGTGAAAATCCGATACTGGCACAATTGTCACTGGCATTAAAAGAAAAGCAACAGGCATCATTCTGGTTTTATCTGAATCCGTTTTATTACGCCCGTCAACGCCAACTTAACGCTTTTTTTGCTACGCATGGGATCAACCATCATCCGGCACAGTACGCCGCATTTTCTCACTCAATCCGTGCCGAACAGACATGGCGCCTGATCCGTAATGAATTGAATCAGTTACATCAGCAACTTGAAATAGAGGCATGTTTTGAACCTGATGCCTTTTTATTACTTCAAGCGTTGGAAAATACGACAGATAACCTTCGAAGGATTGCTGATCTGGCACAGCTTGTGGTTAATTATCCGCAGCCAGCTCATTTATTAAGCGCGATAAGTGACGGGCAACAGGTCGGTTTTTTTCAGCAGTGCCTTGAAATCGAGACCGCGATAACGCGCGCTCAGGCACAAGAAAAGAGCCGTACCGCACTCAATGCGTTGATTCCGTATCTGACCAGTCAGACACAACAACGTTTTGCTGAAGCGATTACACATCAGACGTCGCTTAACCACGATCTTGCCGTTATAGCCGCCGCATTTCCGACGTTAAAACCTTATCTGCAATTCAGTGCACTTTCTGAAAATTTCGATGAGGCGCATTGGACGATCTTGGCGCAATTGCGCCCTTATGCAGACGAATTTTCCCGGTTGAGCGACACCGTATTGCGTCAAACCATCAAAAAGACACTGCAACACTATTATTACCTGTCTTTGAGCGCATTGTTTGAGCGTCAGTTTCCTGCGCTATCCACCGGGCAGGACACATTGGATCACCATGTTCAACAACTGGAACACACACTGGCGGATTTGCAGGCACTGAACCGTGAAGCCTTTAACAAAGGATTAGAGTACCCGCAAATCAGCCCAAGAAGGGTATGGGAAGAGATTACCCGTTTAACAGGAAAACGCGCCAGAAGGTTACGGGAATTTATCGAAGAGGGGAAAGCGCTCGGTCTGATGCACCTGCGTCCGGTATGGCTGATGACCCCGGATGTCGCCAGTCAGGTTTTACCGCTTAAAGCCGGTTTCTTTGATACGGTCATTTATGACGAAGCCTCTCAGATGCCGATAGAATATGCCTTACCGACGCTGTATCGCGGTAAGCGGATGATTGTCAGCGGTGACGAGAAACAGATGCCGCCGTCCAGTTTCTTTGCGGGTTCAGTCAACGATTTATTCAACAACGATGAGGATGACGACGAAGAAAACGATTCACCGGAACAGCAACAGGAAAATCCACAAAATCAGTGGAATTACCGCCAAATTGGCGAGTGCCCTGATTTGTTGCATCTGGCACGGGCGGTGTTACCCGTTTATACGCTCGATATTCACTATCGTTCTGTTTACCGTGATCTGATTAATTTCTCAAACCATGCATTTTACGAAAAACGCCTGAATATCCCGGCACAACATTCAGAAAAAGTACTCAATAAGATAAAACCGTTGTCACTGGAGAGGATCAATGGAACGTACATCAATCAAACTAATCCTGATGAGGCGGAAGCTATCGTAACACGCTTGGCTGAAATCTGGCTGGAACCGTTTGAAAACCGCCCCTCTGTCGGCATCGTGACGTTTAACCAGAAACAAACACAGCTAATCCAACATCTGCTGATTGAACGTACTGAAACAGATACGAATTTCCATCAGGCTTATATGCAGGAAACACAGCGGCGGGAGCAGGGTGAGGATATGTCGTTGTTTGTAAAAAACGTTGAAAACGTACAGGGTGATGAACGGGATGTTATTTTATTCTCCACCACGTTCGGACGTAACAAGCAGGGGGCTTTTCGGCGTCATTTCGGCGTGTTAGGACAGACCGGCGGAGAGCGGCGGCTTAATGTCGCCATTACCCGTGCCAGAAAACAGGTGGTTATCTTCTCATCCATGCCATTGGATGAAATATCTGACTTGCTTTCAACCTATCGCAAACCTGACATTCCGCGTGATTTTTTACAAGGGTATCTCACCTTTGCTCATAACCTGACAACCGGACAAAACGAACATAATCAGGCGCTGCTTAACAGAATGTGCCGCACAGATACCGGCCAGCATGACAGCAACCGAACCCATGATGGTTTTGTGCAATCTGTGGTGAATTTTGTGCAGCAATTTGAGCAACAATTTGAGCAACAACAGGGATGGCAGATAGCCGATAGCCGAAGTACAGCAGGCCGGGGTTTTCTATTTTGATTGCATTATTGAAGATAAACGCAGTGGGCGATATCTCATCGGGCTGGAATGTGATATGCCGCACCATCCGTTGTTACAGCAGGCAAGGGCGCGGGAAATATGGCGCTCATCCGTGTTATACCAATCGCCATTGAAGATGCTTGATTTCTTATCCAAACCCGATCATGCTTGCAATCATGAAAATTCATCTGACACCAGAACAAAAACGTGCCCTCGAATTGATGCATGATACCACTCGTGATAGTCGAGTCTGTGATCGCATCAAGGCCGTGCTTTTGGCGTCAGAGGGCTGGACAGCTCAGATGATTGCTCAGGCCTTACGTATTCATGAAACTACGGTAAGCCGTCACCTAAAAGATTTCATCGCGCAGGAAAAACTCACCCCCGAAAATGGCGGTTCTGAAAGCCATCTCTCTGCCAAACAAACCGCCGATCTGGTTGATTATTTGACGGCAAATTTGCTGCATACGACCGCTCAAATTGTGGATTATGTACGAGCTCGTTGGCAGGTGTCTTTCAGCGTGGGAGGCATGACGAAATGGCTTCACCGACAAGGTTTCAGCTACAAAAAGCCAAAGGGCGTTCCTCATAAATTCGATGCGGATAAGCAGCAACAATTTATTGATGACTACCAGTCTCTGAAAGACCGGGCAGGTCAGAATGAACCTATCCTATTTATTGATGCGGTGCATCCTTCGCAGTCCACAAAGCTCAGCTATGGTTGGATGAAAGCGGGGAAAAATCAGGTAAAAGTGGTCGAAACCACCGGCAGTCGTACCCGTCTCAATCTTCTGGGCGCCCTCAATTTACAACGAATTGAAGACACCGTGATCCGTGAATACCCGAGTATCAATGCCGAAAATATCGCGTATTTTTTCGGCGCTATTAGAGAAACTTACCCACTTTCGCAAAAAATTCATATTATTCTGGATGGGGCGGGTTACCACCGGGCAGAATTGGTGAAAGAGGTGGCATATGTCCTTAATATTGAACTGCATTACCTACCGCCTTACAGCCCAAACCTCAATCCAATAGAGCGATTGTGGAAGTATATGAATGAGCAAGTACGTAACAATGTTTATTTTCCGGATGCGAAGACATTCCGTGAAACCCTTCGTCACTTTTTTCATGTCACTTTGCCAGAAAAAGCGAAAGAACTCACGACTAGACTGACTGACAACTTTCAGATTTTAAAACCTGCATCTTCAAGTTAGATTGGTATAAAACAGGTGGTTCCGGCTCGTCATCGGGTTTCTGTTACGGAATGGTTTCATCAGCCGGATATTGCACAACAGAAGTTGGTTTCAGCGATTACACAAGCCTTCTTAACCCATAATCGATAGGAATTATTATGAGTTCATCCCTACATACGGTCAGGATCAGAGAACAATACTTGATGACATGCCGACGTGCACATGCCAGATTAAAGCCGCTTTATCAGCGCTGGCAGCATATCAGTCAGCAGCTTGCCAATACGGATGAGGCCAGAAATCAGTTGTTCTCACAGCAATTTCAGGCATTAAACACGCGTCTGGAACAGGAGGCTGTTTCTATGTTACCCGGTAATAAAATCTCATCCGGCAAAATAGAAACTCTGCAACGCCATATTGAGAAATTTACGCAGGATATTCAAGCAGAGACAGCCCTGTTACAGGCTGAATTACTGGAAAAACAGACTGAAGAAGCACGAAAACGCCATCATCGCAGCAAAAATCTGACATTCTTAAGCGGGCTTCTTGAAGGCAAGTTAGCAGACAATCATCCGTTGAATGCGGCATTAGCATTGGCGGCTAAAACGCCATCCCACCTGACAGAAGAGCAATCGGCATTATTATCTTCATTGCTGGCTGAACAAAGTGCGGATCTGCAACGAGACTGGCAGGTACCCACAACGCCTGATCCGAAAACGGCCGTTCAGTTCGGGCAGATAGAAGCCATGATCATCAAACTGGGAATTCTTGATAACCAGCGCGATCTCTCGCCATTTCAGGCACAATATCAAACGGTTTTATCGCTAAAAGATGAGATACAAAGGCAGCTTAGAGCCGATTCGCTGATTTTTGCGCTGTCAGCGCAAATTCATCAGGAACAGCGTTTGCAGGATCTTCGTACTCAGTTGGCGGTAGCAATCGCGGAGTTGGAGAGTTTGGATGATAAAGAGGCAATTACCCTCGCTCGTGAAGCTGACAGCGCGGCGCAGCAAAGCTCGCTTTCCGAGGTAACAGACCATCTGGAACGGGTTAATGAGGCGATTTTCCGGATAGAACGACGTATTATCGCGGCTGAACGCCGCAATGTTGTGTTGGAAGGTTTACGTGAGTTAGGTTATCAGGTGAACGAAAATGCGGTTAATGCGTGGCTGACTGACGGGCAGGTGGTCGTTTCTCATCCATCAACGCCGGATTATGGTTTAGAGCTGGGTACCGGTGGTGAAGAAAGTGCGCGTTTTCAGGCCAGAACTGTGGCATTTTCAGAAGAAAGAGATACCCGCCGTGATAAAGATATTGATGCTATCTGGTGCCATCAACACCATCAGTTGCAGGAAAATTTGGCAAAATCCGGTGCGGAACTGACGATTGATAAAGCATTACCTCCCGGCAGCGGCAAAATGAAAGTCAGGGAACAAACCGATGCTGCCCGGCAGCAACGTGTGGTAAGCCATAATAAGGTGCAGATGCATAAGGGGTAAGGGTGGTGACAGATGGCGTGAGCTGGGAATTATCTCAGGTGGTTATGGATAAGCTAATATTATGTATTTAGGATTGCAATCACAGACCTTCCTATAAGGAGCTTAAAACGCTGTTGCCACATGTATATATAACTTTATGAATGTAAACCAATCTATGCTAAGCAACTAGAGAAATAACAATGATAGACGAGAAGCCAAAGTATGATTTTACAATCAAAAATATAAATGAAATTGAATTGGATAATTTTGAACGTTCTCCACTTTATGCATCTCGTGGGGGATCTCTGACAGAGGGTACTCTGGCTTGTAAGCTTGGTGCTTCTGTTGATTGTGTCCCCGCTGGAAAACGCGCAGTACCGTATCATTTCCATCATTCACAGGAGGAGATGTTCATTATTATCAGTGGATCTGGAACACTCCGTATCGCTGATAACATGATCCCTATCAAAGAAGGGGATGTTATTTGCATACCTGCGGGAGAGCAATACCCACACCAAATTATCAATACGTCCGATGGATTATTACGTTATCTTTCTATAAGTACGATGGAAAGTCCTGAAATATGTGAATATCCTGATTCAAACAAATACTTAGCCAAATCGAATATAAATGGGGTTGATAAATTTAGTGTTATAAATTTTCTGAGCAAGGATGTTGATTATTGGGAAAACGAACCATAGTTGCAGGCTAAGTAACCCCAGAAAAAACACAAAGGTCACAGGTTGTTTTCTCAACGAGTATTACTGATAAAACAGCCTCATTAATCAAACCGTATAATAGTTAGTGCGGCGATTTAGCGCATTATGACGCTGAAATTAATCGCTAACGGTATCCAACCGAAAAATTCATCACCAATAATCCATTTGCAACAGTGCAATAATACGAACATATAAAATCCTCGATCCTACTCACAGATTCAAACTTTTTTCCTGATGGAAACGCTGAAAGTTACATGTATGTATCTGTGTTTTCATGTGTTTTTACATTTTTGCTACAAATTTGACAATAATATAACCATTAAATATATTAAATCATAGGTTATGTTTTATACGTTTAATCCATCAGGAGGTCACCATGCCGATACCCACGCTCAGGCATTTCATTCAGGGTCAGTATATTGAGTCTAAAGGTTCCGAATATTTTGATCTGGTCAGCCCGGTCACGGGTCAATTTTATGCGCGTTCTCCGAACGCAGCCGTGGCGGAGGTTGATGCGGCTTATGCAGCGGCTAAAGCCGCATCTAAAATATGGGGACGAAGCACCCCTTCGGCACGTCAGCAGGCGTTGCTGGCGCTGGCTGATGCGGTGGAAAAAAATGCGGATCGTCTGATTGAGGCGCAAAGCCGCAATACCGGGCAGCTCAAGCATTTGATTGCTTCCGAAGAGGTTGCGACGTCGGTGGATCATATCCGCTTTTTCGCCGGAGCCGCTCGTTTTCTGGAAGGCAAGGCCACGGCTGAATATCTTCCTGAGATGACCACCAGTATTCGGCGTGAACCATTGGGCGTAGTGGGGCAAGTTACCCCGTGGAACTATCCGCTGATGATGGCGGTATGGAAGATAGCCCCTGCGCTGGCAGCCGGTAATACCGTGGTGCTTAAACCGAGCGATACCACGCCGGAGAGTACCCTGTTGCTGGCTGAACTGGCCGCGCCATTCTTCCCCGCCGGGGCTTTCAACGTGGTACTGGGTAATGCCAGCGCGGGCGCTTTGGTTGTTTCACACAAAACGCCGGCGATGGTTTCTATCACGGGTTCCGTGCGTGCCGGCTTGCAGGTGGCCTCTTCGGCGGCGGCGAATCTCACCAGAGCGCATTTGGAGTTGGGGGGTAAAGCACCGGTGGTGGTTTTTGCCGATGCGGATATCGATAAAGCTGTGGAGGTCATTGCTACCGCAGGGTACTTCAACGCCGGTCAGGACTGTACGGCAGCTTCGCGCGTGCTGGTGCATGAATCCGTTTACGATAATTTCGTCACTAAACTGGTGGCGGCCGCTAAGGCTACCCGTTTTGGTGATCCGGATGATAAAGAGGCGCTGTATGGGCCGTTGAATAATATTCGCCAGTTGGAGCAGGTCAAAGGGTTTATTGCGCGTCTGCCCGCCCATGCCCGTATCGAAACCGGCGGCCGTCAGGCCGATCGTGCGGGATATTACTTTGAGCCAACGGTAATTACCGGTTTGGAACAGCACGATGAAATGATTCAGACTGAGGTTTTTGGCCCGGTGATCACTGTGCAGGAGTTCCAAACCGAACAGGAAGCTATCGAAAAAGCGAACGATGTGAAATACGGGTTGGCCTCCAGTGTCTGGACCCGCGACCACGGCCGCGCGTTGCGTTTGTCGCGTGAGCTTGATTTTGGCACGGTCTGGATTAACACCCACATTCCTCTGACGGCAGAGGCACCGCATGGCGGCTTTAAGGACTCTGGATACGGTAAGGATCTGTCGGCTTATGGTTTTGAAGAATATACCCGCATCAAACATGTGATGAGTTCCAACGACTAAAACAGGATATCCATAATGAATCAAAATAGATCCTTAAGTGATCTGGTGTCGCGCGCGCACGACGAACTGTTTACTGAGCGTGATGTGGGAGCACTTGAGCGTTATTTCGCACCGAATTTCATTGAACATTCCCCGTTGGTCAAAGAGGGGCTTGCCGGGCTGCGTGAGTTGGTTCAGACACATCCTGAACTGCGCCATGAAACACATCGTGTCCTACAGGATGGTGATTTGGTGGCTATCCACGGCCGTTTTATCGGATTAGACGATCAGCCGTTGGTCGGTTTCGATCTGTATCGGGTTGCCGATGGCTTAATCGTAGAGCATTGGGATGGCTTAGTGCCACAGTCCGCGCCTAATGCCAGCGGCCGAACGCAGTTAGATGGCCCGACTGAAATCAACCCTAGCCATGACAGAGAGAAGAACCGCGAACGGGTAGTTAACTTTTTCACCCGTACCCTGATTGAAGGGCACTATGATGAATTTGGCAACTACACCAATGGTGAAGCGTTTCGCCAACACAGCCCCGATATTGCCGATGGTACGGCTGCGCTTATTGCGTTTCTTAAGCAACTCCGGGAGGAAGGGCGGGGTCTGCATTATGCCAAAATCCACCGTACCGTCGCTGACGGGCAGTTTGTCCTGAGCCATTCCGAGGGGAGTATTGCCGGGGCACGTCACAGTTACTTTGAGCTATGGCGCATTGAGAACGGCAAAGTGGCTGAGCTTTGGGATGCGATTACTCCAGTACCGGAAGATGCGCAAGCGCTGCATCGTCACGGCATTTTTTAGCGTTGTTTGCAGACAGGCTGAATCTTATGTTATGTCAGCCAGGAATTAGAGAATGACAGCATATTCCATCATCTATGCACCACTTGATCAGGCGACCCGAACCGAACAGGTTGTGGAACGTTTAAGTAACGCAATTATCTCCGGGATATTACAGACGGATGAGCAGTTGCCTAACGAAAACGCGTTGTCACGGTTGTTAGGAGTGTCACCGGTCACTGTTCGCGATGCCCTGAATACGCTGCGTGCCAGACAGTTAATCGATACCCGGCGCGGACGTCATGGCGGAAGTTTTGTGTGCCAGGTTTCTGTTGAAACAATGCGGAAATATCACCCGTTGCGGCTGATGGCTTCAGGCGAATTGGCGGATTTCAGCGAGTTTCACTGTGCCGTGATCGGCCACAGCGCAAGACTGGCGGCTCAACGTTCAACGCCGGGCGAACTGAGTAAACTTGGGCAACTGATTGACAGCTTTGCGGCTGCGACGCAACCGGATGCCCGCATACAGACAGATATGCGCTGTTTATTAACTCTGGCATCCCAGTCTCAGTCGGCGAGGCTTGCCAATCAGGAGCTGGAGATTCAGGCCGAATGGACCCCTTTGATCGTGCTTTTATACCGGGAGGATGCCATTCACCGCGAGGTTGCGGCTATCTGGCGTAGCCTCTTGGCTGCTCTGTATACAGGGGATGACCTAGCCTGTTACCAGTTAGCACAAAAGATGATTACTCAAATTACTGACCACCTGCTTGAATGCAAATTGCGTGTGGATACTGATACGTCATTCTTGCAGGGGTCTGATCACGAGTAATGCAGTTGTATTTATCTCAGGAGAGGGAGAGACATATGTACAACGATAGACACGCAGAACGAGCCAAACGCATTCTGGACGATATTCTGGTTACTGCGCAGCAGGTTACCGCGACTCTGGCGGATAAGACCGCGCGTCTTTTATCGGGGCTGCCTTTGTATCACGCAGAAGGCGTCCGTTTGGCACAGGAGCAACGCGGCGCATTACAAAAACATATCCACGATGTACTGCGTAACAACGCTTGGTGTAATGGGGCGGGATTTGCCAGCTATGCGGTAACAAAGACGGTTGGGGAGGAGGGCGGTTACTGGACGCTGGAGTGGTGGCGACAGGAAGGGAATACCATTCAACATGCGCAGCTAGAACACAATCAGGAACAGCGCAGGCGCCTGGATTTCCGGTTGTTTGAGTGGTTCCGGCAGCCCGCCCACCGCCATCTTCCCGTCATTGACGGTCCTTATGTGGATTATGTCTGCAACGGCGCTTACACGATTACGATAGCCCACCCGGTACTTATTGATGAAAAGTTTGCTGGTGTTGCGGCAGTGGATATGCTGGTTTCGACACTGGATCGGTTACTTCTGCCAACCTTGGGCGCTATCGGTAAGCCTGCATTGATTATTAATCATGATGCGCGAGTCGTAACTTCGACCGTGCCGGGCGTACGTTCAGGTTCGTTATTGAAAAGCCAAGGCGTTAACCGGTTGGCCGATGGCGAAGTGCCTTCACTGCGTCTGGTGATCCTGCCGTCATCACACACTGAATCACACAGGGCGTTTGGCTGTTGAAGCCCACTTAATTCAGATTGCTCAGGAGTTTTTACTTATGACTGAATCTATGTTAGCGAAAAGGCGCAGTGCAGCTATTGCAAAAGGCGTTGGGGTGACCACTCAAGTCTATGTTGAGCGTGCGGAAAATGCGGAAATCTGGGATGCTCAGGGGCAACGTTATATCGATTTTGCCGCCGGTATCGCCGTGGTGAATACCGGCCACTGTCATCCGCGCGTCATTGCCGCAGCCAGGGAGCAGTTGGAACAGTTTACCCATACCTGTCATCAAGTCGTGCCTTATGAAAATTATGTCGCGCTGGCCGAACGGCTGAACCGTCTGGTGCCGGGCCATTTTGTGAAAAAAACCGTCTTTGTCACCACCGGGGCTGAGGCAGTCGAAAATGCCGTCAAAATCGCGCGTGCGGCTACCGGGCGTAGTGGTGTGGTGGCTTTCAGCGGCGCTTTTCATGGCCGTACTTTCCTTGGGATGTCATTAACCGGCAAAGTCGCGCCGTACAAAATGGGATTCGGCCCGCTGGTCAGCGATGTTTATCATGTCCCATTCCCGGTAGAACTGCACGGTATCAGCGTGGAACAGACGTTGAACGCGCTGGAAAATCTCTTTAGAACCGATATTGAACCCACGCGCGTCGCGGCCATCATCATCGAACCGGTGCAGGGAGAAGGTGGTTTCTATCCTGCCCCTGCCGAGCTTCTTGAATCCCTGCGCGACATTGCCGATCGTTACGGCATTGTATTGATTGCCGATGAGATCCAGACCGGTTTCGCGCGCACGGGCAAACTGTTTGCCATGGAGCATCATCAGGTTGCGGCCGATCTGACCACGATGGCAAAAGGTCTGGCGGGAGGATTTCCGCTGGCGGCGGTAACGGGACGCGCAGAACTGATGGATGCGGTGGTGCCGGGGGGTCTGGGAGGTACTTATGGCGGGAATCCGGTGGCGATAGCGGCGAGTCATGCGGTGCTGGATGTGATCGAAGAAGAGAAGCTGGCGGCGCGTGCGACGCAGTTAGGCGAGCGGCTAACACAATATCTGCATGAACTGCGGCCGCGTGTTCCGCAGATCGCCGATGTGCGTGGGTTTGGGCTGATGATTGCGGTGGAGTTTCACCGTGCGGGCAGTCAGGAACCCGATGCTGACTTTACCAACGCGGTGCGCCAGAAAGCGCTGGAGCGTGGCCTGATCCTGTTGACGTGCGGTGTGCATAGTAACGTGATCCGTTTCCTGCCACCGCTGACAATACAAGATGATGTTTTTGACGAAGCGCTCAACATTCTGAAATCGGTACTGCTTGATCTGAACGGTAAAGAGGGAAAGTAGTGGCAGGAAGCTCCTTACTGGCAGGCGGTAAAACTTCCCGGATCAGGAGTTAATTCCAAATAAGCGTGTCGGTAGGGAGGAAACTGCTGGATAACAATGGGAGGTGATAATAATGTACTGGTATTTGAATGCATTAAAGAATTATACTTGCTTTCGTGGGAGAGCCCCACGTAAAGAGTTCTGGTATTTCGTTCTGTTTCAGATTCTGGCTGTTCTTATCATTTCTTTCCTGGAAAGGCGGTTTGCTGTTGCCAATCCTGAAGTTTACATGGGGTGGTTCAGCGCTATCTATCTGCTACTCACATTTTTGCCAGCGCTGGCGGTAAATGCCCGCCGTCTGCACGATATTAACTATAGCGCCTGGTGGCTACTGTTACATCTTATTCCGTTTGTCGGCACGGTTATCTTATTGATCCTCGCCGCCCTGAAAGGGCCGGCGGGCAGCAATAAATACGGTGCAGAAAACAGGATTTACTCACAAGGAAATACTTCGGACCAGGTTAACGGGTAATTTCCGGCCATACAGGAGTGCTGAAATGGCAATAAACAGAAGAGATTTTATCTCTACGACTGCCGCAACCCTTGCAGGAGCTGGCGTACTTTCATCTCTACTTCCCACCACCTCGTTGCTCGCCCGAACCTTAACTGCGGTCGATGCTTCGGCTGTCAATATTGATCAACTCCGGCCGAGGATGTTGCAGGATGCACAGTACAGAACCAGTCGGTTGGGGTTGGACCCGCGCATCTGGAACTGGCATAGAGACATGGCTGCCATCGCCATGCCAGCCAACTATTATGAGGCCTCCCTGGCTGATTGGCCGGCTTTTGGCAGCTTTCTCAGAGAGCAACGTTGTGAGGTTGTCGTCGTTGGTGGTGGTTTGCTGGGGGCTTCCACTGCGCTGCATCTTGCAGAAGCAGGCGTGGATGTGATTCTGGTTGAAAAAGATCACATTGGTTCAGGAGCCTCTGGCCGTAATGGCGGGCAGATGACCCCCGGTATTGCTCGTTGGGCAGCCGAAACAATACTGGAAAAATTTTCACCCGATGAGGCCAAACGTTTATGGCGTTTTGCCTCGGTTGAAGCGATGGATCTGGTGGATGAACTCCGGGAGCGTTACGGTTTTGAATGTGACCGCAAATATGGTCATATTACCGCAGCGATACATCCGGGTCATATGGGGCCATTGGTAGCGAATGCTGATGCGCGGCGCCGTCTGGGAGATACAGCGGTGAAGGTTATCGGGCCATACGAATTGCAGGAAGAGTATGTGCGTTCGGGGATCTATCATGGTGCTAATATCGATAACATTGGCGGACAGGTTCAGCCTTTGGCGCTGCTGCGAGGCCTGATTTATGGCTTTGCCAGACTGGGTGGGCGAGTCTATGACGGCACACAAGTGAAGGGCATCAGGCAGGATGCCGGTAGTGCGATCATAGAAACTGAGCAGGGAGTGATCAGGGCGAGTAAAGCCGTGGTACTGGGCGTGCATGGCGCGACCAAGAAATTTATCTCCGGCTCTTCCACGACCGTACCTTTTTTCACTTATGTGGCAGTCACTCCGCCGTTGCCCGTGGATATCAACGCGCTGATCCCGTCAGGTCTGCCGGTCTACGATACACAGTTACAGATAGACTATTATCGTCCGGTGCGTGATAACCGTCTGCTGTTTGGTGGACAGGGCACCGGCAACTCTTGGTCACCGCGCGATGTGAACAACTATTTGCTGGATCGTATCAGAACCGTGTTCCCGCAACTGGAACAACCCGAATTGGAATATTCTTGGGGCGGGATCAGCGATTTGACCCTGAACGGTGCCACTGATGCCCGCAAAAGCGATGACAGTGTTCCTGTGTATATGGTGCATGGCTGGAGCGGTCATGGCGTGGCGCAGACGGTGCGCATTGGCAAGGCCATCAGTGACGATTTCACCGGACGCAATCACGACTTTACTATGCTTACCCGTATTGAGCACTCAAGTATTCCGCTGGGTTCCTATCTCTCCCCGATGGCGATCCCATTAATTAAAGGCGCTTTGGGCGTGATAAGCACGCTTAATCCGGCCGAGATGGTTTCGTTTTGAAATTGTTTTATTCTGAATTGTATTTTCTGTGATCAATATCGTGGTTCAAAGTGATTAAGTCAGGATACAGTCATTGCAATTTCGTTATTTAACATCGTTATTCAACCTAGAAAATAAGCAATATACGGTGAAATAAGCCCTTTCCCTACTAACCTCTGCGGACAAGCCCAATACAATATAGGCCCCAAAAAGCATAGGCCCCAAAAAACCTCAAACAACATAACGCCTTGTTTGAGGTCATTCGTCGCTAAGTGCAGATGCCGCTGAACACGCTGTCTTGCGTATGATTGAAAACTTAACCGACACGTAAGGGGAAAAATATGACACTCCGCTACATCGCTATAGACTGGGGTTCCACCAATTTGCGTGCCTGGCTTTTCGACAATAATGCCTGTCTGGATAAACGTCAATCAGCAGCCGGTATTACCAAATTGAAGGGAATTTCACCGCTGGCGGTGTTAACGGAAATCACAACAGGCTGGCGTGACTCTAACACGCCGGTCATCATGGCGGGCATGATAGGCAGTAATGCCGGCTGGAAAATTGCGCCTTATTTGCCGTGTCCTGTGGCTTTTACAGCGATTGGTCAACAATTGATGCCGGTTACCGAACAGGTGTGGATTGTCCCCGGCCTGAGTATTGAACGCGAAGACAATATTAATGTCATGAGAGGTGAAGAAACTCAGCTTCTCGGTGCCTGCCACTTTGCTCCCTCCTCTTTGTATGTGATGCCGGGTACGCATTGCAAATGGGTGACGGCAGACCGCTCAAACATTTTGGATTTTCGTACCGTTATGACGGGGGAACTGCATCATGTTTTATTGCAGCACTCTCTGGTCGGGGCTGGGTTACCGGAACAGCAAACCAATACGGATATTTTTAACGCAGGGTTACTACGTGGTATTGAAAACCCGGCATTGTTACCACAACTTTTTGAAGTCCGGGCTGCTCATGTCTTAAAAGCCTTGCCTGCCGAGTTTATCAGTGAATTTTTGTCTGGATTATTGATTGGTCATGAAGTTGCCACCATGACGAAACAGGTCGCCCGCGACACAAAAGCATCTACTCATCCTATGACTATCGTAGGCAATCCTGCGTTGGCAGCGCGTTATCAGGCAGCCTTTAATCATCTCCAATTATCGACTCAGCAAGTTGAAGGTGATACTGCCTTTCTTGCAGGTATAAGGAGTATTGCCCATGCACTGGCAAACTAATCTTCCCCTTATTGCTATCTTGCGGGGGATCACGCCATCAGAGATCACTCTTCATATTGAGGCCTTGCTTGAAGCGGGATTTGATACTATCGAAATTCCCCTGAATTCGCCTGATTGGGAAAACAGTATTCCCGCGATGGTTAAAACGTATGGTGATAGCGCACTGATTGGAGCCGGCACGGTGCTGACACCAAAGCAGGTTGAACAACTTGCCCTGATGGGATGCAAACTGATCGTAACGCCCAATACCCACCCTGCCGTGATCCGCCGGGCTGTGGGTTACGGTATGACCGTTTGTGCGGGTTGTGCGACGGCCACAGAAGCTTTTGCGGCACTCGATGCAGGGGCGCAATCATTAAAAATCTTTCCCTCCGTCGCATTTGGCCCGGCTTATATCAAAGCCCTCAAAGCCGTCTTGCCCGCTGATATCCCCGTCTTTGCGGTGGGCGGTGTGACGCCCGAAAATTTGCCGGTTTGGTTAACCGCAGGTTGTTTAGGCGCGGGGTTGGGCAGTGATTTGTATCGCGCGGGGCAACCTGTCAGCCGTACCAGAGAAAAAGCCGCTGCATTTGTTAAGGCGTACAGGGAGGCAATGCAATGAAAATCACGAAACTCACGACCTATCGTTTGCCGCCGCGTTGGATGTTTTTGAAAATTGAAACCGATGAAGGAATTGTTGGCTGGGGGGAACCTGTCATTGAAGGGAAAGTCCGCACCGTTGAAACGGCCGTTCATGAGTTAGGGGAAGCTCTTATTGGTCAGGACCCAGCCAGAATTAATGACTTGTGGCAGGTGATGTATCGGGGAGGGTTCTATCGCGGCGGGCCGATCCTGATGAGCGCGATTGCCGGCATTGATCAGGCACTTTGGGATATCAAAGGTAAAGTTTTAAATGCGCCGGTCTGGCAATTACTGGGGGGCTTGGTGCGGGACAAAATCAAAGCCTACAGTTGGGTGGGAGGCGATCGTCCGGCAGCTATTATTGCCGGGATAGAAAGTTTGCGCAAAATGGGTTTTGATACTTTCAAGCTCAACGGTTGCGAGGAGCTGAGTCTTATAGACAATGCCCGGAAAGTGGATACCGCGGTCAGTATAGTGGCCGAGATCCGGGAAACGTTTGGCCATCAGATTGAATTCGGGCTTGATTTTCATGGGCGCGTAAGTGCACCGATGGCTAAGGTGCTGATACATGAACTTGAGCCATACCGGCCTCTTTTTATTGAGGAGCCTGTTTTGGCAGAACAAGCAGAATATTATCCTCGCCTTGCTGCTCAAACGCATATTCCTATTGCAGCGGGAGAACGGATGTTTTCCCGCTTTGAGTTTAAGCGTGTTCTGGAGACGGGAGGCGTGTCTATTCTGCAACCGGATCTCTCCCACGCCGGGGGTATTACTGAGTGCTACAAGATAGCATCAATGGCCGAAGCCTATGATGTCGGGCTGGCACCGCACTGTCCGCTTGGGCCGATTGCACTGGCGGCTTGCCTGCATATCGATTTTGTTTCCCGCAATGCGATTTTCCAGGAACAGAGTATGGGGATCCATTATAACCAAGGTGCAGAGCTCCTGGATTTTGTCAAAAATAAAAATGACTTCGATATGACGGGTGGCAACTTTTCTCCTCTGACAAAACCGGGATTAGGGGTTGAAATTGATGAAGAACACGTCATTCTCCGCAGCCAAAATGTTGCTGACTGGCGCAATCCGCTGTGGCGTCATGCAGATGGTTCTGTCGCCGAGTGGTAATCCACGGCACCCACTGGAGATTTCTGTTATGAGGACAAAACCTACACGCCGTCGTTACTTGACCTTAGCGATGATCTTCGTGACCGTCGTTATCTGCTATATCGATAGGGCAAACCTCGCCGTTGCATCCGCCCATATTCAGGAAGAATTTGCTATCAGTGAAGCCAAGATGGGATACATTTTCTCTGCTTTTGCCTGGTTATACACCCTCTGTCAAATTCCCGGTGGTTGGTTTCTTGACCGTATGGGTTCCAGAGTGACTTATTTTATCGCCATCTTGGGTTGGTCAGTGGCAACCCTGTTGCAAGGGTTTGCAACCGGACTATTGTCACTGATTGGTTTGCGGGCAATAACAGGCATTTTTGAAACACCGACATTTCCGGCGAATAACCGGATTGTGACCAGTTGGTTTCCTGAACAAGAGCGAGCCTCAGCGGTAGGCTTCTATACCTCCGGTCAGTTTGTGGGGCTGGCTTTCCTTACCCCGGCGCTCATTTGGATTGAGGAAATATTAAGCTGGCACTGGGTATTTATTATCACTGGCGGTATCGGAATGATCTGGTCATTTATTTGGATTAAGGTGTATCAGCCTCCACTTAAAAGTAAAGGGATCAACCAGCCAGAGCTTGATTACATCCGTAATGGGGGTGGTTTGGTGGATGGTGATGCAGCGGTAGAGAAGAAAGATCGAATATCCCTGACGAAAAAAGATTGGAAATTAATGTGTCATCGTAAATTACTGGGAGTTTATCTTGGTCAATTCTCAGTAGCATCAACATTGTGGTTTTTCTTAACTTGGTTCCCGAACTATCTGATGCAGGAAAAAGGGATCACCGCTCTTAAGGCCGGGTTTATGACCACGGTTCCTTTTCTGGCTGCGTTTGCCGGGGTGCTCTTATCAGGCTGGGTTGCGGATAAACTGGTTAAGCAAGGTTACTCTCTGGGAGTGGCGCGCAAGACACCGATTATTTGTGGTTTACTTATCTCCATCTGTATCGTGGGCGCAAATTATACGAATGAACCTATGTTGATTATGCTGTTAATGGCACTGGCATTTTTTGGTAATGGTTTTGCCTCTATTACTTGGTCACTTGTGTCTTCTTTGGCACCCGTGCATTTAATCGGGCTTACAGGTGGAATATTCAATTTCGTTGGTGGGTTAGGCGGGATCACCGTCCCGCTGGTTGTTGGCTATTTAGCACAGGGTTACGGCTTCGCACCTGCATTGGTTTATATCTCGGTTGTCGCACTGATTGGGGCACTTTCCTACATTTTTCTGGTAGGCGAAGTAAAACGTGTTAGTTAATGGCTTCTTATTATTTAGATAGCAAGGTATATTTGCTCTCACAGACTTTAACATGGGTTTCAGGATCTTTCGTCATGCCATGGACATTTTCACATCCAGCCGCTGTTTTTCCTTTGAAGGTGCTTCCGGGAGGGCGGTTATTGAATTTACCTGCGCTCATTACCGGCAGTTTATCCCCTGATTTCTTTTACTCTGTTGGGTTATATGATATTGCAACGATTGCGCATCACTTACCCGGGTGGTTTTATACTGCATTTCCTGTATGTCTATTGATATTTTTAATTGCACGTCTATTGTCATCACCTTTATCTGTCCTTACCCCAATATCCTTTGCTCGTTATAAAAAACAAAGCCATAAAGACGGAATTATTTTTGTGCTGTCGTTATTTATAGGCGCTGTAACCCATATTGTCTGGGATGCATTTACACACGATAAGGGGTTCTTTGTCGAGCAAATTCCTCTACTACAGTCCCGCGTTTTTCATTCCATTACTAACGGACAGGGAATAGGTATATATAAAATGTTACAGCATTTTAGCTCATTGTCCGGACTCCTGTACCTCACGATAAAGTACTGGCAATATCAGAAAAAATTGGATCTTACTATTCAAAAAGAGAACAAAAGAAAACTTTATCATTTGACTGTTATTGGATTTATCTCAGCTCTTTTGACATGCCCTGTAGCCTTATTTTTATCCTGGGAGGTATCAGGGATAAATATGAGCAGGTTTATTTTTAAGGAACTGACGCTATCTGTACCCGTTTTTTTTATTATTCTGATCGTTATTGCTCTATGGATAAGATATTCTTCTTCGAAGACTCAACCTGTTCAATTTTAATGACTGTTGGCGGCAGTGATTTTGATTTGTGATTGATACCAATTTTTAATGTCTTTAATAATGGTTGCAGCATGATAGTTTCCGTCACTATCCTTGAAAAAATGATCTAATCCCTCATAAGTTTTAAAAGAAACCATTGGGTTATTAATTGCTGCTATCATTTTCCGTGCTCCGGCAGCATCAACATTATTATCACTCATACATTGTATAACCAATAGCCGTATCTTACTGGATTGGATCATTTTCTGGTTATCAATAGATAATGAATCGTACCACCAATTCGCACCATGTCCACTCACTGTCATCCCCGCAGGTAAACGCCTTTTTTTGGCTTCTTCCGCAAACACCTTGAAACTGTTAACGTCTTTATCGGACATTTCGGCTGGCGATCCACGCTTGATACTGTGAATGATATCATCAATAAAGAAACGCCCTCCGCCATTTATTGAAATAGCCGCTGTAATAAAATCCGCTTTAGACGCTATCATATTGGTGACAATCGCGCCTTCACTTCCTCCCAAAAGGACAATATGATGATACTTGTTTTTTAGTTGATTTAAGACAGTGAGATAATCTTTAACCCGTTTTGATGGTGAGTCATTCTGCATATATGCCTGTGGGCATGCCGAATGTTCAATTTCAGTACCCTTTTTACCGATACTGCTATCAAGACCTGACTTTTCTACCAGAAGAATATCATTCTCAGGAAAAGCACTACCAAAATTTTCTATCATTGATTGGTTGTTGATAACACTTTTACAATCAGATCCCTGAATTAAGACAAGCAGATCTTTGGACGGTGTATTACCTCGCGGTATCAAATAGTAAATAATATCTTTGCCATCATCGCCGCGCAGGTGATAACGGGGGGATTCGGCCATAGCCTGTTGAGATATGGAGATTAAAAAGAATATGAGGTAAATAGGTATTTTTTTCATAATAACCCGACTAATCTCATTGATTAAATGAATAAGGTAGCAAGCTTATGACAGACTTTCAAAGTAACGAAGTGCACTTAGTATTTAATCATTATCCTGAACGATATCAAAAGTCGCTATTGACGATAAGAGCATTGATATTTGATGTCGCATCAAAAACCGAAGACGTCGGTGTAATTACCGAAATGCTGAAATGGGGGCAACCCAGTTATAATCGGGCAATCGTTTTGGAACCCAAAAACAATTTGCCCATAGATGAATTAAGCATATGTATTGAAATGGCACTTACGTATAAATTGAGAAAAAAGAGATAAGGTGTTCATTTGTAAACAACGGCCGGTGGTTTGATACTCATTCCTTTAAGCATACTGAGCCATGCAAGGAACGAGATCCCCATCAGTATGATAAATAATGATTGAGGCGGCAGCTCGGTAAGTACAACGCCACTTAGTATCGGGTTAAAAGCACCGCCCAGTAAGCCCAATGCCTGAGCCGAAAAATAGCTGGATTTCATTCCTTCCGGCGCGATATTGTCAATAAGTATATATTCACCCGGAGAATAGATAAGTTCACCAAGCGTAAAAATAACGGCAGCAAGTCCCCAAAGGTAAAGGTTTTTGTCTGCTACCATAAAGACAGAGAGTCCCATTAAGAAAAAGAAGCTGCCTAAATAGGTTTTCATAATTGTGATACACCCATTTTTCTCATCCCCGGTTTCTGCTGTTGTAAGGAAGCGGTTTCCATGAAGATTTTGACATGGTGAAGCAACTGCCACATAAATTGGCAGCAGTGGTTTCGTGTCACGGTTTCATGCAAGGATTGCCATAGACGTTCAATTTTATTCAACCACGGGGAATAGGACGGT
The DNA here is from genome assembly GCF_000968195.1 of Xenorhabdus doucetiae. Taxonomy (NCBI): domain Bacteria; kingdom Pseudomonadati; phylum Pseudomonadota; class Gammaproteobacteria; order Enterobacterales; family Morganellaceae; genus Xenorhabdus; species Xenorhabdus doucetiae. Next base: position 1,987,048 of record NZ_FO704550.1, read on the forward strand.
AAAAAGAGAAGGTTAAATTGGGGATTTTTTGCCAGCCAAACCCTGACCTTCCGGCTCTTATGAATGCAATAGTTATCTAAAATTAACGTGATTGTCTTGGCACTGGTATATTGATGATTAATTTCATCTAACAATTTGATAAATAAATCTGAGTTCTTTCTCAAGCCACCGACATACGTGATTTCTTTCGTTTTCGCATTGAGGCAACCCGCAAGGTAGTGTTTTTGGTTCTTTCCGGGGGTAACAACACGCTTTTGCTGTCCTTTGAAGCACCAGTCTGCACCGATTTTCGGGTTAAGGTTGATGTCCACTTCATCCTCATATAAGACAGGATGTTTCCCTGAGGCATTGGATAACGCCTCGCTGATTTTGGCCATTTTTTCATCATACTCAGGGTCAGGTAATTTTAAGGTTGGCGCCGCCCTTCGCCAAACGATGCCCGCCCGACAAAAGTAGCGATAGAGTGTACTTTGAGAGAGCGATATATTCAGTATCTCATTGATTTTAAGTGTAATCAGTTCAAGGCTCCATCGTGAACGGAGATAGCCAAGATGTTGTGGAGAGTGCTGTAATAAGAAAGAAATGACGGAGAGAAGCGGGGCTAAATTCCAGATGGCAGGCCTTCCCGCAGGGAGGCTTTTAAGCCCTTCCAACCCGTATAATGTTAACCAATTTACCCAACGATTAACTGAAGAACGTGAACAGTGAAGCGTTCTGGAAACGTGAGAAACCGTACTCCCTTCATGCAACATCAAGAGCGCGGTGAGGCGACGTGCATAGTTCTTATCCCGGGTTTTCTGGATAGCTTTTTTCATTTGACGTCGTTCATTTCGGGGTATTGATGTTATGATTGGCATGACTCAGTCCATTTTGGGATTTGTTTTGATTTGGCGATTAATCAGATCGCGAAAATCGGACTGAGTTCCCTTCAAGTGATCTACTATTTTGAAAACCTATTTAATTTAGACAAGTATTTTTATGATCACCATTTTGGTGGGACTGCACATCCAGCGCAATCTATCCCGGAAGGCTTGAGTGAGTTTTATTTTGAATTTGATGAAAGTCTGGGTGATCCCAATATAGGCGGGGATGGTGTGGCTCAAATAGGTCTGTTAACGAACAAAATTCATTGGGCCTGTGGTTGATAGTGATGATGCGAAATATCTTCACAATATCCCAAACTTATTAGTGGATTAAAGCGGAATGCCACCAGTGTGGTCAGGTGAAATCACGCGACATACACTGGTGCCAAATCCTACACTTAAAATTTTATATTAAGATATAATATGGTGTGTATTTCCAATCTTTAGCCTCTATTATAGAACCATTTTGTGGCTCTATAAGTTTAACCTTGAGGTCATGGTCGATATATATATTAACAGCATGTGCTGATTTTTCACGAAAACCGAATATTATTCCAATTGCATATCCATAATTTTCATTGTTTAAATAGGCTTCTTTGGAGGCCTGTGCTTTGTATACAACACTAAAGTCATCACAATCAAAAGATTTTCTTCTATATTCGAAATTCTTAAGACCTGAGTTTTTGTGTATTTTTTCTGCCACCTTGTCTGAAACTAATTTGTAGAATGTATCCAGAAGCCTAAACGTTAATAAATTAAATTTTATATTTGGCCAGGTTTTTTTAAGTAAGGGTTTTATCAGTCTACTCTTGATAAAATCAGCATGCAGAGTAAATAAGCTGTACTTTTTTTTATTTGCGGTTAACCAAGCAAACCGCTCATCATGGGAATGACTAAACAAAAACATTTCGGTTCCTTGATTATTCCAAACTAGTCTATATTGTTTTACTCCGTCCTCTGTTTTAACATATTCTTTATTGAATGATATTCGGCTATCATCCATGTTGATATTACGAGCATGCCAGTATATTTGAGTTGAAGCGAGGTTTGTAGAATTGTCATAGGCATACATGGCGTACTTATTATCGTTGTATTCACCTACCACTTTTATTGAGTTTTTCGGGAGTTTTTTATCTCGTAGTTGTAACATAATAAAATTAGAAGAATAATCTTCCTCCGAACCCATATAGGCATATTCCTCCTCATTATCATAATCAGCGTCATCTTCATCATCTCTAGCACTGATACAGAGTGTACGTCCATGTGTGTCTTTGAGGAGGTAGGAAGCGTGAGGGGATATATTATCTTCTTCATCATCTTCTGTATCATCTTTTGAAAGTATTGATTTATATGAGTCAAATACGCTGTGTGTTTTAATGATGTTATATTTCTTTTCCATAATATAGCCACCTTGTTGTTATATTAAGTATTTGTGTATGGTTTTCACTGGAAGTCAAAACATAATAACTCAGTAACTGAAGTATTATGTTTTATAATTATAGTTTAAAACTATAAACTTCATGGATTATTTTTTTCAGTGACGGCCTGTTTGGCTTCATCGGGCCATTGTGCTGTGGTTTTGCCAACTTTGGTTCGATTGCCGTGGTGGTCGGGGCATTTATCGCGGTTGTCCCTGAACGGACGTCAGATATTGCACGGCTTGGCTTCAGGGCACTGCTGGCGGCAACCTTGTCCAATCTCATGAGTGCCACGATTGCAGGGATGTTTATGAGTTTGTAGGCTAATCTCTATCCATAAATCTGAATAGGGCATAACATGTTTTAGATGTTAGGTGACTCACAGTAAGTTTTCCGTGTTTCAATATACTAAAGAAATCAGGATAACTTGGTATTTCAATAAGTAGGAGCGTGCATATGTACAAAACTATTTTAGTACCAGTCGATATTTCAGAAGAGGATCTCACCAACAAGGCCGTTGGCTGCGCGCTTAAAATCGCCAGAGAAACCGGGGCTAAATTGCATTTTCTACATGTATTACCCATTTCATCAGCGATTATTAATGCTTATGCCCTGGGCTATATGGAGATTAAGGACAGGGCGACTATCAAGGCAGAACAAGACTTGAAGAAGCTGGTTGACTCCATTGAATTACCCGATCATCAGATCGCCTATTCGATTGCATTTGGTTCTCCAAGAGATGAAATTGCGGCCACAGCGGATGAAATTGGCGCTGATTTGATTGTCATTGGTTCAAGGCGTCCCAATATCACCACTCATCTGTTAGGTTCCAACTCTGCCGGTGTTGTCAGATATGCAAAAACATCGGTATTAGTTGTGCGATAATTATTTAGTCACTGGCGGTGATATCCGATTACAGGGGAGTATGTATGTATAACACAATCTTAGTTCCAATTGATATTTCGGAAGATATATTAACTGATAATGCCATCAAGCATGCAGAGTATTTGGCAAAAATATCGAATGCAAAAGTTCATCTTTTTCATTCTGTGCCCGATATTTCCCGATTTTCTGTGAATTACAGTTACCACTATGATTTGTTAAGTGCTTTTGCCAAAAAAGCTATCACGAATTCTGAAGAAGAGCTTAAAAAAGTCGTAGAACGAATTGACTTACCTAAAGATAAAGTGTCGTTTTCAGTTGCCTTTGGTTCCCCACGCGATAAGGTGCTGTCTACCGCCCGTGAGGTTAATGCCGATTTGATTATTGTCGGCTCGCGTCGGCCTGATATTTCGACTCATTTACTGGGTTCAAATGCGTCGGGTATCGTTGGCTATGCCAATATCTCTGTCTTGGTCGTAAGATAACGGATTTAATTTGGATTAAATCCGTTATTATTTATAAAACCGTGCTTGAAAAAGCACGGTTATTTTTAATCAGAAAACGAATTCAGTGTAATATCTAACTGATTCTTACCGGCAATAATAACCTGAATCTGTAAATTATTTTCTGAATGGTTAGTGGTAATGACAGTCACTTCTTCGTTCCCTGAATATTTCTTTACAACTTCCAGCAACTCTTGCTCAAGTTGTTCAGTTTTAGTGCTAATGGTCATTTATCCTACTAAAATGAATTAAAATTTTTAAACCACCTTGATACTATCCAAATAAATGACATTCAATAGTTTAATAAACATAATATTTTTACGCTTAATATTCCCATCAAATGGGTTATAAAGAAAAATAGACGAATAATATTTGTCATATTATAGTGTTGTCAGGCAGGATAATAGCTGAATGTTATGCAGCAATATTTTGATAAATAAGTAATAGGTATTATTTTGAACAGTAAAATTCACCAGTGGGCACGCTATCTTTTGGTTTTTGGGTTAACCCTCTCTTTCCATGCATGGAGTGCACCAAGTAGCTTTGAACAAGCCAAAGTTGAATCAAGAAAAAATGTTTATAGCGGACAGACAAAATCAGGTATCGGCACATTATATTGTGGATGTGATTGGCAATGGGTTGGCAAAAGTGGCGGGCGTGTTGATCTGGCGTCTTGTGGTTATCATGTCCGATCACAGCAAACCAGGGCTGAACGCATTGAATGGGAACATATGGTGCCGGCTTGGGTATTTGGGCATCAACGTCAATGTTGGCAAAAGGGTGGGCGGAAAAACTGCGTTGAGACTGATCCCGTGTTTCGCAGGATAGAATCAGATATGCATAACTTGGCGCCGTCAATTGGTGAAGTTAATGGTGATCGCAGTAATTTTGGTTATGGAATGCTCGCCAGAAACACACCTAATATGTATGGTTCATGCAGCAGTAAAGTAGATTTTAAGTCACATCTGTTTGAACCGCGCGACAGAGTGAAGGGCATGGTTGCCAGAGTCTATTTCTATATGCATGACCGCTATAATCTGACGATGTCACGCCAACAGCAACAATTGCTGATGGCATGGGATCGTCAATATCCTGTGGATGCCTGGGAGCGTGAAAGAGATAACCGAATTGCCAAAATTATGGGGCACCATAACCCATTTGTGACGGGTAGCCAAAAATGGGAATTAGGGCATAAAAACGCAGGTCAAGGTTTAATATCGCAACAAGGATTAGCGGCACAGAACCGTGCACCAAAGCAAAGTCAGTATGCAGGGAACAGTCAAGTATCAGCCCAAAGAACCACCTTAAAAACGGCGCAAAATGAGATGATTAAGGGAAATAAAAATAGTCAGATTTATCATTTTGCGCACTGCTCCGGCTATAAGACGGTGGCAGATAAAAACGCAGTTTATTTCCGTTCAGAAGCAGAAGCTAAAAAAGCAGGCTATCGTTTAGCCGGTAATTGTAAAAAATAGCGATTGTGAATGGTGAAAAGTCTTTGCCAATAAAAATCAAAGCATGTTTCAGTAAAATTTAACCTTCGAGCTTATCATAAATAAAAAACTGTCATTATACTGACATCGTAGTCCGTTAGATTACAGCAAAGAAAGCGGAAAGATGCGAGGAATGCTAATGACAGAAACTGAAACTGCATTCCGGTCAGGAACCGGCGCTTAAGATAATCACTGATGTAAAAGTGACGATCTTAACGTCGGTTTAATGAGCAACTGCCTTTCACTTTAAACCGTGTGGAGTGATTCGTCCCACGGTTTATTTGTTTTTATTATTGCATTGAGAATGACCAGTAACTTACGCATACAAGCAATGATGGCGACTTTGTTTGGCTTGCCTGCTTCGGTCAATCTCTTGTAGAAAGCACAGAGCACAGGATTAAATTAATTGCCGTTAACGTGGCCATATACGCCGATTTGGTCGATATGATGTGGATATGACAATTTTTCCACCAGAATTAAATCCCAAGCTGATTCCAATTAGTGTATGAAAACAGACTATGCCAACATTTTACACGTATTATGAACAGAACCGATTCTGGGAGCCCTCAATTTACAACGAATTGAAGACACCGTGATCCGTGAATATCCGAGTATCAATGCCGAAAATATCGCGTATTTCTTCGGGACGCTCCGGGAAACTTACCCGCTTTCGCAAAAAATCCATATTATTCTGGATGGGGCGGGTTACCACCGAACAGAATGGGTGAAAGAGATAGCGTATGTCCCTAATATTGAATTGCATTACCTACCACCTATAGCTCAAACCTCAATTCGATAGAGCGATTGTGGAAGTATATGAATGAGCAAGTACGTAACAATGTTTATTTTCCGGCCCCGGAAACTCAATTATGATTTTTTTAAAATCAATTATAATAAACCCATTTCATTTTTTAATTAATATTAATCTCTAATATTAACATGGACAATCATATTATAATTACACTAAAAATTGATATTAATTTAACAGATGTTATACCAGAGCAAAGTTCAAAACCAAATTAACGGCAGCGGTCGCTGGCTTGGTGCGTAAGTTATCAAAATTTAAAAATAAAATTTATTTTTTATTTGATGGAAGAATACCACACTGTAGGTAAATAACGTTGACGGATGTAAATATACAGTATTATAGTTCCTTTGGTAGATTATTAAGTTAATCAGATAAACTATCTGCATTACTGTTACAATCGATAACACGATAACCTGATTTTCTGCCTGTCCTTATGAAATCGAAGATAATACTTTCTGAGCCTGAACGAATAACATTGCAACAACTCGCTTTGAATCATCCCCACCGGGATATCCGTACGCGAGGAACGGGTTTGCTCATGCTTGCCAGAGGGAGCAAGCCGTCCCAGATCACCGCTGAAATAGGATGCAGTCTCCGGGTTATCTATAATTGGGTTCACATGTGGCACAATTCAGGGATAGCGGGATTATTAGGCGGTCATGCTGGAGGCCGGTATCTCGCTATGACGCCTGAAATGATTGCCACTGCGGTCGAAGCTGCCTGTGCAGAGTCCCTAACTCTCGCACGGATAGCCCAGTGCGTTGAGGCAAAGCATGGGCCCCTGCCTTGTACGCTTGAAACGCTGGCAAATACCCTGAAAAAGCAGGGGCTCACCTATAAACGCACCCGTCTATCGCTTAAAAAAAGCGCAACGAAACGGAGTTTGCTAACAAATCCGCCTTGCTGAATAAAATTAAGGCTGGAGCACAGTTAGGCCATTACCGTTTGGTCTATTTTGATGAGGCGGGTTTTGCCGCATCTCCTCCGGTGCAATATGGATGGAGTCCACGGGGTAAGCCCCATGAAACTGAGCCTCAAGAGCATGACAGGCGGTCAGTTCTGGGGGCGTTAAATTACACGGATAACACGCTGTTTTACCAGACAACGTCAGGCAGTATCACGCGAGATGACGTGATTGATTTTTTAGAGCAGCTCGCCCAACAAGGGGACAACCGCCTGACATTTTTAGTGTTGGATAATGCGCGTATCCATCACGGGATTGAAGAAAAAATCAGAAATAGCTGGTTACGAGAACACAACCTGTTTTTATTCTTCCTTCCCGCCTACAGCCCAGAGCTGAATTTGATTGAAATCGTCTGGAAACAAGCCAAATACCATTGGCGACGTTTTATCACTTGGACTCAGGAGACAATGGAGAATGAATTAAATACGTTATTGGGCGGTTATGGTAACCAATAGGCAATTAATTTCTCTTGAGTACTTAAATTGAAACCCCTAAATGGCTATATTTGGAGTAAATTATTATGTCAGATGTTAGTAATATTATTAATGTTGATAACAATTTTGGTTGTAAATATAAAGTGAATTTATTTAATCAGGAGTCAGCAAATAAATTATTTCCCATCATACCTGATCACGTGGTTGTTTCTCCGGGAAATGATTCATCTACCGGTGGTATGTGGATTCCTTGGCGTGATAGTCAGAAAGAATAAGCTGCTGAAAATACTGGGTAAACCCTATGAATTATTTTATTCCTGAAAGTGGTACGGAATGTCGGTTTTATACGGTTATTGAGTATTTATTGTGATAACGAAAATAATTACTTAGAGAGATGAAATTCAAATGAAGATACATACTTTACATTTTGATTTGGCTCAAGGTCATTTACGTACCCAATCCAGCCAATTGAGTCTCTGGGTTGGTGAATATAATATACCGTTGCAAGAACATGATGAGTCAAGTTTAGCCAAAGCGGCTGGCGAGAATCCTGCAATAGATATGGTTCTGCGTTACGGTTCACACAATATTAGCCATTTCGCAGAGGTACCTGAACACTATTTTTTACCTCATCACGTTACGCTAATTAAAGTGGTTGGTGATAAATCAGGGCCTTACCGTTCCTCGTTACCGGTTCTTTACCATCTTTCTTACCATATCCCTAATGCTCATTTACGTCGTTATGCCAAACGTAACATAGAAAAATTAGCCGTAAATAATATAGCGATGGCTTTGCCGGGTAAACTGAGCGCTCTTGGTGTTAATAGCCAACATTTAGCGCGAAACCCTATTCATTGTGGCGATTTGTTGGTTGCAACTAATGAAATGAAAACACCATGGGATTTTGCTTGCTCTATTGTGTTTTCCCATCCGGAATTGTCTAACAGTCAGGCTTATGCAGCATCAATTGTCATGAATGCACATATTGCCCCACCGCAGGAAATAGATCCACTGCAATATAACCGAGTTTATGAACTGTCTATATCAATATCGAGTCAGGGACCCGCGACAGAGACAGGCGGTTTTGCCACTTATGGCCAATTGGTTGATCCTGATGGCAACAAGATGTTTTACGAATTTGACTGGGTTGGTGAAGATGGGCAGGTGATTTTCGCCGAAGGTGATCCGGTGATGCAATATAATCTATCGGATGAAACAGAGAATTATTCAGGATCGCCGGCCTCTAATGCGCTGAAAACTTCACATAATGATACCCGTTTGCAAAATCATAACTGGAGTGTCAGCCGAAGTGCGTCTCTCGACGTTACCGAATTCAAAGATCAAGCTTCAGCATTGAATGCTCCGCAAAATACCAGCCAAATTTGGACAGCCACTAACCGCACACCTAATCATGGTATGGATGTGTATCCTGACAGCATCCGTTACGATCCCGGTCAAAGCCATTTTTCCGTTGATTTTAAAAATAAATATTTACGTCAGCTTGGTGTTTATATTCAATTCTTTAAAGACACTGAGATGAAACAGCCGATCGATAATCCAACGGTTGATGGTAATTGGCCGTTTTATTTCCCTAAAGAGTTAGCGGAATTATTCGAAACGCCATCACAAAAAGCCCTTGGGGTGTTGCCTAATGTCAATACGATCATGGGAATTCCGATGCCCACTGATCCCACTAATTTTAGTTTGCCTTGGCCGGCTGAAGCTCAGGCAGCTAAATTCTTGTTTGGTGGTTTGGGAACTTCCCGTTGGGATAACCCGATTGTTTGGCCGGGTGTGATTTTAACCGGTATGTTCCAGTACGGTATTCCATCGTTGATGATGTTGGCCGGTGCCGCAGTGACCAATACTCAGTGGTATAAAGATTTTATTTCTAATAAAGATAACGTTGCCATATTAGCAGGTATTGCTTTCCCATTGATTGGCGGTGGTGCCGCTATCGGTTCAGCATTATTCAATACTAAAAAAGTGCTCACCAGTTTAGCCAGTATTACCATTGGTATTTTAGCTAAAAAAGGACTGGAAGCGTTAGCCACTTATGTGACAGCCCAGATAGCAGCCAGTGCAGCGGCTCAGGCGGTTCCTGTGGTGGGTTGGGCGTTTAGGATTGCTGCAATTGCGCTAGATTTGGCTCAGATTGCAGTGACTACAGGGGAATTGCTCTCTACGCCAGCCACTTTGGAAGTGGATATCAAGCGCCAGATGACGTTGGCTTTTACTCTGCATCCCGATCCCGCTCATGGTGAAGTGGGGCGCCCAGAAACCGCAATCTGGCCGCCGGTGGGAGTGCAGTGCCAGGTGACGGCCGAATATACCAACGGCACCTACTACACCCAGACTATTCCATTACCTACAACTGGTTCCAATACGCCGCTAATTTTTAATTTCAATTCGGTTGGTTGGGGTGGAACCCTGAAAATTAAGGCTAATGTTTATTCCGCTACTGGTTGGTTAGCGGGGAGCTACGCCAGCGAGCTGCTGAATGCGCAACCAGACGATCCTAATGAAGGCATTATGCACGTCAGTGGCAATATAAAAGAGATGTTGGTGCCTCTGACTCAGGTGACGCAATACGAATATTGGGAACAGTTGTCTTACGATAGCGATAAAAAAGAGTATCAGTGGATTGCAGGCAGTGTGCCGTTGGAAACCCAGTCTTCAACCAATTGCAGCAATGTAGGTAATAACATCTGCAAGCGGGTCAATATGACAATACTGAATTCAGATTATCAGGTGGGTTATTGCTACCAGGCTTCCGGTCAGAATATCCCACTGGAAGATCCATCAAGCCCTCCAAATAGCGGTCAGATGTATGTGTTGCAAAACATTTCCACTTTGAGCAACAACACGCTGAATGAGCGTTTGAAATTATCCGAGGTGGGTTTCAAAGTACAACCCCTGATCAGCTATAACAGTTTTGGCGAAGGGCCGGACGACAAAACCATCACTCCTTATAACTTTATTATTGACTCACGATTCGGCGAATATCACTTGCGTCGAGTGGACCTGCGCGATGGAAAACATGATTTTAGTTTGACGGATAATCCGCTGTCTTGGGGATCGTTTACGATTCCTCATCTGGATGCAATGGTGGTTCATCCGAGCGGTTATGTTGTTGCAGTCAGTTGGCAATACAGCAAGATGCAGATCCTGCCGTTGGGTGATCAGGGTTACCCGGATGCTCAAGCACCTGCGGCCCAGATTGTCTCTGGCGAGGGGATTCGACAAGGGCTCATGCATGGGCCAATTGCCCTGACTGTCACGCCAGATGGTCGCATCTTATTATTGGAAACAATCAATACCCGTATTCAGGCGTTCGATACTAAAGGGAATCCATTCCCCAGTTTTCCAGGGGCAAAACTGTTTAAACTACCTACTGCTGAGTATCAGGCAACACTGGATGCTCAGATGTTCTCTCCTGCATTACAACAAGCATTTCGTGAACAAGGGCTGACATTCTTGTTTAGTAACAGTGATCCGAGCTTTATTCATTCACTGGATGCCGGAGTGCTGGATGAGCAGATTATTGCTGCCTTTGCTGAGGACGGGATCTATCTGAGTTATAACCAGACCGTAGACGGTAATATTGACCCAGTTGGTAGCACAACGGTTGATGTGATACAGCAAGGACAGAGCTGGTTGGTATATGATCCGCAGAAACCTGCAACTTACACGCTAACTGCTCAGGGACCAACGGTATCCGTATATACCAATCGCCATTGAAGATGCTTGATTTCTTATCCAAACCCGATCATGCTTGCAATCATGAAAATTCATCTGACACCAGAACAAAAACGTGCCCTCGAATTGATGCATGATACCACTCGTGATAGTCGAGTCTGTGATCGCATCAAGGCCGTGCTTTTGGCGTCAGAGGGCTGGACAGCTCAGATGATTGCTCAGGCCTTACGTATTCATGAAACTACGGTAAGCCGTCACCTAAAAGATTTCATCGCGCAGGAAAAACTCACCCCCGAAAATGGCGGTTCTGAAAGCCATCTCTCTGCCAAACAAACCGCCGATCTGGTTGATTATTTGACGGCAAATTTGCTGCATACGACCGCTCAAATTGTGGATTATGTACGAGCTCGTTGGCAGGTGTCTTTCAGCGTGGGAGGCATGACGAAATGGCTTCACCGACAAGGTTTCAGCTACAAAAAGCCAAAGGGCGTTCCTCATAAATTCGATGCGGATAAGCAGCAACAATTTATTGATGACTACCAGTCTCTGAAAGACCGGGCAGGTCAGAATGAACCTATCCTATTTATTGATGCGGTGCATCCTTCGCAGTCCACAAAGCTCAGCTATGGTTGGATGAAAGCGGGGAAAAATCAGGTAAAAGTGGTCGAAACCACCGGCAGTCGTACCCGTCTCAATCTTCTGGGCGCCCTCAATTTACAACGAATTGAAGACACCGTGATCCGTGAATACCCGAGTATCAATGCCGAAAATATCGCGTATTTTTTCGGCGCTATTAGAGAAACTTACCCACTTTCGCAAAAAATTCATATTATTCTGGATGGGGCGGGTTACCACCGGGCAGAATTGGTGAAAGAGGTGGCATATGTCCTTAATATTGAACTGCATTACCTACCGCCTTACAGCCCAAACCTCAATCCAATAGAGCGATTGTGGAAGTATATGAATGAGCAAGTACGTAACAATGTTTATTTTCCGGATGCGAAGACATTCCGTGAAACCCTTCGTCACTTTTTTCATGTCACTTTGCCAGAAAAAGCGAAAGAACTCACGACTAGACTGACTGACAACTTTCAGATTTTAAAACCTGCATCTTCAAGTTAGATTGGTATATAACGATTTGGGTAATGTGCAGGTTATCGCTATCGGTCAAGGTGTCAAATGGCAAATTGATGATCTTGCTGGTGCCCGCTCTTGGTTGTTAACCCTTGATGTAACGAATCCGGCTGAAATTATAGTCGCTGATTATCTGTCCTACATGCCGCTGAATAAGCCAGAGGGAATAACTTATTTGGATGTGGCGGTCGAGTCTAAAGGATATATTTATGTCTTGTCATACCGTAATAAAGGACGTGATCCAACGGATTATATCCTTGATATCTATGAGCCTGACGGTAAGTTCTTGGTCACTGTCCCTGATCCGACATTAACGCCTGATCCGACTAAACGTCAGTATATTGTTGCTGCGCATCTGGTGATAGATAAATTCCGTACTCTGGTGGCGATGAATTACGGCAAGTTCCTGGGTGAAAATCAACGTACTCAACCACAGATCAGCCAGTGGACACCAACCACACCGATATTTGATTTAGGTATCGATCAATTACCGATATTCCAGCAACACGATATGGACAAAATCCGTGCAGTTTTTGCTGAGAACAAACACCCTCTTAGTCATCAGGCGACTATCGAAACTATCAATAACAATGGTTATTTCATCATTACCGATGTTGATACCCGTTATCCGGTCATTTCTACAGTAGATGGCGATAATTTGCAGATTATTTCTGTCTACAGTTTCTCGGAGAAAAATATGTTATTAAAAAGTTATAGTTCAGGATTTAAAGCGGTCTTGCAATTATTAGGTATCTTGGAGAGCGATGTAACGGAGACAGTCGTTATTCCATCTTCGTCGCAAGGCTTTTTACGGCCTGATGATCCGCAGTCACTGGCCCCATCTCATCAGTCAAACGTGTTGTCAGCAGCAGAGCTGTTGATCCTTTCTGGTATCCCCCTGGTTGAAGCGCCGATAACATTTCCGGCAACCGTTGATGTTTTTGCGATTGGAAAATTGGTGATTGCTAATGGTGAGATTTTGAAAATTAGCAGCTCAAATTCACAGCCGATTGTGGTAGCGGTAGACACGCTGGTGCTTGAACAGGGTGGACAACTGATATGTGACGCTAATGTGATCTTAAATGTGCAAACTTATACCCAAACTGAGGAGAATACCCATGAATAAAATGAAATCTGTTGACGAAACTTTGGCTATGTTGCGTGAGCATTATCATTTGACCGGCACAGAGCGGCAGCCAAAACAATTGAAAACTTCGGACTTTGATGGGCCGGTAATATTTTCTCACGATCCAAAAATGGCTACAGTGCCACCTGCGTTTTTTACTGTACAGACTATACAGGAGTTGAAGGAGCTTGGCGGGGTGCCTGACAGTGAGTATGGCCCGGGTGGAATGGAACCCCATCATCCATTACCTGAACCCTATTCAGCTGAACGGTTGGCGAATGTCACCGGTAATCATGTTGATATATGTAAAGCTTTCCGTGCTTATATCTATGGATATTCTCCTTTAGTCAAAGATTATGAGGATATTCTGAACGCTAAACGTTTTCCGATGAAAGTCGCGTTATACAGTGGTGAAGATATTGTTGTCACTGCCAGTAACCCATTGATTATTGGAAATAAATATAGCCATGGTGAACCTGTTAATTTGACGTTTAATAAGATAACGATTGAACCTGGCGGTAAGATTATTCATTTGACTCATAGCACCATTGAAGCGAACGAAATTATCATAATTAATTCCCCAAACCTCTATACAACTCCAGATGATAATGATGATAAACCACCTATTGTAGATATTGGAGGTGACGGAGGCAATGGTGGAAGCGGAAACGACGGTTCTGATGGAAGAGACGGCAGCAATGGTAGTTCTGGTAAAGATAATAAAAACTCCTGTGCAAGGGATGCTACGAACGGTACCGCTGGTGGCAGTGCCACTGATGGTGCCGGAGGAAGTGATGGCGAAAAAGGTGAGGATGCGGGTGATGTTAATTATAAAGTAGTTGTCGTTCAAGGTTTTGTGAATATGGTGACACAAGGCGGTAATGGTGGTGATGGCGGTAACGGTGGTAATGGTGGTAATGGTGGAAAAGGGGGAAATGGCGGTGCTTCTACCAGCGAATGTAGGGCTGGTAATGGCGGTAATGGTGGTAATGGCGGCAACGGTGGTAGAAGTGGTAATGGTGGTAATGCGGGCGCTGGCGGTAACATCTATTTTACTTATCAGGAAGGGAGTGCGACGTTCGGGGCTAAGGCGATTGGCGGTACCGGTGGTAAAGGCGGCAATGGTGGTTCTGGGGGAGCTGGTGGTGGTGGTGGTGCGGGTTATATCGGTGGTACCCCAGGTAAGGGTGGTTCATCGGGGACCACAGGAGCTGCCGGAAAAGCTGGTGCTGTAGGTTCAATTTATGTCAACGGTAAAAAACAATAACCGCAAGGAGGAGTTATGGTCGCAGATATTCAAATTTTGGGGACTAACGGTGTGAATGTTGCCGATGGAGCCAATGGCGCTGATGGTCAACGGGGTGCTGATGGTCAGAATGCTTCTCGTCGTAAGCCACCCACTGCCGGTAGCCCTGGTGGCGATGGTCAATCTGGCCAGAATGGCTTGGATGGTCAATCCGGTTCTAGCTGGTGGTTCGCCCTGCGTTGTACCCGTTTTGACGTACAGAGTGTCGCACGGATTAGCAATAATGGCGGTAATGGCGGTAATGGCGGCATAGCAGGTTACGGTGGCAATGGGGGGGATGGCGGTAATGGTGGCCGTGGTAATTCGTCATCGTCAGGCAAGCCGGGGGGTATCGGCGGTAACGGTGGCAATGGGGGTAATGGCGGCAATGGGGGGGATGGCGGCGATGGCGGTAATGTTTGGGTTAGATATAACCAAACTAGCTTACCAAAACCGGTATCTGCCACGTCTAATGGCGGGAATGGAGGACTCGGTCAGCCCGGTGGTGTAGGAGGGATCGCCGGGCGCGGTGGGGTAAATGGAGATGGTTCACATGCACCCGATGGAGAATATGGTATTGGAGGGATTAGCGCCAGCGGTGGTCAGGCTGGGAGGGCTGGGAAGGTTTCTGTAAATCACTTGCTGCGAGGATAATGACATGAGCGAATCCAGATCTTTTGCTGGCAAATGGCAATTTGCAGCGGCTTCTGGCCAACTGATTACTGTTCAGGCGGATGGTACGCTTAGCCTGTCAGCCAAGCAATCAGGGGCGATAAATCAAATGATTAATGCTTATGGCGTTACTGGCTTTTGGTTACAGGCGGGCAATGGTCGATATTTGGCTGCGAGCGGTAATACTCCTCAAGCTAATCAACCGCGCGATGGTACGGTTGCTGAGATCCGGTTGGAAGAGGTAGGAGGATCTGGATTTCGCCTGCGCCGTATCAGTAATGGTGGTGACAGCTATTTGGTGGTGCAACAATCAGGGCTGATTTGGCAGGCAGTCACTAGCAGTCCGCCTCTGTCAGCCCAATTTACTCGTACCGTCGTGACAAAAAGCCTGGAATATCTCAAAGACTGGGGAGCCATGGGTGCCGATCTACGTTTTGCCTATCTCGCCGAAGAGAATTTGAATGAAATGGTGATGATGGCTGTCGATTTGTCCAATGCCGATCTGCGTGGTTCGACATTGCTTGGCGCTGATTTAACTAATGTCAAAGTTGATGATTGCAATTTTAGCAGTTGTGATTTAAGTAAGACTGATCTAACGCATGTTCATGGTAAAAATGCGCTTTTTGAAAAGTGTATCGTGGGTAGCGATACCAATATGCCTGATGCTGAGCTACCGAACGCCATTTTCCGTGGCTGTAAGAGCAGTGGTGGTCAGCCGGTATTGAATCGTCTAAAAGCGCCCGGGGCAAATTTCTCTGGTGCGTTGTTACCTTCAGTGATCATGGAGAATGCTGATTTATCGCAGGCGAATCTGGTTAATGTTGATCTAAGCGGTGCCAGTCTGGCTTCCTGCAATTTTACCGGGGCGATTATGACGCTGGTAAATTTACAAAATACCACTTTGCAGACTTCGAATTTTAGTCAAGCCACGTTAGTCGGGACGGATTTTACCGGGGCGAATATCAATCATGTTAATTTCAGTGGCGCTAATCTGACCAACGCCCGGTTATCGTTAACCACCGGTTATAGTCAGCTTAACCTTAGCGACAGTACCTTATTAGCAACGGTGCTGACAGGGATGGATCTGGTCGATGCCACGATTACCGCTAAAACCAATTTTACTCAAGCACAGATGGATGGGGTCAATCTGAGTAAGCAGAAGTTGGATCAGGTCGTATTCCTGATGGCGTCAATGAAGAAGGTCAATCTGGATTATACATCACTGAATGGCGCCGTTCTGGTCGGCGCTAATCTGGCTGGTGCCACTGTTTTGGGTAATGTCTCTTTGGTTGGTGCGAATTTGTCTAATGCTAGTCTGGAGAATATTAATTTAACTGGCGCTCAATTTGGCGCTTTATCCACAGTGGCGCATTTGGATGAAACCGATGCTCAATCGCTGGATAATCAGCAACTGCCTGAACAATTATATCAAATGCTGTATCAGGGAAAGATGTTGATCAACGGTCAGGCAGAGGTGTTGGTTCGTCAGCCGGGCCAAAACTGGTTGGTTGAACATGAGGGTAGACCGCTATTTATCCATCGTCAGGATGAGCAATTAGACGTTGCTCAAGACAATGGTGGTAACGCGGCAATTCTTGCCAACACATTTATGCCTAATGCTATCCTGACGGGCGCTAATCTGTATGCGGTTGATATGTCCGGCGCTCATTGGTACGGCAGCAACGCCAGAGCCAATAACGCCAATCTGGAGCAAGTCAACTTGTCGAAGGCTAACTTAGCGACCATGGATTTCACTCAGGCACGGTTATATGGTGCAAATTTGGCCTATGCTAATCTGGTGAATACCAACTTCAGTAAGGCAATGTTGGAACCAACTCAAGGTCTTAAACCGGCATCTCTGGCCTTTGCTTCAATTCAAGGCACTATTTTCACTGAAGCTAAATTGACTGGCGCTAATCTGACTAATGGCGCGGTAGCTTTGCCGTTTGAGGAAGCAGGCAAGAAGCTGACAGGTGTGCCTTTATTCAGTGCGGCGCTTGAGTTGGTGAGTTCATTAGATAGTGGCGTGATATCAAAGGAATTGCGGCAGGTATTTACTGATAATGGCTATAACCTGTTGCCTAATGCCAAAATCATCGAAAAACAAAAAGATCAATATTGGATTATCTCTAACCAGCCGCAGGACACCGATCTGAGTTACCGAGGATATTGTAACTTTGTTGTGATTCGGGTGAGCGAGGTCGGCAATAACCATCTGCAAGTTTGTGGTGGATCGCCATTACGTATCATCCGGGTTGCGGCTGACAATACATTACAACCGATTAATGTTGCTTTTGGGGTGACAATTGATATCACTCAGGCGATGGATGATGCCACCACCTGCCCAAGTGGTTTGCGTTATCAGTTACTCAATACGGGTATTAGTTATCAATCATTGATGACACCGGGATTACCACCTCATCCACCGAGATGTATTCCCAGCCCAACGACTTGGTGTTGACATGTAATAACAATGATCTGGCAAACGACTAATCGGAGTAAAGAATACCACTATGGATATCAATATGATGAGAAACGAAAATATGCCGATTGCTGTTATCGGCATGGGTTGCCGTTTTCCGGGGGGTGTTAGCTCCCCAGAGGAATTCTGGCAGTTGTTATGTGGTTCAAGTGACGCGATTACCCCAGTTCCCCCTGAACGTTGGTCAACTCAGGCTTATAGTTCCCAGGATCGCAATTTACCAGGGAGAATGGTAGCGCGAGAAGGCGGATTTATCGCTGATGTTGCTGGTTTTGATGCGGCTGTGTTTGATATCAGTAATACAGAAGCACCTTTTCTCGATCCACAGCATCGTCTGATGTTGCAGGTGACATGGGAAACGCTGGAACGGGCGAGAATAGCGCCAAAGTCGTTGGCGGGTCAGGCGGTTGGTGTTTATATCGGCGCTTTCACTCATGATTATATGCACTTGCAATTTACTGACTTGCGTCAGGCTACCGGTTATACCTCAACTGGTGCGATGGGAACCATGTTGTCGAATCGGATATCCCATGTGTTTGATTTTCGAGGTCCGTCTCTGACTATTGATAGCGCCTGTTCATCGTCCCTGTTGGCGGTACATTTGGCTTGTGAAAGTTTACGGCGTGGAGAATCACAACTGGCGCTAGCGGGTGGCAGCCAGTTAATGCTGATACCTGATTTTTCGGTAGTGGAAAGTCGTACCGGTTTTCTATCTCTCACCAACCGCTGTCATAGCTTTTCGGCTAATGCTGATGGTTATGTGCGTAGTGAAGGGGTAGGCGCTGTTTTGCTGAAACCGTTAAATGCAGCTTTACAGGATGGCGATCCCGTTCTGGCGGTAATCCACGGTTCGGCAGCAAATCAAGATGGTCATACTCCCACGATTACCCAGCCAAGTAGTGCGGCACAACAACGAGTAATTCGGATGGCCTGTGCTCAGGCGGGGATTTCTCCAGCAGAGATTGATTATATTGAAGCTCATGGTACTGGGACCGCGGTAGGCGATCCGATAGAAGCAGAAGCACTGGGGCTGGTGTGTCGTCCAGATCCGACAGTTCGCCCATTACTGATCGGTGCGTGTAAATCCGTGATTGGTCATACGGAAGCCGCGGCAGGTATTGCTGGATTAATTAAAGCGGTATTGTGTATACAACGAGGGCAAGTGCCGGGCAATTTACATGCTGCCATTGTCTGCGCAATCTGAGTTTTCTCTGAAGCAACAAGCGCAGTGCATTGCTGATTTGCTGCAACGGCAGCCGGAGATTGCCCTTGATGATTTATGCTATAGCCTAGCGACGACTCGTCACCGCTTTCCGTTACGTAAGGGGGTAACATTCAGTAACCGAGAACAGTTACAGCAGCAGTTGACTAATCTGAATGTGTCGCCGAAGCAGAATCATAAAAAAGTTGATCGTCTGGCTTGGATATTTGCTGGTATTGGCAGTGAAGATTGGAAAGATGCTATAGCTTGGTTTCAGCAATTTCCCGAGTTTACGGAACAATTCGAGCGTTGTGAGGCAATTTGGACGGGATTTTCTGCACCTTCCTTATATGCGGCATTGATCTCTGCCGATGAATTGACAGAACCGCCAATGCAGTTTGCCGTGCAGATATCAATGGCTGCGCAGTTGCAGAAGTGGGGATTCAAACCAGCAGCATTACTTGGTCATAGTTCCGGTGAAATGGCGGCTTGTTATCTGGCGGGAATTTACGATCTGACGCAGGCGCTGACACTTTTACATCAACGTTATCATTATCTGCAACGTGTACTAAATAAAGGCGGTGGATTATTAATCGTAGCAGCGACAGTTGAGCAGATATTACCTCATTTGTCAGCTCCCGGTGTCGAGCCTGCCGTGGTGATAGCCGGGCGTAATAGTATCGACCGTTGCTTATTGTCCGGGCCTATAAGTGAATTAACCGCGGTTGCTGAGCGCTTAAAGCAGCAGCGTATCGCCAGTGGTTGGCTCAATTATAGAATTGCTTCTCATTCCCATTATATAGAGTCAATCAGGGCTGGGTTGACTGCGGATGCGGCAACCGTTCCCGCGGCAGAGCCTTTGTTGCCAGTGTTTTCATCAGTCACCGGGGAATTGATTAATGGGAAGTTGAGTCCCGAGCATTGGGCTGACAATGTCGTCTCGCCATTCCGTTTTGACGATGCGGTAGAAAACATGCTCAAAGCAGGTTTCCACCATTTTCTGGAAATTTCACCTAAATCCCTACTGAGTGCAGGATTAAAGGATTGGAGCCAGCCTTATCGAGGACAGGTGTTTGCTTGTCGCTCAGGGCAGAACTGGCCACAACTGTTAGGACAGCTGTTTGAAGCTGGGGTTGAACCGGACTGGCGGACTCTGATGCCTACCGCTTGCCCAATTGATCTACCCACTTACTCCTGGCATCAGCAATCTCATTGGTATGAGCCAGAGATTAGCCGTCGCCGCCGATTACGTATATTGAGCGGTGTATTATTGGGCGAAGTTCAACCGGGCAGCGAGAGTTGGCAAGCTGAGTTGGCTGTAGAACAAGTGCCTTGGTTACTCGATCATGTTGTCATGGGAAATGCAATGTTTCCGGCTGCGGGCTATATTGAAATCATGTTGGCGGCGGCTCGTATCTGTTTTCCTGACGTTGGATTAGCGCTTGATAATATTGTGTTGCAATCGGCTTTACTGCTAGAGCCAGGCATAGAATTCAGGTTAAAGACACAGCTAGATCGCCAGCGAATGGAAGTGCAAGTACACATTACCCGTAATCTGGATGAGAGTGTACATTACCAACTTGCAGCCAGTGCACAGGTGAACATCGTTGTACCGGGTGCTACTGCTTGTGCTATTCCTCCATTAGCGGTAAATGATCGCTATCCTTGCATGTGGAACCAAGAGATGTTGTATCAGGCATTTCAACATCTGCATTTCAGTTATAGTGGTGTTTTTTGTACTCTGCGCCATGCGTTTGTTGGTAAAGAAGAAACAATCTGTGAGATTGAATTACCACCTGCACCGGAGGGAATGAATTTTCACCCAGCGGCTTTGGATGGCATCTTCCAATCATTGTTGGCGATTCAGTCTGCTGATATTCACGCGCCAATTCCTGCCAACGAGTTCCGTATCCCGGTCAGTATTCAGCATTTGCGTATCAATGGTAAATTGTCAGGTCGGGTTCATGCCCATGCCCGAAATACTAAGCAGACACAACAACAATGGCTTGGTGATATTGACGTCTATACTGATAGCGGTATGTTGCTTTGTCAGATCAGCGGGTTTTGCGTTCAGCTTGTTGGTAATAGAAAAAACAGCTTGTCTGCCAAACTGCATAATTTGGTTGTCGGCCAACCACAGTGGCGTAAACTGCCCGCTCAGCCATCAACAGAGTCTGTGACGCAATGGGCTATCCTTGGGGGTGAAAATGCTCTGGCAGAAGAGTTAGTTGATGAGTTGCAACGCCGTGGTGGGTGCGCCTCGTTGTATTCTGGTCTGCCTGACAGTTATCAGAAAATTCAAGAATTAGTTGATACTCTTCCTGTTGAAACCGAAAGGATCCTGATCCTCTGGCCGTTGCAGGCTCCGCAGATGGCTTATCATTCGTTGATCCATTTGTGTGCGGCGCTGGCCGAACGGTCGATAAAACCCCGTTTGTGGATAGTGACTCAATGTGCTCATCAAATCACTGAGCAGGATCAGCCCGATCCATTTGCCGCCGCATTATGGGGAATGATGCGCGTTATTGGTCAACAGGAAGCAACTGCATTATGGGGTGGATTACTGGATATTGACAGTACCACGGCTCCAGCCAAATGGTGGGGCGCGCTATTGATAGATGATGGCGAGGATCAATTAGCTCTGCGCCATGATCAGCGTTATGTGCTACGCCTTGTGCCATTACCTGAAATGCCCGCGTTACCACCAGTGCGTTTTCGTCCAGATGGCTGCTATCTGCTGACTGGTGCTTTTGGTGATATGGGGCGTCAATTGATCCCCTGGATGGTACAGCATGGTGCTCGACATTTGTTATTGATCGGGCGTCGTCGTGCCCTTGATATGGCTGATCAAGAGTTATTGAAAATGCTACATCAACAAGGGATCGAGGCTAATTATCTGCGAGTTGATCTCGGTGATGTGGAAAAGACCCACATTTGTTTGGCTGAGTATCGACAACAAGCCAGCCAGCCGCTGCGTGGGGTGATTCATTGCGCTGCGCATGTTGAAGATCAGGGATATCGTGAACTCAGCCCCGAGGCGTTTGATAGAGTATTTGCCGCTAAAGCATTAGCTGCCTGGACATTGCATCAAGCGTTGGCTGATGCACCTTTAGAGCATTTTGTTATGTTTTCCTCGTTGGGGGCATTATTGGCTTTACCGGGTATGGCATCTTACGCAGCGGCTAACGCTATGTTGGATAGTCTGGCCTGTTTACGGCGTCAGCAAGGTTTACCTGCGTTAAGCCTTAATTGGGGGCCAT
This sequence comes from Xenorhabdus doucetiae, assembly GCF_000968195.1. NCBI lineage: Bacteria > Pseudomonadati > Pseudomonadota > Gammaproteobacteria > Enterobacterales > Morganellaceae > Xenorhabdus > Xenorhabdus doucetiae. The sequence continues at coordinate 2,009,272 of NZ_FO704550.1, forward strand.
GGGAAGCGGGGATCGCTTTGCGGGATAGTCGAACGCTGCCAATACTGGAAAATAGTGGCTTACAGCCATTTGGTTCAGAGGAAGGATTAGCTGTTTTAGAGCGTTTGTTTGCTCGGATTGAGCCGCAACTGGTGCCGTTCTTGACGAATTGGTCAAATTTACTGTCCAGCCAGATGCGTCACCTACCGCTATTGCGTGATATTCAGCAAGAAAATGTGGTTCAGACTTTACCCATAGAAGCGGCGCTTGCAGTGAGTGATCTGGACGATGTCGTTAGCTTGCTACAAACCTTTTGCGGTGAGATTGTTGGGACGTCAACAGAAGTATTTCATCCCGATCTACCTTTGACTAACAATGGTATTGATTCATTGAATGGTTTAATGTTGGTGCAAAAAATCAACAAACACTTACGTTTGGATATTCCACTGGAATTGTTGTTAAGTGATAAGCCGCTGGCTGAACTTGCATCATTAATTACATATCGATTGCAAGTTAAGGCAATTGCGAAGTAGGAATAATCTTCGAATTGTTTAAGAACAGCTAGGGCGTGTTGATGTTTTGTGTCCATCAATCAACCCACATTGGTAACCAGATAATAATAAATGCCAGTGCTAACATGCTGGCATAGTTTCGTTCTAATTTATCGTATCTCGTTGCTATAGCACGAAAATGTTTGATTTTGGCAAATGCGTTTTCCACTAAATGGCGGTAACAATATAACCCTTTGTCTATACGTTGGTCTGATTTTCGGCTGTTGTTTCGATAGGGAACCTCCTGAGCGGTTGATCTCTCAGATAATGGATAGGTTAATCCTACCGGGCACAGCAAAATTCTCCCCCGCAATACATAAGATTAAAGCATCCATTTCTCCTGGCGGATAATGCTTCACGGTGCCGGGGGCTGGTTTTCCTCATATTAAGCCATTCCTTTCCCTCCGTAAAAAAATCCTGGCCTTTTATGAAACATCTTCCAGACTTTGATTACATTTAAATTCATTTTTTAACAATGTGTTATGTGTTTTATGGGAATGTTTTTCTTCATGGTTATGATGATTGTGGGCAAAAAAGGAGAAATTAAGGGGTTTGTTATTGCCAGTTATTATGATAATAGTAATTATTATCATTTGTAATTGTAACATTTGGAAACGGAGGTGCTGTTTTGTGTGAACAAACATGGTTACCTGCTACTCCCCGGAATGCGCATTACCTCTCTCGTCAGGAACAGTTTGAATCTAATGTTCGCAGTTATCCCCGCAAGCTCCCTCTGGCTATAGCCAGCGCTCATGGCGTCTGGGTAACAGATGTGGAGGGGAAGACGTACCTTGATTGCCTGGCGGGCGCAGGCACGCTGGCGTTAGGGCACAACCATGAAGCTGTTACTGGCAGTCTTCGTCAGTTCCTTGACTCAGGTCTGCCCATGCACACGCTTGACCTCACCACGCCACTAAAAGATGCCTTCAGTGAAGCCGTTCTGGCGTTGTTGCCCGGTGGTGGTCAGGATTACTGCCTACAGTTCTGTGGTCCATCCGGTGCTGATGCGGTGGAGGCAGCCATCAAACTGGCCAAAACGGCCACAGGCCGCTCCGGCATCATCAGCTTTTCCGGCGGTTATCACGGTATGACTCACGGTGCGCTGTCCGCTACGGGTAATACCGGGCCAAAAGATCCTGTACCGGGACTGATGCCCGGCGTGCAGTTTCTGCCTTATCCCCATGAATATCGTTGCCCGCTGGGCATTGGCGGAGAGGCCGGGATACAGGCCCTGTCACAGTATTTCTTGCGCTTTATAGAAGATGTGGAAAGTGGTGTTTCCCGTCCGGCTGCGGTGATCCTTGAAGCGGTTCAGGGAGAAGGTGGTGTCAACCCGGCACCCGTTTCCTGGCTTCGTGCCATCCGGGAGGTCACGCGCAGACACGGTATCCTTCTCATCACGGATGAAGTCCAGTGCGGCTTTGCCCGGACCGGAAAAATGTTCGCTTACGAATATGCCGGTATTGAACCTGACATCATCGTCATGTCAAAAGCGGTGGGGGGCGGGTTGCCCATGGCATTACTTGGGATCCGGCGAGCTATCGATGCATGGCAGCCGGGAGCACATACCGGTACGTTCCGTGGCAATCAGATGGCGATGGCGACCGGTCTGGCAACGCTCGGTATCCTGACTCAAACGGGCTTCTGTGAACAGGTTGCAGAACGCGGAGAATGGTTCAGACAACAACTGAGCTTGCTTTCAGATCAGTATCCGGCTCTGGCACAGGTGAGAGGGCGGGGGTTGATGCTGGGGATTGAAATCGTGGATGAGCGCGGGACCGCCGATCATCTGGGGTGTTACCCCGGTGATGCTTCGCTTGCTGCAGCCATCCAGCAGCACTGCTTCCTTCAGGGGTTATTGTTGGAACGTGGAGGACGTTCAGGGAATGTCGTTCGTTTTCTCCCTCCATTAATTATCAGCGAAGAGGAATGCCGGGTGGCGGTTGAGCGTTTTCGCTCTGCCGTGGGATGTACCTGTGCGCAATACCGTCAGTAAACACACAGCTTCTCTGCCTGCCTAGCAGGCAGTTAAAACACGTAAAAAACACACAACATAGCCGGAACGGTTAAATCAACAATAATGAGGATAGCAGGTATGAAGGTCAGGTCGTTGTATTCTTTGCTCCCTTTGCTGATGACCAGTCCGCTGTATGCAGTGGAGTCCACCGGGGGCGACGATACCATGGTGGTCAGTGCCAGTCGTACTGACACTGAGCAAAAAGATTCTCCGCAGTCGGTAACGATTATCACGAAAGAGCAGATTGCACAGCAGAGGCAGATAACGTCTGACACATCACAAATCCTCAGTAATCTGGTGCCTTCATTTACACCGAATCGCTATAAAATGAGTGGCAGTGGCGAGACACTACGCGGACATGTACCGCTGGTGATGATTGATGGTATTCCACAGTCAACCCCCCTGCGCCCTACCGGGCGTGAGATGCATACCATTGACTCTTCAATGATCGAGCGTATTGAGGTGATCCGCGGCGCCAATGCCAGTAACGGTATCGGTGCTTCAGGTGGGGTCATTAATATCATAACCAAACGGTCTGTTCCGGGATCATTCAACCAGCATTTCAGTGTGGAAGCGACATCTCCCACGTCACATATGGAAGGGGATACCATGAACTATAAGACTTCCTACAGCCTGGATGGTGGCGGTGAGTATCTTGACTATCTGTTCGCGGTCAGTTACGAGGACCAGGGATTGTATAAAGATGCGAACAACAGGCCGATCGGGGTGGACAACACTCAGGGGGACCTGATGGATTCACGCGCCTACGATATCCTGGGGAAAGTCGGTTACTGGCTGGACAATGACCAGCGCGTTCAGCTGAGCGTCAATCGCTACCAAATCAGAAACAAGAACAACTATGTCAGCGTCACTGGTGACCGTGAAAATGGCATTCCCACCACGTCGGAAAAAGGAACACCGGAAGGCAAGGCTCCGCATAACAGTGTATGGACGCTGGGAGCCACCTACGACAACTACAACCTGGACGGAATGAAGTTTAATGCGTTGGCTTTCTATCAGCATTACAAAGCGCTGTTCGGCGCGACAAACTCGGGCAGCTTCCAGGATCCGTCAATCGCTCCGGTGGGAACGCTCTACGACCAGTCCCGGGCATATACCACCAAATACGGCACCAAAATGGCTCTGACGAAGGATGATCTCTGGGACGATTATCTCAAGGTCACCCTGGGTTTTGACACCCTGTTTGATAACTCGAAGCAGGATTTGTGGGGCACCGGGCGCACTTATGTACCGGAAGTGAACTATACCGACCTGTCGCCGTTTGTTCAGCTTGAGGTGAAACCGGTTGATTCCCTGAAACTGACCGGCGGTGTGCGGTATGAGTATGCAAAGCTGAATATCGACAGCTATCAGGCGCTGTATCGTAACGGCGGTTATACCGTTGAAGGGGGTAAACCAAGTTTTGATAAAACCCTTTATAACGTGGGAGCGGTATGGACGCCCGTAGAACCACTGAGTCTCTTTGCCAGCTATTCAGAAGGGTTTTCCGTCCCCGACGTTGGCCGTGTGTTACGTACCATCAATCAGCCTGACATGCGTATCGATAACTTCCTGAGCCTGCAGCCCATTATCACTAAAAACACCGAAGTTGGATTCCGGGTAGAAAAACAGCCGTTTGATTTTGAAATGAGCTACTACCGTTCTACCTCGAAGCTGGGCAGCCGCGTTGAGCGATCAGGGGATGTGTTTGTTGCCCGTCGTGAACGAACAGAGATTGATGGTATTGAGGCATCCGTGGGGTATGCCGTGAATAAGGATCATAAGCTCAACCTGAGTTACTCGCATATGCGTGGACGCTATGACAGCGATCAGAACGGCAGCCTCGATTCAAAACTGGACGGACTGAATGTCGCGCCGGACTGCATTATTGCCAGTTGGTCGGCAAACTGGACACCGGAGCTGTCCTCCTTTATCCAGGCCAACTGGGCGCTGGGGCAGGATTTCGACGATCCGGAGATGGACTTCAGTGGATATGCCCTGGTGGACGCCGCTGTCGGGTATAAGCTGCCACGCGGCCAGCTTAATCTCGGGATTTCGAACCTGCTGGACAAACAATATATCACCTACTATTCCCAGAGTGCTCTGGTCGAACCGGATCGGTATTTTGCCGGTCGCGGCCGGACGGTGACGCTGGGATACCGTATTGATTTTTAAAAGTAAAGGCAGTGCTTGCCGGATGTGACCGACAATTAAGGGCGGAACAGTGATGAAACACCCTGATATTGCAGTAGTGTCAGCACGGATCAGTCAGCAGGTAGCGCTTCATGGGCTGCTGAATTGTCTGATCAAGGAATTTGCGCTGCCCCTGGGGGCAGCAGAGTACCGATGGCCTGACAACATGGCCGGTTCTGAGAATACTCAGCAACGGCAGGAAACGGGCGAGAGACCGCTGTATCTGCGGTTACCCGGTGAACGGCAGTTTCTGGTCATGGTGGATCGATGCGATGCGCTGGGCAGTCAGCGTTATCTGTCGGATGTCCGGGTCAGGTTTAACAACGGTGAATGGTTCACACCACTCTTTCCGGATCTGGTTGACCATATTCTGGCTGCCTGCGGGCATATCACGGGTCATTGTAATGACGAGCTGGCGGATCAAATCCGCCAGAGTCAGTCCCTGGTGCAGTCCATACTGCAGCACAATCTGTCGGGGGAACATCCGGCGCCGCTCAGCGGCTACCTTGCCAGCGAGCAGGGGCTGTGGTTTGGGCATCCTTCTCATCCTGCACCGAAGGCCAGACTGTGGCCTGCCCATCTCGGGCAGATCCGTTATGCGCCTGAGTTTCAGGCCTGCACTGCACTCCATCAGTTTGATGTGCCGCTGGATGGCCTTTCCATTGGCTCGGACAGACTGGCTCCGGAGCAGGTCCTCGCTGGATTTGCTGATCAGAGTCAGGCCCGTCCCGGTCACGCGATCATCGTGATGCACCCGGTACAGGCTTGGCTGTTCAGACAGGATGAGCGTGTCAGGCAACTACTGGCTTCAGATACGATTATCGATCTGGGGCCGACAGGGTATATCGGCAGTCCGACCGCATCGATCAGGACCTGGTACCTGCCGGAGCATGATTACTTTATTAAGGGGTCACTGAACGTCCGTATCACCAACTGTGTACGTAAAAATGCCTGGTATGAACTGGAAAGCACCCTGATTATTGATCGCCTCCTGCATCATCTGACGGAAACCACGCCAGAGACACTGGGAGGATTTGTGACGGCACAGGAGCCGGGAACGTTAAGCTGGAGTCCCCGACTGGCCAGTGAGGCGGATCGGCACTGGTTCAGGGAGCAAACGGGGGCGATTTTGCGTGAAAACTTCTGCCGTCGTTTTGGCGAGGCGCGCTGTCTGCTCGGTGGGACCCTGTTTGCCCGTGGGGGGAACGCCGTTCCCCTGATCCATGGACTGTTCCGGGATACGAGCGGGCAGGAGCCGGATGACGACCAGTTACTCCGCTGGTTCAGTGATTATCAGGCGCGATTACTGAGTCCGGTTTTATCCCTGTTCTTTAATCACGGCATCGTGCTGGAGCCTCACCTGCAGAACAGTGTGGTGATCCACCGTAACGGCTGGCCGGAGCAGGTCCTACTGCGGGACTTTGAAGGCGTGAAGCTCACTGCAGAACAGGGTATACATCAGGTGGATGTGGATATGCACCCGCGTGTCCGTCAGTCTCTGTTGTATTCCCGTGAGCAGGGCTGGAATCGTATCTGCTATTGCCTGTTCGTCAACAACCTGGCTGAAGCGGTGCTGGCACTGACCTGGTCGCGCCCCTGGCTGACTGCCCGTATGTGGCAACGGGTCAGGATGGAGCTGATTCATATTCGGGACAGGCTGAAAGGAGACGCGCCAGAACTGGATGCCATTATTGAGGGACACCTTCTGGCCTGTAAAACGAACCTGCGGGTGCGTATGGCGGCGGATGCTGATCGGCAGGCTGGCTATGTGCACCTGCGCAGTCCCTGGCAACGACCGGAGGCTGAACATGAATAATATCCCCGCAACCGTTATTTCGGCGATCGCTGAGGCCAGAGTCCGTCATGACGATCCGCTGGCCGTGTTCATTTATGATCTGGCCGCGCTTTCCCGCCATGTTGGTGAAATGATGTCAGTGCTGCCTGAGGGGGTGGAACTGTACTATGCCATTAAGGCCAACAGTGAGGCGTCGGTTTTACGTACCCTTGCGTCACTGGTCGATGGATTTGAAGTTTCTTCCGGCGGTGAGATAGAAAGACTGGAAAACAGCGGTAACCTGAAACCGTTTATTTTCTCCGGGCCGGGAAAACTGGACTCTGATTTACGCCGGGCACTGGGGCATGGCGAGTGTACGATCCATGTGGAAAGCCTGAACGAAATCACCCGTCTGGCACGACTCGCACAGGAAGCTGGTCGGGTCCAGCCAGTGTTTATCCGTATTAATCCTCAGTTGCCCCCGCAGATTACCAGTCGGCTGGCAATGGCCGGGACCGCCACTCCCTTCGGTATTGATGAAACCGATTTAGCTGATGCTGTTCGTATGGTGGATAGTGCCGGTTATTTGCAACTGAAAGGCTTTCATGTTCATGCGATGTCGCACCAGCAGGACACCCGGCGTCATCAGGAACTGATGGCATTTTATCTGCAGCGCTGGCCGCACTGGAAAGCCTTGTCTGAATTCCCGCAACATATCTCGCATCTCAATGTTGGTGGTGGTATCGGAGTGAATTATCTCGGCCATGAGCAGTTTGACTGGCCGGGATTTTGCACCACCCTGCGGACGTTACTGTCGGACTGTGAAGACAGACCGGTTCTTCGATTTGAGCCCGGGCGCTATGTCAGTGCTTTCTGTGGTTACTATGCCATTGAAGTGCTCGACCGGAAAATCAGTCATGGTAAGGGATTTCTGGTCTGCCGGGGCGGTACTCATCAGTTTCGCCTGCCGGTGGCGCAGGGACATGATCATCCGGTTATCCATCTGCCACAGCGGCCAGTTCAGGACTCTGACCCGCAATCCTGGACGGTTGTGGGTCAGCTCTGTACGCCAAAGGACATACTCAGCCGGGATCGCCAGCTCTGTGGGGTGAGTCAGGGAGATATTCTGTTACTGCCGCTGGCCGGTGCCTACGGATATAACATTTCTCATGCCGATTTTCTCTGTCATCCCCGTCCGGAAATCATTTTTCTGAGCGATGAGACCTTATCTGACGGAACGGAGAATCCCTGTTCATGTGCCTGAAGGTTCATGCCGCTCCCTGGCTGGTTGTGGTCAATGTTCTGCTGGGCACGATCACTGTCAGTCTGAATAACAGCGCACTTAATCCAGCTCTGCCGACGTTTATTCGTGTTTTTTCTATGGGGCCGGTTGCGGCCACCTGGATTATTGCTGCCTTCATGACCAGTATGGGCGTGACTATGCCACTGACTGGCTGGCTCAGTAAGCGGCTGGGCAGAAAACGGCTTTACCTGTCGGGCCTAGTCCTGTTCCTGGCTGGCTCCTGTTCTGGCGCTCTGGCAGGCAGCGGGGCGGAGGTAACGGGAGCCCGGGTAATACAGGGGATAGCCAGCGGGTTGATGATCCCTGTGTCGTTGTCACTGATTTTTGCCGTATATGACAAACAGCGCCGTGGCCGTATTACGGGAATGTGGGGAGGCGCAGTGATGCTGTCAACTGCACTGGGGCCGCTTGTCGGCAGTCTGGTCCTGGAGTGGTTCGGCTGGCAGGCGTTATTTCTGTTAAACGTACCGGTTGGTCTGGCTGCATTGTTGACCGGGATATTCGTGTTGCCGGATGGCGAAGCAACCGAAAAACGGCCCTTTGATCTGACTGGCTATTTGCTGATTGCCGGTGGGATCGTGCTTCTGCTGATCTCTGTGGGGCGACTGCATACACCACTGGCGCTTCTGGAATGGCGTAATGCGCTGATGCTGGCAGGTGCGATGGTCTGCCTGGGCCTGTTTACCCGTCGGGCGTTGTCCGTACCGGATCCGCTGTTGAACCTGAGACTCTTTGCGCTGCGGGGTTACCGTCTGAGTGTCATCATTGCGGTGATACAGTCCGTCGGCATGTTCGAGTGTCTGGTGATGGTCCCCGTTCTCATTCAACTGGTGCTCGGATACAGCGCTTTTTATACCGGTCTTGCATTGCTGATCACCGCTGTCAGTGCCGGGGTCTGTGGTCAGATTGGCGGGCGACTTCTCGATCAACAGGGGGCCAGGGGCGTCGTGTCGCTTGGCGTCTTTATTACCGGTATTGCGACATTGTTGCTCGGTCTGGTGGGAGTGCCACCGCTGTGGCTCGTGTTGCTGCTGATGTTGATCCGTGGTGCCGGGCTGGGATTGTCATACATGCCCGTCACGACAGCAGGTCTGAATGTGTTACCTGACGATATGGTCACTCAGGGCTCTGCGATGAATAACATTTCACGCCGTCTGGGAGCCTCTCTGGCTATTGTGGCTGGTGCGCTCTGGATGCAGTACCGCATGGATGGAGACGCTTATTCTCAGGCGGAGGCAATCGATGAATCCTTTGTGATAACGGGCATCATGATCCTTCTGGTGTTGCCCTGCGCCTGGCGCTTCCCAGTGGATGACAGTGTCTCCCGCAGACAGGCACAAGTGTCTGCAGAACGGAAACCATAACTCATGACCAGAGGTACTTTTATGACACAATCATCTTCTCCTTTCCCTTTTATGTTTGCTGATACCGGGAGCGGACTGTCAGATGTGACTCCGGCGTTATATCAGCAGGTTTCCCGTCGCGTAACCGGACAGCTTCTTCAGACGCTGTTGTTTGAGGACGTGATCTCTTTCAGGACAGAGCCCCTTAAAAACAACCGTTGCCGTTTTATTGTGGAAAACGACGAGGGGGTGACGTATTGCTGTGATGGGCTGAAAAGTAAAAGTTTTGAGGTGATCCGCCTGGAGTTTGACAGTCTGGAACGTATCTCCGCTCAGGGTGAACGGTGCTACCCGGGCTTTCACCAGTTACTGACTGACCTGTTGCCGGATAGCGGTGAGCAGACTTTTCTCCCGCGCTTCATTAATGAACTTGAACAGACCCTGATCAAGGATCTTCAGTCCCGGGCCCAGCACTACCATCCTTCCTGTCCGCCACATCTGCTGGATTCTGATGCACTGGAACGACATTTTATGGATGCCCACAGTTATCATCCCTGCTATAAGTCACGCATCGGATTTTCCCTCCAGGACAATCTGGCATACGGTCCGGAATTTGCGGCGGCGATACATCTGGTGTGGCTGGCCGTTACCCGCCGTACGGGTTCAATGAATCATTCCTCCCAGCTGGATTTTGCCACGTTTATACGTCAGGAGGCGGGAGAGCATATCCTGCAGGCGCTTGAAACGGCGGCTGTCGCTCTGAAGGCTTCTCCGGAGGATTACTGGCTGATACCTGTCCACCCCTGGCAGTGGCAGCAGACTATCCTGCCGGTGTTCAGTGCTGAACTGCAAAATGGCGATCTGATTTATCTTGGCCGCTCACGGGACAGCTACAGGGCACAGCAGTCTATTCGTACTCTGGCGAATGCTGCTGATGCACAGAGGCCTTATGTCAAAATGGCACTCAGTATCACCAATACCTCCAGTACCCGTCTGCTGGCCCGGCATACCGTCATGAACGGACCGATTATTACTGACTGGCTACAGTCCCTGATCCGCTCGGATGCCACTGCCCGTGAACTGGATTTCGCCATACTCGGTGAGGTGGCGGGCGTGAGTTTTGATTATCAGCATCTTCCTGAAAGCCGTAGCCCCCAGACCTACGGTACCCTGGGGGCTATCTGGCGTGAAAACATTCAGACATGGTTACATCCTGACGAACAGGCTGTGCCTTTTAACGGACTGAGTGATACTGGCTTCCCGGATGAGCAGGGGGAGGCAAAACCCTTTATTGATCCCTGGATTACGCGCTACGGACTGGAGACGTGGACAGCGCAACTGCTGAAGGTCACGGTACTTCCGGTGATACATATGCTCTATGCAGAGGGGATCGGTATGGAGTCTCATGGTCAGAATATCATTCTTATTGTCAGAGAGGGGTGGCTGGTTCGTATCGCGCTGAAGGATTTCCATGACGGGGTACGTTATTCTCCTGCACATCTGGCTCGGCCTGAACTGCAACCTGAACTGGTGCCGCTACCAGCAAGTCACGCCCGGATTAACCGTAACTCGTTTATCCTCACTGGCGATGTGAATGCCGTGCGTGATTTTTCCTGCGACTGCCTCTTCTTTATCTGCCTGACGGATATCGCCATTTTTCTGCATCAGCACTATGGTATGGATGAGTCCCGTTTCTGGGAGATGACGGCAGGCATTATTGCCGATTACCAGCATCGTCATCCGCAGCATCACGTGCGTTTTGCCCTGTTTGATGTGTTTGCGCCGTTCTATGAAGTGGAAGAGCTGACCAAACGTCGTCTGCTGGGAGACGGTGAGCGCCGCTTTAAGCGGGTTTCCAATCCACTTTACCCGTTCAGGCCTGCTGTATGCTGAGAGTTAATCACCTGAAAAGAAAGTTGCTTGCCGGCTCATCGGTACGGGGACTCTTCAGCTCAATTCCGGTACCTGCGGCGATTGAACTGATTGGAGAGGCGGGGTTTGATTTTGTGATCATTGACTGTGAGCATGTGCTGATCAATCCGGAGACCATCGAAAATATGATCCGTACGGCGGAGAGCTATGCGCTGACGCCGCTGGTTCGGGTGCCCGAGCTGAATGCGAAAACGTTGCTGCGGTTACTGGACGGTGGTGCGCAGGGCATTGTTTTGCCCATGGTGGAACGACCGGAGGAGCTGGCTGCCGCCGTGGCTGCCTGTAAATACCATCCGGAAGGACAGCGCAGCCTGAATGCCGGTCGCCCGGGCAGCTTTGGCCGGGACAGTCTGGCCGATTATGTCCGGGCTGCGAACCAGCAAATTATGGTGGTGGCGATGATAGAAAGTACTGAAGGTGTCCGGAGGGCTGCGGAAATTGCAGCAGTGCCGGGGCTGGATATGATACTGGAAGGTGCGGCCGACCTGTCTCAGTCAATGGGCATGCCCTGGAAAACCGATCATCCATCCGTCAGGGAGGCGCTGCAGCATGCCTGGCGTGCCGCCAGACATGCCGGGATCCCCTGGTGTGCTATTCCCCGAAGTAAGGAAGAGTTCGCTCACTGGCAGACGCAGGGGGTGAATGCCTTTGTTCTTGGCGATGAGCGGGGGATCGCTTTTCGCGCACTGAGGGCCAGACTGGCCGAAACCATTTCACATAAAGGAAAATAATCAGATGACAGCCCAATCAATTGCTGCCGCTAAGGTCATGCAGGATCTGGTGGATTGTTTACTGGCCGAGAACTTTTTTGGTGAGCCGCTGACGGTTCTGTTGTCACCTGACCAGTGGACCGGTAAGCGGGTACTGCCATTCTGTGATTTGCAAAAGAATGAACGTATCTGGCTCTGGTCTGATGTCGCCGTAGCCCTGCGTCCGGGGATCACTCAATCGCTGGAAAAAGTACCCGGTACACCGGTTCTGACCTGGCAGGAAGAAACAGGGGGGTGGGTATCCCTGGATCCGCTGGCTTTTATGAACAGGGCTTTTGACGTCAGCGATAAATTCAGGGATCCGGAGGAACCGGGGCGGATATTATTTATGGAAGCACTGGAAACCAGTCTGCGCCAGACCACGTTATCGCTGGCACATCATGTGGATACCGAAGGTCTGATGGCGCGTGATAATGCCGGCTTCTTCCTGATGATGGAGAGATGGGCGTCTTTACGCGATCGTCCATATCACCCGCTTGCGAAGGCCAAGCAGGGACTTAGTGATGAAGAGTATCTGGCATTTCAGGCCGAGTTTGCCAGACCGGTACGTCTGGACTGGGTTGCGGTGGAAAAATCGTTACTGCTGTGTGGGGAAGGGGTGGAAGATCTGCAACGGCATTACCCGGCACACTATCTGTTGCCGGATGTATGGCAGGCTGAACTGGCGCTGGAGATGCAGCACCGGGGGATAGCGGATACGCATGTCGCCTTACCGGTTCATCCCTGGCAACGTGAGCATGTCATTGAGACCCGATTTAATGAGTGGTTCAGCAGTGGAGAATGTTGCTGGCTTGATTTCAGTCGCGCAGAGGTTTTTGCCACGTCTTCATTGCGCTCCATGACGCCCTGTTTCAGCAGTGCTGACTATCTGAAACTGCCGATGGCGGTGTATTCCCTGTCTTCATCACGCTATCTGCCTGCGGTGAAGATGATTAACGGGGGACTCAGTGAAGCGCTGCTTCGTCAGGGCAGGGAGCTGGACGCAGTTCTGCAACACCGGCTGTATCTGTGTGAGGAACAGCACTGGTGGGCCTTTATGCCACCGGATGCCACGCTGTTTGATGAGCTTCCTCGCCATTTGTCCGCTCAGGTTCGCCGTTATCCGGATGAGCTGTTGCAGGATCCTACCTACCGACTGATGCCCATGGCGGCCTTGGGTACGCCGCTTCCCGACAGCCAGAGACATTTTTTTGATGACTGGCTGCATGTCCGGGGGATGGATACCGGACCGGAAACCGTTCTGACACTGTTCCGGGAACTCTGCCACTGCTTCTTTGATGTTAACCTGCGTATGTTCAGACTCGGGATGGTCGGTGAAGTGCATGGCCAGAATGCAGTACTGGTCTGGCGGGCTGGGCAGGCTGAGGGGGTACTGCTCCGGGACCATGATTCACTGCGTATTTATGTTCCGTGGCTGGAGCAACATGGTCTGGCGGATCCTCACTGGTGTCTGAAAGCCGGCCATCCGAACACGCTTTATCATCAGCATGCGGAAGATTTGCTGTTCTGGCTGCAGACTCTCGCCATTCAGGTGAATATGCGGGCGATCATCGACACGCTGGCGGAATATTACACGCTGCAGGAGGAGATTCTGTGGCAGGCCATGCGGGATGTCCTGAATCAGCTTATCAATAATATTGATTTTGATGATCATGTTCGTTTAATGTTCAGACAGCAGCTTTTTGACACGCCGCACTGGCCGCAAAAATTGCTGCTGACTCCTATGATCGAGCGGGCAGGTGGCCCGGGTAGCATGCCGTTTGGCAAAGGCGAAGTGGTGAACCCTTTTCTCAGTCTGAAAAATAAACGTGACCAGTAAAATAGTGGATTATTCGCGCCGTGAGGTGTTGTGGATGGCTGGCGGTCTGCTGGCTTGTTGTATGGTTCCCGGGGAAAGCCAGGCACAGTATGCTTCCTCCCGGGTTATCACCCTGTTTCAGGGCGCGACAGACAGTGCCGTGGCGCTGGGAGTTTTGCCTGTGGCGGTGGTGGATTCTTGGACGGAAAAACCCACTTATCGTTACCTGCGTCAGGCCCTGCATGGCGTGCCGCATGTCGGACTGGAGACGCAACCCAGTCTGGAAGACATTGCACTGCTCAGACCGACGCTGATTGTGGCCTCACGCTTTCGCCATCAGGCGGTGGCGCCATTAATGCAGCAGCTTGCGCCGCTGGTCATGCTGGATGAAGTGTATGAATTTAAGTTGACACTGCAAAAGATGGCGCAGGCATTAAATCGTACGCAGCAGGCTGAACGGCTTCTGAACAACTGGCGGCAGCGGATAGGTACCCTGCGCAGTCAGTTGTATGAACGTTTCAGTGAACACTGGCCGCCGACGGTGTCGGTACTGGAAATCCGTGAGGATCACGTGCGTAGCTACCTGCCGGCAAGCTTTGCTGGTTCCGTGTTAAGTGAGCTGGGATTCGCATGGAACAAGACCGCCCGAAGTGCTGCCGGGGTGTCGCTTAAACTGACCAATAAAGAGAGCCTGCCCGTGGTGGATGCTGATATTTTCTTTGTCATGCTGCGTGCTGAAAGACCGGTTATTGCTGAGTACTATCATCAGCTCAGGGAGCATCCTTTATGGCGCAGAATGCAGGCTCCGGCACATAACCAGGTCTGGCTGGTGGACGGGATTGCGTGGAGTTTGTCCGGCGGGATCCTCGGGGCAAACATGATGCTGGATGACATCGAGCGTCAGCTCATTCAGGGGACAACAACAGTATGAACCCAGTGCTGAAAATCAGTCTGCTTGTTACAGCACTCCTGGCATCCGTCCTGCTCAGCCTGATGGCGGGCGCACAGTGGATCCCGTTCCCTCAGGTGCTGGCGGCGCTGTTCATGCCTGATGACATGAATCTGAACCATATTCTGGTGCACAGTACCCGGCTGTCACGTACACTGCTGGCCGTGATGGTCGGTGCTGCGCTGACGGTGTCTGGTACCCTGATGCAGGCACTGACACGTAATCCCCTGGCATCACCGGGGTTGTTTGGTGTCAATGCTGGCGCGGTGTTTGGCATTATTCTCGGCAGTTCACTTTTTTCCCTCACCTCGTTGAACTCCTGGCTGTGGAGCGCCTTACCGGGTGCTGCTCTGGCCGGCGCGTTGGTCTGGCTGGTCGGTAACATGGGGCAGGGGAAAATGAACCCGCTGCGGATTGTGCTGGCCGGGGCCTCCATCACGGCAATGTTTACGGCGTTCAGTCAGGCCTGGCTGGTTGTTGATCAGGAAGGACTGGACACCGTACTGTTCTGGCTGGCGGGTTCCCTGAATGAACGTTCCCTACAGGCCGCTGCTCCCTTGATGCTGTCCTGCCTGCCCGCACTTCTGGTAGCGCTGGGGCTGGGAAGGCAGATTAATGTCCTAAATACAGGGGAGGAGCTTGCCACAGGGCTGGGACAGAACATCGCGATTATTCGCCTGGTCGTCAGTGTGTTGATCGTCTGGCTGGCCGGGTGTGCTGTGGCGCTGGCAGGCAGTATCGGTTTTATTGGCTTGGTGGTGCCCCATATGGCGCGCAGGTTGATCAGTATTGATCATCGTTGGCTGTTGCCTGGAGGTGCACTGCTTGGTGCGCTTCTTCTGGTGCTGGCGGATATCTTGGCACGTGTGGTTATCCTACCCCAGGAGGTCCCGGTGGGGGTGATGACCGCTCTGTTTGGCGCACCTTTTTTTATCGCACTGGCACGCAAGGGAGGGCGGTATGCGTGAATCTGTGACGCTGCGACTGGGACGTTATTCCCGGCGTGTTGATGTTTCCGCGCTGTGGCGGCTGGGACTGGCTGTGCTGACCTTCCTGCTGGTTATGCTGGTGTCCCTCTCTCTGGGGAAAATTCCGCTGACGCCTGTCGGCGTATTCCGCGCGTTGTTTTCCGGTGATCAGGGTGGCATCCCGTTCATTGTCGGGCAACTGCGTTTTCCCCGGATTTTACTGGCGGCTCTGGTCGGTGCCGGACTGGGCATGGCAGGTCTGATTTTGCAGTTCCTGGTACGTAACCCGCTGGCCTCACCTGACCTGCTGGGGATCACCAGCGGTGCGGGTGCGGCAGCGGTGATTTATCTTTCTTTTTTCAGCATGACGTTCGGCAGTGCAGGCCTGCCGGTTGCTGCCATGGTCGGAGCTGCGGTGGCCGTAGCAGCGGTTTATCTCCTGTCCTGGCATCGGGGTGTTTCTCCGCTGAATCTGGTGCTGACAGGCGTGGGTGTTTCCGCATTACTGACGGCTGTCTCGACATTTGTGCTGGTTTTCAGCCCGCTGACCACCACTCTGTCGGCATATGTCTGGCTGACCGGGAGTGTCTATGGCGCGACCTGGCAGGATGTCAGGTCGCTGGGTATCTGGTGGCTGGGGTATCTTCCGGCCCTGTTCCTTCTCTCACGTCATGTGGTGGTGCAGCAACTGGATGATGGACTGGCAATCGGTATCGGTGCGCGGGTACAGTTGCAGCGTGCGATGTTATTGTTGCTGAGTGTGGCGCTGGCCGGGGTGGCTATCGCCCACGGTGGTGCCATGGCGTTTGTCGGGCTGATAGCACCGCATATTGCCAGGCAACTGGTGGGAGCCGGTTTTGTCGGTCAGGCAGTCATGACAGCACTGTGTGGTGCCATGCTGGTGATGCTGGCTGATATTGTCGGGCGGGTCATTTTTCTTCCTGCCGATTTACCCGCCGGCATTTTTGTCGCCGCACTGGGAACGCCTTTTTTTCTGTGGCTACTGATTAAGCAATGTCATTAAGGAACCTGTAAAAATGCTCATTGAAACCCGCAAGCTGACACTCAGTTATCAGCGTCAGACCATTATTAATAATCTGGATATGCGGTTGCCGCAGGGAAAAGTGACGGTGCTTATCGGCAGTAACGGCAGTGGTAAAAGTACACTTCTCAAATCCTTTGCCAGGCTGCTGAAACCGGAACGAGGAACAGTCATCCTGAACGGGGCTGATATCCAGGCACGCCCCACAGGGGAAGTGGCCCGTGAGCTTGCAATCCTGCCCCAGATGCCTGCTGCTCCTGAGGGGATTACGGTACGGCAACTGGTGAGCCTGGGGCGTTACCCCTGGCAGAGCTGGATGCAGCAGTGGTCAAAACAGGATGAGGAGCGGGTGCAACATGCGCTGGTTCAGACGGGTATGGTTTCACTGGCGGAACGCCCCGTCGATGCGCTGTCAGGCGGGCAGCGTCAGCGGGCATGGATTGCCATGACGCTGGCACAGGATACGCCTGTTGTTCTGCTGGATGAACCGACCACGTTCCTCGATCTTGCACACCAGATTGAGGTACTGGATCTCCTTCGTGCACTGAACCGGCAGGAGCACAAAACTATCGTGATGGTGTTGCATGATCTGAACCTTGCCTGCCGCTATGCTGACCATCTGGTGGCCGTGCATGACAGGACGGTCTTTGCACAGGGCGCGCCGGAAACCATTCTCACCCAGGAACTGGTAAAGACTGTGTTTGACCTTAACTGTCGTATTATTGAGGATCCGTTTTTTGCCACTCCTCTGTGCATTCCTTTTAGCCGGGATTTTCCGTCATGAGCAGACCGGGATTTACTCACGGTGAATGGCAGGTACTGGGGGAAGAGCTGCGTCTTCGTGAGGCGGTACAGTGCGACAAAAAACGTTCTCTGCCAGCAACCGCATTGACAGACGAAACCACATGCAGGGCGTTGCTGGACGAGCTGACGCCGGTTATCGGTTCTCCGGACAGAGCCATTACGGCCTCACTGCTGAGCAAACGGCTGGCTTTTCTCACGACCGGCTCCTGCCTGTATGCGATGTCGGTGTATAACAAGGGGCTTGATCTGTCGCTCGGAAATACCCTGATTGAATACGGTCATGACGACGGGTTGTGGACATCCAGCCTCCCGTTGCGTCAGATTCAGCCGGTAGTTGCGCCGGAAGGAGCGCGCGAAGCATGGCGCCGAAATATTATCGGTACCTTATTTGCCGGGCTGCTGGCACCGTTATGGCAGACCTTTTCCCGGGCGGGTGAGATTTCAAGCCATATTCTATGGGAGAACACCGCGGTACGTGTGTATTCTCTGTATGAGCGCCGGATGGCGAAGGTGGTATGCCCGTCGTTAAAGGCACGTATCACTCAGGATTTTGACTGGCTGATAAATGGGGCAGATGCTGCGTTGTTCGGGTTACCGGAAAATCCCCTCAGTCGCTTTCGGCGTCCGTTGGCCGTCACGGGAGATGGCTGTAAGGTCAGGTTCAGACGAACCTGCTGCTTTTATTACAAGGCCTCAGCGCCTGTTGAATACTGTTCTGCATGTCCTTTACTACGGCCCCGGAAAAATCCATGATTTCAAAAGTTATCGAACCAGAACAGGATACATGTACTGATATTGTGGAAAGCTGGCGTGATATATCCGCGTCCACCCTCGGTCATCTGACCTGTGAGGGCTATCTTGAAGGGCTCAGACCGGTATCTGACAACATCCGGCTTCTGGGGAATGTGGTGACAGTTAAAGTCTTTTTGCCGGATGGGGGCATTCTGAGGGATGCACTGCTGCTCAGTCAGCCAAGGGATGTATTGGTGATTGAATGTGTCGGTGACAAAAAATATGCGTGCTGGGGAGAGTTACGAACGCTGGCTGCAAGGATTAAAGGTCTTGCCGGAGTGATTGTGGGAGGGACCGTAACGGATGTAGTTGCACTGCGCAAAGATGGGTTCCCCATATTTAGTGAAGGGATCAGTGCTGTCACCACTCGTCCGGTTGAAGAGTGTAGGGGGAACGTCAATCAGCCTGTCAGGGTGGCGGGTATTGATATACTTCCCGGCTCGCTGGCGATAGGGGATGATGATGGTGTATTTATTCTGACGCCTCAGCGAGCCAGAGATTTCCTCCCACTGGCAAAAGAAAAGGAGAAACGGGATACTGAACGAAGACTGGAAATGATGGCCCAGTTGCAAACCAGATAAAAACAATTGGATGGTTAATGTAACCCGGATAACAAAGTAGATTGTATAGGATGTACTCCTTGGCGACAGTGTAGTGGTCAAGAACTTCCGGACACAATTTTAGCCTTTTCCCACTGTTTCTCGTATTCAACGGGAGAAATACCCCCAGTTAATTTTGTGGCTGGGGGAGATAAATTGAACCCGTTGTTAATTGTATTTTAAAAAGTGAATTATCACTTAACCTTCATTCCCGCCAGGGTCATTAACGCGCGAAATAACGTGGAGACGGCGTATAAGGCCAGGACACTGCAAAACCAAATGATTACCAGCCAGCCTAAGCGCTGCCATAATGAAGGGCGTTGTGGTGCTGTTTTAATGGTAACCTTGTTCATGGCTGATTTTTCCTCGGAAGACATAATAACTCCAAAAGGTATAAGTCAGAATAATCGGGATGATAAACAGGGCGCCAACCAGCATAAAGCCGAGCGACTGAGGCGGAGAGGCGGCCTCTTTATAGCTGATAAAGGGAGGGATAATATTCGGCCAAATGCTGATCCCCAATCCCGTGAAACCCATGAAAATCAGTAACAGTGCAGTCAGAAACGGGGTGTAGTGGTTTGAGTTTGCAGACGCTTTTAATAGCTGCCAGCTTGACCCTAATACCAACAATGGTACGGGCATAAAGAAAAACAGATTTGGTAAGCTGAACCAACGTTCAGCCACTGTTGGGTGAGCGAGTGGCGTCCATATACTGATAATGGCAATCACCGCCAGCATCAGCAAGGTTAAGGGACGCAGAACACGGGACATCTGTTGTTGCAGATGACCTTCGGTTTTCATCACCAGCCAGCCGCATCCTAATAAGGCATAAGCGATAATCAGGCCAAATCCACAAAATAGGGGAAAAGGTGCCAGCCAATCAAAATAGCTGCCGGTATAAACACGATTTTCGACAGGAAAACCGGTAATCACCGCGCCAACAACAACACCCTGCATAAAAGTAGCGAGCATTGAACCGACAATAAAGGCCTTATCCCAAACGTGTTGGTGCTTTGGCGTGGCCTTGAAGCGAAATTCAAACGCCACGCCACGAAATATCAAGCCCAATAACATTATGGTCAACGGAATTGCCAGTGCATCCAGAATCACGGCATAAGCCAATGGGAACGCACCAAATAATCCGGCACCGCCCAGCACCAGCCAAGTCTCATTCCCATCCCAGACAGGAGCCACAGAATTCATCATCAAATCACGATCGGCTTGCCCCTTAATCGTGGGATATAAAATACCGATGCCCAGATCAAAACCATCCATCACGATATACATCATGGTGCTGAATATGATGATCAGGAACCAAATAAGAGGAAGATCAATGCCCATGTACGGATTCCTTATTTGAGTTTTGTGGGAGGCCTTTACGGATAAGTTTCATCATATAGGCGTAACCCATACCGAAGACGGCGGCATAGACGACAAAGAAAATAAGTAAGCTGATACTCATGTGGATTTCGCCATGGGCGGATACCGCATCTTTGGTACGCATTAAGCCATAGACGACCCACGGTTGACGGCCAATTTCGGTGGTGAACCAGCCCGCCAGAATCGCAATAAGGCCGGAAGGGGCCATAAACAGCATAAAACGGAGAAAGAACCGATTTTCATAAAGGCGCTTTTTATGCCGCAGCCATAGCCCCCAGATACCGGCCACAATCATCAAAACACCCAGTCCCACCATGATGCGAAATGACCAAAACACCATAAAAACATTTGGGCGATCTTCTGGCGCAAATTCTTTCAGTGCCGGCACTTGTTTATCCAGACTGTGTGTCAGGATCAGGCTGGCAAGATAGGGAATTTTGACGGCATACCGCGTCTCTTCTGCTTTCTGGTTGGGAATCCCAAACAAAATCAATGGGGTCGCTTCACCGGGATGATTTTCCCAATGGCCTTCCATCGCGGCGACTTTAACGGGCTGATGTTTTAGTGTATTCAACCCATGCATATCGCCAATCATGGCTTGTAATGGCGCAATAATCAGGATCATCCACATCGCCATTGACAACATTTTCCGCATGGCGGATGAATCATGGCCTTTCAGCAGATGCCAGGCCGCAGATGCTGCAATGAAAAATGCTGAGGCCAGAAATGCCGCTGTGCCCATATGCAGCAAGCGATAGGGAAAAGAGGGGTTGAAAATCACCGCCAGCCAATCAATTGGAACGACTTGATTATTAATAATTTCATGGCCTTGCGGTGTTTGCATCCAGCTATTGGAAGCTAATATCCAGAATGTCGAGATAATGGTGCCGAGCGCCACCATGCAGGTGGCAAAAAAGTGCAGTCTTTCGCCAACCCGCTGCCAGCCAAACAGCATAACGCCGAGGAATCCGGCTTCAAGAAAAAATGCCGTCAGTACTTCATAAACCAACAACGGGCCGGTAATTGTACCGGCAAAGTCAGAAAAAAAGCTCCAGTTAGTGCCGAACTGATAAGCCATCACCAAGCCGGAAACCACGCCCATCCCGAAATTAACCGCAAAAATTTTTGACCAGAAATGGTATAGCGTCTTGTAGTCCGTATTACGTGTTTTAAGCCATAAGCCTTCCAATACTGCTAAAAAACTGGCTAAACCGATCGTAATGGCAGGAAAGATAATGTGAAAGGAAACCGTAAATGCAAACTGTATCCTTGCGAGCTCAAGGGCATTTAACCCTAACATAATGACCTCTTATTTGAAATCTATTGGGGATATGGGTAAACGAAGTGAGAAGGTGCAGACAAGTAGAACACAGAGATTTTAGGTATAATAGTGACAATTTTTTGTTTATTGGCTATAACAGTTACTCAGCCTGCCGAGTGATCGATTTTCGGCAAGCTGGGGGCGGTATTTGTTTTCCAGATTTTCAGGAGGGATTAAAGAAGATGAAATAATCGGGATAAGCCGTCATATCTTTCTTCCTCTTCCTTTTCCTCGTTCTTTTTTTGTAAATGTCTTGCATAGTTAATCCATATAAAAGATTCTGGCCCATTCCAGGGTGGAAATGTAGGATTATTATTCTTCCAAAATTGGACTTTTTCAGCGATCTTGTGATTGGTTCTGTGCCTAAAAATCCATCTTAGCTCTTTTCCAGTCATACTATTATAATATTTATTCATATTATGTTTGTTAGTAACACTTTCCATATCGATACCATCAAGGATGAAATGTACATGTATATTCTTAATTAATTCATTATTGCCTATGCTTACCCATGACAGTCCCCCTTTGCATTTTCTCCCCATTATTGTCCTATTGTATTCTAAACTTTCAGTTACACTGATATATTTTTCGTCGTGTTTTAGGTGATTAAAGAAATTATCTTTATATTTTTTGTATTCATCGTTTTTAGTGTAATTGTATTTGCTTTCCATATCGTGGATTTTGGCTAATTTATTCTCATTATTGGTGTCAATATTTTTTTTAACAAAACATTTAATTTGGTCTAATTCCGCAGGTATTAGATAATAATCAATGACTGTTGGAGGATAACCGTACTCATTGATAGGAACGCGGGCATCTTCAAAGGCTTTAGTTCCATTAATATACCGAGTCCTCTCAGGGTTTAATCCATATATTAAATCGCCTTTATAAAATTTTGTTCTAAAAGGTGGGTTAAATGGCATATTTTATCCTTTTTATCAATTAACTTAAAATTGGATTATTATAATCACTCTTTTTTTAAAGAAATTTTATTTATTTATGTAGTTATTTAAACAAAAGTTAAAGATAGGTAAAAATAAGTCATTGTTAGTCAAATGGGATTTTATACAATTATTTTAGTCGCCAGTTACTTTATTACAGTAGGAAGCGACTTATCTCTTGAATCCTATATAAAAAGCAGGCTTTAACGTCATCAGTAATTAAAGCTGCCTTATTTTGAGAAACTCAGAGCATGGCTTTTGCCCCCATCCGGTAAATTCGTTCACAGCCAGTCACCTCACCAAATTCAGCCCGGACTATCATGCCTTCGATAAACGTTATCAACGTTTCTGCTTTAGTTTCAGCGTCTTTTTGGTTGGAGGGAAAAATAGAGGATAACAGCGCTTTTAGCCACTTTTTATGCTGTTGAGCCTGTTTGACAATAGTTTCGTCATGGCCTTTAAATTCGGCCAGGGCGTGCATAAACAGGCATCCTTTAAAATCAGGGGATTGGAACCATAAAAAATGCCAGTCAAGGATCGCATTCAGCTTGTTTTCCGTTCCTTCTGAGGCCGATACCACGCTATTGAGTGACGCTTCAAATCTGTTATGTCTCCTCATTAATAGGCTTTCAATCAGCTTGTTTTTAGAGCCGAAGTAACGATACATAGAGGTTTTTGACACACTGGCTTTATCCCGAATCAAATCAACGCCGACTGCGTTGTAACCGAATTCATTAAACAGTGATTCCGCAATATCTAAGATGTGTTCTTTTTTGTTCATCGTCATTTTTCTTCGTTATTCCTATCAGCCTTGATTAATAACCTTATTTAATGAAAGGTTGTTTTGGAGTGTACAGATCTGTACTATTTATTAAGTGAACAGATCTGTACATACTGTATCATGCTGACTGAATAATAGTGCATATTAATTATCTGGAGAATCAAATATGAGTAAATTGAGCGGCGGCGGTGTTTTACCACCAAAACCAGATTTTATTCAATTAATTAAAGGGTTATTGGGAGGGTTTCTGGGTATTTTGGTACTGAGTTATTTAAGTCAGACAACAGAGTATCCGTGGCTAATGGCTCCGTTTGGGGCAACTTGCGTTATCCTCTTCGCGGTTCCGGCTTCTCCGCTTGCTCAACCGAGAAATGTGATTGGCGGTCATTTACTGGCCACGGCTGTCGGGCTTATCACATTATATACATTGGGAAACGCTTTAATTGTGATGTCGCTATCGGTGGGAATAGCCATTATGTTGATGCAACTGCTTAGAGTTGTCCATCCACCCGCAGGGGCTAATCCGTTGGTTATATTTTTGGCCGGGCAAGAAGCGGTTGGTTTTGATTTTCTTTTTACCCCTGTGTTGATGGGTAGCGTGGCGCTTGTTGTGATTGCCTCTTTTATTAATAACATGGGTAAAGAAAATCGTTGGCCGATATATTGGTATGGGTTTACCAGAAGAAAATAGGGTTGATACGGGACTGACTGCTTGACCGGATGCGGGTATAATCGGGCGTTCATTTGTCCATCAATTGATTGAACAATCTCCGGAGCATGAAACAATGTTGATGACCATTGCAGAAGAGCTTGAGCAAAAAGGGCGCGAGCAGGGTATCGGCAAGGTATTGAACAAGTATCAGGCAGGGTATCGAGCAAGGCCGGGAGGAAGGTAAACTGGAAACGGCGCGCGCATTATTACGGCATGGTGTCAGTTTGGACATCATTGTTACCAGTACTGGACTGAGCCGGGATAAAATTGAAGCGTTAAAACATTAAATGACTCTGCCCTTTCATCGCTTTCATCAAATAGGAGGCGGGATCATGCCCGCCGTCCTATACCAAATCATCATGCCGCTCAAATTTCCTTCACAAAACGTCAGCGCGCACTAATACAACAATGACAATTAAGCAAAACAGATTTTTGCCCAGCGTGCCAGTCCTGTTGTGACTGAGCCGAAGTAATTACCCCCAACCAACGGAATCCCCGGTAACTCCTGTTCAACCGTGTGGCGTAGAACAGGTGAACTGGCTGAACCCCCGGTCATAAAGATCACATCGGGTTGGGTTCCACTTTGTACCACGGCTTCGCTGACTAATTTCGCCATTTTCTCTTTGGTGGATTCGATCGCGGCAATCATCTGGTCACGCTGGATATTTACTTCAATAATTTCTGAAGATAGATTCAGTTTAACGCGATGTTCAGACTGCTCCGAAAGCGCAATTTTGGCTTCCTCCGCGCTGCGAACAAGACTGTATCCCAGTGTGTCTTGATATACTTTCAATAAGCGTGCTAATTTTTCTGGCTCTTGGGCATCTCTGTGCAAGGATTTTAATGCGGCAAAATTCTGGCGGGAGTAAAACTCTTTCTGAGCCTGTATATCGTTAATGGCAATCGGGTTCCAGAACTGGGTCAATGGCATCTCAATACCTGAGGCAACTTTGCTTCCCAAGCCAAAAGGGTGCATCAGTTGCTTGAAGGTCAGATGAATATCTAAGTCATTCCCGCCAATACGTTGCCCCGTGTGCGCCAGTAAACTGTCATTGCGTTCAAATTGACCTCGCCAGCTTGGCCCCATTTGAATAACGGAACAATCGGTTGTTCCGCCGCCAATATCGACGATCAATACCGTTTTATCTTCTGTTAATGTGGCTTCATATTCCAAACCGGCTGCCACGGGTTCAAATTGGAATTCAATATGGCGAAAACCTGCCCGTTTTGCTGCATTAAGTAAAATCCCTTCAGCTTGTTGATTTGATTTATCGCCACCACGCCCATGAAAATTGATTGGGCGCCCAATGACGACATCTTCGACAGTTTGCTGTTTATTGGCTTCGACTTGTTGTTTGATATTAGCCATCATGGCGCAAACCAGATCCTCAAAAAAACTAATTTGAGTCTCTCTTAAGCCCATTGCGCCCAAAAAAGATTTCGGTGATTTAACGTAGTAAATATCTTGCGGATCTTCCAAATATCGCGCTAATGCTTGTTGCCCAAATACGATATCTGCGGGTAAAAGTTCGATGCCTTCCTCACGGTTTGCAGCAACCGCACTACGAAGCAGTTGCTCACCCGCCTGATTGTTTGGTCTGATATTCCAGTGGCGAAATAAATGCTCGGAAACGGATTCTCGGCTCGGTGCAGCCAGAGCAGAAGGCATATAAAAGTTATCATTTTCGATAGCAATAAGCTGCGGTGTATCGCCGATCATTTCTGCTACCGCGCAATTTGATGTGCCATAGTCAAAACCGATGAACATAAGTTTCCTCATTTTTAAGCGTGGAAAATTTCAAAAAGGGCGCAGATGCTAGCTTAAATTAGCTTGAAACGCGAGCTTAGAGGAAAAAGTGCATCTTGAAGTATGATGAGTATAATACTGAAAATTTTTTGCTAAATACCTATAACAGTTTAAGCAAGGGTCAAGCATATGACGCGTTACGAACAATTGGCTGGCATGATCCGCCAGCAAATAGAGGACGATATTTGGCAAGTGGGGGATAGATTACCGTCACTGCGGGAATCGGTGAAATCGTCGGGTTTGAGCTTGATGACTGTGCTACAAGCTTACCAGTTGCTGGAAAGTCAAGGATGGATAGTGGCACGTCCACAATCAGGATATTATGTTGCCCCCCGATTAAAACCTTTTGCGGCGGCAAAGGGAGGAAAAGAACTCAATTTAACTGAAAACGTGGAGATCAGTGCGTCTATTTTTGATGTTTTGCAGGCCTGCAAAGATCCGCAAATCATTCCTTTTGGTTCGGCATTTCCCGATCCCTCCTTATTGGCCGAGCCAAAATTGTCAAAAATACTGGCTTCCGTTGCCCGCCGTTTTGTTCCACACAGTTCGCTGGCAAATCTGCCGCCGGGCAATGAAAAGTTACGACGCAATATCTCCCGTCGCTATGCCGCCCACGGTATTCATGTTTCCCCTGATGAAATTGTCATTACTGCCGGCGCAATGGAATCATTAAGTTTCAGTTTGCAATCCGTCACTTCGCCGGGTGATTGGGTGGTGATTGAATCGCCCGCTTTTTATGGCGCGCTACAGGCGATAGAACGGTTACGTTTGAAAGCCATTGCCATTAAAACCGATCCGCTCACGGGTATTGATTTGGATACGTTGCAGCAGGTTGTACAGAAATATCCCATAAAAGCCTGTTGGTTGATGTCACGTTTTCAAAATCCGTTGTGCAGCACCATGCCGCCCGAAAATAAACAGCGACTGGTAGAGATTTTGAATCACAGCCAGATTGCCTTGGTTGAAGATGATGTGTATGGCGAATTGTATTTCGAGCAGGAGCCTCCGGCACCGATAAAAGCCTGGGATACAGAAAATAATTTTATGCACTGTGCATCATTCTCAAAATGCCTTGCCCCCGGTTATCGGGTAGGTTGGGTTGCAGCAGGCAAACACGCAAAGAAAATTCAGCAACTCCAGATGATGAGTACGGTATCTGCCAGTACCCCAACCCAGTTGGCGATTGCCGATTATCTGGCGCAGGGCGGGTATGACAATCACTTGCGTCGATTAAGGCGGCAGTTGGAACAGCGGCAAAGCCGGATGCTATGGGCAATCAGTGAATACTTTCCCCAATCCGTGAAAGTTAACAGCGCACGGGGTGGTTATTTTCTTTGGCTGGAGTTTGAATCGCCTTTTAATGCTAACCGGCTCTATCAACTGGCGTTGGCAAAGCATATCAGTATTGCGCCCGGTAGTATGTTTTCCACCAGCGCTCAGTTTGATCATGCTTTTCGCCTGAATACTTCGTTTGCCTGGAATGAAACGCAGGCTTTGGCAATGAAGGAATTGGGGAAGCTGTGCCATCAGCTTTTAAAGGAATGCGGGTAATCAATCACACTTCAACGACTTTGATATTGTCGCAAGAGAAATTATTTGCCAATGTGCCTATTAACATTTTGACGCTGATTATCTTTTGGCTTTGTAAACAGAATATAAAAGTGGTGAGGGAGTGGCATGAAAATAAAATGTTTCGATTATGCAACATTACCAAGGCTGCAATGGTCTGAAGGGAAAGGCGAAACAAGGGATATTGTTTGCTGGCCTGTGTCTGATGATTTTGCCTGGCGAGCCTGTTTTACGACCCTCCATCAAAGCGGAGTAGTGGGGCAATTTCCTGATATTGAACGCACAATCATTTTATTAAAAGGGAAGGGTATCCGCTTGACCAGTCCGGGGTTTCTGGAACACGAGCTGGTGAAAAAGATGACGCCATTTAATTTTTCAGGCGATATTCTGGGACATGCGGAATTATTGGATGGTCCCGTTCAGTGTTTCAATATCATGACTCGCCGTTCATGTTGGGCTTCTGAGGTTTCAGTCATTTCTGAGGAACGTTTACTGCCAACATCACACAGCGGTGTACTCTATGTTTTAAAAGGGCGTTGGGAAATGGCAGGCGCAAATTGTGTCCAGCTTGCTTTTGGCCAAGGTGCATGGTGGTTGCCGGATATTAGGGAAGGGATAATTAAGCCACTGGTTGCAGATAGTCAGTTGTTATGGGTCGATTTACGCCCGATAGGGTGAACGGGATCATCGTTGAAAACCAATATATAAGCGGCCTGTTTTTATAACAGGCTGTTGAATTTTATTGATTAAAATCCAATAGTTAAAAGTTTTAATCAAAAAATCCTGCCTAAAAAATGAAAAATAGCTAAAAGCGTATAATCTTAATCTATGAACATATAACGATAAAAGTAATACGACACAAATATTATCATTTCCTTTGTTGATAGTTAAAGAAATTATCTCTTTTATCCGTGAGTGGCTGTCAGATAACAGGAAATAGAAATACTCAGCTTTTGTTCTGATAAGGTAATGATAAGTATGATTAAAAACTTGATAGTAATTCCATTAGTCACTTTATCTTTTGGAATTATGGCACAACCCGCGTCATCACAATATTATTGGGGAGATAATAGCGTCTCTTTTATGCTTGGGCTTGGCTGGCTGAAAGGCGAATCTAATGAACATCTTTATGGATATTCCGAAGACCCGAAATACAAAAGCAGTCAATTGAATTGGAAAATAGGTGATGCCCTGATTGCCAGAGGCAAAGTTTCCTGGGAGCCTCTTGACAGATTAACCGTGAATGGGGGTGGTTGGGTTAAATTATCATCCCGCAATAGCAAAATGGATGATTATGACTGGTTGGATGTAAATCAAAGCCATTGGACTCATTGGTCAACCAGCCCAGATACTTCCTTGAATGATGCCAATGAATTTGATTTAAATGCCGCCGGTTGGCTAATCAAACAACCCAATTACAAATTGGGTGGTGTATTGGGTTATCAGGAAACACGTTTTAGCTGGACGGCTTATAGTGGACATTATATCTATGATAATGGCGCTAATATCGGGGAATTTCCTTCTGGGATGGCAGGGGTGGGCTATAAACAAAAATTTAGTTTGCCCTATATTGGGTTAACCGGGCAGTATCGTTATCAGGATTTTGAATTTAACCTGTTACTGAAATATAGCCCGTGGGTAAAAGCCCGAAGCAATGATGAGCATTATATGCGTCGTTTAACTCTGCCCCAGAAATCGGATAAGGTTCGTTATTATGGTGTCAGTATTGATGCCGGTTATTATTTAAATCAAAATACAAAGATCTATACGGCATTTACCTGGAATAAATATCGTGAAGGTAAAGGCAAAACAAAACTCATCTATTATGATACTGGCTACACCAATGAGTTAGGCGACGATTCTATCGGAATTGAAAACCGAAACTACAGCATAGATCTTGGATTACAGTACCATTTCTAGCTTTCTTGTTATTACATTACTGGCGTAACTGACAGCTACCGTTTTCTTCGGTATCTGTCAGTTTAAAATATATTTCTCCTCACAGTTCAATAAAATATCGTTTCACTATTTCCCGGCCAATCTCCATTGACGCCGTGGCTGCCGGTGAAGGTGCATTGCAAACATGCAGTGAACGGCGACCTTTCACGAAGTGAAAATCATCCACTAATTTGCCATCGGTGGTAAGTGCTTGGGCGCGAACACCGGCTGGCCCTGGTGTAATATCTTCTGGCTGCAAATCAGGAATAAGCTGGCGGGCATTTTCAGTAAAAAGCGAGCGAGAAAAGGAGCGTCGCATTTCGGCCATGCCTTCACAGAAATAACGGGTGGCGATTTTCCAGAATCCTTTGTAAGCCAGTACCTCTGCCATATCCCGTAGATTGAAGTCTGTCTTGTGATATCCCTCACGCTTAAAGGCCAGTACAGCATTGGGGCCAACATCCCGTTTACCATTGTGCATTCGCGTAAAATGAACGCCGAGAAAAGGGAAATCGGGATTGGGCACGGGATAAATCAGGTGATTGACCAGATAATTTTTACGGTTATTTAAAACATAATATTCACCGCGGAAGGGGACGATTTTCATCCCTGTTTCATAGCCTGCCAGTTTGGCAATTCTGTCGCTGTGCAATCCGGCACAATTCACTAACCATTTTGCCTGATAATGGGTTTGCTGAGTTTGTATCTCAACATAATCATGATGCTCACAAATACCTTGTACTTGCTGTTGATAATGAAGTTCGCCACCTCTGGTCTGGATAATTTCAGCCAATTTGGCGGCAATTTCCGGGTAATTCACGATCCCGGCATCCGGCACCAATAGTGCCTCAAGGCCGTTGACATAAGGTTCACGCTCTTTCAATTGGGCTTGCGAAAGCAGGCTAACGTCAAGGCCGTTCTTCAATCCTCGCTGATAGATATTTTCCAGCAAAGGCAACTCCTTGAGTTGCGTTGCAATAATCACCTTACCGCAACGGTCGTAATATAATCCGTGCTGCTGACAAAACGCATATATTGAGCGGTTTCCCTGTTTCGCCAGCCGTGCCTTTAAACTACCTGGAGTGTAATAAATGCCGGAGTGCACAACGTTGCTGTTATGGCCGCTTTGGTGTGCCGCCACGCCATTTTCTTTATCTAACAATAGCAAGCGCAGGTGCGGATGCTGTTCTTGCAAGGCATTGGCGGTGCCAAGCCCGATTAATCCTGTACCAATGATAATGACGTCATACATTTTTAGGATGTTCCTCATTATTTTTGTTTTTACACGTTCCGATTTATTGCGTAACCGATTTATTGCGAAAGAAGTGCATAACACCTGCGGCGACAATCAATATCACCCCGGCCAGATCTGTGATCATTCCTGGTTTGATTAACAGAATTGCGGCAATAGCGAAGAGAATTCGCTCTAACCAATGGGTTTTGTACATCCAAAAATTAGCGCTGGCAATGGAAAGCGAATAGATGCCAATCAGGGCAGTCAGGATCATATATCCAATAGATAAGGCGTTTAAGTCATCACCCTGCATCAATAATGCCGGGTTATACACCAAAATAAAGGGAATGATAAACCCTGGCAGCGCCAGATAGACGGCATTCCACGAAGTCTGTATGGGATCAGCACGGGCAATGCTGGCAGCCGTATAACTGGCAAGTGCGACAGGCGGTGTAATATTAGAAAGTGCGCCAAACCAGAAAACAAAGAAGTGGGCGGCTAAGGGTAAAACTCCCGCTTTGATTAATATCGGTGACACTGTCACGGCAACAACGATATACAAGGCCGTTGAAGGCAGCCCCATGCTGAGGACAATACAAACAACCATAACAACCAGCAGGATCATCCACAGTGTGTTGTCGGTCAGGGAGACAATATTGAAAGCGAGTGTCGAGCCAATGCCTGTCATGGTGACAACACAGATAATCACGCCAATGGCGGCACAGGCAACGGTGACCTGAATCGCACCACGGGCAGCTTCATTGAGGGCAGCGGCAATTTTCTTGGGCGTCATGCGCACGGAAGTATCTGGTGTGATCCAACTTGCGAGGATAATCGCGATAATACCGAGAAAACCGGCATAAATAGGTGTTTTCCCGGCTAATAACGTCCCGATCACGATAAATAGCGGCAGTAACAACAGGCCACGGGATTTTAGAACCGTTTTGACTTGGGGAATATTTTCTTTGCTGACACCTTGCAATCCTTGTTTTTTGGCTTCCAGATCAATAGCAATAATCAGGGCGGCGTAATAGAGCAGTGCCGGAATGATGGCTGCAATCACAATGGTGGTATAAGAAATGCCCAAAAAACCCGCCATAATAAAGGCAGCGGCGCCCATAATCGGTGGCATGATCATGCCGCCTGTTGATGCCGCTGCTTCAACAGCGCCGGCAAAACGGGGAGACAGGCCGATATTTTTCATCAGCGGAATGGTGAAGGTGCCGGTTGTAGCAACATTGGCGACCGCGCTGCCACTCAGTGATCCGGTCAGGGCGGAGGAAATGACCGCAACCTGAGCAGGCCCACCGCGGCGGCGTCCGGCTATTGCCATCGCAAGGTCATTGAACAATGCTGTCGCACCGCTGACACTTAAGAAAGCGCCAAACAGGATAAAAACCATGATTGCCGTTGATGCTGTGGAGAGGGTAATACCAAAAATACCTTCGCTGGTCATAAATAAGCGAAATAATAGGCGCTCAAGTGAAAATCCGGCATGCCCGAAAATACCCATAAAATACTCTCCGAACAGGGCATAGATAATGGCAAACAGGGATAAACCCGGTATGAAATAGCCGGTCGTGCGCCTTGCTGCCTCAAATAATACCGCGATACCCATCACAGACATCACATAATCAGTGGTATTGGGAATGCTGTTGCGGACAACATGCAAGTCAGTGTAAGTAAAATAAAAATATCCATAACTGACCAAGGTGAGCAAAATAAAAAAGTAATCCCAATAATTGAATTTGGCGGTTGAATAACGTTGAGAAATGGGGAACAGAATAAAACCTAAGCTCAAAATACCCGCGAGAAATATCGCATTGCGGTAAAATTCCTGCGTATTGGATAACGCATTGGCATAGATAGCATAAAGGGAAATGGCGATGGCAAGTATCGTTGTAAGCTTCAAATAGAGGCCGGTTAAATGGCGGTTGCCTGATCCGGCTTCTTTATCCAGCTCAATGTTATTTGGTTCAATCGTGGATGGCGTTTTATTATCAGTATTCATGGTGACTCCATAATATTATGGCCAATAACATGGAAAATCAGGTTGAAATTTAGGGTGTCAGGTCAAAAATCATGGTTGTTTGTCCGCAGATTTCAGTTCTGGAGGGACAAGATAGTCCGGAATATTCAGGCCAATCTCACGATAATATTGATAGGCACCAAGATGTAATGGAACGGAAACCCCTTTCAATGCGTTTTCGGGCAGAATATATTTCGCGGAGCTGTGGATTTGATGGACTTCCTTCTGATTTTCAAACATCACTTTAGTTAATTCATAGATGGTTTTTTCATCTATTTTGCGGGTTGTCATCAGAATATTGGGTTGTGCAATCGTTTGGATGGGTTGTGTTTGGCGTGGATAAGTCTTTGGTTGAATGACGAAGCGAAACCATGAATTGGCGATAGCGTTAATCTTTTCCAGTTGTTCATCGGTGACGTTTAGAATACGGGCAGGAACGCCACTGGCATACATATCTGTGACGGCCGATGCCGGTACACCGGCAGGTAAGGCGCCACCATCAAGACGACCATCCCGCATGGCTGAAACCGTATCACCATAACCAAGATATTCTGGACGGATATTTTGTTTGCTGAGGTTAACACCTTGCAGAATAATCAAGGTAGATTGTTCAGTCCCACTGGCTTGTGGCCCGACAGAAAAACGTGTTCCGGTAATATCGTTTAGTGTTCCATCCTTGATTTTATCGTCTAATAACACAAAGTGTTCTACATTCGGCCAAAGAACAGAGATAGAACGTAGATCCTGATAAGGGTGGTTTTTGAAATTTCGCACTCCTTGATAGGCTTCGACGGCGATCAAACTCTGTAAAATAGCGAGTTGAGCTTCATTCTTCTGGAGTAGATCAATATTTTCAATCGAACCGGCTGAGGATTGCCCTGTAACCTGAATATCCTCCTGTTTCAAATGGTGACTCCAGATATTGGCTAATCCCACGCCCATTGGGTAATAAGTTCCACCTGTGGACGCCGTTGCTACGGAGAGAAAACGTCTATTAGTATTTTCTATTTTTCCTGTCATGGCCATGATAACCAGGGCAATGGCGATCATAGCCGTTAATAGGAGCTTTACTTTTGAGGAAGCCATATTTTTTATTGTCATAATGTGATTACCCGATGATGTTGTGTCATAAATAGAGGTTAACTATTTGCATTAGCTTGTATACAACATTACCTGTCTGGTTCAGAGTTTCATGTTGAAAATTTGTGATAGGTGTTTTGTATACCGTAAAAAATAAACGAAAAATATGAAGTCACTGATAGATTTTAAGTGAAAGAAATGCCCTGTATAATCTTGCAGGGGATAAAAAAATCAGGTTTTATGAACAAATATCATATTCACTTTAGAGAAAGCCAAAACAATAAAAATCTCTGTTGTTTTATGATGGTTTAATATTAATGCTTTGTAAGCTAATTCAATAGCTTCCTTAAACTAATCTGTTATTGATTTTTGAGGAGATAGAATAATGGCTACCATACGTAACTATAATATTAAAATCCGTTATGCCGGTATTTCGGTAATCGATAGTGGCGGTAATGGATTGCCTGTGTTGTTAATTCATGGCAATTCCAGTTGTAAAGAAGTCTTTCGTCATCAAATTAATCAGTTAAAAGGAAAGTATCGGGTTGTGGCGTTAGATTTACCTGGACACGGTTTGTCATCAAATGCGACTGAACCACGTCAAGCTTATTCAATGCCTGCTTATGCCCACACGGTTATTGAGGTACTGGAAAAAATAGGCATTAACAGAGTCGTGGTTTTGGGCTGGTCGTTGGGGGGGCATATTGGGTTGGAAATGTTGGCCCTATTCCCTAAAATGATTGGCTTGATGATTTGTGGTACTCCGCCGGTAGCAGCGGGCGCGAATAACGTGGCTCTTGGTTTTCGCCCTGGCTTGGGGCTTGCCGGCAAAGCGGAATTTACTGAGGAAGATATTAAGCATTTTGTCTCTGATACTTACGGGATGAATGGATTTCAAGAACCTTTTATTGTTGAAGCGGTGGTAAGGACCGATGGATTGGCACGGCAATATATGTTTGAGGCGTTTCTTTCTCCTCAGGCAACCGATCAAAAATTATTGGCTGAAACCAGTGAAATACCGTTAGCGATTGTTAACGGGGCAGATGATCCGTATATTAATTTTTCTTATATCGATGGGCTAAATTACCGAAACCTTTGGCAAGAAAAAGTGTTTAATTTGGCGAATGTTGGTCATGCACCGTTCTGGGAAGCGCCTGAATTATTTAATCCAGTCTTAGTTGAATTCCTTGAGGGTTTTTAGTGTAATTGGGTATGGTAATCCATTGATGAAGATAAATGATAGTGGGAGCTTTTTATTACATATTTATTTCAATAAGTTAGATTAAAAACTCCCAATTATTATAACCTTAACACTTTTATTCACCGTTGTTTTTTCCAGATTCAATTTTAACTTCCTGCTATAAAATCGACCTTAAGTTTTAATTGAATTAAATAACGCTGAATTATAAGCAAAAATCTTTAGCTAACTTTAATAAAAGACCACTGGCAGGTCCACCATCAGGTATTAGAGAACATACTCCTGCGGCAATCGCATCATAAGGTTTTGGAATAAACCCAGCAGTGTATGCATTTGCATTAGCTGTGACAATTGCTCCCAAGATTAATGAAAGCATACAAGCGGATAATTTTCTGTTCATGGTCTGTACCTCATAGAGTTTTTCAATGAAATTGGGTATGATAACCCATTAATAAGGATAGATAATAGTGGGGGCTTTTTATTACAGATATATTCAATAAATCACCTTAAAAAGCTCCCAACTATTATAAGCTTAACATTTCTATCTGCCATTATTTTTTCAGATTCAATTTTAACTTCTTGCTATAAAAGTAGTCCTAGGTTTTAATTGAATTAAATAATGGTAAGGATATTCTTTTATTCACAGAATATCCTTGTTTTTATCTGTAAAATATTAACGCTGAATTATAAGCAAAGGTCTTTAGTTAGCTTTAATACAAGGCCACCGTCAGGTATTAGATTACATAATCCTTTGAGAGCTTCTCCGTATTTTCCTGGAAAAAATCCAGCAGTGTAGGCACTTGCGTTAGTTGTAACAACTGCGCCTAAGATTAATGAAAACATACAAGCGGCTAATTTTTTGTTCATGATTTTTACCCCGTAGAGTGAGAGACTAATATCAACAAAATATAAATATCAATAATATATTATATAGTGTTAACATCAACTAGTTACAGAATGTCTTTGTTTTTGATCTGCACAACATTAACACTGAGCTATAAGCAAGCAGTTTTAGCTATTTTTAAGGCGGTACTACCATCAGGGATTAGATTACATAACGCGACGAGATCTTTACCCACATCACCCCCAAAAAGTCCAGCAACAAACGCATTTGCGTTAGCGGTAATAATTGTTCCCAGAATTAATGAAAGCATACAAGCAGCTAATTTTCTGTTCATGGTTTGTACCTCATAAAGTTAGGGATTAATATTAATAAAACCTACATATTAACGACGTAACGACGTCGAATGGTGTTAACATCAACGTGAGTGCTTGTGTCAACATACTCATTTTTACAAGTGTTCTGGGTTCTTGGCTATTGATTTTCTCATTACATTTATATTTTATTTACAAAATAATAGCGCTTGTTTTTCATTTTCTTATTGGAGAAAGATACACAACTATATGTAAGTAATATTTTTTTGTAATTTGATTTATTGTTAATGTTAATAAAGTGTTTGTTTTTTTGGTGATAATTAATGATGTTATTTTTTATATTTTGGTTAAGGATTTTATATTGTATTGATTTTGGGGGAGATAAAAAATCCACCTGATATACAAGTGGATATATACGATCTTTATCTTCTGGATGATGATCGGAATTGATTAAATATACAAAACAAATCAATGCTTAGAAAAATTCGGATAAATGTTTTTTTAATTGTTTAATGTATTGAGAAACTTGTGGGTTTTTTATCACATCATAGCAAGCAAATGTTGGGAGTGGAGACATCCCTAAAAATTGGTTTGCTTTATGGAAAGGGTAGTAAACACTGTCAATGCCTTTTCCTTCAAAAAATTGATTGGGATCTTCAAATGATTCCAGAGGTGCATTCCAGGTTACCGAAAACATATAAGTTTTGTCTTGTATTAGGCCACCTGAGCCATATTTTTTGGCAGGATCATGACGGGTTCGTCCATCATCTTTAAACAGGGTACTGCGGCCAGCACTAAAAACTTCATCGACATATTGCTTTAAAATCCACGGGGCTTCCATCCACCAACCCGGCATTTGATAAATAATGCTATCCGCCCAAAGAAATTTATCCACCTCTGCGGCAATGTTATAGCCTTTATCGACATGGGTAACCTGAATATCATGGCCTATTTCTGTCAGGTGATCTTTAATAATTTCGGTTAAGGTGTTATTTAGCTCTCCTTTGGATTCGCCAAAATCTTTTGCTGAATTGATAACTAAAATATGACCCATAATAATCTTCTGTTTTATTCTATTGATAAATCGAAGATTATCTTAGGATTGATTTTGATGGAATGTGTGCCTGTTTATGGTCAATCGTTGCCTGATCCTCCAGTCATCTCTATTTTTTTGGTTTGGTTTATTCGAAACCGTTTCATATCCCGGCAGGGAGGTTCACCAAAAAGGCGACTATACTCACGGTTGAATTGGGACGTGCTTTCATAACCCACCTGAAATGCGGTTGTTGTCATGTTGTGATGTTGGGTCAGTAATATTCGCCTTGCTTCGTGTAAGCGTAACCATTTCTGGTATTGCAGTGGGCTCATAGAAGTGACGGCTTTGAAGTGATGGTAAAAAGAGGAGGGACTCATTTTGGCGATTTGAGCCAGTTGTTCAACTTTAACGGGTTCGGCAAAGTGTTCTTTTAGCCATTTAATGGTGTGACTGATTTGATGACTTGGCGTTTCTTGGGAAGCCATTTGCTGCAAACGTTCCCCCAGTTCGCTTTTTAGCAGACGATAAATAATTTCTTGATGAATTAAGGAGGAGAGGACGGGGATATCTGCCGGTGTGTTTACTGTATCTAATAGACGATTAAAGCAGTTCAATAGATCAGCGGTAGCAGAGGTCGTCGCCAGTGCACATGTATCTTGTGTTTGATTTTGATTTTTTATTATGACCTTATTTTCAACCATTAATTTTGATGCTTCCTGCATATCCAGTTTTAACATCAGGGCAAAAAAAGGTTTTTCCTTAGAGGCAGTGCAAATCTGAGTAATGGTAGGGATATTTATTGAAGTCACAATGAGTTGTTGGGGATTGCAACAATATGAGCGGTCACCGATTGTCACCCGTTTTGCACCTTGGGCAATAACCATAATACTCGGTTCATACAACCAGCCAATGGGAGCTGTGGGCTGTTCCAGATGGCAAAGCGTCAGTTGGGGAATTGCTGTTTTTACCGCATGAGTATTGGGTCGAGCCAATGTCGCTACTTTGCCTGCCAATTGTTGTAACTGGATTTCGATTTCTCTATCGGATTGGTGATGTGATTCATCCACTTTTTATTTCCTTATCTTTTAAAAATTATGATGATAAGAAAAATCCACGCTATTGCGTGGATTTTGTTGAAATACGTTGAGACAAGAGAAACGATTAGACGTTAAACAAGAAATTCATCACATCGCCATCTTTCACGATATACTCTTTCCCTTCTGCGCGCATTTTACCGGCTTCTTTTGCCCCTTGTTCACCTTTGTAAGTGATGAAATCTTCAAACGCAATAGTTTGGGCACGGATAAAGCCTTTTTCAAAATCGGTGTGGATTTTACCCGCAGCTTGTGGGGCGGTTGCACCGACAGGGATCGTCCAGGCACGCACTTCTTTCACACCCGCAGTAAAGTAAGTTTGCAGGTTCAGCAGTTGATAGCCGGCACGAATAACACGGTTCAAGCCTGGTTCTTCAAGACCTAATTCCGCCATGAATTCTTCGCGGTCGGCATCTTCCAGCTCGGCAATATCCGCTTCAATTGCCGCACAAACCGGAACAACGACAGAACCCTCTTTTTCTGCAATGGCGCGGACGGTATCAAGGTGTGGGTTATTCTCGAAACCGTCTTCATTGACGTTGGCAATGTACATGGTGGGTTTCAGAGTCAGGAAGCTCAGATAGCGAATGACGGCCTTTTCTTCTGCATTCAGATCCAACGCACGTAACATGCCGGCTTGTTCAAGGTGGGGAAGGCATTTTTCCAGAACTTCCAGTTCTGCTTTCGCGTCTTTATCGCCACCTTTGGCTTTCTTCTGTATCCGGTGGATAGCGCGCTCGCAGGTATCCAGATCCGACAGCGCCAGTTCAGTGTTGATAATGTCAATATCAGCAGCAGGATCAACTTGGCCAGAAACGTGGATAATGTTGTCGTTTTCAAAGCAGCGCACGACATGGCCGATGGCTTCGGTTTCACGAATGTTGGTCAGGAACTGGTTACCCAAGCCTTCACCTTTTGACGCGCCTTTTACCAGACCGGCAATGTCCACGAATTCCATCGTGGTTGGCAGAATACGTTGTGGTTTAACAATCTCAGCCAACTGGTCGAGACGGGGATCTGGCATCGGCACAACACCTGTGTTTGGCTCGATAGTGCAGAACGGGAAGTTTGCTGCTTCGATACCTGCTTTGGTCAGCGCATTGAATAATGTAGATTTCCCAACGTTAGGCAGGCCAACGATACCGCATTTGAATCCCATATTTTTATCACCTTAAATCACTTATAAACCAACGAGCAATATGCTTGTCGGTGAGTTAGACAAAATTGGCGCTATTATACATGCAATAGCCCACAGCGCCATGTACTCCCTGTCAGGCGCTGGCTTTAAACGCATGCAGGCGGTTAATTGCTTTACTCATGCCGTCTTTAATCAGGATGTCGGTACAGCGCAATGCTTCATCAATAGCATCATCAATCAGTTTTTGTTCGCAAGCCAAGGGCTTGCCAAGGACGAAACCCACGACTTTATTTTTATCGCCCGGATGACCAATGCCGATCCGCAGACGATGAAAGTTAGGGTTATTACCCAGTTTATTCTGAATATCTTTCAGGCCATTATGACCCCCATTGCTGCCACCCAGTTTCATTTTTGCCACACCCGGTGGTAGATCCAGCTCATCATGTACAACCAAGATTTCATCCGGTTGAATGCGATAAAACCCAGCAAGGGCAAGGACAGATTTACCGCTGAGGTTCATGAAAGTGGTTGGCACCAGCAAACGAATATCCTGCCCGTTAATGTTAATGCGGGCGGTAAGCCCAAAAAATTTACTCTCTTCTTTCAGGGACTGGTGATAGCGTTGTGCTAATAAATCGACAAACCATGCTCCGGCATTATGTCTGGTCTGTGCATATTCAGCCCCAGGGTTTGCCAGGCCAACGATTAATTTTATGTTACTCACAGTTTAGGTTCGCTTATTGGCAATAGAACAAAAAGGAGATTAGTTTACCTATCTCAAAGCTTGAGTACAAAACTCATTATGTCCTTTCTTAACAAATATTATTTTGCCGGAATGTAAAAAATTAGGCTTAAATTTGTACAGCTTGTGATCGCTGCCGCAATAACCTTTTATATGATAAGGCTATAATTCAATTATAAAGAAGATGTCTACTTTCGTGCTTTTGCGTTCGTTGTATGTGCAAATTAGCGTTCACAAAAAGTATTGGAGGTTGGTTATGAGACGTGAAAAGGCGTTTGTTTTTGGCAATATCCTCATGGGTGCAGGAATGGCGGCAATGCTGGTGAGTCTGGCTTATGTATTGCTGAGCCATATCTTCAATTTTGATCTCTCTGAATTTTTAACCGACCTTTCATTAATGGGGTTGTTTATTGGCGCATTTATTTGGCTGGTCGGGGCCAGTATTGGCGGTCGGGAACAGGTGACCGATAAGTATTGGTGGTTGAAGAATTACGATGAACGTTATCGTCGTAAAAAACATCGACATCCGTGATAATTTTAAATGTTAGCATTCGGTAAATTAGATAAGGCGGCAATGGTGACCGCCTTATCTTTGCTGGTTAAATATTCTGTGTATTAAAAGCTGACATTAAAACCGAGGTTGAAATTGTAGTTATGATTCGGCCCATTATCATTTTTTTCATGTGATACAGCGGCAAATGCGTGGAAATTATCGGTCAGGTTAGCATTGACGCCGACGGTGTATTGAATGCGATTTCTATCCTGTTTTTCGCCCGGTAGTACGAAACTTGTTTTGGTAGAATTGATCGCGCTGCGAAGAGTATAACGTTCATCATCGAATTGGTGATTGAACAGGATAGAGGCATAAGGATTGAGATATCCCAATTTTGTATCGACTCTCCAACCCACCGAACCCACTCTGGAATGGTAGTTTTGATCGCCAAAATGCATCGTGGTGCTGTTGTTACCCGTTTCACGATAACCATCAATACTTCCGTTATCCCAGGCATATTGGATGATTGGGCTGGTAGTCAGGTAACGCGTGATGGGGATATCCCAGCCAGCCGTAATACGCCAGCCCCATTGCCTGCCCATCGTTGAACCTGATTCCCTGCGCGTCGCTGCTCCAAGCTGGATGGAACGTGACAGGTTATCGTAATGGGTGCGTGAATAATGCACATCGCCGCTCAACCATCCATTGTCATAGTAGTTCCAGAGTGTGTAAGCGGTTATAATATGACCCGTCGCGGCATAATTGAAATGAGATGTGACATCTTGTTCTGTTTTGTAACGTGAAAGGGTGGCGCCCAATAGCCAATTATCCGCTAATTGATAATCACCACCCAATGTCAGGGTACTATTGTTATTGCCTGTATAACCGCCGAATACGCCAACCTTACCTTGGGCATTACCATTATTGCGAAGCTGTTGCAGGTGACTGTCAAGTAAGCTAAGGGTCGTTGTGACGGGGATGCGGTTGACAGAGTTCAATACCCGCACCTGTAAAGGCGCGGTGTAGATCGACATAATATACTGGCCGATGACTTTGTGTGCGTCAGGTGTCGGGTGGAAACTATCGGAAAACAAATAGGGTTGGCTTTTATCAAAGCCAGGTTCGGAAGAAGAACATAACGCAGCCATCTGATCTTGTTTGCAAGCATAACCCAGAGTATTAGAAATACCATAAATAGTCGGGTTCGCGATGACTTCGTGTAAGAGCTTATTGACATCGGCACGCAGGATATTACCGTTACCAAGCAGGTTTTCCACTTGCTGGTTATATTGGTCGGAAAATTGGGACGCTGTTTTGCTGGCATTATTATAAGCATCAAGCAATTGGCGATAAATTTCTTTAGCTTTATCTGGATCTTCAGGGGAAGCTCCTTCAGCAATCTTTTCAAAAACCCCCTGAAGCACTTTATCTCTGATTTCCTTGTTGGGTGTCGGGTATTTGTTGATGGCTTCATGAACTTGTTGCAGAATTTTTTCGATATCTTCTTTGGGTATCTGGTTTTTTCCTAAAGCACCTTTAAGTACCTCTTCCATAATTTTGGGCGTTGTACCAATATCCGGGACATTCGGTGCAATAACCAAACCCGCACCCGCCTTAATGAGTTGATTGATCTGTGATGCTGCGGATGCGGAATTATTCTTAATAAGCTGTTGTGCCGCGTTTTTATCACCTTTCGCTAACTTTTCCAGCGCATCCTTTATATCGTTGCCTCCTACCCAATGTATATACACACCATTAGGATCAGCCCGTCCAGAGTGTGCTTGCAAATAACGATCAAGCTGTTTTTGCGTGGTAACATTGTCAAACAATGGATCACCAGTCCTATCAGCAGTCGCTCCTGCATACGCATAATTGGTTCCATCATCCTTGGAGGGTTTTAGTTGTTTGCCAGTGAGGTTGCGAGTGATATATTCATCGTAGAGTTCAGAATCTTTTCCATCTGTTGTGAATTTTCCGAACAGATTCCCACCATCACTCAAACTATCCCCAAAAACATACACATTGTCATAGGCATATGAATTTGTCATGAGGTTAACGAATAATGCAGTGGTGGCTGATACCAAAAAGAGGGCTTTTTTCATATCGTTCTCCTGAAAAGACAGCGCATTAGGTTAATGCCAGCCCAACACTTTGATTTAAAAGAGCATTAACTCATTTCTCATCGGTTGATGGCTGATTTTCTGATTGTTTCAGTCCGATATTACTTCTATCTGCATATACGAAAATTAAACGAATGGTTAACGTTTACGTAACAGAACTAAACGGTAGGTAAACAAAAATGCAAGGCAGCCCTATTGACTGCCTTGCGTCCCTGAGTACTGAATTAGAAACTGGCGTTGATGCCCAAACTGAAATTGTAGGTAGGATCTTGCGTATTGCCGTCATTACGGGTGACGGCCGCAAAACCGCGCACGTTATTGGTGAAATTTGCGTTCATGCCGAGAGTATATTGGCGCCAATTGGTGCTCTGTTTGCCACTTTCCATCTCAAAAGTATCTTTGGAAGAGTTAATGGCACCACTCAGCTTAGAACTTGTATCACCAAATTGGTGATTGAACTGAACAGAGGCATAAGGGTTAAAACGACCCAGTTTAGTATCGACTCGCCAACCCAGTGTGCCGACTTTAGAGGTGTAGTCCTGATCAGTAAAATGCATGGAAGAGCTGCTGTTGCCGGATTCACGGTAGCCATCGACTTCCCCTTTATCCCAGGCATACTGAACGATTGGGCTGGTGGTCAGGTAGCGAGTCACAGGAATATCCCAACCGGCTGTAATCCGTGCTCCCCACTGTTTCCCCGTGGTCGCACCGGTTTCCCTGCGCGTCGCTTCTCCAAGCTGGATGCTACGGGTCAGGGTATCATAATTGGTGCGTGAATAGTGGACATCGCCGCTCAGCCAGCCGTTGTTGTAGTAGTTCCACAAGCTATAAGCGGTCAGGACATGACCATGCCCTTCATAGGTGAAGTTAGCCGCCGGAGTCCGTTCGTCTGTATAGTTTGAGTACATGGCACCCAACAGCAGGTTATCGAGGAGCTGATAATCGCCACCGAGCGTAAAGGTTTTGTTCTGGCTGCCGCTATAGCCACCAAAGACACCGGTTTTACCCTGCTCATTGCCGCCATTGCGCAGTTGTTGCAGGTGGCCGTCAAGGGAAGAGAGGGCACTTTTAACCGGAGCACGGTTGGCTTGAGCCAGCGCCATGACCTGCGTGGGGGCAATAAAGATAGAGGTTATGTATTGGCCCATTATCTTGTGCCCTAATGGCGTTGGGTGGAAAGTATCAGAGAATAAAAATTCTTTGTCTTTCGTGAAGCTTGCATCATCTTTGGAACATTTATCTGCGGTCACATTTTGTCCGCAGGCATAGCCTAATGTATTCTGAATACCATAAATCAGCGGGTTAGCGATGACTTCATTCAGTAGGCCATTGATATCGGCACG
Source organism: Xenorhabdus doucetiae (assembly GCF_000968195.1). Lineage (NCBI taxonomy): Bacteria > Pseudomonadati > Pseudomonadota > Gammaproteobacteria > Enterobacterales > Morganellaceae > Xenorhabdus > Xenorhabdus doucetiae. Next base: position 2,053,197 of record NZ_FO704550.1, read on the forward strand.
TAAGATATTGCCGTTTCCTTGGCTGATTTGTTTGTCAACCAAATCGTTATAGAGAGCGGTGAGATTTGAAGCGCCTGTGCTGGCTTCAGCGTATTTATCATTGAGCATTTTTTCAATTTGCTCTGGTGGGATTTTGACACCACGTTCTTTCGCTTGTTCTGCTAGCTGATGAAAAACCTTTTTAATACCCTGATCACGGTAAGTACCATTGGGGATAGTGGCTTGGTTAATCTCGGTATGGATTTTTCGCAGGATATCTTGAGCATCTGATTTAGAGACACCTGCTGTTTCCAATGCGCCATTAAGCACGGTTTCTAATAACCTAGGTGTGGTGCCTACATCAGGAACAGTGGGTACAATAACAAGTCCTGCGCCAGCCTGGATTAGAGCGTTAATTTGGCTAGAAGCTGCGGTCGCGCTAGTGATGGCAATATGTTGGGCCGCTTTCTCACCTGCTTTCTTACCCGCTTCTTCGCCCGCTATTTTACTAACTTGTTCACGGGTTTTTTGGCCAACGAACAATGCTGCGGCAAGATCATTGCCACCAATCCAGTGAATAAAAATACCGTTAGGATCTGCACGGTGATTATGGGCGTTCAGATAGTCGCTTACCTGCTGTTGTGTATTATATCCTTTTTCACTGTATTCCTTTAACGCAGTCGCACCAGCTTCAGCATAATTGGTTCCACCCTTGTTGGATGGGGTCGGGCTGGTACCTATAATGGATTTAGGAAAATACTCAAAATAGAACTTATTTTTCGTACAATCCGTGGTGAAACATCCCACATTCCCTTTATCACTCAGGCTATCACCAGAAACATAAATCGTATTATAGGTATAAGCATTCGCATTAGAAATCGCATTAATTGAAAGCGCTAACAGTGCAGGTGTAAATAAAAATGCCTTTTTCATTGGCACTCTCCTTAAAAAGTCGTATTGGTTATTTCGATCAGCCTGTTGCTTTGGGGCTGATACCTTGAGTTGTTGAAATAAATCTTTATCAGGCAGTTAACTTCTTGATAACAACTACCTGCGATTAAGTATGGTTGCCGGTTAGAAATCGGCCATATTGATTTAAATTTTTTATATATAATGTGAGGTTAATACATTCATCTTTTAAATTTCCCTCCAGCAATAACTTGATAACAAGATAATTTTGGCTAAATTTAGGCCAAAAGAAGTCGTCACCTCAAATTTAGGTGTCATAGCTTATTTATGAATAAAGTTTATTTTTCTAGATTAGAAATAATACTGACTTGTCGATACGGTATTGTGACGTAAGTAAATAATATTCTGCCGTCATTAATTGCGCGGCAGGTTAGCAGCAACTTTTCGATAACACCAGTATTGTCAGAGGATTAGGCAACTGGACGTACCAGATGAAAAGTTATGCTTTCAGGATAAGCCTGTTTATTTGTTTATAAATCCAGCAAATTAATGACGTGGAAAAAATTCACATCAACTGATTTATCATATTGATATAATTAATTATTTTACAACAATTAATATTGCGAAGAGTGATTTATTCATGATGGAATCATTAATTTTGCCTGCTAAATAAACAGAAAACCCCGTTACTGAGGAAACAGCAACGGGGTTTTTCAGGCAATGATTTATTTAATCACTTGAATAAGTTGGCGTTTAATATTTGCCCTAAAACACAAATATTAGTGCTCAAACATCGCAGAGATTGATTCTTCATTGCTGATACGGCGAATAGCTTCCGCCAGCATGCCAGACAGTGTCAAAGTACGAACTTTGTTCAACGCCTTGATCTCATCAGACAGAGGAATGGTGTCACAGACTACAAATTCGTCGATCACGGAGTTCTTGATGTTTTCCACGGCATTGCCGGAGAAAATAGGGTGGGTGGCATAAGCAAATACGCGCTTCGCTCCACGCTCTTTCAATGCTTCGGCTGCTTTGCACAGTGTGCCACCGGTGTCGATCATATCATCAACCAGAACGCAATCACGGCCGGCAACATCACCAATGATATGCATGACTTGAGAAACGTTTGCACGTGGACGACGTTTATCAATGATAGCCATATCGGTATCGTTCAGCAGTTTGGCAATGGCACGGGCGCGAACGACACCACCGATGTCCGGAGAAACGACAATCGGGTTTTCCAACTCTTGCTGAAGCATATCTTCCAGCAGGATGGGGCTACCAAAGACATTATCAACCGGAACATCAAAGAAGCCTTGGATCTGTTCAGCGTGCAGATCTACCGTGAGAACACGATCTACACCCACGCTGGACAAAAAGTCCGCGACGACTTTGGCGGTGATAGGCACACGGGCTGAACGGACACGACGATCCTGACGAGCATAACCGAAGTAAGGGATAACAGCGGTAATACGGCCAGCAGAAGCACGACGTAGCGCATCAACCATAACGACCAATTCCATCAGGTTGTCGTTGGTGGGTGCGCAAGTGGACTGGATGATGAAAACATCACCGCCGCGTACATTTTCATTGATTTGAACACTGACTTCACCGTCGCTAAAACGGCCGACGGCAGCGTCTCCCAGGCTAGTGTACAGGCGGTTGGCAACACGTTGTGCTAGTTCAGGTGTAGCATTACCAGCAAAAAGCTTCATATCGGGCACGGGATAAACCTCAGGCTTGCGTCCAGAGAGATATTGTTGACCAATCGAACAAACAGCGTTCATTGGTGCAATAACACGGGTATCCCAGAGCGGAATGTATGCAATGGAGAAATGTTGACACCACGCGCAACAAAGCCCTGCATCCACTCTGGGGCTTGATTTAACACCTTACGGGCCGATGCTTCTGATTCGAACTCGCCGAAAACACACGCACCGGTTCCGGTCAGGCGTGACGGTGCGTATTCTAACAGCCATAAAAGAAGCTGTTCAACCTCACGAAAACGTTTTCTTGCGATTGGTTCACAATCATTTGCGAATGGTGCCTGTAATAATGCGCCCAGAGCACGAATCGGAGAATTTCTTTTTAATTCAGGATCTGTGAAGATTGTCGGCGTTGCGATTTCAATTCCGGGATGGGCGACCAAAAACCATTTTTCTTCCGGTGACGCGGGCTGGAGTTTTTCTCCAATGCCTTCGGCAAAGGCAGCATGGCCTTTGACAAAGACCGGAACGTCGGCACCAAGGCTTACGCCAAGCTGTGCCAATTCATTATCAGACAGATGGGCTTGCCAATGGTGATTCAGGGCAATTAATACCGTGGCCGCGTTGGAAGAACCGCCGCCCAAACCGCCGCCCATCGGCAAGCATTTATCAATGCGAATATCGGCACCCAAATAGTCGGTTATTTGTTTTTGTGACGATCGTTTTTGTAACGTTCGTTTTTGTAACAAATGGTCCTGTAATAATCGGGCGGCTCGCACGATCAAATTATCATCATGGGCGACACCGGCAACCGGCGTCAGCAAGCGGATTTGATTATCTTGGCGTGGTGAAATGGTGATTTGATCGCCATAATCCAAAAATTGAAACAGCGTTTGCAGTTCGTGGTAACCATCGGGTCGCTGCCCGGTGATATACAAAAATAAATTCAATTTTGCCGGAGAAGGCCAGGTTAACGTCATTATTGAATCGTCCAGTTATCCATCTTTAATTTTATGCGGTTTTTTCCTTGCGTCAGTTCCAGTCGCGTGGGTAAGGCGGGTGTCATCGAGGTATCGTATCCTTGATAATTGACTTGCCAGAGCTCACCATTTTTTTTGTCACTCACGGATTTCAGCAGGTAATTGGCATCCAACTGAAAATTTTTGGCACTACCCGGCAGACCAATCATCCAGCTTTTTAAATTATCCAGTGGAATATGCATATTGGTTAGCTGGTAAATTAAGGATTCAGGTTTATCACTGAGATATTTTTTACCGTTATTGTCAGTCAGTTGAATCTTATTCGGTTCGACGAATAATTCCAATTCGGTGGTCCCCAGTGGATTGAGCAGCAGTAATTTATAATTGTCAGGCGAATATTGTTGCCAGAAAAATCGGGCGTACACTTTTTTCTCATCGGCCAGATAAGCGAAAGAACCACGGGTTTGGTAGTGCCCCAGCGTTATCAGTTGCTGCTCACGGGCGTGCCATTGCGGCGTATCCGCTGATCCCATGCCTGTCGGGGGTTGTGTGACGGTACAGGCCGTCAGCAAAACACCGGCGAGGGGAAGTAAGCGAAAAAACGAAAATATTTTCATACAATAACCCTTGGTGGTCTATATAACAACTTAAGGCGTGCTACCCAAGTCTATAATCAAGGGAGTAATTTAGCGAAAATTTGCTAACAATTCTCGAATAAATTACCGCAGAACCGTCCGATTGACTTTTATTGAATTGACGCATCAAGTAGAATGCTCGGCCAAAGAGTCCTTATGAAAGGCGTGAGTTTATGAGAATAATTATCAATATCATCATAACCTTGCCTCCTATGATAACTCAATGCAGTTAAGATGACTTTATTAGCACTCGGTATCAACCATAAAACAGCGCCTGTTTCGTTACGTGAGCGGGTGGCCTTTTCTCCTGACACGCTAAAATTAGCGCTTGATGATTTGCTCCAACAGCCTCTGGTGCGGGGCGGCGTTGTGCTGTCTACTTGTAACCGCACGGAACTCTACCTCAGTGTTGAGCAGCAGGGTAATTTTAAAGAACCGTTAATTCATTGGCTATGCAGATACCATCAACTTAATCCTGATGATTTAACCGCAAGCCTTTATTGGCATTTAGGTAATGATGCCGTCAGCCATTTGATGCGCGTCGCGAGCGGCCTGGATTCCCTTGTCCTGGGGGAACCGCAGATTTTGGGGCAGGTGAAAAAGGCGTTCGCTGAGTCGCAAAATTATCAATCGCTGTCGGGTGAACTGGAGCGCTTGTTCCAAAAATCGTTCTCGGTGGCTAAACGGATCAGAACAGAAACGGAAATTGGTGCCAATGCCGTTTCCGTGGCCTTTGCTGCCTGTACACTGGCGCGGCAAATTTTTGAATCCCTTTCCCAATTAAATATCCTGCTGGTGGGTGCCGGAGAGACGATTGAACTGGTTGCTCGTCACCTGAAAGAGCATGGTGTGAATCGCATGATGATCGCCAACCGGACAAAAGAGCGGGCACAGAGGCTGGCCAGTGAAGTCAATGCAGAGGTTATTTCCCTGCCCGATATTGATACCCGATTGGCACAAGCGGATATTGTCATTAGTTCCACCGCCAGCCCATTACCGATCATTGGCAAAGGCATGGTTGAAAGAGCGCTGAAATTACGCCGCAACCAACCGATGTTATTGATTGATATTGCCGTTCCCCGCGATATTGAACCGGATGTTGAAAAATTGAGTGACGTTTATCTGTACAGCGTGGATGATTTACAGGCCATTATTCAGCAGAATCTCGCCCAACGTAAAGCGGCAGCGGTGGTTGCGGAAGGGATTGTGCAACAAGAAAGCAGCCATTTCATGGATTGGTTGCGTTCTCAGGGCGCTGTTAATACAATTCGCGAATATCGAGAACAGGCAGAGAAAATCAGGGCTGAGATGACGGCAAAGGCATTAATGTCCATCAGGCAGGGTGCTGATGCTGAACAGATCATTAACCAATTGACCTACCAATTGACGAACCGTCTGATCCACACACCGACGAAATCTCTCCAACAGGCTGCCAGTGATGGCGATTTGGAACGCCTGAATCTATTACGGGACAGCCTTGGGCTGGATCATCATTAACCCTATCCTAAATTAAGGTCTTATATTACGAATGAAGCCTTCTATTGTCGCTAAATTGGAAGCATTACAAGAACGCCATGAAGAAGTATTGGCTCACCTCGGTGATGCTGCGGTTATCGCCGACCAAGAGCGTTTTCGCGCTTTATCAAAAGAATATGCGCAACTGACCGATGTGACTAACTGTTTTAAAGCGTGGAAAAGCGTTCAGGATGATATCGAAACTGCTGAGATGATGCTTGATGATCCCGAAATGCGGGAAATGGCGCAGGAAGAACTCAAAGGCGCAAAAATTCGTAATGAAGAATTAGAGCAGCAACTGCAACTGCTGTTATTACCGAAAGATCCGGATGATGAGCGCAACTGTTTCCTTGAAGTGCGTGCCGGAACCGGTGGCGATGAAGCGGCAATATTTGCCGGAGATTTATTCCGCATGTACAGCCGTTATGCAGAATCCCGCCGCTGGAAAGTGGAGATCATGAGCGCCAACGAAGGCGAGCATGGTGGATATAAAGAAGTGATTGCCAAAATTTCCGGCGAGCAAGTTTATGGTCACCTGAAATTTGAGTCTGGCGGCCACCGTGTTCAGCGTGTGCCGGAAACAGAATCCCAGGGGCGTATTCATACTTCTGCCTGTACCGTGGCTATTCTGCCGGAAATCCCGGAGGCGGAATTACCGGAAATCAGCCCCAGTGATCTGAAAATTGATACTTTTCGCTCTTCCGGCGCGGGCGGGCAGCACGTCAATACCACGGATTCCGCCATTCGAATTACCCACCTGCCAACGGGGATTGTCGTAGAGTGTCAGGATGAGCGTTCACAGCATAAAAACAAAGCAAAAGCGATGTCGGTACTGGCTGCCCGTATTCGTGCCGCTGAGATGCAAAAACGTCAGGAGGCTGAGGCTTCTGAACGCCGTAACTTGCTGGGTTCCGGCGACCGTTCAGATCGCAACCGAACCTACAACTTCCCGCAGGGACGGGTGACCGATCACCGCATCAACCTGACGTTATACCGCCTTGAAGAAGTGATGGAAGGCAAACTGGATATGCTTATCCAGCCTATCGTAACGGAATATCAGGCAGACCAATTATCCGCCTTGTCAGAGCAGGATTGATGAATTATCAACATTGGCTCCAGTATGCGGCCGGACAGTTGACTGAAAGTGATAGCCCTAAGCGTGATGCAGAAATTCTGTTGCAGTACGTAACAGGGCGTTCCCGCACTTATTTAATTGCCTTTAATGAAACGCCGATTTCCCCGGAGGAAGCTGGACTGCTTGATGCTCTTCTGGCGCGCCGTCTTCATGGCGAACCGATTGCCTATATTGTCGGGGAGCGTGAGTTTTGGTCACTGCCCCTGACGGTATCACCCGCCACTTTGATCCCGCGTCCTGATACGGAATGCCTGGTTGAAAAGGCATTGGCATTGCTGCCTGATTCACCGGCACGCATTCTGGATCTCGGTACGGGAACCGGGGCAATTGCCTTGGCGCTGGCCAGTGAGCGGCACGATTGTGATGTAACCGGGGTGGATATCAACCCGGATGCGGTGGCGTTAGCGAAACATAATGCGGAAAGAAACGCCGGGAAACTGGCTTTCCATCCTCCTTTTCACAATGTGAATTTTTTGCAAAGTGAGTGGTTTTCTGCGGTCGGGGAAAGACAATTTGATATGATTGTCAGTAATCCTCCGTATATTGATGAACTTGACCCTCATTTGTGCGAAGGAGATGTCAGGTTTGAACCAGCCACTGCCTTGATTGCTGCACAAAATGGCATGGCAGATTTGCAGACAATTATAGAGCAGGCTCGCCACTTCCTGTTACCAAACGGTTGGCTATTATTGGAACATGGCTGGAAACAGGGGATCGTTGTCAGAAACCTATTTTTGGAAAAAGGTTATCAACAGATAGCCACCTTTCAGGATTATGGCGGTAACGAACGTATCACGGTAGGTCAATGGAATAAAGATGAAAACCATAGTTAATTATGAATTCAATAATGCTTCCCTGATAGATGGTATTATTCTAGTAACACGGGCCATTCGTCCTGATTTTCCCCAAACAAGGGTGACGGAACAATTAACCGCACTGATTGAAGAAGCCCGGCAGAAACTTTCTTCTATTGTCGGCCCCAAAGCAAAATTGCAATCGTTATTGACGCTTTTTTATCGAGAGTGGAAATTTGGCGGAGCCAATGGGGTGTATTGTTTGTCTGATACGCTGTGGTTGGACAGTGTATTGCATTCACACCAAGGCGCTCCCGTCGCACTGGGAACGGTATTTGCCCATATTGCCCAAACGCTGGAATTGCCCGTCCAGCCTGTCATATTCCCGACCCAGCTCATCCTGCGAGTGGATTTAGCCGATGAGCCAACCTGGTTTATCAATCCCATGAATGGCGATACGCTCAACGAACATATTCTTGATGTCTGGTTAAAAGGGAATATTGGCCCGATGGTTCGTCTGGAAAACAAAGACTTACAAGAAGCCGATAATATCAGTATTGTGCGGAAAATCACCGATACCATCAAAGTTTCCCTGATGGAAGAGAAAAAGATGGAGTTGGCGCTAAAAGCCAGCGAAGTCGTGCTGATGTTCGATCCCGAAGATCCGTATGAAATCCGCGACCGGGGGCTGATTTATGCCCAGCTCGACTGTAATCACATTGCGGTTTCGGATTTGAGTTATTTTGTGGAGCACTGCCCCGAAGATCCTATTTCAGAAATGATAAAAATGCAGATTAACACCATTGAGCAGAGATCTATCATCCTCCATTAAATGGCTTAAATAGCTAAATAGCATTGTGGGACAGAATTTCTTTGTTCCTCATTTATTTTCTATGGGTACAGCAAATTTATTTGCCCTTAACTATTTGCCCTCAACAAAAGAAGGTATAAACATGCAACAGAAAGTGGTTAATATTGGTGACATCAAGGTCGCAAATGATCTGCCTTTTGTCCTGTTTGGCGGGATGAATGTCCTTGAGTCACGGGATTTGGCCATGCGTATTTGTGAACACTATGTAACCGTCACGCAAAAACTGGGCATTCCTTATGTTTTTAAGGCGTCTTTTGATAAGGCTAACCGTTCTTCTATTCACTCCTACCGCGGGCCGGGCTTGGAAGAGGGAATGAAAATCTTTCAGGAGCTAAAACAGACTTTTGGCGTCAAAATCATCACGGACGTGCATGAACCTGCGCAAGCCCAGCCGGTTGCCGATGTGGTGGATGTTATCCAGCTTCCCGCTTTTCTTGCCCGTCAGACTGATTTGGTTGAAGCGATGGCAAAAACCGGCGCAGTCATCAACATCAAAAAACCGCAGTTCGTCAGCCCGGGGCAGATGGGGAATATCGTTGAAAAATTTAAAGAAGGCGGCAACGATCAGATAATACTGTGTGACCGTGGCAGTAACTTTGGTTACGACAATCTGGTTGTCGATATGCTGGGCTTTGGTGTCATGAAGCAGGCGACTCAGGGTGCACCGGTGATTTTCGACGTGACGCACTCATTGCAGTGCCGTGATCCCTTTGGTGCCGCTTCGGGTGGCCGTCGCGCGCAAGTGGCAGAGCTGGCTCGTGCGGGTATGGCGGTAGGCATTGCAGGGTTATTCCTTGAAGCACATCCTGATCCGGAAAATGCACGATGTGATGGCCCGTCAGCACTGCCACTGGCAAAACTGGAACCATTCCTGATGCAGATGAAAGCCATTGATGATGTAGTAAAAAGTTTGTCGGAGCTGGATACCAGCAAATAATCCCTGAACCCGCCGAGTTTTCTGGATAATGCGGTTACAGGTATTTTGCTCTGTAACCGCAGATTTAATAAGCAGCTAATTCCCTTCCTTATCTACAACTTAGGCGGATCTATTTCTTGCAGCGCCTTGGGTAAAGTGGCGTAAAAACTCAATTGCCCCTTAATCGGCTCGACTTTGGCGCGTGCCAGCGTTTTCAACGGCTGAAAGGAGATATCGCACACGGCGATATGTTTCTCTTTTCCCATCTCCCGCACAAACCTTTGAAAGGCATGTAACCCACCGGCATCCAGAACGGGAACCGCATCCCACTGCATAATGATGGTGTGATAATCGCTTCCTTGTTCTTTCAGTTCCGCAAAAATACGCTCTGCGGCAGCGAAAAACAGAGGCCCATTAATGCGCACAACCAGCAGACCTGTATCATGATTTGTCGCCGGAGAAGTACTGATACGGGTCATATTGGCAATTTTGCGCATAAACAGCAGTGAAGCCAACACAATACCAATCGTAATGGCCACCACCATATCAAACAGAACCGTCAATGACAGGCACAGTAACATGACGATGATATCGTCTTTGGGGGCACGACGGATGAGATCCACAACCTTATGGGCTTCGCTCATATTCCATGCCACGATCAGCAAAATGGCGGACATCGCGGCAAGCGGCAAATAAGACAGCAGGGGAGCAAGAACCAGCAGCGTCAGCAGTACCAGCAGCGAGTGGACGACCGCGGCAATCGGTGAAGTTGCCCCCGCCCGCACATTCGCGGCTGAACGGGCAATCGCCGCCGTTGCAGTGATCCCACCAAAGAAGGGAGCAATAATATTACCGATTCCCTGACCCATCAATTCACTGTTGGAATGATGTTTTTTTCCGGTCATGCCATCCAGGATCACGGCGCACAGCAGGGATTCAATCGCCCCCAACATGGCCATCGAAAACGCGGCGGGCAGTAATGCAGATACAGTATTCCAGCTAATATCGAGGGAATGGCTATCGGGCAAATCCCACGGCAGAATGAATTGGGGCAGGATGGGAGGAATACCCTGACCTTGTGTACCGTCTTCCAGCGTATAGCTGAATGATGAGCCAATCGTTGCCACATCATGACCCAGCAAATGCATGATGCCCATGACACCCGTACCTGCTATCAAAGCCGGTAAGTGACCCGGTAACTTTAACCCTAATTTGGGCCAGAAAATCAATATCAGCAGGGTGGTTAAACCGATAAGGGTATCGCTGACTTGTAATGAAGGAAACGCTTGGGAGAGGGCAATCACCTTATTAATATAATTTTCCGGCACATGTTCCAGTTTCAGGCCGAAGAAATTTTGCACCTGCATGGTCGCGATAGTTATTGCAATACCGGAAGTAAAGCCAAGCGTGACAGACAACGGAATGTACTCAATAAGACGGCCAAATCGCGCCAATCCCATCACGAGCAAAATAATGCCTGACATCAGTGTGGCAATCAGTAAACCACTCAGGCCAAATTGCTGTGAAACCGGATAGAGTATCACCACAAAAGCCGCCGTTGGCCCGGAAACACTATAGCGAGATCCGCCGGTAAGGGCGATAACAATCCCTGCAATGGCCGCAGTATACAGGCCATATTGTGGTGCAACACCACTGCCGATTGCCAACGCCATCGCCAGTGGGATAGCAATGATCCCCACCGTGATCCCGGCAATCATGTCTTTGATAAAACGCTGGAAAGAGTAAGTTTCTTTCCAACACGCGTCGATAAACGCGCTAAATGGACGTATCCCCTTAATTTTACGTGTATTCATTTAATTGAGAACCAAAAATAAGCTATCAGATGATGGGCTGAAAAAGAGCTGTCAGCATATCGCTTTTGTTAGGTGAAAAAAGTGTTATATGTCAAAAAGTTAACTAATAGGGTAGTGCCGGAAAAATAAAAATCAAATAATTAGGGCAGTTTTATTGCCCTTTTGAAACGTTCACCTGTGCCGATAGGTGCTTTCCCATTGTGCCAGCGCATCCAAATGTGCCTGCCTAAAAGTCACTAATGGCCTGGCCTTACGCAGGATATTCATTACCGTGGTGATGTTATATTCCGGATGTTGTTTTAGCAGCCAGGCCGCTACAACCATGGCACTACGGGACAATCCAAGGGTGCAATGAACAAATACGCTGCCTTTTTGGTGCAATTTTTCCAAGGTACAAACAGCGGATTGCAATTCTTCTGGAGTGAGCGGCAATAAATCTATTTGAGGCTGGCAAATATAGCGTTTTTCGTACTTATCAGGTTTTCTGGGCCACTCCGCGGTCAGATCAAACACACTGGTTGTGTTGAGTGACGCAATATCAGATTGACGGGGCAAGTAACCGAGGATAATGCTTTCTGTGATTTGATCATAAGGTGAGATTTGGCGCCTGAACCAAAGATAAGCAAGCCAAGCCCCCAATTGATACGGCGCCAGTAACCAGCGTGCAGACAGTGACATACGTCCGTCGGGTTGTTTTTGGAACACTGTACTGCCCAATCCGGCATAACCAAGAGCGATCATCAATAATGATATCGCAGGCCACAGCAGCATCCAGAAAACGCCTCCTAGTTCATACGCCATCAGCGTAAAAAGGAAACTTCCCATTGCATAATAACCAAAGAGTTTTCGCGCATAACGATCCTGACTGGGCTGCCATTGCCAATGATGCGAAATGGGTAACAAATAACTAATGATGACACCGACAGCAAAGCCGGTGATCATATCGATAAAGTGGTGCTGCCAAGTGGTGAGAACGGATAGGGCAATGAGGGCAGACCAGACATGCAGCCATCCACGCCAATAGCCTTGAAGGTGTGTGGCGTAACGCAGCCAGAGCAACCATAACAGGATAATATGTAAGGAAGGTGCCTGATTATAGGGCAAATCAAACCGTTCTAATTGAGTGAATAACCAGCCGAAAATCCCGTCCGTTGTAGGGCGGGAAAACGAAAACTCCAAAGGGAATAACAAAAATCCGGTACAGGCAATCAGTGACGCTGTCACTAATCTCCAGCCATGAATCCATTGTTCACGGCGAGTAGTACAGATAAATAATGATATTCCGTAAAATAAGTCGATGCTCCAGTAAGGAATAATGGTCCACGGCCAAAAAGGGAGCTTCTGTTCCCAACTGAAAACGACGACTTCCACATCGTTTCTCTGTGCGGTGAATTGATTAATCTGCCCGTATGTCATAAAGAAAAAGGGCGCCAGAAACAATAGCCATACACTGGCTGTCAGCCATAAACGCTGGCGACTTTCAGAGGGAAGTTGCACTGGGTATTTCATCGTTTCATTCTCGGCGACGAATGCGTTTGGCAATCGATACAGTAAAAATTCCCCAGTTATCCGTTAATTGTTCCTGTTTTTCAAAACCGGCAGCCTCTACTAACGCGTCCATTTCCCCTTGGGTGCGTCGTCGCATGATCCACGGTTGATTTTCACGATGACTGGAAAGAACACGGGCAATCATTTCGAGCTGGGGATGCCACGGTTGTCCGGTATAGATCAGATAGCCATTTTCGGCGATCGCATCGGCAAGGCCGCGCAAGGAGTTTCTGATTAACCTATTGTCGGAAAACAATTCATAAAGACCGGAAACTATACCTAGGGTTGGTGTTGGCGTGATGGATGCAATGCTTTCAGTATTAAAAGCGTCACCGATTACAAAACGGATTTTATCGGTAAGATTGCGCTCCTTAATATAAGCTTGGCCTTGATTGACATTGAGTTCGCTGTAATCCCTTAACAAAATGGCGTCAATTTTGCTGAAATCATTGATTGCATCAAAAATATAGCGTCCATGCCCGGCGGCGATATCGACAATATTAACCGGTTGATTTTGTTGATGCAGATGGTGAATAGCTTGACGGATTAATGTTTCCATATTGATTTTGCGTTGCCGTATGCCGCGCCAGCCAATATTGCCCCTGAGATACTGTTGATCCACTAACCGTCCCCAAATTCCTTGGCCTTGTGGTTGATTACGATAGACATAATCCAGTGTGGAACCGGAATCAAAACCTGTTTCAAGGCCGATACGAATGCCTTCGGAAGCTTTTCCCCAGCGTGTATTCATCGTCTTACGCATCAATTTATAGCTGAGGTTTTTAGGACATAAACGGGGTAATGGATGGGTTAATGCGCGGAATTCATCGGCTGTACGGCTCCAGATATCTTCATTGTTGTAATCATGTTGGTAGCGTGGGACGGCAAAAATACGGTCAATAAAAGTGCGTATTTTGTCGAAGACCAAACAGCGGTTTTTTTCTCCCAGCGTATCATGATAAAACCCCGCCATAATATGTTTCTCTTTCATCGGGGTATTTAACTGTTGGTAAAATTGGTGTTGGGGTTTAGGGTTCACCACATAATCATTGCCGGAAATAAAGAGTTGTGTTGGTAATGTAATGGCGCCGGCATCTTTCACTACGCGCTCTGCGGTTTGATAAAGCTCCAGCAGAATATTGACGGCAATTTCACGGGTAATCAGAGGGTCATTATCATAAGAGGCGATGCGAGCTTCATCGTGAGTCAGGAATTTCGCTTTTACATAGGAATTGACGAAAAAAACACCCCGTACTTTTTGCATCAATCGCAACCCTTGTACCGCAAAAGGAACGTATAATTTGATATCGAATGCGGGAGCTGCAAGTATCATGGCGCGGATTTTTGGCGCATAATCATGTACCCAGGCAGACACTAATACGGCCCCGACACTCTGACCTATGACCACGATATTTTCCATCGCAATGTGGTATTGGCTGGCAATAAACCGAACAAATTCATCAACATCATGAATAGATGTCCCCATTGATGGGCTATAACCACGTGGCCCTGCCGTTTTTCCATGTCCGCGGGCATCCCATGCAAACATTGGTACATCAGGAAGACTGAGTTCATCGACAATATGCTGGAGTCGCCCTGAATGTTCATGGCCCCGGTGAAAAATAATAATGGCTTTTTCTGCTTTCTCCTGCTCCTGGGGTAGCAAGTTATCAAAAGTAAAATAATCACGAGAGGGAACAGGTAATGGCTCCAGCTCAAGGCGGAAGGGAAAAATGCGATAATCAGCCCATAACTACCGAAGACAAAAGCCCGATCACTTTTTCCCATTGGTCCATCATAGCGCCGTGATGCCCCCACCGTTTGTGCCAGAACACCAATAAACTCAGTCAGGACAGCCAGAAACAAAATCACCAACAGGCTGACACTGTTGATATTCGGTAAAAAGCAGAAGGGGAGATAAAGTGCGATATCGGAAATCACATCACCAAGTTCATTATAAATCGCGCCTAAATGAGATTTTTGGTGATGTTCCCGTGCTAACATGCCATCAATGGCATTGAGCGCCATACGAATAAAAAGAAAAATAGGCAGTAGCCAATAGAAGCGAGTAGAAGGAAACAGGCTCAGCAACAAACCAACCGCAATTGACAAGAACATCGCGCTTAATGTGACTTGGTTGGCAGTAATACCATATTTTTGTAGAAAATTTACGGTAGGACGTAATAAATTTTGGAAAAGTGGTTTTAGATTATAGATAGTCATATTACCCTAAGTCCTTTATAGGCAGAACTGATATTAATAAAATAAATAACAAAAAAGCGCAATCAAATAAAATAGATTATCGTTTAAACGCTATTATGGAGTGATAGTGAATTTTACAAGTTTGAGTGACTTGGCTGGTTAATTAAGGATAGGATACATTGTCTAGGGCACAGCGTTTATTAACCCTGATGGAAATATTGCGTAGCTATCATTTTCCCGTGCAGGGAAAAGTATTGGCGCAGAAGTTAAATATTAGCTTAAGAACACTTTACCGTGATATTGCAACTTTGCAGACTCAAGGTGCAAGAATCGAAGGGGAAGCGGGGATAGGTTATGTCTTACGACCGGGATTTGTTTTACCCCCATTGATGCTGACACAAAATGAAATAGAAGCCTTGGCGTTAGGGGCGAGTTGGGTCGCCAGACGCGCCGATCCACAGTTAAAGGCATCAGCAAATAGTGCAATCAGTAAAATTGCGGCAGTGATCCCAACAGAACTTAGGCAATGTCTTGAGACAAACTCATTATTAATTGGGCCAGCAGCGACGAAAATTGAACCTTCGGTTGATATCCCGCGCATACGGCAAGCGATCAGTCATCGGCATAAAATCACCTTCACTTATTTAGATCTAAAAAACAATCAATCAGCCAGAACAATATGGCCATTTGCCTTGGGATATTTTGACAATATCAGTATTGTCATTGGCTGGTGTGAATTAAGAAAAACATTTCGCCATTTCAGGTCGGACAGAATGAGCCATTTGAAGATAGAACAACAGTGTTATCCCCGTTCAAGGCAGTCGTTGCTTAAAGAGTGGCGGGAAACGGAAAAAATACCGCATTAGCTACTGACAAAAACTGTCACTTAGGCTTGCTATTTTGAGGGCTCTTAATGTGCTGAATCAACTATCTGACTGTTGGAGTCTTTTATGTTAACCCTGACTTTTTCTACATCGATCAATGCAAAGCCGTCTGAGATTTGGGCCCACTATGTCGATTTTGATTTGCGGAAAAAATGGGAGATTGATCTTGAGTCTTTTGAATTCGAAGGCGAAGTGAAAACGGGGCAATATGGCAGGATGGTATTAAGGGGGATGCCGGAAATTCGTTTTTATCTTGCAAAGATTGAAGTCAATAAAGAATTTACTGATCAGGTTAAGCTGCCACAGATGGGAGTATTAACTTTTTGTCACCAAATTCTGACCGACGAAAGTGGTATGGCAAATGGTATTCAGGTGAGTGTTTCTTTTGCACCTGAAAACAATATTCCTTATGCTCAGGCTGTCAGTTTCTTTAAGCAAGTGACACAAGATCTGGTTGAAACACTTTCAAGGCTTAAGGCGGTGGTTGAAAAAACTGAGACAGAACAATCCGTTTCTGTGATTAAACCTAATCTTCAACTGATTTATGTCTCTGATATCGAATGTTCTACTGCCTTTTATGCCACTATTTTTAATGCTGAACCGATTTTTTCCAGCCCGCGTTATGTGGCCTTTGCTGCGGGCAAAGAAGCGATTTTTGCGATTTGGAGTGGAGGTGTTAAGCCAGACAACGCCGCGCCACGGTTTTCAGAGATTGGCATTATGTTACCTTCTGGCGAAGAAGTTGATCAGCTTTTTGAGCAATGGCAACAGAATCCAAACATTGAAATTAAGCAGGAACCTTATACTGACGTTTTTGGCCGTACTTTTCTGGTAAAAGATCCTGATGGTCATATGATTCGAGTATGTCCTTTGGATTAAGGAAACATTAATCTTAATTATCTGAATCTATTATGCCTGATAATGATATTTCCTTGGCAAGAAAATTGATTTTGACTCAGGCATATTTATTTTTTAATTTATTAATAATTGCCGACAGCATTCTTTTGCGGATAAATCCACTGGCGGGTCTGATGATGAGCCAGTAAAGAGTAAATATTTTCTTAATGTTATTAGTGGGACAAAAAACGAATGTTTCCGTTACCAGTGAACGATAACCATCAAGATGTTCCTTAACGAAAAAGCGTAATACCAATTTGGCTGATTTATTGTCATCAAAGTGAATAAATGATTCCAGATTAGGTTGTTTTATAATACCTAAATCCATTTGCCAAAATCGACCCGTCAATCCCATTGATATCTCATGGCTGTTTTCATTCAGTACGGTAAAAGTTTTTAAACCAAATTCATGGTTTCTGTTCTTTCTTTTTATTCTGTTCAGGAAATAATCTGGAGCATTTCTAATGGCTAACAGGATTTTAATTAATAAATCATCAGGCGTTTCAAAATCTTTTACAGTGTGAATTATTTCTTCTGAAGATACTTTGATAGGTTTTGATTCATGAATTTCATAAAAATGAAAACAAGGGAGAAAGGGCGTTGGATGTTTCCATGTCTTATGTTCCTTGCTGTTGACTATTCCTAAAAATGTCACCGCATATCCCCTATATAGTGAGAAGAGAGAAGTTAATGGCAGGATCAAGTTACCATCGGCGACATTCTTCATATTTTTTGATAAATCGTCAAGAAAAAAGTCAGTGTGAAATGGAGGTGGTTTACATTTGGTATTATTTATGTATGTTACTTTTAATCTGGCCTGTCATTGGCAGTTGATATGAACAGAATGACTTCTTCATATCATAGTAAGAATCGATAGTTTCTTATCGCTTAATGGTGAGTAAACATGAGTGATGGTCTGTTTTATTAAAATATGAAGAGCTTAACGCTCGTTAAAATGGGAAATGATATGTCAATTTTAGCCATTATTAAAGGTACGCCTATCTGGGTTTGGATTTTATTCATTTTTCTGATTCAACGGGGTATCAAAGCGTTATATGACAGAGAAATGCGTCTTGATCGGCTGTTTTTTATGCCAATATTATTTTTTATATGGGCTATTTACAGTGTATTAAATGAAACGACATTCTCAGATTCAGCATTTTTAGCACTGATTGCAGGGATCATTGTGGGAGGAACTATCGGGTGGGGCTTATGGCGTAACCAACCAAGATTAAGAAAAAATAATGAAAATGGCCTAATCATCCGTTCGGGAACGCCTTTAACTTTGATTCTGATTGTTATCGTTTTTATCGTGAAGTTTGTTCTTTCTGCCATGATGAGTATTCACTCTGAGTTGTTATATTCTTTCAATTTTAATGTGATATTTGGATTTATCTGTGGTTTGACCGATGGTGTGTTTTGGGGCGGGACACTTAATTTATTTATTCCCTATTATAGAAATAACAAAAAAGCCTGACAGGTATGTGTCGTTTATGAGTGCCTGTTCTGCAACCGAATGAATTGGCTATCTCCCGGTTTTTATTGTTAATCTACCATTCATGCCCACATGATCTAATGAGGAGAAAAAATGTCAGTCTATTCATTTTCTGAGGTGATGGTCGCGATTGAAATTAGCCAACCGGGAGAACCTGATGTAAAGGCAATATTGCCAAGGAATTACGTGAAAAAGTTTAGTCTTTATTGGTGCTAGGGAAGAGATAATCAGCGGATTTTGTTTTATGATCTGCAACTTGAAGTTCATAAGGCATAATTAGTTGTTTTTTTGAAAATTTTAATTATTAGAGTTCGGTAAATAAACATGTAAAAACAATCTATAATAAAAAGCTATCAACTGATAATTTTTTATCATTGGCTTTTTGTTTTCATATGGTTAATCTAAGGGGCAGGATATCAAATTTATCTTAAGCTCAATAATATTGAGTTGCTATCTTATGATCTTTATATTCACAATGTGAAAGTAAATCAATATAGTACCACTTGGTTGATATAAATAATATGAATCAAAGCGCAGGGTGATAAAATGTTAGATAAAAAATAAAGTGGATAAAAGATCCATGTTAAATATAATGTTAAAGCAAAAATGATTCCTGTTTTATTATGTAAAATTAAATCATTAAAAGTAGTTATTTGTTATTTTTTGATACAAATAAAAAAGAGATGAAATTAGTTTGCATATTAAAATTCAAGAAATTTGTTCGCTATGATTTTACTATTAGTATAAGCGGTATTTTTATCTAATTTATTAGAAATACTATTGTCTTCGTCGTTCCTCTTACATTTTGGGTAAAATAATATGACTATTTCAGTGAAATTTTTTCAATCTTATGATCTCTTTCAAGGAAGGCCAGCTACTAATATTAAGTTTTTAGCTTATGACGAATTTATTGCATTGGATAAGTTAGAGTTAATTGTTGAATGTTCATTAGGTAGCTTTATCATTAATGGTCAGGAGTCAGGCCAAAAAAAACTATCTTGTCAGACAGATGGCACAGGAGAAGCCTCTGTCTCGATCGTAGGTCCGGCTGGTGCTGGTGATGGTCAGTTGACTGTTTTTCTTCAGGAGACTGGTAGACAAATTGCTGTACAACCCTATCATTTCGGGACTACGGCACATTACTCACTTAATTTTAATGTAATTAATGACCATGCAGTGGCGGATGGTGTGCAGAGTAATAAGGTTAAGGCGATCCTTACAGGAACAGGTTCAGGGATAAATATTGCCAATCGTAAGTTAGATCTAAGTGTTACAGGCTCGGCATCTTTTGAGAAAGGGAGTCAAGTTCAAGCGACTTCTGTTACTACTGATACATCAGGAAATGCAACTTTTGAACTTTATGATACTAATAAAGAGGGTGAAACGGTAACGTTAACGGGTTTCCTGGATGCCAACAAAACAGTTCACGCAATCGAACAAATTCATTTTCAGCGTAATCTGGATTGTGAAAATTCTCCTTCTGCCGATGGAAAGTATATTAGAACGGTTTTTACTTATTCCATTAATAATCAACAGTATCTTTTCCGTCAACATAAGAGTGATCATCTGGTAACGGTACATAAATTTGTGTCAGGTGGAAAGATAGGAGAGCAAATATCTACAGGACAAAAATGGACAAATTTCTATGAATTAATATTTCCTTTTGCTCTTGGGGAAGAGCAGTATATTTTCGGATTAGCCAAGAGTTTTATTAATAAATCACAAAGTACGCCTAAATCTTATTGGATGATTGCGAAAATCGATGAAAAAGGACATAAAGAGATTGTAGAAAGTGGTTATTGGGATAGTCATTACGATGTAGGATTTGTATATGTTACTGGTAGTGATCAATTTATTTATCTCCAGAGTAAAGACAAAGATGGTAATGGGATGTGTCCTTATATTATACGAGAAATTTTACCAAATGGAGAAATGGGGGAAATAACAGATAAAGGTAGTTGGGATAAGTTCTGCTAAGTTATATTTTCCTTTTTTCTATAAAAAAGCCCGAACTGATGTTCGGGCTTTCCCATAAAAAATGGCGGTGAGGGAGGGATTCGAACCCTCGATACGTTTTCACGTATACACACTTTCCAGGCGTGCTCCTTCAGCCTCTCGGACACCTCACCATATTTTGTTATTGCAGAAATTTCTTTTGGCTTCATCGCTGCAACGGGGCGCTACTATAGGGAAAAGCAGGGCAGGCGTCAACAGGCTTATGACGATTTTTTCAGGCTTTTTGACCAATTAGACAAATAAAAAACAATTTGTGTGCTCAGTAGTCGGTTTCGAGAGTAAAAGATGGCTTTTGTTGCAATAAATCACAGCAAATTTGTTAACCAGATAACATTATCAATATTTTCATTCCTCTCTTTCTACCAGAGGCTTGCAACCGTTCAGCAATAAGTTAACTCTATTAAAAAACAAAAAGGAATGAAATTTTATGAACATCATTTTCTTTCACCCTGCCTCTCATTTTAATTCTGATAAATGGATCCAAGGAATACAAACCAGATTACCCGAAGCGAATGTCCGGCAATGGGTGAGTGGTGATAATGCGCCTGCTGATTATGCTTTAGTTTGGTTGCCGCCCTATGAAATGCTGGCTAACCGTCAGGATATCAAAGGTATATTTTCGCTTGGCGCGGGAGTGGACGCCATCCTTAATCAAGAATTGGAAAATCCGGGTACGTTACCGGAAGCGATCCCATTAATCCGTCTTGAAGATGCCGGAATGGCTCGGCAAATGCAGGAATATGTGGTTTCTTCCGTTTTATACTACTTCCGCCACATGGACGAATATAAACAATATCAAGAACAGCGTCTTTGGCATCCGGTGCCTCCCCATAATCGAAAGGAGTTTGTTATTGGTGTCTTGGGAGCGGGGGTTTTGGGACGTAGCGTGATTGAAAAATTGCGGGAATTTGATTTTAGTGTTCGCTGCTGGAGCCGAACGCCAAAACAAATTGATCATGTCGAGAGTTTTTATGGGAAAGCGCAGTTAGGCGATTTTCTTTCTGAATGCAAGGTGTTGATTAATATCCTGCCGGACACTCCAGAAACACGGGGTATTTTAAGCCTTTCATTATTTAAGCAATTAAAATCGGGTTCCTATGTGATCAATATTGCCCGCGGTGCCCAACTCGTGGAACAAGATTTGCTGATTGCCATTGATAAAGGTTATGTTGCCGGTGCTACGCTTGATGTCTTTGTTGAAGAACCCTTATCAAATCTTCACCCCTTCTGGACTCATCCGCGTATCAATATCACGCCACATATTGCGGCAAAAACGATGCCTGATGAAGCGATGGATATCATTTGTGAAAATATCCGGCGAATCGAAAAAGGTGAATCCCCCAGCGGCCTCGTTGATATGACCCTCGGTTATTAAGTTACTTTACAGCAAGGCAGGCAATTAGGGACAATAACGTGATTCACTATTTAGATAAGTTATTGGGGGGATAAAACTATGAACGAATTTTCTATTGTTTGCCGCATATTGGGAACATTGTTTAACCGGGCACCACAAGATCCTGTTTTGCAACCCGTGATCACCATGATTGCGGAGGGAAAATTGAAACCATTATGGCCGTTGGAGCAGGATGCGTTGTTGGACAGGTTACAGCAACACAGTGAATTATCGGTGATTGAAGCGGATTATCATGCCTTATTTACCGGCGAATCTGCGAGCGTTGCAGTCTGCCGCTCTGATTATACCGATAAGGATGAAAGCGAGGTACGTCAGTTTTTAGTGGAGCGGGGTATGCCTCTGTCTGATGCTCCTGCTGATCAATTTGGCGCGTTATTGTTGGCCGCATCTTGGTTGGAAGATCAGGCGGCGGAAGATGAAGTGCAGGCACAAATTAAGTTGTTTGATGAGTACTTATTGCCTTGGTGCGGGCACTTTCTCGGTAAAGTTGAAGCTCATGCAACGAGTGGTTTTTATCGGACACTGGCGGTAATGACCCGAGAAGCCTTGCAGGCGTTACGTGAAGAATTGGATACTGATTAAATAAATCCATCAGTCTTATCTATCAATCGATAACAATCGGTTAATATGGGATAAAAAATAAGGGCAGGTTATTTAATGATCTGCCCTTATTACTGTATTGATAATCATGTATCCAAATATAATGGGTGTATAGTTGCTTTTAAATTCTGCACTCACTGTACACCTTATGTATCAATTTGTTTTTCTATTAGGGCGCTATTTGAAATTTAAATTAGGTAATTATCTGATTTTACTTAAGAAGAGAGGTTAATCACAATTTTTCTGGTGATCTTTTATTCATGCTGGAATAGATAAGCATTGCTGTTATATCCTGTTTGATTGATGCTGTAATGAGCATCCATTGAAAATCAGATGACAGGAGACAGGAATGTCATATCTTATTTACTTGTCGTTAAAGGGCAAGAAACAAGGCTTAATCTCGGCGGGCTGTTCAACCCCCGAATCTATCGGTAACCGCTATCAGGCCGGGCGGGAAGATGAAATACAGGTATTACATATCAGACATGGAATGACACGCGATCAGAACGTCAATCACCTTCCGGTCAACTTTACCAAACCCATTGATAAATCCTCCCCATTGCTGGGGTTGGCGATAGACAAAAACGAATTGCTGGATGCCCTTTTTAAGTGTTACCGCACTAATCAGGCCGGACAGCTCGAACTCTTTTACGAAATCAAACTGACAGGCGCCACCATTGTTGATTTTTCCTGTCACTACCCGCACTCAATTGATGATAATGACCAGATCCCGTATGAAACGGTGCAGCTTGATTATAAGTCGATATCATTCACACATCGTGCGGCAGGGACAACGGGTTACGCGATATCGCAATTGCAGGGGCGTGAAGAGGAAAGGCCATTACTTTCTGGTTTTTCTAACATTCAGCCATTGATTGAAACAGTTGCAGCTTTTTTATTTAGCCAAAAATTTAAACTTAAATATCAGGGAGATATTTGCCCAAATATTGCATATGGAGTGAGAACAGAAAAAGGATTAATAGAGGATATGTTTAAAACATCTGGTACGACAAAACAGTTTGAAACAAAAAAAGAAGAAACTATTGAAGTTGAGTATTTATATCAGACAAAAATAGGGATTTAATTATGGCTATTTTAAAAACTAAAACTGTCAAAGGTGGTGAGGTTACAGAGTTGGAAATGGATATATTTTATTTAAACCAGATTCCCGATGTAATGGATAAAATGGGTTGGAGTATAGCATCTGAATTAATGAAATATTGGTTTAATACTAAACCTGCTTTTGAAATGGATGATGCTTTAAGAAATACGTATATGAAAGGAAAATCTATTGACATTCCAAAAGAACGATACAATGACACCATTGTTAAAATGAACTGGGCAGTAAATTATAAACAAGTACAGGATGCAATAGATATATTAATAAATAAAAAATTAGGTAATAAAGCCTCTAACGATAGTATCTTTAAAAGGTTACTGAAAAGAAATTTGGTTAAATCATCATCAGAAAAAGAAATATATGTTGGCTATGGTAGTGATATTATTGATATTGATTATACCAGCCAGATTAACGTGGAAACCTTTGGCGGTAATTATGATGCAATTGATGAGTTAAGAGGAGCTATCGGCAAGGGTAGTTTAAATCTTTGTGTACGTGGATATTATGATTTATCACAGAAAAAAAATAGATTTGTAGTTGATAAAATAGGCTTTTATATTAAAGATGCATATAATTTTTCTGGAGACTATGAGCCATTAGGCATCTGGAGCCGAAATGATATTCTCGGCTATGGACATATATTAAAATTTATGACCACTTATAAACTTAAAGATTGGAGAACCTTGTATAAAGAATATAAAGGTTATGTTCCTGTATTCAATAAAGATTTTAGGTCTTGGCAGAGAAAGCATAATGAAGGTGGTGATTATATTGTTTTTTCGGATGTTTATTGGATTGAGCCGCCAAGTGAACACCAGGTGATATATGAGAGCAATTAAATTAATGAAATATGGCATTATTGCCATATTTTTTCTATGGTGGTTTTTTTTATCACATGTCACATTTACAATTGGTTCATTTTATGTGACCGATTCAAAAAATAATGACTTTATGGTTAAATATTATTATCCTGCTCCAATAAATCTATTCGGATTATATTTTTGGGTGGTAAGCGAACTCCCTACATATGTAGTTCTTTATGATAAAGATAATAATTATATTGGGCAAAGCGATCCTTTTTGTATGCCGCACTCTATTGGTATTTATGGTTCTGAATATATATTGCCTGATATTTCTAAAGGGGATGAATACTATGAACGGTTCTTTATTAGCGGTGAGCCTTTCGATGGGAGTTATACTATACCAGTGAAAGAAAAAAAATGGTGGAGCAAAGTACTGCAATATTTCCATTAACTGAATGAAAATTTTTGTAAATATTCCGTCCTCATGTTTTTGCTAGTTTAGCCTCTGAATATCAGGGGCTTTTATCATTTTTCATGATGTTAAATAGTGTTTAACGCATATAAAAATCAACCATAAAACACCATGAAAAAGCTACTTGAATTACGCCAGCAAAAGGCAACTCTCACCGAACAAATGCGTTCATTTATGCTGATGGGAAACCGTGTGATATTCCCGAAGGTTGCCGATTAGACATCCGTGTCCAGATGCCGGAGGATTCGGTGTGGAATTTGAGGAAGGGGCACCAATATTCAGAGTAGGATAAAGTTTACACAATAGCGCAAGGAGAGTAGGTTGACTGTGTTCCTGAAAAAAGAAAGAGGGCACCAGTATGAGACTAATCCGTGTATACCCAGACTCAAGTGTATTCTCAGAGCCACACCGCAAAGCACCAGGCAAAACTCGACTCACCATTGTGAGTCATGGATATAGGCATAGGCTTGGAGTGCCCCGTATCAAGATGGACGGCCGGTTCTATGACCCACAGCAGATTGCCCGATTTATCCCAGCATGGACTCTTATTACCAGTTTGTATAGCGTCAGACTGATTGCTTGCTATTCAGCTGATCCCGATTCCAATAATAAATATACGCAGCATTGGGGAGAGGAACTGGATAGATCATCCTCTTTTGGTTCACAATTATCCAGGCATTTGAAAAATGTTTACGTCAGAGCATATGCAGGGAACCTTGTTACAAGTCGCCCAGACGACGAAGCTATGTGGAACTATTTTATGGTGGGAGGAGAGAAGGCTTTTGCATATGTCTCGAATCAATGTTTTAGAATATTCAAGAATGAACCAGATTACCATTGCGTCGTATTCTTCAATGGTGAAATTGTAAAGGAACGTTATTCAATTCAGGCGGTAAGCGAGCTTGGCCTTGTACGTGTGTAGTAGGAGAATGAGTAGCGGTAATGCTTTTGTTCAAATATCAAATCGGAAGATGCTTTTAGGTGAGTTAAAGGGCAGGTTTCTGCCCTATGGTGATTATTATCCTTCCCTGGAACTTTTTATTTAAAACGCGTGTATTTATTAGTCTAAATCAATCACTAACTTACCGGGTTTAACCTCCAATCCTTTGGCTAATTTTAAGGCAGCCGCTTCAGCCTTGCTTTTTTCTGGATTCAGAACATAAACCGGATGAGTATCAAAGAACTCACTTAAAGAGCTATTCAGATAAGGGAGCAACGCTTTAATTGGCGTGGCCACTTTTTCTGGCGTGGTCTGGTAATCCACAATTTCCAGCCCCTGAATGAAAATAGCCCCTTTTTCCGCATTAAATATCGGCTTAGCGCTGATGGTCAGTTTCATATCAGCCTGGACTGTACCCAGTAAGGTGGCTAATTGAACTTTTGCCAGCGTTGATAATTCCATTTTTTCCGGATCTTGGCGGCCAATCTGACTGGTTAAATCCCCCAGTGTGATATTGGCGGTGGTCGCAGCGGGCAAGTTAATTTGCTTTTGATAATGAACTTTTTTTAATAAATAATCATTGAGCAAGCCTTCGTTGATACTGACTTCCTTGAATTGATCGCAGCCGCTGATTAATCCTGCCAGTACCCATACAGCCCCGAAGAAAAATTTTCGCATGTTGTCTCCTTCTATTTTCAATGGGCGGATTTTACACCATTTATTATTTAATTTGTTTGTTGTTTAAGCCCTTATTCCTCGCTGTGCGAGGAATAAGAAGTCATCGACAATTTGGGAATATTATTGACTATTTGTTGATAATGATTGGTTCAATTTTCTTCTGGTTGAATTGGTGATGCAGGGCATAAATGGTGACTAACCCCACCAGTCCCAGCAGGAGCCACGGCAACTGCGGTATACCCAAGGCATGGCCGGTATCATAGAGCCATCCACCGCCGGTGTAGCCCAATGCGCCTCCCAATGCCAACCCCAGGCGACTGAATCCCATATAACTTCCCCGTGCCCGTGGATCAGCCAGTGATGCACTCAACGTTTCACGTGCAGGCTCTGCCGTAACCATGCCCAAATAGAACAGACAAATCAGGCCAAAAATGAGATGCAATTGATTGACCCAACCTATTGGGAACATACAGAGACTCATTAAAAACAGCCCCGCCATCAAACGTTGCTCTTGGCGAAAGTATTTCTCACTCCAGCGTGCGATAGGGTAGAGCAGCGTCAGGGAAATCACGGCTTCAATGGCATACATCCACTTAACGGCGGTGGCTGTACCGGAAATTTCATGGATAATGATCGGAAACATCAGCATAACTTGTACTGATAGCACAAAATAACCCGCTAATGTCAGTACATAGTAAAAGAACCGGCGATCTTTAATCACGCGCCCCAAACCTTCCTTGATAGGTGTCCGGATGGTTGAAATACGGTAGGCGGGAAGAAATAAAGCGTTAAACAGGGCGGCCAATACGAAAATGGTTGCGCCAATCCAGCAGACAAGATTGAAATTATACTGTAACAACCAGCTTCCTATCAGTGCACCAATGACCGCACCCGCGCTGTCTTGCATCAATAGAAGTGAATAGAAGCGGTTACGTTCATGTGGGCGGGTTAATTTAATGACCAATGCCGCCCTGGGGGGATCGAACAAGGTTCCGCCTAATCCGGACAGAATACAGGATAGGAGCAATATCCACGGCTCAAATGCCATCGCCATCAGGGCAAAGCCCAGTGCACGCAGCAACATGCCTGTGACAATCATTGGCTTGGCTCCGAACCTATCCGCAATAGCGCCGCCAAAAATACCCAGTCCTTGCTGGACCAGTTGACGCAGGCCAAGTGCGAAACCGACAATCACCGCTGCCCAACCCAGTTGTTCGACGAAACGAATTGAAATTAAGGGAAAAACAACGAAAAATCCTAAAACAACCAATAAATTATCAAACAAAAGAAAATATTTACCCAAGTTACGTGCTTGTGAAACTAGTGACATTTTGCACCATTGAAGTATTTGAAATATGGGAAAAGATGAATATGAATTGCTGGTTATTTTGGACTTATTTTGGTCATTAAGGTAGAGGGGGTATAGATGATATTTTTTTATCGTTGTCTGGTGATAAAAAATGTCGCAGGCGTTAAATTATTTGAAAATCTGCCAAGGTAAATATCAGGAGAAAACATGTTTGGTTATCGTTCTACATCTCCCAAGATCCGCTTTATTACGGACAGAATGGTTGTTCGTGTGGTATATGAATGGGATGCCTGTCGGTTGGCTGAATATTATGCAAAAAATAAAGATTTTCTTAAGCCGTGGGAACCCAGCAGGGATGGCAGTTTTTATCAACCTTCCGGATGGACAAATCGGCTGAATTATATTGCGGAATTACAACGGCAGGGATCGGCATTTAATTTTTTGTTATTGAGTCCTGATGAAAATGAAGTAATGGGAGTGGCTAATTTCACGAATATTGTGCGAGGGGCGTTTTATTCCTGTTATCTTGGTTATTCTTTGAGCGAAAAATGGCAAGGGCAAGGGTTAATGTATGAAGCCTTGCAACCGACAATCCGCTATATGCAGCGTCAGCAGAAAATGCACCGGATTATGGCTAATTACATGCCACATAATCATCGCAGTGGAAATTTACTTAAGAAATTAGGTTTTGAACGGGAAGGTTATGCCAAGAGTTATTTAATGATTGATGGAGTCTGGCAGGATCATGTGTTGACATCATTGATTGATGATACGTGGTGGGATCATATTATACCAATCGCCATTGAAGATGCTTGATTTCTTATCCAAACCCGATCATGCTTGCAATCATGAAAATTCATCTGACACCAGAACAAAAACGTGCCCTCGAATTGATGCATGATACCACTCGTGATAGTCGAGTCTGTGATCGCATCAAGGCCGTGCTTTTGGCGTCAGAGGGCTGGACAGCTCAGATGATTGCTCAGGCCTTACGTATTCATGAAACTACGGTAAGCCGTCACCTAAAAGATTTCATCGCGCAGGAAAAACTCACCCCCGAAAATGGCGGTTCTGAAAGCCATCTCTCTGCCAAACAAACCGCCGATCTGGTTGATTATTTGACGGCAAATTTGCTGCATACGACCGCTCAAATTGTGGATTATGTACGAGCTCGTTGGCAGGTGTCTTTCAGCGTGGGAGGCATGACGAAATGGCTTCACCGACAAGGTTTCAGCTACAAAAAGCCAAAGGGCGTTCCTCATAAATTCGATGCGGATAAGCAGCAACAATTTATTGATGACTACCAGTCTCTGAAAGACCGGGCAGGTCAGAATGAACCTATCCTATTTATTGATGCGGTGCATCCTTCGCAGTCCACAAAGCTCAGCTATGGTTGGATGAAAGCGGGGAAAAATCAGGTAAAAGTGGTCGAAACCACCGGCAGTCGTACCCGTCTCAATCTTCTGGGCGCCCTCAATTTACAACGAATTGAAGACACCGTGATCCGTGAATACCCGAGTATCAATGCCGAAAATATCGCGTATTTTTTCGGCGCTATTAGAGAAACTTACCCACTTTCGCAAAAAATTCATATTATTCTGGATGGGGCGGGTTACCACCGGGCAGAATTGGTGAAAGAGGTGGCATATGTCCTTAATATTGAACTGCATTACCTACCGCCTTACAGCCCAAACCTCAATCCAATAGAGCGATTGTGGAAGTATATGAATGAGCAAGTACGTAACAATGTTTATTTTCCGGATGCGAAGACATTCCGTGAAACCCTTCGTCACTTTTTTCATGTCACTTTGCCAGAAAAAGCGAAAGAACTCACGACTAGACTGACTGACAACTTTCAGATTTTAAAACCTGCATCTTCAAGTTAGATTGGTATAATTTGTAAAATTGCCACAAATTCGGTTATGGAGGGGGGACGTTCTGACGGGTTTATTGCCAGGGCTGAGTCAACCGCATGTAGAAACGACAAGGAATATCCCATAGGGCGCAGTTTGGCCAGAGGCTGATAATTATCTTCAAGATTGCGTACAATGCTGACGGGTGGGGGGGCGCCCACAATCAAAGTATATAACACCGCCCCCAACGCATAGATATCTGTCCAAGGCCCTTGTTGGTTTTCTTCATTGGCGGTGTACTGTTCCACCGGGGTGAAGCCGGATCGGACCGTTATCTCGGTATCATCAGACAAGCATTTTGTTGTCTGGCGGCTCGATCCTAAATCCAGCAATAGGGGTGATTGATTCTCTTGGATAAAAATATTGTCCAAAGAGATATCGCAGTGTAAATAATTTCTTTGATGGAGCGTATCAAGGGCATCCAACAAAGGAAGTAATATCCGGCAAAGCCAGTTTTCATTGATAAGATGTGGGTGCCTTACCCATAATTTATTTAATGTTATCCCCTTATAAAAGGGCATTGCGATATACGCCGTGCAGTTTTGTTGCCAAAAGCGCAGAAAACGGGGAAGACAGGGATGTTCGAAACATGACATCAAGTGCGCTTCGCGGATAAAGTTTTGCAATCCGGTATGAAATCGTTTTCTTAGCTTTTCTCTTCGTGAGTGCTTTTCTCCCCGTAAGTTGAGTTTCATATCCCGGCAGCGCATAGCGAAAGAGTGGGGCATATATTCTTTGATAGCAATAGTTTGCTTAAGATGGTGATCCCAAACACGATATACAATACTACTCCTGCTTTTGCTAATGACCTCTTCGATTTCAAATTCATTGAGGCAGTACCCAATGGGAAGAGGGGGAGTAAAACCCATGTTGCCATCGTCATAAGTTCGGTGAAAATTCTGCAAGTGGATGGCCTCTTGGTGATTTAATGGGTGAACTGAAATTGAAACTCATCCTGTTCGAGAGAAACCCGAAGATGCTGGTATTGTTCATGATGCGCGCTGGCAGAAAGCAGTTGCTGACTGATTTGCGGCAGCAGCGTATTGGTCAGGATTGCATCAACCATTCGTCCGCCGGACTCAATTTCGGTGCACCGGCTGACGATATGTTCGACCATAGCATCATCGAATGTTGCTGTAATACCGTGGTTTTCCAACAGGCGTTTTTTAATCCTCGCCAGTTGTAATTGCACAATACTTATCATTACTTCATCACTCAACGGGTAATAAGGAATAACCAGTAGTCGTCCCAACAGGGCAGCAGGAAATACATTCAATAATGGCTTGCGCAACGCAGCACTGAGCTTTTCTGGCTCTGGCAGTGTCTCTTGTTGGGTGCAAAGTGCATTGATCAATTCAGTGCCGATATTGGACGTCAGGATAATAATCGTATTGCGAAAATCGATATGGCGCCCTTCGCCATCTTCCATCCAACCTTTGTCAAAGACCTGAAAGAAAATCTCATGGACATCAGGGTGAGCTTTTTCGATTTCATCCAACAAGACCACACTGTAAGGACGGCGGCGGACAGCTTCCGTCAATACTCCCCCTTCGCCATACCCCACATAGCCGGGCGGAGCCCCTTTCAAGGTTGATACGGTGTGCGCTTCCTGAAATTCACTCATATTGATGGTGATCAGGTTTTGCTCCCCACCATATAACGTTTCGGCCAGCGCGAGCGCGGTTTCGGTTTTACCCACACCGGACGGACCACATAACATGAAAACCCCGACGGGTTTATTAGGATCGTCCAGTTTGGCGCGTGAAGTGCGTACACGTTTGGCAATTAATTCTAACCCATGATACTGACCAATAACACGTTGGCTGAGGGTATCCGCCAACTGTAATACGGCGTCGATTTCGTCTTTTACCATGCGATTGAGGGGAATGCCTGTCCAGTCTGAAACAACCGAAGAGACAATATTGCTGTCTACAGCGGCAAAAATAAGTGGCTCTTCTCCCTGTACGGTTTTCAATTGTTGCTGTAACGCTGACAATTCGGCGTGCTTTGCTTCAGGGACATCATCATATTGCTCTGTGTGCAATTGAATTCGCAGGGAAATAATTTTATCGATCAAGAAAAGCTCTTGTTCCCAACGTTCCTGCAATTGCGCTTTCTGCGCTTCCAACGTGGCGAGTTCATGCAGAATAGTTTCTGAACGTTGTTGATCACCGATGCCTAGCTTAAATTCCCGTTCGGCAATCTCCCGCTCAATGTGCAGTGCCTCTATACGATGACGGCAATCTTCCAGTTGCGCAGGTTCGGCATATTGGCTGATGGCGACTCTGGCACAAGCTGTATCCAGCAGTGCCACCGCCTTGTCGGGTAATTGACGGGCGGGAATATAACGGTGTGAAAGGCGCACGGCGGCTTCCACGGCTTCATCCAGCAACAGTACATGATGGTGCTGTTCCAGTGCCTTGACCAGACTGCGCAGCATAAGCAGCGCCTTGCTTTCATCAGGTTCATGAACTTGAACCACCTGAAAACGACGGGTAAGGGCAGGATCTTTTTCGATATATTTTTTGTACTCAGACCACGTTGTGGCACCAAGAGTACGTAATTGACCGCGCGCCAAGGCCGGTTTTAACAGGTTGGCCGCATCACCGGTTCCCTGTTGTCCGCCGGCACCAATCAAGGTGTGAATTTCGTCAATAAACAGAATGATGGGCGTCGGGCTGGACTGAACTTCGTCGATCACTTTGCGTAAACGAGATTCGAATTCGCCTTTGGCACCGGCTCCAGCCTGTAGCATACCGATATCCAATAACCAAAGCTGGACATTGCGTAAAGGCGGAGGGACTTCTTGTGCCACAATCTTGAGCGCTAATCCTTCAATCACCGCGGTCTTGCCGACACCCGCCTCACCGGTCAGCAGGGGATTATTTTGGCGGCGACGCATCAGAATATCAATAATCTGACGAATTTCCTCATCGCGCCCTGAGACTGGATCAATTTCCCCATTGCGCGCCCGGGCAGTCAGTTCCTGGCCATATTGTTGCAGAGAAGATTGTTGCAGAGAGGAATTTGCCGCAGCTTGTGGCGTTATTCCCTGTATATCCGTTGATGATGCACTTGCCTGGGATTCATCGCTATCGTTGCAAATGCCAGTGAAATTATCGAGCAGGGTATCGGCATTAATCTGATCAAATTGGGGAGAAATGGATTTCAGCGTATTGCGTAAATTAAAGGTTTTCAGGATGCCGATCAGCAAATGAGCGCTGCGAATTTCACTGACACCAAATTTCAATGATCCGTATACCCAGGCGCGCTCCACCGCATTATCAATATGCTCGGAAAGGTCAGAAATAGCACTGGCGCCGCGTGGTAAGCGATCCAGCGCGGTCACAATGTCTTCCGTCAGTGCGGATTCATCCAAGGAAAAATAGCGGATAAGCTGCTGTAAATCGCTGTTTTGTTGCTGCATGAGTTGATGCAGCCAGTGAACTAATTCGACATAAGGATTGCCACGCAGCTTACAAAAGGAAGTGGCACTCTCTAAACAAGTGAACAGGGTACGGTTAAGTTTGCCGAAGAGTACAGAACGACTGATTTCTGACATAGCGTATCATCCGTAGAGTGAGGGTTAACGGTGATAGATCAAATCGCCACGATGGGCGGGTTGGGGATTTTTACCCGGCTCAACGTGGCCAAGCCAACTACTTAATCCCAATTTGACTGGTTCTGACAGACGAATGCCTTTGACATCCGATTGATGGAGAATCAACCGGATGTCCCATGCGTATTCAATTCCCAGATATTGATAAACCCAATCATATAACTGTTTTGATTTAGATTCTCCCGGCAAGAACATCTTATATTCAGCGATGCTGAGCGGTCCCAACTCAATGCGAAACTTATGCTGAATATCGTAGAGTGCAATGCCCAGAAAAGCCGATTGACCTAAGCGGGGCAGGTGGCGTCCTGCTTTTAATTGCGCTTGATCCAATATTTCGATATTTAGCCATTGAGGAATATTCTGCACAATTTTTAACGGGATCTGGAAATAAGAAGCCAGTATTTTTTCCAACCCTTCTGCGCTATGCCCTTGACGGGATAAATGGCCGGATAATGAGTAACGGGCATGATCATGGATGGCATCTGGATTTTGCTGTGCAGGTAATCCCATTCCCACTAAACAGGAAAGATAATGGCAAAAGCGTTGGTTATCCTGACGGTCGAGTGATACGGTTGGCCGGGTATTGGCCCAGGCGCGATAGAACAACTGGATTAGCCTGTGGTGAAATAAATTGGCAAATGCGTTCAGCGTGGGATCTTGATGATTATATTGTCGCGTATAAGCATATTCGGTCATATGCAGTGGCAATGGGCCATTGGGGCCGAACAAGCCAAAACTGTAAATCAGCATGTCAACCTGTTTTGAGTTTTCCCGCTGCTTGACGTCGGCAATCGTCGAAGGAGCGAAGATCAGGGACGCTTTTTGCCCCAACCGCAGTAGATCATGTTTCGGCAATGGGGCAGTACCCAGCCTGTAGTATGCCCCGGATTGGGCATCGATACGGCGCAGCGTTTGAAATAAGTCGAATTGCCAAGGTGTTTGGGTGAGTTGTTGCCAAAAATCATCGGGCAAACGACAGAGACGATGCAGAGAAATAGCGTTCTTTTGATTCGTATTCATTGTTGTTTATATCAATCGCTTGTTGCCCATGCGGGCAGGCCAAAAACCGATATTGCCGCGTTGCTGGCTATACAGCGTCATTTCAGTAAACGCGTTCATGGTGACCAGACGTGAGAAGAGTCTTTCCAGTACGCTGCCTAACAGCCAAGGGCTGGTGCCCGCAAATTCTTGCTCATTGACCTCTATCCTGATGCTGACGCCACGGGCGAAAACAATCGGGCCGGGTTCAGGCACCCGTCGATAAATGGTCTTTAAGGTACAATGGCGGATGCCGTTAATTTGGCGGATGACGGCCGGTTCTGCAAGGTTGGCATAGAGACTCAGCAATTGCCGCAATGCCTGAGTCCCTTGCTCGTCATCTTTATCCATAAAGCTCAGGTAATTGAGTTGAAGTTGGCTAATTAATTTCCAAGCGGCTGAACCTTGGGTTAAGGCAGGGCGTGGAATGGTGGGTCTTTTGAGAAACGCAATTTGGTTAATAGGAATTGAATCCAGCATGGCAAAATTGTCGAGATCTTGCTGACGCAGCATCGCCGATAAATCACGGTTAGTACACATCACTTCGGCAGTCAGGAATTTTAATTCATTGGGCCACGGAGCGTGTTGTTCATCGACAATGGAAACAAAGGCTTCCGTTCCGACATAACTGGTGCGGGTTCCGTAGTGCTGGGCATGTTCAGATAAGATACGCGGTTCACGGCGCACAGAAAAGTAAGCACCGTAATTGCCTTTATCATCGCTGAAAGTCGACCAAAATGGCCTGAATACTTGGGTTTCTTTGCGCTTGATGTTTGCCCCGTGCAGGCGCTGTACTGAGAAAATTTCGTAGTCCAGCGGACGAAGATTATCGACTACCAAATGGTATTCATTGGTACTCTCTTCCACAGAGACACGTTCCGTGATTTTAGGGAATAAATTAATCACGGGGGTACTGTTTATGGCCAAATACGTGGTCTCTACCAGACGTTCCAGATTGGCATCGGCTTTGTCCAAAAGCAGTATCAGCTCAAATTCACTTTTTTCTTGTGTTTGTTTCAGCAAAGATTCCATGCCACTGATACTGAAAAATTGAAAGCGTGCGGGAAAAGCAAAATATTCTTGGAGTTGCCGATAACCACTGAAATTACGTGGATCATTGGGGAGTAATGCCTGATCATCATCAAATCCCTCATGATGGGGGAATATATCGGGCAAGACCTGATATTGAGGGGCATGACCCAGTGTCTGGCATACCATGCCGACAGAATGTTCCATAATCAGTTCCAACAATTGCTGGGATTGAATATCTGGCCCGGCAAGAAAAAAGACCAGTTTCTTGAGATCCAGCTCATTGAGGAAGAATTTTCCCTGGCAGCTAAGGTGAATGCGCAGCGCACTGACGGCACCATATTGATGAAGGTTCAATGCCACGAGTGGAAGATCGGCCGGAATTCTGCCCAGTTCAACGTTTTTTAGCTGCAATGGCTGCAAAGTGACATCTTGTGTGGTGGTATAGTGGAAATTGATGCCGTCTTTTTTTAATGTTTGACAGTGCATGACGGTGCCACGCGGCACTAAAAAGCCGTGACTGATATCGCCCTTGCTGGTATCCGGCTGGAGTTCGACGATGGCCATTGACGGTGTGGGAGACAAATAATTCGGGTACAGCATCTCCAGTAATTGCTCGGAAAAACGTGGAAATTCCGCATCCATTTTTAATTGAATGCGAGAAGTCAGAAAAGCGAAGCCTTCCATCAGGCGTTCAACATAGGGATCGACAACATCAATGCCATGCATGCCTAAGCGATTGGCGACCTTAGGGTAGCGTTCGGCAAATTCTTTGCCCATTTCACGTAAATACATTAATTCACGGTTATAATACTCAAGCAATTTATTGTCCATAGCCCCTCTTATCTCTTCTCTGTTTCGACCTTACCCGGCTTCTTTGATGGTGAAATAACCATTTTCCAGATCGATATCACTACGGAACAGGAATTCCAGTGGCCAGGGAACGCACCACAAAAACCCTTTTATTTCTATGGATAAAGTATTGTATAGCGTCAATGAATGGGTATCGGAAACACAACTCACTTCAAGCCCATCGGGAATGATACGGGGTTCGAAGATATGAATTGCTGTCATGATCCGATGTTGGATATCTCCCCATTCTATTTCAGACAGACATTTACCCGATAAGGGAGGCAAACCAAAGTTATAAACCGAATGGCGAATTTCTGGAAAGGGCGTGAGATTTTGTTCAGACTCACTATTGATATTATTGAGCAACCATTGCAAATCCCTCAGGACATTCTGTCGTAAGGCCGAGTGCGATAGCATGTAATTGTTGATTGCTTCTTGTTTTTTATCCGGCTCATTATCGGTGAGCCTGTCCAATAAAGAAGGCAGCATTCTGTCTTTAGCAGTAATGCGTACCGTGTTATTGCGACTATGATAACCACCATGCAGTAAAGTGAGATTGTCATTCATGGATTACCTACTCGCTATTATGATTGGGCGTTTTTATAACGATTCACTTCTGCTTCATAGGCTTGCAGGAAATTTGCCCCAAACAGAACAGAATCTTGTTCAAACTCATGCACGATTTTTTGATAATGTTTGGTGAGATACTCCCACATTGATGCTTTGTTGCTCGATGATAGCGACAAACGTGGCAAACAATCGTCTTCCCGCGCTTTTCGTTCAAGAACAGCAGGATGGAATAAATGTAATATGTCTGTTGTAATGGCGCGTATTCCCGCAATCATGCCTGATTGGTGCGCTTGTAACTCGATTAAAATGTCATGGGTTGCCTGTTCAAGTGGCATAAAACCGGGTATATGGCCACCAAACATCAGTGCTAAAACCGATTGACCGGAAGGTAACAGTTTAAAGGGATTGTTGGCGTCAAGCAGGGGTTGGGTCATGGCGGCATTGGCTTCGCGTTTGAGTTGGGTACGTGAAGCATTGAGTGCGATGATGCCTTGGGTTAAGCGGCTAACCAAAAGACCTAACTGATACATCTGGTGTTCATCAAATTGCAGTCTGCTTATCTCTTTTAGCCCCATGCCATCCAATAATGCCGCCAGTAACTTCCCTTCCAATTTGACACTATGGGTTTGATAATTATCTGTTCCTTTAGTTTGGGAATAATCTTGGAAAGATCCTTGTGGGTCGTGGAAGGCTTCCTCTTTAATCGGATTTCTTTTTTGTGTATCAGCCAATACAGGCTCAGAGGGCGGTTCAGGCAGCTCAGAAGGTTCAAAAATAAATTGAGGTTTCGAATTAGTCGCTTCATCCACTGAGTTCAAGGGGGCTGCGTTATCTAACAATATTTGGTTTAAGAGATCATCATTTTTGACATGTTGTAGTGTCTTCATGTGCTTATCAGAAAACAGTGCCAGTGGGTCAATTTCCTGCTTATCATCATCTTGATCATCAGGTGGCAATCCATCAGGCGGCAATAATGTGGTCGGTGTATGGTCATTCAGGATATCTTTCTGTTGGAACGTCGTATCTGAATTGAACATCGCAATCGGATCGGTCGCCCGTAATTGTAAGGCATCAAGATCGGTTGTTACCTCAATGTGCGCCAGTGGGTCAATGGGGTTCCGTTCTTGATAATGTTGGCCTTTTATCAGGGGATTGTTTACCCGAAGATCGCTGACCAGCGGATCGTTATCGTTTAACGCTTGTTGGGTCTGATGAGCATTAACAGGAGAGCCAGCATCAGGCGTGGGGAAAATTTGCTCAAGATCATCCCAGACTTCACTGGGGATCTTTGTTTCATCACCGGTCAGCGGATGTTCACCATGAGCTATTTGGGAAGTTGCCTGTTGTGATGCACGCTTATTAATATCAATGATTTGGATCTGATAATTGCCAATATTCAGCATATCACCATCGCGGATTTCAACCTGACGATCGGGAGCCAGAGGTATCATGTTCAATAAGACCTCAGAAGCAGAACCTTGATTGTTGAGCCGGCATTCTCCATCAGCGGAAATGGACACAATAACCTGCAATCTGGCAATGGTCAGCTCGTCATCGGGTAAATACCAATTATTTTCCGTGCCGCGACCGATTGTGCCGCCTGGAGGAGAAAAGTCATAACTCAGTTGTGGTGGTTGGTTTGAACCTGAGTTTTTAACAATGGTGAATCTCATAAGTATGAATACCTATTTAACCTTCCTGCGGGAACCCACAGGAAGGTTGTTAATGTTGGTTTATGTGCTTTATCCGACTTGATTGCTATAAGAATCCCATTCATAGCTGACTTCAGCGCCTTTAGAACCTGAGGCAAACTCTTGAGAGAAGTAGCTTTCTTTATGTTTTTGGAAGGCGATAAGAATAGAAGCATAAAAACCGCCATCCCCGTATGCCAGGCTGGATCGCGCGATCAAGGCATTGGTCAAGGTTAATGTATACCAAGGCTCTTGTTTACCTCCTTGCCGGCGTACATTCAGTTTCACTTCCTTGATATGTGTCCCTTTGACGAGATACTGGCGCAAGGTGATAGCCGATTTGTCAAACAAGATATCCAAAGACAAACCAGAAACGGACACGATACCTGCACCCAATCCAGTACCTTGAGTGGCATGATTGATACGATTAAGCACTTCCAGTGAAAACGATCTGACAGCAGTCCAATCTTTGAACTCGTTATCACCTGACTCCCCTTTAACATCAGTAAAATTAATATATGCATCAATGCCAGGAATAGACATAACTTCCGCCTTATTAAAGTTGAATGAAATAATGGGGCCAATAAAAGCATTCAATAAATGCTTATTGGCGTTAAGCATAAAAATATATGCGTGTTGAAAATCAAAGATGGGTAGGAGGTTTTGGCTAGTAGGATGTTCTATAGGTAAAATAGCTTAATTCCTTAATATCACGCTCCTTTTAATGAAGGTAATTTTGAAACCAAGCGCAGAGAAACGGTCAAGCCTTCTAGCTGATAATGGGGACGCAGGAAAAATTTAGCCTGATAATATCCCGGATTACCTTCTACGTCTTCGACCTGAACCTCTGCGGCTGCCAGCGGTTTTCTTGCCTTGGTTCCTTGTGATGAATTGACGGGATCACCATCAACATAATTGATGATCCAATCATTCAGCCAACGTTCCATGTCAGAACGCTCCTGAAAAGTCCCAATTTTGTCGCGAACAATACATTTCAGGTAGTGGGCAAAACGACAACAGGCAAATAAATAGGGCAAACGAGCCGCAAGGTTGGCATTGGCAGTGGCATCAGGATCGTAATATTCCGCCGGTTTTTGCAGGGACTGGGCGCCAATAAAGGCGGCCATATCCGTATTCTTGCGATGCAATAACGGAATAAACCCATTTTTTGCCAACTCTGCCTCACGGCGATCGCTAATGGCGATTTCTGTGGGGCATTTCATGTCCACACCGCCGTCATCAGAGGGAAACGTGTAGCAAGGCAAGTTTTCCACAATACCGCCGGATTCTACGCCACGGATAGAAGTACACCAGCCATACAGTTTAAAAGAACGATTGATATTCACTGCCATAGCATAGGCGGCGTTTGCCCAAGTGTAGTTATTGTGAGTGGGACCTTCGGTATTCTCCTCAAAATTGAAATTATCAACGGGGTTTGTGAGCGCGCCATAGGGGAGGCGGGAGAGGAAACGCGGTAGCGCCAACCCGATGTAACGCACGTCTTCGGATTCACGTAAGCTGCGCCAAGGCGCATATTCCGTGTTTTGGAAAATTTTTGTCAGATCCCTGGGATTGGCGAGTTCCTGCCAGGACTCCATTTGCATCACACTTGGTGAGGCGCCTGAAATAAAGGGGCAGTGTGCTGCCGCACTGATTTGTGCTATTTGGCGCAGCAGTTCAACATCCGGTGCCGTATGGTCGAAATAGTAATCTCCCACCAGGCAGCCGAAAGGCTCGCCACCAAACTGACCATATTCCGCTTCATAGATCTTTTTGAAAATCGGGCTTTGATCCCAACTCACCCCTTTGAAACGTTTTAGTGTGTTGCTCAATTCCTTTTTGGAAAGACACATCACCCGGATTTTCAGCATTTCATCAGTTTCGGTATTGTTGACCATATAATGCAAACCACGCCAAGCGCCTTCCAGGGTCTGGAATTCCTCATGGTGCAGAATATGATTCATCTGTTGTGATATTTTGGCATCGATTTCAGCAATCAATGACTGGATAGTACGGTAGGTATCGCCAGAAATAGTGACCGTATTTTCCAATGCCTGTTGTGCCAGTGTCTTCACCGCATTTTCAACGGCACTGCGGGTATGATCACTTTGCGGACGAAATTCCTTATTCAACAAAGAGCTTAGTTCATCAGGGGTATACTCTTTTGCGACTTGCGCTTGTTGAATTTGGGTTTCTTGTTCAGTTGAGCTCATCAATTACTCCTTATCTTCAGTACCTTCTTCTGAAGCATGATCTTCAGGTTTTGGTGCTTCCGCCAAGGATTTCAGCAGGGCGGGGTTTTGCAATATTTCGGCAATCAGTTTTTCTGCGCCGTTTTTACCGTCCATATAAGAAAGCAGGTTTGCCAGTTGGGTGCGTGCTTCCAGCAATTGCGCCAAAGGCTCGACCTTTTTGGCGATGGCATCAGGTTGAAAATCTTCCATATTTTCGAAGGTTAAATCGATATTCAGTTTGCCATCACCGGTCAGGGTATTTTCAACCTGAAAGGCCGCCCTTGGCTTGATGGAACTCATGCGCTCATCAAAGTTGTCAATGTCAATTTCCAAAAATTTGCGATCATTGACGTCAGGTAAGGCTTCTACCGGTTTTCCTGCCAAATCGGCCATAACGCCCATAACAAAGGGTAATTGAACTGCCTTCTCTGAGCCGTAAAGCTCGACATCGTATTCAATCTGTACGCGTGGAGCACGATTGCGTGCAATAAACTTTTGTCCACTGGATTTCATAACACCTTCTCCATGACTGGATTCACCGACAAATAAGTGAATGGATTAAAATAAAAAATGATTAATCTGTATCAGGGGTATCATCAGGATGATTTGGACGGCCGAAAATGGTCTCAAGCTGATTTAACCCTTCTGGCACAAGATCGTAGATAATATTCATAAAATCGCGGTCAATCAGCCGTAGAATGCGATCAATCATTATCGGAGCCGGGTGGCTTGGCTCATGTTGAAGAAAATACGTTTTGGCTTTTTCCAATAAAATACGTGCATCATCACGGTGACTGGCTTCGACTTCGTGCCAATGAACCAATGTCACGTTCTCGGAAGTTGCAAGGGTTGCTGCTGATGACGCCGTTTGTCCTGTTGCAGTTTTCGGTTTTATAAACGGCGCGGACTCAATGAGTTCTGTATTGGCAGCATGTTCTGCGATACCACAAAACCCAATGATGGTATCCAGTTGTTTTAAAAACTGCGGCAATTCGGGGATATGGGTATCAGATAATTTGTGGCGAATAATTTCAGTCAGGGCAGTGAGTTGCTCGCGAATGGTGATGATTGCCAAGATCTCAGGGCTATTAGCTTGTTGTTTTAATTCATCCACTAATCGATTGCGTCCACCGGTATAACCTTTGATTTCGGTGACTGTACCGTTAAGCAGTAAGCAAACTTCCTGTAATGACAATTCTGTCGAAACACTTTTGAGTATCACGGTGTGTTGCGCTTTTAGCGTGCACGGGGAACCATCTTCGATCGCAGCCAGCGTGTTGAGACGAAACAGGGGATCATATTCACCATTAAACTCCAGTTTTGGCCACACATCTTGCCAATAACGCTCCAGCGTCTGACGGAGTAAATTCAGGCCATCGGCATAGCCACAAATTCCCCGTGTATTTAACCATGCCTGCATCAGGGCGATGATGACACGCAGATCTTTAGAACGGGACAGCAACTGAGTGGCTTTTTTTTCCACCTCTGTCCAGTTGGGCGGCTCAGCCGGGATAAGCACCTCACCAAACTGTTGTTCTGGTTTTTCGATGAGGAACCGTTCTAATGCCAGAAATTCATCATCATATTCGAGGTCTTCCCCGCAGGGAAACTCCGCACTGATCGGAGTGAGTAAGGCATCAATATTCATGGTATTTTCAGCTTATATTCAGTTCACCGTGGTGATCTCGATCGTGGGGATATTGATTATGCTGCTTGAAACAGTTCCGGGCTTGGGCACGAGAAAGCAGGGAAGTTAAACGGGCTAAAAACACTGTTCGGCGTAAATTCCAGTAACACTGTATGGCCACTGATATTAAACCCTGCCCGTAAGCTCATATCATCAGCATAAGTTGGGTTGCCGGTTTTGCCACGCCAGATTCGTTTGGCATGATCCAGTAGTCGGTTCAGTGCCCAGAAACCCGACGTTGATAAGTTCGCGGTTGTACCATTACTGAGATTTAATTGAATGCGAACCAGATTGGTTTTAGCGGGTCCCGGCCAGCTAACGAGCTGTGAAAGTTGCGGGCCGTGGCTGTATTCTACTTTCTGTCCATCGACATCCAGTATCATGCTTAATATGTCATTATCCATGCTGACCGGGCGAACCATGACGCGAAATAATGGCGTCGGGGTTCCGGCGGTAAATAGCGTATCGCGGATAATCTGGGCTTGCTGAAAAGGTTTAAGCAACGCTTTTCCCCCCGGCAGGGATTTACCATTCACGCCGGGCATAAATTGCCATGTTGGTTGCGTTGTATCGACCTTACCCACTAAATTTTTCTGGAAAAAACTGTCCATTAAACCGGTTTCGGGAGCAAACATCCGGGCCATGTCATCAGGCTTGATATCCTGCCGTGCGTTAGGCATCAGCGGATAGCGATGAGCAATGGCCTGGTTGCAAAAGCCACCAATTTCTGCATTGAGGTGCTTACCGACATTTTTCATGTCACTGAGCTGAGTATCGTGACTTGCGCCAACCGCGAGTGAGGAAACCATGCTCTGAAACGGCATGGGCAGCCGTTCCGATGTGGTTTGTAACTGCGTAATAATCTTACCGTCAGGCAAGGGCATCCCCGTATTGGTTGCATTTTGCACTGAGATTAAATACAGATATAACTCACCAATTTCTTTTAAAGTTTTATCAAAAGGAATAATGGAACTGTTTTTATTGGTTCTTTTTG
Source organism: Xenorhabdus doucetiae (assembly GCF_000968195.1). Taxonomy (NCBI): domain Bacteria; kingdom Pseudomonadati; phylum Pseudomonadota; class Gammaproteobacteria; order Enterobacterales; family Morganellaceae; genus Xenorhabdus; species Xenorhabdus doucetiae. Next base: position 2,096,459 of record NZ_FO704550.1, read on the forward strand.
CCAATTCAAGAATGGGGGCAAAATGTTTTTCTATTTCTTGTTCGGGTTGCTGTTCCGGTAAAGATTGAGTGTTATAGGACAACATTTGTTTCGGGATCTGTCTGGGCACTAATTTCGAGGTTAATTTATTCGACTGATTCTTCACAAGATTGCTTTTCACAATATTATTGAGTTGCTTGATATTTGGGTTATTTTCATTCAGCGTGACATTCTTGCTGATATTAATTAAAAGATTGCGCATCGGGGAATCGGAAGAAGACAATAAACGTGCTGTACTGGCCCGTTGCTCTAAACTATCGATATTTCTTAAACGAATATCCGCTAAAAATTGATTCCACTGATAGATGTAGTCATTAATATAAAATTGCTTAACGGAATATTTGATCTCCTTATCGGTCTGCTTTTTTGCATAAGTACCGTTTGCATAAGTACCGAGCACCCAGTTATCTTGTGAATACAACGTGGTGAGAAAAGTATTGAGGTTTTTTCCAATTCCTGTCTGATAACCCGCCGGTGTGAACATGCCCGCTATCCCCTCTGTAATAGGCGCGTCACTGATACGTGAGAAAGCCAATTCAGCTTGAGGGCCGGCAAGGGTGTCCAGATTGACGGGAGATAAATTGGGATCATTCATTAACTTTTCTTTTAAATAGTTATAAGCGCGTTGTGCCGGTGGCAGGCTGCTGATTAATGCCTGTTTTTTTTCGACCAGAGCGTCATCAAAAATAAAGGGGGAAGCCACAACGTGGTGATCTAACAATTGGCCGATATGTTCCCCAATTTGTTGCAACTGCTGTTGAGTGGTATCTGCATTTAAGTGGGTTTTTAAATACTGCATGATCCAGTTATGCAGAAATTTACCCTCATAATGTTTAGGCTGATATAACATTTGATAAGCCTTGAGCGTATTGTAACTTTTCTCTGCGTCCTCACTATTATCATCATGCATCTGGTGGGTGATGATGATGGCTATTTGCGGCAGTAATAAAGTTTGCAGTGCTTTTCTGTACAGAGATTGGCTGGCATCACTGATTTTTTCACCGCTATACAGCCCCATCCGATAGGATAAAGGGGGATTTTCTAAAGAGAAATGCGAGCTTTTATCTAAATAGGCCAAATTGTTTAAAATGGGTAATAAGGCGTAAACATCATGGGACTCTTTTTTTAATTGTTCACCTTGTTTCACAATCGCCGGAATTTTGGCTTGGACTTCCAGTAAATAATTTTTGTTATTGCTATAGCTGGTCAAAAGTAAATTCGCCAACAATGCCAGTATGGCAACCGAAATAATATATCCCAATCCACCCAAAATGCGCTTGCGGTATACCCACCAGCGGTTATAACCGGCAATGCCTGCTTCCTGAAAGATATTGTCCAGTAAATTTTTCAAAAAATAAGTTTGCCGGGTTGGGACAGGGGGAATCATTCCTTTACCATTTCCCCATGACATCGCATGGCTATTGTTATCTGTGGGTAACTGAAAAGTGTGGTTAAATTTTTCCATCACATGGTCAAATGGAGTCCCTTCTTGTGTCCCACTGGTGAAATACAGCCCTCGTGGATAATAGGGTATTTCAAATCCCGACCTGGCGAATACGATGTCAAGATATTGTGCAATCAGCGGGCGCAGGGACGCAATTTCTTGTGGGAATAGATAACTTTCGGCACATTGCCGTGGATTATGTCCGTTTAACAGAATAGAGGGTAATTCAGCCTCCAACCGCAATTGTAACTGGCTATATCGTTGTTCAAAGATGCCATTCAGGTTGAACTCATTATTTTTATTCCATTTGCCTTGTGGAACCGAATCCCACGGGAAATTAAATCCCCAAATTTGCTCACGGGCGTTTTTGTCAAAATGAGCGAAATAAGCACTAAATCCTTTTAATAAATCGGTTTTGGTGACCATGACATAAATAGGTAACCGTATCTTGAGTTGTTCATGTAACTCTGACAGACGCCGGCGCAGCATATAGGCCTGTTGATCCCGTTTCTCCGTTGAAGGATTCAGTAAATCTTCCACATTAATCGTAATAATGACGCCATTAAGCGGTTGGCGGATACGGTATTTTTTCAACAACCAGATAAGGTTTTTCCATTCATCGGCATCTTGCTGGTGCACACTGTCCTGTGTGGTATAACGGCCTGTGGTATCGAGCAGAACCGCCCTATGGGTAAACCACCAGTTACAGCTATCCCTGCCCTGCATACTGTACAGGGCGGATTGACCAAAATAGTCCGACAGTGGAAAGTGCAGGCCGGAATTTGCCAGAGCGGTTGTTTTACCCGAATGAGGGGCACCGATAACCAGATACCAAGGTAATTGATAGATATATTGGCGGTTGAAGAAGTTTATCCAGCTCGGTTTATTTTTGTTGTATAAACCAGAAAAATAGGCTCTTTTCAATAACTTTGCCGCATCGGAAAAACGTTCTGCCAATGTAATAGAGTGTTCATTCTGCTGATTTTCTTGGTTTTCATCCTTGGTGATATTTAATTGCTTGGTCAGCTTTTGATTGATCCAGGATTGGTAAAACCGCGGTATTAGCTGAGTGAGTAACCAAATCACGAATAAAATAATAATGATAATAATGCGTGTCGTCATTGACGCAAAAGGAACCGAATTACCGACAGAAATAATAGGTCCAAAAAACCAGATAACGAAAGAGAAAGCGGTTATGCCGAGAAAACTCCAGGTTAATCGGCTGGTCATAAGAGAAAAGAGGGCATTCAGCATGTCTTAGTTTCCTTGCATCGTTTGATTTACAGGAGAAACTAACAGTGTGATTTCGACTCGTCTGTTTTTGGCTCGGTTATCGGCGCTATTATTGGGAACCAACGGATCGCTGGCACCTCTGCCTTCGGTTTTGACTCTTTCAGGTTGGTTCAGGTAACGTTGCAGTTCTTTTTTTACCGACTTCGCCCTTGCGAGTGATAAAGCGTAATTGGAGGGAAAACGGCGGGATTTAATCGGAATATTATCCGTATATCCGACCACCAGAATTTCTCCGTTAAAATGGTTCAACGCCTCAGCCACTCGCCTGATGACATCCAAATAACGGCTTTTGACCTGAATAGCACTGGTGTTAAACAAACCGTCTCCTTTTAATGTGATCACGCTCCTGTCAGGCAGGTCAGTGACAGTCAATAATTCCTCCGCGACTTCCTCCCGCAGCATACTTTGCAGATTCAGGGGAGGGGGGACAGGCGGTGACACCCGATCGCTGACTACCAGATTGGGCAAATTAGTCTGGTAAATTTTTGCCAAAATAGGATTGACCATATCATTCAACCGCCAATTCAGGCTGATATACAGGATACCGACCAAAAAAATTAATATTATTGTCGAGATCCACACCGGTAAGGAAAAGTGCCGGGATTTGATTGGTGCAGTAATGGCGCGTACTTTTTGTGATAATTCAGCGGGGTAACTCCCTCTCATTGAACGTATTAACTGAAACAGGCGTTGTTTTACCGTTTCCAATTGGGTGCGGCCGTTATCCATCACCCGATAACGCCCTTCAAAACCCAGTTGGAGACAGAAGTTAATCAGTTCTAACAGGAACAAGTTATCCCTGGGATTTTGCGATAGCTTGGCTAATAGCTGGAAAAATTTTTCCCCTCCCCAGGTTTCATTGTGAAAAGTGACGAGCAGGCCACTGCCAGACCAAACACTGCGAACCCCCCAAGGTGTCAGGGCTGCCGCTTCATCCAGTGCGGTACATAAACAGTAGCGGGCACCGATGATCACGGCGTAGGGCAGTTTGGCCTGTTGGCATTCCACCTCAAATCGCCGGATTTCATTAATCAGTTGCTGGCGTAAATGGGCGGGATCAGGGTGAACCGTTGAATGCCGGATCTGCGGGATGGTATTTAATAATGGATTGGCGGCAGAAACCAATGGGTTATGATTGGTATCACCAGAAAGCATGTCAGGTTCAGTTTTCTGCTTTTCCTGCATCATCGGCTGTGTTACCTCAATTTTTCCTGATTACGAACCGCCCAAAACTCGATATTCAGGCCAGGGAAATCACCGGCCAGATGTAATGCAAAGCCGCTGGATTTTTCCATCTGCTTCCATAAATCCCCCTCTTTTTCCAGTTCGAAATAGACATAACCTGAATGCCAGGGGATCTGTCTGGGGACAGAGGGCATTGCCCGCAGTGAAATACCGGGTAATTGCAATTGAACTAATTCACGTATGCGGCCAACGGGGGCAATTTTCATTTGAGCCGGGAAGTTGTTCATCAGCATCTCATTCGCAACGTCAGCATGGACAGCCAGAATAAAGCTGAACACATGTATCATATTGGCGTCGGGTAACGTCGCAATATTTAAGCCGTGAGAGTATTCCGTTAATGGCAACTGAATCGCATGTTCTTCCAAAATGATTGATAACCCTTGGCGCAGTTGGAACATAAGTTGATTGAAACACTGCGTTAAATGGTCATGATCATAGCGAGGCAAATTCTCTTCCGGCACACGGTGTTGGGAAAAGGTCGCCAATTCAGTCGCAAATTGTAGCCATTCACTGAATAACCGTTCCGGATGCAGTAATGACAGATGCCGGATATGGTTCACTTGGCCGCTATAGCGGTTTAACAGTGACAGCAGAAGAAAGTCCATAATCTCAGAATCATTGTAGCGCCCCAACTGTAACAAGCGCTGGCTGATTTGTTGGCGGCGTTGTTCCAGTAAGTCCTGTATATCGTTGATAAAGCCGACGATTTGTGGGCTGGCATGACTGTTGAGCAGCGGAGGAATAAATTGCGAATCAAGGTGGAGTTTCTTATCACTGGTTTTATTGATGACATGCACAATGCCCAATGCCGTCCATTCGGGCGTTAAATCAGATTCCAACATCAGGCGCAAACGCATTTTGCCGAATTGTACCGCAGCGTTGCCGACTGACATGGCATTAAAGTCATTGACTTCAACTTCAAAGCTGACAAAGCGGGCTAAAGAGTCACCTTTTTCACTGAAAATAACCTCTTCTTTCCCGCGCCGGAAAATGGGCAAGGCCAGAACAACATGAGTATCCGACAGATTTTCACCAAGCTGTAACGGCGTAGGGGCATGGGTGGCATCAAAACTAAAGGGCGTTCCGTCAGGAAAAATACCGCTGGCGGAGGAAAGGCTGACTTTACCTTGGTTGAGGAGTTTTTGATCTAATTCGAGCGACAAAAAACCCCAATAGTAAGGCGCTTGCGCTATTCCCCAGTCACGAATATAGGCTTCAAAATAGTTTTCCGCCTGCTGAAAGTGGTGAGGGCGTAAAAACATCCCTTCCGTCCAGATCACTTTTTCTGATTTATTCATTATTTTCTTTATCTCCAGCCGCACAGCTTGAATGACACTCTTTAATTAGACTTAAGCCTTTGTTGGTGACTTTTACGCACACCCGTAGTTCGTCAGAAGGAGAACGCCAGAACTGATAAAAAGGGGGATTTTCAGGTACAGGAACGGGAAATGAAATCCGCCATTTCTTACCGCTCAAATTTTTATATTCAGCGATCAGCCCGATATGGCTGGCTTCCGGTTGATTTTTTTCCATCAGGCAATGCGTGGATTGGGAAGGGAGGATAAACAGTTGATCTTCATTAACCAGTTTATCGCCCAATGCCTCCTGAGCTGTGCCTTGCAAGGAAAAAAAATCGGCAGACATAAACGCTTCATTCGATTTCAGCAAAAAAACGTCTATCTTCATCGGTTCAGAATCATTTACATTCGATTCGGTACTGAAGATAAATTGATAGGGCGGCAATTTTGCCTTTGATGAACAACCCGTTATGGTTAACAGTATTAAGGTTAACAGTATGGTGGTCATCATTGTTGTGGATAGCAAAAGTCCCTTTCTCCACAATCCGATTGAACTTAAACCAAACATGTCAGGCGGCGATGATCAGGACTTTGATCTGGCTGGGAACAATGCGGAAACCCATCGCATTCGTCGAATTCTGCATGGTAGAACTTGACATCCGGGTTACCGGAGAACCTTTGATCAAGACTGAGTTAGCCCCCATAACATGGCGGGAGGAACCCATTACCGTGCCGGAAGCGACGCCGGTATTGGTGCCGGCGTTATCTCCGGTGGTCATGGGGATGGTGGTTGCCAGATTATGTGCCGGGCAACCCATAAATAAAATGTTGGGTGCATTGCTGATACCGGTCGTCCCTTGTGCCATATTGGGATAGGGCACCGGTACAGGCGTAAACATTGGGGTCAGGCAGACATCGGGAACGGCGAGATCCATTCCACCCCCTTGAGAATTAGCAAACATCGTTTTCCTCCTGGCCGATATTTAGCCGATATGAATTTGTTCAGCATCAATTTTGGTCATGGCTTTTGCCGTGACCATCGTCTGTTGGGCGTGTAATCGGGCATAATTTTCCGCCCGCATATCTAATTGACCGGCACGAACCTGCTCAGTTTGGGTGGTATGCCGGAACAAGCGATGACTGAGTTGTGTGACGGTTTTCCAGAGTGATTCAAACTGATTGCCAACCAAGCGGGTGATTGAGATCCATGCTGAGAGTGATTTTCCGCTGTACTGCATTTCGCTGATATGGCAGTTTCCGTTGTTAGCGGTGATGGTTAAGTCATTACTGTTCATACTCAGGTTCCCTTGAGCAGTGATGGCCAGATCACCGGGGACGCTGATTTCAGCAATGCTCTGTTGTTCTGCCCGTTCTAATATGGCTAAGATCCAGCGCTGATTATTGATTTGCGTAATTAATACGGTATCGCCTATACAGGGAGTCAATAGGCAACTCACGGCTCGCCGGCAATGCCACTCACGGTTGGCATGACTGTTTGCCATAAAATCAGCCATAAAGCTGCCATCCTGAAGAACATCAACAATCTGGCCGCTAATCTGCTGCAATGGCTCAGTCGTAAGGGGATCAGTCGTAAAGGTATCGATCGCAAAGGGCGTTGCAAGGGGGTATGAGGAGAGCGCATAAGAAGGCTTCGTCATGTTGATTCTCCTGATTAAATCTTGTTATGTTGCAGACTCCACTCTTCAGCGGCCAACAGTTCAGGATCATTTTCCAGAATACCTTGGCGGTCAGAGAACAATGCGCCAACCTGTTGAGCACGATGAAAAAGGGTTCTCATAAAGTGAGCAGTACGAAAATCACTGTTGTTGACGTTTGCATAGGAAAAATCCGTGTAAGGCATATGACAACCGGTGAACTGCGCATTCTCTGCGTTTACGTTGTGCAGGACAGCCATCGCCAGATTGCTGTGCCGAAAATCGGCAGATTCAAGACAGGCACCGATAAACAGGGCTTGTTCAAACAGACTGTTTTTGCAACGGGCGTGGGTTAAATCTGCTTCGGTAAATAACGTTTGGGTTGCATTGACATGTGATAGTAAGGCTTCTTTTAAAATAGCGCCTTTGAAATTGCAATGGGTCATGATGGCGTGACTGAAATTGGCGGATTCAAGCCGGCTACCGATAAATTGGCACATTTTAAGTGTCTGTTTGTGAAAATTTTGTTTACGCAGATCACACTCAAAAAAAATGGCTTTGTTAAATTCACTGGCAGAAAAATCGCTGGTGCGTAAATCCTGACGAAAAAAAGTGACCAGAAAAAGCTGGCCGTGGCGAAACTTTGTTTGATCCATCGATGAATGAAGAAATGTGATGCGATCAAAGTGACTGTGGCTGAAATCAGCATCTTGCAGTGAACAGGAGATAAACTGGGAACTGTTCTGTTTGCTCGCGGTAAACTGGGTTTTTTTTAAACTAGATTGATTGAATACGTCGTTGATTAATATGCTGTTATTAAAAATTGCCCGTCCCAGATCGCACTGCTCAAAAATGTTTTGTTCAAGGGTTGCTGAATCGAAAGTCGCGCCTTCGGCCTGACATCCGGTAAAAATGGATTCCTTAATCACAGTATGGGAGAGATCCGCACCGGAAAAATCGACTTCTCTAAAAATTCCCCCTGATAAATCACGTCCGCTCAGGGAGATGTTCTGCAAACTGATTTTTTCAATCACCTCACCCTGTTGGATTTTGTCGACCAGTTCATCCGCCGTCAGGAGACTCATACCACATCCTTATCCCGTTTAGGCAAGGTCTTGGTGCGCTTAATATACGCCTCTGCAATTGAGGTTGAATCGCTGATAATGGATTGGGACAAATCAGTACGGAACAGATTGGCGTGCTGTAAATCTGCGTTGTTAAAGCTGCATTTCTGCATAAATGCGCTCATCAGGTTGGCATTATTCAGCAAGGCACCGCGGAAATCCGTTCTGATAAACAGACTTTTGCCTGCATTCAGATACTGCATATCGGCTGACCGGCAGTCAGCTTCACTGAGATCGCTGTTATTCAACGTCGTGGCATAGAAGTTAGCCTGAACCAGCGGCATTTGGCGCAAATTGCATTCTGTCAATGTGGCATGGCTGAAATCGGCCTGATTCAGCTCACTGTTCATGGCAAACGCGCAGGTCAGCAAGTTGGCTGAATGAAAGCGGATACCGTTCGCCTGCGTTTCCACCCATGAACAACTTTCCAGCGTGGCATGGTCAAAAACCGCGTGTTTCAGCTTGCAGTGAATAAAGGCCACTTTAGTCAGGTTGGCGTTATTGAACGTGAGGGCCGGGAGTTCAAGTTGCAAAAACGTACAGTTGTTCCATTGCGAATCGGGGAATTGGCAATGGGTAATAAAGATCTGTTGCAGGAGTAAATCTGTAAAGGTGACGCGGTCAAAGCGGCAACGATCAAATCGCGTTTCCTGTAACTGGGTTTCGGTAAAACTGGCCGCAGAAAAGTCACTCTGTTCACAGTTAGCCAGTGCCAAACTGGCATGATCTAATTTGGTGCCACGTAATGAAGCGTGGCAGATTTCTGTTCTGGCCAGCATGGCTTCGCTGAAATTGGCTTCATCCAATTGGCAATGATTGAAACACGCGCTTTCCAATAAAGTACGGGTGAAATTGGCTCCCCGCAGATCCAGACCCGACAAATCCGCGCCGGTAAAATCCATGCCAGTGAAATCACCCCCTTGCCGCATGATATTTTGTACCCGCTTACGAATGATCTGTGACAGGTTACCGGTCAGGCGCAGGGCTGGAGCCTGTTTTTGCACTGAAGATAAGTACAGGGTATGGAGCGATTGTTCCATTTGAGCCAAGTCCTTATCACTGAGTCCCATTTGCTGTTGTTGCTGGTGTAGCGTGTCCCGTATTTTATGCAGATTTTCGGGTCCCCGGTGCTGAGGCTCTGCCGTCAATTTTTCGGTATCAATACCTTGTTCTTTTATCTTCGCCAGCATCTCGGTTTTTTTTAATTCAATCTCACTGTTTTTTTCGGCAATATCGTGCTCAATTTTTTCCACAAATTCCGGCAGGTCACTGAGTTTGGGCAGGGTAACGGGTTCAGTTTCCGCCGGGGTCATTTCGGTAGAGAGCAACGTATTGATATCCTGACCATATTCCGCCAACCGTTCTTGTTGCTGTTCACGCAGGCGTTTTTCCCGATTTTGCAGATTTTGCTGTAAGGGGGAGTGATTTTCGGGGAGTTCAGTATCTAACCATGCGCCAACCAGCACTTCGGGCAGCAAATCTTTTTCCCGGAACGTGTAAAGAACGCCTTTTTCTTTATCCAACCGTTGTTCAAGTACCCGCAGATAATGTTCCGTTGAACGCGGCTTCCCGCGCAATTCCAATGCCGGCATCATTTGCAAAACATCTTTGGCATCATCTTCGTTAATTTGTGCATTGCCATGCCAAATCAATAGCATCTGTTCCCGATGGGGAAAAAACCATACAGTGGTATTGCGCATGACGACTTCTTCAAAAATTTCTTCATCAAGACGCAAGCGTTTGATAAAACAACGAGCGTTCCAGGATGGCAAAATCCCTTCCTGAACCGGTTTTTCGGGGTGCATATTCCAGATGCGCCACGTTGCGTGTTCCGGCAGTGCGGGATGCTCTTCCCACCATTGATCCTCAGGGGCGGCATTAAATAACCGCCAATCCATGTCATTGGCAAAGCCGGGAAATTCGTTTTCCAGCCACGCCTTATCATATTTTTTCCCGATACGGGCAAAACGGCGTGGCCAGATAATATCCAGCGGGCAAAAACTGGCCGGCACGGGAACGTCCTGTTGCGACGTTAATTTCCGCTGTGACATTAAGCGATGATGCAGTGTTTCGATGTTGGGCAGGCGATGAATTTTCATCCCATTATCCCGCTCTTCTGGATTGACACCGATGCCATGTGGATTTTCTTCATAGCCTTCGCCACCCAACGCCCGGCTCCAGTCCAGTCGCATTTGCTCAAACGGCTGGGAGGGGGAGGGGTGGTCATCATGCCAATAACGATCACCGAAAACCGCCAATGTCTTATCCAATTGCCCAATTTGAATGCGCGCCGCGCAAGCGGTTTTATCGCTTTGATGGTGGGTGTAGGCATAGCCGGTGGCCAGAAATTCCGCACACGGCTTAGGCATGGCAAGATCGATAATCCCATTACAGGTTTTCAATTCACTTTCTGCCAGTTGCCAAAGCTCCGCCTCCGGGCGCAAACGTGGGGCAGAACTCATATCCGCCAACGCCATAATGGCAATCCCCAGATGGTTTTTTTGCAACCAACGATAAGGTCGGTAAAGCAGGCTTAGGCGCAGTGGTTTGATGATTTTCATTCAGAGCCTGATGGATAGCGTGATTAACTCATAAGATGTAATGAGCTGTTTGAGAGGTTGACGGCTGCTTGATCAATCGACGCATTCGCGTTACCAAGTTTTACATCATTTTTAGCAAGATCCACCACAGTTTTGCTCATTGATACATCAGTAAAACCGAGAGAAATATCGTCATGACTCATGCTAAATTTAGTATTGGAGAATGATGCTTCGGTACTGCTCATATTGAGTCCCACCAAGGAAATAGATAAACCTTTGGACGAAAATAGAGATTGTGGACAATCTATGACTACATTAGTATCACTTTTGATCGTAATCAGGTTAGGGCTTGAAATTTTTGTCACACCGGTAATGTCCTGTACCCAGTTGCCATTAATCGTTGCCTTTAAATCCCCGTTGACCTTGTAAGTATCACCGCCATTGATCTCGGTTTTTCGTCCATCTTTGATCGTTTCTTGCTGACCACTTTCAACCGTTAAGGTATCTTTGCCGCTAATGGTTGTTTCATGATTTGCTTTATAGGTGAAACTGGCATTTCCCGTGACGGTATCTTTTTGCTGCTTTTTTATTTCAGTGGTACGGTTGCCGTCAATCGTGACTTTTTTATCTTTTTCCACCGAAATATTCATGTCACGTTCTGCGTGCAGGTTAAATAATTCCTTATCGGGTTCATCATCTAAAAAGAGGTAGTTTGCCTGATCATGCTTACCTCCTTTGGTATTCGACATAATACCGACACGGGTTTCATGTTTGGGCAGTTCCCACGGTGGCATATTCTCATTGTTATAGGTGCTGCCGATGACTAACGGTTTATCAGGATCACCATTGACGAAACTGATAACCACTTCTTCACCCACGCGAGGGACACAAACACTGCCGTAACGCCAGCCAGCCCAATGTGTCGAAACCCGTACCCAGCAAGAGCGGGTATCATCTTTTTTGTCATCTTTATCCCAACGGAATTTCACTTTGATACGACCGTATTTGTCTGTCCATATTTGCTTATTTTTGGGACCGGTGACAACGGCGGTTTCCAGTCCGGTCACTTTTGGCCACGGTGTCACTGCCAACGGTTTCCAATGGGTGTCAGCCGGAATGGCCTCAAATTGAATGATGTTTTTCGGTGCATGCGAATTTGAAATGGAATCAAGATCGTCAGTGGGAGAGTTTATCGATTCACCCACGACAATCTCAGCAGGATTGTCAGCGGAAGTTATCGTGGGCGTCGTAACGTAAGGCTTTTCATAAAAATGGTAGTGTGCGCCGATAATCAGGTAATCATTATGTGTATCGCCCTTGATATCATGGGGCAGTGATAGCGTGAAAGTATGTCCTGCCGCCATTCCCAACACATTGCCTTCACCATCAATTAATTCACTTTTTGCTTCAGCCGCTTTTTGGCGCACTTTGGCATAAAATTGCCCTTGATCACTTTCTACATAGTGCCCCGGCCAAATGAATATTTCGGTGTCATCAATCGAGCTGCTTGGAGTTTGAATGGCGGTATAGAGTTTGGCCCGTGGTTTACGGAAGTCGTAGTCGTCAAGACTGTAAGTATTCGGTATGGTGATGCTGGAGACATTCCAATTATAAATATATTCTGTAAGGTGTTTTTTCAATGAATTACCCACACTGTGATACTTAATGGTGTCATAGCCGGGCAGGGGTTGATGGGATTGGGGCGCGTCAACCAAAACCAGGGTATGGTTTCCCATATCATGTTTGAAATAATAGTAAATGCCTTCATGTTCCATCAGACGATGGATAAAATCGAAATCAGTTTCATTATGTTTGACGCAGTATTCCCAAGTGCGATATCTTTCAATAAGTTGGTTTTCAAATTGAATGCCAGCCTGACTGAATACCTCAGCAATAATATCGGGTACCGTTTTATCTTGCCAAATGCTATAACCCAGTTTTTGTTTCAACTCCCACAATTTAGGCCGGACGGTGGCGGTATATAAATAAAGCCTGTCATCATATTTATAAAAAGGTGCGTAAGATATTTTTTCTATATATCCACTTAAGTATCTTGTCGGTGTGGATTTATTTTTTATTTCTACAGTGAGTATCGTATTATGCAGTGATATTGGGTCCGACAATCTCTTCTTACTCAATAATTCAACCTCAAACTTGTAGGCTTCAGATAACCTTTCCACCCCTTTAAGGGATTTGAAATATAAAGACTTATCAGATAATGAGCTATGTGCGATAAACTTTCTTTTCATGGGATATCCTTGCTTTTGTTTAAAGCTACCGCATATTCCTTGCAGGGCAGGGAACATACAAAAAGAGGGGGTAATATAGGGTGATGGCTTCTCTGGTATGAGTTAAGCAGAATGTTGACTATTTGCAATCTGTGGCTGCTATTCTGTTGATGAAATATATAAGTTTATTTTTATCGTTTTGTCCGGTTTTATTACTATAGATATGTATGTGTTTATTAAGTAAGATTTTTTAAAGATTGCAAATTTATTTAACACTGTAAATGGTTTAACTCTGTTGATTAAATCTTATTTTAGATTGGAATGCGTAACTAAATGGCTTGCCAAAATGGTAGGAGTCTCAAAGAAACTCAGTCCTATTTTTGCGAATGTCTTGATTGCAATAAAAGAAACCGCAAAAGGAAGGACTGAGTTATGCTTATCTTACCACCAACCTCCCGAAATGAACGGCGCCAGATGAAAAAAGTCGTTCAAAAAACCACAGATAAAAATTATGCCCGCCGGATCATGGGCATACTCTGGTTATGCCAAGGAGAGCCGGTCTCCCAAGTGGCCGATAAACTGTGTTGCGCTGAGTCTTCTGTCTGGCGCTGGATTAAGCGGTTTAGGGAGCTGGGATGGATGGGGTTACTCAGTTTACCGGCAGGCCGCCATACCCGATGGCATTTAACCCCACTTTGGCCTTTTCTGTCTTATCTATTGGAACATTCTCCCCAACAGTTCGGTTATCTCGGTTCCCGATGGAGCCTGGCCTTTTTTGTATTTTTAATCAAAAGGTTACTTAATATCACCCTTTCAATGAGCACGCTTTACCGTTATTTCCGTCAACAAGGGATTGTCTGGAGAAGAGCGGCCCCGACAGTCAAGTTACCCGATCCGGAATATGAAGAAAAAATGGCCCGCATTACCGAAGCGCTTTCCCGGGCGTCAGAGAAACATCCTGTTGTTTATGAAGATGAAGTGGATATTCACTTGAACCCGAAAATCGGGGCGGGCTGGTATTTTAAAGGCCAGCAAAAACGCATTAATACGCCGGGTAAAAATCAAAAATACTACGTTGCGGGTTGTCTTGATGTCCGGACCAACAAAATTGTTTTTACGGGTTACATGAAGAAAAGCGCTCAATTATTTATCAATACGTTAGAAGAATTAAAACGCCAATATCGTCACGCAGAAACGCTCACCGTGATTTTAGACAACTACATTATTCATAAAAGTAAGTCAGTAAAAGCGTGGTTACGACAGAATCCAAGCGTGACACTTTTATTCCTTCCGGTTTATTCGCCCTGGTTGAACAAAATAGAGCGGTTATGGCAATCGTTACATGAAACGGTTACCCGTAATCATGGTTGCCAATTTATGTGGCAACTGATTAAAAATGTGAAAATTTTTTTAAAAACGGCGTCAGGAAAAAAGACGTTGAAAGGAATCAGAAATATCAGAGTCTCAGCATTATGAAAAGGCATTTAGTTAATTATCATGCGCATTATAAGAGTGGTCGGGTTAATTATTCTATTTTTTATCGGAAATAATGTTTTTTCTGGTTAATTAATATCGCTTTTATCAGAAAATCGCCCTTTGTTATTTTTGAGGGCAGGATGTCCCTGACAGGATATGAACGATGCTTTTGAGTGACATCCGGCGAGCAAAAAAACAACACAATACCGCATTGAAATGAAGGGAAATGATTAATATTCAATAATATTATCTTGATTTCTTTGCGCTAATCGCTTTACATCTTTTATATTCATTGCATAGAAACCAATCTTAGAAAATACCATGAATTTACTGAAATCACTGGCAGCGGTCAGCTCAATGACGATGTTCTCCCGCGTTCTGGGCTTTATCCGTGATGCCATCATTGCCCGTATATTTGGGGCTGGCGTGACGACGGATGCCTTTTTCGTTGCCTTCAAATTACCTAACCTGTTGCGCCGCATTTTTGCTGAAGGCGCTTTTTCGCAAGCGTTTGTTCCTATTCTTGCTGAGTATAAAAATCAGCAAGGGGATGAAGCGACACGCACTTTTATTGCTTATGTGTCAGGCATGTTGACGCTGATTTTGGCGCTGGTCACCGTGATAGGCGTGATTGCTGCGCCTTGGGTCATTTATGTGACGGCGCCCGGTTTTACTGATACACCGGATAAGTTTGTTTTAACCCGTGATCTCCTCAGAATTACCTTCCCCTACATTTTTTTGATATCGCTGGCTTCCTTGGCGGGCGCTATTCTCAATACGTGGAATCGTTTTTCTGTGCCCGCCTTTGCACCCACCTTGCTGAATATCAGCATGATTTTTTTCTCGCTGTTTGTGGCGCCTTACTGTCACCCACCGGTGATGGCTTTGGGTTGGGCCGTGATTGCGGGGGGGATTCTGCAATTGGCTTATCAGCTTCCTCACCTGAAAAAGATCGGGATGCTGGTATTGCCGCGCGTTTCCTTCCGTGACAGCGGTGTATGGCCGGTTATTCGCCAGATGGGGCCGGCTATTTTGGGAGTTTCAGTCAGCCAGATTTCTTTGATTATTAACACTATTTTTGCCTCGTTTCTCGTTTCAGGCTCGGTTTCGTGGATGTATTACGCGGATCGTTTAATGGAATTGCCTTCGGGCGTGCTGGGCGTGGCGTTAGGCACAATCCTGCTGCCTTCACTGGCAAAAAGTTTTTCCAGTGGGGATCATGAAGAATACCGAAGGCTAATGGATTGGGGATTGCGCCTGTGCTTTTTGTTGGCACTGCCTTGCGCGGTGGCGCTGGGAATGTTGGCAGAACCGTTGACAGTGTCACTTTTTCAATACGGCAATTTTTCTGCCTTTGATGCAGCAATGACCCAACGGGCATTAATTGCCTATTGCTTTGGTTTGATGGGATTGATTGTGGTTAAAGTCCTTGCCCCCGGTTTTTATTCTCGTCAGGATATTAAAACCCCGGTAAAGATTGCGATTGCAACCCTGATTTTGACGCAGTTAATGAATCTGGTGTTTATCGGCTCCTTGAAACACGCCGGGCTGGCGCTTTCGATTGGGTTGGCGGCCTGCTTTAATGCCGGCATGCTGTATTGGCAATTACGTAAGCGGGACATTTTTAAACCCTTGGCCGGATGGGGTGCTTTCCTGTTGAAATTGGGAGTCGCAATAGCAGTGATGGTGGCGGCGTTATTGGCCATGTTATGGCTGATGCCGGCATGGGAGCAGGGCAATATGGCATTGCGCCTGCTACGATTAATGGGTGTTGTTATTGTGGGTGCCAGTAGTTATTTTGCGGCGTTGGCGTTAATGGGCTTCCGCTTGAAGGATTTCGCCCAGCGGGGTTTGCGGTAATATCTTTTTATTGAACAGCCGCCCAATAATGATTGGGCGGTGTTACCAGCTTTGTTTTTTGGCTTGCATCCTTACCATAAAATGTCAGGCTGCTGGTTCCTGTCAGAATGGCTCCCCCACAGGTTGTTTTATCTCCCACTCTCAAAAAATGCCCTATAGCCATATTCCTTGCTCCTTATACTGATAAAACATCTTATAAATACCATGATATACCAGATAAATTTAAGTATTCCAACGTGAATAATATGTATCCACAAAAATTGTGATTAACCTAATTTTTAAGTAAAATCAATTAATTACTTAAATAAAATAAAAAATAAATAGTTTGTTTTCTGTATTTTCACAGGAGGTTGAGAAAGAGAAACGTAAATAAAAATTTATCTATTTTTTAATCGGATGGCTAATTTTGTGTAAAGGCAAGAAGGAAGAGGAAAAAAACTGGCGTAAAAAATTTTTACGCCAGTTTGTGAAGAGAGTGATTACATCCGTTCTACCGTCTGGATACCCAATGTATCCAGACCTTGTTTCAGGGTTTTGGCGGTCAACAGTGCCAGTTTCAGGCGGCTTTGACGGAGTTCTTCGCTATCCGCACTCAGGATTGGGCAATGTTCGTAGAAACCCGAGAACAGGCCGGCCAGATCATAGAGGTAAGCACACATCACATGCGGTGTACCTTCACGGGCAACGGTGGTGATCGTTTCTTCAAATTGCAACAGGCGGGTCGCCAATGCCTGTTCACGTTCTTCATTCAGCAAAACAGGGTGGGTCAGGCTGCTTTCATTGATTTCTGCTCGTTTGAAGATCGAATTCACACGGGTATAGGCATACTGCATATACGGTGCGGTATTGCCTTCAAAAGCGAGCATGTTATTCCAGTCAAAGACATAATCGGTCGTCCGGCTTTTGGACAGATCCGCATATTTCACCGCGCCAATACCAACGGCATTGACGACCTTTTTCAGCTCCTCTTCCGGCATATCCGGGTTTTTCTCGCGGATCAGGGCACCTGCGCGTTCGATGGCTTCGTCCAGCAAATCAGACAACCTGACTGTTCCCCCCGCACGGGTTTTGAATGGCTTGCCGTCTTTGCCCAGCATCATACCGAACATGTGGTGTTCGAGTGACAGGGATTCAGGAATGTAACCCGCCTTGCGGACGATTGTCCAAGCCTGCATCAGGTGTTGGTGTTGGCGTGAATCGATGTAATAAAGCACGCGGTCAGCATGCAGGACTTCATGACGGTATTTGGCACACGCGATATCCGTGGTGGTATAAAGATAGCCACCGTCTTTTTTCTGGATGATAACCCCCATCGGTTCGCCTTCTTTGTTCTTATACTCATCAAGGTAAACCACGGTAGCGCCATCACTTTCAACCGCCAGCCCGCGTTGTTTCAGATCGGCAACAATGCCGGGCAGCATATCGTTATACAGGCTTTCACCCATGACATCTTCTTTTGTCAGCGTCACATTCAGGCGATCATAAGTTTCCTGATTCTGTGACATGGTGATATCAACCAGTTTGCGCCACATGGCACGGCAATATTCATCACCCCCTTGCAGTTTGACGACGTAGTTACGGGCACGAACCGCAAACGCTTCATCTTCGTCATAGGTTTTCTTCGCTTCACGATAGAAAGCTTCCAAATCCGCCAGTGCCATGTCACTGGCATCTTCATTCTGGACTTTTTCCAGATAGGCAATCAGCATCCCGAACTGGGTGCCCCAGTCACCAACATGGTTGGCCCGGATGACTTTATGTCCCAGAAATTCAAGGGTACGTGCGGCTGCGTCGCCAATAATGGTGGAGCGAATGTGGCCAATGTGCATTTGCTTGGCAACATTGGGTGCAGAATAATCGATGACGATGGTTTGGGGGGCTATCGGCGTGATGCCCAGTTTTTCATCTTTCAGCGCTGTTTCGAGATTGGTCGCAATCCACGCTTTATCCAGAAAAATATTAATAAAACCAGGGCCTGCTATCTCAATTTTGCTGGCAATGCCTTGCAGATCCAACAAACTGACGACTTTTTCTGCTAATTGTCGGGGGGGCATTCCCACTTTTTTAGCTGCCGCCATGACCCCATTTGCTTGGTAATCACCAAACTGAGCTTTTGCAGATTGACGAACGTGTGCTTCGCTGTCAGCCGGGGCACCCGCAGCAATCAGCGCATGGCTGATTTTTTCTGAAAGAATTGCCTGAATATTCACCGTATTACCTTAAATTACGCACAAAAGCCCCTGCATTTGGACTATGCAATGACTTTCAAGCGTGTGAGTTATGAGAAAATAACGGGTTTTATATCATATTCAGCTTCCTGCATGCTACCATCAGCCGCCGCGGGTGGTATAACTTTTTGTTTTCAGCTTGTCTTTCAGGCGATTATTCGTCGTTTTGGTTAAAGAGATCATAAAAAATGTGGCATAGCCAGCAAAAATGACTTTTTCCTTAGGCAGATTTAGCAAAAAACTCTAACCTTGTGATTTCCAACAAACTACTAAAGAAAATTAGTTGCCATAGTTAATGAGTTCACTAATAAAGGCATCTTGAAATACGACGAGTATAAAAGATTGTTGAAAGTTTATATCCAAGGGGCTTTGAATGATAAAGCTGGAAATTTGCTGTTATAGCATAAGCTGTGCTTTGGTTGCACAAAAGGCGGGCGCTGATCGCATCGAATTGTGTGCAAGCCCGTCGGAAGGTGGGGTGACACCCAGCTTCGGGGCGTTGCAGCACGCCTTACAGTGTTTATCCATTCCTGTGCATCCCATTGTCCGTCCAAGAGGGGGAGACTTCTGTTACAGCAACACGGATTTCGACGTGATGAAAAATGATGTTGCGCGTATTCGTGATATGGGATTTCCTGGGATCGTTTTCGGCGTTTTGAACGAAGAAGGTCATATCGACAGGCTTCGCATGAGACAATTGATGTCATTGTCAGGAAATATGGAAGTCACTTTTCATCGCGCTTTTGATATGTGCTTCAACCCTCACGTTGCGTTGGATCAACTGACAGAGCTTGGTGTACAACGTATTTTAACTTCAGGCCAGCAACAAAATGCGGAGTTGGGGTTGCCCCTGTTAAAAGAGTTATTACAGGCGAGCCAAGGGCCGATTATTATGCCGGGGGCTGGGGTCAGAATGAGCAATATCAGTAAGTTTCTGGAAATTGGCATAACAGAAGTTCACAGTTCAGCAGGCAAAATGGTGCCTTCTGCCATGAAATACCGGAAAGCCGGTGTGACGATGAGTTCTGACGACAGTGAGGTAGATGAATATGCTTACCACTGTGTTGATGGGCAGTTAGTTGAATCAATGAAGGGAGTGATTAGTTTGGTTCAACGGAAAAAATAAAATACTCCAATTTCATATAAATACCCAAATTTCCAGACACACAGCTAACTGCGTGTCTGGGGGATATAAAAGCTATGCTTTGCGGGCAATAAGGACAGCCCGCAGGGGGGCCGGGTAACCTTCTATCGTTTTATTGTGATCGTTTGGATCAAGAAAATCGGCCAGTGATTCCGTCTTCATCCACTCTGTTTGGCGCTGTTCATCCCGTGTTGTGACCGCGTGATCAACAATTCTGACATCAATGAAACCACATTTTTCCAGCCAAATTTTCAGCATCTTGGCCGAGGGAATAAAGTAGACATTACGCATTTGTGCATAACGATCACCCGGCATCAGGCATTGATGTTCGTCACCCTCAATGACCAAACTTTCCAAAACTAACTCACCACCGGAAACGAGCTGGTTTTTCAGTTGCCACAAATGGTCAAGGGGAGAGCGGCGATGATAAAGCACGCCCATTGAAAACACCGTATCAAAGGCCTTGAGTTCTGGCAGTTGTTCGATACCTAAAGGCAGCAGATGGGCGCGTTGATCGTTGCCCAGTAATTTTCTGACCGCCTCAAATTGACAAAGGAAAAGCTGAGTTGGGTCAATTCCCACGACTAAATCAGCGCCTTCACCTACCATGCGCCACATGTGGTAACCGCTGCCACAGCCGACATCAAGGATGGTTCTGCCTGCTAAGGAAGAAATATGGGGCAGGACACGATCCCATTTCCAGTCAGAGCGCCATTCGGTATCAATCTCCACGCCATACAGCGAAAAAGGCCCTTTACGCCACGGCATCAATAGCTTCAGGATATTTTGAATACGGGCTTTTTCGCCGTTTGATAATGCTGGCTCATGGTTCGCCATCACGCCATTTTTCAGGTCAAGTTGGCTAGGGTGAATTTCAGGCAGATTCTCCAGAATTTTTACCCATGAATTGAACTGACCATGCAGTGCGTCTTTCTGCCAATGATTTAACTGTGCAGGCAGGCATTCTAACCAGTGACTCAAGTGGTTTTTGGCGATCAATTGATAAAAGTTACTGAAATCAATCATTATTCAGCTCCTTTTATCGCCAGTAATGATCCAAAGTTAAAGCATTGGAACCAGACTTCAACGTGCTGAAAGCCAGCTTGTTTGAGGCGTGATTTATGGGTTTCAACCGAATCTGTCCGCATGACATTTTCCAACATACTGCGTTTTTGGCTGATCTCCAGTTCGCTGTAACCATTGGCGCGCTTGAAATCATAGTGCATGTTGAACAGCAATTCGCCAATTTGATTATCTTCAAAATTGAATTTTTCAGACAGAACCAAAACACCCCCAGGCTTTAAACCAGCATAGATTTTATCCAGCATTTTCTGGCGATCATCAGGGTGCAGGAACTGTAAGGTGAAATTCAAAACAACCATTGAGGCATTTTGAATATCGGTATCAAGAATGTTCTGTTCGATGACGTCAACGGGGATGCTGGCCTTGAAAGAATCAATATGGCGGCGGCAGCGCTCGATCATTGCGGGTGAGTTATCGACAGCAATGATACGGCAACCCGCTGTATGGGAGGGGTTATTGTTGTCTTCGGTACGATTTTTTTCGTCACTAATAGCACGGCGGATGGATAGCGTGGCTGCCCCAAGGGAACAACCGAGATCATAAATTTGACTGTTTGGCGTGACAAAACGTTCTGCCAGCATACCTATCATAGAGATGATATTGGAATAACCGGGTATTGAACGTTTAACCATATCAGGAAAGACTTCGGCCACACGTTCATCGAAACTCCAGTCACCTAAATTGGCTATTGGGGCAGAGAACAGGCTGTCCCGTTGATTATGAGATTCTTGATTTGACATAACAGCATTGATGTTGGAAACAATAAGAAGCGGTTATTCTAGCAGAATGCGGGAAAAGGCAGAAACCCCTGAGGCGGTACGATACCGCCTTGGTTTGGGTATAGGGAAAAGATTAGGTATAAAGAGAGAAAATCTGCTCCCACGGTAAATAATAGATGTTATTGATAATCATTATCACCATTGAGATATAGGTTGCGGCCATACCCATACGTCGCCAGCGCATATCTCGATGGTGCAAGCCAAAGTAGTGAAGCACTCTGCCTGCAAGTAAGACTAATCCACAAATGTGCAGCATCCAAACGGGGGCTCCATTCATCTCCATCATAACCAATAACAGCATTGAAATTGGAATGTACTCAACAGCGTTACCATGCACCCGGATGGCGGTCTGCAATTCATAAAAACCGCCATCACCATAGGCGACCTGATATTGCGTTCTCAATTTGACGACATCCAGAGACAGTTTAATTAACAGTAGTGCGCCCAGTACGATATAAAGCGAGCTAACCATTTTTTAACTCCATTGCCTAACCAAAAAACGGCCAAGTGATGATAAACCGCAAAAATAAAACTGTCGCTATAAATCATAGTATTTAATAATAAATTCTATGAATGTAACCAGATAGCAAAAAATTGTCTTGCCAGGAACGGTGTTCTGACCTTATCTCCGGTCAGAATTTCCAGTATAATAGCAGCCTTTTTTGCAATTCTTCCTAAAAGAACAATGCCAAAATTTCCGCAGCAGAAAGCATAACGAGCTGAGTAAAAGGATAGTGTATGCGTACTAATTATTGTGGGCAGTTGAACCTGACCCATGAAAGCCAGAAAGTGACTCTTTGTGGGTGGGTAAATCGTCGCCGTGATTTGGGTGGCTTGATCTTTATTGATATGCGAGATCGCGAGGGCATCGTTCAGGTATTTTTTGACCCAGACCAGAAAGAGGTCTTTGCTCAGGCTTCTGAACTGCGTAATGAATTTTGTATTCAAATTACCGGGATCGTGCGTGCGCGCCCTGATCACCAGATTAATCAAGACATGGCGACCGGCGAAATTGAAGTTTTCGCAGAAAGCCTGATGATTTTCAACCGCTCAGAGCCATTGCCGCTGGACAGCAAACAGAACAACAGCGAAGAGCAGCGCCTGAAATACCGCTATCTTGACCTGCGTCGTCCAGAAATGTCACAGCGTTTGAAAACCCGCGCGAAAATCACCAGTTTTGTCCGTCGTTTTATGGATGAAGCGGGTTTCATCGATGTTGAAACCCCAATGCTGACTAAAGCGACGCCAGAAGGGGCGCGTGACTATTTAGTGCCAAGCCGTGTGCATAAAGGCGAATTTTACGCCCTGCCGCAATCTCCGCAGCTTTTCAAGCAATTGTTGATGATGTCCGGGTTTGACCGTTATTACCAGATCGTGAAATGCTTCCGCGATGAAGATTTGCGCGCCGATCGCCAGCCGGAATTCACCCAGATAGACGTTGAAACTTCGTTTATGACCGCCGAACAAGTGCGCGAAATCATGGAAAAAATGATCCGTGAATTGTGGCTGGCGGTGAAAGGTGTCGATTTGGGTCACTTCCCGATGATGACATTCGAAGAAGCCATGCGCCGCTTTGGTTCAGATAAACCCGACCTGCGTAACCCGCTGGAGTTGGTGGATGTTGCGGATCTGGTTAAAGACGTGGAATTCTCTGTGTTTGCCGATCCGGCCAACAATCCGAAAGGCCGTGTTGCGACGCTCCGCGTTCCCGGTGGCGCAGAGTTAAGCCGCAAGCAGATTGATGAATATGGCAAATTTGTCGGTATCTATGGTGCGAAGGGCCTGGCATGGGTCAAAGTGAACAACCGTGCTGCGGGTCTGGAAGGGATACAAAGCCCGATTGCCAAGTTCCTGTCCGCAGAAGTGGTTGAAGGCTTGCTGTCCCGTACTCATGCACAAGATGGTGATATCCTGTTCTTCGGCGCTGACAAGAAAAATATTGTCACTGATGCGATGGGAGCGCTGCGCCTGAAACTCGGCCGTGACCTGAATCTCACCGATCTGGCAAGCTGGAAACCCCTTTGGGTGGTGGACTTCCCGATGTTTGAAGACAACGGCGCGGGTGGTTTGACGGCCATGCACCATCCATTCACCTCTCCGCGTGATATGTCGGCTTCTGAATTGGAAAGCGATCCAGAATCCGCTATCGCGAATGCGTATGACATGGTGATCAATGGCTATGAAGTGGGCGGAGGCTCTGTCCGTATCCATCGCAATGAAATGCAGCAAACCGTATTCCGTATTCTGGGAATTAATGAGCAGGAACAGCAGGAGAAATTTGGCTTTTTGCTGAATGCCCTGAAATACGGCACGCCTCCGCATGCTGGTCTGGCTTTTGGCTTGGATCGCCTCGTCATGTTGCTGACCAATACCGACAATATTCGTGATGTGATCGCGTTCCCGAAAACAACCGCAGCGGCCTGTTTGATGACGGATGCGCCAAGCCCGGCGAACCCAACATCATTGGCAGAACTGGCTATTTCAGTGGTTAAAAAAGAGAACGAATAATGGCTTATAAGCGCCCTGAATCTGTACTGGTTATGATTTACGCCGTTGACAGCAAAAGGGTGCTGATGCTACAGCGACGGGACGATCCGGAATTTTGGCAATCGGTAACAGGTAGCCTTGAACAGGACGAAAAACCGCGTGAGGCGGCGTTACGTGAAGTACAGGAAGAGGTAGGCATTGATATTATCAATGAAAATCTTGAACTGATAGATTGCCAACGCTGTCTTTATTATGAGATTTTCTCGCATTTACGCCATCGATACGCGCCGGGGGTCACGCGAAACAAAGAGCATTGGTTCTCTTTGGCGCTACCTGCGGAGCGGGAGATCTTGCTGACTGAACATTTGGCTTATCAATGGCTGGCGGTGGAAGACGCGGCCAGATTGACGAAGTCGTGGAGCAATCGGCAAGCAATTGAAGAATTTGTTATTTAGTCTACAAGACGTTTTACCGGAGATATTTTCATGGCAGGTCATAGTAAATGGGCCAATACGAAACACCGCAAAGCTGCACAGGATGCAAAACGCGGTAAAATTTTCACTAAAATTATCCGTGAATTGGTCACGGCTGCGCGATTGGGCGGCGGTGATCCCGATTCTAACCCACGGTTGCGAGCTGCCGTCGATAAAGCGCTGTCCAACAACATGACACGTGATACCTTGAACCGCGCGATTGCCCGTGGGGTGGGTAACGACGATTCAGATAACATGGAAACCATCATTTATGAAGGCTACGGCCCCGGTGGTACGGCGGTGATGGTGGAGTGCCTGAGTGATAACCGTAACCGTACCGTTTCTGATGTTCGTCATGCGTTCACCAAAACCGGCGGTAACCTGGGAACTGATGGTTCTGTTTCTTACCTGTTCACCAAAAAAGGGGTTATTTCCTACGCACCGGGTTTGGATGAAGATGCGGTGATGGAAGCGGCGTTGGAAGCGGGTGCTGACGATGTTGAAACTTATGATGATGGCGCAATTGACGTCTATACTACTCCAGAGTCTTTCGGCGATGTGAAAGACGCACTGGATGCCGCCGGCTTCAAGGCCGATTCTGCGGAAGTTTCGATGATCCCATCTACCAAAGCGGAACTGGATGCAGAAACTGCGCCGAAATTACTTCGTCTGATTGACATGTTGGAAGATTCTGACGACGTGCAGGAAGTTTATCATAATGGTGAAATCTCTGATGAGGTTGCAGCACTGCTGTAATTAGGCATTAGGGGTCACAGCGTAGAGAAAGTGTTCCTCAATGCAGGGCACTTTCTCTAACGTTTTTATCCCATATCACAGACGAACCGATGTAAGCGAGATTTAACGAAATTTAAGCAAACAGTTCGATATGGCGATTATTCTTGGTATTGACCCTGGCTCCAGAGTCACGGGATATGGCGTTATTCGCCAGTATGGACGGCAACTTATCTATCTCGGCAGCGGTTGTATTCGCACAAAAGTCGATGATTTACCCAGTCGTTTGCAAAAGATTTATGCCGGAATTAGCGAAATTATTACCCAATTCCAGCCTGATGTGTTTGCCATCGAGCAAGTTTTTATGGCGAAAAATGCCGATTCTGCCTTGAAACTGGGTCAGGCGCGCGGTGTCGCGATTGTCGCGGCCTCTAACCAGTCTATTCCTGTCTTTGAATATGCCGCCCGTCAGGTTAAGCAGACTGTGGTCGGTACGGGAGCGGCCGAAAAAAGTCAGGTTCAGCATATGGTCCGTTCAATGTTGAAATTATCGGCAAATCCACAGGCTGATGCCGCCGATGCCTTGGCGATTGCGATTACGCATTGTCATCTCAGCCAAAATTTACTGCGGGTCGGTGATGCACGGTTAAATTTGACGCGAGGCCGTTTGAAATAGTCGATGCTGGATATACGTCCAGCTTTTTTTATGCTATAAGCTAAATGATATTTCAACATCATAGATCACTTCCTGACGCCTTGCGCCGTGAGGCGTCAGGAAGTTTCATAATTTTTCAAGGGGTAAACAGTGATAGGGCGTCTGAGAGGAACTGTATTGGAAAAACAGCCACCATTGGTTTTATTGGAAACGAATGGCGTCGGTTATGAAGTTCATATGCCAATGACCTGCTTTTATGAACTGCCTGAAATTGGTCAGGAAGCGATCTTATTTACCCAATTTATTGTGCGTGAAGATGCCCAGTTATTATACGGTTTTAATGATAAACAAGAGCGGGCACTTTTCCGCGAACTGATTAAAGTCAACGGGGTGGGGCCAAAATTAGCACTGGCCATCCTTTCGGGCATGTCTGCCCAACAATTCGTTACAGCCATAGAGCAAGAAGCCATCGTTTCACTGGTCAAATTGCCGGGTGTCGGCAAAAAAACGGCCGAAAGACTCGTCGTAGAGATGAAAGATCGCTTTAAGGGGCTTAATGGTGATCTGTTTAAGCAAAGTAGCGATATTAATTTACCTGTTGCCAGCAAACAAGCGAATTCGGCTGCTGAGATTGAAGCAGAAGCCGCCGCCGCACTGGTCTCTTTGGGATATAAACCGCAGGAAGCCAGCCGGATGGTGAGCAAAGTGGCTAAACCGGGCGCAGATTGTGAAACCCTTATTCGAGAAGCGCTTCGTGCGGCTCTGTAATCACAGGAGTTAAGTGATGATTGAAGCTGACCGCCTGGTTTCAGCAGAAGTTCTGCAAGATGATGAAGCCATTGATCGTGCGATTCGGCCGAAGTTTCTGTCTGAATATGTCGGGCAACCCCATGTTTGTGAACAGATGGAAATTTTTATCCAAGCGGCACGCCAACGTGGCGACGCGCTGGATCACCTGTTGATTTTTGGCCCCCCCGGATTAGGTAAGACGACGCTGGCAAATATTGTTGCCAATGAAATGGGGGTTAATCTTCGTACCACATCAGGCCCGGTATTGGAAAAGGCAGGGGATCTTGCTGCCATGCTCACTAATCTGGAACCGCATGATGTGTTATTTATTGATGAAATCCACCGTTTATCGCCGGTTGTGGAAGAGATCCTCTATCCTGCAATGGAAGATTATCAACTGGATATTATGATTGGCGAGGGGCCAGCCGCTCGATCCATCAAAATTGACCTCCCGCCATTTACGTTGATAGGGGCGACCACGCGCGCCGGTTCTTTAACGTCACCCTTGCGTGACCGTTTTGGGATCGTACAGCGCCTTGAATTCTACAATGTCGATGATTTGCAGAGTATTGTTTCCCGTAGTGCGCGTTATATGGGATTAGCTATTTCCGATGACGGGGCAAGACAAATTGCGATGCGTTCCCGTGGCACGCCCCGTATCACGAATCGGTTATTGCGTCGGGTGCGGGACTTTGCTCAAGTGAAAGGTGATGGTTCTGTTAACAGCCATATCGCATCCCAAGCCCTTGATATGCTGAATGTGGATTCTGCCGGATTTGATTTCCTTGATCGTAAGTTGCTGCTTGCCATTATTGATAAATTTATGGGTGGTCCCGTTGGATTGGATAACTTAGCCGCGGCGATTGGTGAAGAGCGAGAAACTATCGAAGATGTGCTGGAGCCTTTCCTGATCCAACAAGGATTTATTCAACGAACGCCACGAGGACGAATTGCAACCCATCATGCTTATCGGCATTTTGGGTTGAGTAAGGACAGTGACTCAATAAAAAACAACGAATAATCGTTCCCTTAATCACCAGCTCTGGGGCATTGCCAAGAGCTGGATGTTTGTGCCCAATCCACTTACCCACCTAAGTTAGCCTTCCGGTGGCACCCATTCGCTTTTCAGACTCCGGAATACCCGTTCCATCGGCGAATTATCATAGCAGCAGCCTCAGCGGCTCATGCTTTGGATAATCTTAGGTACTGGCATCAACGGCCAGTGAACAGGCGATATCAATCGTTGATGATGGAGAACAACCTGCTGAACCGCTTCCAGCTTAAATTCAACGGAATAGTGGCGTTTGGTCGGTTTCAATTTCATTGTCATACCTCATTGTCATGTTAATAACATTAGCAGGCTTTTGAGGTGTCCGGATTTAATGTACTACTACACTCAGGGGGCGTACCGATAATTCAAGACAATTTGGTCTCCCGAGTTCAACGTTGAGGTTATTCCAGCCCCAGTCGATCTCTGAGTTCCTTCACAAACGTAACGTCATCCAATTCGGCGCTTATCTCATGACGAATGGCGTTACTGAATTGTCCTCTACGCTGGCAGCTATCGTGGTAACCATGGGAAAGCCAGTTCCAGCTACCGAGAATAATGTAACGCCCATCGATCATCAGTACTTTTTCATGTGTACCTTCTGTTAGACGGATAACATTTTCTTTTCCAAGTTGTTCACAATACTCGGCAATTAGCGTTTGATCATTATCATCTGCACGATCTAAGCGTTGATGATAATAACCGTAATAGACCTTGACGCTCACGCCACGCTGCTGCGTAGCCAACAGTTGTGCCAGTTCAGGCCGTTGATACTGCTTCCCTCCTCGTCGAATCCACGGTGTAATCACTATCACCTCCTTTTTACTCTGTGCTATCAACGCGCTGAATGCGGCAATGTGTTCACAGTCACGATAATAACGCTGTAAACGTGGAGTCTGGCTCAGGCTTGCAAACTGCGGGTGCTGACTACCTTGCTCAAGAAGAAAATCTTCCGCAACGCTATCGGCGAGTACCTTTAGATAACCTCCTGCTTGTTGCAGTCGATGATAGTTACCTACGATGATTAGTTGTTGTTTAGCGCGTGAAACCACTACATTTAGCATATTAGGAGAATCATTTTGAAAATTCGGATTATCAAGGGGATGAAAAATTACCGGGCTATAAATAATGACCTCAAATCCTACCCCTTGGAACTGATGTACAGTACCGATACAGTTTTTCTGATCGTGATTCATGCGCTGAGCGAAGCGATTACTTAGTAATGACTTTTGGTTGGTGTAAGGGGTAACGATACCAATATCAGTGGTCAGGTCATAACCCGCTTCTTCCAGCTTATCCAGTAGTTGTTCAATGGCATCGACTTCGTCGAGGTTAGTGTTCACGGCATCCCCTTTCTGACCTTCTACGCTGTAGAACATCAAATGGTGACCGCCTGATTTCTCAAAAGCACTGGCGATACGTTCGTCAGGCGTTGCAGTTTCTACTGTAACCCCGTGATAACCGGCCAAACGGATAAAAAGATCAGCAATTGGTTTCTGGCACCGCCGATGTTCATCCAAAATAATACTGTTGCCAATATCATTTACACGACCTGAAAGAGTACCAGCAGCGCGGTGCCAAGCCGTAACGGTTGCAGGTGAAACTCGTTCATATAACGTGTTATTGTCTGTAAAGTGGCGTTCACGCAGTTGCGTTTGTAGATTTTCAGAGAGATTACGGATAGGTTCGATTTGTAACGGATCACCGACAATCATCGCTTTCTCGCTGCGGCTTAGCAACGGAATCAGTGATTCAACCGAAATCATGCCTGCCTCATCGCAAAGTGCCAGATGCCAAGGTTTATGGCCTTTAAGTTCACCAAGCTTACGATAGCCAGCCATCTTCCAAGCGGATACCAGCGTAGTCGCCATCACCGGATATGCCAACGACAGTATAGAATAGAATTCATCCAGCTTATCCAGCCAGCGATAATAACCTGCGCTGCGGCGTCCATTAACCAGAGCCTGCCAATGGGTCAACACCTCTTCTAATTCTATTTTCCGTTTCAGCTGTTCCTGCCAGAGATAGCCAATAGCCATTTCAAACATTTCTCGATGCTGATTGATAAAACGTTTACGTAAGATGTCACACCAGTTACCTTCCGGATAGTGCTGCTGATACTGAGCCATCATCTGTTGTGCATACACTACCTTACGCCATTGGCTTTGCAGATCTGCCACTTCGACTCTGAGGCTTAACAGGCGTTTTTCTTGCTGGGCATCAGGTTCAGAATGCAGGAGCAATTTCAGTAGCTGAAGTTTTTCCTCCTGTTGCGACAACGTTTCTCCGGCATCTGCCAGAGCTGTTAACTGGTGGTGAGTAAGTGCGCTAAGGTTGAAATGTTGAAAATCCTCTGGGGCAGCAGCCTGCATTTGCTGTAATCGTGCTCGGTATTTTCCCTCGAACAGGCGTGCAAGATGGAGCCTGATTCCCCTTCGTGGATAGTCACGGTAATGTAGCTCAAGTGCAGGACGTAGTGGAGAATCTATCCAGTGGAGAATTTTTTCCACATTATGCGGTAGTGGCCAAGTTGCTCGCAGGGTTTGATAAACCTTTAGAGCTTGCTGGCGTAATTCCTTTTCCTGCCGTAATACATACAAGCTTTTCTCCAGATAGTAATCGAAGTTATCAAGGTCGTCAGGGTGGTTAAGTGAGGCATTGATACCTTGATGTTGAACATGGGTAGCAAATGAGGTGAATTTATTAGCGAAACGTAGAGGAAGTTCCTGTACATCTGTTGTCCCAAGTCCACAATTGACAACAGACTGCAGAGCCGCGGCTTTTTCAGTCAGATATGTTTGATAGCAGGTATTCAGTTCATCACGATGTTGGAGCAACACAGATAAGTAATCACGTTGGGTGTGTTCTTCGTAACGTTCCTGCCGCAATCGGCTGATGAGTCTCTCTAATCGGACAAGTTCATTCTGTACTTGATCCTTAGATCCACCGTGAAACCAGAGCCAGTCAAGTTGTTGTGTAAGAGGGTCACTACATAGGTCGTCAATAATATTTTCTACTGCTTTTATGGCGGTAGATGTCACCAACATACCTAAGTTACGGTCATTACCCTCAGCGATGAACAATGCACGCGCTACCAATTGCTGAGCAATCAAAGACTTAAATAGAGTAGTTTTACCTGTACCAGGGGCACCTTGTACAGCGATCAGACGTTCATCCTGATTAATCGCCTGTATCGCTTCCATCTGCCCATACCCAAGAAGATGGTGTGTTTCAAACAATCCTCCCGTTACCAGTTCATATATGTCTGGAGAATTATCCTCACTGTGAACATGGTTGAGATACTGTTCTAGCAGTGGGAATTCGCCTTCGGAATTGTCACACAGCCAACTGAAATCTTCTGCATCTCGTTTCAGGTTGTAATCTTCATTATGTAGTGGCGCAACAAGGGCATTAAATGCAGTTTCTAGTCCTTGATGCTTACTATTAGACTGCTTTGTGATCCAGCCTTGAAGCGATTTAAATGCTTCAAGGAAGGTGTCATATTTACGGCCCGTCAATGCGCTAACAATGCTCATCATATGGCGATTTTCACCTAACTCAGCCAACTGAATGCCAAACATCTCACGGAAAGCGAATGGCAAAGCGCTTATTTGTTGTCCATCTTTAACCGGGAGTAATAAAGAGGTGCTATTTTGTTCAAATAACGCTTTTGGCAGTGGGAAAGAGAATAGCGGCAGGTATTTCACGTAAGATTTGCCCCGCACATTCTCTGTACAGCGTAACAGCGGAAACAGCAGATTGACGGGTTCAATATGGATAATTTCACCCTTTTTACCATATTTGACAAAGCGCTTGCGCCAGTTTTCATACATCTTAGGTGTGATGTGAATGCGTACTCCGTTTTGAGTATCCTCACAGTTTTCTTGACTAAGTACGAGCTGATGATCTTCATGTACCTTATTGGCTGATATTTTACTTTTTTCTGCGCCGCTGCATTTCAGATAATCTTGCCAAGCCGTGAGGATAATTTTCGAAGTGCTTTTCATTATTCTGGATATGCCTTATCAGTCCATGTTCCTTAAAATTGAATTAAAGAGAATAACATAGGTGTGGGAAGTTTGACTGTGCTTCCTGTCAATTCTATCCTTGGAATTTTGCTGGCATCAAAAGTTACTGGCTGAAATAATGGCTATTTTTTTGTATAGGGTTGGCTGGATTAACACAATAAGTGCAATGTGCGCCCCGTATAGGCTTCGATGGGGGTTAATTCATTTAAAACCTTTATTGGTGTCATATTTAATCTTAATTCAGCACAACCATGTTGAAAGGAGCTAGCAGCGCCATCAGACGCATCAATGCCTTTTTTGTCCTTGGACCAAAAATATGGGCGATCACTTTTCGGAATAATTCCCGCCCCCAATTCCTGTCGTTTCTGACGTTCATGGAGTATACGACCAATGTCCCAGTACATCTGAATCAGCTCAGCATTGACGGACTGAGTGACGCTAAACTGACCACAATACACAGCCAGTAAAAAAGGGTTACGATTATTTAAATCATAGCCCTCTTTTCAGTCGTATCGATATAAGTTATCAATTCCTGGCCTTGCTGGTTAAACTCAATGCAAATAACACCGCCGAACAAAGCACAACAGAAGGCCCTGCCGGTGTGTTATAGAATGCCGATAATGTTAATCCTCCCGTCACAGAAAGCATACCGACAATAATGGCAAAAACGGCCATTTGCTCAGGGGTACGGGAGAAACGACGGGACGTCGCGGCAGGGATAATCAGCAGGGAAGTGATAATTAACGCTCCGACGAATTTCATTGCCAGCCCAATCGTTAATGCTGTCACTAGCATCAGCAGAACACGCAGGCGTTGGATTTTTATGCCATCGACGAATGCCAAATCTTGGCTAACTGTCATTGATAACAGCGCGCGCCACTGCCATATCAGTAATCCGGCAACCATCGTGACACCCACCGCAATCAGCCACAAATCTTCATACGTCACAGACAATAAATCGCCAAATAAATAGGCCATCATATCGACCCTGACACTGGTCATAAAACTGACGACGACTAAGCCCAGTGACAGGGCACTGTGAGCCAAAATACCCAATAGGGTATCAACCGCTAATTGTGGCCGCTTTTCCAGCCAAACTAAAATAATGGCCAAAATGAGTGTCACCGCAATCACGGCATAAAATGGATTGACATTCAGTAAAAAACCAAATGCAACACCCAGCAGTGAGGCGTGTGCCAGTGTGTCACCAAAATAGGACATTCTGCGCCAAACGACAAAAGAACCAAGAGGCCCTGCGGCAATAGCCAAAAAAATACCGGCCAGCCAGCCGGGAAGCAATAATTCAATCATCGAGGTGATCCCCCAACATTTTTCAAAATAACTTTTCCTTTAAGATCATGATGATGATTGTGATGATGGCGGTAGACGGCCAGTTGCTCTGCGCCATGCCGCCCAAACATGGCAATAAATTCTGGGTGCATTGATACGACTTCGGGTGTGCCAGAGCAGCAAATGTGCTGATTAAGGCATAAAACTTCGTCTGTTTTTGCCATCACTAAGTGCAGGTCATGGGATACCATAAGTACCGCGCAATGAAGCTCTGTTCTGATTTGGTTGATTAAATCGTAAAGCGCCAATTGACCATTGACATCAACACCTTGTGTGGGTTCATCAAGAACTAAAAGCTGAGGGTGATTAAGTAAGGCTCTGGCGAGGAGCACTCGCTGAGTTTCTCCGCCAGACAGCTTTTGCATCGGTTGCTCCAGTAAGTGGGCGGCCTTGACCCGATTTAATACCGGCAGGATATCTGCGGGTTTCACGTTGGGCCTTAGCAGCATAAAACGCTTAACCGTCAGGGGTAGGGTAGGGTCAAGGTGAAGTTTTTGCGGAACATAACCAATTTTCAATGCAGGGCTTTGCTCGATAGTGCCCGAAGTGGGTTGGACTAAACCAAGAACGACGCGAACCAAAGTGGATTTCCCTGCGCCGTTTGGGCCGATTAGGGTCAGGATTTTCCCTTGTTTGAGATTGAATGAAATATTGTTTAATACCTTGCGGTGACCAAATTCAACCGTAATGTTTTTTAGGGTGATCATAGTTGACATGTTAAAAGTGTCTTGCAGAATCATTGATATGTTATAATATAACATTACTCAGTTTTCTGCATGGAATATTCATATTATGTTACACAACTCACAGAAATACGCGCATAAATTTTTTCATAAGATCGCCCTGGCAACTGTATTGGTGGCAGGAGTTAACTGCTCTGTACAGGCAGATGTCATTACCTCTATCCGCCCATTGGGTTTTATTGCTGCTGCCATTGCTGATGGTGTCACAAAGACTCAGGTACTTCTGCCCGATGGCGCGTCTCCACACGATTATGCGCTACGGCCCCTGGATGTGCAGAAAATTAACCAAGCTGATTTGGTTGTCTGGGTTGGTCCGGATATGGAAACTTTTTTGGCGAAACCGATAGCTAAAATTGAAAGGAATAAACAACTGACACTCGCTGAATTGTCTACGATTAAGCCACTCTTATTAAAGAATAGTGAAGAATCGAAGAGTGGTGAAGACGGCAAAAATCTGAGTGCTGAATCATATCAGCCTAAACATGAGGAAAATCACGGACATCATCATCACGGCGAATATAATATGCATATCTGGCTTTCTCCAGAGATTGCCGGAGAAGCCGCTAAGGCAATATATGAAAGGCTTGTTGAGCAGTATCCTCAACAAAAACAGCAATTAGAAGTAAACCTACGTAAATTCAATGGACAGCTTGCACAAACTGATAAGAATATTGCTAATGTTTTAAAGCCCATACGAAAACAGGGTTATTTCGTTTTTCATGACGCCTATGGCTATTTTGAAAAACACTACCAATTAGCTCCGTTAGGGGTTTTCACGGTCAATCCTGAAATACAACCAGGTGCGCAGAGATTACACAACATACGAACACAACTGGTTGAGCAGAAAGCGAGATGTATTTTTGCTGAACCTCAATTCAGGCCAGCCGTTATTCATGCCGTGGCAAAAGGTACTGATGTACGTATCGGAATACTTGACCCTTTAGGGAGCGGCATCGTATTGGACAGAGATAGCTACATGGAATTTATCACGCAGCTATCAAGACAATACGCGAGCTGCCTGAATTAGTACAATAAGGAATTTTATTAGTGCAGCAGATAGCGAAAACTATCGTTCTGGTATACAACAACCTGCCCAAACCACACAAGATCATGCTTGGATCTTTAACGCTAGTCACTTTGGCTATCGCGATATGGCGGCCTGTTGTCTACCATGAACAAGAACGGACTGGTAGCATTATTCTCAGTACTCCCGATAGTATTCCGGATGCAACGGATGATGTCGCTGGGGATGAGAACGAACAACTCCCCAATGAAGGCATTGGGGATGATGATGGTAATTCTGCTGATACCGCAGCGAATGTGCCGCATCAGTATGTTGTTTCCAGCGGTGATACACTGAGTTCGATTTTAACTCAGTTTGGTATTGATTCCTCTGATGTCGCGTTGTTGGCAAACCAATATAAGGTATTGCGTAACTTAGGTATTGGTCAGTCATTATCTTGGACGACTGACGATAACGGTAACTTAAAAACGCTGACGTGGGATATATCACGCCGTGAAACACGTGTTTATACCCGCGAAGGGGATACGTTCAACGAAACACAAGAACTCCAGAAGGGAGAATGGAAAAACAGTGTTATCACCGGAACCGTCAATGGTAGTTTTAACAGCAGTGCCCTGATTGCTGGGTTAACCAGCAGTGAAGCCAGAGAAGTGACAAAGGCGCTGCAATGGCAGATAGATTTCCGCAAATTGCGTAAAGGTGATCGTTTTTCTGTGTTGATGTCCCGTGAACTGCTTGACGGGAAAAGTGAACAGAGCCAGTTGTTAGGCGTTCGCTTGCAAAGTGGCGGCAATGATTATTATGCCTTTCGTGCCAATGATGGCCGTTTTTATGACAGCAATGCTTCCGGTCTGGAACGTGGTTTCCTGCGTTTTCCTACGACTAAACAATTCAGAGTCTCCTCTTCTTTCAATCCACACCGCTTAAATCCGGTAACCGGCAGAATTACAGCCCACAAAGGGGTTGATTTTGCTATGCCGGTAGGAACACCGGTTCTGGCGGTGGGTGATGGTGAAATCGTTGTCGCTAAATTTGATGGTGCGGCGGGTAATTTCATCGCCATTCGGCACGGTCGGCAATATACCACGCGATACATGCACTTGAGGAAAATATTGGTAAAACCAGGCCAGAAAGTGAAACGAGGTGAACGTATTGCGTTGTCAGGGAGTACGGGGCGCTCAACAGGCCCACATCTGCACTTTGAATTCTGGGATAATCAGCGGCCGGTTAACCCGCTCACGGCAAAATTGCCGCGTTCTGGTGGGTTGGGTGGCAAAGAGCGTGCAGAATATGTCGCAATGGTTCAGGAGATGAAACCGCAATTGTTGCTAGATTAAATACACCAGCTTCAGATTATTGACAGACATAAAAGCGGATGATTGATATCATCCGCTTTTATATTATTTTTTGTTGTAAACTTGCACCTTGAGAACAAATGTTGGAATCATCAGAGTTAGCTCATGAATAAAGAAAAAGATACAGATAGTAAATTGGGATATGTCCCTCGGTTTCATCGAGCTTATTTACATCCCCGTTATTGGGGGCTTTGGGCCGGCGTAGGTATATTGGCAGGATTATCCTATGTCCCTGCAAAATGGCGTGATCCATTTCTGGCTAAAATAGGCACTTGGGCGGGCAGAAAAGCAAAAAGTGCGCGTCGCAGGGCGAAAATCAATTTAATTTACTGTTTTCCTGAGTTAACGGCACAACAACGCGAAACGCTGATTGATCGTATGTTTGCGACGGCACCTCAATCATTTGTTATGCTGGCGGAGCTTTGCCTCAAGGGGGTGAAATCGACACTTGAACGTACCCAATGGCATGGCGAAGAGATTATTCAAACCTTAAAAGCACAAGGCAAGAATGTGATTTTTATGGTTCCACATGGCTGGTCGGTTGATATCCCTGCTATGTTGCTGATAGCACGCGGTCAAAAAGTGTCAGCTATGTTTCATCATCAGAGTAATCCTGTCGCTGATTACTTATGGAATAAAGCACGCCATCATTTTGGTGGCCGTTTGCATTCCCGTGACGCAGGAATTAAACCCTTTATCGCGTCAGTGCGTGAAGGTTTTTGGGGCTATTATTTACCCGATCAGGATCATGGTGAAGAACACAGCGAATTTGTCGATTTTTTTGCCACTTATAAAGCGACACTGCCTGCACTTGGGCGTTTAATGAAAGTTTGTCGCGCAGCCGTTGTTCCGTTATTTCCGGTTTATAACTGCCAGACTCATAAGTTGGATATTTATATCCGTCCGCCAATGGATGATATTGCAGGGCAGGATGATGCCTATATTGCGCGCCGCATGAATGAAGAATTAGAAGAATTGGTTAAACCTAACCCTGAACAATACACGTGGATCTTAAAATTGCTTAAGACGCGGAAAGAAGGGGATATTGAACCTTATAAAAGGAAAGATCTTTGATTATTACTCCTCGCAGCGCGAGGAGTAAGGCATTTTCATAATTTAAGGGTATCGCAATTACTCAACTTCAAGCACACGGCAGGTATTGGTACTGCCAATAGTGCCCATTTGGTCACCTTGAGTCACGAGTACGAGATCCCCAGAGATGAGATAGCCTTTATCGCGCAGGCGGTTCACGGCTTCGTTTGCCGCCGCGATCCCATCAGTATGTGAACTACAATAAACTGGCGTTACGCCACGATAAAGGGCAGTGCGGTTTAAGGTTGATTCATGGCGAGACATCGAAAAGATAGGCAGGCCAGAACTAATGCGAGACATCATGCGAGCGGTGCGGCCAGATTCAGTCATGGCAATAATCGCTTTGACGCCTTTCAGGTGGTTGGCAGCGTACATGGTGGACATTGAAATCGCTTCTTCAATGCTGTCAAATGTCATATCCAGGCGATGTTTGGAGATATTGACACTGGGCATTTTTTCCGCCCCAAGACAGACTTGTGCCATTGCGGCAACGGTTTCCGCAGGATATTGTCCCGCTGCCGTTTCGGCAGAAAGCATCACCGCATCAGTCCCATCCAGTACCGCGTTGGCGACATCCATCACTTCAGCACGGGTTGGCATTGGGTTGGTGATCATGGATTCCATCATTTGCGTGGCCGTAATCACGACACGATTCAGTTGGCGAGCGCGGCGGATCAGTTTCTTCTGTACACCAACCAGTTCAGGGTCGCCGATTTCAACACCGAGATCACCGCGAGCGACCATGACAACATCGGATGCCAGAATAACTTCATCGATAATTTCGTCGCTGCTGACGGCTTCCGCCCGCTCAACTTTTGCGACAATTTGGGTTTCACAGCCTGCATCTCGTGCAAGACGGCGGGCGTAATTCAAATCTTCACCTGAACGGGGGAAAGAAACAGCGAGATAATCAACACCAATTTTGGCGGCTGTCATAATATCTTCTTTATCTTTTGCTGTCAGCGCTTCGGCTGATAACCCGCCACCCAGTTTATTGATGCCTTTGTTGTTGGAAAGGGGGCCGCCGACAGTCACTTCCGTGAAGACTTTCATACCCTGGACATCCAGTACCTTCAATTGGACGCGCCCATCATCCAATAGCAGGATATCACCGGCTGTGACATCTGAAGGCAGGCCTTTATAATCAATGCCGACTTTTTCTTTATCTCCTTCTCCTTTACCCAGATTGGCATCCAGCAGGAATTTATCCCCAATATTCAGGAAAATTTTTCCTTCCTTAAACGTGGATACGCGTATTTTGGGGCCTTGGAGATCACCGAGGATAGCGACGTGGCAGCCTAAACGAGCCGCAATTTCGCGCACTTTATTCGCACGTTGGAGATGATCTTCCGCAGTACCATGAGAAAAATTGAGGCGGACGACGTTGGCTCCCGCTTTGATAACGTTTTCTAGATTGTTGTCACGATCTGTAGCCGGGCCAAGTGTAGTGACGATTTTTGTTCTTCTGAGCCGTCTGGACATGTATTACTCCGTTGACTTGTGAAGTATACCTTCCGTTTTTCAAGTTGCTTGCTGTAACTCAAAATCCATTGGGTATATGCGTTTTCGATTACCGTAATATAACCATTTAATTTATTGATTATTAACCCTGTACTGCGAATATGCAGATGGGGAAAGTCTACCTATGCTACCAGTCTGGGGAGTTGATAAATAGTGAACAAAAACACAGTCTATTTTCTGGTTTATTCATGCTTATCAAAGCGTGAATTACGCAACGCGTCTTTGACCCTCTTCAAATTATCCCTGAATTTTGCGCCTCGGCGCAGGGTAAAACCCGTTGCCAGCACGTCAATGATGGTTAATTGCGCAATTCTTGAGACCATCGGCATATAAATATCGGTATCTTCGGGAACATCCAGCAGAATGGAGAGCGTCGCTTCGTGTGCTAATGGAGAGCCTGTCGAAGTAATAGCGATCACGGTGGCATCATTTTCGCGGGCCAGTTTCGCAATTTCGACGAGGTTTTTTGTTCTTCCGGTATGGGAAATCAGGACGACAACATCGCCTTCGCTACTGTTAATGCAGCTCATTCGTTGCATCACAATATCGTCAAAATAGGTCACTGGAATGTTGAAGCGAAAAAATTTGTTCATGGCATCATGGGCGACAGCGGCTGATGCCCCTAAACCGAAAAAAGAGAGTTTTCTGGCTTGGGTTAGCAAATCAACAGCCCGGTTAATGGCCGCAATATCCAGATTACCTTTGACCGTTTCCAAATTTGCCATCACGGATTCGAAAATTTTGTGTGTATAAGAGGTGACGCTGTCACTTTCTTCCACATTGCGGTTTACATAAGGTGTGCCATTGGCGAGGCTCTGTGCCAGATGCAATTTAAAATCGGGAAACCCTTTGGTGTTGAGGCGGCGACAAAAGCGATTAACCGTCGGTTCACTCACATTCGCCATTTTAGCCAGAGTGGCAATACTTGAATGGATGGCAGTCTGTGGTGAAGCAAGGATGACCTGCGCCACCTTTTTCTCTGACTTACTCAAAACATCAAGACTATTTTGGAGCCGTTCCAGTGTGTTCATAAGACGAAGTTCAACCTCGGTTTTAACGATTTCATTAACAGGGGGAAATCTATGTCATTTTTATGAAAATATACTACTTGTCATTGAACGCGGGCAGTGGCAACAACCGGATAACCTGGGATTTTTCATCAAAATATGACAAGTGTCTAACTTTCAACTTGGTAAGATTACTTCTTAATCGTTGTAAATTTTCAGTTGATAGTCACTACTCAGTGTAAATTATGACCATATCGTCAATGAATGCAAAATGGTAATCAGTATTTACTGCCTATAACCAAAAGAGTACATTACCTGCAAGTTCTGTAAAAAAATTACAATACCCCGTAATTGAGGAGATGCAACATGGCGGTGACGTCTACAGCTCAGGCTTGTAATTTGGTAATTTTTGGGGCGAAAGGAGACTTAGCACGCCGGAAATTAATGCCTTCCCTTTACCAGTTGGAAAAAGCAGGTTATATCCATCCGGATACCCGAATTATCGGTGTCGGCCGGGCTGACTGGGATAAAAAAGCCTATACCAAAGTCGTTGAGGAAGCGTTAGTTACATTTATGTCTGAGAAACTGGACTCAGAATTATGGAAGAAGCTGAGTTCACGTCTGGAATTTTGTAATTTGGACGTCAATGAAACGGAACATTTCACCGAATTGGCAAAAGTCCTTAATAAGGATAACTTGCCTGCTATTCACTATTTTGCCATGCCGCCAAGTACGTTTGGCTCAGTATGTCATGGGCTGGGTGCTGCGGGACTGAATACGGAACCCAACCGGGTCGTGATGGAAAAACCACTGGGAACCGATCTTGCTTCTTCCAAGGCGATTAATGATGAAGTTGCAAAATATTTCAATGAGCGCCAAATTTACCGCATTGACCATTATTTGGGTAAAGAAACGGTATTGAACTTGTTGGCACTGCGTTTTGCCAACTCACTTTTCGTCAATAATTGGGATCACCGCACCATTGATCATGTGCAAATCACGGTTGCTGAAGAAGTGGGTATTGAAGGGCGTTGGGGTTATTTTGATCAGGCAGGGCAGATGCGCGACATGATCCAGAATCATCTTCTGCAAATCCTGACCATGATTGCCATGTCACCCCCGTCTGATCTGACAGCCGATCGCATTCGTGACGAAAAAGTGAAAGTATTGCGTTCATTGCGTCGAATTGATCAGACCAACGTCAGGGAAAAAACGGTTCGCGGGCAATATACCGCAGGTTTTGTGCATGGTAAGAAAGTGCCGGGTTATCTGGAAGAAGAGGGGGCGAATAAGGCCAGCAAAACGGAAACTTTTGTTTCGATCCGTGTCGATATTGATGACTGGCGTTGGTCAGGCGTGCCTTTTTACCTGAGAACCGGAAAGCGTTTGCCGGCTAAATGTTCTGAGGTGGTTGTCTATTTTAAAGAGCCTCCGCTGAATCTGTTTGCTGAATCCTACCAGCAGTTACCGCAGAATAAATTGACGATCCGTTTACAGCCGGATGAAGGCATTGATATTGAAGTGCTGAATAAAGCGCCGGGACTGGAACATAAGCACCGTTTGCAAACGACTAAATTGGATCTGAGTTTCTCGGAAACATTTAATCAGACGCATCTTGCTGATGCTTACGAAAGATTACTGTTGGAAGCGATGCGTGGCATTCAGGCTCTGTTTGTCCGTCGTGATGAAGTGGAAGAAGCGTGGAAGTGGGTTGATTCTATAATGGACGCATGGGCAGCAGATAATGAGCCACCGAAGCCTTATCAAGCGGGGACTTGGGGACCCGTTGCTTCCATCGCGATGATTACACGCGATGGCCGTTCATGGAATGAATTTGAGTAACGAACGGTATTTTCTACTATTATTATCTGGTTATCATCATCTGGCCGCGTTTTGTGGCCAGATCCCATCCAAGCCCATAAAACAGGTCATTGAAAAAGTTACCTGTCAGTTGTGTTTATTGTTGGGATATGCTAGAAATAAAAGTAATCAATTCCATAATGAGGGTTCGTAGTATATCACACGGCGATTATGTGTGATGAAAGAATAAAATATTATGAATAGCGCCAAAAGCGTCAACATTCAGCATAGTAACAAAATTCAACGTTGTACCCATGTTTTTTTCCTCTCAACTATCTTATCCAGTGAGCACTACTGGTGCGGTGCCCTTTAGGGCCTTCTCCTACTAACCGGTTCTTCACCGGCAATTTTCGTTTGCCAAAATATTTCGCTAAAACGTCAGCTTAATTCTGATGTTGTGTAATTGCATTTGCTGCCGCTCTTGTTGGCATTTATAGCTAGATATCTTGGCATGCTTATCAGTATGTTCAGGAGAAAAAAAATGATTTATTGGATGTTTCTTGCACTGGCGATTATGACAGAGGTGGTGGGTACTTTGTCAATGAAACAAGCCAGCGTTTCGGGTGATCTGACCGGCATGATTGTGATGTATACCATGATCACAACTTCTTATGTCTTGTTGGCAATTGCTGTAAAAAAAGTAGCATTAGGCGTCGCTTATGCACTTTGGGAAGGTATTGGGATCCTGTTTATTACCACTTTTAGTGTGATATGGTTCAACGAATCACTGTCATTGATGAAAATGGGTGGATTGGCATTGCTGATAGCCGGAATTGCCTTGATCAAGACGGGGACAAAAAAGAACCAAGACCATGCTCCAAATGATATTTTGAACAAACAAATTAAGGAGGCATGATATGCTAACTCAATTTGAATGGTGGCATGGGGCATTTCTGGTTCTGGCTGTTGTTTTGGAAATTATAGCGAATATTTTATTGAAATTATCCAACGGTTTTCAGCGCTTCTGGCTCGGTATTTTATCTCTGATTGCGGTTTTAGGCGCATTCAGTGCACTGGCTCAGGCAGTGAAAGGGATTGAACTTTCCATTGCTTATGCGTTATGGGGGGCATTCGGCATTATTGCTACAGTCGCTGCTGGCTGGATAATGTTTAATCAACGACTGAATTTTAAGGGATGGAGTGGTATTGTGCTGCTGTTGATCGGCATGATTATAATTAAGATGGCTTAATTTTTGCGTTCCATACCTTAAATTTCATTTTGTAGATTCATTTCCAAAATGGCATTGAAGAAGTGATAACTTTTTCAATGCCATGTTTGTTTGATGAATACAGATTATAAGGCAGCGATAATTTTAATTTCTACTTTATAGTCAGGGTTCATCAATGCTGCTTGAACCGTACAGCGGACTGGCGCGCTCCCGGCAACAACCCACGCATCCCAAGCGGCGTTCATACCTGCAAAATCGGCCTTGTCCGCCAGAAAGATCGTCGCATCCAGAATCTTGCTCTTATCTGAACCGAGACGCTGTAACAGGGCATCAATGGTT
Organism: Xenorhabdus doucetiae; assembly: GCF_000968195.1. Lineage (NCBI taxonomy): Bacteria > Pseudomonadati > Pseudomonadota > Gammaproteobacteria > Enterobacterales > Morganellaceae > Xenorhabdus > Xenorhabdus doucetiae. The sequence continues at coordinate 2,139,567 of NZ_FO704550.1, forward strand.
GCCAGCGTATCGGCGGTTTGCGCTGTAATATCGCCATCCAGTTGTTCTGGCACGCTGGTATAATAGATAGTGCCATTGTGAACGACCGCTTCTGACCAACGGGCATCTGGATCAATGCGTTTAATAGTCATTAAATCTCCTGTTAATTTGTACAGTTTTTTGCTGAATTGGGGTGGTTATTACCCTTCAGTATTGGCATAATTCTGCCACATTTTATTGAAAGAGACAGTTTGTGTCAGACGATTTTGCGAAAAATGGCATACTTGCCAACGCCATACCGGGTTTTAAGCCGCGTGATGCCCAATGGGAAATGTCTTCGGCTATTACCGTTGCGATCAAAAAACAGCAACAACTGGTCGTGGAAGCAGGAACGGGAACCGGTAAAACATTTGCTTATCTGGTGCCTGCTTTGCGCTCCGGTAAAAAAGTGATCATTTCTACTGGCTCCAAGGCGTTGCAGGATCAGCTCTACAATCGAGATCTTCCCACCATCGTTGATGCTTTAGGTTTTACAGGCAATTTGGCGCTATTAAAAGGGCGTTCAAATTATTTATGCCTTGAACGCCTTGAACAACAGTCAATCGGCAATTCCCAACTGGAAGCCGAAATATTGGCACAAGTTATCAAACTCAGGCATTGGTCAGCCCATACAGAAGAGGGTGATATTAGCACCTGCCACCAAGTGGCGGAAGACAGCACGGTTTGGCCGTTGGTCACCAGTACTAATGACAATTGTCTTGGCAGTGATTGCCCACGCTATCAGGAATGTTTCGTTCTGAAAGCCCGCCGTAAAGCGATGGAAGCGGATATCGTGGTTGTTAACCATCATCTATTTATGGCCGATAGAGTGGTTAAGGATAGCGGATTTGGTGAATTAATCCCGCAGGCCGATGTAGTGATTTTCGATGAGGCTCACCAGATCCCCGATATTGCCAGCCAATATTTTGGTCAGCAGTTAAGCAGCCGCCAATTAATGGATTTATCGCGTGATATCATCATGGCTTATCGCACTGAAGTTCGGGATCAGGCGCAGTTGCAAAAAAGTGCCGATCGTCTCAGCCAAAGTGCGCAAGATTTTCGTTTGTCATTGGGTGAAAACAGCTATCGGGGTAATCTCCGGGAAGCGTTACAGCAGCCGCAAGTTCAGCGAGCATTAGTGCGTTTGGATGATGCCCTTGAGCTTTGTTATGACGTGATGAAGCTCTCTTTGGGGCGTTCAACCATGTTGGATGCGGCTTTTGAACGGGCAACGGCTTATCGCAATCGTCTTAAGCGCCTGATTGATGTCAGCATACCTAATTACAGCTATTGGTTCGAAAGTTATGGACGGCATTTTTTGCTGGCGCTGACACCATTATCTGTTTCCGATAAATTCAGTGAGATGATCCGTGAACAATCGGGTTGTTGGATTTTTACATCGGCAACACTGTCGGTCAATGAACAGCTAAACCATTTCACCGAGCGTTTAGGGTTGAAACAAGCCCAAACATTACTTCTGCCCAGTCCATTTGATTACCCACGGCAAATGTTATTATGTGTTCCGCGTCATTTACCCTCACCTAACCAAAATGGTGGTGCAAAATTGCTGGCTCGCATGTTGAAGCCATTGATTGAAAGCAATAAAGGGCGTTGCTTTTTCCTCTGTACTTCCCACCAAATGATGCGTGGTTTGGCAGAAGAGTTTCGTGCCAGTATGACGTTGCCGGTATTGGTACAGGGGGAGACAAGTAAGTCACAATTGCTGGCTCAATTTATCTCTGCGGGTAATGCATTACTGGTGGCAACAAGCAGCTTTTGGGAAGGGGTCGATGTCCGTGGCGATGCGTTGTCCTGTGTTATTATTGATAAATTACCGTTTACTGCGCCGGATGATCCCTTGCTCAAGGCGCGTATCGAAGATTGTCAACTTAAGGGCGGCGATGCTTTTAATGAAGTTCAACTTCCCGATGCCGTGATTGACTTGAAGCAGGGCGTTGGACGACTGATCCGTGATATTGATGATTATGGTGTTGTGGTGATTTGTGATAATCGATTGGTAATGCGTCCATACGGTGAGGTTTTTCTAAATAGCCTGCCTCCCGCTTCCCGTACCCGTGATTTATCAAAAGCCATCGCGTTTTTGCAATCACGCCCACCGCGGTCTGAGTAAAATGCAGTTTGAATAAAATGACGGGGCGATGATGTTGGGGCTATGCTAGTATAGCTCCTTATTTTTGATTCTATATCTTGCCGGAGTTAAGGCATGTCCACGCGGATTTTAGCTATTGATACTGCAACTGAAGCTTGTTCTGTTGCACTTTGGAATGAAGGGGCTGTCGAAGCACAGTTTGAAATATCCCCACGAGAGCATACGCAACGTATTTTACCGATGGTTCAAGCGGTATTAGCGGAAGGCGGAGTGAGCCTGCAACAATTAGATACGTTAGCGTTTGGACGTGGGCCGGGCAGTTTTACCGGTGTACGGATTGGTGTTGGCATTGCGCAAGGGCTGGCACTGGGCGCTGAATTACCGATGATTGGCGTTTCTTCCCTGAAAACAATGGCACAAGGTGCTTTTCGCCTGAAGGGCGCAACAAACGTTCTGGTTGCCATTGATGCACGGATGGGCGAAGTTTACTGGGGACAATACACCCGTAATTCTCAAGGTGAATGGCAAGGCGATGCAACGGAAGCCGTGCTAAAACCTGAACAAGTGCAAGCGATCATGAGTTCCTTGTCAGGTGAATGGGCAATTGCCGGAACGGGGTGGCAAGCCTATCCTCAATTATTGAACAGCCACTTAACGCTGACAGACAGCGACATGACTTTGCCTCATGCGCAAGATATGCTGCCATTGGCAATCCAGATGTGGCAATCGGGGAAAGCAACCGCAGTTGAGCATGCTGAACCTGTTTACTTACGTAATGAAGTGACATGGAAAAAATTGCCGGGTCGTTAAGGATCTGTTGTCTGGGGCAATAAAATTCATGCAACTTGTGGCAGAAAGCAGTGTCCATGAATAGAGAAAGAGCTAGAGTATGGCTAACCAGATTCAGGTTAGCTTAATAAGATTTTTCTGTGTTTGGAGGATTTATGCTCAATGGAACATACTATCGAAGCATACTGCAAGCGGCGCTACTGGTGGGAACCTTAGCACTTGCGGGCTGTGTGTCAGTTCCTGATGTTATTAAAGGAACAAGTAAGACACCGGTAGAAAACCTGTTTTCTGTCAAAAATGCGCCTGAATTATACATTGGGCATGAAGGGCGATTTGGTGGAAAGGTATTGAGTGTCTTAAATGAAAAAGATCATACCCGATTGGAAATATCTGCCATGCCACTGGCAAGTAATGCCGCCCCACGGTTGGATACACCTTCTCTGGGACGAGTTTATGCTTATGTGAATACGTTCCTGGAACCCAGTGATTTTAAAGATCATTATGTTACTGTCGTGGGTTTGATTACTGGCCTTGAACAGGGAAATGTAGGCAATAGCCCGTATCATTACGTTGTGATGAATGCCACGGGGATGAAACGTTGGCATGAATCTCAGAGAATGATTTTTCCTTCTGCCGTAGCCATTGATCCGTGGAATTATTATAGCAACCCTTATGATCCGTTTTGGCGCGGCTATCCGCCACTTCAACCTGTATCTGTTGAAACGATTTTAACGGAATAGTTTTTTGTCAATCAAAAGATATCTGGTGGCAGGCAGAACCTAACAGAAATAAACCTGCCACTAGCCATACATTCAATATGTTTATTCTATAAGCTAAATCCTATTATAAATTCTATTCTTAATAATTATCTTTTATTGGAGTATCCTACTTATAACTATTTGGAATAATGGTAAGACTCTAAGTCAAGAATTAGTAAATCGGTGTATAATCAATGGATTATAAATACAAGTACCAATAAATTAACTAATTCATTGATAAATAACAAGAATATTCAGGCGGCAAAGGCTGCCTTATTTTTTTGCAATAATTGATAGTATTAAATTAGTGATGTGCATCGCCAACCTGAACATTGTTCCTTTTCAAACTGGTACGCTGAGTTAATAATTTGTTAAATATACAAGTCTGGTTTGTTTGTTTTATGGGCAGTGATTACATCGCAATTAGATTTCAGGAGTATTCAACTTGGAAAAAGTCTGGCTAAAACATTATCCGGCAGATGTTCCGGCAGAAATCGATCCCGACCGTTATACGTCGTTGATTGAAATGTTTGAGAATGCTGTGGCACGTTATGCTGATCAAAGCGCATTTATCAATATGGGCGAGGTAATGACTTTCCGTAAATTGGAAGAGCGTAGCCGTGCCTTTGCTGCCTATTTACAGAATGGTCTGGGGCTGAAAAAAGGGGCTCGCGTGGCATTGATGATGCCAAATTTATTGCAATATCCCGTGGCACTGTTTGGCATTCTGCGTGCAGGTATGATTGTGGTCAATGTGAATCCGCTCTATACCCCGCGTGAGTTGGAACACCAGCTTAATGATAGTGACACCTCTGCTATTGTTATCGTTTCTAACTTTGCACATACCTTAGAAAAAATAGTCTTCAACACGCCAGTTAAGCACGTTATTTTGACGCGCATGGGTGACCAACTTTTCCGTCCTAAAGGAACCCTGGTTGATTTCGTCGTGAAATACGTTAAACGGCTCGTGCCCAAATACCACTTACCGGATGCTATTTCGTTCCGTAGTGCGATGCATAAAGGTTACCGCATGCAGTATGTCAAACCGGATGTGCAAAGTGAGGATTTGGCTTTTCTGCAATATACGGGGGGAACCACGGGGGTAGCAAAAGGTGCAATGCTGACTCACCGTAATATGCTGGCAAACCTTGAACAAGCCAAAGCTTGTTATTCTCCATTATTGAAGCCGGGGCAAGAAGTCGTGGTAACGGCATTACCGTTGTACCATATCTTTGCTTTGACGATAAATTGCTTGTTTTTTATTGAAATGGGCGGGCAAAACCTGTTGATTACCAACCCGCGTGATATACACGGCACGGTCAAAGAACTCGCGCGTTATCGTGTTACCGCGCTATCAGGTGTTAACACACTATTCAATGCCTGGCTGAATAATGCAGAATTTCAGAAACTGGATTTCTCCTCATTACGTTTATCGGTTGGCGGCGGTATGGCTGTACAGAGAGTGGTGGCCGAAAAATGGCAAAACTTGACCGGTTGTCACCTGTTGGAAGGTTATGGATTGACAGAATGTTCCCCTCTGGTTTCAGCTAATCCACATAACTTGACTCATTACAGTGGCAGTATTGGCTTCCCCGTTGCTTCAACAGAAATTAAATTAGTAGGGAATGACGGTAATGAAGTTTCACCGGACGAAGTCGGTGAAATGTGGGTACGTGGGCCGCAGGTAATGAAAGGTTACTGGAACCGTCCTGATGCGACGGATGAGGTGTTGAAAGATGGCTGGTTGGCAACCGGGGATATTGCTAACGTAGATGAAAAAGGCTTTTTTCACATTGTTGATCGGAAAAAAGACATGATTCTGGTTTCAGGGTTTAATGTCTATCCAAATGAAGTAGAAGAAGTTGTTTCTTCCCATCCTAAAGTGTTAGAGTCGGCAGCAGTAGGCGTTCCGAGTGAAAACTCAGGAGAAACTGTCAAAGTATTTGTTGTGCGTAAAGATCCCAGCCTGACTGAAGATGAACTTAAAACGCATTGCCGTCATTACCTGACAGGGTATAAGGTGCCAAAACTCATTGAATTCCGCAATGAGTTGCCAAAATCCAATGTCGGTAAGATTCTTCGTAAAGAACTACGTAATGAAGAATTGGTAAAAGTGGATGATGATGCTGCTACACATTGATCATGTTTATTGCTGTGCTCCATTGATTTTAAACCATAGGCAGTCAACAAAAGCGCCGGTTTCTTACCGGCGTTGTTGTGCACGTCTTATGAATGGCTAAGAGAATGATGTTTTGAACTATCAGTTGATTAACACCGATGCCCAGTTGCAGTCAATCTGTGAGCAGGCAAAAAAACACGCAAGAATTGCATTAGATACTGAATTTGTACGTATACGGACGTACTATCCCCAATTAGGTTTGATACAACTGTTTGATGGTGAACAGCTTTCTCTGATTGATCCCCTCGACATTTCGCAATGGCAGCCTCTTAGGGAGCTATTGACTGATCCAAATGTATTAAAATTTATCCATGCTGGCAGTGAAGATCTGGAGGTTTTTGGTCATAGTTTCCAATGCTTGCCAGAGCCCATGATTGATACCCAGGTATTGGCGGCGTTTGTTGGTCATCCCATATCGTGTGGCTTTGCGACACTGGTTGCTGAATATTTACATATCGAATTGGATAAGAGTGAATCCCGCACTGATTGGCTGGCTCGGCCATTGAGTGGAAAGCAATGTCAATATGCTGCGGCAGATGTCTACCATTTATTACCGCTCGCCGATATCTTGATGGAAAAGGCAGAGTTGGCGGGGTATTTGGATGCGGCAAAAGATGAAAGCAATCTGATAGCCCAGCGCCGTAAAGAGATATTGATGCCGGAGTATGCTTATAAGGATATTGGTAACGCATGGCAATTACGGCCAAGGCAATTGGCCTGTTTGCAAAAATTGGCTGCATGGCGTTTAAATCAGGCGAGGGAACGTGATCTGGCGATCAATTTTGTGATCCGTGAGGAAAATTTATGGCAAGTAGCCCGCTATATGCCGACCTCTTTGGCAGAACTGGATGCGTTGGGATTGAGTGGGCAAGAAATTCGTTGTCATGGTCGTCGATTGTTGGCGATGGTGGCAGAGAGCAGGAATATTCCAGAAGAGGCCTGTCCGGATCAGATTGTGAATTTGATTGATTACCCTGATTATCGCAAGGCGTTCAAGGAAATTAAATCACTGGTCACTCAGGTGGCGGAATCCCACCATTTCAGTGCCGAGCTGCTGGCTTCTCGCCGTCAAATCAATCAATTACTGAGTTGGCATTGGAAATTGAAATCATCAAAATATCAACCTGAATTAATCAAAGGCTGGCGCGGTATGTTGCTGGCTGAACCTATTGCAGAAATATTGACAAACTATTCGGAGTCATACCGTTAGTTCAATAACGGTCACAACTCTAGCTCTATTTAAGAGATATCATTTTGCTTCCCTGTTTGATATACAGGCAGGGAAGTAAGACTGTTTTTACTGACTTTAGTTGTTACCGCGGCCAATAATATAAACACGCTTTTCTTTGATACTTAATGTACATTATTAGGTAAAAATAATGTTTATATTTTGTTTTGTTATCTTGCCTTATATGTAGGTATTTCTCGTTCTTGATCTTAAATCGGGATACTACCGCACCCCGATTTATTATTCTCAAAAAAATCACCGTGTTAAATTAAATAACGTTATTTGATGCTGTTATTTTGGCGATTCTTCAACCTCAGGTAAGGTGACATTAAGCTCTAGCACAGAGATATCATCGTTTTTTTGCTCAAACTGCACAGAAAGCATGTCTGGATCGATTTGGACATACTTACAAATAACAGCCAGAATATCCCGTTTCATTTCAGGCAAATAGGCAGGCTCAGAGTCACCACGGCGCCGCTCTGCCACGATGATTTGTAGCCGCTCCTTGGCGATATTGGCCGTCGGTTTTTTTCTCGACAGGAAGAAATCTAACAAAGCCATGCGTTATCCCCCAAACAGGCGTTTTAAAAAGCCCTTTTTTTCTTCTTCGATGAAACGGAAAGGCCGTTCTTCACCGAGTAAACGTAAAACCGTGTCTTCGTATGCTTTACCGGCGTCAGAATCTTTGTCCAAAATGACGGGTTCCCCTTGGTTGGATGAACGGAGAACAGATTGATCTTCTGGAATGACGCCAAGTAAAGGAATACACAGAATTTCCAGTACATCTTCCATACTTAGCATATCGCCGCGATTGACACGCCCTGGGTTATAACGTGTCAGCAGAAGATGCTCTTTGATAGGATCTTCCCCTTTCTCTGCACGGCGTGATTTGGATGCCAGGATACCTAAAATACGATCAGAATCACGAACAGAAGAAACTTCTGGATTGGTCGTGATAATTGCCTCATCGGCAAAATAGAGCGCCATCAATGCGCCGCTTTCAATACCTGCGGGTGAATCACAGATAATAAATTCAAATCCCTGTTGATCCAATTCATTCAGAATTTTCTCAACCCCATCTCGAGTCAGGGCTTCTTTATCACGGGTCTGGGAAGCGGGTAGAATATATAGATTATCGGTGCGTTTATCTTTGATAAGCGCCTGATTTAAACTGGCATCACCTTGAATGACGTTCACGAAGTCAAAAACCACACGGCGTTCACATCCCATGATGAGGTCGAGGTTCCGCAAACCGATGTCAAAATCGATAACAACGGTTTTTTTCCCTCTTTGGGCGAGACCGGTAGCAATGGCCGCGCTTGAAGTGGTTTTGCCAACGCCACCTTTACCAGATGTAACAACAATAATGCGTGCCATGAAGCGATTCCTTGTTATAAGGGCTAGACTAAAGTTTCAATAGTTAATTCATTGTTCACCAGACGTAATTTTGCTGCTTTGCCAACAAAATTTTCTGGGATTTTTTCACTGAGCCAATATTGACCTGCAATAGAGGTGAGTTCAGCGTTTAAATGGGTGCAGAAAATCTGGCTTTCTTGATCACCAGATGCGCCTGCCAATACTCGTCCCCGCAGCACACCATATATATGAATATTTCCATCAGCGATTAATTCTGCACCAGCGCTCACATTATTTGTCACAATAAGATCACTGTTTGGTGCATAAATTCTTTGTCCTGAACGAACAGGCGTATTAATTATACGAGTTTTTTTGAAAATAGGTTCAGTCGGTTTATTTTCTTGCGTAAGAACTTTCTGACTTTTACCTTCTTTCAATAAAGGAAGTTCAGATTTCAGAACAATTTCTCGTTGTGCTTCATCCTGGCAACCACTGATGCCAACGACGCGCAACCCAACTGACTCAATGGCTCGGTGGAGTGCAAGGAGATCTGCACCAACAGGGAGAGCAGAAATATTGATAACAACGGGAGCATTTTTCAGGAATTCGGGAGCTTGCTCCATTTTTTCCTGCATAGCCTTATGAATAACTTCCGGCTTATCATCATACAAATGAACGACCGAAAGCGTAAAATTACTGCCTTTTAGCTCAATTGGCGACTGTGACATCGATATTCTGACTCAGCAAGGTTAAGTTTCCCAAAGTAGTTTACACAAACGCGATTACACAAACATTTTCCTAGAACAGTCTCTGGGAGACGATATTCTTAAATATAATAAGCATGTTATAGTTAGTGAATTATTCAAGCAAGTCGCAGAGTTAATTTAAAAGAGTTTATGACAATGATTGGTGTAATCTACAGAAGCCCAAAACGTGACCAAACCTATCTGTATATTGAAAGAAAAGGTGATTTTTCGCGTGTTCCTGAAGAGCTGTTAAAAACATTTGGTGAACCTCAATATGCAATGATGATTTCATTATCTGAAAGAAAAAAATTGGCAAATGCGGATATTGAAAAAGTCAAAACCGCATTACATGAACAAGGTTTTTACCTGCAAATGCCACCGCCAGTGGAAAGTTTGCTCAATAAACATCTGACATCAAACACATCTAAACAATAAAAATCGTTGATAATGGCCTGATCCTGAATTGAGGAGGCGCTGATTTATGAAATTAATCACTGGGATAACGTTATTGACGGCAACCCTGCTGGCCGGGTGCAGTACATCAAGTGGTAAACCATTACACCATCAATCCGTGTTGACTTCACGATCCCAGGCAGAAGTCAGGACATTGGAGCACGCTTTTCCATTGCATTCCCGCGAGCCATCACAGTTTCCTGACTATGTGGCTTTGCTGAAACAGCAAGCTCTGGAGCAGGGGATCAGTGAAAAAACATTAGATCGGGCATTTGCCAATATCCATTTTATTCCGCATGTTATTAAATCTGATCGTAACCAACCAGAGAAAAAAATTACACTGGATAGTTACCTGAATCGTGTCTTGCCAGCCTGGAAGGTTGAACAGGGTGCCAAGGAATATGAAAATAATAAACCCCAGTTAGAGAAGATCAGCCGTCAATACGGTGTACCTAAAGCCTATATTGTTGCTTTGTGGGGCTTAGAGAGCGGTTTTGGCAAATTTCAGGGAAAAGAAGATGTCATTTCAGCATTATCCACGCTAGCCTTTGAAGGCCGCCGAGAAGTGTTTTTTATCAAACAATTATTGGCAGCGTTAGAAATCATTGAAAATCAATACATTAATCAAGATCAAACGTTAAAAGGCTCTTGGGCAGGAGCGATGGGGCAAAGCCAATTTATGCCAACCTCTTACTTAACCTATGGGGCTGATGGCGATGGTGATGGCAAAATTGATATTTGGCACAATAAAGAAGATGTTTTTGCCTCGACAGCCAATTACTTGCATAAGGAAGGGTGGAAACAGGGTTTACCCTGGGGATATGCCATTTCGTTACCTGCTGGCTTCAATATCGCTCTGGAAGGCATTAAGCCCGAACAGGGAAAAACCATTGCCCAATGGCAAGCATGGGGGATCTCATCCCCGCATTTTGCTCACCTGCCAACAGATACCAAAGGTTGGATAGTCATTCCTGATGATTCAGCACAACGGGCATTTTGGGTAACACAGAATTTCCGCACCATCATGCACTGGAATCGTTCTTACTATTTTGCCCTGAGTGTTGGTATGATGGCGGACGGTATTATGCAACGTACTCATTTTCTCGCTCGTTGAAAATCAGATCCTGAAAACAAGATAAAGGAACAATGTTATGTACCAGCATCGGGATTGGCATGGCGTGTTGTTGGATTTTCCTGCTAATAAAGTTGTTTGTGTTGGCAGTAATTACGACAAGCACATGAAAGAGATGGGCTCCCAATCGACTGAAGAGCCGGTGATATTCATTAAACCTGAGACGGCGCTGTGTGATCTACGTCAGCCTGTTTTCATCCCACAGGAATTGGGTTGTGTACATCATGAAATAGAATTGGCTGTTTTGATAGGTTCGACACTCAAAAATGCCAATGAGGAGCGGGTCAGTCAGGCGATTGCAGGCTTTGCTGTTGCGTTGGATTTAACATTACGTGATTTACAGCGTGAATTTAAACAATCAGGGCAACCGTGGGAGAAAAGCAAAGCGTTTGATCGATCCTGCCCGATATCAGGGTTTATTCCTGTCAATGCCTTTGATGATCCACAAAATGCCCAACTTTCTTTAACAGTTAATGGCGAATTGCGCCAAAACGGCAATACGAGTGACATGCGAACACCTATCATTCCGTTGATTAGTTATATGTCACGTTTTTTTACCCTGCGCCCAGGCGACATTATTTTGACGGGAACGCCTGAAGGCGTAGGGCCACTGCAATCTGGTGATGTATTAGGCGTTTCTCTCAATGAACATGCCTTGACAACCAGAGTGATTTAACCACGAGGAATGACAGAAATTATGTCTCAACCTTTCTGGCAGGTGAAAACCTTAGAACAAATGACCGATCAAGAGTGGGAAGCATTATGTGATGGCTGCGGCCAATGCTGCCTGCATAAGTTGATGGATGAGGATACGGATGAAATTTATTTCACCAATGTTGCCTGCAATCAACTGAATATTAAAACCTGCCAGTGCAAGAATTATGAAGATCGTTTCAGATACGAGCCTGACTGTATCAAATTGACTCGCGAAAATATGAATACATTTGAATGGTTGCCGAAGACCTGCGCCTATCGTCTGATTGGCGAGGGAAAACGGCTTTTTCCGTGGCACCCATTAGTCAGCGGTTCAAAATCGGCAATGCACGCGGCGCGGATTTCTATCCGGTATATCGCGGTGCGTGAAGCGGATGTGGTGGATTGGGAAGATCATATCCTTAACAGGCCTAAGTAATTATTTCCCCGCATCGCGGGGAGATTAGAGTGGCAGCCGCAATCCCACGTCACGGATGGCGTTAAACAAACCGTATAACCAACAGCTAATTAATGGAATGGCAAAAGAAAAATACGCAATGTAGTGTTGTCGTGGGTACAAAACAAAATGAAGGAGTCAATGTATGAGTAAATATATTATTACTTATAACGGCCTTGATAATAACAATACCGTTATCGTTAGCTCTCAGATTGCTCTGGATATTGATGTGAGCGCAATCACTGCGGCTGGCTTTTTAGAGCTGCTTAATACCGACGCGCTCAGTCATGCTGTAGGGTTAAATAACAATGTATCCAGAATTGCGATTGTTAGAGTACTTGGGCTGTAATTAAACCCTATCCTTAATAACCCGCTCCGGCGGGTTTTTCTCCCATTTTTCTGACTTTTAACAGTAAAGAAAATCTGATAACTTGTTTGTTCAATCGTCAAAACAAGGAAAGAAAAATGGCAAGTTATTTGATTCGTGTGGAGCTTTCTGGCACGGGTCCTGAGGGTTATGAAAAATTACATAAAAGGATGACGGCGAATCAATTCAGCCAATCTATCCGTTTTCCTAATGGGAAATGGCATCGTCTGCCTAGTGGCACTTATATTGGTCATTCAACGATGGAATCCATTCAGTTGGCGGAAAAAATCAAATCTATGGCTATACCATTTTCAGACAGAGATCCGGCAATATTCGTTTGTACTTACAGTAACTGGAGTGCATCACTATATCCCGAAAAACCGCGAACTGAATCCGGCTCAGGCGAGTGATTGGGAAAACGCATTAACCCTGTATTGCTTAGCCTTTTTATTCTGGTCAATTTTATTACCTAAGCATTGTCTTATTGTTACAACAACCTAACTAATTTAATACCTATTGTAATAAATATTAGTATGGAATTTATGCTGCATACCCAATATATATAAAATACTGTTTGTCTGTTTCTATATCAGACAATCAAGGCCACTACCGTGCAGCTATGGATGTTTGTTTGATAATGAGGGAAAGCAAAATGAAAAACAGATTGATGAGCTATGTAACGTTTGTAGGGGTTTGGATTACTGTAACATTAACCATTGGCATCCTATTGTCATAAGCAGATAAGAAAAATGAGTTCTAAGCCTCGCTTTGGCGAGGTTTATTATTTAAGTAAAGCCCGACATTACCCAGCCAATACTGGGTAATGTCGGGCGGTTATTGGTGATTTTTGATCGTTATTCAACCATATTCGGACAAGGCTTTCCGGAAATGACTTGCTGAATATTTTGTAAGGTTGTTTCACTGATGCTGGTTAAGGCTTCTTCGGTTAAGAATGCTTGATGACCCGTAAACAGCACATTATGACAAGAAGATAAACGGCGGAAGATATCATCTTGGATAACGTCATTTGATTTATCTTCAAAGAATAAATCCCTTTCATTTTCATAAACATCCATGCCAAGCGCACCAATTTTCTGTTGTTTCAGTGCGTTAATGGCAGCGGCGGAATCAATCAGCGCGCCCCGGCTGGTATTAATGATCATCACACCATCTTTCATTTTGTTGAATGCGGTTTCATCCAATAAATGGTGGTTTTCTGGTGTCATTGGGCAATGCAGGGAGATCACATCAGATTCAGCGTATAGCGTCTCTAAATCCACGTATTCCACACCCATATTTACCGCGTCAGGATTGGGGTAGGGATCATACGCAAGTAAACGCATCCCGAAGCCTTTTAAAATTCGCAAAGTCGCAACGCCGATTTTTCCCGTTCCGATAATGCCTGCGGTACGTTTGTACATATTGAAACCGGTTAATCCTTCAAGGGAGAAATTAGCATCGCGGGTGCGTTGGTAGGCGCGGTGAATGCGTCGGTTAAGACATAACATTAAGCCAACCGTGTGTTCGGCAACCGATTCAGGAGAATAAGCCGGTACTCGAACAACTTGAATGCCTAATTCCTTCGCTGCATCCAGATCGATATTGTTGAATCCGGCACAACGTAATGCCAGAATTCTGATGTTCATTTCTGCTAATTCTTGCAGCACTTCCCGCCCGCCATCATCATTGACGAAAATACAGACTGCATCCGCACCAATGGCATTTTTGGCCGTCTGTGGGCTCAAGGGAAAATCAAAAAACTCGATATGATAGCCAAAGCCAAGTTTTTGGTTGAGCATTTCAAAATGCTTGCGGTCATACTGCTTTGTACTGTAAACAACCAACTTCATCACAACATCTCCACCATACAGTAACTCTATCTTTCGCTATACTCGAATAAATCGCCTGTAAGCTATTCATAGTGATAGCTTCTATAATAAATCGGCTTAGAGCCTGATATGAGATTATCATAACAGGAAGTCGTTCTCAGGTTGAAAAGAAGAGATAGGGAATTAATGGCAAAAGTACTCAAGGTGTTTGCAGTGATGGTGATACTGCTGGCGTTATTAGTGTTGGCGGGATGGTATACACTTCCACGTTGGTTGCCATTGATTGCCAGTTATTGGTTGCCACAGGGAATCACTCTGTCTTTGAGCCAACCTCGATGGACAAACAGCGCATTATGGTTAGATGAATTGTCATTAAAGGCAAAAGCGTGTGAGTTGATAAAAGTCTCCGGGATCTCTGTGGCGTATTTATCCGGGGAAAAGAGTGAAGGCCGCAACTGGAATATTCATGCTGCCAATATTGACAGTCAGAGCCAATGCTTGGCGCAATTACCTCCAGAGGAAAAACAATCAGCCCCGTTATCTGTTCAAGCGATATTATCCGCGATCCCTGCAATGGATATTACGGTTGATCGTTTGGCTCTTATGCCCTGGCAAGCGTTTGCCGGCAAACTTCAATTCAGTTCATCACCTCAGGGGAAAATGTTGTCTTATCAAGGCGAAAAATTAAAACTCGATGCGCATATTACCGATAAACAACATCTCATTGTTCAGCATTTTTTTATGCAGTTACCTGAGCAGGTGATTTCCCTGAATGGAAATATCGCCTTACCCTTGAATACGGCAACGTTACCAGAACAAGGCCAGATTACCGCGCATTTATCTTTGAACCAATATCCCGACCCATTACAACTGGCATTAAAATGGCAGGGGCAACAGGGACAACTCACCGTTATTGAACAAAAAAACCAGCAAATGTTGGCAGAATTACCCTGGTTATTCGATGAATCGCAGTTCCGGATAGTGAATGGCCATTGGCAATGGGTAGAAAACAATCAAACGTTATCCGGCAGGGTGAATATTACGCTTGAACAGTGGAAAAAAGGGTTGTCCGGTATGTCTGTCAGTGGGCGGGCGAATTTGATCACGCAAAATAAACAGGGTAAAGGCAATGTTGTGCTTTCCGTGGAGCCAACACCCATTAATATCACCAATGCCCATATTCCATTTCAGTTAACCGGGCAAATGAACAGCGGGCGAATGGTAATGAGCATGTCATTACCTGCGGTTATTACCGGGCCATTGATTGACCCCAAAATTATTTTTCGTTCAGGGGCATTGTTTCGGGTTTGGGGAAAGATCAGTGAAACATTGACTGTCAAAGAAGCCCGCTTACCTTTGGCGGGCACTTATCTGACCCGTGAGGGCTTTACGGGGCACCTGCAAGCCATTTTAACGGCACAAGACAATTATTGGGGTCAATTTAAGTTACATCTGGATGGCTTCGCAAAAGATTTTATCCCCGATCAGGGAAATTGGCATTGGCGTTATTGGGGGAAGGGGCAATTACCGCCGTTACAAGCCAAATGGGATATCGCGGGCAGGGGACGTTGGGATCACTCACAAATAACGGTAGAGACATTAGATACCGGTTTTGATTCGATCCAATATGACCTTGTTAAGATGCAGGCACCACGCTTAAAACTGACTAAGCCGTTAACGTGGCAACGTGCGGCAGATCGTCCCCATTTAACGGGCGATTTACAGTTATCTGCCCAGAAAACAGAATTTCGTTCCGGCGGTTTTCTGCCAGCCTTTGATTTTAAAGCCACGCTTACAGGGGAATCGCCTGATAACTTTATGTTGAATGGAAAATTGTACTCCGATGGCATTGGCCCAATTCCTTTTTATGGCCGCTGGGATGGCGAGCGATTGCGGGGAGAAGCCCGTTGGCCGAGACAGTCTTTATTAGCGTTTCAATCTTTGATTCCGCCAGAATTGGGTATTACCGTGCTGGGCGGCAATATTTATGCCCAAGCGGCTTTTTCTGCTGCCAAGGGGCAGGGATTACGTGCAGGCGGTCATTGGGTAGTCAAAAACGCGGGGATGTGGCTGAAAAACGGCGAAGTTAATGGCTTAGATTTTGTGTTGCCCTGGCGTTTGCAGGAGCACACCTGGCAATTAGGGTTGGGATCTCCCGTTCAGTTGCGGATCAAAGCCATTAAGGGACTGTTTGAGATGCAAAATGTGACCGCCGATCTGTTGGGCTACTATCCGGCAACGGATAAACAGCCACTAAAATTGACCAATGTGAATGTGGATATACTGGATGGTAAATTGGAAATGGACCAATTACAGATCCCACAAAAAGAAGCGGCGGTATTACGGTTTAACAAACTCAATTTAAGCAAATTGTTTGGTGTGTTAAAAGTTAAACAAATGGCGATGTCAGGCAAAATTAGCGGTGAATTACCCGTATTATTAAATGATGATCGTTGGATTATTCAACGGGGATGGGTAGCCAATGACGATTATCTGACATTGAGATTGGATAAAGATACCGTTGATTCTATCGGGAAAAATGACTTATCAGCAGGTATGGCCATGGATTGGCTGCGTTATTTAGAAATCAGCCGTTCAAAAGCCTATGTGACGCTCGATAATTTGGGGATCTTAACATTGCATTCAGAGATTAGCGGGGTGAATCCCGTGGTAGACAGAAAACGTGAAGTCAGGCTCAACTATCATCATGAGGAGAACGTTTTTCAGTTATGGCGCAGCCTGCGTTTTGGCAGTAATCTGGAAGAATGGTTACAGAAAAATATATCTGTAATGGGCAGGAGTGATAAATGATAAAGAATATTGGCTTCAAGTTGCCAACGGTTAGAACAGGGGTGATGTGGGTCAACGTGGCCTTACTTAATATAGCCTTGGCGGGCTGTATCAGGCTGGAAATGGCGACACCGGATAAACCCATCAACATTAACATGAACGTGAAAATTGAGCATGAAATTCATATTAAAGTCGACCGGCAAATCGAAGATATGCTCAAAAACAACTCGAATTTATTCTAAGGATGAGAATATGAAAAAAGTCGGCGTGATACTGCTGTTGAGCCTGTTATTCAGTCCCTTTGCCGTGGGCATGACGCTGAGTGAGGCCAAACAACAAGGGCTGGTGGGAGAGACATTTAGTGGTTATCTGGCATTGGTCAAAAATACCCAAGATGCTCAATCCGTGGTTAAAAGAGTTAACGACGAGCGGCAAAAGAAATATGCTGAGATTGCGGCTCAAAATAACATGACGACAGAGCAAGTTGCCAAAATAACCGGCGAAAAATTGGTACGCCGTGCAGCGTCGGGAGAATATGTCCTTGGCATTAATGGACATTGGGTGCAGAAATAAGCGCGCTGGTTGGCGCGCCATCTTGGGAACGAGATTAAGCCACGATTTTTTCGGGTTGCTTTTGCCCTATTTTCGCGACGACAGCATTTATCGTGTTACGAGCATCTTGGTGGGTTTGGTTAGCAGTTTCTGCCCCCAGCGCCAAACCTTCAGCAAAGACAAATTCCACATCGGTAATCCCGATAAATCCAAGGAAAGTGCGTAAATAGGGAGTCATCACATCGGCTGGACTGTTTTTGTAGATGCCGCCACGGCTGGTCAAAATCACCGCGCGTTTACCTTTCAGCAACCCTTCCGAGCCTTTTTCAGTGTACTGGAAAGTGACACCCGCACGGGCAATCAGATCAAAATAGGTTTTTAGCTGAGTCGGGATAGTGAAGTTATACATTGGCGCAGTGATGACAATAACATCATGTGTTTTTAACTCTCTAACCAACTCATCCGACAGGGCCAAAACGGTTTTTTGGCGCTCTGTCAACTCGCTATCGCTTGGACGCAAGGCACTGACTAACTCGCCATCAAGTACTGGAACCGGGTTTTCAGCCAGATCACGGATAGTCATGTTGCTTTCTGCATGGTCAGCCAACCACGTTTCCATAAAATAGTCGGCCAGTTTATTGCTTTGGGAATATTGTGCCAGGATGCTGGATTTCAGAACCAGTACTTTATTCATTTTTTATTTCCTCAGTTATCGGTATTCAAGATGCTTTTATTATCTCCCCGCGCCGCTGGGAGATAATACGCTGCTATCTTACGGTTGCAACTTGAAGTTAATGGGATATAAGAGACTAATAACTTCATTGATAATATTGTTTGTGCATCACATCTTATACAGAGAGTTATTCAGTCAATAGCACAATATTTTGAGATATTCGTTCAAATTCATTGAATCAATACAGGGAGAGTATTATCACGGGTAGGTCGTATCTCTTGAGCAATCGACGAAGTGGAGAATATATAGAGAGTCACACAAGATATGTTACACTTCTAACCGTTAAGTTATAAAAAACAATCCCCTGAGCCTGCAAAAAAACAGCGCTAGTCAGTTAAGAACGTCACAAGGATTTATCACGTGGAATCACCTTTGACAGCACCATTTGCTGAATTATTCGCTGAACTTGATCACACACCGCTGCGCGATCAGTTCCGTTTAAAAAAACGCCTGCATGGAGCAGCGAAAATTAAGAATCAAGTCTCCTTGCAGGCTGTAGCACAATCCATTGCTGCGGATATCGCGACGGCAAAACAGAAAGTCATCCATCGTCAGGCTGCATGTCCTGCGATTCACTATCCTGAAAACCTGCCGGTCAGCCAGAAGAAAGACGATATCTATCAGGCTATTCGGGATCATCAAGTTGTCATTATTGCCGGGGAAACCGGTTCGGGTAAAACCACCCAAATCCCCAAAATCTGCCTTGAGTTGGGAAGAGGCGTTAAAGGGCTGATTGGCCATACCCAGCCCCGTCGTTTGGCAGCGCGTTCTGTGGCTAATCGCATTGCGGATGAATTGGAAACGCCGCTGGGATCAACCGTCGGTTACAAAGTCCGTTTTAATGATCAGGTCAGTGACAATACCTTAGTTAAATTGATGACTGACGGTATTTTGTTGGCAGAATTGCAGCAAGATCGGTTGTTATTACAATATGATACGTTAATTATCGATGAAGCTCATGAACGCAGCCTGAATATCGATTTTATCCTCGGTTATCTGCGTCAATTACTGCCTAAACGCCCTGACCTGAAAGTCATCATTACCTCTGCAACCATTGATCCTGAACGCTTCTCCCGTCATTTCAATCAGGCGCCGATTATTGAAGTCTCCGGGCGTACTTATCCGGTAGAAGTGCGTTATCGCCCGGTGGTTGGCGATGATAATAACAGTGATCGGGATCAGCTTGAGGCCATTATTGACGCCGTGGATGAATTGGGGCGTGAAAGTGCCGGTGACATACTGGTTTTTATGAGCGGCGAACGCGAGATCCGTGATACCGCGGATGCACTCAATAAACAAAATTTCCCCCATACTGAAATTTTGCCGCTTTTTGCCCGGCTGTCTAACAGCGAACAGAACCGGATATTCCTGCCTCATGTTGGCCGTCGCATTATTCTGGCAACCAACGTGGCAGAAACATCATTGACTGTGCCGGGTATCAAATACGTGATCGATACCGGTTTTGCCCGTATTAGCCGCTATAGCTATCGAACCAAAGTCCAGCGTTTGCCGATAGAGCCGATATCACAGGCATCGGCTAATCAGCGAAAAGGGCGCTGTGGCCGTGTTTCGGACGGGATTTGTATTCGTCTCTATTCAGAAGAGGATTTTTTATCACGCCCGGAATTCACTGATCCTGAAATTCTGCGTACCAATCTGGCTTCCGTTATTTTGCAGATGACGTCGATTGGTTTGGGCGATGTCAGCGCATTCCCCTTTGTTGAAGCGCCGGATAAACGCAATATCCAAGACGGTGTTCGTCTGTTAGAAGAGTTAGGTGCGATTGATCCCGAATCATGGTCAGAGGGAACTTACCGATTAACGCCAATGGGACGGCAGTTGGCTCAGTTGCCTATCGACCCCCGTCTGGCGCGCATGGTACTGGAAGCCAAAGCTCGGGGTTGTGTTCGCGAAGTGATGGTGATTGCTTCCGCTTTGTCGATTCAAGATCCACGGGAAAGGCCGTTGGAAAAACAGCAGGCTTCTGATGAAAAACACCGCCGTTTTGCGGACAAGGATTCAGATTTCATCGCCTTCCTGAAACTGTGGGATTTTTTGCTGGAACAGCAGCAAGCGCTTTCCAGTTCTCAATTCCGCAAACTTTGCCGGCAAGATTATCTGAACTATCTTCGCGTCAGGGAATGGCAAGATATTTATACTCAGTTACGGCAAGTGGTGAAAGAGATTGGTTTGCCGATCAACAGTCAGGAAGCGGATTATCGCAGTATCCATACTGCCTTGCTGACCGGGCTGTTATCCCATATTGGTCAGAAAGACACGGATAAACAGGAATATACCGGCGCGCGTAATGCCCGTTTTTCGGTTTTCCCCGGTTCCGGATTATTTAAAAAGCCGCCTAAATGGGGGATGGTGGCTGAATTAGTGGAAACCAGCCGCTTGTGGGGGCGCATTGCCGCGCGTATAGAGCCTGAATGGATCGAACCGCTGGCTGCCCATTTAATCAAAAAGCACTATAGTGAACCGCACTGGCAGAAATCTCAGGGCGCGGTGATGGCAACAGAAAAAGTGACTTTGTATGGCTTGCCGGTTGTGGCCGGGCGTCTGGTCAACTACAGCCAAATCGATCCCATGTTGTGCCGCGAACTCTTTATTCGCCATGCACTGGTTGAAGGTGATTGGCAAACCCGTCATTCCTTTTTCCGTGCTAATTTGAAATTGCGTGAAGAAGTGGAAGAGCTGGAACACAAATCCCGTCGGCGGGATATTCTGGTTGATGATGAAATCTTGTTCAGTTTCTATGATCAGCGAATTGGCAAGGACGTTGTTTCAGCGCGTCATTTTGACCGCTGGTGGAAAGTAGCCGGTCAAGATCAGCCGGAATTGCTCAACTTTGAAAAGAACATGTTGATCAAGGGAGATGCCAACAAAGTCAGTGCGTTGGATTACCCTAATTACTGGTATCAAGATAATTTAAAATTCCGCTTGAGTTATCAATTTGAACCGGGAACCGATGCGGATGGCGTGACGGTGCATATTCCTTTGCCCGTATTAAATCAGGTCAGGGATGAAGGATTTGACTGGCAAATTCCGGGTATTCGCCATGAATTGGTGATTGCGCTGATTAAATCACTGCCCAAACCCATCCGCCGTAATTTTGTCCCGGCACCTAACTATGCGCAGGCCTTTCTGGAGCGGGTAACACAACCTCAGGCGTCGTTACTGGACAGCCTTGAAAAAGAGCTGCGCCGGATGACGGGAGTGACAGTGTCACGTGAAGACTGGCAGTTGGAACAAGTGCCTGATCACCTGAAAATGACATTCCGTGTGCTTGGTGAGAAAAATAAACCGTTGGCTGAAAGCAAAGATTTGTCAGCATTGCGACTGAAATTGAAAGGAAAAGTTCAGGAAACGCTTTCAGCCGTTGCCGATGACGGCATAGAGCAAAGTGGATTGCATATCTGGAGTTTTGGTGCATTGCCCGAATGCTACGAACAAAAACGGGGAGGTTATTCTGTTAAGGCGTTTCCGGCATTAGTTGATGAAAAGGACAGTATCGGCATTAAACTGTTCGAAACCGAATTTGAACAGCAAAATGCCATGTGGGAAGGCACACGCCGGCTATTATTGCTGAATATTCCATCACCAATTAAATACTTGCATGAGAAGTTACCCAACAAATCCAAACTGGGTCTGTATTTCAATCCCTATGGGAAAGTATTGGACTTGATTGATGACTGTATCTCCTGTGGCGTGGACAGGCTAATCGCAGAAAACGGCGGTTTAGTGTGGAATGAACAAGCATTCTCCGGCTTACAGGATAAAGTGCGTGCTGATTTGAATGATGCGGTGGTGGATATTGCCAAACAGGTGGAACAGATCCTGACCGCAGTCTTTAATCTCAACAAGCGTCTGAAAGGGCGGGTAGATATCGCCTTGGCACTGGCGTTATCGGATATTAAAGAACAAATCACCGGTCTGGTCTTTAATGGATTCGTGACTTCTCATGGCTGGAAACGTCTGGCAGATGTTTTGCGCTATTTAAATGGCATTGAGCGTCGATTGGAAAAATTGGCGGTGGATCCTAACAAAGATAGGGCACATATGAGCCGGATTGAAAATATCCAGCGCCAATGGCAACAATGGTTGGCAAAATTGTCTGTTCAACAGAAACAATTGCCGGAAGTAAAAGAAGTACGTTGGATGATTGAAGAGCTTCGAATTAGCCTGTTTGCCCAGCAATTGGGGACTGCATATCCCATCTCAGATAAGCGTATTTTGCAGGCGATGGAAAATATCGCGTTGTGATCTTGCAATTGATGGGCTGTAGTCGCTTTACTACGGCCCATCAATTTGTTTTTGGATTAGAAGAGGTGTCTCACTTTTCTGTTAATTATAGTTACAACATACTTTTTAAGTACCAACTCAAAAAATCCAGCTAGCCAAACAACCTCCACAACAACATTGCTATGGAGGATACAGAAAAGGGCGCTTTTATTGATAAGTTAATGTAACTGTCGCCGTTGCATCTGCTTTACCGGGAGTAATTCGCGTATCAGTCTGGATATAGCGGGCACTCAGTGGAATTTGAATAGATCCTCCTGACTGGGTTGAACCGGATACAAATGGTGCGCGCATTGATACGGGGCGGTTTCGATACAAGATCTGTAAACCGACACCGGTTGCCGTGACGTTGTCACTGTTATAATCCAACGCCCAAATATTGTTGGCATTGTTTTTGGCAGGACGCCCATCCAACAAGACTTGGACATTAAGATTTGCATCACAATCTAATCCTAGCTCGAAACTTTTGTCTCCGGCAGTACTATAAATCCCCCGAAATTCACTTTTTCTGATATCCCCCATATTAACAAAGGTCGTGTTTTGTTTAAGAGAACATCCTTGAGTAATAATGTGAGTATTTTCCAAATAAAAAGTATTAATCGCTTTATGGCCTATTTTGGCTCTGGTTAATACTTGTCTATGTGTGTCTCCTGAACCTGTAGTCGGCGCAATTTTGATTAATTGCACGGTTAAATAACCCCACGTGCTGCCACAATAAAGTAGTCCATTTTGATAAGAATATTTTGTTGAATTACAGGTGGCAGGACGTTCCACTATTCTGGGCAACCAGTCAATACCATAACCCGGCCCCCAGGTATTAATACGTATTCCCACGCCAGGCACACCGGATTCATAAATGGCGTCATTATTGTAGTTTGCTCTTACAAAACCAGGTTCATCCCACGAAGCCGGTATCGGCTGATGACAAACAGCGATATCGCCTTGCTCAATCACTTGGTCGAGACGAACTTCCCCGATGGTGGTTCCGATAGGGTGATCTCTGGAAATAACGATAGTTCCAAAAGAGACGGGGGTCATTTTGTTGAGCGTTTTAGTATAGTTGCAGTTACTGTGTGCCTGACTGGCAAAACTGCTCATCATGCCGGCGATAAACAAACCTGCCATTAATGGTCTTAAGAATAATTTTAAGAATAATTTTAAGCTGCTAGCCATAAATGATTTCCATAATATGTAGAAATATCAAATGAATATTCCATATTGTTATTCACAGGATGTGTTCAGAATGTATAAACCGGATTCTGGTGTTTTCTCCGGAAGCTGATAATTAACATGACATTCTTGCACCTCTTTATGACCCCATTTCACCCATATCCGGCCTGACTGGGGAACACCACTGAGATAAACCTGACCATCATTACCGACAATAGTGCTGTTGATTTCATCAGTTTCATTCTTGGGCTCTAAAGCTGCGGTTGCACCGAATGGAACGGCTTTACCTTGATGGGAAAGTATCAGTAAGGCGCGATAGCCAATACGGGTCTGGAAATTGGCCAGCGTCAGTGAACCTTGCGTTGGAATGATAGTTTGCGTATTGATATCAATATCAACATTGTTACCCATTGAATACGTATCCAGCGCAATACGGTTTTTTCGGTAGCTACTGGCATAAGGCACAATGGCATGGCCTTGCCAGTCAGTCTTGATGCCAGTCTGGTTTTTTACTTTGACGTCTGACGCACCATTAGCACGTACTAATACCGGTGTATCCCCTAAAGATTGGGAAAGGGTGATGCCATAAGGATGGGCGACGATCCCGCCGGATAAACCATAAGTCAGTTGTCTGGCGTGTTTGTCGTAATTGTAACCTGCGTTGACTTGGCCATATGCTCCCTTGTATTCTGCGCCGATGTTTCCGCCAACATCTTGATTGCGGCTGGTATAACTTTGCTGAATGTTATAAATCAAATTGTTATCTTCAAGAGCTGTACCATTTAGACTGATTTGGTGCGAGGTATCACCGTTTTTACTGTCAGTGATGTTATAGCTTACCCAGCTATTTTTCAGCCAACGATCAAGGGGAATTTGAACGCCAAATGAGATAATTTGTTCATTGCGATCTGAACCAGGGAAAGCGCTATGGGAGTAATTCAGACTATAATTAATGGCATTGTAGCTCGTGTTATAACCCGCACTGATATTTCTTTCATAACCTTTTTGCTGCCAATAATCCTGTTGGAAAGCCGATAAATAGATAGCGCCCCAATCACCAAGGGACTGATTAATATGTAGCTGTAATTTACTGCGTTTATTGGTGCTGTTGTAGGTTTTTCCATCGGTTCCAGTACCTAACTCATTCGCCTCTTTAAAATCGTAAAAATTTTGTGTCGAGTAACGATAACCGGCGAGAGTCAGGCTGGTGCCTGTCTGGGACAGATCTTTGGCATATTGGAAGCGATAAGATTGACCATACTGACTGGAATTCGGTATTAAATGGGTTTTGGCGTAAGTGACATCAAAAGAAAGGGAGCCCCAGTCAACCAGACTGTAGCCTGTACCTAACGCGATGGATTGATAATCTTTTGCAATCGTCGTTCCGCCATAAGCAGTCACACGATTGGAAATACCATAAATCATCGTACCCTGCATGAAATAGGGATCTTTTCCCCGCGGAGAGTTAGAGCGGTATTTTCCCAACGTCAGCGAATGCCGCAGGCTATTTTCTCGTAACATCACGGGCATAGTAGAAAAAGTTTGCACAGAACGGTGTTCACTTCCATCGGCTTCTTTGACAATGACTTCGATATTTCCTGTCGACGTTGTTGGATAGAGATCATTGATAATAAAAGGCCCCGGAGGAACGTAAGATTCATAAATAATGTAACCATTTTGTTTAATGGTGACTTGAGCATTACTTTGGGCAATTCCTCTAATGGTTGGCGCAAACCCTTTTAAACTATCGGGCAACATATTGTCATCAGAAGACAACTGAATCCCACGAAACTGAAAACCATCAAAGATAAGAGATGAGGTATAATTGTCTCCAAATATAAGCTGACTTTTCAGTGCATGAATATCTCGCTGAAGATACGTATTGATATTTTGCCATTTTTTATTCTGGCTGCTGTAAGTAGAATAGTTCCGCAAACGCCATGCTTGCCAATTGGCACCGGTTCTGAGACTGAGAAAATGGTTGTTTGTTGATCCGGGTTGATTATCCTGCCAACTCATGGAACCACTGTAGCTATAATTGACCAACAGAGAGGTTAATCCCTGATCCCACAAATGAGGAGGCACATAATCTCTTGCCTGATTGTTCAACGCGGCTTGGGGAACGCTAATATCCAACCGCTGTTGTTTGAAATCAAACAATGTTGATGCAGATGGAATATGTTGACCGAGATCAGAAATTTCTGTTTCTTGCGGTAAATCAAGTAATGTAGGAAATGCCTCAATATTGACACCCATCTCCTTGAGTTGAGATATTTTAAGTTTGGGTGATAGTTTATTATTGACGATAACAAAATCGATATTACCGGTATCTGCTTTTTCCCGATTCAGATAAATATCTACCCAATAACGGCCGGGAGGTTGTTGATCATCTTGAGTAAAGATCGACAAATCAATATCTTCAAAACCTGAATAAGTTTCCAACGCATTAATGTTGAAATACTCTTCAGCGTGAGCTTTATGGTTATACGCCCAAAAGGGAATGCTTAACAACACATAAAGAGATGCCTGACTATATAGGCAACGCCAGCTTGGTTTGAAAAATAACGCCCAATTATCAGAAAGATTTTTTTGAAGATAATGATTCATAATAATTTTCTAATTTTGATATACCCTCTATCTTTCAGGTTGTATCTTGAAATCTGTTGGGTATATAGGTTGTATTATTTCTTATTACAATAAAATTTAATTACAACTGACATTTTTCCTCTGGTGTTACACCACCAAAATCATTAATGGTTTTCCAAGTTACCTGATTGATGTTTTTGATAGGAACATCCCAACTTATTTGGCCAAAAGGCACAATCATTCCTGCGGGTTTAATTTCATGACTTTTTAGATTATTGCCAACGGTTAATGTAGAAAAAGAGACATAGTAAGGCGTTGGATTTTCTACAATCAGTTTGTGTCCATCAGCCTTAAATTTCAGTGCCTTATAAGCAATGCCAGCATTGTCAATCAGACTGGCAGGGCGATAGAACAACTTAAACCGGGATTTTACCGTGATCTGTAATTGGTTCTGTGCTGATTTGGCTGTTGCCGGAATAGACTTAATATTGAGCCAGAACAAAGATTCTTTGTCTTCAGGTAAATTGTTTTCAGGTAAAGCATTTCCGGTGTTAACAATACGTAAAATATTCTCATCCCCGGCTTTTAATTTAAAAAGTGGGGGAGTGATAATAAAAGGTGCTTTGGTTTTTCCATCCTCACCTTCGACCCATGATTGGATCAGGTAAGAAATATCCGTTTCTGGATTGTTAATAGAAATAGAGGCTTCTTTTTGATCGCTGATATAGATGACACGTGTGCCGCCAATAACAACACCGGCAAAAGAGAGACTGGTACTGAAAATGTAGACTAAAATAAAAGTCAAAATGCGAAAATATTTCAAGGTGGTTGCTCCAAACAATACTATTTAAACCCAAGTCATATTGTCCTGAATTATATTGTCTTGGCTTCCTTGCCATCATTTCCATTAGTTATAAGTATTAATTATAGGTGATAGTAAAGTTAGCGACCGCATCACCTGAACCTGGCACAACCTTGTTAGATGTCGCGATATATTTGGCGATGAAATCCAGAGTATTAACTTTCTGACCTGCTACCAATTTTTGCGATTGTGAGTTTTCTGCGATATTAATCGCTGTGCTACTGTCATCTTCATAAAGAGCGAGCGCAACACCTTGAGCTGCATTTCCTTTACTATTGGTTAACGCTAAAAACCGGCTATTGGTTTTGTCTGTTTGACCATCAAATTTAACCTGAGCCTGGTTGTACTCTGTTGGGCAATCAGTCAGATTAATACTAAAACGAGTCGCGGCAGAGGTGCTATTCGCTCCGTTAAATGAACTTGAGCTGATAGTACCCATATTGACGGTTTGATTAGCGGAATTTGAATCGACTTTACACGCCGTCGCCGTGATCTTTCCCGTAAATTTGACTTGTCCATCGGCAGCGTGCGCAGTGGACATGAGTACAGATGAAATAAATAAGGATGAAATAATTAACTTGGTTTTCATTTTCTAAAATATCCCATCTCTGACGAACTGATTCGACAGAGAAACAGATTATCGAGTTAGTGTTAATGTTTAATGCTGTATATAACTACAGCAGTGAATGATTTAGGATTGCGTCTGAAAAATAACAAAGACACAACAGTTCATATTTCCTTATCAACGATAAGGTAAGAATATAGTAGCGAGTCTTTAACAAAGATCAAAATAATAACTTGACTAATCTCATAATTCGGAGTTTTGAGCTATTAAGGAAAATTTAATAGAATTGTTATTCATAACATAGATTTTTTTCTGAACTCCAATGAACTTTTATTCTGTTTTATAAGATTAATTATTAATTTAGGATATCCTGTAAAAATAAACATGTTGAAAAACACATAGATATTTTAACGTTATCTTTTCTTGTTGATTCTTTGCTCAAAGATTGATTAATTGTAATAAATATATTTCATTTAATTTTTATGTCTAATATTGCAATTATGTAAGATTCTATATCTAGCCTTAAGCTAAATAATGATAGGTTTTATCTACTTAAAGTTAACTTATTATTAATAATATCTTATCGATAAGTGCCTGTTTAAAGAACAGGTCCTATATGTTTGAAAAATATATCGAGACAAAAGCAGAATTAATACTTATGAGTTGATCGCTAAACGTTCTTTTTCTTCTTATTTAGTTACAACATACTTATTCCTACAAATAAAAAACAACAAAGCAAAAATCAACTCCCAAACACAAAAAAGCTCAGTAAAAAAACCAAATAACTCAAAAAATAATATCAATGGTTAAAATTTAAATAAAAAAATAAGAGGGGAAACTAAGCTCTCCTCTTATTTTATTCACTTAAAAGTATATTAAACAGTAAGGATTATCATGCTCCGAAACGACTGCTAGTGCATTAACTGCCATGTGGAAGGTAATACCATCAAAAACAAAATCACAATGGCCGATTTTTCTACTAAAGTTAATGGCACTCTTTCCTGATCTTGCCTACGCGCATACAAGAAAACCAGCAATCCAGGTGCGTATAACACTACCGAAAGCAAGAGATGCATTAATCCCGAAGCATAAAGTAACCATAATCCATAAGTGCAAGCGCTTAAGGCAATAAAGAGTAGAGCGCGGCTACTGCGTTGGAAAGCGACCTTCACTAAAAATGCACCGACAAGAAAGTAGGGCACAAGGATCATTTCAGAAGCAATAGAAAGTAATGTATTGTAGTTACTGCCACTTAACCAAATAACAATCAAAGAGAGTTGAACCGCGCCATTTGTGATCCAAAGTGATGACTCAGGTGCTTTCTTGCTGTTTTGTTTTTTGAATACCTTAGGAAATGAACCGTGTAATGACGCGATAAAGGGGACTTCTGCTGCCATGATTGTCCAGCTCAGGTAAGCGCCGCAAACAGAGATGATCAAACCAGCAATAATTACAATTTCTCCTGCGGAACCCATTAACCCAACCATCAACGTTGCCATAGAGGGATTACGCATAGCGGCTAATTCAGGTCTGGTAACCAAGCCCAATGAAAGCAGGGTAACCAGTACATATACCCCTAATGCTGAAATAACAGCCAGCACCGTTGCAATACCAATATCCTGGCGTTTTCTGGCTCGCGCAGAAACCACAACCGCACCTTCAACACCAATGAAAACCCACAGTGTAATGAGCATCGTATCTTTAACTTGCTGCCAGACGGGAACGCCCATTTCAATGCCACTAAAGTCAAAGGAAAAGATATCCATCTTAAAAGCGATAACAGCTAAAATGATAAACATGCCCAATGGCAATAATTTTGCCATTGTTGCCAGCAAGTTGACTCCCGCAGCCGTTTGTACACCGCGCAATACCAGCCAGTGAACAAACCAGAGTAAAATAGATTCACCTATCAATGATTGCCAGGTATTGCCATCACCAAAGATAATTGAGTGTTCGGAATCAGTGAAAAAACTTAACGCGGCAAAGACGATAACTAAATAAGAAACATTGGCAATAATGGCACAGAACCAATATCCCCATGCAGAACAAAATCCAACTAACTCGCCAAAACCTTCTCTTGCGTAAGTAAAAATACCGCTATCCAAATCAGGGCGAAGTCGTGAAAGTAAAAGCAAGGAAGTGGCTAAAAAGAGAATACCTACGCCTGTTATTCCCCAACCAATCATTAATGCTGCAGGACTGCCTGCCTGCGCCATGTTTTGCGGCAAACTGAATACGCCGGCACCGACCATAGAACTGAAAACCAGTGCAGTCAGAGACGTAAGGCCTAATTTTTTTTCCAAAGATACGTTCCCAAAAATAATATAATCGACACGATTAGCCAGAACACTTGTCCTGAATATCGAACACATATTGGACATTTATTGCATCCATGCGATGGATTGCAGTACGGATTTAGCAGATAAATCTAAAAACAGGGCGATTCTACGGAGTGAAAGGAGGGTATGCAATGGTTGACTATGCAAAAAAATATAAATTTTATGCATAAAATTGTGTGGAGGAGTAAGAAAATGAATTACAGATAATTTTTCTAATACGTATTATCTCCTTAATAAACATAGTAATGTTCATAAGATAAACAGGTTTGATAATATTGATTATAAATTTTACACTAGTGAAACAAATTACGAACAATTATGTAAATAATGTCAATGAAAAGGGAGGCTAAACGGGGTCATCTGAAGATCATACCAAAATATGATGTTGATGAATTGTTAACTCGCAGGAAGTTATTGATATAGATAAATAATAAAACCCTCAGAAAAAGAAGATAGAAAAGGCACAAAAAACATTTGTGCCTTTTTTTACGAATTACTGAACTATTTTATTTGAATATATCATTATTTGAATAAATCTGCACTGATGGTAACGTTGCCACCATTAGACTGCCATTCTCTCGTGATATGGTAGTATTTTGCGCCTTTTTCTGCTGCGCGTTTAGCAACCTGATAAGAAACCTCAGGTGCGGTAGTGTAATAACCAGAGAAGGTGATGGAATCGAACGGAGCCATCAGAGCGGCGGATGCTTTATTCAACTCTTGAATTTTTGTGCCATCAGGTAGAGTGACAGTGTAACGCCCACCTTTTGCTGACTGGGTTTCAAAAAAGTTGCCAATCACATTACTGGTTGAAGTTGAAGAAGCCACACCTGGGATTTCAACTTTCTTGGCTTCTTCCCCACCTTGTGCCAGCGCCTTGCGTCCTGCTTCAGAATCGGCTGGGATTACAGCCTCACTAGACTGAACTTTACGTTTTGGCGCATCCTCTTTATAAACATAGGCGGTGACTATTTGGTTGCCACCATTATTAGGTGCAATATCACGCACAATAAAGAAGGAGGCTGCATTTTTCTTTTTAGCCTCTTTAGCGATAGCTTCTTTCAGGTCAGGATCAGTAGGGAAATAGCCATTCACGGTTACCGTATCGAAAGGTTCTAAAGTGGTGGCTTCAATTTTAGGTAACTCTTTGATACCGCGGTAGATGCGATAATTAGGTGTTTTATCTGCTTTTTCCGCATCTTTATGGTACAAATCGGCAACAACACGTAAGTTACCACGTCCATTGAGGTCATCGAGACTCTGGATATAAAAACTGTCAGCGCCTTTTTTATCGGCCTGACGGGAAACTGCGTCAGCAGCTTCATAAATGGCATTAAAACGACCAGTCACCGAGATCCGCTCAAAAGGTTTAATCTCTGCGGCTTGTTCTGGCGTTAACTCTTTAGCCGCATGAGCAGCAGTCATCGTGGTTAGTGAGAGCACCGCGGTAGCGATGATCGTTGTCTTCAGCTTCATAAAAAATCCTTTCGCCTTGCGCATTAAAATATTTATAACGGGCTGAACATTGTTATGTATCACATAGGGCGCAATTATTACATGTAATAATGCTAATTGTCGCAATAAATTATGTCTTCTAAGAAACGATAAGCCATTTTTAGTATATGACACCAAGAATTTTAATAAATATAGTAAGTTATATGAATTAAAGAATGGTTTACATTAAAAGGTCATTTTGCTTTTTCTGCCTTTATGATGATAATTCGTTGAGATTATTTTCATTGAGTTACTATTTGGTATTCTTTTGATAGATTTCGCTGATAGCAGCAATAAAGTCAAACTAATCGTTAAATAGGCTTCAACAAGGTCATAATCAGCAATATTTCATTCTTAAAGAAGGAAACATTATGCGTATTGGTGTACCAAAAGAGCAATTTTCCAATGAAGCGCGCGTTGCTGCCACACCCTCCACCGTGGAGCAATTGCGTAAATTGGGATTTAACGTCACCGTTGAGACGGGAGCAGGTAAACTGGCCAGTTTTGATGATGTCGCTTATCAAAAAGCGGGGGCGGATATAGCAGAAATCCACCCAGTTTGGCAATCCGATATCATTTTAAAGGTCAATGCCCCTGACGATGATGAAATTGCCTTGATGAAACAAGGTGCGACGCTGATCAGTTTTATCTGGCCGGCGCAAAATCCAGAATTAATGGCAAAGCTGGCAGAACGCAAGGTCACCGTTCTGGCGATGGATGCCGTGCCTCGAATTTCCCGCGCACAATCTTTAGATGCCCTCAGCTCAATGGCAAATATTGCCGGTTATCGCGCCATTGTTGAATCCGCTCATGAATTTGGCCGTTTTTTCACGGGGCAAATTACCGCAGCAGGCAAAATACCACCAGCGAAAGTCATGATTATTGGCGCGGGTGTGGCGGGATTGGCGGCAATTGGTGCGGCCGGTAGCCTCGGTGCAATTGTTCGCGCTTTTGATACGCGTCCAGAAGTTAAGGAACAAGTGCAAAGCATGGGAGCTGAATTTCTGGAATTGAATTTCAAGGAAGAGGCCGGCAGCGGTGACGGTTATGCAAAAGTGATGTCAGAAGCCTTTATCGAAGCCGAAATGGCGTTGTTTGCTGCACAAGCCAAAGAAGTCGATATTATCGTGACAACGGCATTGATTCCGGGGAAACCGGCACCACGGCTTATCACAAAGGAGATGGTTGACGCCATGAAGCCCGGCAGTGTGATTGTCGATTTGGCCGCCCAAACGGGCGGCAACTGTGCATATACCCAAGCCGATAAACTTATTGTGACAGCCAATGGGGTAAAAATTATCGGCTATACGGATTTGCCCAGCCGGTTGCCAACTCAATCATCACAACTCTACGGCACCAATCTGGTTAACTTACTGAAACTACTGTGTAAAGAAAAAAATGGAGAAATTGCCATTGATTTTGATGATGTGGTGATACGTGGTGTCACTGTGATTAAAGAGGGCGAAATCACCTGGCCAGCGCCTCCCATCCAAGTTTCAGCCCAACCAGCAACGGCCAAACCCGCCGCAGCCAAAAAAGAGGAGAAACCGGCAGAAAAGCCCAAATCTCCGTGGCTGAAGTATGGATTGCTCGCACTCGCCATCATTCTGTATGGCTGGCTGGCAGATGTTGCGCCGAAAGAGTTTTTATCGCATTTTACCGTTTTCGCCTTGTCCTGTGTGGTCGGTTATTACGTTGTCTGGAATGTCAGCCATTCATTGCACACCCCATTAATGTCCGTTACTAACGCGATTTCCGGCATCATTGTCGTTGGGGCTGTTCTGCAAATGGGTGAAGGGGGATGGGTCAGTTTCTTCTCATTCATTGCCGTATTAATTGCCAGCATCAATATTTTTGGTGGCTTTACTGTCACTCAACGTATGCTGAAAATGTTTCGTAAAGGATAAGGGGATAACTTATGTCGAACGGAGTAGTTACAGCAGCTTATATTGTTGCCGCCATTTTGTTTATTTTCAGTCTTGCCGGGCTTTCCCGCCACGAAAGCGCTAAACGCGGTAATATTTTTGGCATTTTGGGTATGGCCATTGCCTTGGTTGCCACGATCTTAGGGCCTGATACGGGTAATATTGGCTGGATTATTTTAGCCATGGTCATCGGTGCAGCGATTGGCATTCGTCTCGCCAAAAAAGTGGAAATGACTGAGATGCCGGAATTGGTGGCTATCCTGCACAGTTTTGTCGGTCTGGCGGCGGTGCTGGTTGGGTTTAACAGTTTCGCCACCCACGATATTTTTGCCACCCCCATTATGGAAAATATTCATCTGACCGAAGTCTTTCTTGGGGTATTTATTGGTGCCGTCACCTTTACCGGTTCGATTGTAGCATTTGGTAAATTGCGGGGAAAAATCTCGTCCAAGCCATTGATGTTACCACACCGGCACAAACTGAATCTGGCCGCATTGATCGTCTCCCTGATCCTGATGTTCACCTTTATCAGAACAGAAAGTGTTGGCTTGCAAGTTTTCACTTTACTGGTGATGACCATTATCGCACTGGCTTTTGGTTGGCATTTAGTGGCCTCCATTGGCGGGGCGGATATGCCGGTCGTTATTTCCATGCTGAACTCCTATTCCGGTTGGGCGGCGGCGGCGGCGGGTTTTATGCTAAGTAATGACTTGCTGATTGTCACCGGTGCTTTAGTCGGTTCTTCGGGGGCCATCCTGTCTTATATTATGTGCAAGGCGATGAACCGCTCCTTTATTAGCGTGATTGCCGGCGGTTTCGGCACCGATGGTATGGCGGCAGGGGATGCACAGGAATTGGGAGAGTATCGTGAAACAACGGCGGAAGAAGTCGCTGAACTGTTGAGAAATTCCACTTCGGTGATTATTACTCCGGGCTACGGTATGGCCGTGGCTCAAGCGCAATATCCGGTGCATGACATCACAGCGAAACTGCGTGAAAAGGGCATCAATGTTCGCTTTGGTATTCATCCCGTTGCGGGTCGGTTGCCGGGCCATATGAATGTGTTACTGGCTGAAGCTAAAGTGCCTTATGATATTGTTTTGGAAATGGATGAGATTAATGATGATTTCTCTGAAACCGATACAGTTTTAGTGATTGGTGCCAATGACACTGTTAACCCCGCCGCGCAGGAAGATCCTGCCAGTCCCATTGCCGGAATGCCGGTACTGGAAGTTTGGCACGCACAGAATGTGATTGTGTTTAAGCGCTCGATGAATACCGGATATGCCGGAGTGCAAAATCCATTATTCTTTAAAGAAAATACACAGATGTTATTTGGTGATGCCAAAGAGAGTGTAGAGGCGATTCTTCGGGGGTTGTAATTAGAAAGAATTCAAATAATCTAGAATCTCGAAATGCTAAAATAGCTTCGTTTATAATACGAAGCTATTTTAGTTTTAGAGAAAAAATATTATTAGTTCAGTGAATAACGTTATCACAAAAAAATTGATCAGATTATCCGCTTATTCTACCTTCATAGTAAGCTTGAAAAGCGGTACGTCCGGTATGAAATTCACAAGATCCAAGACGCTCTTTAAAATGCCATGTTATCTTTCCAAATTTGGTATTCTCCGTAAATACATTGGCAAAATTATTAGAAGGATTAGAAACAAATCTATAATATTTACCGCCACCCATAGGTGCTGGGTCCTGAGGATTACAATATTTTGATGCCGATGCAGTCCCAATCCCACCAATTAATGCTGTCGCCAACGCCCCAACCGTCAATAATTTCTTAAACATAAACATTCTCCTGTAATTGCCTTAAAATTTGAAAGTTAATTTTATTGCTTGTAAAGTCACTTCTAATAATGCAAGCCAAATCTAAATCATCATCGGATGATATCGCAATTTTAAAATTTATATATCATCTATATATTTCATTCTGGATTAGAAAGTTGGCTTTTATTATCATAAATTATGACAAATCATTACGGTGCTATTAATCACCGACATAAGAAATATTATTGATAATTTCTCAGTGAATTATTAATTTCTCAATGTAAATGGAAGTCAGTTAATTTAATAAGAAAGATAATTGAAACGGAGAAATTATAAAAACAATGGATCTTATAAATGCTATGCAGCCGACAACGCCGATATCACCGGTTATCAATATGCAGCGCTTAACCCGTGTTTATCAACATGGCGAAGAGAACCCAACACCGGTGCTAAAAAATATTACAGCACAAATTTATGCCGGCCAGAGTTGCGCCATTGTCGGAACATCGGGATCAGGCAAAAGCACTTTACTGAATATTCTCGGTCTGCTGGATAAACCCACCTCCGGAGAATACTTTCTTTGTGGTATCAATATGTCCACAGCCAATACCGACCTGCGTGCCAGAATGCGTAATAAAGAAATCGGTTTTGTTTTTCAAAGT
Organism: Xenorhabdus doucetiae; assembly: GCF_000968195.1. Classification (NCBI taxonomy): domain Bacteria; kingdom Pseudomonadati; phylum Pseudomonadota; class Gammaproteobacteria; order Enterobacterales; family Morganellaceae; genus Xenorhabdus; species Xenorhabdus doucetiae. Next base: position 2,175,444 of record NZ_FO704550.1, read on the forward strand.
TTTCATCTGTTGGCCGGAATGACAGCGACAGAGAACGTCGCTCTGCCGCTGCTTTACCGCGGGTTGACTTCTTCACAAGCGCATAAAATTGCCGAAGAAAAACTGCATTTGGTGGGGCTTTCACAGCGTGCGGCTCATTATCCGGCTGACTTATCCGGCGGGCAGCGGCAGCGAGTGGCGCTCGCCAGAGCATTGGCGGGAGAACCTTCGTTACTGTTGGCCGATGAACCCACCGGTAATTTAGATCAACAAACGGCAGAAGAAATTTTATTGCTGCTTTCTTCCCTTCACACCGACAAAGCGATGACATTGGTCGTCATCACCCATGACCCGAAGGTTGCAAACCATATGCAGCGTGAATTACGCATGGTTGATGGTCAATTGCAGGAAACCAGAGGCGTAACCATTCATGCGTGATCATCAGCCCCGCAATTACGGTATGTCGGCATTTATGATTTGGCGAGAAGCCTGGCGGAATTTATTGGCAACAGGAAGAAGCACTTTGCTTGCTTTATCAGGGATTGCCATTGGGTGTGCATCGATTGTGGCCTTTGTGAATACCGGACATAACGCCAGCCTTGCGGCACTGAAAATGTTCAGCGGGCTGGATATCAATGTCATTACCGTCAACCTGAACACCTACGATCATGGAATTGATAGTACATCACTTAACATGGCCGACCTGACAACGGCAATTCCGGGATTATCTTCAGCAGCACCGTGGATCTATTTTCCTTCTCCCGGACGTTATAACGGAAAAACAGATACATTTACCCTAATAGGTTCCTCTGCGGAGCTGGAAGAAGTCATGCAGTTGCGGTTGCGTTATGGCCGGTTTATCTCCGATTATGATCAGCACGCTCCTTATCTGGTGATTGGCAACGAAGTGGCCGTGACCCTTGGTGAAGGGGAGCCATCCCGTGTGCTTGGCAAACAAATTCAGCTTGGCAATTATCTATATACCGTGATTGGTATCTTCGAAATAAAAGGGCAAAACCCTATCTTTCCTTTTTCGCTGGACTCAGTGGTGATTGTTCCTATTAATGCCATGCGCAAAATATCACCCAATACGGATCTGAATGGCATTATTGCCCGCACCATAACCACCGCTACCACAGAAACCGATGCAAAAGATTTATTGGCGTTGCTCAAGCGCAAGTTTCCAGTGGTTGATATCGATGTGCGGGTCGCCCAGCAACTTCTGCAAGGTCAGGAAGAACAAAGTAAAACGTTTTCTTTTATGTTGATCGGGTTGGCGGTCATTTCGCTGCTTACCGGCGGCATTGCCATTTCCAATGTGATGCTGATAAACGTATCGACCCGACGCAAAGAAATTGGGTTGCGGATGGCGTTAGGGGCACGAACGCAGGATATCCGGCGGCTTTTTTTGTATGAAGCGGCAGCATTGACTTTCGCCGGTGCCATACTGGGTGCACTGGCCGGTGTCATCGTCTCCGGTCTTTTTGTCCTTTATTCTGGCTGGTCATTTTCTTTGGCTCCGTTATCTCTTCCATTAGGAATAGGGAGTTCAATCATGGCGGGGCTTATCTCCGGTTTTTATCCCGCACACAAAGCCTCTCAAATGGAACCCGTACAGGCATTACGCGATGACTAAAAAATATTTCCTTTATGGCTCGTTAAGTTTATTTCTTCTTTTTCCTCAAACCGGGCTTTTTGCCGCTGAACAGGAACCGTTAACTTTATCAGAACCCACAAAAGAGGTTATCGGTCTGTCGTTAAGCGATGCAATAGGGCTGGGTTTGAGAAATAACTACGCGATACGCAGTGTTTATCTGGATCGTGTCGCCCAGAAATTTGACTTACGGGTGGCAGAAGACTGGTTTACACCAAAGCTACAGCTTAGCGGGCGTTACATAGCGGGTAAAAATCAGGATGCCGATTTTAGGAAAATGAACCTTTCGCCTAATGCCACGCTACTCACCCCTTTGGGCACTCGCTTTACACTTTCATGGACACGTGAAAATACGAAATCGGGGAGAAACAACGTTCACAATGATGGCGCAAGTATGACTGTGATCCAACCGCTTTTACGGGGAGCCGGCACCGATGTGAATAATGCCCCGATTTTGCTGGCCAAACTCCAGGAACAAACCCACCGGCTGACTTTAAAAGCGACGGTTGCCGATTCAATCACACAAATTATTCTGGCATACCATGCGTTACTTCGTGCTCAGGAGCAACAATCATTATCGGTTGCTTCCCTTAAACGTATGCAGAAATTAGTATCAATTAACAAAGAGTTGATTGAAGCCGGCAGAATGGCGCAGACAGATATCATACAAACGCAGGCCGATCTCGCCATGCAGGAGCTTTCAGCAAAAGAGGCTGAAAATAATGTACATACCACGAAACTGGCGTTACTGAAATTACTCGCGCTAAACCATAAAACCCCTATTTATGCGACAGAGACGCTGAAAGGCACCCACATTAATCTGAATATTGAGCAATCCATTAAAAAGGCACAGGCTCAACAACCGGATTATCTTATCCAATTACTTTCCGCAAAAACGACAGAGATTCAATTAATGCAGGCGCGAAATAAGCGGCTCTGGGATTTATCACTGGTTGGAGGGCGATCCCAGTATCGTTCATCTTCTTCTGAACCTCGAAACTGGGAAAATTACGTGGGGATACAATTGGATATTCCGATTGGTGATATGACACAGAAACAGGCGGAAGTTCAGGCCAAAGTCAACGTCCAGAAGCAGGCGTTGCACGTGGAGGAAGCAAAAACAAATCTGGAACAAAAAGTCATCAATGCCATCCGTGATACCGAATCACGCTGGCAGGAATATCAATTAGCGATAAAAGCCCGTTCACTTTCGCAACAGAAACTCGACATTGAACAGGAAAAATTGCAGGCCGGGCGATCCAGCAACTTTCAGGTTCTGAGTTTTGAAACTGACCTGAGAAATGCTGAAAATGCCCGCCTGAATACCCTGATTCACTATCTCAATGCTCAGGCTGAACTGGATCACATTCTTGGCACGACCTTAGAAAGCTGGGAGATAACCCTCAATGATTAAACGTTATCGCTGGGCCATAGCGGGCATATTTATCGTGATAGTTTGTTTTTTTGCCTTTTTGTTCTTAAAACCCTCTCCGGATCAGGAATCGGTACAATGGATTGCAGTAAAACAACGCGTGATAGAAAAACGTCTTGGCTTAGTTGGTCATCTACAATCTGCGCGCCTTGAAACCATACCCGCGCCATTTGATGCCATTATCCAACACGTTTTGGTCAAAGAAGGGCAACGAGTTGAAGCTGGCCAAACCTTAGTGACGCTGGATACCCGAAAGATTGATATTGAGCTTCGGCAAGCGCAAGTTGAGATGATCAAGGCTTCATCCGCCGTTGACCAATTACATGACTGGGAGAACAGCCAGGACGTGATCCGTGCCAGAAGAAATGTTGAAAATGCGAATCATATGGTTATCGAATTAAAAAATAATCTTTCGAAAACGCAGGCACTTTTTTCCCGCGGCATCGTGCCAAAAATGGAAGTCGAAAACCTCCAGCAACAACTTCGCCGACAATTAACAGAACTGGCTTCCGTACAGGATGATCTTGCCTCTATTCGACAAAAGGGCAGCATCAATAATGTTCGTGTTGCCGAAATGGAACTTCAAAATGCGACAAGCCGTTATCAGGCGCTGCAAGAACAATATTTACATAAAGAGATCAAAGCACCATTTTCAGGTGTTGTGCTTAGGGCGGCAGCACAGGGGGAAAGTAAGAAGCTCTTAACGATTCAGACCGGCGTTCGGGTTACTGAAGGGATGCCTTTATTAGAAATGATGGACACCACACAATATCAGGTACTGGCCCAAGTTGAAGAAACCGATCTCGCCAAACTCAAAGAAGGGCAGGCAGTAAAAATTAGCGGGGAGGGATTTTCTGATCATCTTTTGGATGGAGAAATTGAAACCATTGCAATGCAAAGTGTGAGTACGGATAAACCCGGATCGGCGATTTATTACGATGTGGTGATTAAAGTCACTTCATCCATGAACCAAGGTTATCCCATCAGGCCGGGAATGAGTGCTAAAGTCAATATTGTTATTTATCGCAATGAACAGGGCATTGTTGTACCCGAAGCCGCATTGACTCGCGATAGCAATGGGCAATTAATTGTCAATTGGCGTCCGGATTTAAAACGTCAGTCTGTGCCTCGTCAGGTCACTATCGGAGAGTCCATGCCGGAAGGAATAGAGGTTTATGGGTTGGAGGAGGGGTTTATTGCGCTGCCTCGGTAAAACGTATGCGGAAGCGGGGAGTTGCATAAAAATCTAGCTAATTAGCCCCTTTGGTGTTAGTGTTAATTACACAGGTAGCTGATGATCAGCAGCCATCAACCCTAAGAGGGTGAAAAATGCCGTCCATAACTATGAATATACATAACGCCATTAAATCTCTAAAAGAATCAGGCATGGATGAATCACAAGCAGAAAAAATTGTCGAGATTATAGCGGACTTACAAAACGTCAGTACGGCGACAAAAGAGGATTTAAAACAAACAGAAAGCAATTTAAAAGCTGATTTAACATCAATCAAAAGTGATATAGATTGGCTGAAAAAAATAATCCTTACGGTTGGGGTTGCAGTCGTCATCGCGGCCATAAAATATATTTTTGTAGGTTAATGAATGGGGCTATGTGCCCCATTTTTTAATGGAATACTTATGCGACTAATTGAGAATTACATCCCTCCTTCAACAAATGATCTGACTGATCTTAAAGGCCGATTGCATTTTACGGGGCAACAAATGGCAGAACTTGCGGGGGTATCTAGCAGTAACCAATGGCGCAAGTACACTGGAGGTGAAAAACCGCGAGAATTAAATCAACATATCCTTTTTTTCGTAGCAGCCCAATTGACGTTAGATCAAAGCGAATTGTCTCTTATTTTGGATGAAATGAGGAAGTTAGGGGCTGAATTTGAAGAAAACCTAATACAGCCCTAGGAACTATACTAAGGCGAGGTTTTCCCATATTGGAGCGGTATATGTTGATTACCTTAACTGAGGTAAACAAGAACAACTTTGAAGCTGTCTGCGACTTGTCAGTCACTGATGACCAACTCGACTATATTGCGGAGAATGCGTTTTCTATTGCTCAATCTAAATTTTTTCCTTCATACCAAACACGCGCAGTTTGTCTGGATGGGCAGCCTGTCGGTTTTTTCATGTGGGTACCGGATGATACCAAAGAATAATGATTTGGCGGTTTATGGTGGATAAAAACCATCAAAACATGGGAATTGGGCGTAAAGCACTATCGCTGGCGCTTGATGAAATCAGATGTACAGATCAACTGGAATCAATAGCAATCAGCTATGATCCGAATAATCTCATTGCGAAAAATCTTTATGCCAGTTTTGGTTTTGTTGAAGCTGGCATAGATGAAGAAGTTGAAGAGATGATCGCTGTTATTAAGATTTAGGGGCTAGGATTATGAAAAACAGAAAATTTGAACGAAATCGCCGTCTGGCTAAACAGTATCATCGTAATCAACATCACAACCAATTTGAACAAGGCATTTTGGTTTATCATGATTACAGTGAACGTGATCCGGACGAATTATCTTGGTGGGATGATGTTGCTTTTATTCTGGGCAAAGTGCGCGTTGTAGTGACATGGCAGCATCCTCGCTGTGTATATTGGGACAAAATTGAGGACGCCGCCATGAAAGCAGCCAACCATCTGTATCCTCACACCGAAGGCGATAATTTCTTTCAGACCGAAAAAAACTACAAAAAAGTGGGGCGGAGCCGGAAAAAAGTACATTCTCATGTCCTGCTTCCCAATGAAGACTGGCGAAAATGGGGGGATGCAGTGGAAGCAGAAAAAATCCGTTTACGCAAAGAAGCTGATTTTATTATCACGCCCTCTATGAAAGTCGAAATGCTGGAGCGCTATCGTCATGTCGCTATCGTGGCACCGCTAGAAATTCGCAATGTCGAAGAACTTCGCCAATTGGCGGATCTGGTGCGTCGTATCCTGAAAAAAGAAACAACATTGGAAACTGAATTTCCTGATTATACCTATGGAAAAGCACAGTGGTATGCAGAAGGTTGGTCTAAGCAATCCCAGTACAAATTATCTCAGTAAGTTCGCTAAAACTTAATGTCACTTTTGACACTGACAAATTTAAAAAAATCACCTTGTGTGATTTTTTTTCTAATCCAGTAACACGATTCTGGTGATTACTCATACTAACTTACAATCAAAACAATCCATCCAGAAAATTCCGTCAATTTCAATTTATCATTATTATTCAATATATTACGCATATCTCTCATTTCAAAAAACACTCTACTTATTAAAATATACATTTGAAAAAGTAAGATTTATTAAATAAGATGGTGTGAGTGATTAGCCGTAATTTTTACGGAGCGTAACCATTAAGGTGCACCAAAATCGCATAAAAAATAAACCAACTGGAATAGGGAAATGGAAATGTCTGCTCCGTTCGAACATGAAAATGACAGTGATAAAAAATCACTGATTGTGCCGACCGATTACCAACAAGAACAGGATATGCTGATATCGCTGTCAGCATCAGGAAGACAAAACTATAACAATCCCGCCATTGCCTATCTTGTTAGTCTCGGATCAAAACGCAGTCGCCAAACCATGAAATCATTTCTGGATATCGTGGCAAAAATGTTGGGCTACCAAAATGTGCAGGACTGTACTTGGCATGCACTCCGTCGCCACCATATTCAGGCAATTATGGAAATGCTTTCAGATTCGGGTAAAGCTCCCGCAACAATTAATACTTATCTTGCTGCTTTAAAAGGCGTTGCGTTGGAAGCATGGACCATGAAGCAACTCGATACCGATAGTTTTCAACATATAAAACAGGTGCGATCTGTCAGGGGAAACCGGTTACCAAAAGGCAGGGCGCTTGAACGTTATGAAATAAAAACATTATTTTTTACCTGCGAAAATGATATCAGCACCAAAGGATTACGTGATGCGGCCATCATTGGTGTGCTTATCGGGTGTGGGCTTCGTCGTTCAGAAATTGTTTCACTCGATATAAAACACATTATTCATCGTGAACAAGCATTAAGAGTGATGGGAAAAGGTAATAAAGAACGGTTATCTTATATGCCGGTAGGAACATGGGAACGTTTAAACCGTTGGATAGATGAAGTGCGTGGTGATCATCCGGGTCCACTTTTTACCCGTATTCGCCGTCATGATGATGTAACCGATAACCGTTTGTCAGATCAAGCCATTTATCACATCCTTGAAACACGCAGGATAGAAAGCAGGCTGGAAAAGTTTGCCCCGCATGATCTACGCAGGACATTTGCATCAGCTATGTTGGACAATGGAGAAGATATCGTCACCGTCAAAGATGCAATGGGGCATTCAAGCATCACGACAACCCAGAAGTATGATCGACGCGGGGATGAGCGCTTAAGGAATGCTGCCAGAAATTTAAATTTCTAACTAACTTCTCAGACGTTTTTGCGATCAAATATTATTCGACAGATTACTTCATTTAGTGTTAATTATTACCCTTTCATAAATAACTATGAAGGTGTACTTATATGACCGCAAAAACACTTTGGAGTACTTATGGTTCAACTTCTCTCTTCGTTTTATTGTGGAGTAGCGGCGCAATCTTTTCCCGTTGGGGGCTGGATCATAGTTCTTCTTTTGCCATTTTGACGATACGTTTTGCTATTGCTTTTCTATTTTTGTTGGCACTCTGCATATTCAAAAAACGTTTTCTTCCTGCTTCGGGAAGCAGGAAGAAAGTCGCCGCAGTAGGATTATTGATCATCGGTGGATATTCGATTTTTTATTTTCTGGCATTGGAAAATGGCATAACCCCCGGCATTTTGGCTACGGTGATGGGAATTCAGCCAATTATTACACTCTGGGTAATGGAAAGAAATTTCACTGCTCGCCGTTTAGTGGGGTTGTTTTTATCTTTTATTGGATTAGTACTGGTTGTATTTCAAGGATTGGTTTTAACAAAATTTTCCTTTTCAGGCACTTTTTTCGCGTTGGCTGCATTGGCCTGTATGAGTATCGGAGCTATCTTTCAGAAACAAATCCATCAAACCCCCTCTGAAGTTCTACCATTACAATATGGTGTAAGTTTATTGCTTTGCCTGTTATTTATACCTTTCAAACCTTTTCATATTGAGCCGGTCATTGGTTTTATCGTGCCAGCATTATGGCTTGGTTTAGTCATTTCTGTCGTAGCACAATTATTACTTTATCGACTTATCAGGGCTGGTAATTTGGTTAATGTCACTAGTTTATTTTACCTTGTTCCAGGAGTAACAGCAATCATGGATTATTTATTTTTAGGTAATGCGTTATCTATTTTGAGTATCCTTGGAATGTTCGCGATAATAATCGGTTTGGCGCTGGTTTTTCGTAAAAAAAAGACAAATAAAATTAATAACATCAAGTAAATTCAAATGGTTATCGCCATATTGATTTATGTTGGTTATTATTTCATACATTTAAAATAACAAATTTATTAAACTTTAACAGGATTGCCAATTTTCAAAATATGATTAATATCATCAAGTGGGAATGAATAATGAATGACATCAAATAAACAAATAACAAAAGGAGTAAAACATGGAAAAATCATCTCATTCAGAATCATCTAAATCACCTGTTAAGTTAATCAGATAAACTATCTGCATTACTGTTACAATCGATAACACGATAACCTGATTTTCTGCCTGTCCTTATGAAATCGAAGATAATACTTTCTGAGCCTGAACAAATAACATTGCAACAACTCGCTTTGAATCATCCCCACCGGGCATACCGTACGCGAGGAACGGGTTTGCTCATGCTTGCCAGAGGGAGCAAGCCGTCCCAGATCACCGCTGAAATAGGATGCAGTCTCCGGGTTATCTATAATTGGGTTCACATGTGGCACAATTCAGGGATAGCGGGATTATTAGGCGGTCATGCTGGAGGCCGGTATCTCGCTATGACGCCTGAAATGATTGCCACTGCGGTCGAAGCTGCCTGTGCAGAGTCCCTAACTCTCGCACGGATAGCCCAGTGCGTTGAGGCAAAGCATGGGCCCCTGCCTTGTACGCTTGAAACGCTGGCAAATACCCTGAAAAAGCAGGGGCTCACCTATAAACGCACCCGTCTATCGCTTAAAAAAAGCGTAACGAAACGTAGTTTGCTAACAAATCCGCCTTGCTGAATAAAATTAAGGCTGGAGCACAGTTAGGCCATTACCGTTTGGTCTATTTTGATGAGGCGGGTTTTGCCGCATCTCCACCAGTGCAATATGGATGGAGTCCACGGGGTAAGCCCCATGAAACTGAGCCTCAAGAGCATGACAGGCGGTCAGTTCTGGGGGCGTTAAAGTACACGGATAACACGCTGTTTTACCAGACAACGTCAGGCAGTATCACGCGAGATGACGTGATTGATTTTTTAGAGCAGCTCGCCCAACAAGGGGACAACCGCCTGACATTTTTAGTGTTGGGTAATGCGCGTATCCATCACGGGATTGAAGAAAAAATCAGAAATAGCTGGTTACGAGAACACAACCTGTTTTTATTCTACCTTCCCGCCTACAGCCCAGAGCTGAATTTGATTGAAATCGTCTGGAAACAAGCCAAATACCATTGGCGACGTTTTATCACTTGGACTCAGGAGACAATGGAGAATGAATTAAATACGTTATTGGGCGGTTATGGTAACCAATTTGCAATTAATTTCTCTTGAGTACTTAATGCATTTACTGAATGGGACCCACTTGAAGAAGTAATTGTTGGAATTGTCGATGGCGCCAGATTTCCCACATGGCATATGGCGCTGGAACCTGTATTGCCAGATAATCAACTCATTAATTTCCAAAGGAATGCAGGACGCTCTTTTCCTAAAGAACGTATTGAAGCAGCCTCCAGAGAATTAGAAGAATTTGTTTATATTCTTGAAAATGAAGGTATCAAAGTACGTCGTCCTGATGAACAAGATCAATCAAAAGTATTTGGCGCTCCAGGATGGACAAGTACAGGTTTATATTGTGCCATGCCAAGAGATATACTTTTTATTATTGGTGATAATATTATTGAGTGTCCACTAGCATGGCGTTCCCGTTATTTCGAAACAGCAGCCTATAAATCTTTGCTGAAAGAATATTTTAAGGCTGGAGCTAAATGGAGTGCTGCGCCTAAACCACAATTGACTGATGAACAATATAATTTCGGTTGGGAGAAGGAGAGTAAAGAACAACAAAAAATTGCTCTAGCAGTAACAGAATTTGAACCCACTTTTGATGCGGCTGATTTCTATCGTTGTGGTAGAGATATCATTGCCCAGAAAAGCCATGTAACAAATGATTTTGGCATTGAATGGCTAAGAAGACACATTGGTGATGAATATCGTATATACCAATCGCCATTGAAGATGCTTGATTTCTTATCCAAACCCGATCATGCTTGCAATCATGAAAATTCATCTGACACCAGAACAAAAACGTGCCCTCGAATTGATGCATGATACCACTCGTGATAGTCGAGTCTGTGATCGCATCAAGGCCGTGCTTTTGGCGTCAGAGGGCTGGACAGCTCAGATGATTGCTCAGGCCTTACGTATTCATGAAACTACGGTAAGCCGTCACCTAAAAGATTTCATCGCGCAGGAAAAACTCACCCCCGAAAATGGCGGTTCTGAAAGCCATCTCTCTGCCAAACAAACCGCCGATCTGGTTGATTATTTGACGGCAAATTTGCTGCATACGACCGCTCAAATTGTGGATTATGTACGAGCTCGTTGGCAGGTGTCTTTCAGCGTGGGAGGCATGACGAAATGGCTTCACCGACAAGGTTTCAGCTACAAAAAGCCAAAGGGCGTTCCTCATAAATTCGATGCGGATAAGCAGCAACAATTTATTGATGACTTCCAGTCTCTGAAAGACCGGGCAGGTCAGAATGAACCTATCCTATTTATTGATGCGGTGCATCCTTCGCAGTCCACAAAGCTCAGCTATGGTTGGATGAAAGCGGGGAAAAATCAGGTAAAAGTGGTCGAAACCACCGGCAGTCGTACCCGTCTCAATCTTCTGGGCGCCCTCAATTTACAACGAATTGAAGACACCGTGATCCGTGAATACCCGAGTATCAATGCCGAAAATATCGCGTATTTTTTCGGCGCTATTAGAGAAACTTACCCACTTTCGCAAAAAATTCATATTATTCTGGATGGGGCGGGTTACCACCGGGCAGAATTGGTGAAAGAGGTGGCATATGTCCTTAATATTGAACTGCATTACCTACCGCCTTACAGCCCAAACCTCAATCCAATAGAGCGATTGTGGAAGTATATGAATGAGCAAGTACGTAACAATGTTTATTTTCCGGATGCGAAGACATTCCGTGAAACCCTTCGTCACTTTTTTCATGTCACTTTGCCAGAAAAAGCGAAAGAACTCACGACTAGACTGACTGACAACTTTCAGATTTTAAAACCTGCATCTTCAAGTTAGATTGGTATATAACAGGGAAAGAGTACGCCAGATCAGCAAAATATCGTGATCTGGCCTAAAATTTAGCTAATGTTAGGACACATTAGCCGAAGGCTTGCCGGCCAACTCAGTCAATTTACCCATATCTTCGACCGCAATATATTTACCTTTGACAGCCAAAATACCATTTTTTTGGAAACGGCCAAGCAGGCGACTGATTGTCTCAACCGTCAAGCCTAAGTAATTGCCAATGTCACCGCGTGTCATGGTAAGGCGGAATTCGCGGGGAGAGAAACCGCGTTGTGCAAAGCGGCGTGACAGATTGTAAACAAAGGCAGCCAATCTCTCTTCTGCGTTCTTTTTGGAAAGCAGCAAAATCATCTCTTGGTCGCCTTTGATTTCCCCACTCATCAAACGCATCATTTGTTGACGGAGATTAGGCATTTTTCCGGAAAGGTCATCCAGCGTTTCAAATGGGATTTCACATACCATTGACGTTTCCAGGGCCTGGGCAAAACTGGGATGTTCAGTATTAATGATGGCATCAAATCCAACTAAATCACCGGCAAGGTGGAAACCTGTAATTTGTTCATCACCTTCTTCGGTAATAGTATAGCTTTTGATGGTCCCAGAACGGATGGCATAGAGTGATTTTAGTGCATCACCAGCCTTAAATAACGTTTGCCCTTTCTGGATGGGTTTTTTACGCTCAATGATATTATCAAGCTGGTCAAGTTCATGTTCATTTAAGGTGAAAGGAATGCAAAGCTGGCTAATGCTACAATCCTGACAGTGGATTGCACAACCACCAGATTGAATCCGACGAATAATACGTTTTTCCGGGATCATAGGGAATACTCATTAGAAGTGATTGATATGCGTAAACTTAACATATTTAGGTTGCTCTGATAAGAGTAAGTACTCCCACTATCACGGTATTTATCATTCTGGTAAGAAAAGGAAATTTGGGGGGATTAACGTCGCACTTGCGTGAAATTTTAGCCATTCAATATAATATCTCAATAAAACTGAAATTGAATTAATAATATGTGGATATAATACACGTCGATGATGTTATTTGGTTACAGACAAATGAAATAGGGTTGACATGAGTGAATGGTTGTTAATTGCACTTACAATGATAGTCCAAAGCTCAGTAGGGCTTGTATTGATGAGCGGGCTTTATATTTACTGGTTGAAGCATGAGTCAAACACATGGCAACATCCAGTGACCATTTTTGTGCAAGAAGTATTACTAAGAACATTATTAGTCAGTAGCACACTGGCGGGAGTAGGGCTGACTGCTTCTTTAAACATTCTAGGACACCCATTTAATGTTTATCACGCATTGCAGAACATAGTACAAGGATGGGTAAATATAGAAACACTCTTTGCTGCCATCTATTTTGGGGGGCTGCTCTTATACACACTTTTTTTTATGATTACAAAACACGCACATGTTTATATTATGCTGGTGATTGGCGTTATTGGTTTAATTGATCTCTATTATATGGCGATTATTTACGTTAACAGTGCCATGATCACATGGGCAAATATTAACACCTATTTTCTATTTTATAGCGCAGTATTTACGTTAGGGCCTGCGTTGGCGCTGTCATTTATTGCTTATCCGTTAGGAAAATGCCTCCAAGGAAAGTTGCCTGTCAAATTGGTGATGGCAGCTCTGTTGATTGTTTTTATTAGCATCACAATGCGACTGATTGAACAACCCGCCTATATGGAGTGGTTATCGGAAGTTACAATAGTCAATGCCAATGTTATTTTTCCACCCCAAGCTGAATTCAATATCAAAAGTGCCTTTGGATTAAGAATGCTTTCATGGTGCCTGTATATTATTGCGATGGCAATCTGGAGTTACTCTCTATGGAAGGGAAGGAATAACTCATTGATTAATAAAAACTATTCCATTAAAAACCATGCCATTCTCATCGGGGCAGCCCTCGTGTTCATCGCTGAAGTGATTAATCAATATACATTTTTTATTATGTGAAATGTATGAAAGATGATTCATACTCTCTTGATTGATTAATCCTATTCTTTTCGCTCTTCGCTCGACATAACAGAAACTGGGGCGATATTACGGTTTCTGTTATGTATAAAAATAACCACTTTTATAGTTTCTGTTGTAAATATTTTCTATTTAATACTATCAGGTGTTCTTTTCATTTTTTTGTGGTAGCGCACAAATTTAAAATTAATTATTAACTTATTATTAATATTCTAAGCATTATGTTTTATATCTGTATATATTAGTTCGATATATATTGCAGAATGATTTTTATGCAATTGCAATGATCGAAAATCAAACAATTATTTTCATTGAGTTATTGTGGGGGTTTTATCACCACCGCAAGGCATTTGTCGTTAGAACAGAAAATAAAAATGAAATTATTAATGATTTTATAAATTTTTAATTTAAGACAAAACACAAAGAATCAGCTAAAAGGTTACATGATCATGACTAAACCGTTTCATCCTAATTTAAATGTAGATGCCTTGTTTTTGGGGCCAAAATCAGAGAACGCTGTTTTTTTTAGAGAGATGATGGATTATGCAGTTAGTGAACATATGCATTGGCGTTCAGGTTTTCACCCCGAAGATTCTACCTTAGTGACATCCGTTGATCGCTATGAACATAACTACAGAGAAACGCTTTATCGTACAGAAGGGATCTTAAATCAGTTGTCAGCAAAACTGAAAAATTCGTCTATTCCTTTCTTTTCTCCCCGTTACCTCGGTCATATCAGCAGTGATACCTTGATGGTTTCTAATCTTGCCTACGTTATGGCCATGATGTACAACCCGAATAACTGTAGTTATGAAGCATCTCCGACAACAACGGAATTAGAGCTGGAATCAGGGTTGGATCTCTGCCGCATGTTTGGCTATAACCCTCAGCAATCTTGGGGGCATATTACTTCTGGTGGCACCGTGGCTAACTATGAAGGATTGTGGGTAGCCAGGAATTTAAAAACATTATCTTTTGCAATATCCCAACATCCTAAAGCAAAAGATCTGATCGAGCATAAGACACCTAAGCAGTTGAAAAATATGCCAACTTCTGAACTGTTGGATTTGATTACCGAATTGCAAAAACGTGGGCTGTTTGAAGAAATCCGCGATATGACATGCCGTGGAACTGGCGTTAAAGCACAAATTCTAGGCAAGTTATTGGTTCCACAATCCAAACACTATTCTTGGATGAAAGCCGCAGATATTTTCGGTATTGGCCAAGAAAACATTATTCCATTGCCTGTAAATGATCATTATCAAACTGATGTTGCCCAAATGCGGAAAATCACCTTTGGACTGATTGAGCAAGGTGAACCTATCCTGGCGATGATTGCCGTGGTGGGGACGACGGAAGTTGGCGCCATTGATCGGATTGATGAAGTGATTGCGTTAAGAAAAGAGTGTGAAGAACGTTATGGTGAATCATTCTATATTCACGTAGATGCCGCTTATGCAGGATATGCGTGTTCCATGCTCCTGAATGAGCAAGGTGAATTTGTGGAATATGATGAACTGGCCAATTACCACCGTTCGGCGGGGATCATGCCAGAAAATATCAGTTGGCCAAAACCGGAAGTTTATCAGAGTTTCAAGGCATTGAAAGACGTTGATTCGATTACCGTCGACCCGCATAAAGTGGGTTTTATTCAATATGCAGCGGGTGCCATCTGCATGAAAGATAAGCGCATTCTTGAACTGATCTCTTCGCACGCAGCATACGTATTTGAAGGCCATGCTGATAAAACCAGCACCAAGAATCGGGGAATTCTGGGTTCATCCATCATGGAAGGTTCAAAATCGGGAGCAACAGCAGCGGCACTTTGGGCTGCCCACCGTTTATTACCTTTAAACATTAATGGCTATGGGAAAGTCATTGCTGCCGGCATTGTCACGGCACAAAGCTTGTTGAACAAATTGGCAAACTTACCACCAATAGAAATCGGCAAGCATCGATTTGAAGTGCATATTTTTCCATCCCCTGATTTCCATATGATCAACTTTACATTTAAAGAAGTGGGTAATGAAAGCCTGAGCAATCATAATGCGCTTAACAAGCGTCTGTACGAGCTTTGTTCATACTCTGCGGGGCGCGCTTATACCAACGATTTTCTCACATCATCAACCATCTTAGATTATAAAGAATATGGCGATACGCCGTGGCACCATGCACAGAAATGTGGTTTTAGCCGCAGTGAATGGGAAAAAGTCCGCAATATCTATGTATTACGGGCTGCGGTCATGACTTATTGCTTACGCGATGAAGAGCACTTTGAAGAGTTCTGGGAACAGCTTCAAGCTATTTTTGTTAAGAAATTAACCCAAATTGTCGATGAAGAAGATAAAAAAGCCCGATTGAGATTAGAACCGGATGTACCATTTATTGGTTAGTTAAAATAAGCCTGAAAAACATTCAGGTATCGTTTAACTAACTGAAAAATAGTTTTTTAACTGAAAAAGAGCTTAGATAAACATAAGCTCTTTTTTTATCTTAGATGTTTTTATTTTATTGAGTATATTAAGTTGGCTGTTAATTCAAATTATGAAAATTTATTTTCTTAATATAATCAATAGATAACAAATATATTATTTCACAGTCCTATGAAAAACAATCATTTATTCTTCATGTAATAAAATGTGATTTTTGTCACAAAATAAAAACGTTTTCAATGCGAGTCAAAATCATTGATGTTTAAATTACAAATGTTTTTCATTTAATTAACATTAAATGAAAATATAACCTTTTATTTGACAGGAAATATCACTGCACATGAAGTCTATAAAGAGTAATGTTTAATATCACTAAAGATAATAATACAGATAATGAATTAAGGAGGTGTGAATAAAAAATATAAAACCATCAATCATCCTTAACTAAATAAATATTTTTATAGGAATAACTTATGTCATTTATGATCGAGCCTATTAATGGGAATTTTGGCGCATATATAATCGGCCGAAATCTTTCAGAGTTATCAATAGAAGAATATGAAAAAATAAAGTTGTACTTATCGAAATATGCTCTCTTGGTTTTTAAGAATCAAAATATGGACGATGAAGCATTGGTGCATTTTGCACAACGTATAGGAAGCGGAAAACTCGAAGAACCCGCCAGAAAAATTTCGTTATCAGACAACCGAAAATATATCGCTTACTTGACAAATATTTGTGATAACAATGGTAAGCAACTGGGTTTTGCCGGAAATGATACCGATTTTTGGCATTCTGATCAGGAATTTAGGATTAACCCCGCCTCAGTTAGCATCTTATATGGTGAAGTAGTGCAATTTAGCGGTGGCAATACTTCTTTTGCTTCAACAGCGGCAAATCACCTTGGTTTCACCCATGATGAAGTGTCGATGCTGAATAACTTATATTCCACTCGCCAGCCGGCAGCTTCACATGACAACGCACCTCATATTACGGTTGCTCATCCTGTCATACTTGAAAATGTGCAAACAAAACAACGTTATGTTTATGTCAGTGAAAATACTATCGCATTTTTTCACGATGAAAATATTTTATCAAACTCAGGTATAATTAAAAAATCTATTTTAGGCAAAATCTTATCATCAGAAAATATTTATTCCCATCGATGGGAGGAGGGGGATTTGCTGCTATATGACAATAGCCAGCTTTTACATCGCCGCGAATGTTTTACCGGAAATAGATTTATTAAAGGATTAAAAATAAATAGGTTTTCAAAATAGTAGATCACTTGAAGGGAACTCAGTCCGATTTTCGCGATCTGATTAATCGCCAAATCAAAACAAATCCCAAAATGGACTGAGTCATGCCAATCATAACATCAATACCCCGAAATGAACGACGTCAAATGAAAAAAGCTATCCAGAAAACCCGGGATAAGAACTATGCACGTCGCCTCACCGCGCTCTTGATGTTGCATGAAGGGAGTACGGTTTCTCACGTTTCCAGAACGCTTCACTGTTCACGTTCTTCAGTTAATCGTTGGGTAAATTGGTTAACATTATACGGGTTGGAAGGGCTTAAAAGCCTCCCTGCGGGAAGGCCTGCCATCTGGAATTTAGCCCCGCTTCTCTCCGTCATTTCTTTCTTATTACAGCACTCTCCACAACATCTTGGCTATCTCCGTTCACGATGGAGCCTTGAACTGATTACACTTAAAATCAATGAGATACTGAATATATCGCTCTCTCAAAGTACACTCTATCGCTACTTTTGTCGGGCGGGCATCGTTTGGCGAAGGGCGGCGCCAACCTTAAAATTACCTGACCCTGAGTATGATGAAAAAATGGCCAAAATCAGCGAGGCGTTATCCAATGCCTCAGGGAAACATCCTGTCTTATATGAGGATGAAGTGGACATCAACCTTAACCCGAAAATCGGTGCAGACTGGTGCTTCAAAGGACAGCAAAAGCGTGTTGTTACCCCCGGAAAGAACCAAAAACACTACCTTGCGGGTTGCCTCAATGCGAAAACGAAAGAAATCACGTATGTCGGTGGCTTGAGAAAGAACTCAGATTTATTTATCAAATTGTTAGATGAAATTAATCATCAATATACCAGTGCCAAGACAATCACGTTAATTTTAGATAACTATTGCATTCATAAGAGCCGGAAGGTCAGGGTTTGGCTGGCAAAAAATCCCCAATTTAACCTTCTCTTTTTACCGTCCTATTCCCCGTGGTTGAATAAAATTGAACGTCTATGGCAATCCTTGCATGAAACCGTGACACGAAACCACTGCTGCCAATTTATGTGGCAGTTGCTTCACCATGTCAAAATCTTCATGGAAACCGCTTCCTTACAACAGCAGAAACCGGGGATGAGAAAAATGGGTGTATCACAATTATGAAAACCTATTTATATCCTGATACATTATACCAACCTGAAATACCTGGTTGGGCTGTTGGGGGAATTTAAATATGAATCTTACGAAAGAGCAAGAAAAATCCATTACTCGACTGATTAGAAATAGTAATAAAAAACATACTCAGGGGCGTGATCTCAGTCCGGCTGAACCCATGTTGATTCGGGCAGGAATCGCGGGTGATTTACCATTTAATAGCTTAACCACCGATGTAGTGACTGGCTGTTTGCCAGAAAGTATGGCTTGTTATGGTATGTGTTTTTCCGCTATCTCCAGTTGGGAAAATGGTATCGACTTTGGTAAACGTATTGATAATCATTTGGATGAAAATATTTTTTCCAGTGATCTACAAGCCTTACCTAATTCGCAGAAATACATCAGATGCGGATGGAATAGCGATCCTTCGTGGAATTGGGAAGTGTCTACACGAATGGCCGAATTAGCACGGGAAGCTGGAATATTAATGATTTTTATCACCAAAGCCTTTAAAAAAATGACTGATGATATTGCCCAGCGTTTAATTGCGGTCAAATCTGAGATGAGAGTTTCTGTCAGCGCACTAGATACCAATGAGCAATTAAAGAAACGGCTAAATTTTATTGAATATTATCGTGATACAGGCGGAATAGTGATTCCCATTGTGTTAACAACATTCTTTAAAGATATTGGGTTAATGGAACGGCAGCAAAATATTGTTGATTGGATGGTAATCCATGACTATCCCGCAGCCGAAAACAGCTTGCGATTCCCTAATAATGCAAAAATTTCTGAAATTGTTGAGCCTAGTATGGTTAAACCATTGGATAAAGGTGACGAATTTTGGAGCGGTCGCTTATATCCTGATCAACTTTTATTTCCTACCACGACCACAGTTCCAGAAGATTATCAAGGGATTAATAGTGGTTATCTTTCCCAATTGAGTCTGGACAAAATTCATCAATTATTCCTTGATCCAGTTAAAACACACCAAGAAGTCATGCAATCTGATTTGCCGTTGTCCAGTCCCAAAATGTGTGGGGTTTCAGATATGCGTCGCCGTGCCCAAGAATATTGAGAAGGTGTAAAAATGAAAATCAGCGAAATCATGGAGTCTGAAAATGGCTCTAAGAAATATTTGCTATCAGCAAGTGACTCAGACTTAAGAAAAAGCGTTGAATCGACTTTCTTTATCCATACAAACCAACATTTGCCTTATCTCTGCATATCCAGTCAATACGGTTGTGCGGTCGGTTGCGTTTTCTGTGAAACAGGCAGGCAACAGCCATTGGGAAATATGACAACAGAACAAATAGTCCAACAGGTTTTGTTATGCCATGAACATTTACTGCATTCAGAGGCACTGGGAGATAGCCAAAGACTCAATACGATATTATTTGCCGGAATGGGTGAGCCAATGCTGAATCTGAAAGAGATCAGTGGCGCAATTGCTGAGTTCAAAAAACAGACCTTGGCAGATAGGGTGACACTGACAACGGTGGGTATTCGCCATGCTGGAGATAAAATTTATGATCTTCCGCTGGATATGATATCCATTTCACTTCATGCCACAACGGACGAACAGCGCAATATGCTCATTCCATCAAAAGCAAAATTTGGTATCAAAGACCTGCTTGACCATTTTTCAGCATATCATCACCATAAAAATGTACCCGTTATTGTCAATTATCTGATGTTAGAGGGAATAAATGATTCACAAGAGGATTTAGCTCGGTTAAAAGATCTGGTAGATAAAGACACATTCATTATCAAGCTAAAATATTTGAATGAAGTAAGTGATATCAATGGCATCACATTGAATCCCTCAGAAAAGATGCAGTCTTTTGCCAAGGCACTTACTGAAGCAGGTTTTCGATGTATATCAGATATCAGTGATGGAACAGAAATTTTGGGGGGCTGCGGTCAATTAAAATCTCAGGTCAGGGATATTCGCAGTAAATATCGAATTATGTAACGTCATCATAATATGGACTCATTTTGATACATATTGCCGTGCCAACAAATAATAAATTGGACTCAGGCTTGGGAGACGCTCTCTCAAGCCTGGGTTTTTTCCATTGCCTATATTGCTTACTCTTATTTTATGCCTACCCATACCGTCCAAAAATCTTTTTCAACAATATCAACCTCAGCACCCAGTGATTTTTCAATATGCCTGATTAAGTGAGCTATCTCTTTATCACTTAATTCATGCAAAATAGAGCGACCTTTTCGTGCCTGAAAATCGGTGGCTAATTGGAAAAAATTTTTATAGACGGTGCGTTTTTCCAAAAGAGAAAACGCTTTAACTTGTTTAAAACCAATGGATTGTAATCCATCAATCACTTCAACCGTATCTGGCCTGCGTTGATTTTCAAAATTTCGCAGGTGAGGATAAACATCAAAGATATAACCACGAATATGTTCAGGTGAACCAGGAAGTTGGATATCTTGCAAGGTTCTGTCCTGCAAGATGTACATGCCGCCAGAACGCAATAAGCGGTGGGCTTCAGCAAAACAAGTGATTCTATTTTCTTGGTTGATATGGTGGATAAGTGCTCTTTCAAAGACAATATCTTGACTGCTATCAGGTAAGCCCGTACCAAGCGCATCTCCATGTTTAATCACAATATTTGGCAGGTCACGGGTATTTTCTGTTACATCGGCCAACATTTGCTGAGAAAAATCAACGCACGTGACTTGTCTGGCGCCCATTTTTATCCACGCCAGAGAATAAATTCCTCCACCACAACCAATGTCCGCGATATCCTTATCGCGCGGATCGACCAACCTCTGGATTAAATCGAACCATTCTTGTTGCGCTTCACGACCAAGGTAAGTATGTCTATTTTCACGGGCATTAAAGTTGATTGGCATAATCGTTAATCCTCTTGGTTGCTGTCGTTTTTTTACCCATTAGCGAGAGGGATTATCCCCAGAGAAATTCCTAATCCCACTAAAATGACGCCAATGATCCGATTGAGTATGGTCTGCTTTACCAACATGGCGGCTCTAAGTTTATGGTGAGAGAAGAAAACAGCCACCCCAATAAACCAGATGAGGTGCATAAGGGACATAAAGATCCCATAACCCATTTGTAACCCAATGCCAGTCGATGATGAAACAATTTGAGTAAATGTACTGACAACAAACAGTGTTGATTTGGGGTTTAATACATTAGTTAGGAAACCCGTTCTAAATGAAGCTATTGAAGTGTTTTTACTTGAGTTGATATCAATATCAACTTCCGTTTTTGATATGAGGGTCTTATAGCCGATATAGATCAGATAAACTGCTCCTGCAATTTTTATAGCAAACAATATATTGGGAGAATGGGCAATCAAGATACCAATACCAAGAATGGTATAAGCAACATGAACTAATATCCCTGATGCGATCCCAAAAGCGGCCACTATACCTGCCCGTCGGCCATAAAGATAACTGTTGCGGGTGATCATCGCAAAATCAGCGCCGGGGCTGATAACAGCAAGAATGGTAATAACGGCTACAGCAATTAACTCTGTCATTATGTTCTCTAGCTCTCATTAGTCATATTTTATTAACTTATTCTCTTGAATTTTTTGACTAAAGAATAACGATTAATTTACGCTGGAATGATTGAGAAAAAATCAACAATAAAGGACTGTAATGAAAAATCTCCCTTCATTGAATGCACTGCGGGTATTCGAAACCGTCGCCCGTTACCAAAGTCTCGTCAGAGCAGCCGAAGAATTGTTTGTAACATCAGGAGCAGTTAGTCGTCAGATCCGACAATTAGAAACGGCTTTAGGCGTTATATTGTTTGAACGGAGGAATAGGGGGATTTTTTTGACGTCAGCAGGTGAACAATTGAAACAAGCCTGCCAGCAAGCATTTGGATTAATGGCACTGACCATTGACCGGCTTCAACAAACTTCACCATTAACACCACTAGTGGTTTCATGTGAACCCACCATTATGATGAAGTGGCTCATTCCCAAGTTAATAACATTTAAAGCACATTACCCTGATATTGAAGTTCACTTAGTTTCTGGTGGTGGCTATATCGATTTTTCACGCAGTTCAGTGAATTTAGCTATTCGGCGCAATGATTTCCTATGGGATAGACGCTACGTTGCTGAACGGCTGGGAAAAGAATGGATAGGCCCAATTTGTTTACCTGAAACAGAAAATCACGCTATCACACACCAACCACTGACGCTATTGCATACGCATACTCGTCCAGAAGCGTGGAATGATTGGATGTCAGGCGTTAAGCAAATTATCCCCAAACAGCATGAACACTGGTTTGAACATTTTTATATTTTATTGGAAGCCGTCATGGCGGGACATGGGGTTGGAATAAGTTCTATCTATATGATTGAACAAGAGCTGAGTGATAAAAGGGTAAGTGCACCTTATGGCTTCATTCCGGATGGCTCTGCTTATTATTTGATATCACCCGAAACTTTCGAAGCCAATACGCCACAGTCACTCTTTCTTGGATGGCTAAAAAAAGCATTCCATGATAGCCAAACTCGACTTGCTGATTTTTGTCACTGAACGCCAACGTTTTAATGACGTCGATTAAGTGACAATGTCACCAATAGATCTATGAGTGATAACCCAATCGCCACGATAAAACCGCTTCCCAGTATTATCGTCGTTCTCGTGGTGCCGTGCTGTGTCAGCAACATCGTGGCGATTGGCAGTAAAAACAAAATGGTCAGATTATTGAGGCTTTCTGAGATCGCCAATATTTGGCCTTTTTCCTGTTTTGCCCGATTCGCCAGAATCGACGTGCTTATTGGAGCAGCAAGGCCAAGCGTGTACCCCCATAACATCAGGCAACCCAAACTAAAAAGTAAAGACAGGGGCAATAACATAAAGGCAGAACAGGTGATGAAAAGTAAGACTATGGCCAACAAAAGTATGCACTCCTCTGTGAGATTCAGGTGCCTTACCATACTGACGGACAGGTTACCCAAACCAAGCCCGATACCCAATGCGGAAACAGAGAGACCAACCGCGCCGGTTGCCAGATCATAATGGTGTCTTAAGACCTCGCCAGCCAATAGAAAAGCAGATACTGCCGTGCCATTCCAAAGCCCTTTGGCGATAAGGGGGCGTATCAAGTGGCCTTGGCTTATCCATTGAAATAGGGCTGTTTGGCGAACTGTTTTTAAGGTATTCGATTTTCGGGCATTCATCTGATCTGGAATGAATTTTTTGCTTGTGACATAGAGCAAAAGAGATCCTGCTGCGCTCACCCAAAATGGCACCTGCCAATAAAATAATTCGGTTAAGATACCGGCAAAAATAGGACCTGTTACGATTCCGGCAGTCATACCCAGCATGACGACGCCCATCGCTGGCGCTTGTTTGTCAGGCGGAAAAATATCTGCCACCAACGCAAAAATAGTCGGAATCAAAGCGGCAGAAGCAACACCACCCAAAATACGCAATCCGACGGCAATTTCCAGGTTGGGCGCTATCGTTAATGCTAATCCATCCAAAAAAAGAAACAGCAAAGATGCCCGTAATAATTTGTGTTGGTTGATCCGATTAGATAACCAACCAAAAAACGGTGCGGCAAGTGCGTAGGCGAGGGCATAACCCGATACCAGCCAGGCGGCTTTATCTGTGGTTGTTTTAAACGCATCTGCTAACGGCTTGAGCATAGGTGATAACATAAATTCCGTCGCACCAATGAAAAATACAATGAGTGAAAATATGAGCAACATCATAGGCAAAACAGCACGGGGTGGCATTTAAGCCTCCTTCGATATAAAAATAGGGTTGGTAAAATCTGATGAAAGTTTCGGGGGTATGTTCAGTGTTGAAAATAGGGTGATGGCATGAAGAAAAAACAAGGTTCTGAGGAAAAAATCAACGCAGTGATATTAAGTAAGATACTAAGGATTGTTAAATATGGCAATTGACCGACTTTATCAAGACAGTAACTTAGCCCAGTTTTATGATTTCGATAACGAATGGACGCCAGATTATGAGTACTATGTCGAACTCGCCAAAAATGCCCATGCTATTTTAGATCTGGGTTGTGGTACTGGCAGGCTCACTAATCAAATTGCCCTGACTTATCCCGATAAAGTCGTTTTTGGCAGTGATATTGCAGGCTCCATGCTGGATATTGCCAAATCCAAGCCAGCCGGATCACAGATCACTTGGGTACAATCCGATGCCAAGCAGTTGGCATTGTCTCAGAAGTTCGACTTAATCATTTTATCCGGCCACGCTTTTCAAGTGTTTTTAACTCATCAAGAGCGAGTTGCCGTACTTAAACGTATTGATGAACACTTGGCCGAAGGCGGGAAATGTATCTTTGACAGCCGTAACCCTTTAGCAAAAGAGTGGTTAACTTGGACAGAGGCCGAATCTAAGCGTCAGTTTACCCATCCAACATTAGGCCCGGTCTTGGCGTGGAATGATTTTCGAACTGATGATGCGACGGTGATTTATGGCACGTATTACCAAATAGTAAACAGTAAGCAAGAATATCGGGCATTTTCAGCCATTACTTTTGCCAGCTTTACTGAGATTGAGCAAGCATTGGCTGACGCAAATTTGATTGCGGCCAACGTATTCGGTAACTGGCAAGAAGAGGCTTATCATGATCAGGCAGAAGAGATGATTTTTATCGTCAGGAAGAATAAATAGCATATAAAGAAAAACTCACTGCCAGCTTTTGCTAACAGTGAGTTAATGAGTTTATTTACTTAGCAATAGTTGCTTCAATATCAAGCATATCAATCGGGCTGGCATTTTTTGCCATATCTTCACCGTAGGCGCAAACACGCCACGGAGCCTTAGATTTCTCCAACAATATCATTGGCCTCCAAGGGTAACTATAATCCGTTTTGTCGTCGCAATGGGTTGTCGCTTTAGGCCCATATTTAATTTTTACACCAGAGATTTCATATGGACGAGTGCTGACGGTGATACGCCAAACGTCGCCAAAATCATCCTTATTTAACGTGGGCTTAATTGCTGGTGGAGTATTATCGATTTCTCGTAACATGACAGAGGCATCTTTTGTTTTTTGCCATTGGCCACCATTATTCTGGTGAATAACGCAGAGCTTATAGATCCCCTCTTGGTTAGGAACTTGCATGTTTTGGAGTGGGTTTGGGTTCGCTGGAGTGGAAGCACTGTATCCCGCTTCATCAGTACAATCTACCTCACTGATTAAACCGGTTTTATATCGAATATTCTTAACATTAGCGCCTTCCTTAATAACGATATCCCATTTGGCTTTTTCGCCATTATCAGGATTGACGCCCTGAGTGACCCAAGATGACCAAGGCAAACTTCTCTCCAGAATATTGCCACTGTCATTATCGAGTTTTGAAAGGTCGAGCTTGCTGTCGTTGGTCAACGCATTAGCAATATTGTTTACGGGGATGAAATAGCTGGCCCCTTCGGTTGAAACACCTTGATTGTTTTCGATAGTACAAGGTCTGTTAGATCCACAACCAATCATGCCCGGTGTAACTGTTGTATTAAGTACACCAATCACGTCGGTTTTATCTGTTTCAAAAACAGGAGAGCCAGATGTTCCACCCGCGACACCGGCACAATTAACCGAGAAAACCGGTGCCCAAATCCACGGAGAGCCGCCTTCATACAAAACGGGTGACTTTCCGGTGATGTTGCATTCAGACTTTCTGAGATAAGCGTAATTATAATTAACGCCATTGACAGGAATATGCGTTAACACAATCGGTTGATGTTTCATCTCAAGGTTTTTCTTCAGTTTCAAAGGGTGATAACCTTTTTTCACCAAATCGCCATACGTTGCATCCAATTGTAAAACCGCAATATCTTCATGTTTCATCGTTGAATATAAAATACGGTTGACTTTTATAGGCGATAATTCCTCTTTCTTATCAATGAAGTAATCCGGCGTATACCGCCAAAATTCAGGGGCTGGCTGATCAACTATCACATCATTTGTGCCGACATTGCTATCTACACAATGTCCGGCGGTGAGGATCAATGCGGGTGTATCTTTATTGGGTGCATTTTCAGCAGAAATCAGGGTTGCCGTACAATGTGAAACACCATTAAATTTACCAACGGTTCTAAATTTTTCAGCATCGGGATCGGTTGATTTTATCAATGGGGCACCATTGTTATTTAACGCTAAAGCACTTGAACTGGCTGAAACAGAAAACAAACTGATTAATAAAATTTTTCGATAAGTCACAATTTCCTCCTCTATATTGGCTTGATGACTAAAACTCATTATCCAATTTAATCATTATTCAGTGCTACCGACGTGATTTGTACCAGAATGGAGACAAAAGCCATGCAAAAAAAGCCATAAAAAAACTCACTGCCTGCCATTGCACGCGGTGAGTTTTTGTTATCAAGGAGATGCACAATTTTTACTGATTAAAATTTCCAATTGGCATTCAGGAACACACCATTATCCTTATGGTTGCCTGATAAAACACCGTTATATCCCAGTGACAGTTTAGTATTTTCATTAATGTCCAGTTCCGTACCAGCTTTAATGACGGCAGCATCACGTGATGCTGCAACACTGTTGACAGTGAACGTTGCATGGCTATTGCTGAAACTTAATTGGGTGCCACGGTCAACATTGCCGAACTGATGTTGCCAACCTAATTCACCATAGACGCCGACAGTCACTTCGTTTTCAGTCTGCCATCTTTGATCAACACGTAAACCTAATGTGGAGAAGGTTGCATTTTTCGATTGTTTCTTACCGTTCAATGCAGCGGCACCACCATGTTCATGAATGCCATCATTCCGGAAGTAAACATAAGACAGGTTAGCGAACGGTTCCAGATTCAGCCCGGATGTATTAATTCCGTAAGCCGCCTCAGTAAACAATTGACCCGTTTGAGCACCGTATTTTGCTTTCAGGTTGTCGGATTGGCTGCCAAAAGCCACTGAACGTTTGGTGTCAAAACGATGCCAACTGTAGGCTGTACCGGCACGTAATGCCAAAGCATCAATCTGCTTGCTACCGTATAGCGCCAAATGGAAATTGTTACTGCGTGCTGAAGTGTTAACGCCACCATTCAAAGAAGAACGGGTATATCCGGTAGCGACACCAAGCCGCCAATCATTACCCAATTCTTTATCCGCGCCCAGTAACACACCGTAATTGGATACACGGTAACCCGTGACTTCACTGTTACCATTCGCCCGTTGCCAGTTACCGATGATTTGCCCCCAGGCCCCGTTTTTATCCACTTTGATATTCTGTTCGATCGTCCCGCCATCAGCCTGACGCAAACGGCTATTTAACGTATCGCGCAGATAGCGGCTACTGTTGATTTGTGCCGCAGCGATATCAGCATGGATCTGTCCGGAAGACAGTTGCTGGAATGCTTGGCTAGCTTGTGTTTCTGTGTCCAGCAGCAAAATACTTTCATAAACCGGATGCCCTAAATTCAGCTTATCCGCAGCATCCGCTACAGCGCGTTCATTAGCGGTCGTTGCCAAACTGGTGAATGTTGTGGCGTTGCGTTTGATGTCCAGCATCACGCGATTGGGTTGGTAACTCAACTCAGTACCAATAAATAAATAGTTTGGTACTACCGTAGTAAATTGACCATCGATACCCTCGTTTGCTTGCAGGATATTATATTGCTGACCCAGCAAGCTACGGACTTCTTGTTTCGATAACAGATTTCTGCTGTTTTCTAGCATAACTTGCACTTTACCGCCTTTCAGATTTGCCAGGCCATTGCTGATAAGACGATGACTATACCCCTGGCTATTTGGTGCAACTTCTACCCGATAACGGGAACCCGTTTGGAAGGTAACATTACGATCAACGTTCAATGTACCGCCGGCTCCCCAACTGCCTGGTGCAATACTGGCACCGGCATTAGCCATGATTGAACCGACCGTACCATTCCCGCCAAGCGTGGCGCCATCCTGCACAGTAACATCCGACGTGATGGAACCGCTGACCTGCAAACGGCCTTGTTCTACCAACGTTGGCCCTTTATAGGTGCTATTCTTACCGGCAAGTTCAAGTGTACCGTCACCGATTTTCGTCAATCCACCGTGACCGGCGATATCATTGCTCCAACTATCATAAGCACACTCAATGCTGTCACAGATTCGTTCTACCGTCGTACCTTCCTCCACGATAGCGCCGATACCCGGAATATTGGCAGTAAACTGAGTTTCAGAATAAGAACCGGGGATATAATATTTCTTGGGAATATCCTTTTCGGTGATAAACATTTTGGGGCCATCAATCGCCTCTTTCAGGTTTAGCATGCCCCAACCATACATGTCATCCAATCCAGGCTCACCCAAATCGGTTGCCGTGGTTTTTAGGACATCAGAGATTTGCCCGGCTGTCATGTAGGGAAAGCGTTGCATCAAGACCGCCGCCGCTCCGGCCACATGGGGTGATGCCATTGATGTACCGGTATAGGCTTCATAGGTCGGATCAATCGTCAACTCGCCATTTTCGAAAGCCTCTTCATCGATTTTTCCATCAACTTTAGAGACGAAATCGCCTGTACTGCTGTAAATTTTTGTGCCTGGTGCGGATAAACAGTAACTGGCAGTATAGCCACAGCTCGTTGATGAGGCGTTAATCTCATTTTCTCTGGTCAGGTTGGCCACGCTGAGGTAGTTTTTCAACGCGTCAGGGAAGAAGTAGGGCATACCCGCATGTAACCAAGTGACGTTATAGTTATTGGCATTTCCCGCAGCAAAAACCACTAATTTTCCCTGACGTGCCGCCCGCAATAGACCCGCACTTCTCGTTATATAGTCATCAACTTCCGGGATTGGGGAACGGCTTAACCGATCCAAATCATTTTTAATCGGTGTGACATAATTAATGACATCTTGCAGTTTGACCTGATAATATTTAACCGTTCCATTCGCCCACCGTTTAGGTTTCCCGAATTCATCAACCTCATAATTAGGACGAACACCCCAACTGTTATTAATAACGCGGGCGTTACTCTGGATCATAGCTTCTGTGCGGTTATAGGGATTTTGCAGGTATTTCCCGGTAATCAAACCCGCATCAAATGCCACGCCGTGCATCTCTTTTCCATCCCGATTTGCTGCAATGATCCCTGAAACATGGTTACCATGAGCGCCAAAACTGATAATCCCGGTATTGCTGTTTATATCGTAGCTCCAGGGATCATCTGGACTCAGAATTTTCAGTTTTCCTGCAAATTCAGGATGATGGGTAACGGCTTCATCCAAGACACCAACATTAATGCCTTTTCCCGTGTAACCACGAGCGTAAGCATAATGAGCACCAATCGCGGCCAATCCCCACTGCTGATTAAACTCATCTGATAGCCAACTATTTGGTGAGTTTTTCTTGCCCTGTTCCTGATATTCAGTCGCCGCCATTGAAGCGCTGACAGGTAATAATCCCAAAAATAATGTCATCCACAAAAAGTTCGGCCGTGCCGAATTGTTTTTCTTCATAATAGAGGTTCCATTTTTTAAAATTTTAATAAAACCGATAATTAAATTTCAATAAGTAGGTCACGATGAGATTGCCCTATATTCTCGACCGACTATAGGACAATGCAAACCGTAATATTCTCTACCTACGAGCTGCTATAGCATAATAATTAAACCCAAAATGCAAGGAAAAATATTAACTTTCTTATAACCATTTTATAACAAATTAAAAATCATATAGATAACGCGCATCATCTTGATCTCTCTTCAAGGTGATGTAATTACGGTATATTACGTATTGATTGGATGTTAATTGTTATTAATATGTTATTTTTTATGAAGATACTTGGTTGTGACAATTACTTAAATGATGGTTTATTTATTGTCGTTTTTATCGAATGATTTTGTAAAAAGTTTTTATGTTAATTAATCAGGAAAGTTGATTTTTAATAATTGCTATTTATATAAAAACATTATCCAACCTATAATAAATATTGTTTTTTACAAAAAGTAATTTCAAATTAAATATTTTTATTTCACCCATCTACTAATAAATGGGTGAAAATGATTTGGCTATCTTTTGGCATAAACAATCAAACGTAAATGCCTTTCTACATCGGTAACCATTGACGTGTAATCGAAAGTGATTGTTTGTCCATTCACATTTAGTTCTCGTACCCCATTACACGGTTCATAGATTTCATGTCTATGCCACATAGCATAAAAGTCAGGTGATATTTTAAGTAACTTATTCACAAGCTCTTGAATATAACTGTCTTTAGCAGCAAGAACATAATCACGCCTAAAGCTAGCCAGTAAACGATAAGCATCTCGTTCCCAGTGAGAAAAGAGTTCGCGATAATATTCATTGGTAAATAATAACCACAAAAAATTACGCTGTTCATCTTCAGCTTGACTGAAACGAAAGCACTTATCTGCTGGTTGATTAAAGGCCAAAATATCCCAATGCAAATTCAGCACATAAGTTAGGTGAGGGGATAAGTCATTCATAAGCCGTTTGATCAATGGTGAAACAACGCACCAGGTTTGCCCGGTTTCGGCAGGTTCACGCGTGTGTGCCAGTAAGTATAAATGCCTGCGTTCAGCGGTAGTCAGCTTTAAAATTTTGGCAAGATTATCTAAAAAAGCAGCGGATACGCCAATTTCACGGCCTTGTTCCAGCCATGTATACCAAGTTACGCCAACACCCGCCAAAGCGGCTATTTCTTCACGCCTTAATCCTGGGGTACGACGACGCCCGATATGCGGCAACCCAACGGATTCAGGGCTGATACTTTCTCTTTTAGTGCGTAAAAAGTTGGCTAACTCAGTACGAGATCTTTTCATTTTTGTCATGAATTTCAATCCATTACTTTTAGTAATAGTATAAGTGGTTAAATTGTAACAGGCTAACAGGGTGATTAAAATCTGTTTATCTCAAACATCGTATTTCAAACATTGTGAGGATTTGTATCATGACCAAAAAGGATTATTTAGCCTTATCAGTTTTGTTATCAGCCGGATTTGTGACTATTTTTGATCTTTTCGTTGTCAACGTTGCCATTGCCAATATTCAATTACATTTACAGGCAAATTTATTCCAGATAACGCTCGTGATCGTAATCTATGAAATTGGCTTTGGTTTATTGCTGATTACAGGAGGGCGCTTAGGTGATTTATTTGGCCGCAGGCGATTGTTTCAGTTAGGAGTACTTGCTTTTACTTTGACATCATTGCTGTGTGGTCTTGCACCAACAACCACTTTTTTGATTTTTGCCCGGTTTTTGCAAGGATTATCAGCAGCCCTGTTATTTCCCCAAGTTTATGCCAGTATCCGTGTCAGCTTTGATGATGATAATCGCCGTCGCGCATTCGGTTTATTGGGCATGACTTTAGGTTTTGCTGCCATTGCAGGCCAAACTCTGGGAGGATGGATGATTTTCATCAATTTATGGGACTTACAATGGCGCTCAATTTTTCTGGTTAATGTTCCCATTGGTTTATTGGCGTTAATTTTCTCTGGTTACCTCAACGAAAGTATTGCCCAGGAAAAAACGGAATTAGATTTATCTGGGGTGGCGCTTTCCAGCATGGGTATTTCTGCTTTGTTGCTGCCACTTTTGGTTGGGTCAACATTGGGCTGGCCAGTATGGTGCTGGGCACTACTCTTTTTGGCTTGCCTGATGCTGTTACAATTTATCCGCCATGAAAAACGTTATGTCGCGAAAGGAAAAACACCACTATTCAATTTTGACTTATTAAAAAACAAACAATTTAGCTTAGGTTGTTTATTGGTTTTATTTGTCTATTCCACTTCCAGTTCATTCTTCCTTGTTTTTGCTTTATTTTTACAAAATGGGTTAGGTTTTAACGCATTAGATGCAGGTTTGATTTTTGCCCCTGCAAGCATAGGGTTTGTTTTATCTTCACTCAATGCCCCTTATTGGGTTAAGCGCGTTGGCGGTAAAGCCATTATGGCCGGAGGCTTACTCTATATGCTCTCCTTCATTGCCCTGATTGTTGCCATTAATTCACTATTACCGGCAAATTCATCAATAACTGCATCGTTATTTGTGATCGTGCCAATTCTTATATTGCTTGGATATGGGCAAGGTTTTGTCATGACGCCATTGCTCAATATTGTTTTGGCTTTTGTTAACATGAAATTTGCAGGTATGGCATCAGGGGTGATTGCGACTTTGCAGCAAATTGGTGCCGCGTTTGGTGTTGCTATCGTTAGCATGTTAGTGCAATGGCA
This sequence comes from Xenorhabdus doucetiae, assembly GCF_000968195.1. Lineage (NCBI taxonomy): Bacteria > Pseudomonadati > Pseudomonadota > Gammaproteobacteria > Enterobacterales > Morganellaceae > Xenorhabdus > Xenorhabdus doucetiae. Next base: position 2,207,987 of record NZ_FO704550.1, read on the forward strand.
TTTTACCGAAATAGATACACCGTCGTTTGTTACGTACCAAAATGCCTTTGTCCACAGTATGCTTTACAATGTCATAGCCACTTTTATTGCATTTTACTTATTGAGAAAATTACACCGGAATTAGAGTTATTACGGGGGACAACAAAAAGTGATCAGATCATTTACCGAAGCAGATATGGACGCGGTTCTGTCTATTTGGTTAGACGCCTCCATCAAGGCTCATCATTTTGTGGCGGCTGAATTTTGGCAATCACAAGTCAATAACATGAGAAATACCTATATTCCGGCTTCGGAAGTTTACGTCTATGTACAGGGTTCTCAGGTTACCGGTTTTTATGCGCTGCATGGAAATAACTTAGCCGCAGTTTTTGTTTCACCAGATAAACAAGGGCAGGGAATAGGAAAAGCATTAGTGAATGACGCCAAAAATCGAAGAACTGAACTCACGTTATCGGTTTATCAGCAAAACCAAGCCAGTTATGAGTTCTACTTATCGCAGGGATTTGATGTTGTCAGCGAGGAAATAGATAAGAACACGGGATGCCAAGAGTATTTTATGTGTTTAAAAAGATAGAGAGCTTGTATTAAGTCTCTGCCTGATGATTAATTAACCCGACAGATCGAAATAAAAGCGAATTGTGTTTCCTTATTAAACAAAAGTGCCAAAAATACGGGGTACTGTGTTTTTATACAGTTTTGGCGGAATCGGTGGTTTTTTCGGTGAAATTATCTCCGACCGTTGACTTCTCGGCTCAAATTTTTGAGCCGAGACTGATATATCAGGAACAGAATATATTACTTACATACCATACGGATAATTTTGACTCTCTTCGCCAACATCTTCACGAACTTGCTTTAATGCTTTGGTATAAGATTTAAGTAGTTTCAGCGTATAGTTAACGCGGTTTTCAAATGCCTCATCGTGACAAATCAACTCGTTTGAAATCAAATTTTCCCCCTGACGGAAAATCAGATGATCAGGCAAGAAGCAGACATGGTTATTTTTAAAACCGGTCATGCGTAATTCGCAAAGGGGGTAAACACCGTTAATTCCACCGGATACACTCGTCAATAATGCAGGCTTATGGCCTAATTCTGCGACAGAACAATGTAATAAAAAGTTCTTCAATGCCGGCGTTGCCATTCCATGCCATTCTGGCGTCACCAGAATAAATGCTTCACACTCTCTCAAGTAGGGTGCAATTGCCTGCCAAGGGTGAGACTCTGCGGAGATATCCGTTGTATAACCATCGTGTAATGGCAATTCTGCTTTGGAAAGATCCAGAAGCGTTATATCAGTAAATCCATGCTCATAACTCAATTTCTGCAAATAACAAGCGACACGTTGGCTGTGAGAATCGGGGCGTTGACTGCCTGAGATGATAGTAAGTTTCATTGATTTTCCTGTTATTTTTTACTCGATAATGATTATGTTGGTTTTTTTATATTTGATTGCGTGGAATAGAAAGCCAAACAGCGATAATAATGGTGCATGCTCCAAGCAGTTGCAGCAAGGAAAATGTTTGTTTTAGAAACAAATAGCCCAAAATACAAGCGGAAAGGGCACTCAGAAATCCCAAAAAAGAGATTGTCACAACAGGTAACTTTTCAATTCCGCGAAACCAAATAATGTAAGAAAATACGGCGCCAACCAGGCATAAATAGCTGTAACTGAGAATATTGGTCACAGTAAGATGTTGCGGCAGACCTTCCATGTAAATAGCGACGGGCAATAACATCAATCCCCCAAAAGTTAATTGCCAGCCAGTAAAACTGAGCAATGATAAGTTAGTTGGGCGGTGCCAATATTTAGTCAGTACAACCCCCAAAGACATGCAGCCACATCCCGCTAAACCTGCAATAACGCCTTGCCAATTTAAGTGGGTGGTTGAATTCAAGACCAATAAGCTGATCCCGATAATGCCCAATATTGCCGAGATAGTGTGTTTTATGGTGAGGGAAGTTTTTAATAGACAGGTGCTTAACAAGATAACAATAATGGGTTGGCAAGCCACGATGAGTGACGCCGTTCCACCAGGTAGATATCCCGCCGCAACAAAGAGAAAATAGAAGAAAGCCCCGATATTGAGCAGGCCTAATACCATAATACGTAACCACCAGATCCCTTTGGGTGCGGTACGGCAAATCAACAGTAATAATATACCGGCAGGTAACGCCCTGATGGTAGAAGCCAGCAGAGGCATATTCGGTGGTAATATTTCTGTTGTAATAATGTAAGTACTTCCCCAAACAATCGGAGCCAACGCAGTCAGCAGGATATTCCGGATAAATCTAATTTCTGACATTTTTTCACCTTGTATATCAGTTCATTAGTACCTCAATTTAAATGTATCATCACGTAAAGTATCTTTACGTAAAGATAAATTAAAATAATAGCCTAACCGATTTTTATCAAGTATCTTTTTGTCGAAATAAAATGAATAGGGAAAAAGGCATGAAGTACGATCACGTTGACCGATTATTGATGCAGTGGGAACAGCAACGCCCAGACCTTGATCCGTCGTCAATAGGCGTTATTGGACGGCTATGCCGGATAAACAAAATTGTTGAACAACGCTTGCAACATGCTTTCAAAAAACATGACCTTAGTGGCATAGAGTTTGATATCCTTGCGACACTGCGTCGTAATAACACGCCAGTCACACCAACCGAAATGTATCAATCCGTCATGTTGACTTCCGGAGCCATGAGCACACGTATTGAACATATGGTGCAGCGAGGATTGATTGAACGTATTGCGAATGAAAAAGATCGACGTAGTTGCAAGATTTTTCTGACGCCAAAGGGAAAGGCATTGATAGATAAAGCCGTGGAAAGCCATTTGGAAAACCAAGAAGCAATTCTCGAACCACTGACAGACACTCAACAAGAACAGCTTGCAACCCTGTTGCGGGATTGGTTGCTGGCGAATGAATCTTAAAAAATTCGCCCTGACATCAGCCAGGGCGAAATAGGTTTAAGCGTAGAGAAAATTAGAACTTCACATTAACTCTTGCCCAGTAAGTACGACCCGGTTCGTTGACCATCGTGTCACCGGAATAACCAAAGTCCTTATTTCCCGCCAAGTTAAGGTGCTCGCTGTAATTTTTATCAAAAATATTGTCAATACCGGCACTGATCTGAACATTTTTGGTCACCTGATAGGCTGAGTTCGCCGATAGGATGGCGAAGCCTTTGCTGCTATCAAAATCTTTGCCGACCACGTTACCCTCATTGATGGCTACCCGATGCTGGCTGTTGACCAGACGCAACAAACCGCTGCTCGTCCAATCACCCTGTTCCCAAGTCAGGCCAAAACGGGCTTCCAACGGTGGGATTTGCGGCAGTGGACGATGGTTAGTCGTATTTTGCGCCCAAGAGTACGCCAGGCTGGCATCGGTTTTCCAATGATCGTTGAACTTATAAGCCACACCCGTTTCTCCCCCCATAATGGTCGCATTCACGTTGTGGGCGGATTTTTGTCCATAATCAAACAGGATAAAATCATTCACTTTACCGACATACGCGGATATCCAACCTTTCAATTGGTCATCGTTATATTGCGCACCAATATCCAACTGGGTGGTTTTCTCAGTTTTGATATCCTTGAACGCATTTCCGCCCGCTTTACCTGAAAACAACTCCCAATAATCAGGAAAACGCTCGGTATGACCCACACCGGCATAAAACATTACAGGAACATCTTTCAGATTATGTTCAAACCGAATAAAGCCGGCAGGGAGGGTTTCCTTACGCTCTTGTTGGGTCACATATTTATATACTGTCGCACGATCTAAACGCACCCCACCAATAACTTTACTCTGTTCAGTGGCATCCCAGGTTAATTCACCAAAAATACCGTAATCACGAAAACGGGCATCTTTCTTCCAGCCAGTTTCTTTCGATTTCATATCATGATCAGCGTTGTTACGACGAATATTCGTCTGCATATCTGCACCGCTCTGTAACTTGAAATCTTCCCAGATCCAAGTTCCCATCATACGGCCACCCATTGTCAGGCGATCGGGTTCTGAGATCATTTTTCCCATTTTTGAATGACGCATGGAATAGCTATCCATCACATGGTCGGTGTAGTTGTAATAAAAATTGGTTTCAAATTTATCAAACACTTCGCCAATATTGGATTTCTCAAAACGCACACCAAAACTTTTACGCTTAAATTGTGCACCATCCATCATACGTGTGGCGTAACGTGCCTCACCATCACCTTGTCCAGCATTTAATTCCAGTAACGTATTTTCATCAGGTGTCCAGCCCAATGCGATATCGGTATTCCATTTATCCCAGCGGGAAGGAACGCGGTTACCATCACCATCTTTATAATCATTGGAGCGGGATTTGTTACCAATCAGGCGGATATACCCTTGTTTGTTGCCAATACTGAGATCGGCATTACCATCCCAACGACGATTAGAACCAATCACTGTGCTGACATTACCTTGAGCGCCAACGTGTTCAAACTGAGGGCGAGTGCGCTCGAAACGGATCGTTCCCGCTGAATTACCCGGTCCCCAAAGTACCGTTTGCGGGCCTTTAACCAGACTCAGGACATCATAATTCTCTGGTGAGATATAGGAACTTGGTGCATCCATACGCCCGCCACAAGAACCGAGAATTTCGCTGTCATCAATCAACATTCTCAGACGGGAACCAAACATGCCACGGAATACCGGATCGCCGTTAGTTCCCCCGTTACGGATCTGGGAAAAACCAGGAATAGTTTTCAGGTAATCAGAACCGTCACTGGCTGGCACGGGTTGGCGAGGCGTTTTCAGTGAAGAAGCAACCTCAAGCGGTGAAGTTGCCGGGGCGATTACGGTTATCACCGTTTCGTCAACATTATTAACGTGATATCCATCTTTTGTTTCTTTGCTGTGTTCCGCATTGGTAGCAGCCCAACCACTGGTTGGTATAGCGAGTGCGATAACCAAAGCGGCGGTCAGAGGCGATATACGCAATAACGGTGTAGTAGATAATTGTGTAGTAGACATAAAAAATCCCTTAACTAGCAACAAATTCCGGTTTTGGAATTTGTTTGAAAAATGACTGACTTGCTGTACAAACTGCGTAAAGCAAGGAAAAAATGATTTATTTCAAATAATCAGGCTAATTAAGGGGTGGGGCGCGGGGTTGTGATTCACCGTAGAACAGCCGAATAATTGGGCCAGAGAAGCGCAGTACCGGTGGTGCCCTGGACACAATGAGTGTCAGTAAAATAAAAGGAACAAAATCGCCTGCCAATAGCGGCAGATTAATCAAAAGCTGGCAGTAACCACAAGCGATATCATCCATCAATCCCATATGGATATGATCTGCACCATGATGATGATTCATGGTGTGTGCTTTTATTCCTTCACGGGAGTGCTCCAGTGTTTTTGATACCACCGGTGCAATGAACAACATCAGAATCGCCAGTAAAGCGATAATGGCAGGTGTTCGACGTTGTGATAGGTGAAAAAGAGATAACAAGCTAATGATCCAGATCAGTTTCACGATTGGAAGCTAATCTTACTGCATTTCGGGTGGAGATTGTTAAAATATTTTGGATTATGCCTGCCTGTGCTTATGTTAATTTTTATCCAAATCCCGACGTTCACCAAATGAGCTTGACTAATGATTTAATAATTGAGATTTAACTTGAGTCTCGTTTCACTGCAAGCGCTTTGTGAAAACCTTGTACGAGGAGTTAAAAAATGTCAGATAGAAATTATTTTCAAACACTGAACCTTAAAGCACATTGGATGCCTTTCAGTGCTAATCGTCATTTTCAACAAGATCCACGTTTAATTGTCTCAGCGGAAGGAAACTGGCTGGTCGATGATCAAGGCCGGCGTATTTATGACAGCTTATCAGGATTGTGGGCGTGCGGGGCAGGTCATTCACGCACTGAAATTCGTCAAGCCGTCTCAGAACAACTGGGAACATTGGATTATTCCCCTGGCTTCCAATATGGCCATCCATTGTCATTTAAGCTGGCCGATAAGATTGCCAGTCTTATGCCCGATGATTTGAATCATGTATTTTTCACCAGCTCAGGTTCAGAAGCAGCCGATACCGCCGTGAAAATGGCTCGTGCTTACTGGCGAATTCAAGGGCAACCAGCAAAAACTAAATTTATCGGTCGGGCGCGCGGCTATCATGGTGTCAATATCGCAGGAACCAGTCTTGGTGGTATTGGCGGTAATCGCAAAATGTTTGGTCAGTTTATGGATGTTGACCATCTGCCACATACATTACAACCTAACATGGCTTTTACTAAGGGAATGCCATCTGCTGGTGGCCCTGAACTGGCAGATGAACTACTGAAACTGATTGAACTGCATGACGCCAGTAATATTGCGGCGGTTATCGTCGAACCACTTTCTGGATCGGCTGGTGCTATTATCCCGCCACAAGGTTATTTACAACGTTTGCGGGAAATCTGTACCCAACACGATATCTTGCTGATTTTTGATGAGGTCATTACCGGCTTCGGGCGTTTGGGGTGTTGGAGCGGTGCTGAACATTTTGGTGTCACGCCAGATATCCTCAATTTCGCTAAACAAATTACTAACGGGGCTATTCCTCTGGGAGGCGTTGTTGCGTCCAGCAAGATCTACGATGCTTTTATGTCGCAGCCTCTACCCGAACATATGATCGAATTCAGCCACGGTTATACTTATTCTGGTCATCCGGTTGCTTGCGCAGCCGGGTTAGCTACCTTGGAACTATTGGAAAAAGAAAACCTGCCTCAACAAGCTGCGGAATTAGCTCCCCATTTTGAACAAAAACTACATGCCCTGAGGCACTGCCCAAACGTCGTGGACATTCGTAACGGCGGGCTGGTAGGTGCAATTCAAATTGCCCCGCGGGATGGCGATACCGTTGTCCGGCCTTTTGATGCCGGTATTGCATTATGGAAAGCGGGTTTTTATGTCCGCTTTGGTGGTGATACGTTGCAATTTGGCCCCATGTTTAATGCCAAAGCTGATGATCTTGATCGTCTGTTCAATGCAGTGGGTGATGTTTTGCACCAAATTCAATAAGGGAAATTCCCTTTAATTTTATGGGCGGGGTATTTTGGCCGCCCAATAATAACCGTACGGGTATTAAAAGATAATATGAAAACAACAAACAAAGTTATGACGTTAATTGAAAACAAATATCCAAAAGCAGGGCGTTGGGTATTTGGTGATTCTCCTGCAATGCAGGATGAATTAACTGAGTTGGTGACCAAAGGGATAAAAACGGCGACAGCTTGCTCATTTCATTCTTACTCTTGTGATCCAGAAACGATTGGCCATCATTATATTGTCTTTGATAGTCGGGAAAATCCGGTTTGTGTTGTCAGGATCACTGCCATGCACCTGATGAAATTTTCAGAAATGACCGCAGAACTTGCCTGGAAAGAAGGAGAGGGAGACAGAAGCCTCCTTAACTGGCAATTAGAGCATCAGCGTTTTTTTGAGCGCGAGGGGACTTTTTCATCTGATATGGAAATTGTCGTGTTCGAGTTTAAAGTTGTTGAAAATATTCTCTCATAAATTTCATCTTATCTGACCTCCCTAAACAAAAATCCATCCTATTGCCGCAATATTGCGGCTTCAAATCCATAGAAAAAATCATTGAAGAAATTTTGTCTACAGACAGTAGACAAAAGTATCCTTCTGTTTTTATTCATGATTTGTCATTATTTTTCTTACCTTTTCAAAATCAAATAGATTGCCACTATGCAAAATAAAAACTCTCTTATGTTGTTGACCTTATCAATTGCCGTTTTTGGCGTTATTACTACTGAAATAGCTGTGATTGGGTTACTGCCACAACTTGAAACTCAACTGCATGTGACACCCACTCAGGTGGGATTTCTGGTTGGTATCTATGCCATTGTCGTCGCTGTCACGGGGCCATTTATTACTTTGCTGCTTTCTGGATATAACAAAAAGTATGTTCTTCTTACTATTCTCCTTATTTTTGTCGTTTCCAACCTGATTTATGCCATGACAGATATTTTTAATTTAATGCTGTTATTCAGAGTTCTTCCCGGACTGGTACATGCGGTTTTCTTTGCTGTTGCCCTTGTGATTGCAGCAAATTCTGTTCCTAAAGAAAAAAGTGCGGGTGCCACAGCAATCGTTTTTGCCGGCGTTGCGGTTGGAATGGTGTTGGGAATGCCCATGAGTTCATTTATCGCAGAATATCTCTCACTGAGTGCAGCGTTTTAATTTAGTGCTGTTATTTGTTCACTGGCTTTCGTTGGTATTTTATGGTTTGTTCCTTCTCTCCCCGCGACAAATAACCGTATCAATATCGAACAATTAAATGTGCTGCGAAAGGGGGAATTATGGCTGGCCATTGTTACCGTGATATTGATTTTTTCTGCGATGTTTTCAAGTTTCAGTTATATCGCTAACTATCTTGCAAAAATTACCCAGTTTGATCATGACCTTATCAGTATCATTTTAATACTCTTTGGAGTTTGTGGATTTATCGGTAACTTCATTTTTAGCGGTTTTTTGCAAAAAAACCTTGTTATTACAACTTATGCTTATCCTATCTTGTTAATTTTACTTTATCTCCAAGTGTGGTATTGGGGGTTTTCACCCATAGCGATGTGTATACTGACGATTTTCTGGGGTGGATTGCATTCTGCGGGTCTGGTCGTCAGTCAAACGTGGCTTATGCAGGAAGCCAGCGAAGCACCAGAGTTTGCCAACAGCCTTTACATTTCTTTTTCAAATTTGGGCATTACCATTGGCTCTATAACTGGCGGATGGTTTCTTTCACAATTCGGCGTAGATACGATTGTTCTGAGCAGCATCCTTTTTGCTTTAATGGGCTTTATTAGCATTTACATTAAAGGCCATTTAAAAAACCATTGTGGAAATTAATCCAATAAACCGTTTTCTGCCATTTCCATCAAAGTATCTACAACATAGCGTATTTTGGGTAATAATTGACGGTTTTGCGGCCACAGAGCGCTGATCGGGGTTTCTATACCTGAATATGCTTGTAATACTTCTTTAATTTCTCCATTTTCAAGGTGTTTTCCTACCATCCATAATGGCAGTTGAGCAAAGCCACATCCTGCCAATACAGCGGATAACATGGCATCTCCATCAGCAAATTCATAAGTTGCTGGTGGAGTGTAACGTTTTATTTTTCCGCTCTGCTCCTTTAACAACCAAGATATAGGCTGATTCCTGCGAAATCCCACAATACATTGATGTTGGTTCAATTCTTCGGGAATTTGGGGTTCATTTCTGGCAGATAAATAATCCGGTGCAGCACAAATAACAAGTTTTTGCGTCGTTAACCTACGGGCAACCAAACCACTACTGTCAGAAAGTTCGCCGATACGTATGGCAAGATCAATGCCTTCTTCAATTAAGTCAACAAAGCGCTCACTGAATGAAACGGTCAGGGACAGATCAGGGTAATCACGAGCTATTTTCAAAAGGGCAGGGAGTATGCGTTGGCGACCAAAAGCCGCCGGCAAATCGATGCGGAGCCGCCCTGAAGGATGAGCAATATGTGAAGTTAGCACAGATTCAGCTTGTTCGAGAATATCAATGACACTCTGACAACTTGTCAGGAAGGATTTTCCATCAGGCGTCAAACTCAAACGACGTGTTGAGCGTTGAAACAGCTTGATGCCTAAGCGATCTTCAAGCCGGCCGACACTTTTTCCTACCGCTGATTTGGTCAACCCAAGACGTTCTGCTGCCGCAGTGAAACTTCCTAGCTGTGCTGTTGTAACAAACTCTGTTATCCCAGAAAAATGATCCGTTCTACGCATAATGAGAAATATCTAGTTCGGACAAACAATTATCTATGTTATTAAAAATCTTTTCATAGATATCCTTAATCACCTGATTTTTATTATTGTTGTAATCCATAACATGCACTGCGCCTTCAATTGCCGCTAGTTTCGCTATCTCATAGCGTTGTCTATCATTTTCATGATTTCGCAACCAGTTACGGAAGAGAAGGTGGCGAATATATTCTGGGCAGTGCTCACCAAATATATGCAAATTTACCCGCGGTGAATCGAGCCTCAGCATTCGATGCTGATACCAAGAAGGTTCTCTTATTCTTAATACGTACCCTAATTTTTCGAGAGCAGGGATGTAGTCTATTTCTTGGCTGGGATCTGCAACAATTAAATCGATATCAATAATGGGTTTTGCGGGTAAACCAGGCACGGCTGTAGAGCCGATATGCGCAATACTAATAATTTTCTCTTGCAATTGTTGCTGGATTTTATTTTTTTCTTCGTTGTAAATATTATCCCATTCGGTATCGTAAGGAACGACAATAATAGGCTCTGGTATCCGTTTAATGCCGTTAACCCACGGGTTTTCATTCGGATCTCCTTTACAAAAAGACATAATAAGAGGTTTGAGGGAAACTAATTTATCCGACATACATACATTTCTCCGTTTGGAAATTAACTAAGTTAGTGTACAACAATGAATGTCAATATTAAAAATAGGAAATATTATGACTGATAATAGTATTCGAACCGATCTTTTCTCACCGACCAAATTAGGTGAAATTGAGCTTGCCAATCGTATTGTTATGGCACCTTTAACCCGTGGTCGTATGAATGAAGAGGGAGTCCCGAACGAACTTAATATCACATATTATGTTCAGCGCGCGAGTGCCGGTTTGATCATTTCAGAAGCAACCAATATTTCAGCGCAGGGGCGCGGTTATGCCATGACACCGGGTATCTGGACAGCAGATCAGGTAGCAGGATGGAAAAAAGTGACCGATGCTGTTCACGCTGCTGGGGGAAAAATTGTGATGCAGTTGTGGCATGTCGGTCGTTGCTCACACGTTTCTCTTCAACCAAATGGAGAAGCGCCGGTAGCACCATCGGCGATTAAAGCAGATGGTAGTGTTTATACCCGCCGTGGTATCGAAGAAGCTTCTATGCCACGAGCACTCAGAACCGATGAAATACCGGATATTATCGAACAATATCGGCATGCAGCAGAATGTGCTAAACGTGCAGGGTTTGATGGTGTAGAAGTCCATGCGGCTAACAATTATCTGCTGGAACAGTTTTTACGTGATTCAACTAACCATCGCAACGATCAATACGGTGGTTCAATTGAAAACCGAGCAAGATTGATTCTCGAAGTGGTTGAAGTTGTGGCACATATTTGGGGTGGCGGTCGAGTTGGAATTAGATTGTCCCCAGTCACCACAGAGGTAGGGAACACACCACTTGATAGTCATGTGATGGCAACTTATCGCTATTTGATTCAGCAATTAAATAAATTCAAGCTGGCTTATCTCCACTTTGTTGAAGGAACTACAGGAAAAAGCCGTGATGTTCCTGAAGGTATTGATCTGGATATACTCAGATCATTATTCGACGGCGCTTATATCGGCAATAACAATTATGACCTTGAAATGGCGATATCCCGTCGAGCGGAAGATAAGATTGATGCAGTTGCATTCGGACGCCCGTTCATTTCCAATCCCGATTTGGTAGAACGCCTACGTTACGGAATTGAACTGGTTGATGCGAATAATGACACTTATTACGGTAATGGGGCCAAAGGATATACCGATTGGTTGAAAATGAATGATTAATCTTTTACGGAGATGGTCTTAGCTAGATTATGAAAAACAATCCCAAAATCATTAAAGCACTAGAGGAGCTTTTAACACCATTCGATAAAAATGCTCCCGGTGTTGTATACATGGCTAAATATGATAACGGATTAACTTATCAAGGTTCTGTAGGGTTAGCTTGCTTAGAATCATATAAACCACTTTCAATAGACAGCATATTTAATATTGCCTCAGTTTCAAAACAATTCACTGCATTTGCGCTTCTATTATTAGAAAAGGACGGTTATCTATCGTTAGGTGATTCAATCATAAAGTTCCTGCCTGATTTAGGTAATTATGCAGAGACAGTCACTTTGCGCCACTTAATCTATCATACTGGTGGACTAGTCGATTATATGGAGCTGGCTGAATCAGTTGGTATTAGTGAACAAGATCCGTTGACAATCGAACAATCACTGCGTCATTTGTACGCGCAATCTAAAGCTGTATTTTCCCCAGGAACAGCATTTGAATACAGCAATACCGGATACTTTTTATTGGCTCAAGTGGTTGAAAAAACCAGCAAGATGAGACTCAGTGAATTCAGCCAAGAACATATCTTCAAACCTCTTGGGATGAAAAATACATTTATTGTTGACGAATATCCAATAACTGTTGAATTTGCACGTGCCTATAGTCAAGAAGGGCGGCTTTTTGAATCTCCCTGGACACATACTGGTGATGGGGCGGTACACACAACGGTTGGCGATCTCATGTTATGGGGAGAAAATCTATCTCATGGTAGGGTTGGCGGGAAAGCATTAGTCCAGCGTATGACTCAAGTATTACCAGAAACAACATTGACTGGAGATATCGTTAAAAATCATGAATCTTATGCATTTGGCTTAGAACATAACAACCACTTAGCAGAGCCGAGTTTGGAGCATTCCGGCGAATGGGCAGGTTACAGAGCTTATTTTATGCGTTTTCCAGATTCACATTTAACTATTGCTGTCTTGGGCAATCAGGAGATCATTGATACTCAAGCGTTAAGTTATAGGATTGCCGAGATATTGATAAACCAGTATATACACTCACCACAAAACAAATATTCAATATAATAATTGAATATATTGCCAGGAAGGTTTAGGATGACACTTGATATCGCAGTTTTTTATGATTCTTATAAATCAATTAGATAGAGGTTTTTATGAGTGCCTTAATTGAATTAACTGAAGATAATTTTGACAGCATCATAAGTACAGAGGGCGTGTGTGTGGTGAGATTCTGGGCACCATGGTGTGGACCATGCCGAATGGTTGCACCGATATTCAGTCAGCTTTCGGCTGAAATGCAAAAAAATGCTACTTTTGCTGAGATCAATATTGATGAGGCTCAAGAAGTCGCAATGAAATACGGTATCCGTAGTATCCCGACAACATTAGTTTACAAGAATGGCCAGCCTGTCGATTCTCTGGTCGGCGTTGCTTCTTTATCACAGTTTAAAAACTTGGTTTCAAGTAATCTGTGATTTTTGCAGATAGAACTTATGGTTACTGGCCCTGTTGTGTATACACGGGCCATTTATATAGAAAGAATCGGCCTTGAATTTGGTGGTTACAGTTTGTGGTTTGGTAACGTCACGAATACCTTTCGATCATGAAAAGAAGAAGAGAAGGGCAAATTCATAATGTTAGAGATAACTCATTAGGTTTCCTATGCAGAATTATCTTGAGTATCACTAAATTTAACATAATATAGATTGTGCGAATCTAACCTATAGTAGCAGCAGGACCGAATATTATTCGACCCTGTATATTATTTAAATTTAAACATTATTTATGATTAAATCCAAACATCATTGTTTGCAGTCCGCTTCCCACCTTCATGACCAGTGTTTAGGATGCCACGAGGCTCAATAATCATAATCTGAGTTTCGATATCGGCGCTGGTCTTATGCTCTATGCCTCGTGGAATAACATACATTTCTCCCGCAGCTAGCAGCACGTTACCATCATGAAAATCGATTCTTAAAATACCATCTAGCACAATAAAAGCCTCATCTGTCTCTGAATGAGTATGCCAGATAAAATCACCTTCAATTTTTACCACCTTAAATTGATAGTCATTCATCTCAGCAATTACTTTAGGTTGCCATTGTTCAGTAATAAGGGATAATTTATGTTTTAAATTAATAGGCTGATGCATTATTAGACTCCTTCTTAATGAAGAGCCTATCATATTAGATGATGTGGAAGAGATCTTGAACGATCGTGCAACTTATATCTCAGCTCTCTTTGATATACTTTAGCCAGCGACCTGGGGAAATACCAAAATTACTTAGAAACTGGCGGTTCATATGGCTTTGATCTGAAAATCCAGCTTCAATAGCACTATCTGTTAGACTTTTATTATTTAATATCAATTTCTTACAGTATTCCAGTCGCCGCATAGTGATATATCTGTGTGGACTTGTTCCAAATAATACTCGAAAATCACGACTCAAACTCCATCGTTCTCTGCCACTAACTGAAGAAAGTTCACTCAGTGTAATATTTTTATCAAAATAAGAGTGAATATACTCCCTAGCAAGCTCTGCAGCTTTATAATCAAATTCTCTTCGTTTATGACGTTGCCCTCCGACAACCGTAAGAATTCGTACAAGATCATAAAGTGCATCTTCTTCTTCAAGCGTTTCAAGTTGCGTATCCATCGCTCTTAGTAAGGGCTGAGTTACAGCAAATAATCTAGGGTCAGTAGAAATACCATCAGGAATGAATGGTAAGGACTTACCTCCAAGAATATTTTGAACTAATGACGGCTTAATATATATCATGCGATACTGAAACCCATCTGATGTTCCCGCCTCGCCATCATGCACTTCATCCGGATGTAATACCATTGTACCTCCGGGTAAACTATGACGTTTTTTACTGCGGTAATTAAAGCGTTGTACACCGGATAATGTACGCCCAATGGCATAGGTATCGTGGCGATGAGGCTCATAACCGTGACCACCAAAAAAGGCCTCTATACGCTCTATTTGTGCGGGGTATTGAGCTGGCATAACCCAGTCTTTAACACTTTTATTTCTTGCCATTCGGGTATTTTCCTGTCAAATAATAGTCAATTAACAGAATTACATACAATAAATTTTTTGTTAAGGACATTTTAACTTTGCTAACAGGCGGACATTTCTACTTAAGGGCCATCAAAAAACGGCTATTTTCAGGAAATATATTTCGCTACTGGCGGCATACAAACTGATTTGATACATCACAAAATTAAATAATCCCGCCCATGATCACGCTAGATGTGTATAGCCATGTAACTTTGGAAAATGGATAATCGAACATCTTTTTTACTATCCGTCATTTAATGAATAAAAAGGCTAAGAATGAGAAACAATTCAATCCCCTTTACATCGGCAATATGCTGGATCTCATTTTGGTTAGGAACCGTTCTTGTCGGTGTTTCATGGCTTTATGCAAAACTGCAAGGAAAAGAATTCTTGGTTGGGTTATCAGAGGGCTTCATGAACATAACCTCACCTGATAGCACGGTGGCGATAATGCTTTCCATCGGGATCATGTTGATCGCTATTGGAATGCTGTTTGTCCCCCTATTCTACATTGCGGTCTTTGTACCGGCGTTCGTAAAAGTTCTGACGAGAAAACCAATCAGAATCTAAGGTTCACATATTCATATCATCGTGTATGTGTAAGTTCCGGGCTGACTCATGATAATTTTGGCAGCCCGGAATTTAACATAACGATCCGTGTTATAAAAATGTAATAGAAAAGCTTCTATTTTTGGTGTGAAAAATAAAAACAATCATTCAATAAGCAATGCAAGATTTATTTACTATAAAATAGTGGTTAAATATCGATCTCTAAATTTCTTTTTGGCATCTTTTAAGTTACCTAAACCCCTAAACCCCCCCCCTATTCTTCATTCTATAATGGATGAAATTTTGACCTTTACAACATATTTCCTCTAATTTAAATTAAATTTTTACTACATTTGTGATAAATGTCACTGACAGATATATATAATAAACTACCTTACTACCCATAATTTATATCATCAATATAATTATATTTAGTCAGTTATATATCAATTTAGATGACTTAGGTGAAATTATGTTTATTGACAAACAAAAAATAAATATGCCATTAAATAAAATGACATTGAATCATTAATAATAGGCTGTAACATATCTCGCTGTAAATGTTTGCATCATGTTGTTTTTTCTCTGTTTCATGTTCTAGTTGATGAACATTTTTAGAGGTAATAATGAATAACAAAATGAACGAAGCCATTAAATCGATATTTAATGGACTACCTGATCTTCCCCCTGAAACTTATTTTCAGGAAGGTTTTTTCAGGGACCCGGCGAGAACAATCAATACAGATGATAGGTATTTCCTATCCCCTGCTGATGGGTTCGTTATCTATAGCGGAATAATAGACCCAGATGAAGCGATCACCGAAGTAAAAGGAAAAAAATACAGCATTCAGGATATCATTAGAGATAAACATTATGATAAGCGTTCGCTTGTCATTGGTATCTTTATGACATGTTATGACGTGCATATTAATAGAATTCCTTATGATGGCATCCTGAGTTACGCAGAACATGAACCTCTGGAAACCAACAATCTACCCATGATTGATGTAGAAAATAATATTTTTTATAAAGAGAACATCGAATTAATTTATGATGACTATTTATATCTGAATCAGCGAGTCGTCAATAAAGTCTACTCTCCTGGCATTAACAGAGAATACTATATGGTCCAAGTCGGTGATTATGATGTTGATACAATAACACCGTTCCATATACAACAACATACTCCGGTATATCAGGGAGATAGATTTTCAATGATTCGGTATGGTTCACAAGTCGACCTGGTCATTCCTGTCGCTGATGATGATGAATTAACTTCATTGGTCACTGAAAAGGAACATGTCACTGGTGGTATGACTAGGTTAGTTAGAATCAATGACAACTCTCTATAAATAAACAAACTAAAAATGAGGTTTTAAAATGTTAAAGAATTCTCCTAATATCATTTCTGATGTAAAAATGCCCGTGTTTTTATTAGCCCCTCCTTTTTCATTAAATACCAATGTGAGAAATAACATTTGGATGGAAGAACTGGATGAGTCCGCCATCAATGTGAACAGTAAAGTGGCGTTAAGACAGTTTTATAAGTTATATAGCTTTATGTCATCACAATCATTGGTTTATTTGCTGCCATCTGATACTCATCAGGAACTGCAAGATCAAGTCTATGTTGCTAACTTGGGAATTATTATTGGTGATGAAGATCCTACTGCAATTGTTGCCAATTTTGCATCAGAAATCAGACGATCAGAAACGCCTATTGGGGTGCGTTTTTTTGAGTCTTTAGGCTATAAAACTGAAGTCGCTCCTTACTACTTTGAAGGTGAAGCTGAATTAAAACATCTGCATGATAATGTATTGGTCGGTGGTTATGGCATAAGAAGTGATATCAAAACCTATGACTGGATGGAAGAAAAATTCGGTCTCAAGATTGTGAAAGTGGAAGAAAGAGATCCTTATCTTTATCATTTGGATTGCAGTATATTTCCTCTGGATAAAGAAAATACGCTCGTTTATACCGGTGGATTTAACAGCGATGAGCTAAAAGAATTGGAAAAAGTGACTAACGTCATCAGCATTAGTAAAGATATTGCATACAGTGGGATCTGTAACTCGGTCAGAGTCAATCAGCATATTCTTTGTTCATCTAATATCAATGACCTGAAAGCAGGTACGGAGGATTATATCTATGAAATGAACAAAAATCATGAACTGGAAAAAATTTGTTCTAAACTGGCATTAACACCAAAAATTTTCAATTTGTCTGAATATATGAAGAGCGGCGCCCTACTTTCCTGCATGGTTATGCATTTAAATAGGTATTCTTATAAAATACAGGTGATTTAAAAATTGTGATAAGATATTCAATAATATTGATCACATATTTCATTCAAAATTATTGAGTTAGTTGCAATATAAATAGTATCTTTTGCTTCTGTATTTTATTGATATAGGATTAATATTTTCCAAGGATGGAACCTGCTGTCTTTTTATAGGATGGTAAATTTTAACATGTTGCCTATACTCGTTAAATTGATAACTTAACAGTGATCAGTATATGAAATATATTATATTCCTTTATTCTTTTATACGTAAACAAAAAGCAGCATTGGTGCTGGCTATTGTTTTTACAATAGTGGCAGCTTTAGCAGAGGTTCTGTTTCCATTTCTCGTTCAGGAATTGGTTAATACCTTGTTAAAGGATAAGTTAATTCTCTCATTTTCATTTAACCAATTAATTACTTCTCTTATCGCAGTATCGCTATTGATTGTCATCAGTCACGCCATTATTATCTGGATGCAAACAATTAATGCATCAGAACTGAGTTATAACATGAGGAAATCGTTAGTCGATTCTTTCCTCTCTTTCCCCTATCATATAACCAGAAAATTTCATTCAGCAAATCTGGCGTTCAGAATAAAAAACGATACTTATCTTATCTCGGATAGAGTCAGGGATTTATATAGCGAATTTCTCTATGATACGCTCTCAATTATCGGTCCATTTATTGCTATGGCTCTGATTGATATTAAACTGGCTATTTTGGCATTCATGATGGTTTGTCTGACGACTTTAATCAGCAAGCCAATCACTAACCGAGTGGCTGTTTATGAAAGAATTCTGCAAATTTATAACTCACGATTAACGGGTGTTATACAAGAATCTCTTTCTTGGATTAAATCTGTCAAGATTTTTAATTCCGAAGAGTCAGAGAAAAAGAGAATTAATGATGCTAATACTAAAGTGAAAAATGTCGAGAGGATTACAGGTCTGTTTATGTCTCTATCCATTCCTCTTGGTTTTTTTGCACAGCTAGCATCGACAATTGCCGTGCTTTGGTATGGTGGTTTGCTATTAATGGACGGAACGATTAATCCTGGTAACTTTGTTGCTGCATTTACTTATGAACAGTTAATGTCTGATTCCATTAAGAGATACAGTAATCATTTAAACAAATTTGCTTCGCTCAAATCGCTATTGGACAGAATCTCCGAATTGTTGGGAGCCTATAAGCCAACTATCGGTAAACAAAGCCAACCAGTAGGAAATTGCAGTACTGATGCTATTGATATCAATATCCAGAAATTTTCCTATAACGACAGAGATACATTGTTCAAAGACATGAATATCGCTATACAAAAAGGAGAACGAATTCTTATTGTTGGTGATAATGGTCAAGGTAAAAGTACGATATTTGATATCGTGACTGGCTTAACACCGTTAAACGAAGGCTACGTTTCAATTTTTGGCGAAGTACTGGAGAATCCCGATTCTCAGCATTGGCTGCAAAAGTTTGGCGTGATGTCACAACAGACTCAGATTATAAAAGGCACGTTATACGATAATCTGCACATTGCCAATACAGAATCAACCAAAGAAGAGATGATTTCCGCGTTGATTAAAGCCGGTGGCAGCGAACTATTGGGTAAATTGAAGGATGGCCTGGATTCATACATTGATGAAAAAGGTTCTTCCTTGTCAGGCGGTGAAAGGCAAGTCATTGGCTTAGCTCGTTTGTATCTTAAGACGCCAGAAATACTGCTGTTTGATGAACCGACCACTTATCTGGACAATAGTAAAATAAATAGCTTTGCTGAATCATTGAACAATATTGTTCGTGGTAAAACGGTGCTTATGATAAGCCATGATCCGCGTGTATTTAGGCTGGCAGAACGAGTTATCAAAATCGACAAAGGGAAAATCGCATTTGATGGTTCTCTCCAGGAATATATGGGGCAAGCAAGAAAAAACTAATTACTGACTTTTTTAGGCCCGCCAAGTGCGGGCCATTTAATTTAAAAACAATGAATTAACAATGCGAGCAACAAATTAACCTTGACTAATGAGAAACAACTTTTTCTACTAATATAGGTATTAACCATAATAATTCGCAGATAAGAGGATAGTTATGATTGTTTTTGTGACAGGAGCAACTTCAGGTTTCGGTGAAGCAATTGCAAAAAAATTTATCAAGCAGGGTTCTGTCGTCATTGGGACAGGACGCCGTAAGGATCGATTAGATAAGTTGAAAAACGAATTGGGAGAAAACTTCCACCCCATTCAACTCGATGTTAGGGATCGCACCGCAATTGAGCAAGCAGTTCAGCAATTACCAGACACCCTGCGCAATATCGACGTTCTGGTGAATAATGCAGGGTTGGCATTAGGGTTAGAACCCGCTTATCAAGCTAACCCTGATGATTGGGAAACAATGATTGATACTAATACTAAAGGATTAGTGAACATGACACGGGCTTTGTTGCCTAATATGGTACAAGCCAACCACGGACACGTCATTAATATTGGTTCCACCGCAGCGACTTGGCCTTATGCCGGGGGCAACGTATACGGTGCCACTAAAGCCTTTGTCAAACAATTTAGTTTAGGGCTGAGATCTGACTTACACGGAAAGAATATTCGAGTCACCGATATTGAACCTGGACTGGTTGGAGGAACCGAATTTTCTCAGGTTCGCTTTAAAGGCAATACAGAAAAAGTTGATAAAACTTATGAAGGCGCAGATGCGCTAACAGCAGATGATATTGCAGAAGCCGTATTTTGGGTTGCTAACCTGCCTGCTCGTGTCAATGTTAATACATTAGAGATGATGCCAGTTTGCCAGTCATACGCAGGCTTAAGCATATATAGAGGCTAATATTATGATAATGCCTTACTCACCGCGCTGCGGGGAGTTTGATACATGACACAAGTGAAAGAGGTTCAAATATGAACATACGTTCTTTGGTTATTAAAAGTGTTTCTGTTATTACTCTACTGTTTTCTCTCTTCTGGCAAGCCCCCGTATTTTCGACGCCTTGTACGTCAGATGGCACGTGTGTAACCATCAATGGTGGCGGAGAAAATTCCATGAACAAAGAAATGGCTCGCCAAAGCAAAGAAGAATGGGATGAGCAAAGAAGATTGCGTCAGAAAGTGGACAAGCGTAGAGAGAAAGAGTTTGATAAGTATGAAATAGAAGTTGATAATCGTGAAGCCTGTTTGGAAAGTACCAACATTAACGTTTATTGGGAACCGAGTACCAAACGTTGTTTGGATATTAATACAGGCCGGCCGATTAATCCTTGAGAAATTCAATATCGACATCAAGATAAGGAGATAATGGTGAAAAAGATCCTACTGATTGGAACCTTGTTTTTCGCGCTTTCTCCCCTTGCAGTGCAAGCGTCACAAAAAATAACGTGTGAAAGCCTGAAAGAAGAAATTGCACAGAAGATCATTAAAAATGGTGTTTCGCAAAAGGATTTTAGACTTGACTTAGTCCCAAGTGATCAAATTACTAATGACGATTCCGCAACGGGAAAAGTTGTTGGTCAATGTGATCACGGTAGACAAAAAATCGTCTATGTCCGTTTTTCTCACATTAGCCCGACTTCACATGAAACGCCAAGTGATAAGAAAAGCTAAAAGTAACATTCTTCCTAAAAAGGGAGCGTATCTTGCTCCCTTTTCGTTTTCCTTTCTAATTGTCAAATACTGATATTGCAGAAACATCCAGATAGCACGATAAATCACGTTCTTCTGGCCTTAAAAGATAAGGAATTTCCCCTAATTGTGGAGCCGGAATGTGACAGCGTAACCTATCCAATATCTTGGCATAGTGCGCTAACCCCGGATTGATGCGATTGGCGATCCAGCCAATTAAAGGTACACCATCATTAATGATAGATTGTGCAGTCAGAATGGCATGATTAACACAACCCGCCTGAATACCAACGACTAAAATGACCGCAAGTTTTTCTTGTACAACCCAATCAGAGTAAAACGTTTCATCTTTCAGTAACATACGCCAACCACCATTACCTTCAATGATGACGCGATCTGCTTTATGTCCTAAATTTCTTAGACCTTTTGTCATTTGAGTGAAATCAACACGATTTTCTTCTTCGTAATTGTTTTCCCAAATCACAGGATTGACTTCTTCATAATCCACTTGCACTGGTGAAGATTTATGTATGACTAAAGCATCACGATTACGTATCCCCTCCGGAGTTTCTTGTTTTTCTGTCGCAATAGGTTTATACCCCACTGCGGTTGCTCCTTCACGATTAAAGGCTTGCAATAATGCGCGGGTAACAACTGTTTTACCGATGTTGGTATCCGTGCCTGTAACAAATAAGCGCGTTAACATAAATTCATTTCCGTTTTCCATAATACAGAACAGATAAATCGGTTACTTTCTTTAGTTACTCTCTGTAACGAGCAGGGTTAGAGTGTAGGAGATGTGTTTGAGATAGGGATTGCGTTAGCTCAATGTTTTGCTTGATCAGCCTCTTCCACAATATTTGAGATCAACAGATGAGTTAACCGATCTGCCGCAGCGCTACTATTGCTATTTTTATGTTTAACCAGCCACACCTCAGAATAAGCGGAATTGTTTGCTAAAGGCAGGTATTGGACACCATCTAATTTCATGCGGGTAAATGATTCAGTAATAATGCTTACCCCTAAACCCGCAGCCACCAAACCGAGTATTGTCATGGCTTCCCCTGCTTCTTGAGAAATCGTCGGAACCACACCGACATTCGCCAATAAAGAAATAATTTCATCATACAGTGCTGTTCCTACATCACGCTCAAAGAACACTAATGGATAATCCGAGAGCATTGCCAAATCAACACCTTCATTCACATATTTCAGCAGAGGATGATCATCGTATACGGCCAACATAAAACGCTCCCGAAAGAGTAATTGATGTTCCAGATTATCGGGCAATGATGTATTACGCATGATCCCTATACCAATCGCCATTGAAGATGCTTGATTTCTTATCCAAACCCGATCATGCTTGCAATCATGAAAATTCATCTGACACCAGAACAAAAACGTGCCCTCGAATTGATGCATGATACCACTCGTGATAGTCGAGTCTGTGATCGCATCAAGGCCGTGCTTTTGGCGTCAGAGGGCTGGACAGCTCAGATGATTGCTCAGGCCTTACGTATTCATGAAACTACGGTAAGCCGTCACCTAAAAGATTTCATCGCGCAGGAAAAACTCACCCCCGAAAATGGCGGTTCTGAAAGCCATCTCTCTGCCAAACAAACCGCCGATCTGGTTGATTATTTGACGGCAAATTTGCTGCATACGACCGCTCAAATTGTGGATTATGTACGAGCTCGTTGGCAGGTGTCTTTCAGCGTGGGAGGCATGACGAAATGGCTTCACCGACAAGGTTTCAGCTACAAAAAGCCAAAGGGCGTTCCTCATAAATTCGATGCGGATAAGCAGCAACAATTTATTGATGACTACCAGTCTCTGAAAGACCGGGCAGGTCAGAATGAACCTATCCTATTTATTGATGCGGTGCATCCTTCGCAGTCCACAAAGCTCAGCTATGGTTGGATGAAAGCGGGGAAAAATCAGGTAAAAGTGGTCGAAACCACCGGCAGTCGTACCCGTCTCAATCTTCTGGGCGCCCTCAATTTACAACGAATTGAAGACACCGTGATCCGTGAATACCCGAGTATCAATGCCGAAAATATCGCGTATTTTTTCGGCGCTATTAGAGAAACTTACCCACTTTCGCAAAAAATTCATATTATTCTGGATGGGGCGGGTTACCACCGGGCAGAATTGGTGAAAGAGGTGGCATATGTCCTTAATATTGAACTGCATTACCTACCGCCTTACAGCCCAAACCTCAATCCAATAGAGCGATTGTGGAAGTATATGAATGAGCAAGTACGTAACAATGTTTATTTTCCGGATGCGAAGACATTCCGTGAAACCCTTCGTCACTTTTTTCATGTCACTTTGCCAGAAAAAGCGAAAGAACTCACGACTAGACTGACTGACAACTTTCAGATTTTAAAACCTGCATCTTCAAGTTAGATTGGTATATATCAATTCTCCCCGTCTGCAAAGGCGCTATTTGCTGTTTGGTATTCATTTGATGCATATGAATGGCGACGTCAGGATAACGTTCTCGAAATTGACGTAAGCTCATGGTCACTTTCTGCATAAAAGGTGTAGTGGAGGTAAAGCCAATGGAAATCTCACCTAACTCCCCTTGCTGCATTCTGGCTGCTTTGGTCGCAGCGGCATCGACTTGGGCAATGATTTGATAGGCTTCCTGAAGAAACATGCGTCCGGCGGGGGTTAAATTGACATTTCTATTGTTACGTACCAGTAACTTAGCATTAATATTTGCTTCCAGCGCCTGAATCTGTTGGCTTAATGGTGGCTGTGAAATATTCAGCCGTTCTGCTGCACGCCCAAAATGCAGCTCTTCTGCAACAGCAATAAAATAACGCAAGTGTCTAAGCTCAATATTAGTTGTCATTATCTATCACCTAATTGATACTTTAAAAGTATTATTTCTTATCATTAATATATTAGACAAAATATTCATGAATTCCTATCCTTGATCTACATCAAGTAGTTAACGTTTGTTTTACCTGGATAAGGAAGTAGCGTGAATACAATCCAAAGCGCCGGTGGAAAATCAGCAACTGTCGACCTGCGTGTTACTCTCTCATTTTTTGCCGTTGGGCTGGCAACTTTCGCCTTACTCTATTTCGTCCAACCCATTTTGCCGCTTTTATCAGAGGAATTTAACATCTCGCCGGCTAACAGTAGCTTAGCTCTATCACTGTCTACTGGAATGCTATCCCTCGGCTTGTTAATCACAGGTCCTTTATCTGATGCACTTGGCCGCAAAAATGTCATGGTCGTATCACTGATTGCTGCCGCCATTTTTACTCTCTTAAGTTCTGTCGTAACAAGCTGGCATGGAATTTTATTTATCCGGGCGCTCGTGGGTTTGTCAGTCAGTGGTGTTGCTGCGGTTGCCATGACTTATTTAAGTGAAGAAGTGCATCCCAGTTATGTCGCCTTATCTATCGGTCTTTATATAAGTGGTAACTCAATAGGAGGAATGAGCGGACGCTTAATTACTGGTGTCATTGCAGATCACTATTCGTGGAGGATAGCCGTTATCTTATTAGGCGCTTTTGCCTTAATCTCTGCCATTGCATTTTGGAAGATGTTACCGGAATCCAAACACTTTAAACCCAGTTCGTTAAAACCGAAATCACTGCTCATCAATTTGAAATTACACTTCCGTGACCAAGGTCTTCCCCTGCTATTTGCAGAAGCCTTTTTGCTTATGGGAGGCTTTGTCACCATGTTTAATTACATTGGTTATCGATTATTAGCAGCACCTTATCATTTAAACCAAACTGTTGTTGGATTGCTGTCTGTTGTTTACTTAACAGGAACTTACAGCGCAACTAAAGCGGGTACGCTGACAAGCAAGCATGGGAAAGGAAAAGTATTATTAGCGGCCATTGGTATGATGTTAATTGGCTGTATAGTCACCCTATTTCCCCCTATTTGGGCGGTGATACTGGGCGTGATGATGCTGACAACCGGCTTCTTTGCCGCCCATGCAGTTGCCAGTGGTTGGGTAGGACAAAGAGCCAAACGGGCAAAAGCGCAAGCCTCATCACTCTATTTATTCTGCTATTACTCTGGTTCCAGTATTGCAGGGACATTAGGTGGCGTATTTTGGTCTTATTTTGCCTGGAATGGTGTTGCCGTATTTATTGCATTGCTGATAATTATTGCTCTTTATTTAGGCTGCAAACTCAATAAATTAGCGAAATAATTTAAATACAATTGCCGACATAGACACAATTATTTAATAAATGTCGGCAATGTTTAAGCAAAATTTTAAAAAAATTAGAACTATTCACTATTTACCTAATCTTTCAACATGTTGTATTAATAATAGGATTCAATCGGCAATGTCAGAATTTTAGTTAGATACCCATCAATAATTTCAATACACCCTTCCTTTCTTAGAGAAAGTAATACTCGTTGTATACCACTGCGCGAAAGTGTGCATCTTTGTTCTATGTATTTAATTGCCGTAATATTTTCCCTGAATTCTTTTGGCAAGGTCATCAGGCGAGATAACAAACTACATACCACATCCCTATTGCTATGACGAAAAAGGCTAACATCCCTGGCGTATAAGAAGGATATTTTATAGGAAATGATCCTCATCCACTCTCTATAGAGGTCATGCTTCTTTATGGCATTCAATGCACTAACGCGCGGAATTTGAAAGATTTTACAATTTTCCCCTAGCTCAATGGAATAATAGGTTTCTCCTCCAGAGTAGAAAGATAACCCAATGACATGAGGTGAAAAAAACGTCGCAATGATTAAATCGTCATTTATTCTACGGATATTGACATATCCTTGATCTAATAAAAAAAACTTAGCAAACTCACTTTCTATATTAATTAATTTTCCTTGTGTTGATAAACCGGTTGTGATCAATTCGGCGTACGGCAATAATGTCTCTATCACCTTTTTAAAGGAATTCACTGGCTTAACTAATCTTTTCATGTTTAACAACCTTAGTATATTAATAGAGAGTAAAAGATCAGTCTGAAACATCTCTTATGTTTAATTGAGTTAATTAAAATTAGAACGTCAACCCTTAATCAATGAGTAATTATTTTTTTATCATACCGTTAAATTGCTCCGCAATAGTTGTTTTCTATTTTTGTTTGTTATTAGGCTTTTTGAGGATTGTTGTGGTGTTTTTTGTGAGTTGGGTTTATAGTGAAAATAGTATGTTGTAACTAATTCAAGTTATGTACACTCAATAATGACTGAGAAAATCATGAATAAGTATCTTTCCATAGAATCACTGACAACTTGCTTTAAAAAACAAGAAGAAAAACTATCTGGATTGATTGAGTTGTTGATGGATTATCAACTTATTGATGCACGGGTATTTGAATTACCTGAAATCAAAAAAGGTGAAGAACATGAACAAGTAACCGAAATTATGGTCAACCCGCTATCAGGAAATGAAGCACTCAATGCAGGCTTACGCTTCTATCAAAAGCTATTCATACACCACAATAACCCTAATATCAGCAGCAAAGCGGCAAGCCGGCTTCCTGGAGCTTTATGCTTTGCGGTCAACCACCAGCAACATAAAGAGGCGATAGAAATCATTAAGGAAGTAAACCAATTAAAAATAGAGCTGGAGAATATCGTTACCAAAGAATCTGGTGTCAGTAAAGAGCAACGATTTGAATTTGTTCATGAACATTTACGAGGCCTTATTACCCTGAATGCCTACCGGACTATCACTCCCCTATTGAACCCTGACTCCATTAATTTCGGTTGGGCCAATAAGAACATCATTAATAAAGTCACCAAACAACAGATTTTGGAAAGGCTGGAAAAAAGCTGTAGCGCAGGAAGAGCGGTTCCTCCCTACTCCAGTGATCAATGGGCAGCATTAATCGCATTAGAAATAACTGATATAAAAAAGTTATCCGATGATGTGGTATTGAAAATCAAACGCCCCGTCAAAGTACAACCGATTACCCGTGTATGGTACTCAGAAATACAAAAACAAGTTCAATATGCCTGCCCGCTGCCTGTGATTGCTTTCTACACAGAAGACCGTGAAATCAAACCCAAAATCGGTACCTTGTCCAACTACAATGTCAACGCCATTAAACACAAGCACAAGCCCAAAGCGAAGCCACTTGAGTTGGTCATTCCCCGTCTGCATCTCTACAAAGAAATTTAAGATATAAAAAAACCGGAGTAACTGTTCTCCGGTTTTTACATTTTTGCTTATAACAAGCAAATTACTTCATGCTGCCAACCATATCTTCTGGACGAACCCACGCATCAAATTCAGCTTCAGTCAAGTAGCCTAACTGAAGTGCTGACTGTTTCAGCGTCAGCCCCTCTTTATGCGCTTTTTTAGCAATTTCAGCAGCCTTATCGTAGCCAATATGGGTATTTAATGCCGTTACCAGCATCAGTGATTCGTTCAGCAGTTGAGTGATGCGATCACGATTAGGTTCAATACCAATCGCACAATGCTCATTGAAACTGCGCATACCATCCGCCAGCAAACGAACGGATTGCAGGAAGTTATGAATAACCATTGGACGGAATACGTTTAATTCAAAGTTACCGGATGAACCACCAATATTGATCGCCACATCGTTACCCATCACCTGAGCACATAGCATGGTCATCGCTTCACACTGAGTTGGGTTTACTTTACCCGGCATAATCGAGCTGCCTGGCTCATTTTCAGGGATGGAGATTTCACCAATACCGCAACGAGGACCAGACGCCAGCCAACGAACATCGTTAGCAATCTTCATCAATGATGAAGCCAAGCCTTTCAATGCGCCGTGTGAGTGAACCAATGCATCACAGGTTGCCAGAGATTCAAATTTATTTGGTGAAGTGACAAAAGGATGGCCGGATAATTCAGCAATTTTCTGCGCAACACGAACAGCATATTCAGGATGCGTATTCAGGCCAGTACCGACTGCGGTTCCCCCCAGCGCCAGTTCACACACATGAGGAATGCTGTCTTCAATGTGTTTCAGGTTATGCGTCAACATAGCGGCCCAACCGGAAACTTCCTGACCTAAGGTCAACGGCGTTGCATCTTGCAAATGAGTACGGCCAATTTTTACGATGTCTTTAAATGCGTCCGCTTTATCGGCCAACGTTTTCTGTAGCACTTTTAACTCTGGTAACAGATGGTCACGTAATGCGGTAACTGCTGCAACATGCATAGCCGTTGGGAAAACGTCGTTAGAGCTTTGGCTCTTGTTAACATCATCGTTAGGATGAATCAGACGTTCGTTGCCCCTTTTGCCGCCCAGGATCTCACTACCACGGTTCGCCAACACTTCATTCATGTTCATGTTGCTTTGAGTTCCCGAACCGGTCTGCCAGATAGCAAGAGGGAATTCTGTTGGGTGTTTGTCTTCCAACACCTCTTTCGCCGCAGCAATAATTGCTTCACCGCGTTCTTTAGGCAGAAGGCCCAGATCCATATTGACACTAGCCGCGGCTTGTTTAGTCAATGCAAGGGCATGAATCAATGCAACAGGCATTTTTTCCTGAGAAATGCGGAAATGCTCCAGTGAGCGCTGAGTTTGCGCCCCCCATAATTGGTCAGCAGGTACTTCGATAGGTCCCATTGAGTCTTTTTCAATGCGAGTGGCTGCCATTACTATCTCCTTAGCACACAGAATAATTGAATACGCCGGAATAAACTTTGCAGATAAAATTAGTCGGCATCTGTTTATAATGCCATAAATTTATTATCGATAATGCGACCTAATCGTGTTTATTGTATTGTTGTCATATAAATAAGTGACTTTTTATTATAGGAAATTCTGCCATGCTGAAAATGACCAACAACATCCAACATTATGACTGGGGAAGTAAAACCGCCCTGACGGATATTTATGGTATCGAGAATCCTGACAATCAGCCAATGGCAGAACTGTGGATGGGGGCACATCCGAAATGCAGTTCACTGGTCACCGATCCTCAAACAGGCGAAACGACGGCCTTAAATACGTTGATCGACCAAGAGCCAGAAAAATACCTTGGCAAAAAAGTCGCCCAACAATTCCAACGTTTGCCTTTCTTGTTTAAAGTTTTGTGTGCCGCACAACCCCTGTCTATTCAAGTGCATCCCGATAAGACATCGGCTGAACTGGGTTTTGCCAAAGAAAATGTTCAAGGGGTGCCGTTAGATTCAGCCCAACGTAACTATAAAGACGATAACCATAAGCCTGAATTGGTCTATGCACTAACGCCCTTCAAGGCCATGAATGCTTTTAGACCTTTATCTGAAATCGCGCAATTATTGGATTATGTTTCTGCCGCGCATCCCGATATTCAAACATTCCTCCAGCATCCGACTGAACAAAATTTGTCGTTTCTCTTTTCACAGTTATTGAATATGCAAGGCGAACAGAAACATCGGGCGCTTGCGGTTTTAAAGTCAGCATTAAACAGTCATCAGGGCGAGCCTTGGGATACCATCAAAAAAATGACCTCATTCTATCCCGATGACAATGGACTGTTTACACCGCTCCTGCTCAATGTGGTTGAACTCGAACCCGGCCAAGCGATGTTTTTATATGCCCGCACGCCCCATGCTTACCTTGATGGCGTTGCTCTGGAAGTCATGGCCAATTCTGACAATGTGTTGCGTGCGGGTCTTACCAGTAAGCATATTGATATCCCTGAATTAATGGCTAATCTGGATTTTATGCCAAAAGCTGCCGATACTTTGCTAACTGTGCCAAAACAGGAAAAAGATGGGCTGAATTACCCTGTTCCCGTCAATGATTTTAGTTTTTCTGTTTATGCTGTTTCAGAACAACCCATTTCATTGGAGAATGATTCAGCATCAGTTCTGTTTTGTGTTGAAGGGCAAGCCGTTATCAGCACGGATAAGCAGCAATTGAGATTACGCTCAGGTGAATCAATCTTCTTATCTGCTATAGAAAAAGCCGTAAATGTTTATGGTAACGGGAAAATAGCCAAGGTATCTAATTAATTTAAATTCATAGAGTTATAATTATATCCATTGGTTGTTAATCACATTTTTAGTGAATTTTGACATAAATACAAAACGCCTAACACGCGTTAAAAGGATGGAATTTCCACATGAAAAAATCGTTAGTTGCAGTAAGCGTTATTGTTGCTCTGGGTGCGGTATGGACAGGGGCATCATGGTATACCGGTAAGGCAATTGAAAGTCGTCTGGATGGTTTTATGAAAAAGGCCAACACCGAACTGGCAAAATCATTTCCTGAAAGTGGCATAGAATGGCAGGCAAAAGATTTTAAACGCGGTGTTTTCAGCTCCGATGTCCGTTTCATCCTGACCATCAAAAATGGGGTAAAACGTGCCGACATCTCGCCTAATGAAGAAATCATTTTCAAATCAACGATTGATCATGGACCATTCCCTATTGCCAACCTGAAGACATTTAACCTGATCCCCAAAATGGCTGCTATCCATTCAGAACTTGAACAAAATGATGCCCTGAAAGCGCTGTTTGACTTCAGCAATGGAAAATCACTGTTTAGCTTAGATGCCAA
This sequence comes from Xenorhabdus doucetiae, assembly GCF_000968195.1. Taxonomy (NCBI): domain Bacteria; kingdom Pseudomonadati; phylum Pseudomonadota; class Gammaproteobacteria; order Enterobacterales; family Morganellaceae; genus Xenorhabdus; species Xenorhabdus doucetiae. Next base: position 2,238,621 of record NZ_FO704550.1, read on the forward strand.
AGTCGGTTATAGCGGCGCGATCGCTGGCAACATTGACTTGATTCCCATCAATCATACAGAAACCAAAAAAAATGGTGAGCAGCGTGTTCTGTCATTCTCAGGTGCCAAAATCAGTGCCGAGACGGATCGTGATTTAAGCGCATTTTCATTCGCAGTCAAAAGTGACGAACTGTCTTTCAGTGATCCGACCAAACAAGAGACAATCTCCCTTAAGGATATTGATTTCAAAGCGGATAATAAAAAAGGCAAATTCGATATCTATATCGGGGATCAAAGCTACAAAGTTGGCGAATTCAGTATGAATGGTATTCCCAATGAACCCAATATCTCCCTTAAAGGCATAAAAGTGACCTCCAGTTTAGGCGAAGATAAAGATAATCTGCATATCAAAATCGCTTATGGCGTTAATGGTGTAAAAATCAAGGATATCGAGTTTGGTTCCGGCCAGTTAGCCTTGAACATGGAGAAATTAGATGGTCAATCTGTACGTAAATTTACTCAAGCCTATAATGATGCAACAGAAGCAACCTTGACGACAGAGGAAGCGTCCTACGCTATCCTCGATAACGTACATCTCCTCCTGAATAAAAACCCACAATTCAGCGTTTCCCCTTTTAGCTGGAAAAACAGCAAAGGTAAAAGTTCAGTCGATTTCAATCTTTCCTTACAAAATATTCCGGAAGATAAGGGGTCGTTGAACCTGATGAAACCGGAAGAGATGGTTCGTACTCTGGTTCAAAAGTTATCTTTGAACGTTAACATCTCTAAGGACATGCTGATAGAATCTATCGTACAGTCAGAAATACTGGACGGTAAGGACAAAGATGCCGCAGAAGCCAAGGCAAAATTACAGGTGCAAATGGTGGCTCAAGAAGGGGTTAAACACAAAATCCTGACGGATAAAAACGGTATCATTGGCCTTGATTTCCATTACGCCGATGACAAAGTTAAATTAAATGACAAAGAATCCAGCTTACACCAATTCCTGCTTGATAATGGCCTTGCCGGAACCTATGATGGTCAAGATGGTGAACAAAATCAGCATGATGATGAGTCTGATGCTGAACTCCCTGCCGTTAAAAGTGAAGTTAAATAAGTGCATCGTTAATCACTAAGATTAAGTCGATAATTAAATCGACAATGCTTTCGCTTTCTTGCCAGTCAACAAGTTGACTGGCTTTTTTGTATATATAAAATTTGATAAGAAGGATAAGAAAATGATTGACATACAGCTTCCACTGACCGATCTACACCGTCACCTTGATGGTAATATCCGTCCCGAAACTATTTTGGATCTTGCCCGTCAACATAATATCCCACTCCCAGCTTATGAACTGGAAGCATTACGTCCCCATGTCCAAATCATTGAAAATGAACCTAACCTCGTCAGCTTCCTGCAAAAATTAGACTGGGGAGTGACGGTACTTGCCGATTTAGAGGCTTGCCGCAGAGTTGCCATTGAAAACGTTGAAGATGCGGTCAATGCAGGTCTTGATTACGCTGAACTGCGTTTCTCTCCTTACTACATGGCGATGAAACACCAGCTCCCCATTGAAGGTGTCGTAGAAGCCATCATCGATGGTATTCATTCAGCAAGCCAGCAACATGATATTCAGATCCGTTTGATTGGTATCCTGAGCAGGACATTTGGTGAAAAAGCCTGTAGCCAAGAACTCGCCGGACTGTTGGCGCACAAGCAACACATTACCGCATTAGATCTGGCGGGTGATGAGTTAGGGTTCCCAGGTCACCTCTTTGAACAACATTTTAACCAAGCGCGTGATGCAGGCTGGAATATTAGCGTACACGCCGGTGAAGCCGCGGGTGCAGAAAGCATTTGGCATGCGATTCGTGAATTGGGTGCCACCCGCATTGGGCACGGCGTAAAAGCCATCACCGATCCTGCCTTAATGGATTATTTAGCTGAACACGGTATCGGTATTGAATCCTGCCTGACTTCAAACCTGCAAACCAGTACAGTCAGTACCTTGCAAGCCCACCCGCTGAAACAATTCCTTGAGCACGGTATTTTGGCATCGATCAATACCGATGACCCCGCAGTAGAAGGCATTGAAATTCGTCATGAGTATCAGGTTGCTGCACCGGCTGCGGGGCTGTCGCCGGCACTGATCCGGCAGGCGCAGATTAACGGGTTGGCAACGGCTTTCCTTAGCGAAGCGGAAAAACAGGCACTCAAAGATAAAGTTGCCAATCGTTAAGAAACGCGCTTTATTTCAAGGATAATTGCAAGAATAGTGACTCCAAGGACGATATTTCAAAGATGGGATTTCAGAAACCGTATTCCAAAGGCAGAAAACCACTCTGCCTTTTTTGTTCTTATTTGGTTTTTAAGCGTTGGGCATAACGTTGGGCAAGGACAGCACAAACCATCAATTGGATCTGGTGGAAAATCATCAACGGTAGCAACATCACACCGACCATTGACGCGGGAAATAACACATTAGCCATCGGCACACCATTCGCCAGGCTCTTCTTCGAACCACAAAACACAATGGTGATTTCATCATCTTTGCTAAACCCCAGCAAACGCGAGCTATAAATATTAATGATTAATACCACTGCCAATAAAACACAGCAGACGATCCCAATCATAAGTAATGAATAGGCATCGATTTTATGCCAGATGCCTTCCACCACCGCTTCACTAAATGCAACATAAACCACCAGCAAGATAGAAGAACGATCCGTCATGTTGACCCATTTCTTATGTTTTTCCACCCAATCCGCAATCAGGGGACGTGATAAATGGCCGACAATAAAAGGCACCATCAACTGTAAGATAATATCTTTTATCGCTTTCCACGTATCGGTGTGAGCACCTCCTTCATGGGTTTGGATCAAGAAACCCACTAATAACGGAGACAGGAATACACCTAATAAACTTGAAGCTGAAGCACTGCATATCGCCGCAGCAACATTTCCCCCGGCAACAGAAGTAAAAGCGATAGATGATTGCACTGTGGCAGGTAAAGCACAAAGATACAAAAAACCCATATAAATCGTTGGTGACATCCATTCCGGCACAATGAAACTCAATCCCATTCCCAATATAGGGAACAAAATAAAAGTGCTGGTGAAAATCACCAAATGCAGCCGCCAATGCCCTATTCCCGCCAAAATGGCATCACGGGATAACTTTGCGCCATGCATAAAAAATAGCAGCGCAATCGCCGCGGTAGTTAAGTACTGAAACCACTTTTTAGCTTCACCTTCACAAGGAAAGAACGATGCAATGATAACGACCGTAATCAGTATCACTAAAAAAGGATCAATTCTTAATTTTTGCAACACGTTCATCAATATAGCTCCCCTTGCCTTACCTGCCACCGTTTAATCAATCAATTAAAATCGTGCGTTGTTCTTTTGCCGATTTCTCACCTGCCTCAATCAGTTTCATAATCAGAATAGCTTCACCGGCAGTGACTGGATTCGATTTTCCAAACAAAATTGCATCACGAATAGCCGCATAGTAAGCGCCATAATTGCCCGGCACCGTTGGAATAACTTTGGTCGCTAAGTCATCACCTTGTGACAACGTCACATAACCATCCCGTGCATCATATCCCCAGTCGGCCCGTGGCGGCCTTTCCCCTGCTTTCAGGCGTTCTTCCTGAGGATCTAAACCATATTTGGTATAACTCCCGGCCATACCATGCAAAGTATAAATGGGTGATTCCACTGCTGCGAGCATGGTTGCATGTAATACTACTTTCAAATTGGGATAAGTGAGCTGTGTATGAAAATAATCCGCAGTTTCTGCATTTGGGCGTATCATGCCTAAATCTGTTGTGATGGCTTGGGGTTTGCCAAACAGTTGAACCGCCTGATCCAGTAAGTGTGGGGCTAAATCATACCAAATGCCGCTGCCGGCTCCGGCAGCTTCGCGCCAACGCTGGCGAACAACGGGACGATAACGATCAAAGTGGGCTTCATAATATTTTAGTGCGCCCAGTTTATTTTCTTTAATGATTGACTTCACGGTCAGAAAGCCAGAATCCCAACGGCGATTATGGAATACAGACAGCAATAATTTCGCCTCTTCGGCTTGTTTTTTCAGCGATTGAGCCTGTTCTACGGTAATAGTAAAAGGCTTATCGACGACAACATGTTTACCCGCAGCCAACGCCTTTTGCGCCAATGGATAGTGTGTATCATTTGGCGTTGGGATCACAATTAGGTCAATGTTGGGATCATTGAAAAGCGCTTCCGGCGAGGAAACAACGGATACTGTTGACCAATCTTTTTTTACTTTATCTGCATCACTGCTGGAAATAGCCACCAATTCAACATTGGGCGTCCCCGCAATCAATGGTGCATGGAATGTCTTACTTGCATAACCATAACCCACCAAACCAACTTTTAAGAAATCACTCATAACTGCCCCTAAAAAATGATCGTAATATCACGCAAATACTGTAAGCAGGTAACAAAGCATCAAAAAGTACCACTACTTATCACAGGTTAGCAACTAATCCGAATTCCAGTTCTACGCTCTTTTTCCTATAATCATTTCCTATATCAAAAAACACGCATGATGGAATGAAAAATTCTTATGTATCAATCCAATGATTATTATCGTATTAACGGCTGGTTATTAGCGCCTGCCGCCTATCTCATCATGACATTAATCGCCGCCAGTTTAATGCTGCTGTTATATATGATGACCTTTATCCATAAAAATGAAACTATTCACCAAATCAGCGGTGGCTTTACCACGCTGTGGTATACTTCGGTATTAACCACGGCAATAATGTGGTGTTTTACTGTCTGGGTATTAAAACTACTTTTTATTCGTTCGAAACGATTCCCGCGTATTTTTATTATTTGGCTGATGATTTCCGTTCTGATCGCGGTAAAGACCTTTGCCTTTTCTCCCATTTCTGATGAAATGGCAATACGCTCCCTATTATGGCCATTACTGGCTGCCGCAGCTTTCGTTCCTTATATTAAACGTTCCCATCGGGTGAAAATGACTTTCACACAAGATCGATAACATACCCCACAATTGATTGTTATCATTCCCCCCACTTGCCCCACATTCAAGTGGGGGAATGTCTATTCAAACTATGTAAGCAGTGTTCCATTTTCCAATCTATTATTTTCAGGTATAGCAATGACTGAATACCTTCTGTTATTTATTGGCACAGTTTTGGTCAATAACTTTGTTTTGGTAAAGTTTTTGGGCTTATGCCCGTTTATGGGAGTTTCCAAAAAACTCGAAACGGCCATCGGCATGGGGTTGGCAACAACATTTGTTCTCACCCTGGCTTCTATCAGCTCATGGCTGATAAACTCGTTTATTCTTATCCCGCTTGATTTGGTTTATTTGCGCACCCTGAGCTTTATTCTCGTCACGGCGGTCGTCGTTCAGTTTACTGAATTAGTCATCCGCAAGACCAGTCCGGCACTTTATCGCCTGTTGGGGATTTTCCTGCCACTGATTACCACCAACTGCGCTGTACTTGGCGTTGCGCTGCTCAATGCCAACCAATCCCACGGTTTTTTACAATCGGCTGTATATGGTTTCAGCGCTGCCGCAGGTTTTTCTCTTGTCATGGTGTTGTTTGCCGCGATTCGAGAACGTCTGGCCGTTGCCAATATTCCGGCTCCTTTTCGTGGTTCATCGATAGGGCTTATCACTGCGGGGTTAATGTCCCTCGCATTTATGGGCTTTAGTGGTTTGGTGAAATTCTAATGATGTCATTATGGATAGCGATCGGTGTATTAAGTGTACTCGGATTAGCCTTTGGCTTAATTCTGGGTTTTGCTGCCCGCCGTTTTAAAGTGGAAGAAGATCCGATTGTCGAAAAAATCGATAATTTATTGCCCCAGAGTCAATGTGGACAGTGCAGCTACCCTGGTTGTCGCCCTTACGCGGAAGCCGTTGCCAACAATGGTGAGATGATCAATAAATGCGCTCCCGGTGGCGAGCAGGTTATGCTCAAAATCTCTGAGTTATTAAGTGTTGATCCACAACCGCTGGATGGTGACGAAAGCGTGCAAAACCCAGCCAGAAAAGTGGCTTTCATTGATGAAGAAAACTGTATCGGCTGCACAAAATGCATTCAGGCTTGCCCTGTCGATGCCATTATTGGCGCAAACCGTGCCATGCACACCGTTGTCGAAGATCTCTGCACAGGTTGTGACCTATGCGTCGCGCCTTGCCCAACCGATTGCATTACGATGATCCCCGTTGCTACAACGACCTCAAATTGGAAATGGGATTTAAACACCATTCCGGTAAAAAACATTCCTGCCACCCCAGAACCGGCGTTGTTCTCTCCAGCGAAGCATGTTGAGGTGAAAGCCAATGTTTAATCTGTTCAACTTGCTGAATAAGAATAAAATCTGGGATTTTGATGGTGGTATCCATCCGCCAGAAATGAAACTGCAATCTAGCTGTACCCCATTACGCTATGCTCCATTGCCGGATGAATTGATCATTCCTCTACAGCAACATTTGGGGCCAGAGGGTGAATTGTTGGTTAAAGCGGGTGATAAGGTCTTAAAAGGCCAGCCGTTAACGGTTGGCATGGGCAGGACAGTCCCTGTTCATGCGTCCACATCGGGAACCATTATCGCCATTGAGCCTTGTGTTACCGCTCATCCTTCTGGGCTGAAAGAATTGTGTGTCCGCTTGCGCCCTGATGGTAAAGACCAATGGGGAGAACGCATCCAAGCCGCTGATTACACCACACTGGATGCTAATGAAATATTGCAACGCATTCAGCAAGCGGGTATTGCCGGCTTAGGTGGGGCCGGCTTCCCGACCGAAACAAAACTCAAAGGTGGGCGGCATAATCTCAAGACGCTCATCATTAATGCGGCTGAGTGTGAACCCTATATCACCGCTGATGACCGTTTAATGCAGGAACATGCGCCAGAAATTATTGCGGGTATCCGTATCTTGATACACTTGCTCAACCCAAAGCAGGTGCTGATTGGGATTGAAGATAACAAACCTGACGCCATTCATGCCCTAAACACCGCACTTGATGGTGATAAATCCATTATTGTGCGGGTCATTCCAACAAAATATCCTTCTGGTGGTGCCAAGCAACTGACCAAGATCCTGACCGGACAAGAAGTCCCTTCTGGTGGACGCTCTTCCGGCATCGGCGTTCTCATGCAAAACGTGGGCACCGTCGTGGCAATAAAGCGAGCCATTATTGATGGTGAGCCATTAATTGAGCGAGTTGTCACGCTGACCGGTGAATCGGTCACTTCACCCGGTAATTTCTGGGCCCGTCTTGGCACGCCAGTTCAATTCCTGTTACAACAAGCGGGATTTAACCCCTGCTCGGAACAAATGGTCATTATGGGGGGGCCGTTAATGGGTTTCACTCTGCCTGACCTGAATGTTCCCATCGTCAAAATCAGTAACTGTATCCTTGCGCCTTCGGTACAAGAGATGGAACCTAAAGCGATTGAAGAGGCGTGTATCCGTTGCGGTTTATGCGTTGAAGCCTGCCCTGCTGGGTTATTGCCCCAACAACTGTATTGGTTCAGCCGTGGGCAAGAGCATGAAAAAGCGAAAGATCACCATTTATTTGACTGTATTGAATGTGGTGCCTGTGCTTATGTGTGCCCAAGTAATATTCCTTTAGTTCAATACTATCGACAAGAAAAAGCCGAAATACGAGCTATAGACGCAGAAGCACGCCGCTCTGCTGAAGCGAAGCTACGTTTTGAAGCCAAGCAAGCCCGTCTGGAACGGGAAAAATTGGCGCGCGAAGAACGCCATAAAAAAGCGGCGGTTCAAGTGGATAGCAGCGATAAGAGTGCGGTACAAGCGGCTCTTGCCCGTGTGAAAGAAAAACAGGGAAATGCGGGTGAATCTATCATGGTGCAAGCAGGTCAATCACCTGACAACGCAGCGGCAATTGCGGCACGTAAGGCCAGAAAAGAACAGTTACGTGCCCGTCAGGCAGAGAAACCCATTACCACAAGCCCAGATATAGAGACATCAACACCGCCGGCGGAAGACAGCGATCCACGTAAAGCCGCCCTCGCCGCTGCGATAGCCAGAGCCAAAGCGAAAAAAGCCGCCCAAAGCCAGCCTGAGCCAACGCCACCAGCGGCTGTTTCCGAAGTGCCGGAAGAAACCGATCCGCGCAAAGCGGCCGTCGCTGCGGCTATTGCCCGTGCCAAAGCCAAAAAAGCCGCACAAAGCCAACCTGAGCCAACGCCGCCAGCGGCTGTTTCCGCCGAGCCGGAAGAGACCGATCCGCGTAAAGCGGCTGTCGCTGCGGCTATTGCCCGTGCTAAAGCCAAAAAAGCGGCTCAAGCTCAAGAAGAACAAAAAGTTACAACAGAATAGTGAAATTTATCGATGAAATTTAGGCCAGTAAACACTGACAACAGTTCATTAAAAGTCGCAAGTTCGCCTTTTACCCACAGTCAAAAAAGCACCAGCCGGATCATGATTTGGGTGGTTTTAGCTGCCGTACCCGGTATTGCAGTACAGACCTACTTCTTTGGCTATGGAACATTATTCCAGATCTTGCTGGCGGTCATGACGGCATTGCTGGCAGAATCTGCGGCTATTGCGCTAAAAAAGCAACTCATACTTCCCTACCTGAAAGATAATTCAGCTCTCGTTACAGGGTTACTGTTAGGTATTAGCCTGCCGCCATTAGCACCGTGGTGGCTAATCGTACTTGGGACATTCTTTGCCATCATTATTGCGAAGCACCTGTATGGCGGGCTTGGGCAAAACCCATTTAATCCTGCCATGGTCGGCTATGTTGTTCTGCTGATCTCATTTCCTGTCCAAATGACCAGTTGGATGCCCCCGGAGTCTTTACAGGCATCAACCTTAACGCCGTGGGATAGCTTGATGGTCATTTTCACAGGGCATACGCCAGAGGGTTCCACTTTATTGCAACTGCAACAAAGCATTGATGGAATGAGTCAAGCCACACCGCTGGACAGTTTTAAAACGGGCAGACTGACTCACCATATTGATGAAGTATTGCAACAACCTATATTACAAGGTGTTTTGGCAGGTATTGGCTGGCAGTGGGTGAATATGGCTTATTTAGCCGGTGGCCTGATGATGCTCAATCGAAAAGTCATTCACTGGCAAATTCCCACAGCCTTTATTTTGTCGTTAGGTATTTGTGCCGTGATTAGCTGGCTGCTTGATCCCACTCGCTATTCACCGCCTTTATTGCAACTCTTTTCCGGTGCAACCATGTTAGGCGCATTTTTTATTGCCACTGACCCAGTTAGCGCATCAACAACACCAAAAGGTCGTCTGGTTTACGGCGCCATGATTGGTGGGCTTATTTGGATAATTCGTGTGTATGGGGGTTATCCCGATGCGGTGGCATTTGCAGTATTACTGGCAAATATCTGTGTACCCCTTATTGACCATTACACCCAGCCTCGTGCTTACGGCCATAAATAGGAAAGAAAGAATACTATGTTAGAAACTATGCGTCGCCACGGTATTACCCTTGCTATTTTCGCGGCCTGTACCACCGGGTTAACGGCACTGGTTTATTCGTTGACAAAGGACCGGATCGCCGAACAAGCTGCTTTGCAGCATAAGATATTACTGGATCAAGTTGTTCCGCCTGCTTTATACGATAATGATATGCAAAATGAATGTTATCTGGTGACCAACAATGCGTTAGGCAATGAGCAGCCCCACCGTCTTTATCTCGCCCGTAAACAAGGCGTTCCCATTGCCGCCGCATTGGAAAGCACAGCGCCTGATGGTTATTCAGGTGCAATTCAATTACTGGTGGGCGCGAACTTTTCTGGTAACGTGCTAGGTGTCCGAGTCACTGAACATCATGAAACACCGGGTTTGGGGGATAAAATTGAGGCCCGAATTTCCGATTGGATCTATGCTTTCTCTGGCAAGCAAGTAATGTCAAAGGATGATCATAACTGGGCGGTCAAAAAAGACGGCGGGGAATTTGACCAATTTACCGGTGCAACCATTACTCCCCGTGCTGTCGTCAATGCCGTTAAACGGACAACGCTTTATCTGGAAACCGTACCGGAACAACTTTCCTCGCTACCCACTTGTGAAGAGAAATAATCATGAATGAAACAAAGAACCTATTTATTCAGGGACTCTGGAAAAACAACTCCGCGTTAGTACAGCTTTTAGGGCTTTGCCCTTTGTTGGCTGTTTCCTCGACGGCAACCAATGCCTTGGGATTAGGATTGGCTACCACACTAGTTTTAGTGTGTACCAACATTGCAGTATCAGCCTTACGGCGTTGGGTGCCCCATGAAATTCGTATTCCCATTTATGTGATAATCATCGCGTCTGTCGTCAGTGCCGTCCAGATGTTAATCAATGCCTTTGCTTTTGGTCTTTATCAATCATTGGGGATTTTTATTCCCTTGATTGTGACTAACTGTATTGTCATTGGCCGTGCCGAAGCCTACGCCTCAAAGAACTCGATTTATCATTCGACAATTGATGGTCTTTCAATGGGATTAGGTGCGACTTTTGCTTTATTTGTTTTAGGCGCCATGCGGGAAATTTTAGGAAACGGGACTCTTTTTGATGGTGCAGATTTATTGCTGGGCAGTTGGGCCAAATCCCTGCGCATTGAAATCATTCATATGGATTCCCCTTTCCTGCTCGCCATTCTCCCACCAGGTGCTTTTATTGGGTTGGGTTTGCTACTGGCAGGAAAATATCTCATTGATGAGCGCATCAAAAATCAGGCAAAAAATGAAGAACGTGAGTATAACGTAGAAAAAGGCTGTGGAAGTCATATTACAAGAAGCTGAAGGTGTAACCAGATATGAATCAACAAAAACGGGTTGAGATCCTCACCCGCTTACGGGATAGCAATCCGCACCCAACAACTGAGCTGGTGTTCAACTCGCCATTTGAGTTATTAATTTCTGTTTTACTGTCTGCTCAGGCCACGGATGTCAGCGTAAATAAGGCAACGGCAAAACTATATCCCGTTGCCAATACCCCGCAGGCGATCCTTGATTTGGGCGTTGAGGGTTTAAAGACGTATATAAAAACCATTGGGTTATATAACACCAAAGCCGAAAATGTGATTAAAACCTGCCGGATATTACTGGAAAAACATCAAGGAGAAGTACCGGAAGATCGCGCAGCGCTGGAAGCGCTGCCGGGAGTCGGCCGGAAAACGGCTAATGTTGTCTTAAATACGGCTTTTGGCTGGCCAACCATTGCCGTTGACACGCATATTTTTCGTGTCAGCAATCGGACTCAATTTGCACCGGGGAAAAACGTGGATGAAGTTGAGAAGAACTTATTGAAATTCGTACCATCCGAATTCAAGGTTGATTGCCACCATTGGCTGATTCTGCATGGTCGCTACACTTGTATTGCCCGTAAACCGCGCTGTGGCTCCTGTATTATTGAAGATCTTTGTGAATATACGGATAAAACCGAATAATAAAAAACCATAAAATATTACCATCTTAAATCTCCATCAGCCTGTCCCCTGTCTAATCATCAATGGCAGGAGACAGGCTAAATAAACCATTATTGTTGTATTTCCCCCTTTCTTACCCCTTAAATCGTTGGATAGCTTTTTGTGTTTTTGAGTTGATGTTTGTGGTTATGGTTTTAACCTTATAAGTATGTTGTAACTAAACTTCACTGTTAATTCATATTGCCTGTTTTCTTCGTCGAACACCGCATTTTTTTGGCTTGCACCACAATTTTTCCTGTTTTGATAAGATGTTACTTGCTCCACACTTCCGATTCGCGTAAAACTGTTGTCCAAAATTATCGATAATAACTCCATATTCTCCAGATATTATGTTTCAAAATAATCCGCTGCTTGCGCAGCTAAAACAGCAACTTCACGCTCAAACCCAGCGCGTAGAAGGTTTAGTCAAAGGAACTGAGAAAGGCTTTGGATTTTTAGAAGTCGACGGTCAAAAAAGTTATTTCATCCCACCTCCCTACATGAAAAAAGTCATGCACGGTGATCGAATTACCGCTGCTATCCACATAGACAAAGAAAAAGAAATTGCCGATCCTGAATCTCTGGTTGAACCTTTTCTGACCCGTTTTGTCGGCAGAGTTCAGAAGAAAGAAAACGACAATCGGCTATGGATTATTCCGGATCATCCATTATTAAAAGACTTTATCCCTTGTCGTCCGGCAAACCACGTTGACCATACGTTTGAACATGGCGATTGGGCCGTGGCGGAAATGCGCCGGCATCCCCTGAAAGGCGATCGCGGTTTTCACGCTGAAATCACTGGCTATATTACGCAAGGTGATGACCACTACGCCCCGTGGTGGGTAACATTAACTCGCCACAGCCTAGAACGTGAAGCGCCTGTAATGACAGATTGCCTGTTGGACGAAAGCGCCGAACGCGTTGATCTGACCGCGCTTGATTTTGTCACTATTGACAGTGCAACCACCGAGGATATGGATGATGCCCTGCACATCACCAAAAATGATGATGGCAGCCTGAAACTTTCTATTGCCATTGCCGATCCCACCGCTTATATCGAGGCAGGTAGTGAACTGGACAAAATTGCCTATCAACGCAGTTTCACCAATTATCTGCCGGGCTTCAATATTCCCATGCTTCCGCGTGAGCTCTCTGATGATCTATGCTCTTTGCGTCCTAATATGCGCCGTCCGGCTCTGGTTTGCCAGGTTTCTATTCTGAAAAATGGTCAATTGGGCGATGATATTCAATTCTTCTCCGCATGGGTTGAATCTAAATTTAAACTGGTTTACGACGAAGTCTCAGACTGGTTAGAAGGTCAGGAAGGTTGGAAACCAAAGTCAGACGCCGTTACCACCCAAATCACACTGCTGAAAGAGATGTGCGAACGCCGCAATGACTGGCGTCTGCAAAACGCGCTGGTTTTCAAGGAGCGCCCGGATTACCGGTTTATCCTTGATGAAGGCGGCCATGTTATTGATATCGTTATAGAACAACGCCGTTCAGCCAACCGTATTGTTGAAGAAGCCATGATCACCGCGAATTTATGTGCCGCGAAAATTCTGCGTGATAAATTGGGCTTTGGTATTTATAACGTTCATACTGGCTTTGAACCGACCCAGATTGAGCAAGTCGTTGATGTCCTTAAAGAGCATGGTATTGAAGCTGAGGCTCAAGCATTACTGCAACTGGAAGGGTTCTGCGAATTGCGTCGTGAGTTGGATAAACAACCGACCCAGTTCCTCGATAGCCGTATCCGCCGTTTCCAAACTTTTGCTGAAATCAAAACAGAACCCGGCCCACACTTTGGTCTGGGATTTGATGCTTACGCGACCTGGACATCCCCTATCCGTAAATACAGCGATATCATCAACCACCGTTTGTTGAAGGCAATTATCCAGCAAGCTGAAGCAGATAAACCCACCGAAGATCTCTGCCTGCAATTGACAGACCGCCGCCGGGCTAACCGCATGGCAGAACGTGATGTTGGCGACTGGCTTTACGCCCGTTTCTTGCAACCTCACGCCGGCACAGATAAAACATTCCCGGCAGAAATTATCGATATTACCCGTGGTGGCCTGCGAGTCCGGCTGGTAGATAACGGTGCCATCGCTTTCGTTCCCGGACCCTTCCTGCATGCCGTTCGTGATGAAATTCAATGCAGTCAGGAAACCGGTTCCGTCTTAATTAAAGGCGAAACGGTTCACCGTTTGAATGACATCATCAACGTCCGCATTGAAGATGTCAGAATGGAAACCCGCAATATTGTGGCACGTCCTGTATAGGCTAATTCCACAAGTCATTTCTATAAAATATCTCTGCCGCCATTTATGGCGGCAGTTTTATAAGGACTCCCATATGAACCGGATTGGTTTCGCAACCGCCCTTGCTTCCTTACTGAGTGTATTATTCACTCTCCCAGCCAGTGCAACTGTGCATACAAATCAAATTGCTCACCAGAATGAAATATCGCCGTCAAAAAAGGCAAATGAGATCATGCACCAGCTTGCCATGTTGGAGAAGAATGCTAACGGCCGGCTTGGGGCAGTATTGATAGACACATCTGATCATTCCACCCTCTCTTACCGCGCAAATGAGCGTTTTCCCCTATGCAGCACCAGTAAGTTGATGGCGGTATCCGCGATTCTGAAACAAAGCGAAACCGATGCTCACTTATTGCACCAGCGAATTCACTATCAACCATCAGATCTTGTTGAATACAGCCCGATTACGGAAAAACATCTCAAAGAGGGCATGACATTGGCAGAATTGAGCGCGGCAACACTACAATATAGTGATAATACCGCGATGAATTTGCTTCTTAATCAATTGAATGGCCCAGATGGTGTCACAACATTTGCCCGCACTATCGGTGACCATGATTTTCGCCTTGATCGCCAAGAACCTGAATTAAATACCGTCGTGCCAGGTGATGAACGCGATACCTCCACCCCGCAAGCCATGGCAAACAGTTTATCTCATTTAGCGTTGGGAAATGCCTTAGCGACAACGCAACGTGAACAATTGGTTGCGTGGTTAAAAGGAAATACAACCGGTAGCACCAGCATTCGTGCAGGAGTGCCTAAGGATTGGATTGTTGGAGATAAAACAGGCCGCTGCGATTACGGTACAACAAATGATATTGCGGTCATTTGGCCAGTGCCCAAACGGGCACCATTAGTTTTGGTGACTTACTTCACTCAGCCAGATGATAAACAAGCCCATGCCCGCCCAGATGTATTAGCCACCGCCGCACGTATTATGACGCAGAATTTTTAGTCTAACTAACAAGCTATACAGCCAATAAACTGCATAGCTTGCTTATCACAAACTGGATTTAGCCCCCAGCTAATTTGACTTTCATTCCTTTTGCTTCCAGCAATTGTTTCAGCAAATCACGCTTATCACCTTGGATCTCAATTTCGCCCTCTTTGGCAGAACCGCCACAACCGCATTTTTTCTTCAATTCGGCGGCCAACTTAGCCAACGTTTGGTCATCGGCATCAATGCCCGTGATCACACAAACACCTTTCCCTTTACGACCACTGGTTTGGCGCTGAATACGCACAATTCCATCACCTTTCGGACGAGAAGGTTTTATTTTTTCTTCCTGAATGCGGCCACCCTCCGTTGAATAAACCAAGCGAGAGTTATTATCCATGAATGACTCCAATCGATTGATTAATCTGCGCTAAGGTCAATGCCGGATTTTCTGCACGGGTAATGGGACGCCCGATCACCATATAATCCACCCCAGCCTGAACCGCCTGAGGTGGTGTCATAATCCGACGCTGATCGCCCGCTTCTGTACCTTCAGGGCGAATACCCGGCGTAACAAGTTGGAAGGCCTGACCACATACTGTTTTCAATTGCTGCGCTTCATGGGCGGAACAGACGACACCATCCAAGCCACACTGTTTAGTCAATAGTGCCAAGCGTTCCGCCTGCTGCGCTGGAGTGACATTAATGCCTGCGTCCAACAGATCAGATTGTTCCATACTGGTCAGCACAGTAACAGCAATCAACAGAGGTGCATCATTACCGTAAGGCACCAAGGCTTCTTTCGCGGCTGTCATCATCCTCGCACCACCACTCGCATGAACATTAACCATCCATACGCCCAGTTCAGCCGCAGCCGCAACGGCTCTTGCCGTTGTATTGGGAATATCGTGAAACTTAAGATCCAAAAATAGATCAAAACCACGCTGATGCAGTGCCTGAACAAATTGCGGGCCATACAGGGTAAACATTTCTTTGCCCACTTTCAGACGACAGGATTGTGGATCGATTTTATCGACAAATGCCAGCGCGGCATCCTGATTGTCATAATCCAGTGCAACAATAACAGGCGAGTTAATCTGTTTATTTAAAGTTTGTACTGTGTGGGAAGTCATTTCTAGGCCCTTTGATTTACTAAAATAGCAACATGCAACATAATAGTGACAGTGTCACTGACCATCCAATCCTCGGATCGGTTTAATCGAATCCCAAGAACGACATGAAGGACAATGCCAATATAATGAGCGGGAAGTGAAGCCACATTTGTGGCATCGATAATCAGGTTTCGTGCGGATTTGCTCACCGACCATATTACGCAAAAGGATCAGGCTTTCTTTCGCCCGCCCTTCTTCTGCCTCCGCCAGATGATAATCCATCAGACGATAAAATAGCCTCATTGTTGGATGGCGTTCCAACTGACGGTTAATGTAAACTTGGGCGACATCACGCCCTTCTTTTTTCTCAAGGATATCCGCCATATAAAGTTCAGCAATCGCACCACTTTGTTCTTCTACACAGCGCTGGACAAAAGATTGCCACTCATCCGGTTGGGAGAGATATTGGTAACACTCTTGCAACATTGACAAAGATTCACTGATCAGTTGTTTATCTTGATCGAGGATCCGTTTCAATGCATGGGTGGCTTTAAGATATTCCCCTTGGGCCATATAAATACGGCCAAGCATGATAGAAGTACGGGCACAATTTTTGTCTGCCTGAGACGCTTTATTCAGATAGCCGATCGCATCCGTAAAATCGTCACTCCCCATACATTGCAGGGCCAACTCACAATAGAAATGGGCGATCTCTTCCCGAAAATGGTGTTTACCCAGTTTTACGAGTTTTTCAGCGATCTCAATGGCTTTATTCCAGTCACTGGTTGACTGATAGATAGTTAGCAAGGAGTTAAAAGCATTTTCACGGAAATCCGTTTCGTCAACCAACTGAACGAACATATTTTCAGCGCGGTCATAGACGCCGGCAGCCATATAATCTTGCCCAAGCTGCTGGATCGCAAGCAAACGTTGTTCAAATGTCAGGGAAGCACTTTCCATCAGGGACTGGTGAATACGGATGGCTCTTTCAACTTCACCACGGGAACGGAATAGATTTCCCAGTGTCAGGTGGGCCTCAAATGCAGAACTGTCCTCTTTCAGCATATCAAGAAATAAATCTACTGCCTTATCCTGCTGATTAGAGAGCAAAAAGTTAACACCATCAACATATTCACGTGAGAGGCGATCAGCCGATTGCTGTTTGTCTTGTTGAGCACTTCTGCGCCCCATATACCAGCCATAAGCCGCAGCAATGGGAAGCAACAGAAACAACAGCTCTAACATGGAGAATTATTCCTTGGTTAATGCTACGGTAGATACGGCCTTTGTGGATAATTCAGACGACTTCCCCACTTGAGTTTCAAGGCGCTTGATTTTGCGTTTCGCCTGTCGCAAAGCAACACAAGTGCGCAGGTAAAAAGCCCCACAAACTCCCCAACCGAGGATAAAACCAACAGCAAACAGCGCCGCCAGCAATGTGGATACAGAATAATCACCTTTGGCAATCAAATAATTAAACGTCACAATCTGATTATTATTTGCTCCCAGTGTCACTGAGATAACAAAAACAACCAGGGCCAGTAATAAAATCAGAAAATATTTCACATTTTTTCCTGTTATCTATCGTTGCTGATTGGTTATGCCAAATAACAGACATAGTGGCGTGTTAAATTAGCATTTCTCGTCTACGCACGTCTACGTAGAGGAAGCAATTTATTGCCACAAACACAGATTTTCCTCTATTTCTCTCTTTTTGTGATAAGTACATCCGCAAAAATCTGCCTATAGTTTAGCATGTTAATATATTTCCCATTAAAGAACCTGACGCTTTATATTCATGCATATTAATAATTTCTGTTACAATGCGTCGGCGTGCATGCGTTGTCATCAGAGAAATTTTTTTGCGTAGTTTTAGCTGATTTCTCAACCGGTATTGTTCTGAGTACGCAATATTTATAACGAGTCAAATCAATATATGAATACAAAAATACAGCTAAAACGAGTAGCTGAAGCTAAATTACCTACGCCTTGGGGCGAGTTTTTAATGATTGGATTTGAAGAAATCAAAACAGGCCGCGATCATGTTGCGCTTGTTTTCGGCGATATTTCTGGCGATAAACCTGTATTATCGCGTATTCACTCAGAATGCCTTACTGGAGATGCTTTATTCAGCCTAAGATGCGACTGTGGTTTTCAATTAGAAGCCGCACTTGCGCAAATTAGTCAGGAAGGCCGTGGTATTTTGCTTTATCACCGCCAAGAAGGCCGCAATATTGGCTTGCTAAATAAAATCCGCGCCTATGCTTTGCAGGATCAAGGTATTGATACCGTTGAGGCCAATCACCAATTAGGTTTCGCTGCTGATGAAAGGGATTTCACCCTGTGTTCAGACATGTATAAGTTATTGAATATTAATGCCGTTCGCCTTCTTACCAACAACCCTAAAAAAGTTGAAATCATGGTAGAAGCGGGTATCAATATCGTCGAGCGTGTCCCGCTGATTGTGGGGCGCAATCCCCAAAATACTCACTATTTGGATACCAAAGCCAGCCGAATGGGTCACCTGCTGCCCAAGTCAAGCTAAAAGCTCTCTCATGACTTTTTGTCAAATCTGCAAAAAACTGCGCTGGTGTGGGCGCAGTTTTTATTTTTTCTGATTGATACCTATTTCAGTTTTTTGTTATTTCAGCATATTACGAATAACATAATGCAAAATGCCATCGTTATAGAAATAAGCCAGTTCTGTTCCCGTATCAATGCGGCAACGAGTATTAATCACAATCTCCTGTCCATTGGCATAGGTCATTTTCACCGCAATGGTCTGCCCCGGCTGAATATGCGCTAATCCTGTAATATCAACTCTCTCTTCTCCCATCAGGTTCAATGTCTTGCAACTAACACCTTGGGGAAACTCCAATGGCAAAATCCCCATACCAATCAAGTTAGAACGGTGAATACGTTCAAAAGATTCTGCAATCACCACTCTAACCCCCAGTAATCTTGTCCCTTTTGCAGCCCAGTCACGGCTTGATCCTGAACCATATTCTTTACCCGCAATAACAGCTAAGGGTATTTTTTCCTCTTGATAACGCATGGCAGCATCATAAATGGCGAGTTGAGATTGTGAAGGAATATGACGGGTATATCCTCCTTCAACCCCTGATACCATCTCATTGCGAATACGAATATTGGCAAACGTTCCCCGCATCATCACCTCATGATTACCACGCCTTGAGCCATAAGAGTTAAAATCTTTTGGTGCAACGCCATGCTCTTGTAAGTAACGCCCGGCAGGACTGTCAGCCTTGATATTTCCCGCCGGGGAAATGTGATCCGTCGTAACTGAATCGCCTAAGATCGCCAAAATGTGAGCCTGATGAATATCGGTAACGGGTTTAGGTTCAGCCGTCATATCGCTGAAAAAAGGGGGATGCCGTATATAAGTGGAATCCGGCTGCCAAGGATAAGTCGCAGAACTTTCGACACTCAGAGATTGCCAACTTTCGTCACCATCAAACATAGAATTATATTCTTTATGGAACATTTCAGTTCTGACTTTGCCAATCGCTTCTGCAACTTCGGTACTATTCGGCCAGATATCCTTCAAATAAACATCATTGCCTTGTTGATCTTTCCCGACAGGTTCCCGCGTCAAATCCTTTTTCATACTGCCGGAAAGCGCATAAGCCACCACCAGCGGCGGTGATGCCAACCAGTTCGTTTTCACCAGCGGATGAATACGCCCTTCAAAATTTCGGTTACCGGAAAGTACCGCCCCAACGGTGAGATCAGATTGTTTGATTGCGGCTTCAATCGGATCAGGTAATGGCCCGGAATTACCAATACAGGTAGTACAGCCATACCCCACCAGATTAAAACCCAGTTGTTCCAGATAGGGCATGAAACCGGCCAGTTCCAGATAACTTGTTACAACTTTCGAACCAGGAGCCAGTGAAGTTTTAACCCACGGTTGACGCTGCAAGCCTTTCTCAATCGCTTTTTTGGCAAGTAAACCCGCCGTCATCAATACGCTGGGATTAGAGGTATTGGTACAAGAAGTAATGGCGGCAATCACCACAGCCCCTTCTTGCAATGAAAAAGTTTGGTTATCTAAGGTCACCGATACCGCTGATGACTGCTTTTGCGCCTGATGGACATCCAATTCCATCGCAGACTGAAAAGCCTGGGGTACATTGCCTAATGCAACTCTGTCTTGAGGACGTTTCGGCCCAGCCAAACTGGCTTCAACCGTCGACATATCCAACGCAAGGGTACTCGTAAAAACAGGCTCATCACCCGCATTACGCCATAAGCCCTGAGTTTTGCAATAGGCTTCAACCAAAGCGATTTCTTCTTCATCGCGCCCGGTTAAGCGCATATAATCTAGTGTAATGTCATCAACCGGGAAGAAACCGCAAGTTGCCCCATATTCAGGAGACATATTGGCAATGGTTGCCCTGTCTGCCAGCGGCAAATCAGATAATCCATCTCCATAAAATTCAACAAATTTGCCCACAACACCGTGCTGGCGCAGCATCTGTGTCACCGTCAGCACAAGGTCGGTTGCCGTGATCCCTTCTGGCAATTTTCCGGTCAGTTTAAAGCCAACCACATCGGGGATCAGCATGGAAACGGGTTGCCCCAGCATGGCTGCCTCGGCCTCAATGCCCCCAACGCCCCAACCCAAAACGCCCAATCCATTAATCATGGTGGTGTGAGAATCCGTTCCGACCAGTGTATCGGGATAGGCAAAATTTTTACCCTCCTGATTTTC
Source organism: Xenorhabdus doucetiae (assembly GCF_000968195.1). Taxonomy (NCBI): domain Bacteria; kingdom Pseudomonadati; phylum Pseudomonadota; class Gammaproteobacteria; order Enterobacterales; family Morganellaceae; genus Xenorhabdus; species Xenorhabdus doucetiae. The sequence goes on from NZ_FO704550.1 coordinate 2,259,176, forward strand.
ATACCAGACGGCTTTCCCCAGATATTCAAGGTTAACCTGATGGCAGATCCCCGTTCCCGGAGGGACAACGCGGAACCGATTAAAAGCCTGCTGCCCCCAACGCAAGAACAGATAACGTTCATAGTTACGTGCCATTTCTATCTGAACGTTTTCTGAAAATGCCTGCTCAGTGCCAAATTTATCCACCATGACCGAGTGATCAATCACCAAATCAACCGGGGATAACGGATTAACCTGTTCAACATTGCCACCGAGTTTCAACACCGCTTCCCGCATCGCCGCAAGATCCACGACCGCCGGTACGCCGGTAAAATCCTGCATAAGTACGCGGGCGGGACGATAAGCAATTTCCCGGTCTGCATGACCGGTTTTTTGCCATGCCACCAGCGCCTTCAAATCATCTTCCACCACAGATTCACCATCGATATTGCGCAGAAGATTTTCAAGCAAAACTTTCAGGGATTTTGGCAAGCGGGATATCTCGCCCAATTGTTCAGATAACAATGGTAAGCTGTAATAGTGGTAGGTTTTACTGTCAGAGGTTTTACTATCAATAGATCTGTTTCCACTCGTTGTTTTGCTTCCAATCAAGAGTGTTGAAGCACAGTCCGTTTTCAATTTAAACGACATAACTCCTCCTTTCTTATTATTTATGGTTAACTACATCATTAAACATAACATATAAGTAAATATTTGTTATTCCGTAACCACACATTTTGTTAACTGGTTGTAAATTCTTATTTATTGATAAATTTTAATGATGACATCGCCAAAGTAGATATGTTTTATTCAAGTCATAAGAGTTTGATTGCATCGACTCTATATTTTCTACGCATTTCTGGCTAAATAGATTGTAAATTACGACTTAAAAAATGAAGGCATATTCAGAATATTTAATGAGTTTATTAGAGATTGGAGAGATTAAGTTATGGATACAGAAAAAAATAGAGAGTACCAACATTACGTAAGCCACATACAGCAAGCAGATCAGTTCTTTTCGACGGGGATTAACCCTAAATTTTCTTTGTCGGACTATCGACTTAGCGATACTGACGGTCTTGTTCAATTTATTATTACCTCAAATATTGTCGACAAAGCCTCTGTAATACAGAAAATGAATGAAATTAAAAAAATACAGATAGCACTTTCTTCAATAGCGGCTGGCTACATCAGCCAATATACCCATATTCACGGCCAAGAATATAAGACTGACATTCAATTTTGGGGAGATATCATGGCAAAACTGCCACTGATGAGCGTTATGAATATCGAAAGTCAAACTTATCAGCATGAAATGAAAGGTATTTCGATTGCAACAAATTTACTCCAACTCATTATGGATATTATTTTAAATGCAAACTCCCCCAGCTTGAAAAATTTTTCCGATTTCCTGCAAAAACAAGGTGATGCCATCAGACTGGGATTGAAGCGAAATGGTAATCATTATTCCACTCTCACCTTGGCCAGTGTTATTGAAGCGGTTGGCATTGAAGATCACGTCATGTATGTTCCTAAAATGAAACTGTATAAAATAGATTTTGACAGAACCAACTCAGAAGTGACGTCGAACTGCGCCTCTAATGAAAATATTAATGTTGGATTCACTTACTCCTCTTGTGTTTCCTTATTTCATTATCAGGCGTTAGAAGATCAAGATGTCAAAACAGCTTTCGATAATTTCATGCTTAAAAACCAAAAAACTTCGATAGAAGATTCAGATAGTTTTTTCAATGGTGAATTTAAGGCGACGCTTCCAAAAGAAGCATAAATCTCCTCTTCTTTGACGGGTACACATATTCCGTTTGTATTTAATTATATATCTCCCTATCTGGTACGAATCTGAAAATGCCGTACCTACCTGGGATTACACGGCTGTTCATTGTTACGGTGTCACAAAAATTTTAAGCGGTGATGAAACTAAACTGGCTTTAGAAGCCTTGCTGATCAATGTGGCGTTTGTACAGCTTTGAGCGAAAGTAACAGGGCTGACGATAAAAAATTAGCTAACTACATGAAAATACACAATATAGGCACAGGAAAGTGACTCTATGGAAGCGGGACAAAGATGAAGATAAAAAGAACCCCCCTCCTTAAAAATAAGGAGAGGGGTTCATGTTTAATCCATTCTTTAAACTATTTTTTATACTATCGGTAAATCAATATCTTTGAACATTTCTTCGATTTCTTCATTGGAACGCAATGCAATGGCTTTATCCACAACATCACGCGTCAAATGTGGAGCAAAACGCCAAATAAAATCGTACATATAACTGCGCAGGAAACTACTGCGTCGAAAGCCAATCTTGGTTGTGCTGTAACCAAATTTATCACGCATATCAATACGCACGAGATCGCTGTCCTGCACAGGTTCTACCGCCATACTGGCAATCACACCAACCCCTAGTCCCAACCGCACATAAGTCTTAATCACATCCGCATCTGTTGCGGTGAAGACAATTTTAGGTTTCAAACCCGCCCGATCAAAAGCCACATCCAACTCAGAGCGTCCGGTAAAACCAAAGGTATAGGTGACAATCGGATATTCTGCCAATTCTTCAATCGTCACGTTCTGTCTATTCGCAAGTGGATGATCTTTTGTCACTACAACAGAACGGTTCCAATGATAACAAGGCAACATAATCAGGTCGCTATAAAGGTGAAGCGCTTCCGTTGCTATCGCAAAGTCACTGTTTCCTTTGCATACCTCTTCCGCAATTTGCGTTGGGGAGCCTTGATGCATGTGCAGTGATACATTGGGATAACGTGCAATAAATCCCTTAATAATAGGAGGTAAAGCATATCTTGCTTGCGTATGGGTAGTCGCTATATATAAAGAACCCCGATCGGGATAGGTGTGTTCACTGGCAACAGAACGAATTGAATCAATTTTTGACAAAACCTCACGTGAAATACGGACAATTTCTTCACCAGCCGGAGTCACGTGCGTCAAATGTTTACCACTGCGAGCAAATATCTGAATCCCCAATTCATCTTCGAGCATCCTGACCTGTTTGCTGATCCCCGGTTGAGAGGTATACAACCCTTCTGCTGTAGAAGATACATTTAGATTGTGATTAACCACCTCTACAATATAACGCAATTGCTGTAGTTTCATATCAGCACTGTCCCTAATAATCAAATGTATGAATGTTTTGTAGTTTAATTAATTTCTATATTGCTAATGGTTACCCGCTTATAACTATATAGAATATATATTTGTCAGTATATAACCACTATAACACTTGCTATATATTTATATAACAAATAATTAGGTTGAGTAACTATTATCAAGCGCCTGTTGCAGATATATTGTGTGTTACTTTTATTAAAATACAAAAAAAGCCAGCCCTCAGGACTGACTTTTTAGAAAGAAAAGTTACATTTCTCACAAAAAAAGAAATATCTCTCTAAATATATTTCTATGAATTATACCCAATAAGTGAGGATATAATACACAAATTCATCATCAGATCGATTACTTTTCTTTCACAACCCAAGCCCCTTCAACAAAAAATGCGGTCCATCCGGTAGATTTGCCATTTTTCTCCGAAGAAACATATTGCTGTTTAGTTTTTCGGCTAAAACGGACAACGGTTTTATTTCCTTCAGGATCAGCAACAGGTGCTTCCGCCAAGTAACGCAATTTTTCCGGTAAGCGTTTTTTAAACCGAACAAGCTCTTCAACCAGTGGTGCACGCGTTTCGCGAGACTTAGGGAAAGTGTTGGCTGCTAAAAATACCCCTGCTGCACCATCACGCAAGACAAAATAGGCGTCCGATTTTTCACAGGCCAGTTCAGGTAACGGAACCGGATCTTCTTTCGGTGGCGCTACTTCTCCACTCCGCAAAATCTTACGGGTATTCTTGCACTCTTCGTTTGTACAGCCCATGTATTTACCAAAACGCCCCATTTTCAGGTGCATTTCTGAACCACACTTATCACACTCAACTATCGGACCATCATAGCCCTTGATACGGAATTCACCTTCTTCAACTTCATAACCATCACACGCTGGGTTATTACCGCATACATGCAATTTACGCTGGTTATCAATCAAATAACTGTCCATCGCTGTACCACACTTTTTACAACGAGGACGAGCGCGTAAGGCATTGGTTTCAGCGTCATCGCCTTCCAGAATATTCAGAATTTCATTTTCTGGGATAAGGTTAATGGTCTGCTTGCATCGCTCTTTAGGTGACAACGCGTAACCAGAGCAACCCAGAAATACGCCTGTTGTTGCAGTACGAATGCCCATTGGACGGCGACAAGTCGGACATTCAATCGATGTAATCACCATCGGATTCGGGCGCATTCCGCCTTCATCTGGCTCTTTACTAGCAACATCAAGCTGTTCGCTGAAATTGGAGAAAAACTCGTCCAAGACCCCTTTCCAATTCGCCTCATTATTGGCGACATGATCGAGCTGGTCTTCCATTCTTGCCGTGAAATTATAACTCATCAATTCATTGAAATTTTCTTCCAAACGATCATTGACGATTTCACCCATTTTCTCCGCATAGAACCGACGGTTTTCAACGCGAACATACCCTCGTTCCTGAATGGTTGAGATAATTGATGCATAAGTCGATGGACGGCCAATCCCGCGTTTTTCCAACTCCCTGACCAAGGAGGCTTCACTGAAACGCGCGGGCGGTTTAGTAAAGTGCTGGCTTGGCAGTAACTGTTGCAAATCAAGCTCAGTTCCCACTTCAATGGCCGGCAACGTATGGTCTTCATCCCCTTTGCGCAAAGCCGGCATCACTTTTGTCCAACCATCAAAACGCAGAGTACGGCCTTTGGCACGTAATTCAAAATCACCGGCTTGAACGGTCAGTGTTGTGGAATCATATTTCGCAGGTGTCATCTGACAAGCGATAAATTGACGCCAGATAAGCTGATACAATTTTTGTGCATCCGCTTCCATGTCTTTCAACGCTTCTGCCATGACATCGACATCAGAAGGCCGGATCGCCTCATGGGCTTCCTGCGAATTTTCCTTACTGCTGTACACATTAGCACTTTTCGGCAAGTAGTTGTCACCAAAATGGTTGCTGATATAACCGCGTACCATTTCCAACGCATCCTGGCTTAAGTTCGTTGAGTCAGTACGCATATAAGTGATATGCCCGGCTTCATATAGACGTTGCGCCATCATCATGGTTTTTTTGACCCCAAACCCAAGCCGTGTACTGGCGGCTTGCTGTAAGGTTGAGGTAATAAACGGCGCACTTGGTTTACTGGATGTCGGGCGATCTTCACGCTCAATCACGTTGTATCTCGCTTTTTCAAGCAGAGAGAGTGCTGATTGTGTTTGCTGAGCATTGACGGGCTTAAATGGTTTTCCCTTCTGATGGGTGACTTCCATATGGAGAGCAATCTCACCCTTAGCCATTAAATCCGCATGCAGTTGCCAATATTCCTCCGGCACAAATGCCTTGATTTCACGTTCCCGTTCAACCACAAGACGAACAGCGACAGATTGAACCCGCCCTGCGGATAACCCTCTGGCCACTTTTTTCCACAGTAGCGGTGAAACCATATAACCCACCACGCGATCCATAAAACGGCGCGCTTGTTGAGCATTCACACGGTCAATATTTAATTCACCGGGATTATCAAAAGCTTGTGTGATGGCATTTTTGGTAATTTCATTGAATACCACCCGGCTGAAACGGGAATCATCGCCACCAATCACTTCCCGCAGGTGCCATGCAATCGCCTCTCCTTCACGGTCAAGGTCCGTTGCAAGGTAGATGTGATGCGCTTTTTCAGCCAGCGTTTTCAGCTCTGAAACCACTTTTTCTTTGCCGGGCAAAATTTGATAGTTCGCTTCCCAACCATGATAGGGATCGATACCCATACGGTTTATCAGCGCCGTTTTCTCATCTTTTTTGACTTTCTTTTTATTCTTATCGGTAGATGAGCTTGAACTCTTTTGACTCACTGTTCCACTCGTCGGCAAATCACGGATATGACCCACACTGGATTTTACAACGTAGTCATTCCCCAGATATTTATTGATTGTTTTGGCTTTTGCCGGGGACTCCACTATAACAAGAGCTTTAGCCATAGTTACCTTTACCTAATTATCTTCTTTTCAGATGGCGAAAATCACGGCGTTATGTTGCGATATATAAAATAAAACCTCTTTTTATATTGCGATAGATTTGCAAGATATCAACTAATTTTTATCTTGTGCTTTTGCTTAAGCGCAAAACCCTTTGAAATATTTAGGGTATTTTATATACCTACATAGGCCATGCAATTGTATGATTTAACAGTTGTAAACAAAATCTTCCATCTGCATGACGAAAAGCCCACACTCTACCTGATAAAAAACGATGCGCAACAACTTATTTCTTGAAGGAGCACGATAAATGAAAACTGAAACCATGCCTATTAAGCGAGATCAGTTACTGAAAAAAGCAAATGAAATCATTAAGGCGCACGAAGATTTTATACCGGGAATGTACGCAAAGAGTGTAGAACAAAAAGGTAGGGTATTCGTGTTTCAAGGCGAGTTTTTTCTGGATGGGGACGGATTGCCTACCGCAAAAAGCACCGCTGTGTTTAATATGTTTAAACATTTAGCACATATATTATCCGAAAAATATCATTTGGTAGACTGAAAAACATCCCCTCCGGCCTGATGGGTAAATTATCAATAACTATGCGGGTAATAATAAAGGATATGACAAAATCGCCTCTATTAATTACCCGCATATTACCTGTTATCCGTATATTATCTGCGATGGTTGCAATAACTCATTTTTCCGTTACAGCAAAGGTTTTTCTCCTCTTTGCCACCAACGCATAAACAATTTGTCAACGCTCTCCATCGCGCCTCCCATAAAACGCTCTATAACACGTTTACGGCGAGAATAGCTAACGCCAATAACTTCACAGTGTTCAATTTTTTCAATCAGAAAATCATCACTGACACCTAAATCATCAATCAGCCCACTTTCTTTTGCCTGTGTGCCGTACCAATATTCACCCGTAGCGACTTTTTCCACATCCAAAGTTGGGCGATGTTGATGGATAAATGATTTGAATAATTTATGCGTTTCGTTCAGATCTTCCTGAAATTTTTTGCGTCCCTGTTCAGTATTTTCGCCCAGAACAGTCAAGGTACGTTTGTACTCACCAGCCGTATGCAGTTCCACATCAATATCGTTTTTCTTTAACAACCGATGAATATTTGGCAATTGCGCCACAACACCAATGGAACCAATAATTGCAAACGGTGCAGCAATAATACGATCCGCCACACAAGCCATCATGTAACCCCCGCTTGCCGCGACTTTATCCACCGCAATCGTCAAGCGTATCCCTTTCTGCCGCAAACGGGTCAATTGAGATGCCGCCAGCCCATATCCATGAACCACGCCACCAGGGCTTTCCAGGCGCAGTAAAACTTCATCGTTTTTGTCTGCCACAGCGAGTACGGCACTGATCTCTTCGCGAAGAGATTCCACCTCATGAGCATCCATACTGCCTTTAAAATCCAAAACATAAAGATTCGGCTTCTGTAAGGCTTTCTGCCCAGCTTTGGCTTCCGCTTTTTTCTGTTTGGCATCATTTTTTTGCTGCTTTTTTAATGTCTTTTGCCAAATTTTTTGTTCTGTTTCACTCATTCGTGCTTGCTGCATCTGACGCTGCCTTTCCTTGTATGACTCACCAAGATTAGTCAGCTTCAATTCCCCTTTTTGCATGGTTTTACGTACACCTAATCCGATACAAACAACTGCCAGAACGGCGATTGCCAAGATTACCGTAAGCACTTTGGCTAAGAACAATCCGTATAGAGATAAATATTCCACAGAGCCACCTTTATTAATTTATGATGAACAATATTTTTCATTCTAACTAAAAACCGAAGGCCTTGCTCTAACAGTTTGCTTAACCCTGTTCCAATTAGAAAGTGACTCTTTTGCTGATTTTTTACCAATGAGGGCAAATTTGACGGAAACTTTAAGTTTTGTTCTGATGATAACCTGCATGTGCCATCCCGAACTGGCAAATTATAGATTCACAAGCAATACAGGAAAATTGTCCGATGTTTGATTACCAACCCAATAGTAATCTGCTGCAACAAAAAATTATTTTAGTGACCGGTGCCGGCGACGGCATTGGGCGTGAAGCTGCACTGACTTATGCCCGTTACGGCGCACAGGTTATTTTGCTGGGACGTACTACCGCAAAACTGGAAGCCGTCAGGCAGCAAATTGAAAATGAGGGCGGTTTACCTGCTGATATTTATACAATGGATCTGCTGACGGTCACCGCAGAAGAGTGCCAAACTTTCGCTGATGCTCTGGCGCAGCGTTATCCACATCTGGATGGTGTTTTGCACAACGCCGGGCTGCTTGGCGTTGTTGCCCAAATCGTAGAACAACCCGTTCAGCTTTGGCATGACGTGATGCAAGTGAATGTCAATGCCACTTTTATGCTGACTCAGGCATTACTCCCTCTATTATTGAAATCCACCCGCGGCTCTTTGGTATTTACCAGTTCCAGTGTCGGCCGCGAAGGTAGAAGCGGTTGGGGAGTCTATGCGGTTTCCAAATTTGCCACAGAAGGCTTAATGCAGGTTTTGGCACAAGAATATCGGGACACTTCCCTGCGCATTAACTGCATCAATCCGGGTGGAACACGCACCAATATGCGAGCCAGTGCCTTTCCTGATGAAAACCCGGCTAAGTTAAAGACCCCCGCGGATATTATGCCAATCTATCTTTATGTGATGGGAGATGACAGCCGAAATGATTCCGGCATCAGTTTTGATGCCCAACCCGGTCGCAAAGCGGGGCCTGCTGAATAATACTCAAGGATGGCATAAAAAGGCGTTGATTGGTAAATGAATCCGCTGTTTCAATATTGATTAGCATCAATGCTGATACAGACTGAAACAGCGGCTTAAGCGTGTTAACGACCTTTAGCTGTCGTCTTCTTCCCGGCATTCTGACGAGAACTACTTGCAGGGCGTTTCCCCGCCGGGCGGGATGCAACCTGGGCATGTCGTTTTACTGCACGACGGATCTGGTTAGCCTTGACGCGACGTTGATCACGTCCAACAGCAACCTTGGTCACCATCTCTTCACCCAAACCTACCAACTGACGTAAATAGTTAGTCTGTTCCAACCCCAACTCAGTCCAGCCACCACGCGGCAGACCTTTCGGCAGATCAATATCGCCATAACGCACCCGGATCAGACGGCTAACCTGCACACCAACCGCTTCCCATAACCGTCTGACTTCGCGGTTACGACCTTCTGTCAACGTGACGTTGTACCATTGGTTGATACCTTCCCCACCTTTAAACGCGATAGTTTTAAATGAAGCCGGACCATCTTCCAGTTGTACACCTTGCGTTAATTGACGAAGTTTTGCACTATCCACTTCACCAAACACACGAACCGCATACTCACGTTCAACTTCCTGGCTTGGGTGCATCAAACGGTTAGCCAATTCCCCGTCGGTCGTAAACAGTAATAACCCGCTGGTATTGATATCCAAACGCCCTACCGCAACCCAGCGTGCGCCTTGCATTTTGGGCAGACGATCAAACACCGTCGGACGACCTTCAGGATCGTGGCGGGTACACAATTCACCTTCCGGTTTGTAATAAGCCAAAACACGGCAAACTGTTTTCTGTGGTTCCTTGATATTTAAGACTCGTCCATCCAAACGAACTTTAATTGAGGGCTTAACTTCGATTCGATCACCCAACGTTGCGATCTTACCATCAACGCTAATACGTCCTTGTTGGATATACCCTTCGATTTCGCGACGGGAACCATGACCAGAACGCGCGAGAACTTTTTGTAACTTTTCTGTTTTATCGCTCATTGAGCAACCTCTACTGTCGCCTTCACAGGCGTCGTGATATTAAATAAAAATTAAATCGACTACTTTATAAAAACGGGGTTACATCCCCTTCGCCTTCGCGAAGAATGGCGGGTGAATCCCCGGTTAAATCCACTACCGTCGTCGGTTGCTGCCCAAGATAACCACCGTGAATAATTAAATCAACTTGTTTACCCAAGGTATCCTTAATCTCTTCAGGATCAGACTCCGCAAAATCATTGCCGGGTAGAATCAAGCTACATGACATCAGTGGTTCACTCATCTTTTCCAATAGTGCCAACGCGATAGGATTGGAAGGAACACGCAAGCCGATGGTTTTGCGTTTTTCATTCATTAAGCGACGCGGAACTTCTTTTGTCGCCTGTAAAATAAAGGTGTAATTGCCCGGCGTATTATTTTTAATCAACCTGAACGCCTGATTATCCACATGGGCATAAGTGGCAATTTCAGACAAATCACGACACATCAAGGTAAAATTATGGCGTCCTTCCAATTGACGAATACGACATATACGGGTCATCGCCTCCTTATTTTCAAGGCAACAACCGATGGCATAACCTGAATCCGTAGGATAGATGACAACTCCGCCCTTTTTCAGTGCCTCCACACTCTGGTCGATAAGACGGGCTTGTGGATTGTCAGGGTGGATATAAAAAAACTGACTCATAACATAAACCTCTATACTTCTATGCAGTCCCAATCCGTGACCAATCGTGCCATATCGGTACAACATCACCGGGTAACCACAAATTACGTCCAAGTTCTATCCATGAACAAGGTTGGTGAAAATCCGATCCTAATGATACTTTCAGCCCATATTCTCTTGCCAATTGACCCAGTTGCTGTCTCTCATTAGGGGCTTGCTGGCACTGTGCAACTTCCATTGCATCACCGCCATGTTGTGTAAACCAAGCTATTAATCGTTTTAGCCATTTCATTGACAAATCATATCTGCCCGGATGGGCAATGACCGCCTGACCTCCTGCTTGGTGAATGGTTTCAATCGCCTGCTCAATTGTACACCATTGCGGAGGGACATAACCGATTTTTCCCTTTGCCAGATATTTTTTGAACACTTTCTGGATCGTGGGTTCAATGCCGGCTTCTATCAGATAACGGGCAAAATGGCCGCGAGTGACTTGCCCACCATTAGCTAATTGAGATGCCCCTTCCCAAGCGTCAGGTATCCCTGCTTTGGCTAGTCGACGCCCAATTTCAATGCCACGCTGTTTTCTTAAATCAACCTGATTAGCCAAAAGCTTTCTTAAGGAGATAGCATTGATATCAATATCTAAACCAACGATATGAATTTCCAGATTTTGCCATAATGTCGAAATTTCAACGCCGGATACCAACGTCAACGGCAAATTATTTTGCTGAATGTGGTTTAAGGCAGGTGGAATACCTGCCGTCGTATCATGGTCGGTAATTGCTAACACATCAACGCCCATAGCAATAGCTCTATCCACGAGTTGCTCAGGTGATAAAACGCCATCTGAAGCTGTCGTATGGCTATGCAGATCATAGCGTTTTGTCATTTCACTGGCGGCTTCAGTAGTCATTGTTTCTTACCTGTTTTAAGCACAAAGTGGCGATAATAACTCTCACCTTATTTCATTGCTACAGACATAAGACATAAAAAATCATTGACAAGTGAATGGTGATCCAGTTTACTAGTACAAGGGTTAACTAAAACATCCTTCATCAAAAAAACATTGAACAGGCAGGGCACTCAAAAATGCGCGTATTTATGCAAACTCTACAAGTCAGTCGTTGGTGGCACAACTTCCCATTCCGGGCGGTTGGCTCACGCACATAAATGCAGATACGCAAGTGCCAAAACCCGCCCAAAGAGGCGGGTTTTTTTATAACGGTTTTTCATAACGTAAAGTTTGCGGATAAAATTAAAAACGGGATTATGAAGATGACTGACAAAGAATTCAATATCACTATAAATCAGATAAATACTCGCTATCTGACAGATCCAACACTACTTTTTCATCAACTTTGCCGTGATCGCCCGGCAACGTTATTGCTGGAATCGGCTGAAATTCACAGTAAAAAGAATCTCAAAAGCATTTTGGTCATCGATAGTGCCATGCGCATTACCGCCAACGGGTATCAAGTGACTTTTGAAGCGCTCACCGAAAATGGCCAGAACCTGATCCCTATGCTCGCTAAATTACTTTCAGGCAAAGCCCAATTAGTTGAAGAATCGCAAGTTATGCGAGCACAATTTCCTGCTGTTGAGCATAATCTGGACGAAGACAGTCGGTTAAAATCTGATTCCATTTTTGACGCCTTGCGTGCACTGGCAGCATTGGCATCCTTCTCGACATCGCCTGATGCCATTTTTGTAGGTGGACTGTTTGCTTATGATTTAGTCGCCGGATTTGAACAATTACCCACCGTAAAAAATCACCAAAGCTGCCCCGATTTCTGTTTTTATCTCGCCGAAACGCTATTGGTGATCGACCATCGGAACGAACATTCACGTCTGCAAACGACATTATTTGGCACAGCCGATTCAGAAAGAGAACGCCTTAAGGAACGTTTAGCCACCTTAGCCTCAGCTATTTCAGATCCCCTTCCGCCACTCTCATCGGCCACATTGCCCGACGTCACAATTGATTACAATCAAAGTGATGAGCAATACGCCAATATCGTGCGGAAACTACAGCAATCTATCCGTCAAGGCGATATTTTTCAGGTGGTGCCATCACGTCGCTTCACCTTGCCATGCCCTTCACCACTGAACGCTTACCATGCTTTGAAGCAACAAAATCCAAGCCCCTATATGTTTTTTATGCAAGATCAGGATTTTTGTCTGTTTGGTGCTTCACCGGAAAGCGCGCTTAAATACGATGCCAGTAACCGCCAGATTGAAATCTATCCGATAGCCGGGACCCGACCGCGCGGGCGAAATGACAATGGGGAATTGGACGCCGATCTCGATAGCCGAATTGAGTTGGAAATGCGAACAGATGCCAAGGAAATGTCTGAACACGTGATGCTGGTTGATCTGGCCCGCAACGATTTGGCGCGTATCTGTGAACCGGGCAGTCGATATGTTGCCGATTTAACCAAAGTCGATCGCTATTCATTTGTTATGCATCTGGTTTCCCGTGTTGTCGGTACACTTCGCCATGACTTGGATATTTTTCACGCCTATCAAGCCTGCATGAATATGGGCACCCTGACAGGGGCACCTAAAGTTCGGGCGATGCAGCTTATCGCAGAATATGAGGGCGAACGGCGTGGCAGCTACGGCGGAGCCGTCGGCTACTTCTCTGGCAAGGGAGATTTTGATACCTGCATTGTGATCCGTTCTGCTTATGTGGAAAACGGTCAAGCGACAGTTCAGGTCGGTGCTGGTGTGGTCTTGGACTCCGTTCCCCAGTCAGAAGTCGATGAAACTTACAACAAAGCCAGAGCCGTGATCCGCGCAATAGCCCAATCCCATCATGTGGAGGTAACATTCTAATGGCTAATATTCTCCTGCTCGATAACATCGATTCGTTCACTTATAACCTCGTGGATCAATTGCGCACTCATGGCCACCACGTCGTTATTTACCGTAATACCGTGCCGGTAAACATCATTACTGCCAAGCTGAGCGAAATGGAATCACCGCTTGTAATGTTATCCCCTGGTCCGGGAAAACCCTCAGAGGCTGGCTGTATGCCTGCATTGATCAAACAAGTCACAGGCCAGATGCCGATCATCGGCATCTGTCTTGGGCATCAAGCGATTGTTGAATCTTATGGAGGAAAAATCGCTGCCGCCCAAGAGATCCTGCATGGCAGAGCGACGCCGGCTATCCATGATGGAAAAAGAATGTTTTCCGGCCTGCCAAATCCTTTGCCGGTCGCTCGTTATCATTCCCTTACGGCGATGGACATTCCTGCCACGCTGACAATCTCGGCATCATGTGGTGATACCGTAATGGCGGTGCGCCATGATGAACACAAAGTCTGTGGATTTCAGTTCCACCCCGAATCTATTTTGACGACACGGGGCGCCAAACTGCTTGAACAAACACTGACATGGGCTTTGAGCTAATCATGTGAATTTAAAGGAATAGCAAAATGCAGTTGATTTTTGACAAATTATTCAGTGCCCAGCCACTGACCCAACAAGAAAGCCAGCAGCTATTCACCGCCGTGATCCAAGGGGAATTGAGCGATGCACAATTAGCCGCGGTATTAATTAGCCTGAAACTGCGGGGTGAACAGCCGCAAGAAATTGCCGGTGCCGCCCAAGCGTTCTTGGCGAACGCCGCGCCCTTCCCACGTCCTGATTACCCATTTTGTGATATTGTCGGCACTGGTGGGGATGGCACAAATAGCATCAATATTTCAACAGCCAGCGCTTTTGTTGCTGCTGCCTGTGGCCTTAAAGTGGCTAAACATGGCAACCGCAGTATTTCCAGCCGATCCGGATCATCTGATTTATTAGCCGCATTCGGCATTGCCTTGGATGCCCAAGCGGAAGCATCACGCCGGGCCCTGGATGATATTGGTGTCTGTTTTCTGTTTGCCCCGCAATATCACAGTGGATTCCGGCACGCAGTGCAGGTTCGCCAGCAATTAAAAACGCGAACCTTATTTAATGTACTTGGCCCATTGATCAATCCAGCCCGCCCTGCGGTGTCACTGATTGGGGTCTATAGCCCTGACTTAGTTAAGCCTATCGCCCATACTTTACAAGCCTTGGGTTATCAGCGTGCCGCTGTGGTACACAGCGGTGGCATGGATGAAGTTGCCTTACACGCCCCCACCTTGGTTGCAGAACTTAATCAGGGTGAAATTAGCCAATATCAGTTAACGGCAACCGATTTTGGTTTACCGAACCACCCCATCTCTTCACTGAAAGGCGGAACACCGGAAGAAAATCGCAATATGTTGGCGATGTTATTGCAAGGTCACGGTAACCAAGCCCATGCCCATGCCGTCGCCGCCAACGTGGCTCTGTTGATGAAAATGCACGGGCAAGAAAATCTACGGGAAAACACTCAATTGGCACTCAATACTATTGACAGCGGTCAGGCTTATGAAAAAGTCACCGCTTTGGCAGCAAGGACCCAATCATGAAACCCAGCGTATTACAAAAAATTGTTGATGATAAGGCGACGTATCTGATCACTCGTAAGGCAGAGCAACCGCTGGCGAGTTTTATTGATACTATTGTTCCCAGCCACCGCCGTTTTTATCAGGCGTTAACCCACAAGCAAACGGTGTTTATTTTAGAATGCAAAAAAGCGTCCCCGTCAAAAGGGGTCATTCGTGAAAATTTCGATCCGGTTCGCATTGCTAAAACTTATCAACCTTATGCTGCCGCCATCTCTGTCCTGACCGATGAAAAATACTTTCAGGGCAGTTATGATTTTCTCGCGATGGTCAGTTCTGCCGTACACCAGCCTGTTCTGTGCAAAGATTTTATTATTGATGCCTATCAGGTTTATCTCGCGCGTTATTATCAAGCCGATGCCATTTTATTAATGCTTTCCGTCCTCGACGATGATACGTATCGCGAACTGTCATCACTGGCGCATAGCCTTGAGATGGGTGTTCTTACCGAAGTCAGCAATGAAGATGAGCGGCAACGGGCGATAGCACTGGGAGCAAAAGTTATCGGTATCAATAATCGGGATTTACGTGATTTGTCCATTGATTTGGAACGCACGCGCAAACTGTCAGTGGGTTTGCCCGAAGGCACTATCGTTATCAGCGAATCCGGCATTCAGCAGCATCGCCAAGTGCGGGAATTAAGCCAATTTGCCAATGGTTTTCTTATTGGCAGCGCTTTGATGGCACAACAAAATTTAAACCTCGCTCTGCGTCGTCTGATTTTGGGGAATAATAAAGTTTGCGGCCTGACTCGTCCACAAGATGCCAAAGCGGCGTTGCAGATGGGCGCCGTTTACGGCGGTTTAATTTTTGCCGAAAAATCACCGCGCAGGATCAGCCTGCAAAAAGCCCAACAGATCATTAATGAAGCCTCTCTGCAATACGTTGGCGTATTTCAGAATCAATCCCTCGATTTTGTCCGGGATACCGCCCAAGCCCTTTCACTCACCGCCGTTCAACTGCATGGGCATGAAGATGAAAATTACATCAACGCCCTGCGTTCCGTATTACCTGAACATTGTGAAATTTGGCAAGCCATTGATATGTCCAGAGCCACGAAATTTTCTGACCTTCCTAATGTGGATCACTTATTGCTGGATAACGGTTCAGGAGGAACGGGAAAACCGTTTGACTGGCAGTTAATCAATCCACAAATTCAACATAACAGCCTTTTGGCTGGTGGCCTGAATGCTGAAAATTGCCAACAAGCGGCAACACTTGGTTGTTATGGACTGGATTTTAATTCCGGCGTTGAAGTCTCTCCCGGCATCAAAAGCAGCCAAAAGCTCAAACAGGTCTTTCAACAACTACGCTGTTATCACTAATTTTTCAGACAAGTTTTTCAGACAGAATGGATGAGTAGAATATGAGTAAATTGAATCCTTATTTTGGCGATTTTGGTGGACAATTCGTTCCACAAATTTTGATCCCGGCACTTAACCAGTTAGAAGACGCCTTTATTGATGCACAGAGTGATCCTGAATTTCAGCGTACTTTTCAGGATCTCTTAAAAAATTATGCCGGCAGACCGACTGCCTTAACGCTGTGCCAAAACCTGACTAAAGGGACAAAAACCCGCCTGTACCTGAAACGTGAAGATTTGCTCCACGGGGGTGCCCATAAAACCAATCAGGTTTTAGGGCAAGCCTTGTTGGCAAAACGCATGGGAAAGAACGAGATCATTGCTGAAACCGGTGCGGGTCAACACGGTGTGGCCACCGCGCTGGCTTGTGCCTTGTTGGGGCTGAAATGCCGTATTTATATGGGAGCAAAAGATATTGAACGCCAATCACCCAATGTCTTCCGCATGCGTTTGATGGGGGCTGAAGTGATCCCCGTCCACAGCGGTTCAGCAACCTTGAAAGATGCGTGTAACGAAGCCATGCGCGACTGGTCCGGGTGTTATGAAAAAGCCCATTACTTATTGGGAACCGCGGCCGGCCCCCACCCCTATCCGACAATGGTACGGGAATTCCAGCGCATGATTGGGGAAGAAGCCAAAGCGCAAATTCTGGAAAAAGAAGGCCGTCTGCCCGACGCCGTTATCGCCTGTATTGGGGGTGGCTCAAATGCCATCGGTTTGTTTGCGGAATTTATTCCAGAAAATAGTGTTCGTCTGATCGGTGTTGAACCGGCGGGGCATGGCATTGAGACGGGAGAACATGGTGCGCCATTGAAACACGGAAAATTAGGCATTTACTTTGGCATGAAAGCGCCAATTATGCAGACAGAAGACGGCCAGATTGAAGAATCGTATTCTATTTCGGCGGGTCTGGATTTTCCTTCTGTTGGTCCTCAACACGCTCATTTAAATAATATCGGCAGAGCCGATTATGTTTCAATCACTGACGATGAAGCGCTGGACGCCTTCCAAGCACTTTCCCGCCATGAAGGCATTATTCCTGCCTTGGAATCCTCTCATGCATTGGCTTACGCTTTGAAAATGATCCGTCAGGCGCCGGACAAAGAGCAATTATTAATCGTCAATTTATCTGGCCGTGGTGACAAAGACATCTTTACCGTTCACGATATTTTAAAATCCAGGGGAGAAATCTGATGGAACGTTACGAACACCTGTTTTCGAAGCTGCAAAACCAACATCAAGGCGCTTTTGTTCCTTTTGTTACGCTCGGCGATCCTCACCCTGAACTGTCGTTGGACATTATTGATAGCTTAATTGCCGGGGGTGCCGATGCGCTTGAATTGGGTATTCCATTCTCCGATCCCCTTGCCGATGGCCCAACGATCCAAAATGCCAACCTGCGTGCGTTATCATCGAAGGTGACGCCCACATTATGTTTTGATTTGCTGACTAAAATTCGGGCTAAACATCCTGATACACCGATTGGCCTGTTAGTGTACGCTAATCTGGTCTTTCACAATGGCATTGATGATTTTTACCGTCGCTGCCAAAATGCCGGTGTTGACTCTGTGCTTATCGCTGATGTGCCGTTATCCGAGTCATCACCTTTCCGTTCCGCCGCCATAAAGCATGATATTGCGCCGATCTTTATTTGTCCTCCCAATGCAGATGATGATTTACTGCGCGAAATCGCTTCATTTGGGCGTGGATATACGTATCTGCTGTCAAGGGCGGGAGTGACCGGTAGCGAAAATCGCGCCAAACAGCCATTGAATCATCTTGTCAATAAACTCAAAGAGTATCACGCAGCCCCTGCCCTGCAAGGTTTTGGCATTTCAGAACCTGAACAGGTCATGACCGCTCTCAATAGCGGTGCTGCGGGTGCAATTTCAGGTTCAGCCATCGTCAAAATCATTGAAGATAACCTGCATCAACCGCAAATCATGCTGGAAAGATTAACCGATTTTGTGCGTGCCATGAAAAACGCCACGCAATGATGATCCCATTGTGGTCTTATACAAAAAAAACAAAAATGGGGCAGTCACGCCCCATTGGTTCTCTCTTATGTCACAGTCAAACACACGTCGCTTTCTGTTAGAAACGATATATCAGAAACTATAACCCACACCAAACATAAAGACCCACGGATCAAGACGGGTTTTATATTTTTTATCTTCATCACCGGCTTTAAATTTCACATCCGTTTCAATATTCATCCACCAAAGTGAAGTACTCAGCATCCAGTTTTTATCCAGTTTATAATCCAGACCAACCTGCCCCGCTATTCCCCAAGAATCTTTCAGATCCAAGCTATTTAAATTAGCAGACTTTACCGTTGCATTATTATTAAATTTTTCACTAAAGAATGTTGTGTAATTAACACCAATACCAACATAAGGCCGTAAATTATTTTCAGTAGCACCAAAATAATATTGTGCCATGAGCGTTGGTGGTAAATGTTTAACTTCAGCAACTTCACCCGCGCCCGGCAAACTGACTTTATGTTGGAATGGTGTCGCCGCCAATAATTCAACACCAATATTGTCGGTGATCATGTAACCAAAAGTTAAACCTAGCTGAGTATTATTATTGACATCGAAAGATCCCAATCCCAATACATTATCAGAACCAGCATGTGGCCTTACCGTTGCGGTACCTGCACGGAACAGGAAATCACCCGCTTCATGAGCAAAAGTCAATGACGGTGCTAACGTCGCAGCAGCCAATACAAGCGCAGAAATCTTTTTCATTATCCATCCCATTTATGTGGTTTTAGAACAGTCAGAAATATACCCGTTTGTTTACTGTTGTGATCTAAGACAGATCACATCTTTTAAAGATTTTTGGCAAAGTAAGGTATTTACTCTTTTATTATTCCATTTGCTGGATATTTTAAATTGATCCAAGTCAAAATTCGCTGTGTATTAATTTTACTGCCAACCATGATTTATATTCTGATGTCAAATTTTGAATGACTAACGACAAGTAATAATAGCAATCCTATGCTAATAAATTTTATTTAACACTCCCATCCATTATCAGTTTATTAACATAAAATTAATGAACTATTCATTTTTATAAAATCCACCATCAGGGCTTTTAGGCAAGATTTTTTTACTCCCTGCCGGTCTCAGAATGCAGGATCAGGTGCAGAAGTAAATCTTAGGTATCCAACAATCCGTCAGACAAGGTACAATTGCGTGCTATTGTTGTTCTATTTGTGTTGTTTTATTTGATAGGAGCCATTTTCATGCCCATCACGGCAAATACCCTGTATCGTGACAGCATCAACTTTTTAAAGCATCAACTGTTGAATATTGTCATCCTCTCTGTTTTGGCCGCGTTGGTAACAACCCTGCTAGGGCATGTATTCATGCCGAACGATGAACAACTCAATTTATTGGCCGAGATGCAAAATATCGTCAGAGAGTCAGGCAATACCGGAATCCAACGTTTTGTGGGGCAATTAACGCCAGATGAGATATCAATGTTAGTACACACAGTGTTTGGGATTTTCTTTATCAACGTCTTTGGTAATGCCTTGCTGGCAGCCAGTATATTGGTACTCATCAATGCCATCTCTGGCGGTCAGCAAACTAATGCGATTCATGCCTGCATATCATCAGTAACGCGATTGCCTAAAATGTTTTTGTTAATGTCTATCTGTACCCTGTTGGTTCAAATTGGTTACGCGTTAATGATCTTACCAGGGATACTCTTTTCTATTGCATTTGCTCTGGCTCCTGTTTTTTTGTTCGAAAAAGGCAAAAGCATTTTCGCCGCCATGCAGAGTAGCTGGAAGCTGGCATTCAATAATATGCGCTTGTTAATCCCGGCTATGCTGTTATGGCTGGCCGCCAAGCTAATACTGGTTCTGGTGCTGGCAAAAATGCCGGATATGTTGCTGTCCGTGCTGGACAACCTACTATCATCTTTGTTGCTGATTTATCTATTCCGCTTGTATATGTTGGCCAGACCACAAAATAAAACCGCAAACGGTATGCAATAAACATCCCTCAAGAGTTCACCTCGCTGCATAGGCGGCGAGATGAACGGCAATTACCCTTCCTGTCTTTCCTCAACTTGCTGCTTACTTTGAATTAAACGAATGGCAAAATAGAGATCCGGCACCACAATCAAATCTTCATCGCTGCGACTCAGTTTGTTTTGTTTAATCCAGCGATTCAGTTCTGTTCTGCGCCCCGCCAAGACTAATGTCACACCTCTCTTTTTTAATTCTGTGATTAACTCATCCAGCACGGCAAAAACACTGACATCATCGTAAGTAAAACTGACTGTCGCATCGACAACTAACCAGACCGGGCTAATTGCAGCATTGTTCACATGCTGTAAGACCCGCCTTTTGAAATACCCGACGTTAAAATAGGTGAGGGGGGAGTTAAAGCGATACATCATAATGCCATCCGCGGGTTTGATATCATTGTGTTGATGGATGGAACGCACCATGCCTTGATCATTCACACCCAGCAATTGATCCGAAGGCCGGAAAACGACCCGCAAAAATTGCAATAGCCCCAACAAAACAGCAAAACCGATACCATCGATCACGCCCACCAGCAAGACGGCGATTAAGGTGAACATTGACAGGATAAAAGCCTGCCGGTTACGTTTTCGATAAGCCCAAAGATTCTTCAAACCCAATAAAGACCATGCGGAAAAAATTAAGACAATACCCAGTGATGACAGCGGGATATAGACCAGAAATTCTGTCATAAACAGCAAAACCAGCAAGATGGTGCAACCCGCAATCACAGACACCATTTGCGTTTTACCACCCTGTGCATCATTGACTGCGGTACGGCTGCCGGCAGCACTGACAGCAAAGCCTTGTGATAATGACGCCGCGATATTGGCAATTCCCAATGCCCTGAGTTCTAAATCGGCATCAACTTGATAGCCATTTTTACTGGCAAAGCTACGGGCAGTCATCATAAAGCTGACGAAGCTGATCACCGCTAAATTAATGGAAGGAACGACTAAATCACGGATGATACCAAATTCAAATTCAGGCATTGGCACAATGGGCAAACCGTTCCCCATACTCCCCACAATCTGGATACCATATTGGCTGAGTTCAAATTGCCAACTGAGATAAGTCGATACGATCATTGCCACCAGCGGTGCAGGCCAACTTGGGCGGAGGAAGTGTATACTAAGCAGCACCAGCAACGTTATCACTGACATCCCCACCGTTGGCCAATGAGATGCTAATAACGTATGGGGAAGTGCAATTAATCGTTCAATCAATTCCGCAGGCAAACCAGACAACCCAAAAACTTTAGCCAACTGATCCGCCATAATGGTAATTGCAACACCATTAATGAAGCCTTTCAAAATGGGGCGGGATAGAAAATCAGCGAAAGCGCCCAGTCGAAAATGGCTGGCCAAAATACACCAAAACCCGGTCATTAGGGTCATAATAATAGCAAGCTGCCAGCGAACATGTTCATTTCCCAATGCCAGCGGTGTCACAACCGCAGCAATCACAGCACAGGTTGCTGCATCGGGTCCAACGATCAACTGCCGCGAAGTACCGAACAGCGCATAAGCGAACATGGGTAAAATACAGGCATATAAGCCAATAATGGCGCTAATTCCCATTAATTCGGCATAAGCAATCGCAACAGGCAGTGCGACCGCGGCAACAGAGAGTCCCGCCCGCATATCATGGCTAAAATAATCTCTACGATAATGACAGATATTCCCCAAGCCTGGCATCCAGCGATGTAATCTTTCCCACAACATGGCTTTTATGTCCTTTTGTGAAAATGTTTTTTACCTGATAAATAAACCATTTCATTAAGATCTGATACACTCTGGCACAAATTCAGAAACATGCCATCATTGACTTCACAATGGATTCAACTTATGAAACAACTTTTAGACTTTTTGCCGCTAGTCATTTTCTTTGTCGTCTACAAAATGTATGACATTTTCTATGCATCCGGCGCATTGATTGCAGCAACCGGGTTAGCTGTTGTCATCACTTACCTCATTTATCGTAAAGTTGAGAAATCCTCCTTAATTACCTTTGTTATGGTTGCTGTTTTTGGCACGCTGACGCTGGCCTTCCATAGTGATTTATTTATTAAATGGAAAGTCACTGTCATTTATGCCATTTTTGCTCTGGTTCTGCTTATCAGCCAATGGGTGATGAAAAAACCCCTGATTCAACGGATGCTAGGCAAGGAATTAGTGTTACCGGATTTTGTCTGGAATAAACTGAACATGGCTTGGGCCATCTTCTTTATTGCCTGTGCGTTGGCAAATATTTATGTCGCTTTCTGGCTACCTCAGGATATTTGGGTAAACTTTAAAGTGTTCGGGTTAACGGCATTGACACTGGTCTTTACGGTATTGAGTGTGGTATATATCTACCGTCATCTGCCTCGCGAACAAGAATAATATCATGACCTTCATATGGATACCTGCCGATGCAGCGGCAGGTATTGTTGTATTCACCAAATAAAGCAAGTTTTCTAATGACACAACAACAATGCTTACCAAACGGAGAATTGGTTCTCCGTACACTGGCCATGCCTGCTGATACTAACGCTAATGGGGATATTTTTGGGGGCTGGCTGATGTCTCAAATGGATATTGGCGGCGCAATTTTGGCAAAAGAGATTGCTCTGGGGCGTGTAGTCACTGTTAGCGTGAATGGCATCAGTTTCCTGAAACCGGTTGCGGTAGGCGACGTCGTATGCTGTTATGCCCGTTGTCTTAAAACGGGAAATTCATCGATCACTATCCATATTGAAGTCTGGGTGAAAAAAGTCGCTTCTGAGCCAGTCGGCCAGCGCTACTGTGCAACAGAGGCCGTTTTCACGTATGTTGCCGTGAATGAAAATAATACTTCCCGCCCTTTGCCTGAAGATAAAAGGAATTTTAAATTGGAGAGCAGTGATCCAACGTTATGATTTATTAGAAAAATAACTCACTCAAAAATTAAAGGGTATCTCTTTTGAGTACCCTTTTTTATTCAGTCAAATACCGTTTAGTGCGTTAAGATTGCGAAATCCCCGTCGTTCGAAACTCAATAGTCGTTATATGCCCGGTAGCAGGGATCTTTTCATAACGCCATTTTCTCATGGCATTTCTCACTTCACGCTCAAAGAGATTTCTGGGTGTTGCCGAGATAACTTCAATATTTTTAACTCGGCCATTTTCATCAATATCAAATTTCACCTTTACCGTCCCTTCTGTTCCCAACTGTAGCGCTCTGGATGGGTAGACGGGATTTGGCCTGCTCAGTGCTTTGGGTCCCTTTTGTACGTGACCTTTCTCACTAATGGCAAGCTGCTCTGATTTTTGATCGTCCAAGTTCTTTGCCATCTGAGGTTCCTGATCAGAAATAGATTTCAGCGGTTGTTCTGAAACTTTTTCTGCTTTTTTCTCTTTTGGCTTCAGTTCCTTTTTAACAATTTTTTTCTTTTCAGGTTTGGGTTTAGGCAGAGCAATTTCCGCAACAGGTTCGGGCTCTGGTTCAGGTTCTGGTTCAGGAAGTGATTCAGGCATGGCAGGTTTAGAGACAGGTGCCTCTTCAGCAGCCAACTGGATCATAGCAACAGATATAGGGGCGGCTTGCACCTGCTTTTCAGGTTTAATGGCATGGAAGAGCGCCGCAGCAATAGAAACATGTAAACAAACGGAAAGTAATATCGGCCAATGTATCCAACGCATAAGAGAATTCTTGCTTAACAGCATGATAGTCAGTTTTCAGATAATATTAGTTTAAATGCAAATGACTATCATATTCAATAAAGATTCAAAAACATCTCTATTTTTACCTTTCAGATACCTATCATGCTGAACATCAGGTTAAATCCATTCTGCATTCTGGGCGAATAGAATCGATCGACGACGTTTATGGGCATCAACCTTACGTAGTGCGTAGATGCGTAAATTACGGCGTGACTGCCCTTCCAACCAACGACGGCGACGACAAATACCTTGACGGAGCATTCTCCAGCGCCCTACTTCCCTTCTGCTGTGTTTCATAAGATATTCCAGGCTACCTTTCCCATTAATGAATGGCATTATTCTTAATCGTCACTATTAGCAATGTCAACCAATTGCCAATCCGGTTTGCAATTTTGCTAAAATTGTTCTCTATTCAATTAATGATATTAATTACTTAAATAAACAGGATTGATTGCCACGTATGACAACTTTCTACTCTGTACTGAGCTGGCTGGCGATTTTTTTCTACTGGCTGATTATTGCCGGTATCACCATTCGAGTTTTGATGAAACGTCGTCCTGTGACATCAGCAATGACTTGGTTACTCATTATTTATATCTTTCCTTTAGTCGGCATCGCTGCTTATTTGTCATTCGGCGAATTGCACCTTGGTAAACGCCGGGGTGAACAAGCCAGACAAATGCGCTCATCTGTCGCCAAGTGGTTAGCAGAGTTAAAAAAATCCCCGCAAATTTTTGCCGATGAAAACAGTGAAGTGGCTACCCCACTGTTTCAACTGTGTGAACGACGACAAAAGATTAAAGGTGTCAGAGGCAATAAAATGCAATTAATGACATCTTATGACAATTCGCTGAAAGCGATTGTGCATGATATTGAAAACGCCAAGTACAATATTGAGATGGTGTTTTATATCTGGCAATCCGGTGGATTGGTTGATCAGGTCACGGATGCCCTGATGCGCGCGGCCAAACGCGGTGTTAAATGTCGCATTATGGTGGATTCGGCAGGAAGCTGGCAATTTTTCCGCAGCCCTTATCCCGATATTATGCGCAAAGCAGGTATTGAGTTTGTCGAATCGTTAAAAGTGAATATCTTCCGTTTATTCTTGCGGCGCATGGACTTACGCCAGCATAGAAAAATTATTCTGATCGATAATCATATTTCATACACCGGCAGTATGAATATGGTTGATCCCCGTTTTTTTAAACAAAATGCCGGGGTCGGTCAGTGGGTCGATATCATGGTGAGAATGGAAGGCCCGGTGACGACCACACTGGGGATTATTTATGCCTTTGACTGGGAAATGGAAACCGGGCAACGTCATCTTCCTCCCCCGCCTGACAGTGTTACTATACCCTTCGAGCAAACCAGTGGTCATACCGCTCAAGTTATCGCTTCCGGGCCAGGGTTCCCTGACGAATTGATCCAACAATCCTTAATGACCGCTATTTTTGCGGCCCGCAAACAGCTTACCCTTACTACGCCCTATTTTGTTCCCAGTGATGATTTAATGCATGCGATTTGCACGGCGGCGATGCGCGGAGTGGATGTCAGTATCATCGTACCCAGTCAAAACAACTCATTTCTTGTTCGCTGGGCCAGCCGTGCATTTTTTGCAGAATTGCTGGAAGCGGGAGTGAAAATTTATCAATTTGAAGATGGTTTGTTACATACCAAGAGTGTTTTGGTCGATGGGCAACTGAGTATGGTCGGCTCTGTTAATTTGGATATGCGCAGCTTGTGGCTGAATTTTGAAATTACGGTTGTGATTGATGATGAACTTTTTGGTCAGGATTTAACTCTGGTTCAGCAGGACTATATTATGCGTTCCACATTGCTGGCAAACAATCAATGGGAAAAACGCCCGATGTGGCACCGTATCCTTGAGCGTATCTGTTATTTTTTCAGCCCGCTTTTATAATTCATTTATCATGAATAAAAGGGCATGAATAAAAGAGCACGAATAAAAGTATTCATTCAATACAGAACATGTTTTAATTTCACCTAGTGATTAATATTGGATATTGCCACCATGGAAAATCAATCGACACATCCTATGCAATTGGACTTAAACAACCGAATGACTGAAGATGAAGCGCTTGAAAAGGCTTACGATATCTTTTTGGAACAAGCACTCTCTCATCTCGATCCGGCTGATAGCTTGTTGTTTAACCTGCAATTTGAAGAGCGCGGCGGTGCTGAATTATGGGAACCTTCAAACGTCTGGTTTGAACATGTTGATTTTGATTTAGATCCAGACTTTTTTTCGGAAGTCATTATTGGATTGGCAGAATCAGACAATGCCGAAATTGATGATATCTTTGCCCGTATTTTGATCTGCCGGGAAAAATCTCACCCTATCTGCCAGATCTTGTGGAAAAAATAATCATCCCGCCCTGCCTTTAATCTCTCTCCCGGAATGACTAAAATGCCCTCATCATGGTGAGGGCATTGAATTTAAATTCGTGACGGTGTCACATTGGTCACATATCATTGATTAGAGTGGATCAACCTTAAGACAAGACACTGCATGTTTAAAACTGCCCTCAAGTAATGGCCGGGTCTTGGCACATTCAGCATCCGCCATTGGGCAGCGCGTGCGGAATACACATCCGGACGGAGGGTTAATGGGGGAAGGCAATTCGCCCTCTAACAATTCGATATGTTTGTTGCGCTCTTTGTCTGGATCAGGGATCGGCACAGCCGACATAAGCGCTCTGGTGTAGGGATGCAACGGATTATGATAAACCTCGTCGTAAGTGCCCAGTTCTACCGCATTGCCCAAATACATGACCAATACGCGGTCCGATATGTGTTTTACGATCGACAAGTCATGTGCAATAAATATCAGGGAAAGCCCCATTTCCCGCTGCAATTCCTGTAATAAATTAACAACTTGTGCCTGAATGGAAACATCCAGCGCTGAAACCGGTTCGTCACAGATAACTAATTTAGGTTCGAGGATCAAGGCGCGGGCAATCCCGATACGCTGGCACTGACCGCCAGAGAATTCATGAGGGTAACGATTGATCAGGTTCGGTAATAACCCTACCTTCATCATCATCTTTTTGACTTTTTCTTTTATTTCCCCTTCTTTCATTTTGGGGTAATACGTTTTCAACGGCTCTGCGATAATATCGCCAATGGTCATACGCGGATTCAATGATGCCAACGGATCCTGAAAAATCATCTGGATATCATTGCGAATATCCCGCCATTGTTTGTCATTGATGTCCAACAGGTTCTGACCAAGCCAGGTCACCGCACCGCCAGACGCTTTCACTAACCCAATTACTGCCCTGGCAAGCGTTGACTTCCCGCAGCCAGATTCTCCCACAACCCCCAGTGTCTCACCTTCATAAAGCCTTAAGGTTACGCCATCTACCGCTTTTAAGCTTTTTGCCGGCTGCCAGAACCACTGTTTTCCGTCTTTAATATCAAAATAAACTTTGAGATCGTCAACTTCCAATAAGACCCGCTTTTCAGCTATTGTCTTCACATCAATCGTGTTCATGTTAGTTGTGTTCATACCAATTCCTCCTGGCGTTTAAAGCAGGCACGCAAGCGCCCAAGGCCAAATTTTTCCAACTGGGGTTCCTCGCGAACACAATGCTCAGTGGCAAATTGACAACGTGGCTGGAATGGGCACCCCTTTGGCAAACGCAATAAATTGGGAGGATTGCCTTGAATCGTTTCCAAGGCTTCCTCATCACCGTCCAGACGAGGAACCGCATTCAATAATCCAATAGAGTATGGATGGGTAGGATGATAAAACACGTCACGCGCTGTACCATATTCCATCGTCCTTCCCGCATACATCACTAATACCTTGTCACAAATACCTGCAACCACTCCCAAATCATGGGTAATCATGATAATCGCGGTGTTAAACTCTTTTTTTAGCTCATTAAGCAGCGTCATGATTTGTGCCTGAACGGTGACGTCCAGAGCCGTTGTCGGTTCATCGGCAATCAATAATTTGGGCTGGCACAACAGCGCCATGGCAATCATCACCCGTTGACGCATCCCCCCGGAGAATTCGTGTGGATACATCTTCATGCGTTTACGCGCCTCTGGCATCTTAACCGCATCCAACATGCGGACGGCGCCTTCAAAAGCTTCGCTTTTACTGATGCGCTTATGCAGCATCAAGACTTCCGTTAATTGGTCACCCACTCGCATATAAGGATTAAGGGAGGTCATGGGATCTTGAAATATCATCGAGATTTCTTGTGCCCGCATCCGGTTTAACTCTTTTTCTCGCAGGTTAAGAATTTCTCGTCCGTTAAACGTGGCAGAACCGCTGACAGAACCATTACTGGCCAGTAATCCCATTAACGCAAATGCGGTCTGTGATTTACCCGAACCCGATTCTCCCACGATCCCCAGTGTTTCTCCGGCCTGTAAGTCAAAATTCAATTTATTTACGGCAGTCACATTGCCGTCAGGTGTGTTGAATACCACATTCAGGTCTTTGACCGATAAGAGTGACTCAACATTTTTCGACGTTTCTACGTTGTTCATAGGCTCTCCTTAACGGTCTTTCGGGTCGAGGGCATCTCGTAGGCCGTCACCAATAAAGTTAAAACAAAACAGGGTCATGACCAGAAAGCCGGCCGGAAATAACAATAACCACGAGGCCACTTCCATTGAGTTGGCACCATCACTTAACAGAGCGCCCCAACTGCTCAGGGGTTCCTGAGTTCCCAAGCCAAGGAAGCTCAAGAAAGATTCAAACAGGATCATACTCGGTACAAGTAATGAGGCATAAACCACCACAACGCCCAAGACGTTTGGTACGATATGGCGCAAAACAATATGGCGGGTGGAAACACCGCAAACCAACGCGGCTTCAATAAACTCCTTGCGTTTTAAACTCAATGTCTGACCACGGACAATACGTGCCATGTCCAGCCATGACACCATGCCTATCGCAACGAAAATTAGCAGGATATTTTGACCAAAGAAAGTCACCAGAAGAATAACGAAGAACATAAATGGGAAAGAGTTAAGGATTTCCAGCAAACGCATCATCACCATGTCCGTTTTGCCGCCAAGATAACCTGACATCGCACCATACAACGTGCCAAACAGTACGGCAATCAGGGCCGCGGCAATCCCGACCATTAATGAAATACGCCCGCCAATGGCAACTCGCACCAGCAGGTCACGCCCTGATGAATCGGTGCCGAAATAGTGTTTGGATTCAAAATCCGGCGGCATCGTCATCATATTCCAATCGGTATCATCGTAAGCAAATTGGGACAGCATCGGCGCTAAAATAACAAAGAGTGTGATCAGGAAGAGAATACATAAACTTGTAATCGCGGCCTTGTTATGTATAAAACGGCGGCGTGCATCCTGCCACAAACTGCGGCCTTCAATTTCCAGTTGCTCAGAAAAATTTTCCAGAGCTTCGCTATTTTTTTTATTCAGTAACATTGCGTGCTCCAAGTTTTAATAACGAATTTTCGGATCAATGACGGCATACAGCACATCAACGATAGCATTAAACATAATGGTTAAGCCCCCGACCAGGATCGTCAGACTCAGTACCAGTGAGTAATCACGGTTTAATGCGCCATTCACAAACAATTGCCCCAAACCCGGTAAACCGAAAATCGTTTCGATCACCATTGAGCCAGTAATAATGCCGACGAAAGCAGGACCCATATAGGAGATAACCGGTAATAAGGCGGGTTTTAACGCATGACGGAAAATAATCGTTCGCAATGGCAAGCCTTTGGCACGTGCGGTACGAATAAAGTTGGAATGTAAGATTTCTATCATGGAACCGCGGGTGATACGGGAGATACTGGCAATATAAGCGAGGGAAAGTGCCACCATTGGCAAAAGCATATATTTAGGTGCTCCGCCATTCCAGCCTCCTCCCGGCAACCATTTTAGGGTAATGGCGAATATCAACACTAATAAGGGGGCGACCACGAAACTGGGAATGACAACCCCTGTCATGGCAAACCCCATTACCGTGTAATCCCATTTGGTGTTCTGGTTCAATGCCGCAATCACCCCGGCACTGACACCCAATATGACCGCCATAATAAAGGCAGCAAATCCCAATTTAGCCGAAACTGGCAGTGCTTCTGCAACCAGATCATTGACGCTGTAGTCTTTGTATTTGAATGAAGGACCAAAATCCCCTTTGGAGAGTTGGATTAAGTAATTGAAATATTGTTTATAGATAGGATCATTCAGGTGATATTTCGCTTCAATATTTGCCATCACTTCCGGCGGTAGCTTCCTTTCCCCGGTAAATGGGCTACCCGGCGCAAGCCGCATCATAAAAAACGAAATCGTAATCAGGATAAAAAGTGTCGGGATCGCCTCTAAGCAGCGGCGTAAAATAAATTTTAGCATTGCCCGTTCCTACTGTTTAGCCAAACCGTGGCTTTTAATTATTTGACAAGCGGGTGACCCCAACCGGATCACCCACACATTCCTAGTGTTTTATGATGTAGAGATCTTTGGTATGGAGATTTTCCAATGGATCTTTGCCGGTATAGCCCCCTACATAAGGTTTCACTAAACGGGTACTCGCATAATAAAAGAGAGGAACTATCGCTGAGTCTTTATCCAATTGCGCATTGGCTTTGGCATAAATTTCAGCGCGTTCTGCATCAGTTTTCACTTGCAGGGATTGTTTCATCAAAGCATCAAATTCTTTGCTCTTATAGTGAGAGGTATTATTACTACTGTTGGATAACATGGGATTCAAGAAGGTAGAAGCTTCGTTATAATCAGCACACCATCCGGCACGGGCAACGTCATAGTTGCCTTGATGGCGGGAATCGAGGAACGTTTTCCACTCCTGATTTTCGAGGGAAACATCAATACCGATATTCTTTTTCCAAAGGGAAGCCGCGGCAATGGCCAGCTTTTTATGCAGATCAGACGTGTTGTACAATAACTTAATTTTCAATGGATGATCTTTGGTAAACCCAGCCTCTGCCAATAATTTTTTCGCTTCCTCATTACGCTGCTGCTGATTCAGTTTGGTATACCAATCTGGTTTTACGTCTTTAAAATCAGCGATATAGGGTGGAGTATAGCCATAAGCTGATGAGTCTCCCTGATTTTTAACCTTGTAAGTTATGATATCGCGATCCATGCCTAACTTCAGTGCGGTACGTACACGGGGATCATCAAATGGGGGTTTCTGGTTGTTTATTTCATAATAATAAGTACATAAGTACGGATTTACACGCAACTGATCGGGAATTTCTTTTTTCAGTTTTTGGAATAGTTCGACGGGTAAGTTGGTATAGGACATCTCAATTTCGCCAGCGCGATAGCGATTGACATCCGTGACCTCAGAGGAAATAGGCAGGAAAGTCACTTGGTTAATAACGGTGTTTTTATTATCCCAATAGGTCGGGCTACGTTCGAAAACCAGACGTTCATTGATCACCCAACTTTTCAGTTTATAAGCACCATTACCAACAAAATTCTGTGGTTGCGTCCATCTCTCGCCATATTTTTCAATTGTTGCACGATGGACGGGTGATGTCGTTGGATGAACAAATAGCCTGACCAAATAAGGGACGGGTTCGCTGAGGGTTAATTGTAATGTATGGTCATCTAATGCTTTGACACCCAATGTTTCCGGTTTCTGTTTACCTCTGATGATATCGTCAACATTCAGCAAATGGGCATATTGGAGAAAACTGGCATAAGGGGAGGCGGTATTGGGATCGACTACTCGGCGCCAACTGTACACAAAATCCTGCGCAGTGACAGGGTCACCATTGGACCACTTTGCGTCTTTACGCAAATGGAATGTCCAAACTTTAAAATCCTTATTCTCCCAGCTCTCTGCCACGCCCGGTATAATTTTGCCGTCAGGATCATTGATCACCAGCGTTTCAAACAGATCACGGGCGATATTCGATTCGGGTACGCCTTCGATTTTATGCGGGTCCAGGGATTGCGGTTCAGAGGCATTATTGCGAACCAGCACCTGTTTTGCCGCGCCTGCCAGTTGCACGCCAGCAGGCACTTGCGCGGCAAAGGCCTGCCATCCCACCATCATGCCTAACGCTACCGTAATACCAGTAGCCAGTTTTTTCTTTGTTGTGTTTATCATCTTATACTTACTCCAATTGATATCATTTGACCCATAAAAGTCATATTCACGCATTAGGATGGTTATTATCCGTATCCAAAAGGAACTGTTTTGTTTACGGTAAGATAATATTTTGTGACGGTGATCAGTTATTCACCTTTTTTATATACAGATTCTTTAAATCGATATAATCCAGGGGATCTTTCCCTGTCATTCCCCCCACTGTCGGGCGAATAAGGCGCACGCTGACCCGATAATAAATCGGTATCAAGCCTGAATCTTTATCCAGTTGGGCTTCGGCTTGCTGATAAAATGCTTTACGTGTCGCGTCATCTTTAGCCGTCAGAGCCTGCTTAAGCAAGTGATCAAAAGCCGCACTTTGATAGAAACCGGTATTGTTACTGCTCGTTGACAGCAGAATATTCAAGAAAGAGGACGGTTCGTTATAATCGCCACACCATGTTGCCCGCGCGACATCATAATTTCCTTGGTGGCGGTTCTGGAGAGAGGTTTTCCATTCCTGATTCTGCAAAGTGACTTTGGCACCAATATTTTTCTGCCACATCGAAGCCGCAGCGATGGCTTGTTGTTTATTTTGATCAGATGTGTTGTACAACAAGGTAAATTTGAGGGGATGACTGGCATCAAAACCCGCTTCTTGCAACAATTCCCTTGCCCGTTGATTACGCTGCTCCTGTGTCCAACTTGCCCAATCTGGGTTAATGGCCAAACCCCCGCCAATATAAGTCGGCGTGAATCCATATGCCGGTATCTGCCCCTGCCCCATAATTCTGTCCGTGATGATATCTCGGTCAAGACTCAGTTTTATCGCTTCACGCACCCGTTTATCTTTAAACAGTGGCTTCTGGTTATTAATTTCGTAGTAAAACGTGCACAGATAAGGTGAAATTCTCAATTGGTCAGGAATATCCCGTTTCATTTTCTGGTATAGATCAGGCGGAATCGCACTGTTGGTGATATCAATTTCCCCGCTACGATAACGGTTAACATCACTAACGTTCGAGACAACAGGCAGAAAAGTGCCTTTTTCAATGAGGGTTTCTTTATCATTCCAATACTGAGGATTACGCGTTAAAACAATTCGCTCATTGACCACCCAATCTTTCAATCTATAAGCGCCATTAACAATGTAATTTTCGGGTAATGTCCATTTATTCCCCCATTTCTCAACCACATCTTGCCTGACAGGTTTCAGTGCGGTATGGCTTAACATGTCAACCAGATAAGGAACTGGCTGACTGAGAGTGACTTGGAAACGGTGATCATCTAATGCCTTAACACCCAATTGTTCCGGTGACTTGACGCCTTTCAGGATATCGTCAACATTCTGGATATAGGCATATTGCAAGTAACTGGTATAAGGCGACCCGGTGTTTGGATCGGCGAGACGGCGCCAACTGTAGACAAAATCCTGCGCAGTCACAGGCTTTCCATCACTCCATTTGGCGTTGTTACGTAGATAGAATGTCCATACCTTATAACCTTCATTTTCCCACCGTTCCGCCACACCAGGCACGGTTTCACCATTTGGCCCAGTAGTGACCAGCCCTTCAAGCAAATTGCGAATAATAATAGTTTCTGGAGCACCTTCAACTTTATGAGGATCTAATGATGTGACTTCGACACCATTGTTAACGGTGACTTCTTGTTTTTCAGCCAGTGTAACGCCCGCCGGAACAGTTGCAGCAATGCCCTGTGCAACCGGAAAAGATAATAAAACGATACTCGAAATTAACTGACCTAACTTTGATGTTTTTTTCCTCATTTTTTACTCCAAGTTATAAACAGTAAATAAATCGTTTTTAATCTACTAACTCGAATAATTTACTTATCACGTTAACAAATGATCATTAACCTACTAAAAAACTATGCCTGCATAATAATTGTTATTTGATTTTTATAATAAATTGAGCAAAACATTAATATTATTCATCACCCTTGTATCCGATGAATTCGCGAAACCAATATAAGACCATGATAACAATAGACTTTACCCCATTACCCCAAGGCAATATTCATGAAATATGGTCAAAAGAGAAAATAAACATTATTTTAACAAAATGCAATCACCACAGAGTAAAAGTCCACCTTTATCACAAAATAATTATAAAAACCGCCAGTCGCAGATAAGATGATAAAAAGTAAAATAGTGTAGAAAATTACAGTATTATTTCGAGAAGATCACCGACTAAAAAGGAATAAAATATGAACAATGATTTCAAGGAAATGATGTTATTGACCAATTACGCTTTAATTGATCATTTATTAATTCTGATTGATTCCCTTTTCATACAAGTTAATAAATTGTATTTGCAAAGTTAAATAACCACTTAAACTTACTCAGATATCAACTGTCACTCATTGAGTCAGAAATAATAGCTGAATTGAGTCAGCTTAATGTTTTCATGATCTAAATCACAATACAAATGCCTGTAAATAGTAAGCTGTATTCAGCGTAGAATTTCAGGGAAAGAAACTATTCCTATATCAATCATTTTGTTAAGAAATTTATCAGGAGTAATTTTTATGGCTGTCACTCAAGTCGCAGAACTTAATGAATTAGTTGCTCGCGTAAAAAAAGCCCAACAGGAATTTGCTCATTATTCTCAGGAGCAAGTTGACCAAATTTTTCGCGCGGCTGCTTTTGCGGCTGCTGATGCCCGTATTCCACTGGCTAAACTCGCTGTGTCTGAATCCGGCATGGGAATTGTGGAAGATAAAGTGATCAAAAACCACTTTGCTTCTGAATATATCTATAACGCCTATAAAGACGATAAAACTTGCGGGATCTTATCGGAAGATAATACCTTCGGGACGATGACTATTGCTGAACCTATTGGCTTGATTTGCGGTATTGTTCCAACAACAAACCCAACCTCTACGGCAATTTTTAAAGCCCTTATCAGCCTGAAAACCCGCAATGGTATTATTTTCTCCCCTCATCCACGTGCCAAAAACGCAACCAACAAAGCGGCAGAAATCGTCTTAAAAGCAGCGGTTGAAGCAGGCGCGCCAAAGGATATCATTGGTTGGATAGACGAACCTTCTGTTGAACTGTCAAACGCCTTAATGCACCACCCTGATATTAATCTGATTTTGGCAACCGGGGGGCCAGGCATGGTAAAAGCTGCCTACAGTTCAGGCAAACCCGCCATTGGTGTCGGTGCAGGCAATACGCCGGTTGTGATTGATGAATCAGCAGATATCAAACGTGCCGTTGCCTCTATCTTGATGTCTAAGACATTTGATAACGGTGTGATTTGTGCTTCAGAACAGTCTGTTATCGTTGTTGATTCTGTTTACGAGCAAGTCCGTGAGCGTTTTTCAACTCACGGTGGATATCTTCTCCAAGGAAAAGAGTTAAAAGCCGTTCAGGATGTTATTTTGAAAAACGGCAACTTAAATGCAGCGATTGTGGGTCAGCCGGCAACAAAAATTGCTGATATGGCCGGTATTAAGGTTCCTGAAAGCACTAAAATTCTTATCGGTGAAGTCACTCTGGTGGATGAAGCAGAACCTTTTGCCCATGAAAAATTATCCCCCCTGCTTGCCATGTACCGCGGCAAAAACTTTGAAGAGGCGGTCGAAAAAGCCGAGAAACTGGTTGAAATGGGCGGTATTGGGCATACATCGTGTCTCTATACTGAACAAGATAATCAGGCAGAACGTATTAAGTATTTTGGCGACAAAATGAAAACCGCGCGCATTTTAATCAACACACCGACATCCCAAGGCGGTATTGGAGACTTGTACAACTTTAAGCTCTCCCCTTCCCTGACGCTGGGTTGTGGTTCTTGGGGAGGCAACTCGATTTCTGAAAATGTTGGGCCAAAACACCTGATTAATACGAAAACTGTCGCCAAAAGAGCCGAAAATATGTTGTGGCATAAACTTCCAAAATCCATTTATTTCCGCCGCGGTTCTCTGCCTATTGCATTGGAAGAAGTCGCTACCGATGGTGCCAAACGTGCCTTTATTGTGACAGACCGTTTCTTGTTCAATAACGGCTACGCCGATCAGGTTATCAATGTCTTGAAATCTTATGGCATTGAAACCGATGTATTTTTTGAAGTCGAAGCCGATCCGACACTGGGCATCGTCCGCAAAGGTGCCGAACAAATGCACCTGTTTAAACCCGATATCATCATTGCTCTTGGCGGCGGTTCCCCTATGGATGCAGCCAAAATTATGTGGGTGATGTACGAACATCCTGAAACATATTTTGAGGAACTGGCCTTGCGCTTTATGGATATCCGTAAGCGTATCTATAAGTTCCCGAAAATGGGCGTAAAAGCGAAACTGGTTGCCATTACCACCACATCAGGCACAGGCTCAGAAGTTACGCCTTTCGCAGTGGTTACCGATGATGTCACTGGGCAGAAATATCCTTTGGCAGATTATGCCCTAACCCCTGATATGGCAATTGTCGACGCAAATCTGGTGATGGATATGCCGAAATCGCTATGTGCTTTTGGTGGTCTGGATGCGGTAACCCACGCATTGGAAGCTTATGTTTCTGTTCTGGCCAATGAGTATTCTGACGGGCAAGCCCTGCAAGCATTAAAGCTGCTGAAAGATTTCCTGCCCGCCAGTTACCACGAAGGTGCAAAAAATCCCATTGCCCGTGAACGTGTCCATAATGCAGCGACCATAGCAGGGATTGCTTTTGCCAACGCATTCTTGGGAGTCTGCCACTCTATGGCTCACAAACTGGGCTCTGAGTTTCATATCCCACATGGTTTAGCGAATGCCCTGCTAATCTGTAATGTGATCCGCTATAACGCCAACGACAATCCAACCAAACAGACTGCATTCAGCCAATATGATCGCCCGCAAGCACGGCGCCGCTATGCGGAAATTGCAGATCATTTAGGGTTAACAGCCTCCGGTGATCGTACTGCTGCCAAAATTGAAAAGCTGTTGGCTTGGCTGGAAGAAATGAAATTCCAGCTAGACATTCCGGCTTCAATTCGTGAATTCGGTGTGCAAGAAGCTGACTTCCTGGCGAAAATCGACAAGCTCGCAGAAGATGCCTTTGATGATCAATGCACCGGCGCAAATCCGCGCTATCCATTAATTTCTGAGTTGAAACAATTGCTGTTAGATTCTTTTTATGGACGTGAATTCACCGAGCAGGGTCAATCCCAGGAGGCTGCAAAATCAAATAGAAAAAATAATAAGAAAGAATAATAAATGATAAGCTGATTGATGTAACTTAAAAGGCGTTAGGGTAACCCAACGCCTTTTTATTTTATTTCCTAATAGCCTGAGTTTCGCGAATAACGTCAGTATAGTGCCTACGACACACAGAGACGTATTTTTCATTACCGCCAATATCAACCTGAGCACCATCGTAAACAACGTTGCCATCGCTGCCAAAACGAAGTACACGGCTGGCTTTTCTCCCACAATGACAAATGGTTTTCAGCTCTACTAATTTATCTGACCACGCGAGGAGATATTCACTTCCGCTGAATAACTCACCTTGAAAATCGGTTCTTAAACCATAACAAAGAACAGGGATATCATCATAATCTACAATTTCGCAAAGTTGCTCAACATGCTCTTTCGTCAAGAATTGGCATTCATCAATCAAAACACAATGAACTTTTTCTGCCTCATTTTCACTTCTGATAAGCTCAGCAATATTTGTTTTTGGCGAAAACAACAACGCCTCAGCGGATAAGCCAATACGGGAACTGACCTTCCCTTTACCGAATCGAGTATCGATATCTGCTGTAAAGATCAGTGTTCTCATTCCTCTTTCGTTATAGTTATAGGAAGACTGCAATAAGGAAGTTGATTTCCCTGCGTTCATGGCAGAATAATAAAAATAAAGCTGAGCCATTGGCCCGTCCATCCTCTTGTCAAATTTAATCAGGCGATATAACGGTGTCAGTTTACCACAAACTCTACTTGAGATTATCGTTGTTATTGTCAAATGTGGAGTAGCAGAAACAAATTAGAACGAATAAGAAAAGATTATTTTCATGATAATCATCACACTTGCGCATATAAAATCAGCACTATAAGGACTTCCTGCCTGCCAAATGAACAAAATTAACATCAAAAGAAAATAGTTAATTTTCCACCCATTCTTTGAATATTAATAATCATAGTGGTTTACTTTTGTTCAATTTAGCTACTGTAATCATAACTAATGGATTACCCATAAAAAAACTTTCATCTCACACTGATTCTTCAACTTATTTCCAGCAAAACAGTTAACGTTACTTACCGATTGACTATAAATTAGTTTTATATCCTATGGTTTATCCCTTACTAATCTTTACAGTACCTCCCCCTTCCAGATTATTGAAAAATGGTAAGCTCAATAGCAGGATTAAAACACAATATATCGATTAGCAAAAAAATTGCATTTTAAAATGACATGTTTTAGCCTGAGAAAGTAAATTCACTATTGCAGAAAATAAAATAGCATTCTATTATTATCCCTACATCGGCTATCATCATTATAATTTGAGACCAGGACAATGAGCGAGAATTTAAAATCCTTAAATAACATCCGTACCTTGCGCGCACAAGCAAGAGAATGTGAACTTAGTACTTTAGAAGAAATGTTGGAAAAACTGACGACTGTTGTTGAAGAACGTCGTGATGAAGAAAACCACGTTCGTGCACAATTAGAAGAGCGTACACGTAAGCTTGAAGAATACCGTGAAATGTTGGAGAAAGACGGTATTGAATTAAGTGATTTAATGGATGCTTTTAGTGGTAAATCTACGGGTAAATCTAAACGTGCTGCACGTCCG
The DNA here is from genome assembly GCF_000968195.1 of Xenorhabdus doucetiae. Taxonomy (NCBI): domain Bacteria; kingdom Pseudomonadati; phylum Pseudomonadota; class Gammaproteobacteria; order Enterobacterales; family Morganellaceae; genus Xenorhabdus; species Xenorhabdus doucetiae. Next base: position 2,298,143 of record NZ_FO704550.1, read on the forward strand.
GCTAAATATTCATACGTTGATGACGGTGAAACTAAAACCTGGACAGGCCAAGGCCGTACACCGGCTGTAATCAAAAAAGCCATTGAAGAAGAAGGTAAAAAACTGGAAGATTTCCTGATCTAATCAGTTGTTTTAGTAAACCTGATAACAAAAATACCCTATCAAGGGTATTTTTATTTTATGCTTAATAAACTAACTCGGTTAATTACGGGCTGATGTAGAAACACAGAGAGCGATATTAACGGCCAAGTCGCCTGCATATTCTCGACGTGATAAAAAAGAATTTAACACTAACTTAGTTTTTTATTAACATAAGCTTATAAAAAAGGAGCGATTAGCTCCTTTTTCTATTTCTCACATTCTCTGTCACAGCTTCTGATAAAAGCCCAAATACCAATCGGTAAATCGTTTCACCCCTTCCTTCACCGGAGTGTTAGGTGAAAAGCCAATCTTATTATAAAGCGTACTTGAATCTGCACACGTTGATAATACATCGCCATCTTGAATTTCCATAAAGTTTTTCTTTGCCTCAATCCCTAATGAAACTTCAATGGCTTCAATAAAATCACCCAGTTTTGTCGGTTGCCCATTACCAATATTGTAAACTCGATATGGCGCAGAGCTGGCAGCTATCTGACCCTCTTCAACTGTCCAGTCTTTATTGGCGGTAGGAATAACACCCTGCAATCTGATTATAGATTCGACAATGTCATCAATATAAGTGAAATCTCTCACCATATTGCCATGATTATAAACATCGATTGGCTTATCTTCTAACATGGCTTTCGTGAATTTAAATAAAGCCATATCAGGACGACCCCACGGTCCATATACAGTAAAAAATCTCAATCCTGTCGTGGGGAGTTGATAAAGATGTGAATAGCTATGAGACATTAGCTCATCCGCTTTTTTCGTTGCGGCATATAAAGAAACAGGATGATCAACCGAATCATCAGTCGAAAAAGGCTGCTTTTTATTTAAACCATATACTGAACTGGAAGAGGCATATAATAAATGTTCTACACAGTGGTGGCGGCAACCTTCAAGGATATTGATATGACCGACGATATTGGCATCTATATATGCCATAGGGTTTTGTATTGAGTAACGTACGCCTGGCTGCGCTCCCAAATGGATCACTCGCTGAAATTGATGTTTAGCGAACAATGCAGGTATTGCAACTCTGTCGGCGAGATCTAATTTTTCAAATTTGAAATTTGCATGGGGGAGTAATAAATTTAATCTTGCCCGTTTCAAATTAACATCATAATAATCGTTGAGGTTATCAATACCGACAACCTCATGTCCCATATTCAATAACCGCTGACTAACATGGAAACCGATAAAACCAGCAGAGCCTGTAACTAAAAATTTCATATATTAACTCAAATGACGGGTTTGATTGAGGCACCGCGACCAATACCATAATACGTAAAACCACGTGCTTGCAGGCGTTCAGGATCATATAGGTTGCGTCCATCAAAAATGACAGGCGTTTTTAATGAATTCTTAACCACATCAAAATCAGGCGCTCTGAAATTTTGCCATTCTGTACAGATAATCAAAGCATCAGCGTCTTTTAATGCAGCTTCTTTTGTTCCCATTAAAGAAAGATCATCACGCTGCCCATAAATACGTTGGGCTTCCTGCATCGCTTCAGGATCGTAAGCCTGAACTTTGGCACCACATTTCCATAATGTTTCCATCAATACACGGCTTGATGCCTCACGCATATCATCTGTATTAGGTTTAAATGACAGTCCCCAAATAGCAAATGTTTTGCCCATTAAATCATCACCAAAATGCTGTTTTACAAAAGTAGGTAATTTACTTTTCTGTTTATTGTTAACCTGCTCCACGGCCTGGAGAATTTTTGGTGTATATCCGATTTGTTCAGACGTCCGAATCAATGCTTGAACATCTTTAGGGAAACATGACCCCCCGTATCCACATCCTGGGTAAATAAAGTGATATCCGATGCGTGAATCAGAACCAATTCCCTGACGTACATTTTCAATATCCGCGCCCAACATCTCTGCCAAGTTAGCAATTTCATTCATAAAGCTGATTTTAGTTGCCAACATGCAGTTGGCTGCATATTTAGTCAATTCAGCACTGCGAATATCCATGACTATCATACGATCATGATTACGATTGAAGGGTTCATACAGTTCACGCATGACATCAACCACATTATCATTATCACAGCCAATAATAATACGTTCAGGTCGCATACAATCCGCAACAGCCGCTCCTTCTTTTAAAAACTCAGGATTGGAGACGACATCAAATGGCAGTGCTATGTTGCGCTCTGCCAATGTTGCCTGCATCACTGCCCTGACTTTATCAGCCGTACCTACCGGCACCGTTGATTTATCAACAACGACTTTATGACCATCCATATTTTCTGCAATCGTTCTGGCTACGGCAGTGACATATTTAAGATCAGCAGAACCATCTTCATCAGGAGGTGTACCTACTGCAATAAACTGTAATTTGCCATGAGCAATGCCGGCTTTGGCATCCGTTGTAAAATTCAGCCGTCCTTCAGCATGATTTTTCTTTACCAGAGGCGTCAAACCCGGTTCAAAAATAGGAATTTGACCATTTTTCAGGTTCTCGACTTTATTTGCATCAACATCAACACAAAGTACATCATGCCCAACTTCCGCAAATACGGTTGCTTGCACTAAGCCTACATAGCCAATACCAAATACAGTAACTTTCATATCACACCTTAAAGTACGAGTAGATTATTCTTCAATCTGATTTTGCAAGGTCATGACCCAATCCGTGAATGACTTGCCCAATTCCTGATGTTTCATGCCGTATTCAACAAATGCCTGCATATAGCCCAATTTATTACCACAATCATGGCTACGGCCGTGCAAGTGATAAGCCTCAACGGGCTCTTTTTCCATCAATATGGCAATGGCATCTGTCAGTTGTATTTCATCTCCTGCCCCTGGTGCGGTTTTTGCCAATAATGGCCAGATTTTTTCGGATAAGACATAACGGCCAACAATGGAAAGATTCGAAGGTGCTTCTTCTGGTTTTGGTTTTTCAACAACACGGACAATAGGTTTGCTATCACCAGGTTGCAAATTTTCACCTAAACAATCGACAATGCCGTAATCCGAAACACTCTCGGTAGGAACAGGTTCAACCAAAATCTGGCTTGTGCCACTGCTGTTGAAGCGCGATAACATGTCGCTCAAATTATATTTTGACAGGTCAGTGCTGTACTCATCCAAAATGACATCAGGCAGAATAACCGCAAATGGCTCGTCACCAATAAGAGGTTTAGCACATAACACGGCATGCCCCAATCCTTTGGCAATTCCCTGACGGGTTTGCATGATCGTCACATGATTTGGACAGATAGACTGTACTTCATCCAATAATTGGCGCTTAACCCTTTTCTCAAGAATCGCTTCCAATTCAAAGCTGGTATCAAAATGGTTTTCTATCGAGTTTTTGGAGGAATGTGTAACCAGAATGATTTCATTAATGCCTGCCTTAATACATTCATTAACGACATATTGAATAAGCGGTTTATCTACCAAAGGGAGCATTTCTTTCGGGATGGCTTTCGTGGCCGGCAACATCCGAGTTCCCAAACCAGCAACGGGTATAACAGCTTTTTTTACCTTTTTTATTACTGACATTACATCGTCTCCTACTGCTATGTATTCACTGAAAAACTCCTTTACAGCTTAAACAATAGCATTAACTCTCAGAAAAAATTGTATGTGTGAAGAAAATCGCACTCGCCAAAAAATAACGCGCACGAGTATACCAGTTAATTCGACCAGATATACAGTGCACTAGCTTTTAATCACATTTCAATGATTAGATGTCAGACATTGCGACTTTTGCCCATATTCGAGTATCATCGCTTGATGATCGCCCAATGGTTTGTTTTATTGATACTCTTACAAATCTTTGCAATATCGCTGATAGCCGATATTAGCAGCAACCACTTTGACTAACTGGAGTTATTTTGACAAAAATGTGTCCCTGCGGCAGTGACTCATCTTTCGATCTTTGCTGTAGCCCCTATCTTGAAAACCATCACCCTGCCCCAAATGCTGAATCCTTGATGCGTTCCCGGTATAGCGCTTATGTTACACAAAATGCAGACTATCTTATCGCCACCTGGCACCCTGATTGCCGGGCGGAAAATTGGCGTGCAGAAATAGAACAAGGTTTTGCTGGCGTACAATGGCTGGGATTAAATGTCCTCGGAACCCATCAGGGACGAAATAATGACGAAGCCTATGTCGAATTTTCAGCTTGCTTTATTGAACAAGGCAAGCAAGATAAGCAATTGATTCATGAGCGCTCACGTTTTTTACGCATTGATCAACGTTGGTTTTATATAGAGGGTATCCGTCCTCAAGTCGGCCGGAATAACCCTTGCCCGTGCGGTTCAGGTAAAAAATATAAGAAGTGCTGTGGTTAAAAGTGCTGTGATTAAATCAGCATCTAAATATCAAAACACAACAATTCACACACAGTGAAGAATATTTGAGGTTCTCGTCATCCATGCAACACGCAAATATACAAAGAAAAATCTTGCGTACAATTTGTCCCGATTCCAAGGGATTGATCGCAAAAATCACCAACATTTGTTATAAGCATCAATTAAATATCGTTCAGAATAATGAGTTTGTTGATCATCGTACTGGGCGATTTTTTATGCGCACCGAGCTGGAGGGTATTTTTAATGATGAAACGCTTCTGGCCGATTTAGATGATGCCCTGCCAGCAGGGTCAAGCCGCGAATTAAATACGGCTGGCCGGCGTCGTATCGTTATCATGGTGACAAAAGAAGCGCATTGTATTGGCGATATCTTAGTAAAAAGCGTCTATGGCGGACTGGATGTCGAAATTGCGGCTGTCATCGGCAATCATACTACCCTGCAAAAATTGGTTGAGCAGTTTGATATCCCATTCCATTACATCAGTCATGAGGGTTTAACCCGCGAACAACATGATGCAGCGCTGATGGCTCAGATTGATCAATATCAGCCCGACTATGTTGTACTTGCCAAATATATGCGAGTCTTAACGCCGGCATTTGTTCAGCATTACCCGAATCAAATAATCAACATTCACCATTCATTCCTACCCGCATTTATCGGTGCTCGCCCCTACCATCAGGCTTATGAGCGAGGGGTAAAAATTATTGGTGCGACAGCGCATTATGTCAATGACAATTTGGATGAAGGGCCAATTATCACTCAAGATGTCATCAATGTGGATCATACCTATACGGCTGAAGAGATGATGCGTGCAGGACAAGATGTTGAGAAAAATGTGTTGAGCCAAGCATTACACTGGGTATTTTCTCAGCGCGTCTTCGTCTATGGTAATCGTACCGTTATTCTTTGAGTAGATTACAACTCGATCATCGAGATTAAAAAGACAGCACTCAAGACGTTATTTTCAATTATCTACTTTACAGCGGCGGCTTATCTGATATTATGCCGTCCGCTGCTAACGACAGCGTACAATTCAAAAATCTGGTGGGGTTCCCGAGCGGCCAAAGGGAGCAGACTGTAAATCTGCCGTCACAGACTTCGAAGGTTCGAATCCTTCCCCCACCACCATCAATGATTCAAGTTTCATTACATTCAAGTCAAAAACCATCACATTAATTTCTGCTAAACAACAAGTTGTAACGCAAAAATGCGTCCAATGTATCATGCATCCAATGTATTGGCTTGAAATAAATGGTCGCGGATAGGGTACAAGTCTTTGCTAGTGGGATGACAAGATGGGTAATATCGGCATAAACCAAAGGTGAGGAACGAAACGACACATCAATCCTTCCTCACCACTATCAAAAATCCACTTCAAGCTCTCAATGCATTATGAAATTGTCAAAATTAATGCATTTGGATAAACACTCATGGCGGAGCAGGAAAATCGGGGAGTTTGCTCCGCTCATGCAATCAGCTATTCCATATCGCTGACGGAATCAATGAAACGATTTAATACGCTTGAATGAGATTTTGATTTGTAGACATAACACTGATTAACTGCATCAGGCCGTGATATTGGAATGAAGCCTAGGCTTTCTCCCTCTTCCAATGCACCAGAGTGGGAATCGGTAATAAAAATATAATCGGTTGACTGAATAAAATTGAGACAGCATTCTACATTATCCATCTGTCGAATATTAACTTTTTCTCCATTTTTTATCATTTCCTCTTCCAAATGCTTTATCAAATTACCTTTATAGAGTACGGGATCACATAACCACGTTCTCTTTTTCAGCAATTGAGTAAAGTCCCCATTAACTTCATCTAACAACTCCTTACGGCAGCAGATCCCTAAATTTGGTCCATCAATTTTCCGCACCAGACTGAATCGATCACTCAGTATTTTCTCTGAACTTAAAATTATTGTATTGCCCTCATAGTCAACTATTTCATCAATGTTATCATAACTGAAGCGTAATATATTCACTTGAGCATTATTTCTGTCCGCTGCTTTATAAAGTGAAATCAGATGCTTTTTCTTACCCCAATCATGGTATATATTGACAACATTACAAATACTCCCGCTGATGTGTTTCTTTGTAATTTCCTTCTCTTTCAAATAGAGCTCTTTTAGGTCATTATATAACTCCACGCCGTCTTTGGTCAGAATCATCCCAAACTTCTCCCTTTTAAATAAGCGCTTTCCTAACGTCGCTTCAAAGTCTTTAATTGATTTAGCGACTGGGGGAGTCGTACGGTTCATCACTCTTGCCGCTTTGCTTAAAGAACCCATTTCCACCACCGCCATGAATGCTTCTAATTTACGAGAAAAAAACATAATTCACCGTTCCTATGTAACTTGTGGCTAAAAGAATTTCCTTGAAATGGCCTTCTCATCAGGTAACCGCTAAATCAAACTTGATATTGTGAAGGTATAATTTTGTACAATAAAAATAGATATTTTTCAAATGGCATTTATATAAAACGCCAGTCCCTGATGCAATAATGCGGTCTAGATGAACTTTATTATTCATCTATGTCATGATGAATATTCCACCGTGATTGTAATCCATTAATATATATAACTATGGTCTACAAGTTCAAATTTCTATCAGAGATTGATTAACTCTTCTACTTTTTCATTACTTATTTTTTGTAACGCATTACATAAAATAAATTCTAAGAATAAAAACTCTAACGGAAAATGACAATATCTAATGTTTAATATTACATATTAAAATTAGTGAATTATTATAAATCCATTAATTTACTATTTATTGATTTGGCTTTTTTTATTATTTAAAAATCGATTCGGCACTCTAAATTTAGGATAACGAGAGCATTATACTCGATATAGTATTACATATAAGAGTAAAATAGCGAGTTATCAAGGTAGTTAGGTAAAATTTATTATTTAATAAGTGGTTACATCTTTATTTATATCTGTTAACATGAAGAATAAGCATATTCTATAGGTGATTATAACGATATGAAATTTATATCATTCAATATCAATGGGCTAAGAGCACGTCCTCATCAACTCACTGCCATTGTGGAACAACACCAACCTGATGTTATCGGATTACAAGAAATAAAAGTTCATGATGAAATGTTTCCCCTCGAAGAAGTCAGCAAACTGGGTTATCACGTCTTTTATCATGGTCAAAAATCACACTATGGTGTCGCCCTGCTGACCCGTCAACAACCCGTCAATATTCGTAAAGGTTTTCCCACTGATGACGATGATGCACAGCGCCGCATTATTATGGCCGATATCGAGACTTCCCTTGGTTTATTGACGGTAATCAATGGCTATTTTCCGCAGGGAGAGAGCCGTGATCACCCCATTAAATTTCCTGCAAAAGAAAAATTTTATCAGGATCTCTTGTCTTACCTGGAAACTAACCACTCCCCGCAGTCAAATATTCTGATTATGGGTGACATGAACATTAGTCCCACTGATTTTGATATTGGTATTGGAGAAAACAACCAGAAGCGCTGGTTAAAGACCGGAAAATGTTCTTTCTTGCCCGAAGAAAGAGAATGGATGGAACGCCTGAAAAACTGGGGTTTCATTGATACATTCCGGGCACAACACCCCGAAGTTAATGACCAATTTTCGTGGTTCGACTATCGTTCAAAGGGATTTGATGATAATCGTGGGCTACGCATTGATTTGCTGCTTGCCAGCCATCCATTGGCAGAAAGATGTATTTCTTCGGGTATCGATTATGCTATCCGTGGCATGGAAAAACCGTCTGATCACGCCCCGGTTTGGACAGAATTCAACCTATAAGCAGCAGCGATCATAAAACACAGCACCACTCATTATATTATGGTGCTGTGTCAGCATGTGGGTTACCCCTGATGGGTTTGATCTTTCTTTGCCCTGCTTTTACCGGATTTTGCCTGCTTTCCCTTCCCTTTTTTGGCATTCACGGGAACCGGAGGCAAGTCCCTGAAAGCTTTCAAATTACGATACTGTTTTGCCTGCCAGATCAACTGCTGTAACGTTTCCTGAAGCGGTAACATAAAATCCTGATAACGGAATTGCTTTTCGCTAATTTGCGTCAGCCGGGATTCCCAATGGGCGGTCATATCTGGCAATACCGCCATATCCGGCAATACATGGATCAACGCCCTGCCCGCCGGAGTCGCATGAATATGGCGCCCTTTTTTGTACAGAAAATCGCGTTTGAATAGCAATTCAATGATCCCCGCTCTGGTCGCTTCCGTCCCCAAACCATCAGTGGCACGAAGCACTTTTTTCAACGCCTTATCTTGTACAAATCGAGCTATGCCCGTCATTGCAGACAATAATGTGGCATCAGTAAAAGGCCGTGGCGGTTGGGTCTGCCTTTCCACCACTTCCCCTTTTTCACACAACAACTCATCCCCTTTAGCTACAACCGGCAGTGGAGTACCTTCATTCTCTTCATCCCGCTCCTTGTTGCCAAGCAGCGTTCTCCAACCCGCTTCTGCCAGAAAACGCGCCTTAGCGATAAATTTCCCGCCTGCAATATCCAGTTCAATCGTGCACTTACGGAATACGGCATCAGGAAAGAACTGCATGAGGTACTGGCGGGCAATCAAGCCATAAATATGGCTTTCATTTTCGGTTAAATTGATTTGGCTACTGCGTGCCGTCGGAACAATGGCATGGTGGGCGTCAACCTTCTTATCATCCCAACAACGGTTCTTTTGCTCCACATTCAAAGCCTCTTGCGGAAGTAAATGGGCAGCATGAACGGAGATGGCATTCAAAACCGCATGACGCCCCACAAAATGTTCTTCCGGCAGATAACGACAGTCAGAGCGTGGATAGGTGATCAATTTATGGGTTTCATAAAGCCGCTGACAAATGTCAAGGACATCCTGCGCACTTAAACCAAAACGCTTAGCCGCTTCAATCTGCAAGGACGAAAGGGAGAAAGGCAATGGCGCCGTTTCTGATTCACGTTTGTCCTGATAGGCAGAAACAGAAGCAGGCTGACCAGTAATACGTGCCACAACGTGTTCAGCCAACGGCCGGTGAATAATCCTTCCCTCTTCATCCTGAAAATCAAGGCAAGATTCACTCGGTTGCCATAACGCCGTAAATCGCTCTTCATTCGGGGTAACAATATGGGCTTTAACTTCAAAGAAGTCTTTCGGCACGAAGTGCTCAATCTCTTCATCACGGCGTACAACCAGCCCTAAAATGGGGGTTTGGACACGTCCAACCGATAATACGCCCTGATAGCCTGCATTTTTACCCAACAAGGTATAAGCCCGGGTCATATTGATGCCATACAGCCAGTCCGCCCTGGCCCTGGCAAGGGCAGAAACACACAAGGGGATAAATTCCCGATTATCCCTCAGCCGCTCAACCGCTTTGGTTACCGCCTGAGGATTCAGGTCATTAATCAGGCATCGCTGGACGTTATGTTTTTTCGCGGTATCCAGGTTTAAAAAATCCAGCACTTCATCCACCAGCAATTGACCTTCACGGTCAGGGTCTCCGGCATGGACGATTTCGTCCGCCCTTTCCAACAGGGATTTTATGGTGTTGAGCTGTTTGGCCACGGCTGCCCGTGGCCTTAACTGCCATTTTTCAGGAATGATCGGTAAATCAGACAATACCCAACGGGCATAACGGCTATCGTAGGCATCGGGTTCAGCCTGTTCCAATAAATGACCAACACACCAAGTCACAAATTGGTTATTACCACATTCAATAAACCCATCCCCACGCCGATGGGGCTTTGGTAAAACATCCGCAATCGCTCTGGCGAGGCTGGGTTTTTCTGCAATAAAAAGACGCATGGAATTATTCAAAAACTTCAATGAGTGCCCTGCCTGAATAGGGTTCAGTCAGTTCACCAATAGCAACAAAATCAATGTTGTGGCTGCGTGCAACGGCTTTCGCCTTTTCCACGGCATCCGGCAAAATCGCCAGCAATAAACCACCCGAGGTTTGTGGATCACACAAGAGATGACGTTGAGGCAACGTCATCTCTCCCATTAAGTGCCCATAACTGTCAAAGTTGCGCCCTGTGCCACCCGGTACGCAACCTTTTTCGATATAAACATCAACATCTGGCAATCTTGGAACTTGTGAAAATTTGACCTTCGCCTGAACGCCAGAACCTTCACAAATTTCACTCAAATGCCCTAACAGACCAAAGCCTGTGACATCCGTCATCGCTGTCACACCCTCAATTTCTGCAAAATCTGCCCCTGCTTTATTCAACTGACACATAATGTCTTTCGCAATACCCTGATGTTCAGGTTGAAGCACACCTTTCTTTTCCGCCGTCGTCAATACGCCAACGCCTAAAGGTTTAGTCAGAAACAGAAGACTTCCCGCTTTGGCCTGATTATTACGCTTGACCCGTTCAATATTGATAATCCCGGTGACTGCCAGACCAAATATCGGTTCAGGGGCATCAATAGAATGCCCGCCAGCCAGAGAAATACCTGCTGCCTGGCAAACAGCCCGGCCTCCCTCAATAACTTGTCGGGCAATTTCCGGCGCCAGCGTATTAATTGGCCAGCCTAGAATCGCAATCGCCATGATCGGCTTTCCGCCCATCGCATAGATATCGCTGATGGCATTTGTGGCCGCAATACGGCCAAAATCAAATGGATCATCAACAATAGGCATAAAGAAATCCGTCGTACTGATGATGCCTGTACCATTACCAATATCATACACAGCAGCATCATCACGGGTTTCATTGCCGACTAAAAGGTTAGGATCGAAAAATTTTGCCTGTTCACTGTGCAATTGTTCACTATGTAAAATAGTTTCCAGCACTTTGGGCGAAATTTTGCAGCCACATCCGGCACCGTGGCTGTATTGAGTCAGACGGATTTCAGTTGACATTAGTCGCTCCAGTTATTGACTGACAAATTAGAAATAACTGACAAAATTTGTCATATCTGGGGTTGCGACTTTTGCCGGTGCCCTGAGTTCTGGTGTTCCTAAATAGAGGAATCCAACGATTTTGTCGTTTTCCCCACACCCCAACCCTGCCCTGACAGTGGGATCTTCTGTCCATGAACCTGAACGCCATATACCGCCAAAACCTTGGGCAACGGCGGCCATCTGCATGGCGTGAACGGCACAACCCGCGGCAACGACTTGTTCCCATGCCGGAACTTTTGCATGTTCAACGACTTTAGCAATAACAGTAATAATCATGGGAGCCCGGTAAGGGGCATTTTTCGCTTTCTCTTCAACCTCTTCGCCTAATCCCGCTTCAATAGCGGCTTTTTCAAGGAGCTTGCTGAATTTATCAATGCCTTCTCCCTGCATCACAACAAATTGCCAAGGACGCAAAGCCCCATGATCAGGTGCTCTCATCCCTGCGGCTAAAATATATTGCAACTCATCTCCCTCTGGGGCGGGGGTGGTTAAACGTGAAACTGAACGGCGATTTAACAAAAGTTCCAAAGCATTCATTATTTTCTCCTAAATAAGATAATCTGTCACAAACCAACATTCTCTGTTTATTCGTTAATGAATGAAAGCACATAAACTGTTTTTTCAATCATTAACTGATTTCTGGCTGACATTTCCAGACGAGCTGATTAGGATAACTCCATTTGATACCCTAACCCGGAGCCAATATGCGTACTTTATGGAATTTCACGGCAGCATTATTTAAATGGAGTTGGAAACTCCTGAATTTTGCCCGCCAATTTATTTTCAACCTTATTTTTATTCTGTTTATCGTGGTTGTCGTTGTTGGCGTCATCGCTTATCAACAACAATCCAAACGTGACGATAACTACAATGGTGCATTGTATGTCGATCTGTCTGGTATTGTTCTGGATCACGTCTCTGCCCGCAGTTCGCTTGAACAATTCGGAAAGGATCTTTTTAACCCATTCAGTAGTAATAGTAGAGAAACTTCCTTGTTTGACGTTGTTGACAGCATTCGTCGCGCAAAAAGCGATCCCAAAATTACGGGCATGGTATTAAAGCTGAATGAATTCATCGGCGCAGATCAGACTTCCATGAGATATATTGGCAAGGCTATCAACGAATTTAAAGCAACGGGCAAACCTGTTTTTGCCATTGGTGATACCTACAGCCAGTCACAATATTATTTAGCCAGCTATGCCGATAAGATATATCTGTCCCCATTAGGTATAGTGGATATCCACGGTTTCTCCACCAACCATTTATACTACAAGTCATTGTTGGATACGTTGAAAGTCTCTACCCATATTTTCCGTGTCGGAACCTATAAATCCGCCGTTGAACCCCTGCTGCGTGACAATATGTCACAAGAAGCGCGTGACGCTGACAGCCTCTGGCTCAACGAACTGTGGAACAATTACTTAAGTACCATTGCCGTTAATCGGCATATCCCCGCCGATCAGGTCTTCCCCGGTGCAACAAATTTTGTCGAGAAATTCCGTAAAGCCGGCGGAGATGCGTCACTGTATGCGTATCAAAATAAACTGGTGGATGCGATTGAACCACGCAATAGCGTTGAAAAAATAATGCGGGATAAATTTGGTTGGAATGAAGAACAAAAACATTTCAATTACATTAGCATTTATGACTACATTGACCAAAAACCTGTCCAAGATACCGACGATAAAGGCAATATTGCCGTCATTATTGCTGAAGGGCCAATTTTGGAAGGGAAGCAATTGCCGGGTATCGTTGGCAGTGACACGCTCGTTGAACAACTGCGTGAAGCACACCATAACCCCAATATAAAAGCGATTGTATTACGCGTAAACAGCCCGGGTGGCAGTATCGGCGCATCTGAAATTATTCGTAATGAACTGGCCGCTATCCGCAATGACAAAACGGGCAAGGCGAAACCTATCGTCGTTTCGATGGGCGGGATCGCTGCCTCAGGCGGTTACTGGATATCCACCCCGGCTAACTACATTATTGCTGATCCGAATACATTAACTGGTTCTATTGGTATTTTTGGTGTGGTTCAAACCCTTGAAAAAAGCCTCAATTACCTTGGTGTGAATACTGACGGTGTTTCAACAACCCCATTAGCCGATATCTCTGCAACCAAAGGGCTAAACCAGACTGTCTCAGATGTCATACAGCTCTCTATTGAAAATGGTTACAGTAAGTTTATTGGACTGGTTGCCACTGCCCGCAATAAATCTCTGGACGAAATTGATAACATTGCCCAAGGACGTGTTTGGAGTGGCATTGATGCTAAAAAACACGGTTTAGTGGATCAGTTGGGTGATTTTGATGATGCGGTGACAAAAGCGGCTGCATTAGCAGGGGTCAAAAATGCGTCATTGAATTGGATGCAACCTGAGCCTTCATTCTCTGAAAAACTCATGCTGGGACTGACTGCATCAGCACAAGCACTGTTGCCAAATACCTTGCAGTCAATGTTGCCGGCGCCACTTGCCGACGTTGCCCAAGATATGAAAAAACAAGCCGTGTTTTATAAGAACATGAACGATCCGCAGAATATCTATACATTCTGTCTGAATTGCGTCGATATCCGCTAAAAACAGATACCCGTTAAAAACCATTGACTGGTTTTCTGACAGTAAGTTTCTGGCAAACTGAAAGCCTGATTTTACCATCAGGCTTTTTTTCTTCCTGATACTCCCTATAATCCAGCTAACTGTTTTTAGTGAGGCATTATCATGCAGAAGAAATCCATCTATGTTGTTTACACTGGCGGCACAATTGGGATGCAGCACTCCCCCAATGGGTACATTCCCGTTTCCGGTCATTTACAGCAACAACTCGCAAAAATGCCAGAATTTCACCGTCCAGAAATGCCAACATTCACGATCCGTGAACATCAGCCCCTGATTGATTCTTCTGATATGAGTCCTGACGACTGGAGCGTTATCGCAAATGATATCGATCAGAATTACCATGACTATGATGGCTTTGTTATTCTGCACGGTACGGACACCATGGCTTTCACGGCGTCAGCACTCTCTTTCATCTTCGAAAACCTCAATAAACCGATTATTGTGACAGGGTCACAAATTCCGCTGGAAGCACTGCGTTCCGATGGGCAAACTAATCTCCTTAATGCGCTGTATCTCGCAGCAAATTACCCCATCAACGAAGTCAGCCTGTTTTTCAACAATAAATTATTTCGTGGAAACAGAACAATTAAAGCCCATGCAGATGGTTTTGATGCCTTTTCATCCCCTAACTGTTCACCCCTGATGGAAGCCGGAATCAATATCCGCACCTTTAAAACCAATCCCCTGCCTGTCAGGCACGGCGAGTTTGTTGTGAATCCAATCACATCACAACCCATTGGGGTGGTGACTATCTATCCAGGGTTATCCAGTCAAGTGGTAGAAAATATTCTGATGCAGCCCGTTAAGGCATTGATTTTACTATCATACGGTGTAGGTAATGCGCCTCAACGTGCTGATTTGTTGCAAACATTAAAGAAAGCCACCGAGCGAGGCATTATTGTGGTTAATTTGACGCAATGTATTTCTGGCCGGGTCAACATGGAAGGCTATGCAACAGGTCATTCTCTGGCTGCATCAGGCGTTATCAGTGGTTATGACATGACTTTCGAAGCCGCTTTAACGAAATTGCACTATTTACTGAGCCAAGCTTATACCCCTGAAGAGATCCGCTACTTGATGCAACAAAATCTGCGGGGAGAATTGAGTTATGCGGATGAATAATCAGTGATCTAAACCTGCCTCGCCCTGCTTTCTGCAAGGGCGAGGTTGCAAATTCACCCTCTTTCACTCTTCCGACTGAGGTTTTAATTTCGCGACCATTTCAGACTGAAATATCGCCTTTAACTCCTGTTTGCTTTTTATGGCAATTTGGCCATTTGTACCAATCGTCATATGGTCAGGATCATGATTATTTTTTGCCTGCCAAAGCATCACTGCTTGTAAACTGTACTCCTTCTGCTCTGGCGTGAGGGGAACACCATCCTGCCACTTTCCCAGTTCAACAGCCTGAACTAATCGTTGATAAATTTCAGGCGTCATGGCGGAGAGTAAATCATCCAACTTCATCGAGATTTCCTTAATGGCTTTAATGGCTATATGCGCTATTTGCCTGTATACACGGCATGTTTTATTAAAAATAGGCTGAATCGTTTCTTTTTCAACTGTCCAATCCCAAATTCTATCGAAATTATTTAAATTCAGAGTATGCAGGCATAACATTAACCCGCTGTTTCTTCGCCGGTTTCCTTATCAATAAAACACAGTGATGCTGAATTGATACAAAAACGTTCTCCTGTCGGTTTGGGGCCATCAGGGAAAACATGCCCCAAATGTGCCTGACATTGACTACAACGTACCTCTATCCGATGGATATTATGAGAATAATCATCAATATAGGTGATAGAGTCATCACTGATCGGTTGGTAGAAACTCGGCCATCCACACCCTGAATCAAATTTCGTCTCAGAAATAAATAGTGGCTGGCGGCAACACAGGCAATAATAAATACCACTTTTCTTGTTGTGCAGTAGTTTTCCGGAAAATGGCGGCTCAGTCCCTGCTTCTTGTGTAACATGGTGCTGCATTTTACTAAGCTGTTCTATAGAAAGGAAAATATTTTGACTTTTAGTCATAATGACCACCTTTTAAGGCCAATATTTTCAATAAAGAATCATCGAAAACAACAAAAAATTAACAACAAAATGTCAAAATGCATTCTAACCCATTCAACATAGCAATTTACTTTACTAATTGTGATAAGTCTCACATATCTAACCGATGGTAACTTTAAATATCTCCTTATACCCCGATAATGTGGTGCGTAGAGCTTGTTCCAGTTGTATAGCAAGCGTCCAGATGGTGATTGTTAAGTTGATCTTTTTCAATGGTTGACACGATTCCGCTTGACGGCTGGCAAGATTTTGGTAACTTTAGACACAACTTTTAATTCACTAAAAAATAGCTGGTGGAATACTATGACTATCAAAGTAGGTATTAACGGTTTTGGTCGTATCGGCCGTATTGTTTTCCGTGCTGCTCAAGAACGTTCAGACGTTGAAATCGTTGCGATCAATGATCTGTTGGATGCAGAATACATGGCTTACATGCTGAAATACGATTCAACCCACGGCCGCTTCAACGGCACTGTTGAAGTTAAAGACGGTCAACTGGTTGTTAACGGCAAAACCATCCGCGTTACATCTGAAAGAGATCCAGCTAACCTGAAATGGGATGAAGTGGGTGTTGATGTTGTTGCAGAAGCAACGGGTATCTTCCTGACCGACGAAACTGCACGTAAGCACATCGCGGCTGGCGCGAAAAAAGTGGTTCTGACTGGCCCATCCAAAGACAATACGCCAATGTTCGTTATGGGTGTTAACCACAATGCCTATGCAGGCCAGGATATCGTTTCCAACGCATCCTGCACCACTAACTGCCTGGCGCCACTGGCTAAAGTTATCAATGACAAATTCGGCATCGTTGAAGGTCTGATGACTACCGTTCACGCAACAACGGCTACCCAGAAAACGGTTGACGGCCCTTCAGCAAAAGACTGGCGTGGTGGCCGTGGTGCGGCACAGAACATCATCCCATCTTCCACTGGTGCAGCAAAAGCAGTAGGTAAAGTTATCCCAGAACTGAACGGCAAACTGACCGGTATGTCTTTCCGTGTTCCTACGCCTAACGTCTCTGTGGTTGACCTGACTGCACGTCTGGCTAAACCAGCGACTTACGCAGAAATCTGTGACGCAATCAAAGCAGCAGCAGAAGGCGAGCTGAAAGGCATTCTGGGCTATACTGAAGATGACGTGGTTTCCACTGACTTCAACGGCGAAAAACTGACTTCTGTATTTGATGCTAAAGCGGGTATCGCACTGAACGATAACTTTGTAAAACTGGTTTCTTGGTATGACAACGAAACTGGCTATTCCAACAAAGTTCTGGATCTGGTCGCTCATATCTCCAAATAATTGCGCTGTTATCCACGTTCAAAAGCCATCTGTTTACAGATGGCTTTTATATTTATCTATCTAAAATATTGAGCTATTCTTGTCCCTTGGTTCCACTGCCAATTCAAGGTTACATAAGGTCATGACCGATGCTTGATAAAATTTTCTCATTACCCGTTGTAGAACAGATCTCCCCTTATATCAGCCAGCGAAATATTGATGGTTTTCCGTTAATTGTAGTTTCCCATCCTAAAGCGCGTGGGGTGATCAGTATTCAAGGTGCCCACCTAATTACATGGCAGCCCAATAACGAAAAACCCGTATTATGGGTAAGCGATAACACGCTTTTTAATGCCGGCACGCCCATCCGCGGCGGTATTCCCATCTGTTGGCCTTGGTTTGGTTCATCCTCAGCGCCCAGTCATGGATTTGCACGAATATTACCCTGGGAACTCAAAGCGCATAATGAGAATGAAAACGGGGTTATTTTGACGTTCACATTGCAGGATAACGCCTATACCCGTAAGTTATGGCCACATGAATTCACGCTGATTGCCCGCTTTAAATTAGGGGAAACTTGCGAAATAGAGCTAGAACCCCACGGTGAATATCAGGCTACTTGCGCCCTTCACTCTTACTTCAATGTCAGTGACATCGATCAAATTCGAGTGAGCGGACTTGGCGCTCATTTTATTGATACCCTCTCCGATAGAGAGCAAGTTATTGATGAAGATTTAGTCTTTCACGGGAGAACCGACCGTATTTATACCGAGCCAGACGATTTTAGCCTGCTCAGAGATCCTTTATGGAAACGAACCATTGAAATACACCACTATCACCATAGTGATGTCGTATGCTGGAACCCCGGCGCTGCACTTTCCAGTAGCATGAAAGATATGAGTAAAAATGGTTATAAGAATATGGCTTGTATCGAAACAGCCCGTATCAATAATCCATTACGGTCTAAGAATAGCATCCCTGACCGACTTTCTGTCATTATCCGCTGCCGTAAGTTTTCAGATAATAGATAAAACAGGCATTTTTTCCAAACCAAGGTAAAAATGCCTGCATGTCTGAATATAGAAAGGTTAAACCACAGTGACAGGAACCCGCTTCGCTAACGCGCACAAAAGCTCATAACCAATGGTTCCAGCCGATTCTGCAACTTCATCTACAGGTAGATTTTCTCCCCATAACTCAACAATACTGCCTACGTTGGCTTCAGGGCATGGCGTTAAATCAACCGTCATCATATCCATTGATATCGCGCCCAATAATTGGGTGCGAATACCACCAACCATAATCGGTGTTCCTGTTGGAGCATGTCGCGGATATCCATCTGCATAACCACAGGCGATTGTACCGACACGCATCGGCTTCGGGGTTGTATAACGACTGCCATAGCCGATCTTTTCTCCTTCGGGAAGTTCATGCACGGCAATCACTTCACTTTGCAATGTCATGGCTGATTTCAACCCAATATCAGCAATATCACGCCACTTTCCACTTGGGGATGCGCCATAAAGAATAATACCCGGCCGTACCCAATCTCTATGTGTTTTCGGATGCCACAACACGGCACCCGAATTCGCCAGGCAATGAGGCAATGAACGCATTTGCAGATGTTCAACAACCGCAAATTGTCCACCAACACCCACTTCATTATCTGAGTTAGCAAAATGGGTCATCAAAGTGACTGAATGAATATTTTTAATCTTTCTCACCATTGAAACTATTTTTGGATACTCTTCTGAGGTGAACCCCAATCGATTCATACCACTATTGAGTTTTAAATAGATATCAATGGGATTATCCAATTTGGCTTTTTCTATTTCATCAAGTTGCCAATGGCTATGTACTGCGGTTGTCAGACGGTATTTATTGATCATCTGCAAATCCACGGGCTTGAAAAAACCTTCCAATAGCAAGATTGGCCCTTGCCATCCCTGCTCCCTTAAATAAATAGCTTCATTCATATCAAGCAGTGCAAATCCATCTGTCTGAATGAGTGATTGCCATATTCTGTCCAATCCATGCCCATACGCATTCGCTTTGACTACCGACCAAATTTTACTGTTACCCACTTTTTGGCGAATAACCGACAAATTATGGCGGAATGCATCGAGATGGATCGTTGCCAAAATAGGACGTGGCATGACGACCCCTTCTTATCGTTTATTAATTTATGCAGTGTGTAAATGAGGTTTCATTGGAAACACTTTTATATTGAAACCGTCAATATATCTGAATACAGAGAGATCCTCTGCCGCAATATCAGGATTTTTGCCAGAAATTAAATCCGCCAGTAACTTCCCTGAACCACAAGCCATTGTCCATCCCAGTGTTCCATGCCCAGTATTTAAATAAAGATTCGCATACTTGGTTGGCCCCACGATAGGGGTACCATCCGGCGTCATAGGACGCAAACCTGCCCAGAATGACGCCTCCGCGATATTACCCCCATTGTGATAAAGATCCTGAACAACCATTTTTAATGTTTCACAACGATTCTGAGGAACATTCAAATTAAATCCGACGACTTCCGCCATGCCACCAACACGAATACGATTATCAAAACGGGTAATCGCAATCTTGTAAGTTTCATCCAATACAGTTGAAACAGGAGCTTTTGCTTCGTCCACGATTGGCATCGTCAATGAATACCCTTTCATCGGATAAACCGGAATTTTAACTAAATCTTTCAATATCTCCGTGGAATAAGATCCCATCGCTACCACATAGTGATCCGCTGACATCACGCCATCATTACATTGAATACCCGTGATTTTATTCCCATCCACCAAAATCTGTTTAACGTGCTTGTTGAAGATAAACTTCACACCAATATCTTCTGCCATTTTAGCCAGAGTCTTGGTAAAAACCTGACAATCACCCGTTTCATCATTGGGTAATTGCAATCCGCCTGTCAGTTTATGGGAAGTATTGGCGAGCGCAGGCTCTACGGTAGCTAATTGCTCGGCAGTCAATAATCGATAAGGAACGCCTTCTTGCTCCAGCACTTTAATATCATTAGCGGCATTATCAAATTGCTTGGTAGTTCTAAACAATTGCAGGGTTCCCCCCTGACGTCCCTCATATTGGATCCCGGTATCGGCTCTTAATTGTTTAATGCAATCCCGGCTATATTCTGCCAAGCGTACCATTCTGCTTTTATTCATCGCGTAATGGCCTGCATCGCAATTGCGCAGCATTTGCCACATCCAGCGCAACTGGAACAGAGAACCATCAGGACGGACTGCCAAAGGTGCATGACGTTGAAATATCCACTTCATTGCTTTCAGCGGGATACCTGGTGCGCCCCAAGGGGTTGAATATCCTGGTGAGATTTGACCAGCATTAGCGGCACTGGTTTCTTCCGCAGCACTATTCTGGCGATCAATAACGATAACTTCATGGCCTGCCTGCGCAAGATACCATGCACTGGTTACACCAATAACACCGCTGCCTAAAATAAGGACCTTCATTTTACCCCCTACTGATAAGTGATATTGGCAAGCATAATATGCTAAACAAAAAAATCCAATACAGAATAATAGACTGCAACACAATTAATTAACTTTTAGGATTTAAGTCACATTTCAATTACAAACCACAAGTGACGCCTTCCTTCAAAAAATACACAATATTCATTAATATAAATAAAAATCAAACAGTTAATATAGATAAAGATTCTATTTGCCCCTTTAATTTTCCACCTGTTAAAGAAGTTTTTACGGGAAAAAGAAACATTAAATTCACAAATTCGGAATTTGTATAATTCTGTACAAATAGAAATTTATAGTTTTTTATATAATATCAATCTTGGTTAAATAGGATAATAGTTTAAAAAACTGAATTACACAGTTGGAAGGGAGGTTAATGAGTGATTAGAGGAATACCCCAGAAACATAGATAATCCTGCATCATATAATTGGATATTATATGACCGAACTATGATATAACCACATATCTGGGGTAAATAAAGTGCAACTGACAGCGGGGTAATCAAAAAACGAAGAGTTTAACTAACCAAGACGTGCTTACGTTAATTCATTTATCTTTCCGCTAATTCATTAAACATAATGCTTTGCATGCTATGCCAGATAGTCCCACTTTCTTTACCATAATTACGCACACAATCCATAATTTTGTCATAGGATTTTTCCTGACACAGTGCACTTAATTGCTGATAGAAATTCAATGCCAGATTACGCGCTTCAGGACTGGAGAAATAATAACGGCCAACACGGGTATACAACCCTTTCAGCCCGTTAATAATCAAACCATAAATAGGGTTTCCTGACGCAAAAGCCAGACCGCGGAAAATGTCATAGTCCACAGAACTGAAAGATTCAGCCGTATCTTCCACATGTTCTTTTTCTGCCAGAACTTCCAGTGATTTTTCAGGGTTGTTCCTGAATGCAGTACGGATAAAGATGGCGGCAATATTTGTTCGCACGGCCAATAAGTTATCAACCAACTGGGGAACGCGATCATGATCAAGGCGCGCCAACGTTTCCAGAATATTAAGACCGGATGTTTCCCAGAAGTTATTAACTTTGGTTGGCTTTCCATGCTGAATAGTCAACCAACCATCACGGGCAAGGCGCTGCAACACTTCTCGCAAGGTCGTACGGGTGACACCGATCAATTCAGATAATTCACGTTCTGCTGGCAGTATGGAGCCGGGTGGAAAGCGATTATTCCAAATACTTTCAATGATATACTCTTCCGCGAAACTCGCAGGACTTTGAGCCTTAATTACCATAATTTTAATTATTCCAAAGCAGTTTTCTTGGCTAATAATAGCGATTGATCATACCAGAATGTGCTTGTTCGATATAGTTACCCGATAAATAAACCGTGAAAGAGTGAAAGGGCTCATAAAAAATGCCATCATTCGTAGATTAACTATGCGCCAATGCCCTTAAATTGCTATCGCGTTGAGCGTACTATCCCCTATATTCCTATAGGGTTGTTTAGATATATAGTTGCTTGGATTTGTTCCAAGTATTCACAAAGAGGAATGTTAATAATAATGGAAATCAGTATGCAACGTTCAGTGGTGAAAAACTTTCTCGGCAACTCGCCGGATTGGTACAAACTGGCGATCATTGTTTTTCTCATCATCAATCCACTGGTCTATTTCTTTGTCAGTCCCTTTGTTGCTGGCTGGATGCTGGTTGTTGAGTTTATCTTCACACTGGCAATGGCATTAAAATGCTATCCCCTGCAACCCGGTGGGTTGCTCGCCATTGAAGCCATCATCATCGGGATGACTTCACCCAAACAAGTCGGTCATGAAATTGCCAATAATCTGGAAGTGATTTTATTGCTGATTTTCATGGTGGCGGGCATTTACTTCATGAAACAATTATTGCTGTTTGTTTTCACAAAACTGCTGTTAAGTATCCGCTCCAAGAAAATGCTGGCACTGGCATTTTGTCTGGCCAGTGCTTTTTTATCCGCTTTTCTTGATGCCCTGACCGTCATTGCTGTAGTTATCAGTGTCTCAGTCGGGTTTTACGCTATCTATCACCAGTTTCTTTCCCAAGATGGCAACGCTGAACTGAATGATGATAAGTGCTTTGACAGTGAGGATAAAAGGCAGTCACTGGAACAGTTCCGGGCATTCTTACGCAGCCTGATGATGCATGCAGGAGTTGGCACCGCGCTAGGCGGCGTGATGACAATGGTCGGTGAACCGCAAAACCTGATCATTGCCAAACACGTCGGTTGGGATTTTGTCACATTCTTTATTCGTATGTCTCCGGTCACCCTTCCCGTGTTTATTTGCGGCTTGCTAGTCTGTTTGCTGGTCGAACATTTTAAATTGTTTGGCTATGGCGCTGAATTGCCTGAGCGTGTTCGCTCTGTCCTGAAAGATTATGACCAAAAAGCCAGTGAAAAACGTACCCGCCAAGAAAAAGCCCAACTTGTCGTTCAGGCATTGATCGGCATTTGGCTGATTGTGGCACTGGCTTTTCATCTGGCCGAAGTGGGTCTGATTGGTCTGTCAGTCATTATCTTAACAACGGCCTTCTGTGGGATTACCGAAGAACATGCACTGGGTAAAGCCTTTGAGGAAGCCTTACCGTTTACTGCACTGTTAACGGTGTTCTTCTCTGTCGTTGCCGTGATTGTTGACCAACAACTGTTTACGCCATTTATCCAATTTGTCTTACAGTCTTCATCCGCTTCACAGCTTTCCTTGTTTTACTTGTTCAACGGGTTACTCTCTACGGTTTCTGATAACGTCTTCGTCGGTACGGTTTACATTAACGAAGCGCTATCCGCCCTGAAAAACGGTTTGATTTCACAACAACAGTATGAATATTTGGCCGTTGCCATTAATACAGGCACTAATTTGCCATCCGTGGCAACGCCTAATGGGCAGGCGGCTTTCCTGTTCCTGCTGACTTCGGCCTTATCTCCGCTGATCCGTCTCTCGTATGGCCGTATGGTCATGATGGCGCTGCCTTATACCATTGTGATGACCTTAGTCGGCCTGTTATGTGTTGAATTTTGGTTGGTGCCTGCGACTGAATATCTGATCAGGCTCGGTTTGATCACGCCACTATAATGGTTCAGTTGATTTTAATTTTATTTTTTTATGGCGGATGACACGGCACAATAAGCCAATTCATTTTGAAAAGATGGGAAGAAAAGAAAATGTTTCAATTTTTAAAACAGAGTTCCCAAGGGCGAGGCGCATGGTTATTGATGGCGTTAACCGCTCTTATCCTGGAAGCGACAGCGCTTTATTTTCAACATGTCATGCAATTACAACCCTGCGTAATGTGCATTTATGAGCGTGTTGCATTACTTGGTATTTTAGGCGCTGCGCTGCTTGGCGCAATTGCCCCTAAAACACCTTTACGCTGGTTAGCGATCCTGCTGTGGATTTACAGCGCATGGCAAGGATTGCAACTGGCATGGGATCACACCATGATGCAGTTATATCCTTCCCCGTTTAATACTTGTGAGTTCTTTGTCCAATTCCCATCTTGGTTACCCTTAAATGATTGGTTGCCTTCGGTATTTCAGGCGCTTGGGGATTGTTCAATAAAACAGTGGGAATTTTTAACGTTGGATATGCCGCAATGGCTGATTGGCATTTTTGCCGCTTATCTGTTAGTCGGCATATTAGTGCTGGTGAGCCAGTTTTTTCGGGTTCAGCGTAGATTTTAAGAATAAAAAACTCACCTTTTATAAGGAGCCTGCTAAAGGCTCCTTTAATGCCTTTCCATATTCAGTCTAACTCTTCTCACAATAATAAAATATGCCCTTTTTTATGCGACCTGACGCTCAGATGCCAGCAGGTAATGATTGGCACTACTGTGTGATGGAGATCCCATAATTTGATAGATAAAAATGAAGGATATGAATGAAATGCGATCTGCATTACAGATAATAAATCAGGAAAGATGAACAGAAGAATTTCACTGATTTATAGGCTGAAAAAATGGTAGAATTTTTTCGCCCTAAAAAGGGTTTATAAAACAGTTGGATAAAATTAGAGTGTTCCCCGTGAGTACGGGGATAAACCGCATGAAACCATCAGTTGCAGCTATTTTACCGTCCGTGTTCCCCGTGAGTACGGGGATAAACCGGCTCGGGCTGATACGGGCTATGACGTACTGGAGTGTTCCCCGTGAGTACGGGGATAAACCGGCTGAGGACGCTCTCTCCATTGGCATACCTGTGTGTTCCCCGTGAGTACGGGGATAAACCGAGTTAGGGTTTTAAGGGAAGCGGGATTAATTAGTGTTCCCCGTGAGTACGGGGATAAACCGATATCAGCGTGGAGGATGCTATAGCTGAAGGGGTGTTCCCCGTGAGTACGGGGATAAACCGCCCGCCTTCCAGCCATGACAAATAGCCGAGACGTGTTCCCCGTGAGTACGGGGATAAACCGAAATGGCAATGGCGGAGGCGGAGATATGGAATGTGTTCCCCGTGAGTACGGGGATAAACCGAAGATAGTCAAAATCTGTAAAGTTACAAACAAGTGTTCCCCGTGAGTACGGGGATAAACCGTTCTCCGAGGAGACGTACATAATCCTGTTCAGGTGTTCCCCGTGAGTACGGGGATAAACCGAAACCCTGAACGGACTCAAGAACAGGTTGGGGGTGTTCCCCGTGAGTACGGGGATAAACCGACCCCGCCCGTCCGCTGAATACGTTGTCACTGAGTGTTCCCCGTGAGTACGGGGATAAACCGGCTCGGGCTGATACGGGCTATGACGTACTGGAGTGTTCCCCGTGAGTACGGGGATAAACCGCTGAGTTGTTAAGCAACCCTGCGAAGCTGCGTGTGTTCCCCGTGAGTACGGGGATAAACCGGTGAGCTTCCCATGAAGAAATCATGGAACGGCGTGTTCCCCGTGAGTACGGGGATAAACCGCGGTTCTGTCGGTTTGAGTCTGCCGAATATGGGTGTTCCCCGTGAGTACGGGGATAAACCGATGTAGATGATTCGATAAATAGTAAGCAATACGTGTTCCCCGTGAGTACGGGGATAAACCGACAAATCATATCTCGCATTTTCCCATCTGCGGCGTGTTCCCCGTGAGTACGGGGATAAACCGAGCTGACGTCAGGGTGTTTTTCCCTTTTATTCGTGTTCCCCGTGAGTACGGGGATAAACCGGCTCAGCGTTACCGGTTGGTGTACCCGTCCCGGTGTTCCCCGTGAGTACGGGGATAAACCGGTGGACGAGAAACAAAAGTATTCATTCCTCGAGTGTTCCCCGTGAGTACGGGGATAAACCGAAAATTGCAACACGGAGCTGATAAAATTTCCTGTGTTCCCCGTGAGTACGGGGATAAACCGTATGGAAATGGCAAATACTTTTCTACAACTGAGTGTTCCCCGTGAGTACGGGGATAAACCGAATACATAGCTCGAGGAAAGGCAGGGAAAAAAGTGTTCCCCGTGAGTACGGGGATAAACCGGTGTTAATCATGCCAGCACGTATCTAATCATCAGTGTTCCCCGTGAGTACGGGGATAAACCGTATTTAGAGGTTAAATCATGACTGGGTTTGTTGTGTTCCCCGTGAGTACGGGGATAAACCGGATACTAACGGTGAAATTAGCAACTTGAAGTTGTGTTCCCCGTGAGTACGGGGATAAACCGCAATTTGTCAGCCTATCTCTGATCTCACTGATGTGTTCCCCGTGAGTACGGGGATAAACCGCCGTTTATAAATGGTTGCATGGTAAATCTAGGGTGTTCCCCGTGAGTACGGGGATAAACCGCTATCGGTGCGGAGAGAACAGAACGACGAGATGTGTTCCCCGTGAGTACGGGGATAAACCGAAATGGCAATGGCGGAGGCGGAGATATGGAATGTGTTCCCCGTGAGTACGGGGATAAACCGGGCATGAGCGCGACCACTGCGAGAGTGTGGTTGTGTTCCCCGTGAGTACGGGGATAAACCGTGGGTGCAATCCTCAATGGTGAATCTGAGATTGTGTTCCCCGTGAGTACGGGGATAAACCGCACTCCGTTACCAGATGCTCAAATAGAGGCTGGTGTTCCCCGTGAGTACGGGGATAAACCGAACGCAATAAATTCTGGAATAACTGCGAACCAGTGTTCCCCGTGAGTACGGGGATAAACCGATTTGGCCGCCGCTACGAATTAGAGGTTCGTGGTGTTCCCCGTGAGTACGGGGATAAACCGCGTCATGATCCAGTTCTCGCAGGCTATGGCTTGTGTTCCCCGTGAGTACGGGGATAAACCGGATGCCAACGGTCAATGGATTGATCACACCACGTGTTCCCCGTGAGTACGGGGATAAACCGGGAAAATTCCCACAAGCGTAACATCATTCAAAAGTGTTCCCCGTGAGTACGGGGATAAACCGGCTCTCGGAACGTAGCCAGAATAATTGGCGTAGTGTTCCCCGTGAGTACGGGGATAAACCGCAGTGGGTTGATGAAATAAATTTAGCGATCACGTGTTCCCCGTGAGTACGGGGATAAACCGTTTTCAGAGAGAGTTTCAGGCTTTCTTTCCTAGTGTTCCCCGTGAGTACGGGGATAAACCGGGAATTAGGCGTTGAAACACCAGATGTCATTGAGTGTTCCCCGTGAGTACGGGGATAAACCGCTTGATATCACCAGTTTCTAAACGTTCTTCCTGTGTTCCCCGTGAGTACGGGGATAAACCGCTTGATATCACCAGTTTCTAAACGTTCTTCCTGTGTTCCCCGTGAGTACGGGGATAAACCGGCCAGAGATTACACGGAACTGGATACGAAGTAGTGTTCCCCGTGAGTACGGGGATAAACCGACTAATCACGGTGGTAATGAGCGCGGCACATGGTGTTCCCCGTGAGTACGGGGATAAACCGTACCACTCTTTAGGAGACAATGAGCAGGAAGCGTGTTCCCCGTGAGTACGGGGATAAACCGAGGATTACTGGATGAATGGAAAACGCATCAACGTGTTCCCCGTGAGTACGGGGATAAACCGGCACCTCCTCCCGTGGCATCCCGGCCAAACTGGTGTTCCCCGTGAGTACGGGGATAAACCGCCTATTCCGTTGGAAACTTTCAGTACAACAAAGTGTTCCCCGTGAGTACGGGGATAAACCGTTGGCTGAAACGTTGGTGAATGGTTTTTCAGACGTGTTCCCCGTGAGTACGGGGATAAACCGCCTTGTCTGCCTTTATGAACCGTTACCATGAGGTGTTCCCCGTGAGTACGGGGATAAACCGACTTCATATCCATAATGCTACGGTACGGAGGGCGTGTTCCCCGTGAGTACGGGGATATTCAGCGGTGAAGTGTTCCCCGTGAGTACGGGGATAAACCGCTGTGCTCATATTCTCTGCTCCTCCACTGCCCGTGTTCCCCGTGAGTACGGGGATAAACCGTCACTCACCTTCAATAAAATCAATACGAGGTTGTGTTCCCCGTGGGTACGGGGATAAACCGTGTGAGTTATCCGGCAATTTACCGATGCGTTTGTGTTCCCCGTGGGTACGGGGATAAACCAGGAAATTTGATAAGTTGGTTGTTCCACAGTCAAGTGTTCCCCGTGGGTACGGGGATAAACCGGATCAATAAACCGATTTCGGTTCGGTGTCCACGTGTTCCCCGTAGGTACGGGGATAAACCGGCTATAGAGGACACGATCATTGCGCGTAAATTGTGTTCCCCGTAGGTACGGGGATAAACCGCATCGGCGTGGTTGTTTCGGGATCTTTATACAGTGTTCCCCGTAGGTACGGGGATAAACCGCCGTTATTTTTAGACACCGAAACCACGGGACTGTGTTCCCCATATGCACGGGGATAGCGAGTTGAACATGGTCCAGTCTTAGCAAGGTCATAATGAATCCTCTTTCATCAGGTCACTATCTTATGTTTAACAAATTTAATTTTTTACAAAGATACCGTTTTTGCCCTTTTCACTATTTTGGCCTACCCAAGTCATTCCTTATTACTAAAAAATTCTGTAATTTAGTTATTAATTAGATAACAATTACGTAACAATAAATGTTTTCAGGTCGTGGGTGAATGTTTTCCAAATCAAATATCTCAATCAGTGCATTACTGGTTTCTTCTCTGCTTTTGACCATAGGGCGTGGAGCCACCCTGCCCTTTATGGCTATCTACCTGACTCGTCAGTATCAGATGCCGGTTAATAAGGTTGGGCTGGCTATCTCTGTTGCTTTAACTATTGGCGTACTTTTCAGTATGGGGTTTGGGATTCTGGCGGATAAATTCGATAAAAGACGCTATATGTTATTGGCCGTTATGGCGTTTATCTGTGGTTTTATTGCCATTCCCCTGATCAATCACGCAGGCTTGGTTGTCGTTTTTATCTCGTTGATAAATTGCTCCTATTCTGTCTTTTCGACGGTACTGAAAGGTTATTTTGCTGACACACTGCCAACGTCAACGAAAGCGAAAGTTTTTTCACTGAACTACACCTTTGTTAATATAGGTTGGACTATCGGCCCGCCAATCGGTACATGGCTTTTAATGTACAGCACCCACCTTCCGTTCTGGTTGGCGGCAGTTTCTGCTTCCGTTCCCATTGTTTTTATTCAGCGCTATGTTCAAAGCGTCAGCGTTGCCGCAGACAGTGATAGATCAGCAACAGTGTGGGAGCCAGCAGCCATGTTGCGTGATCGCGCACTGATCTGGTTTGTTCTGTCAACGTTTCTTGGTTCACTGGTGTTCGGCTCTTTTAGCATCTGGATCTCGCAATATATCCTGACAGTCGCTGACAGTGCCTTGGCTGAAGCGGTTATCGGTGTGGTATTGCCGGTGAATGCTGCTGTGGTTGTGACTTTGCAATATGCAGTAGGCAGACGCATACGTCCGGAAAACCTGAGAAAACTCATGACACTAAATAGGTTTTCAAAATAGTAGATCACTTGAAGGGAACTCAGTCCGATTTTCGCGATCTGATTAATCGCCAAATCAAAACAAATCCCAAAATGGACTGAGTCATGCCAATCATAACATCAATACCCCGAAATGAACGACGTCAAATGAAAAAAGCTATCCAGAAAACCCGGGATAAGAACTATGCACGTCGCCTCACCGCGCTCTTGATGTTGCATGAAGGGAGTACGGTTTCTCACGTTTCCAGAACGCTTCACTGTTCACGTTCTTCAGTTAATCGTTGGGTAAATTGGTTAACATTATACGGGTTGGAAGGGCTTAAAAGCCTCCCTGCGGGAAGGCCTGCCATCTGGAATTTAGCCCCGCTTCTCTCCGTCATTTCTTTCTTATTACAGCACTCTCCACAACATCTTGGCTATCTCCGTTCACGATGGAGCCTTGA
Source organism: Xenorhabdus doucetiae (assembly GCF_000968195.1). Taxonomy (NCBI): domain Bacteria; kingdom Pseudomonadati; phylum Pseudomonadota; class Gammaproteobacteria; order Enterobacterales; family Morganellaceae; genus Xenorhabdus; species Xenorhabdus doucetiae. The sequence continues at coordinate 2,328,327 of NZ_FO704550.1, forward strand.
ACTGATTACACTTAAAATCAATGAGATACTGAATATATCGCTCTCTCAAAGTACACTCTATCGCTACTTTTGTCGGGCGGGCATCGTTTGGCGAAGGGCGGCGCCAACCTTAAAATTACCTGACCCTGAGTATGATGAAAAAATGGCCAAAATCAGCGAGGCGTTATCCAATGCCTCAGGGAAACATCCTGTCTTATATGAGGATGAAGTGGACATCAACCTTAACCCGAAAATCGGTGCAGACTGGTGCTTCAAAGGACAGCAAAAGCGTGTTGTTACCCCCGGAAAGAACCAAACACTTTACCTTGCGGGTTGCCTCAATGCGAAAACGAAAGAAATCACGTATGTCGGTGGCTTGAGAAAGAACTCAGATTTATTTATCAAATTGTTAGAGGAAATTAATCATCAATATACCAGTGCCAAGACAATCACGTTAATTTTAGATAACTATTGCATTCATAAGAGCCGGAAGGTCAGGGTTTGGCTGGCAAAAAATCCCCAATTTAACCTTCTCTTTTTACCGTCCTATTCCCCGTGGTTGAATAAAATTGAACGTCTATGGCAATCCTTGCATGAAACCGTGACACGAAACCACTGCTGCCAATTTATGTGGCAGTTGCTTCACCATGTCAAAATCTTCATGGAAACCGCTTCCTTACAACAGCAGAAACCGGGGATGAGAAAAATGGGTGTATCACAATTATGAAAACCTATTTAAGATTCAGTTTTTCACTGACTTCATGAAATACCGGTATATATCCCTGAATATCTTCTACTTTCAATTTAAATAAATTTCATAATAGTGAGAGCTTGCAACCTTGTCATTTTGACAACGCTATTTCAACAAGAACAGGTAATACCACAAATAAAAAAAGGTGCTGATATTCAGCACCAAAATGACTCCAAAGTCTATGACATCCAATCTCAGCGGCTAAATAGAGGAAAATATGAGGGTAGAATATTTACAAAACTCTTCATTTTGAATGGCGATAACAATCGCCATTTTAATCAATGGAAATATTGAAGAATTTTACTCCACCATTTTTTATGATTTATTGATATTTCATAGGCATCGGAAAAATCATCCGAATTAACAACAACAAAACGATCATGAAAAGGATCAGAGTTATCATTATTTGGAAACATCGGATTACTACCTAAAACATCAAGATCACCAGCCATATAAAATGGAGAACTTTGACCAATATAGTTATTATTAATGTCATATAAAACCACAAAAACAGGAGGTCTTTCTACTGTTAGGAAATACATTCCAAACAAATTTGTTGGTAATGGTTTATAATACTTAACAATATATTCCCCATTTGTGTCTTCATATACTTTAAATTTTCCCACAAGAAAGGTAGAGTGTGATAGAAAAAACCACCAAAATAAAATTATCCCCAATATAAGAAATAATATTTTCTTCATAAGATTATTTAAAGTCATAGCTCTATAATCCTATGTGCGGGTAATGGCGGCATCCATAATACGTCAGAGAACACGATGAAATCGCCACCTTTTTTATGTTTTCTTTGCCATGCTCTAAAATCGTCATTATAGATGGGAACACACCCCGAAAACTCTCCCGCAAGCTCTCGCCACAGACCTTTATCATAACGTGGTAGGTATGCCAATGTCTTCATCTTATTCAAAACACCATTTTTGTGCCACACGCCAAGAAACTCGCCTTTTGTTACAAAGTCGTAACTATCTTTCAAATAAATACCAACAAGTTCTGTGACAAAAACATCTTTCGAATTTCTTACCTCAACATAACCTCTTACGGCTAATTTGATCGTTGCTTTACCTATCGCTCCATAATAATCATCGATTGTATCAGTCATAGCTCCTATCTCTCTGGCATTCACCTGAGCATATGTATCTAATTCAATAGCTGAATCAGTATACCCTATACGTTTATCTTTACTTTTGCTTAGTCTTTTTTTTAGTAGCCTTATTCCTAAAGGTGAAGCCCACATATAATGTAATTCTTCTATAAGCGCTCTTACCTGTGTATAATTTATTGCCCATGCCATTTTCACAATAGAATCATTAATTATTTCTTTTGGTATATCTATTGAATCCATATCTACAGCATATTTTCTCTTTTCTTCTGCATCCTTAAATGCAAATACTGGCTCAGTATCAAACCAATGTCGCATTAATTTAGGTGCTGTTTCCCATCCCATCATTTCCATTGCATCGGGAAGTTCATTTAACATAAAAATATCGACTTCTATTTCCGTGACCTTGCCACCTTTAACCGTTTTAGTTGAATAAATTGCCATAATTAAATCCCTATTTTAGTTTGAAATACATATTCTACGTCGAGGTTTTCTTCTTGCTTGGTATCAAATTGCTTTGTCACACCCGATGTTTGACATATACCCTCTACCAATCCTTTATTCATCTGTATTCCATACGCAAAATGTTAGCAGTTATCGCCGTTATGCTGATTTTTTAGTTTGAACTGATGGCTAAACAAGGACGCAATAGTTTCCGCCAAAGGCAGAATAGACGAAAACCCCGAAAGTAACGGCCTTTCCTCTTCACGCCCCTGCAATTGCGATATCGCATAGCCTGTTGTCCCTGCCGCACGATGTGTGAATGATATCGACTTATAATCAAGCTGTACCGTTTCATACGGGATCTGGTCATTGTCATCTATCGAATGCGGATAGTGACAGGAAAAATCAACAATGGTTGCGCCTGTCAGTTTGATCTCATAAAAAAATTCCAACTGTCCGGCAAGGTTTACGCGGTAACACTTAAAAAGGGCATCCAGCAACTCGTTCTTGTCTATCGCCAACCCCAGCAACGGGGAAGATTTATCAATGGGTTTGGTAAAGCTGACCGGAAGGTGATTGACGTTCTGATCGCGGGTCATCATGTGGCTGAGGTGCAATACCTGTATTTCATCTTCCCGCCCGGCCTGATAGCGGTTGCCGATAGATTCGGGGGTTGAACAGCCCGCCGAGATTAAGCCTTGTTCCTTGCCCTTTAACGACAAGTAAATAAGATAGGACATTCCTGTCTCCTGTAATCTGATTTTCAATGGATGCTCATTACAGCATCAATTAAACAGGATATAACAGTAATACTTATCTATTCCAGCGTGAATAAAAACGCACCGCCAAAATTGTGATTAACTTCTATCCTTAAACAAAATCAAATAATGACCCAATATAAATTTCAGGTAATACCGCAAATAAAAAAGGTGCTGATATTCAGCACCAAAATAACGCCAAGTATGTGACACCCAAAATCAGATTAAGCTTTTTTATCTAACGGAAAAGGAACAGGATGTTTTGTGTTGTAGTTAAAAGTATACATGGCCGTTATGACCATCATGACAACCAGTGTCCAAGACACTTCTTTTGCTCCGGTTCCCAAGACCGCCCAGATACAATAAATGAAGGCAATAAACGTAACGATGATATATTGCGTTTTTTCCTGCCCAAGATGGCCATGACCAATTAATAACAAGGCAGCACAGGTATACAGGTAAGGGACCAAGGTAAAAATAACCGAGACAGACGAGACCAAGCCAAATTCTTTCGCCGCATTGGGGGAAATACTGCTGAGCTGGAAAATCGTCATTAAGATGCCGAGGATCAACAAGCCCGCCACCGGTGTCCCCGCTTTGTTCACTTTGGCAAAGATGGCAGGAAACAACCCATCGTCTGCCGCAGCCTTGGCCGTCTGCCCGGCGAGTAGTGTCCAGCCGCCCAGTGATCCCAAACAGCCTGCCGCCGCACAAAAGGCAACCACTGCGCCGGCGGTATCGCCCAATGCCAGTCTGGCCGCATCACCAAAAGGTGACGATGAGATTTTCAACGCGGCATTGGGGATCATGCCCATAATCACGCTGCTGGACAGCACATAACAGACCGCCGCAATCAACACACCGCCAATGGTGGCAATCGGCACGTTGCGCTTGGGATTTTTAACCACACCCGCTGCAACGGAAGCACTTTCAACGCCGATAAAGGACCATAATGTGACGTTTAAAATGCTCTGGATCGCACCAAAGGTATTCAACCCACTGACGTTCCACGCCGCCATATAAGTCTGGCCGTTAAACCAGAACCAGCCCAATACCGCAGTGGCGACAATCGGAATCAGGGCTAATGTTGTCGCGACCGCCTGCACTCGGGTAATCACATGCGGCCCGATGATATTTAAAATGACAAATATCCACAGTATGACGGTACAGGTGAGGGTTAAAACGATGGGGTCTTTCAGGATGGGGAAAAAATAACTTAGATAACCCACGCCAATCACCACCATCGCGATATTGCCGATCCAGCACGCCAGCCAATACAACACGTTCGTTTGATAGCCTAAAAAGGGGCCAAAGGCCCGTCTTGCATAGGCATAAGAACCACCGGGACTGTCATCCAGTGAGGCCATCTTTGCATAGACGATTGATAACCCCACCGCGCCAATGATGGTCACCAGCCAGCCAAGAATGGCAATGCCCCCGGTTGCCGCCAGACTGGCGGGCAGGAGGAAAACCCCCGATCCCATGATGTTACCCGCCACCATCAGCGTTACCGGGATCAATCCGACTTTTTTTGCCTCTGAAACCGTAGCCATAATTTATCTTCCCGTTTTCACTTTTTTATACACATGACGTGATAAATGCCGTTGATAATTTCCGTGCCTTCCGTTTCATGCTCAAAACCGGGGAATTGGTGATCCCATTTTTGCAATGCGTGTAAATAGCCAATCTGCGGGCTGGACTTATCACCAAAATTTTCACCTGAAAGCAGCATGGGAATACCCGGCGGATACGGGATGATAGAGTTGGCGGCAATGCGATGAGGCAGATTGTCCAGTGCCACCATTTCCACCGCATTGGTCACGATGGCTTGATAAGCGGCTCGCGGGGTCATTTCCATTTTGGGCAAGCCCGCATAGGCCTGATTGAGCTTTTCGCCCGGATTATTCTGGCGTAAATAATCGAACATTTTGTCGCCCAATTCTTGCAAGCCTAAATGTTCATACACCTCCGGATACTGCTCCACTAAATCCGGCAAAACCTTACTCAAAGGCGTATTGGCATCATAATGGTGTTTGAAAGAGAGTAAGGTGTTGAGTAAGGTTCCCCATTTTCCTTTGGTGATACCCATTGAAAACAGGAACATAATTTGGAAATCCGTGGTACGGGTCGGTACGATACCGTGCTGGCTTAACCATGCAGTGACCAAGGCAGCCGGTACACCCTGTTTTTGCAACTTCCCGTTATCTCCCATGCCCGGCGCCAGGATGCTGACTTTAATCGGATCGAGCATACTCCAATTATCCGGCAAATCTTCAAACCCGTGCCAACTGTCGCCCGGACGCATGACCCAACAGCCTTGATCTTTCGTCAGTAACTCCCTGGGGGCATCGGCAAAAGCTATTTTCTTGCCGGTTGCCGGATCGGTGACTTTTTCCTGATTCCAGGGTTTAAAAAACCAATCCCCCTGCTTACTGAAATCCCGGTGTAAACGCGCCAGTGCCTGACGAAAATCAACCGCTTCTTCAATCACTTCCTGCGTCAAAGAATAACCACTATTACCGTCCATCATGGCAACCGCAATATCATTGGAAGCACAAATCGCGTACAGCGGAGAGGTGGTCGCGTGCATCATGTAGGCCTGATTAAACCGTGAGAAATCCACCGGGCTACGGCCATCGCGGACATGAATAAAAGAGGCTTGGGAGAGCGCATTCAACAATTTATGGGAGGAATGGGTCGCAAAGACGGTCGGCCCGGCGTGGTTTTTCGGTTCCCCCCGCATCGCATAATGATCATGATAAATCGGGTTAAACCGCGCATAACCATACCATGCTTCATCAAAATGGATCCTATCGACGCTTTTATCCAACAGTTCCTGAACCTGTTTGGCGTTATAACAGACACCATCATAGGTACAGTTTGTCACGACACTATAGACGGGTTTCCGGTTAGCCGACGCCTGCGTCAGTGGATTTTGTTTCAGTTTTTTCTGTAAGGTCTTGGCCTGCATCTCTTGCGGATAGATAGGCCCAATAATGCCATAGCGGTTACGGCTTGGCAGCATATAAACCGGTTTTGCGCCTGTCAGGATCAGCCCCTGTTCAATGGATTTATGGCAGTTTCGGTCAATAATGACCACGTCATCTTCGGTCATGCAGGCCTGCATAATCGTGCGGTTAGAACCGGATGTGCCGACCACGACCGAATACGAATGGTCTGCACCAAACACTCTGGCGGCATTTCTTTCACTTTCACCGAATGCACCGGAATGATCCAGCAGTGAACCTAATGAGGCGCGTTCAATCCCCATATCGGTACGGAAAAGATTCTCCCCATAATAATCATGATAAAAGCGGCCAACCGGTGTCTTATTAAACCCGACGCCCCCTTGATGTCCGGGTGCCGCCCAGGAATATTCATAGGTTTGGCTGTATTTCATCAACGCAGACATCAAAGGCGGGAATAATTGTTGACGATAACGCTGCATGGCTGCAATAGCACGACCCGCGATAAAATCCGCCGAGTCTTCCAATATCCAGGCAAACTCAGTTAGCTGTTCCAGTAATGCGTGATTGAGCAAAAATACCGTTTTTTCCCGGTCACTTAATAAAAATACCGGCACATTTTCCTGTCGCTCAAATAATTTATTCAATAGCTTCTGTATTTGCAGATATAAATCATCATCCATGAGCGCACAGCTTATCATTAAACAATCGAACGGCTCATTCGCTGAAATTATTGTATAGCTATCATCAAAAGACTCAGCAATCACCACCTCAACGTCTTTCCCGACTAATTTATCTGCCAACCTATGCACCGCATTTTCAATATAGTGGCTATGATATCGTGTACCCACTTCGTTTTTGGCTATCAATACTTTCATGACATTATTCCTTACGCTACATCTATTTGAACTAAAAGGATAAATTCAGGATTACCTGACAGTGACCCTAGATAAAATGATTAAAAGTATTTTTAACGATGCCGAGTGAGTCATAGCAAAAACTGCCAGTAACATAATCATATTGATTAACTATTTTTTGAAATATAGTTGCCCATTAAAAATCATATTGAACAATATAGTATCTATTTGAACTTGTGCAATTTAAGCAAATCAGCAGCACATAGATTTATCGACACAGAACCCATGCCATATCTATTGAAAAAACAGGAAAAATTGCCAATAACGGTATTTTAATATCTTATTTCAATTACTTTTTTGATTGGATTTTATTTATTCTATTGGTTTTTTATATAATGAATCTATGATGTGCTATTTTTATCTTCACAGTGTATTTATTGAATATTCCCTCCAAATTTTCCTGACATCAGCAACCCGCTGTTAGACTGGTACTAAAGGCATTGGTTTTTATGTCATCAAGACACTATTTAACATCATGATAAATAATTAAAAAGCCCCTGAATTTCAGAGGCTAAACAGAGGAAAACTTAAGGATAGAATGTTTACAGTATTTTCATTTGTTTAATGAAAATATTGCAGTATTTTGCTCCACCATTTTTTGTGGTTTATATCTATGTCATAAGCACTTTCAACATCCCCAACGACTACAATATAAAAGTGCGTATCCAATATATCTTGGGGATTTTTTTCTGGTAAGGTAGGATTCCCTTCAAAGAATGAATAAATATTCATCATATTAAAAGGTGATGTTTGACCTATATATTTACCATGTTTATCATATAAAACCACAAAAATAGGTTCTTGCTCCATTATGGTTAAATACATTCCAAATAAATTAATAGGTTTAGGCTTGTAATATTTTGCGTAATACTCACTCTTACCAGAGTTAATTTCGTTCCGTGTATCACTTTCTTTCAAAAAAGTAACATGTGATAAAAAAAACCACCATAAGAAAAACATGAGCAGCATAAAACATAAAATATACTTTACTGTTTTTTTATCATCATAAATAAATTACTCTATCTTTTGGCAAAGGAGAAACCCATAAAACATCTGAAAACACAATAAAATCCCCTCCTTTATTATGTTTATTTTGCCATTTTCTAAAATCTTCATTATATACAGGAACGTATCTTGAATATTCTCCTGCCGACAACTCTCGCCACATATTATCTTTATAAAAACCCATTTATCCACATATCCCCTCACTGCTAATTTTAATGTTGCTTTCCCTATAGCGCCAAAATAATCATCTATAGCATCCGTCAAAGAACCAATTTCTTTATAGTTTACTTGTGCATATATATCTAATTCAATTGCCGAATCAGAATACCCTATTTTATTTACGTTTCCGTCAAGTCTTTTTTTCAATAATTTTATTCCATTAGGTGATGCCCATTTCTGGACAAGTTCCTCAGTAGTTACCGATAGATTCCGGCGTTGAACAGCCCGCCGAGATTAAGCCTTGCTTCTTACCCTTTAACGACAAATAAATAAGATAGGACATGCCTGTCTCCTGTCATCTGATTTTCAATGAATGCTTATAACAGCATCAATTAAACAGGATATAGCAGTAATGCTTATCTATTCCAGAGTGGATAAAAGTACATCAGTAAAATTGTGATTGATCTCTCTTCTTAAGTAAAATCAGATAATTACCTCATGTCAATTTAACCGCAGCTTTAGTAAGAGCCAGCGCACAATGGCGTAACCATGTGGATCTTCTTTCCTGACGTTACTATAGAAAAGTACCGGGCATCATTGATGACGCCCATCATTAAATTACGGGACGAATAATGAAAGAACATCCTGATTTATGGGCCGATTTATTAAATGGTCTAAAAAACGCTTGGCCGCAAATTTCTGGCTCTATTTTGGCCGTCATGATCTGTTATGGCCGACTGATTTATGACGGTGTGGAGCGGAAAAATCGCTGGGTTGAACCGCTACTCTGCGGCGCGCTGTCGTGGGGATTCTCCAGCGGGCTGGAACTATTTGGTATTCCAAACAGTATTTCACCTGCCCTCGGCGGTGCTGTGGGTTTTATTGGCGTCGAGAAAATCCGCGAGATTGCGCTTCGGGCCATCAATAAACGTTTAGGAGATAAACAATGACCAGAGGGATACGTAACCACAATCCCGGCAATATTCGCCACGGGGATAAATGGCAGGGTTTGCGTGATATTCAGACCGATAAATCATTTTGTCAGTTTATCGCACCAGAATATGGCATACGAGCAATGCTGAAAATTCTGCGTAATTATGAACGCAAATATGGATATAACACGATCCGCCAGTTTATTTCCCGCTGGGCACCGCCCAATGAAAATAATACCGAGAGTTATATTGCTTATGTGTGCAAATCCGTTGGCGTGCCTGACAGCGCTGTCATCGATGTAGATAATATCGCCACCATGAGCCGACTGGTTAAGGCCATTATCCAAATGGAAAACGGCCGACAGCCTTATTCTGATGCCGTCATCAAACGGGCATTTGAATTATTATAACGTTTAGCCTGTACATCATCACCGCCAAATGACTGGCGGTGACTTTTCAAGATATTTCAATTACATCACGCTAGCGCACAGAAATTAACGTTGAATGTGCCCTGACTATTTTAGCGTCATATCCCCCAATATACCCACCAGAATTTTTAATAATACCTATCAAAAATAAATGGATAAAAACACTTTTACAGTGTGGATTTAAAAAATAAAGTATCCAATTTATAAACGATTTAGATCATTAATATCTTTACTGTGACTTATACGTCACATAACTGACATTTAATTCATTAGCCAAGTGCACCAGCCTTACGAGCAGGAGTTAAGCAATGCCTATGTCATGCAATGGTATTAACAACGATAGTATTAACAACGATAGTATTAACAACAGTACTCACAACCGAGATCCACTTCCGCCAGCGGATCCTTCTGCCTCTGGTAAATTCTCTCTCAGTTCTACTCAGCAAGTCGTTTGGCTCGATCAATACCTCCGTCCTGATAGCACTTGTTACAACCTGGGTTCAGTCGTTCTGATTGAGGGAAAGTTGGATGAAGCCCTGTTAATACACGCCTTTAAAACCGTTGTTTATCGTCATGATGCGTTGCGTTTACGGCTCATCAGTACTCAGGAATTACCATTGCAAGAACTCACGGACACAAGCAATGTATTCGTGACAATTCGTGATTTTTCAGACTATGCAGACGCAGAAGAACAGGCGAAACAATATATCCATGCTGCTTTTAGCTGTCCGTTTGATTTAAACGGTGAACTATGGCGTTTTGAGTTGTTACGCGTGAGTGATAATCGTTGGTACTGGCAGTTCTGTTGTCATCATCTGATCGGCGATGCGATCACGTTAGGACTCATCGCTGAAGAGATAGCCAATACTTATCGTTGCTTAACCAGAGGCGAGGAAATCCCACAAGCCGCGCCCTCCTATCTCGATTTTATTGATGAAGATCATGCCTATTTACACTCACAGCGCTATCAGCAAGATCAACAATTCTGGCTGGAACGTTACAAAAATTTGCCGCCCGCATTAATCCAACCGTCCAGTACAGAGAAAAAAGCCGATAACGAACACCCCGAACCGCTGGTTTGGCAATGGGACAGGGCGTTTTTTCAGCGCATCGAAGATGCTGTCGCCGCACAGGGTTTATCTGTCCTGCACTTTATGTATGCGGTCTTGGCCTGCTATTTCTCACGAACAACTTATTTTTCACGGGCAGACTTTTCATCGGAAGACAATAGTGAAGAGATTGTGATGGGTATTCCCGTACACAACCGTAAAAACGTCAAACAAAAACGCACCATAGGCATGTTTTCGTCAGTGATTCCGGTCGGAATCACCGTTGCACCCGATGATACCTTCCTTGATGTGATGAACAAAACCGCAGCAGAATTGCGTCGTTGCTATAAGCGTCAGCGCTTGCCAATCGCAGAAATCAATCGGCTTATACAAACCCAGCAGAAGAGCGGACGTACTCAACTATTCGATATCATGCTGTCATTTGAGTGGATAGAAGTGAATGCGGATATACCCAATGCCACGCTCAAATATTCAAAAATACAACGTGGCGCGCCGTTTCCTCTGGTTATCGCTGTCCACCAATATGCCTTCGCCAATAGTGAAGATGCCCATAAGCCTGTTACGTTTGAGTTTGATTTTTCTCCCGATTACCTGAGCCGTACTGAAGTGATAGCACTCCAAGCGCGTCTTAGGGTGTTGATCGAAGCCGCCCTTGCGTCTCCTGAGATGCCAATCCGAAATTTACCGATGTTGCCAGAATCAGAACAACAGCGGCTGGCGGCGTTTAATGCCACCCAGGTGGATTTTCCGTCGGATGGCTTGGTTCATCCCCGGTTTGAAAGGCTGGCCGCCCAACAGCCCGATGCCCCGGCCGTGGTCTTTGGGGAACAAACCCTGAGCTACGGCGAACTCAACCGCCGTGCCAACCGGCTGGCGCATGATTTAATCGCACAGGGCGTACAGCCGGATGACCGGGTGGCGATTTGTGTTGAGCGCAGCCCGGCAATGGTGACCGGGATACTGGCTATCCTTAAGGCCGGCGGGGCGTATGTCCCACTCGACCCGGCTTACCCGACTGAACGGCTGGCGTATATGCTCAAGGATGCGGCACCGGTGGCCTTACTGACCCAGACCGCTCTGGCCGGCCGGTTGCATCAGGCCGTACCCGCGGCCGGTTACACCACCGTATTACTGGATGCGCCCATCGCTTCACTCACTGAACAACCGGACCACAATCCTGACCCGCAGGCACGGGGGCTAGCACCGCACCATCTGGCCTATGTCATCTACACCTCCGGCTCCACCGGCCTGCCCAAAGGAGTAGCGATGCCGCTGGCGGCATTGGCAAACTTGCTGCAATGGCACTGCTCCCCTTCACAACCCGCCGGCAGCGGCAAAACCCTGCAATTTGCCGCCCTGGGGTTCGATGTCGCCTTTCAGGAAATCTTTACCACCCTGTGTGAGGGCGGCTGTCTGGTGCTGATTGATGAAGCCCTGCGCCGTGAACCGCAACAGCTTCTCCGGCTGATTCAGCAAGCACAGATTGACCGGGTTTTCCTGCCCTACATTGCGCTCCAGCAGTTGGCTGAGGCCGCCGACTACGCTGAAAGGAATGGTGAGGGGAATTTAACCTGTCTGGCACATATTATTACCGCCGGTGAACAGTTGCGCATCACCCCGGCCATCCGGCGTTTCCTGCAACGGGCCGGCCACTGCCGGTTACACAATCACTACGGCCCGACGGAAAGCCATGTTGTCACGGCCTACACCTTGGGAACAACGCCGGAACACGAGCCAGCCCTGCCGCCCATCGGCCGCCCGATAGCCAACTGCCAAATCCATCTCCTCGACCCGCACGGCCAGCCCGTGCCGTTGGGGGTGACCGGTGAAATCTATATCGCCGGTGCCGGGGTCGCCCGTGGTTACCTCAACCGGCCGGAACTGACGGCCGAGCGCTTCCTTCGTGACCCGTTCTCTGCCGACCCAAATGCCCGCATGTACAAGACCGGTGACCTCGGCCGCTGGCGGCCTGACGGCAATATCGAATACCTTGGCCGCAATGATTTTCAGGTCAAGCTGCGCGGCTTCCGCATTGAATTGGGGGAAATCGAGGCCCAACTGAGGCAGTGCCACGGCGTGCGTGACGCCGTGGTGCTGGCACGCGAAGAGGAACCGGGGCAAAAACGGCTGGTGGCCTATCTGCTGCCGGAGCCGGAGGCCAGACTCCTTCCGGCTGAACTGCGTCAGCAACTTGCCCAACATCTGGCCGACTATATGCTGCCCGGTGCGTTTGTGGTGCTGGACACTTTCCCGCTCACGCCCAATGGCAAACTTGACCGTCAGGCGCTGCCGGCACCGGACGCCGCTGCCGTGGTGACCCGGGGCTATGCCGCCCCAATCGGTGAAACTGAAACGGCACTGACGCACATCTGGCAGACGCTGCTGGGGCTGGAACGGGTTGGCCGCCATGACCATTTCTTTGAGCTTGGCGGGCACTCACTGCTGGCTGTCCAACTGGTCGCCCGCATACGGCAGAAGCTGGCGTGCGAACTGCCGTTACAGACACTCTTTGAGACACCTGTCTTGATGACACTGGCGCATACGCTGGCGCAAACGGCCGCAACCCCACAGACGGTGATCCCTGCGGCTGACCGCAATCAACCCTTGCCACTCTCATTTGCCCAACAGCGTTTGTGGTTTCTGGGGCAGCTCGATCCGGCGGCCAGTCAGGCTTACCATATTCCTGTCGCCCTGCGCCTGACCGGCTCACTGGATCAGCGGGCATTGGCGGCGGCATTTAACCGGCTGGTGGCCCGCCATGAGAGCCTGCGTACCCGTTTTGTCTCGGTTGCAGGCCAGCCCTGCCAGCAACTCGATCCCGCTGACACCGGTTTCACCCTGTCCTGCCAAGACCTGCGCCCGCGTGATCCGGCCTTGCACGCCGGCCTCGTCGCCGAAATTGCCGAACGTGAATCTCAGGCTCCCTTCGATTTTGCCCAAGGCCCATTGTTCCGCGGTCAACTGCTGCAACTGGCCGCAGAGCAGCATGTATTATTGCTCACCCTGCACCATATTATTACTGACGGCTGGTCGCTTGGGGTGCTGGTCCGCGAATTGGGGGCCTTTTATCGCGCGGCGCTGGCTGGTCATGATGCGCTCTTGCCACCCCTGCCCATTCAGTATGCGGATTATGCGGTCTGGCAGCATGAACAATTAAACGATAAGGTGCTCGCCGCGCAGCGTGATTTCTGGCGTGATCAGCTTGAAGGGGCACCAGCCTTACTGACCTTGCCCACCGACCAGCCACGCCCTGCGGTACAAACCTATGCCGGCCGTCAGGTTGCTTTCCACCTTGATGCGTCATTACTGGCCTCACTGAAACAACTGGGGCAACGCCATCACACCACCTTATTTATGACCCTGCTCACGGGCTGGAGTATTGTCCTCAGCCGGCTGAGTGGTCAGGAGGAGATTGTTATTGGTACGCCGGTTGCCAACCGCCAGCACCATGAGCTGGAGGGATTAATCGGGTTCTTTGTCAACACATTGGCCTTGCGTATGACATGCAGGGATGACCTCAGTGTCGCCGACCTGCTGGCACAGGTACGGGAACGGGCACTGGCTGCCTATGCCCATCAGGATTTGCCTTTTGAGCAGGTGGTGGAAGCGCTCCAGCCTGAGCGTAGTCTCAGCCACAGCCCTATCTTTCAGGTGATGCTGGCGCTGGACAATACACCAGTTCAAGAACCGGCATCGCCTGATTTGCAGATCTCCCGCATTGAGCTGGCGTCCCATAGTGCTCATTTTGATTTAATGCTGTTGTTGACGGAAACTGACACCGGTTTGGTCGGCGGGCTGGAATATGCCACCGATCTGTTCGATGCCGCCACCATTGAGCGCATGGTTGGCTATTTGCAACGAATACTGGCGGCAATGGCCGCCGACGCAACACAATCGATTACTCGCCTGCCGATGTTGTCAGCGTCGGAGCGACAACAACTGCTGGTGGATTTCAACGCAACTCAGGCCGATTTTCCGCAAAACGCCCTGCTCCACCAACTGTTCGAAACGCAGGTGACGCACGACTTCACGGCCACAGCGGTAGTGTGCGGCGACCAAACGCTCAGCTATGGTGAATTGAACCAACGCGCCAATCGGCTGGCCCATCATCTGATTGCGCTGGGAGTACGACCGGATGATCGGGTCGCCATTTGTGTTGAGCGCCGACTGGAAATGATGGTGGGTTTACTCGCTATCCTTAAGGCGGGTGGTGCCTACGTGCCGTTAGATCCGGCTTATCCGGCTGAACGGCTGGCCTATATCCTTAAAGACGCCGCTCCCATCGTGGTACTGACCCAAACAACGCTCGCCGACAAGTTGGTCAGTACTGTCTCCACGGTGCTACTCGACAGCCAAGAACCCTTTATGGCGATGGAGGCATTGCCGGCTGGTGATCCCGATCCGCAGACACTGGGGCTGACATCACATCATCTGGCTTATGTCATCTACACCTCCGGCTCCACCGGCTTACCCAAAGGCGTCGCCGTTACCCACCGTAATACGGTGAATTTCCTGACTTGGGCACAGCGAACTTTTCAGCGTGACGAGTTGGCGCAGGCGCTTTTTGCAACTTCACTGAATTTTGACATCTCCGTGTTTGAGTGCTTTGCTCCCCTGCTCGTTGGCGGCACGGTTCATTTGATGCCCGATATCCTGTCATTGGTCAATGCAGCGACAACGCCATCACTCAGCTTGATCAACACGGTGCCGTCAGCCATTGTCCATCTGATTGAAGCCCGTGCTGTTCCCTCCTGTATCCAGACGGTTAATTTAGCCGGCGAGGCCCTGAAAGCCCATGTTGTGGAACATTTATTCGCTCACTCCACCGTACAGGATGTGTGCAATCTGTATGGCCCTTCTGAGACGACGATTTACTCGACCTGGACCAGAATGAAGCGAACCACCGGCTTTCATCACCATATTGGTCGCCCGATTGCCAATACCCAGATTTATATTCTGGATACGCAGGGCCAACCCGTACCGCTCGGTGTGATAGGTGAGATCCATATTGCCGGTGCTGGTGTGGCCCGTGGTTACTTCAATCGCCCTGAACTGACCAAAGCACGTTTTCTCACCGATCCGTTCTCGCCAGAGCCGGATGCCCGCATGTACAAGACCGGTGATCTCGGCCGCTGGCTGCCTGACGGCAATATCGAATACCTTGGCCGCAATGATTTTCAGGTCAAACTGCGTGGCTTTCGCATTGAACTGGGGGAAATTGAGGCGCAACTGATGCAGTGCCACGGGGTGCGCAATGCCGTCGTGATCGCCCGCGAAGATGAGCCGGGGCAGAAACGTTTGGTCGCTTATCTGCAACCCTTGGACGGGATTGAACTCCTGCCGGCGGAACTGCGTCAGCAACTCGCCCAACGCCTTGCTGAGTACATGCTGCCCAGTGCCTTCGTCATGCTCGACACATTTCCGCTGACGGCCAACGGCAAACTTGACCGTCAGGCGCTCCCCGCCCCTGATCGGCTTGCGGTGATTTCGCGTGATTATGCCGCCCCATGCGGTGAAGCGGAAACCGCACTGGCTCAGATTTGGCAAGAGCTACTGGGACTGGAGCAAGTCGGGCGCCATGACCATTTCTTTGAGCTTGGCGGTCATTCGCTGATGATTGTCAGCCTGATCGAGCAACTCTACCTTCTCAGCTGGCAGCTTGATGTCCGCAGTGTGTTCTCCGCCCCGATCCTGGCTGAAATGGCCCAGGCGATTAAAGGGGATATCGATAGCTTTATCGTGCCACCCAACCGCATTCCCGCCCACTGCACCACCCTTACGCCGGAGATGCTGCCGCTTATCTCACTGTCCCAAGCCGAGATTGATGCCATCGCCGAGGCAACGCCCGATGGGGTCCGCAATATACAGGATATTTATCCGTTGGCACCGCTTCAGGAAGGGATCTTGTATCATCACTTGCGACAAGCGCAAGGTGATACTTATCTGTTACAGAGCCTGCTGGCTTTCGAAAGTCGCGAACGGCTGGACGCTTTCCTGTCTGCGCTCCAGCAAGTCATCGCTCGCCACGATATTCTGCGTACTGCCGTCTGCTGGCAGGGATTAGTACGACCTGTTCAGGTCGTTTGGCGGCAGGCGCCATTGCGCATCAATGTGTTTGTTCCTGATACTATTTCTAATACAGCAGCGGATAATGTCCCCTCTCAACTACAAGCGCACACTGATCCACGCCGTCATCGTCTCGATTTGAGTCGCGCCCCCCTGTTCGCGGCGGATATCGCCCATGATCCGCAACAGGATGAATGGTTGTTGTCCCTGCGTTTCCATCATCTGGTCTGCGATCATATGACACTGGAGCTAATTTTTGCTGAGATTGCCCAGATACAGCAAGGACAGGCTGATAACCTGTCCGAAACCGTACCGTATCGCAACTTTATCGCCCAAACGTTAAGTGTGCCGCCCACGGTGCACGAAACATATTTCCGTGCTCAACTGGCTGATATCGACACACCGACCGCGCCATTCGGTGTACTTGCCATTCAGGATGATAATGCCCCGATCGCAGAAGCTCATCTTTCACTCGATCCGGCTCTGGCGCAGGCGATCCGCACTCAAGCCCGCCGTCTGGGCGTCAGTCCAGGCGTCTTGTTCCACGTCGCCTGGGCACAAGTGCTCGCACAAACCAGTGGCAACGACAATGTCGTCTTTGGTTCCGTGCTCTTGGGGCGGTTACTGGGCGGTGAAGGTGCCTCGCGAACGCTGGGGATGTTTATCAATACCCTGCCAATACGGATCGCTTTAGCGCACCGTAGTGTGCAAGAAGCCATACAGGCCACCTATCACAATTTGACGACTTTGCTGGAGCACGAACAGGCCCCCTTGGCACTGGCACAACGTTGCAGCGGTATGGCGCAGTCAGTCCCCCTGTTCAGTACCTTGCTGAATTATCGTCACAGCCAAATCAGCGAAGATGGCGAAACCCATGTCATTAAAATACCTCAGATAGATATGCGTATCGTCGCCATTGAGGAACGGACTCACTATCCGATCACCTTATCGGTGGATGATATGGAGGCCGGTTTCCGTTTAACCGCGCAGACGGTGACCCGTATTGATCCCGCCCGCATCACCACCTATCTGGCAACCGCCATTGGGGGGCTGGTTGAGGCTTTGGCCCACAACCCACAAAGACGGATTCAGGATATCTCCATTCTGCCAATAACAGAGCGGCAACAGTTATTGGTGGACTTTAATGCTACTCAAGTGGATTTCCCACACAATGCGTTGATCCACTCTCTGTTTGAGGCGCAGGCCGCACAGCGTCCTGATGCGACCGCCGTCGTCTTTGGGGAACAAACCCTCAGCTACAGTGAGTTAAATCACCGTGCCAATCAACTGGCTCATCACCTGATTGTGCTGGGAGTACGGCCGGATGATCGGGTCGCCATTTGCCTCGAACGCAGTCCGGCGCTAATTATCAGCCTGCTTGCCATCCTTAAGGCCGGCGGGGCTTATGTGCCGCTTGATCCCACCTATCCGGCCGAACGGCTGAGATATATGCTGGCAGATTCTGAACCTGTGGTCTTGCTGACTCAGACAACCCAATCGGACAAACTGGACACGCTGATACCGACCGTATTGCTTGACGCACAAGCCTCGTTCTGGGCAGCACAACCGATGCACAATCCAGAGGCTCAGGCGTTGGGGCTGACGTCACGTCATCTGGCCTATGTCATTTATACCTCCGGTTCGACCGGCCAACCGAAAGGGGTGATGGTTGAGCATCGCAATGTCCTTCGTCTGATCGTGAATAGTGGTTTTGCTGATATCAGTCCGAATGACTGTATTGCTCATTGTGCCAATCCGGCTTTTGATGCCTCCACCTGGGAAATCTGGGCGGCCCTGCTCAATGGCGCTTGCCTGCATGTGGTTCCCCAATCGGTGTTGCTTGACCCGGCGCAGCTCTGCCAGACCCTGATCAACGGGCAAGTCACCGCCCTTTGGTTAACGGCGGGGTTATTTAATGAATATCTGGAGGCGCTCACGCCGTTGTTCGGGCAATTGCGTTATTTGTTGGTCGGCGGTGATGTGCTCGACCCACGGAAAATCCAACAGGTGCAACGGGCTGAATCCCAGCCCGCCCATCTGATTAACGGCTATGGCCCGACGGAAACCACGACATTCGCTGCCACTTATGCCATTGTCTCCCCCGTCGATACTGACCGTTCGATTCCCATTGGCCGCCCGATTGCCAATACCCGGATCTATCTCCTCGACCCACACGGTCAACCGGTTCCGCTCGGTGTGGCCGGCGAAATCCATATTGGCGGTGCCGGCGTCGCCCGTGGTTATCTGAACCGGCCGGCACTGACGGCGGAACGTTTCCTGCGTGATCCGTTCTCTGCCGAACCCGATGCCCGCATGTATAAAACCGGCGACCTCGGCCTCTGGCTGCCCGATGGCACGCTGGAATACCTTGGCCGCAATGATTTTCAGGTCAAACTGCGTGGCTTCCGCATTGAACCGGGAGAGATCGAGGCAAGGCTCAGGCAGTGCCACGGCGTGCGCGAAGCGGTGGTACTGGCGCGCGAAGACCAACCGGATCAGAAACGGCTGGTGGCCTACCTGCTGCCGCTGGAGGGTTGCCAGCTACTTGCGGCGGATCTGCGTCAGCAACTCGCCCAACACCTCGCTGACTATATGCTGCCCAGCGCCTTTGTCCTGCTTGAGGCTTTCCCGCTCACCCCCAACGGTAAACTGGATCGTCAGGCACTGCCTGCGCCGGATTCAACAGATGTGGCAGTTCACCGTTATGAAGCGCCAATGGGTGAGGTGGAAATTGCATTAGCTCAAATTTGGCAAACATTACTGGGGCTGGAACAGGTTGGCCGCCATGATCATTTCTTTGAACTGGGTGGGCACTCATTGCTGGCTGTCCAACTCATGGCCCATATCCGTCAGGATTTGGCACGGGAATTATCATTACAACAACTCTTCGACCAGCCTGTCTTGATGAATTTAGCTCAAACGCTCACTGGCGTTGCGGCAACCGCTCAGGCCGCGATCCCGGTGGCTGACCGTCACCCGCCCCTGCCTTTGTCCTTTGCGCAGCAACGATTGTGGTTCCTGAGTCAGATCGACCAGGCTGCCAGTCTGGCCTACCATATTCCTGCGGCATTGCGCCTGAGCGGGCACCTTAATCACCCGGCCTTGACCCGCTCACTCAGCCAGTTAATCGCCCGGCATGAAATCCTGCGCACCCGCTTTGTCTTGGTCGCCGGTCAACCTTGCCAACAAATCGATGCGGCTGACAGCGGCTCGGCTGTTATGGGTTCAATGTTGTCTTACCAAGATCTGCGCGCATTAGCGCCAGCCTCGCAGACCGACCGTCTCGCTGAACTCGCCGCTTTCGAAGCGCAGACACCTTTTGATTTTAGCCAAGGCCCCTTGATCCGTGGTCATTTGCTGCAACTGGCCGATGAGGAGCATGTATTACTGCTCACCCAACACCACATTATCTCTGATGGCTGGTCCATCGGCGTATTGATGCGTGAACTGAGCGCCCTCTACCGTGCCGCCCTTGCGGGTCAAAACGATCCCCTACCACCCTTGCCCATTCAATACGCCGATTATGCCGTCTGGCAACGCGAATGGTTACCGGAAGCTAAACTGACGGCACAGCGTAACTTCTGGTGTTCCCAACTTGCAGGCGCTCCGGCTTTACTGACCCTGCCGACCGATCGGTCACGCCCGGCGACACAATCCTTTGTCGGTGGCAGGCTGCCTGTCCATTTTGATGCGGATTTACTGGCGTCACTCAAAGGGCTTGGGCAACGCCATCACACCACTTTATTTATGACCGTACTGGGCGCCTGGAGTATCGTACTCGCCCGGTTCAGTGGTCAGGATGAGATTGTCATCGGCACGCCGGTGGCTAACCGCCCGCATCATGAACTTGAACCGCTAATCGGTTTCTTCGTCAATACGCTGGCCTTGCGGGTCACCCTGCATCATTCCACCCGTGTGGCTGATCTCCTCAAGGCGATCCGTGAACGGGCACTCGCGGCCTATGCCCACCAAGATCTGCCCTTTGAGCAAGTGGTGGAAGCCCTCCAGCCGGAACGCAACCTGAGCTACAGCCCAATCTTTCAGGTGATGCTGGCCTTAAACAACACGCCACCCCAAGCGCTGACCTTACCCGATATACAATGTACGCCCGTTGAGCAGAGGTATCCCAGCGCCCATTTTGATTTGACCTTGTCGCTGACTGAAACCGAAGCGGGCTTGGTCGGGGAGCTGGTCTATGCGGCCGATCTGTTCGATGTCGCAACCGTTGAACGTATGGTCGGTTATTTAGCCAATGTGTTGACCGCCATGGCGGCGGATGAGACACAACGCATCGCGACTCTGCCCATGCTGCCGGAAACAGAACGGCAACAACTTCTGCTGGGCTTCAACGCAACCCGGATGGATTTCCCGCAAGAGGCGTTGTTCCACCAGCTCGTTGAAAATCAGGCATTACAACATCCTAATGCCACCGCAGTTGTCTTTGAGGAACAAACCCTCAGTTACGGAGAGCTAAATCGCCGGGCCAATCAGTTGGCTCATCATCTGATGACGTTGGGGGTACGCCCAGACGATCGGGTCGCGGTCTGTGTCGAACGCAGTCCGGCGATGGTGGTGAGCTTACTGGCGATCCTCAAGGCGGGGGGCGCTTACGTCCCTCTCGATCCCGTCTATCCCAGCGAACGGTTGGTCTATATGCTTGAGGATGCCGCCCCTGTCGCTTTACTGACGCAAACCGAGTGGATGGATAAATTTTCCGGCACCTTGCCGACGGTCTTGCTTGATAACGCCTTTGACAACCCTAATCCGTTCTTGGCGACCCAGCCCGCAGATAACCCAGATCCGCAAACGCTGGGGCTGACATCACGCCATCTGGCCTATGTGATTTACACGTCAGGATCAACAGGCCAGCCGAAAGGGGTGATGATCGAACATCGTAGTCTGTGCAACTTGATTACCACGCAACAACAGGCACTGGCACTGACCCCTGATAGTCGTGTCTTACAGTTTGCTTCGAACAGTTTTGATGCCTGTATTTGGGAATGCGGCATGGCTTTCGGGGCGGGGAGTCGTCTCTATCTCGCCAAACGTGCCGATCTGCTGCCGGGGGCGGTACTGTCCGGTTATCTGGCCGCCAATGCCATCAGCCATGTGCTGTTGTCACCGACCGTACTGGCGGCCATGGATGCTTTGCCCGATACCTTACACACCTTGCTGGTGGGCGGTGAAGCGTGCCCGCCAACCTTAGTCAAACGCTGGTCACCCGGCAGGCGGATGCTCAATGCCTATGGCCCGACGGAAATCACCGTCTGTGCCACCCTTTATCCATGTGGTAATCAGAAAGAGAATAGTCAGGAAGAAAATAGTCAGGAAGAGAATGCACCGCCGATTGGCCGCCCGATTGCCAATACCCAAATCTATCTGCTTGATGCCCATGCCCAACCTGTCCCGCTGGGCGTTATCGGGGAAATTTATATTGCGGGCGCCGGCGTCGCCCGCGGCTATCTCAATCGGCCTGAACTCACGGCTGAACGCTTCCTGCGTGATCCATTCTCTGCCGATCCAGATGCCCGGATGTACAAAACCGGCGATCTCGGTCGTTGGCTGCCCGACGGCAATATTGAGTATCTTGGCCGCAATGACTTTCAAATCAAGCTGCGTGGTTTCCGTATTGAGCTGGGTGAAATAGAAGCCCGTCTCAGACAGTGCCACGGCGTGCGTGAAGCGGTTGTACTGGCACGCGAAGACGAACCCAATCACAAGCGTCTGGTGGCTTATTTGCTGCCTGAACCGGAGGCCCAACTCCTTCCGGCTGAACTGCGCCAACAGTTGACTCACCATCTCGCTGAACACATGCTGCCCAGTGCGTTTGTCACGCTTCCATCCTTCCCGCTGACGCCGAATGGCAAACTCGACCGTCAGGCACTGCCTGCGCCTGATGCGTCTTCGATCGTCATACGCCGCCATGAGCCTCCAACAGGTGAAACGGAAACGGTTCTGGCTCAGATCTGGCAGAAGCTATTGAAATTGCAGCAAGTCAGTCGCCATGATCATTTCTTTGAACTCGGCGGCCATTCGTTGATGATTGTCAGCCTGATTGAAGAACTACGCCATCTGGGTTGGCAACTCAGTGTCCGCAATGTATTTGCCACCCCCGTCCTCGCGGATATGGCTCAGGCTATCCAGCATAACACCGACACTTTTGTCGTACCGCCTAACCTGATCCCGGCAGATTGCACGGCCATCACTCCCGCGATGTTGCCGCTGGTTTCGCTGTCCCAGACTGAGATTGATACCATCGTTGCTCACATTCCGGATGGAGCGGGCAATGTGCAGGATATCTATCCACTGGCACCCTTGCAGTCAGGCATTCTGTTCCACCATCTGTTACAAACCCAAGGCGATGACTATTTATTGCACATCATGCTCGCGTTTGCTACGCGTGAGCACCTTGATGCTTTCTTGAGTGCCCTGCAACAGGTGATTGACCGCCATGATATTTTGCGTACCGCAGCCTACTGGCAAGATCTGACGCAACCGGTTCAAGTCGTCTGGCGTCAGGCATCCCTGAATATTAATGTGTTCACCCCTGCCACGACGGACGCTATCGCGGCGCAACTGCAACAACAGACTGATCCTCGTCAGCACCGTATCGACCTGACCCGTGCGCCCTTGTTCACAGTGGATATTGCCCATGATCCGGAACAACAGGAGTGGTTGCTGGCACTGCGTTTCCATCATCTGGTCTGTGACCATACGACGCTTGATCTGGTCTTCGCTGAGATTGTCCGGATACTCTCTGTTCGGGTGGCACAGGGAAATATGAAAACCCTGCCCACGGTACTGCCCTACCGTAATTTCATCGCGCAAACGCTGAGTGTTCCGGCGTCAATCCATGAAGATTACTTCCGCCAACAACTGGCCGATATCGACGAACCCACCGCACCGTTCGGTGTGCTGACCATGCCAAAAGCAGCGCCCAAATCGGGTGAATGGCCCGACAACCATGGCGAGCCAGTGGCAAAAGCCCGGCTTTTACTGACGCCTGAACGGGCTAAGGCCATTCGCGCTCAGGCTCGTCGTCTGGGCGTCAGCCCCAGTGTGCTGTTCCATGTCGCCTGGGCACAGGTATTGGCGCAAACCAGCGGCCGTGATGATGTGGTGTTTGGTTCCGTGCTACTGGGACGTCTGCAAGGTATTTCGGGTGCCGACCAAATCTTGGGCATGTTTATCAACACCCTGCCAATGCGTATTGCTTTGAGCGGACGCAACGTACAAGACATTGTGCAGGAGACCTATCGCAACCTGACCACCTTACTGGAACACGAGCAGGCACCGTTGGCGCTGGCACAGCGTTGCAGTGGCGTGGCGCAGCCTACGCCCCTGTTTAGTACCTTGCTGAATTATCGCCATAGTCAAACGGGTCAGGATGAGATCGTTGATACCCTATGGTCTGATATCCGCCTGATCAGGGCTGAGGAAAGAACCAACTACCCGATTACGCTATCTGTCGATGATTTAGGGGATGATTTCCAACTGACCGCCCTGACTGTCACCGAGGTTGTACCAGAACAAGTCACCGCCTATCTGGCAACGGCCATTGGCGGCTTGGTTGATGCCTTAGTCCACAATCCGCAACAAGGGATTCTGGATGTCCCGATCCTGCCGGCGGCAGAGCGGCAGCAAATACTGGTCGATTTCAATGCCACGCAGACGGATTTTCCACAAGACGCGCTGATCCATCAACATGTTGAAGCTCAGGCATTGTTACGCCCCGATGCGACGGCAGTGGTTTGTGCAGGCCAAACCTTGAGCTATCGCGAATTGAACCAACACGCCAATCGTCTGGCCCATCAGTTGATTGCACTGGGCGTACGTCCGGATGATCGGGTAGCAATCTGTCTCGAACGTAGTCCGGCGCTGATTGTCGGCTTACTCGCTATTCTCAAAGCCGGCGGGGCTTATGTGCCCCTCGATCCCACCTATCCGGTTGAACGGTTGGCTTATATGCTGGAAGACGCAGCCCCGGTTGTTTTACTGGCTCAGGCCGCCCAGAGCAGCAAACTGCCCGGCACCCTGCCAAGGGTGTTACTTGACCATTTATTTGATGGTCAAGACCCGCAATTGGCGGCACAACCGGCCGATAATCCCGACGCTAAAGCCTTGGGGCTGACCGCCCGTCATTTGGCCTATGTGATCTACACCTCCGGTTCCACCGGTCAACCCAAAGGGGTGATGGTCGAACATCGCAATGTCCTGCGTTTGCTGATCAATAATGGCTTCGCCGATATCGGCCCGGATGACTGCCTTGCCCACTGCGCTAATATCTCATTTGATGCCGCTACGTGGGAAGTGTGGTCTGGTTTAGTTCATGGCGCCCGTATTCTGTTGATCCCGGAAAAAACCTTGCTGCAACCCGCCGATTTTGCCCAATGCCTGTCATCGGAAGGCGTGAGTGCCCTGTTCCTCACTACCTCCCTGTTCAACCACTATGCCAATTTGATTGGGCCTGCCTTATCGGGGTTGCGTTATGTTCTTTTCGGGGGTGAGCAGGCTGACACCCGCCCTGCCATTCACCTGCGTGCCGAATATCCCCCCCAGCACTTGCTGCATATGTATGGGCCAACGGAGACAACCACTTTCGCCACTGCCTATGTTATCCCTGAGACGGAAGATAAAGACGGCCGCCAAGCCATTCCCATCGGCCGGCCGATCGCGAATACCCAGATCTATATTCTGGATAAACAAGGTCAGCCGGTTCCCATCGGGGTCGGAGGGGAAATTTATATTGCCGGTGCCGGTGTGGCGCGCGGTTACCTGAACCGGCCTGAACTGACTGCCGGGCGTTTCCTCGCTGATCCGTTCGCTTCAGATCCCGGTGCCCGGATGTACAAAACCGGCGACCTCGGTCGCTGGCGGCGCGACGGCAATATCGAATACCTTGCGCGTAATGATTTTCAGGTCAAACTGCGTGGCTTCCGCATTGAACTGGGGGAAATCGAGGCAAGGCTGATGCAGTGCGATGGCGTGCGTGAGGCGGTCGTACTGGCGCGCGAAGACCAACCCAATCAGAAACGGTTGGTGGCCTATCTGCGGCCGCAGGCAGGGGTTGAATTGGTGCCGGCTGAACTACGTCAACAACTCGCCAAACACCTTACCGAGTATATGCTACCCAGCGCGTTCATCACGCTCGACACTTTCCCGCTGACGCCAAACGGTAAACTTGACCGTCAGGCCCTGCCTGCCCCTGATTCATCGTCCGTGGTGACGCAAACGTATGAAGCGCCGCTGGGGGAGGCAGAAATCGCGTTGGCTCAGATTTGGCAAGAGTTGCTGGGGCTGGAACACATCGGCCGCCACGATCACTTTTTCGAACTCGGCGGGCATTCCCTGCTGGCCGTTCAGCTTGCTTCACGGGTGCGTCAGGTATTCGCACGCGAGCTACCCTTGCAGCAACTCTTTGACCAGCCGCGGCTGAGCGATCTGGCTCAAAGCCTGACGGAGGCGGCGGTGACCACGCAGGTTACCATTCCCGTGGCTGACCGTCATCAGCCCCTGCCGTTATCCTTTGCCCAGCAACGGCTGTGGTTCCTGGGGCAACTCGATCCGGCGGCCAGCCTGGCCTACCATATCCCCGTGGCATTACGCCTGACCGGGCGGCTTAATCGCCCTGCCTTAATCCACGCCCTCGATCGCTTAGTTGCCCGTCAGGAAATTTTGCGTACCCGTTTTGTGCTGGTTTCAGGCCAACCTTACCAGCACATCGATCCGGCTGACATGGGTTTTGCCCTGTCGTACCAAGATCTGCGTTCGTTAACGCCAGAAGCCCACGCTAACCGGATCGCGGAATTGACTGCGCTTGAATCACAGACACCTTTCGATTTCAGCCAAGGCCCGCTGATCCGCGGTCACTTATTGCAACTGGCCGATGAAGAGCATGTCTTGCTGATTACCCAACATCATATTATCTCTGATGGCTGGTCGATCGGTGTGCTGATAGATGAGATAACCGCCCTCTATCGTGCCAGCCTTGATGGTCAGGACGCGCCTTTACCTCCCCTGCCGATTCAGTATGCCGACTATGCCGTCTGGCAGCGTGACAGGCTGCAAGAAGCTGCCCTGACTGCGCAACGCAATTTCTGGTGCGCCCGGCTCGCAGGGGCGCCGGCCTTGCTGACCCTGCCCACGGATCGGCCACGTCCCGCGGTGCAGCGCTATGTTGGCAGCCGAATACCGGTTCACTTGAATGCTGACTTATTGGCTGCGCTTAAGACGCTGGGGCAACGCCATAACACCACCTTGTTTATGACGGTACTTACTGGCTGGAGTATTGTACTGGCCCGGTTGAGTGGTCAGGATGAGATTGTGATCGGTACACCGGTGGCTAACCGTCCGCACCATGAACTGGAGGGAATGCTCGGTTTCTTTGTCAATACGCTGGCGCTGCGTGTCACCCTGAATGATTCTGCCCGTGTTACCGACTTGCTCGCACAGGTACGGGAACAGACCCTTGCGGCTTACACGCATCAGGATCTGCCTTTTGAGCAGGTGGTAGAAGCCCTCCAGCCAGAACGCAGCCTGAGTTACAGCCCGATCTTTCAGGTGATGCTGGCCTTGAACAATACGCCGCTGAGTACGACATTACAGGCACTGGCATTACCTGATCTGCAACTCACCCCGGTTGAGCAGGAACACCAGAGCGCCCACTTTGATTTGACCCTCTCCCTGACGGAAACCGAATCGGGTTTGATCGGTGAGCTGGCCTATGCCATTGATTTATTCGATGCGGCAACCATTGCGCGTATGGTCGGTTATTTGACCCATGTGTTGGCAGCCATAGCGGACGATGAAACCCAAATCCTTACGGCCCTGCCCATGCTACCGGAAGCGGAGCGGCAACAATTGTTGGTGGGATTCAATGCCCATCACGAAACTTTCCCGCAAGACACACTGATCCAC
Organism: Xenorhabdus doucetiae; assembly: GCF_000968195.1. Classification (NCBI taxonomy): domain Bacteria; kingdom Pseudomonadati; phylum Pseudomonadota; class Gammaproteobacteria; order Enterobacterales; family Morganellaceae; genus Xenorhabdus; species Xenorhabdus doucetiae. The sequence continues at coordinate 2,355,836 of NZ_FO704550.1, forward strand.
CAACGATTTGAAGCGCAGGCCGCACAACGTCCTGATGCTCCCGCCGTCGTATTTGAGGGACAAACTCTCAGTTATGGCGAACTCAATCGCCGGGCCAATCAACTGGCGCATCACCTGATTGCACTCGGTGTCCAACCGGATGATCGCATCGCCATTTGTGTTGAGCGCGGTCTGGCGATGGTGGTCGGCTTACTGGCGATCCTCAAAGCCGGCGGAGCTTATGTGCCGCTTGATCCCGCCTATCCCGCTGAACGGCTGGCGTATATGCTGGAAGATGCGGCACCGGTGGCCTTACTGACTCAAGCGACGTTACACGATGAATTACGCGACAAGCTGGACAGCACCTTGCCGACGGTCTTGCTGGATAATACGCTGGAGAGTCACGGATCGTTTTCGGCTGACAATCTACCGACTGACAACCCAGACGCACAGGCACTGGGGTTGGCATCACGTCATTTGGCCTATGTCATTTACACATCAGGGTCAACCGGCGTACCGAAAGGGGTGATGGTTGAACACGCCAATGTCATTCGCCTGCTGGCCGCAACCCAATCGCGTTTTCAGTTTGATGACCAAGATGTATGGACGCTGTTCCACTCGTTTGCGTTCGATTTCTCAGTCTGGGAATTGTGGGGCGCCTTGGTTTATGGCGGCCGGTTGGTCATTATCTCAGCCGAATGTGCCCGCTCACCCCAGCAATTCTATGCGCTGCTGTGCCGTGAACACGTCACGATCCTCAACCAGACGCCCAGTGCGTTTCGCCAGTTAATCGCCGCCCAGGATGCCACTGTGCACACCCTGCGCTGCATCATTTTCGGCGGCGAAGCCTTGGAACTGCATACGCTTGCCCCATGGGTGGCCCGCAATCCGACGTCGCAAACCCGTCTGGTGAATATGTATGGCATCACCGAGATTACGGTACATGCCACCTACCGTGAACTGACGGAGTCCGATATCCATTCAGGGCGTGGCAGCTTGATTGGCCGGCCGCTTGCTGATCTGCGGATATATATTCTCGACCCCCACGACCAACCGGTTCCGCTTGGTGTGGCAGGGGAAATCTATATTGTCGGTGCCGGTGTGGCCCGTGGCTATCTGAATCGCCCTGAACTCACTGCCGGGCGCTTCCTTGCCGATCCGTTCTTCCCGGATTCAGCCGCCCGCATGTATAAGACCGGTGATCTCGGCCGCTGGCTTCCCGACGGCAATATAGAATATCTCGGCCGCAACGATTTTCAGGTCAAGCTGCGGGGTTTCCGCATTGAACTGGGGGAAATCGAGGCCAAACTTGAGCAATGTCACGGTGTGCGCGAGGCGGTCGTGTTGGCGCGCGAAGACCAACCCAATCAGAAACGGCTGGTGGCCTATCTGCGGCCACAGGCAGGCAGCGAGCTAATACCGGCAGAACTGCGCCAACAGCTTGCCCAACACCTCGCTGACTATATGCTGCCCAGCGCCTTTGTCACGCTTGACGCCTTCCCACTGACCCCCAATGGCAAACTGGACCGCAAGGCACTGCCTGCCCCCGATTCATCCTCGGTTGTGGTACGTCAATATGCGGCACCGCTGGGTGAAATGGAAATGGCGCTCGCCCAGATTTGGCAAAACTTACTGGGGCTGGAGCGAGTCAGTCGCCATGATCACTTCTTCGAACTCGGCGGCCATTCGCTGATGATTGTCAGTCTGATCGAAGAGTTACGTAAGCTGGATTGGCAGCTTGACGTTCGCAGCGTATTTGTCGCCCCCGTTCTTGTTGAGATGGCGCAAGCTATCCGGCGTCAGACCGAGACGTTTGTCGTGCCGCCTAACCTGATCCCGGCAAACTGCACGGCCATCATGCCCGCCATGTTGCCTTTGGTTTCACTGTCCCAAGCCGAGATTGATGCCATTGTCGCGACGGTGCCGGGGGGTGCCGCCAATGTGCAGGATATCTATCCGCTTTCACCGTTGCAGGAAGGGATCTTGTTCCATCATCTGCTCCAGACTCAGGGGGATAATTATCTGCTGCAAAGTTTGCTTGCCTTCGATCATCGTCAGCGCCTCGATACTTTCCTGACGGCGCTGCAACAGGTTATCGACCGTCATGATATTCTGCGCACGGCGGCCTACTGGCAAGATCTGGCTCAACCCGTTCAAGTGGTCTGGCGTCAGGCACCACTGGCGATCAACACCTTTACCCCCATCACGACGGAGGAGGTCTCTGCCCAGCTACGGGCTGACACTGATCCACGCCGGCATCGTATTGACCTGAACCGCGCGCCGTTGTTCACCGCCGATATCGCCCATGATCCGGCACAAGGTGAATGGTTACTGGCGCTGCGCTTTCATCATTTGGTCAGTGACCATCTGACACTGGAGCTTATCTTTGCCGAAATTGCGCTGATTTTGCAGGAAAAAGCGGAGAGGTTGCCGGCTGCACTGCCCTATCGCAACTTTATCGCTCAAAGCGTGAGCACACCCACTGACGAGCACGAAGCGTATTTCCGTACCCAACTGGCGGATGTTGATGAACCGACAGCACCGTTTGGGGTACTGAAAGTGCAAACAGATGGTGAACTCGTGACTGAAGCTCGTCTCCCTGTCGCGCCTGATCTGGCCACAGCGGTTCGTGCTCAAGCGCGCCGTCTGGGCGTCAGCCCCAGTGTGCTATTCCATGTTGCCTGGGCTCAGGTACTGGCCAAGACCTGCGGCCGTGATGATGTGGTGTTTGGCTCCGTGCTGTTGGGCCGGCTTCAGGGCGGTGCCAATGCAGAACGCGTATTGGGCATGTTTATCAATACCCTGCCAATCCGGGTTTCCCTGACTGATCGCACCGTTCAGGAAGTGGTACAAGATACTTATCACGGTTTGATGATGTTGCTGGAACACGAACAAGCTCCCTTGGTACTGGCACAACGTTGCAGCGGTATGGCGCAGTCAGTCCCCCTGTTCAGTACCTTGCTGAATTATCGTCACAGCCAATCCGATAAAACAGGGGCGGTTGCTACCACTTGGGCAGGCATCCGTCTTTTGGCCGCGGAGGAGCGCACCAACTATCCCATCACCCTGTCCGTGGATGATTTAGGCACCCGTTTCCAGCTTATTGCCCAGACGGTAGCGGGTATTGACCCGAACCGCATCACTCACTATCTGGTCACAGCCATCGGTGGCTTAATCGAGGCACTGGCTCATGACCCCCAACGGTTGATGCGGGATATCGCCATCCTGCCGGCAACAGAGCGGCAGCAATTATTAGTGGATGTCAATGCAACACAAGCCGATTTTCCGCAAGAGGCGCTGATCCACCGACTGTTTGAGGCGCAGGCCGCACAGCGTCCTGATGCGACCGCTGTCGTCTTTGGGGAACAAACCCTCAGCTACGGTGAGCTAAATCGTCGTGCCAATCAACTGGCTCATCACCTGATTGTGCTGGGAGTGCGCCCGGATGATCGGGTCGCCATTTGCCTCGAACGCAGTCCGGCGCTGATCATCGGCCTGCTTGCCATCCTTAAGGCCGGCGGGGCTTATGTGCCGCTTGATCCCACCTATCCGGCTGAACGGCTGAGATATATGCTGGCAGATTCTGAACCTGTGGTCTTGCTGACTCAGACAACCCAATCGGACAAACTGGACACGCTGATACCGACCGTATTGCTTGATACACAAGCCTCGTTCTGGGCAGAACAGCCAACACATAACCCAGAGACACAGCGCTTGGGGCTGACATCACGAAATTTGGCCTATGTAATCTATACTTCCGGTTCGACCGGCCAACCGAAAGGCGTGATGGTTGAGCATCGCAATGTCCTTCGTCTGATCGTGAATAGTGGTTTTGCGGATATCCGTCCGAATGACCGCATTGCCCACTGTGCCAATCCGGCTTTTGATGCCTCCACCTGGGAAATCTGGGCGGCCCTGCTCAATGGCGCACGCCTGCATGTGGTTCCTCAATCAGTGTTGCTTGACCCGGCGCAGTTCTGCCAGACCCTGATCAACGGGCAAGTCACCGCCCTTTGGTTAACGGCGGGGTTATTTAACGAATATCTGGAGGCGCTCAAGCCGTTGTTCGGGCAATTGCGTTACTTGCTGGTCGGCGGTGAGGTGCTCGACCCACGGAAAATCCAACAGGTGCAACAGGCTGAATCTCAACCCGCCCATCTGATTAACGGCTATGGCCCGACGGAAACCACCACCTTTGCGGCCACTTATGCCATTGCCTCCCCCGTCGATTCGGCACGTTCAATTCCCATTGGCCGCCCGATCGCCAATACCCGGATCTATCTCCTCGACCCACACGGTCAACCGGTTCCGCTCGGTGTGGCCGGCGAAATCCATATTGCCGGTGCCGGCGTCGCCCGTGGTTATCTGAACCAGCCGGCACTGACGGCGGAACGTTTCCTGCGTGATCCGTTCTCTGCCGAACCCGATGCCCGGATGTACAAGACCGGCGACCTCGGCCGTTGGCTGCCCGATGGCACGCTGGAATACCTTGGCCGCAATGATTTTCAGGTCAAATTGCGCGGCTTCCGCATTGAGCCGGGGGAGATCGAGGCAAGGCTCAGGCAGTGCCACGGCGTGCGCGAAGCGGTCGTACTGGCGCGCGAAGACCAACCGGATCAGAAACGGCTGGTGGCCTATCTGCTGCCGCTGGACGGTTGTGAACTGATTCCGGCGGATCTGCGTCAGCAACTCGCCCAACACCTCGCTGACTATATGCTGCCCAGCGCCTTTGTCCTGCTTGAGGCTTTCCCGCTCACCCCCAACGGTAAACTTGATCGTCAGGCACTGCCTGCGCCGGATTCGTCGGCCATGGTGGCGCATGAGCATGAGCCACCACAGGGAAGAATAGAAACGGCTTTGGCTCAGATCTGGCAAGAATTATTAGGTCTGGAATGTATCAGCCGTCACGACCATTTCTTTGAACTTGGCGGCCACTCATTGATGGTCGTCAGGCTGATAACACGGATAAAAAACCGATTCTTGGTCAATATTCCCCTGACCGAATTATTTATGTCGCCCACATTGACGGAACAAGCCGCCGTCATTTTATCAGCGCAAATGGGAGCGCTAGGGGAAAACGAGATTGAATCACTGCAAAGCGATCTTGACTCAATGTCGGCAGAAGAATTGATGGCAATTTTAGGCGGAGAAAATCCCCGCGGAGACAGTCACTAATGGCAAGAACTCATATGAACCTCGATGATTTGAAACGCGCTGTGCTGGAAAAAAGAATTGAAGAACAATTGCAAGTCCGTGGGTGTCAACAACAACCGTCATTGATCACCCCCGCAGACCGGCATCGGCCTCTGCCGCTCTCTTTCGCGCAACAGCGGTTATGGTTTCTCAGCCAAATCGATCCGGCGGCGGCGCTGGCCTATCACTTGCCGGTGATACTGCAACTCACCGGTCAGCTTGACCTCCACGCGCTGGCGACATCACTCGACCGCCTGATAGCCCGCCATGAAAGCCTGCGCACCCGTTTTGTGCTGGTCGAAGGCCAACCCTGCCAGCAACTCGATCCGGCCGATATCGGTTTTGCCCTGTCTTACCATGACTTGCGCCAAACCGATCCCGACTTACATCCCCGTCAGGTGGCCGAACTCGCTGATCTTGAAGCCCTGACCCCTTTCGACTTTGCCCAGGGGCCACTGATTCGCGGCCAATTGCTGCAACTGGCTGATGAAGAGCATGTATTGCTGCTGACCCTGCATCACATTATCACTGACGGTTGGTCTACGGGGGTGCTGGTGCGCGAACTGGGGGCTTTCTACCGCGCCGCCCTTGATGGCCGTGATGCCTCTTTGCCACCCCTGCCGATTCAGTATGCGGATTATGCGGTCTGGCAACACGAGCAGTTAAAAGAGACTGCCCTTACCGAGCAGCGTGATTTCTGGCGTGCCCAACTTGAGGGCGCGCCAGCCTTACTGGAATTGCCCACGGATCGGCCGCGCCCCGCCGTACAGACTTACGCCGGCGACCACGTTGCTTTCCAGCTTGATGCTCCGCTGCTGGCATCCCTTAAGGCGCTGGGACAGCGCCATCACAGCACCTTGTTTATGATTATGCTGACCGCCTGGAGTAGCGTACTCGCCCGGCTGACCGGTCAGGAGGAGATTGTCATTGGTACGCCGGTGGCCAACCGTTCGCAGCATGAACTGGAAGGGCTGATGGGTTTCTTTGTCAATACACTGGCCTTGCGCGTGACATTCAATGATCACCTCAGCGTGAAAGAACTCCTCGTGCAGGTACGGGAACGGGCGCTGGCGGCTTATGCCCATCAAGATTTGCCCTTCGAGCAAGTGGTGGAAGCCCTCCAGCCGGAACGCAGCCTCAGCTACAGCCCGATCTTTCAGGTGATGCTGGCGTTGAATAATACGCCAACCCAAGCGCTAACGTTGCCAAATTTACAACTGACAGCGATGGAGCCGGCTCGTCGTGGTGCCCATTTTGATTTAGCATTGTCTTTGAGTGAATTGTCTTTAAGTGAATTATCGCTGAGTGAAACCGAGACCGGTTTGGTGGGGGATCTGGAATATGCCACTGATTTGTTCGATCGCGCAACCGTTGAGCGTATGGTCGCCTATTTTACCCATACTCTGACGGCGATGGCGGCGGATGAAACGCAACCTGTTGCGACTTTGCCGATGCTGCCGGCATCGGAACGACAACAACTGTTAATCGATTTCAATGCGACTCAGGCGGATTTCCCGCAAGATGCCCTGATCCACCAACTGATTGAGACTCAGGCGGAACAACGTCCTGATGCTACTGCATTGGTATTTGAGGATAAAACACTCAGCTATGGCGAACTGAACCGTCGGGCCAATCAACTGGCTCATTATCTGATTGCACTGGGGGTGCACCCGGATGATCGTGTCGCCATTTGTGCCGAACGCAGTCCGGAACTGATCGTCGGCCTGCTCGCTATCCTGAAAGCCAGCGGAGCTTATCTGCCGCTCGATCCCGCTTATCCGGCCGAGCGGTTGGCTTATATGCTTGAAGATGCGACTCCCGCGGTCTTACTGACCCAGACCGCCCAACGCGACAAACTGCCCGGCTCCCTGCCGACGGTGTTACTTGATCACGTCCTTGATGAGCAAGACCCGCTGTTAGCGGCACAACTCGCCGCACAGCCGGCTGACAACCCTGATGTTCAAGCCTTGGGGCTGACTGCCCGTCATTTGGCCTATGTGATCTACACCTCCGGCTCCACCGGCCAGCCCAAAGGGGTGATGGTGGAGCACCGCAATGTGCTGCGTCTTATCGTTAACAGTGGTTTCGCGGATATCAGCCCGGATGACTGCATTGCCCATTGCGCCAATATCTCATTTGATGCCGCTACGTGGGAAGTGTGGTCTGGCTTGGTTCATGGTGCCCGTCTTCTGTTGATCCCCGAAAAAGCTCTGCTGCAACCCGCCGAATTTGGTCATTGCCTGTCAGCGCAAGGGGTGAGTATCCTGTTCCTCACTTCTGCTCTCTTCAACCACTACGCCCATTTGATTGGGCCTTCACTGGCGGGGTTACGTTATGTCCTGTTCGGGGGAGAACAGACTGACACGCGTCCGGCGACTCATCTGCGCACCGAATATCCCCCCCAATATTTGCTGCATATGTATGGGCCAGCGGAAACCACCACTTTTGCTACCGCCTATATCATCCCTGAGGCGGAAGAAAATAAAGACAGCCACCAAACCATTCCCATTGGCCGCCCGATCGCCAATACCCAGATCTATATCCTCGACCCGCAGGGTCAACCGGTTCCCCTCGGTGTGACCGGTGAAATCCACATTGGCGGTGCCGGTGTGGCGCGCGGTTATCTCAATCGCCCTGAACTGACTGCCGAACGTTTCCTCGCCGACCCGTTCTCTGCCGAACCGGATGCCCGGATGTACAAAACCGGTGACCTTGGGCGCTGGTTGCCCGATGGTAATATCGAATATCTCGGCCGCAATGATTTTCAGGTCAAACTACGCGGTTTCCGCATTGAACTCGGTGAAATCGAGGCACAACTGAGGCAATGTCACGGCGTGCGTGAAGCCGTCGTGATAGCCCGTGAAGCTGCTTTCGATGAAAACACCGGTGATCAGAAACGTCTGGTCGCTTACCTGCGGCCACAGGATGGCGTTGAATTAGTCCCCGCTGAACTGCGTCAGCAACTTGCCCGGCACCTCGCTGACTATATGCTGCCCAGCGCCTTTGTGACATTAGCGGCTTTCCCGCTGACCCCGAATGGCAAACTCGACCGGCAGGCTCTGCCCGCCCCTGACTCATCGGCGATGGTGGTCCGTAGCTATGAATCCCCGGCCAGTGAAACAGAAATTGCACTGGCTCAGATTTGGCAAAACTTGCTGGGGCTGGAACAAGTCAGTCGCTATGACCATTTCTTTGAACTGGGCGGGCATTCGTTGATGATCGTCAGCTTGATCGAGGCGTTGCGCAGTACCGGTTGGAAGCTCGACGTTCGCAGTGTCTTCGCCGCTCCTGTCCTTGCCGATATGGCACAGACGCTTCAGCGTGATAACAGTACCTTTGTGGTGCCGCCCAATCTTATTCCTGAGGATTGCACGTCCATCACACCCGCTATGTTGCCGCTGGTTTCGCTGTCCCAAACCGAGATTGATGCCATCATCGCGACCCTTCCCGGTGGAGCAAGCAATATACAGGATATCTACCCGCTGGCACCGTTGCAGGCAGGCATCCTGTTTCATTATCTGATGCAGGCACAAGGGGATACCTATCTGTTACAGAGCCTGCTGGATTTCGATACCCGTGAGCGTCTCGATCGCTTTTTGGATGCCTTGCAGCGGGTGATTAACCGCCATGATATCTTGCGCACGTCGGTTTACTGGCAGGGATTGGAACAACCGGTTCAGGTGGTTTGGCGTCAGGCTCCGCTGAATATTCATGTTTTCACCCCAACCACAACGGACAATGTGCCTGCCCAACTGCAAGCGCATACCGATCCGCACCGGCATCGCCTTGACTTGACACGAGCACCCCTGTTTGCGGCAGATATTGCCCACGATCCGGTACAGAATGAATGGCTGTTGGCGCTGCGTTTCCATCATCTGGTCAGCGACCATATGACACTGGAGCTGATTTTCGCGGAAATAGCCTTAATGTTGCAGGGTCAGGAAACGCTGCCCACGGCACTGCCTTATCGCAACTTTATTGCCCAGACCCTGAACGTGCCGGCCGCAGAGCACGAGGACTATTTCCGTACCCGACTCGCTGATATTGACGAACCCACCGCGCCGTTTGGGGTTCTCTCCATCCCCGATAACAAATCATCAAATAATGAAATACCCAGCGATGATAACGCCATCGCCGAAGCCCGTCTTTCTGTTGATCCTGAGTTGGCGCAGGCCATTCGCGCCCAAGCCCGCCACCTGAAAGTCAGCCCCAGTGTCCTGTTTCATGTCGCGTGGGCACAGGTATTGGCCAAGACCTGCGGTCGTGACGATGTTGTTTTTGGTTCGGTGCTGTTAGGCCGCCTGCAAGGCGGGGCGGGTGCCGATCAGATACTGGGCATGTTTATCAATACCCTGCCCGTGCGCATCTCTCTGGCAGATCACAGTGTACAGGCTGTTGTACAAGCCACCTATCATGACCTAATGACACTGCTGGAACATGAACAAGCACCGTTGGCGCTGGCTCAGGGCTATAGCGGCGTGGCGCTGTCCATGCCACTGTTTAGTGCTTTGCTCAATTACCGTCATTCTCAAGCCAACGAAGAAAACGCCAATACCGTCTGGTCGGGCATGCGTGTTATTGCAACACAGGAACGCACCAACTATCCCATTACCCTATCGGTCGATGATTTGGGCGAGGGTTTTAATCTGACTGCCCATACGGTAGCCAATATCGATCCGGTTCGTCTCATCCATTATCTCCTGACTGCCATAAGGGGTCTGGTGGATGCGTTAACGCACAACCCCCAGCAAAGGATTCTGGATCTGCCGATCCTGCCGACGGCAGAGCGACAACAACTGCTGGTGGATTTCAATATTACGCAGACAGCTACGCAAACGGATTTCCCGCAAGAGGCGCTGATCCACGCACTTTTTGAAGCTCAGGCCGCACAACGCCCTGACGCTACGGCACTGGTGTTTGAAGATCAACGCATCAGCTATGGCGAACTGAACCGCCGCGCTAATCAACTGGCTCATTATCTGCTTGCGCTGGGTGTCCGCCCGGATGATTGCATCGCAGTGTGTCTTGAACGCAGTTTCGAAACAGTCGTGTGTTTACTGGGTATTCTCAAGGCCGGCGGTGCCTATCTTCCGCTTGATCCGGCTTATCCCACTGAACGGCTGGCCGATATGCTGGAAGATGCAGCACCGGTTGTTTTATTGACTCAGACAGCCCAGATCGACAAACTGCCCGCCACTGTGCCGGTGGTGACGCTCGACACGCTGAACACATCACTTGAAAAACAACCGATTCACAACCCAGATACTCAGGCTCTGGGGCTGACATCACATCATCTGGCCTATGTGATCTACACCTCCGGCTCCACCGGCCAGCCCAAGGGCGTGATGGTCGAGCATCGCAATGTCCTCCGGCTGATTATTAATAGTGGTTTTACGGAGATCAGTCCGAATGACTGCGTTGCCCACTGTGCCAATATGGCTTTTGATGCCTCGACGTGGGAAATCTGGTCGGCCTTGTTAAACGGCGGGTGCCTGCACATTGTTCCGCAATCGGTCTTGCTCGATCCGCCCCGGTTCTGCGCCTCCCTGATCAGGGGAAACGTTACCGCCCTCTGGTTAACAGCCGGTTTATTTAACCAATACCTTGATGCCCTTAAGCCGCTGTTCGGACAATTGCGCTACCTGCTGATCGGCGGCGATGTGCTCGATCCGCGGAAAATCCAGCAGGTGCAACAGGCAGACTCGCCGCCAATACACCTGATTAACGGCTATGGCCCAACGGAAACCACCACGTTTGCCGCCACCTATGCCATTGCTTCCCCGGTTAACGTTGCCCACTCCATTCCGATTGGCCGCCCGATTGCCAGTACCCAGATTTATATTCTGGATAGGCAGGGTCAACCCGTTCCCCTTGGGGTGGCCGGTGAAATCCATATCGGCGGTGCCGGTGTTGCCCGTGGTTACCTGAATCGCCCTGAACTGACCAAAGCACGTTTTCTTCGCGATCCGTTCTCGCCAGAACCGGCTGCCCGGATGTACAAAACCGGTGACCTCGGCCGCTGGCTGCCCGACGGCAATATCGAATACCTTGGCCGCAATGATTTTCAGGTCAAACTGCGCGGCTTCCGTATCGAGCCGGGGGAAATCGAGGCACAACTGAGACAGTGTCACGGTGTGCAAGAAGCCGTGGTGATCGCCCGTGAAGATCAACGTCTGGTCGCTTATCTGCGTGCCCAAGCGGGAGTGGAATTGCTTCCGGCTGAACTTCGCCGGCAACTTGCCCAACATCTTGCTGACTATATGCTGCCCAGCGCGTTTGTCACATTGGCGACTTTCCCGCTGACGCCGAATGGCAAACTCGACCGTCAAGCCCTGCCTGCCCCTGACGCGTCTGCGCTGGTAATACGTCACTACGAGGCACCAAACAGTGAGGAAGAAATGATGTTGGCCCAAATCTGGCAAGACCTGCTGGGCGTGGAGCAAGTTGGCCGCCACGACCACTTTTTTGAACTTGGCGGGCATTCATTGATGCTGGTGCAATTAGCCACGCGCATCCAGGACGAATTTTGGGTCGATATTCCCATTTCTTCGCTGTTTCTTTCCCCCCAATTGGCGGAACAGGCCGCGATCATCTTGGCTGCCCAACTGGAATCTATCGGGAAAAACGAGTTTGAATCGCTGCAAAACACGCTGGATTCAATGTCAACAGAAGAATTAATCGCCATGTTAGGCGGAGATAGTCATCAATGATAAGGTCAGAAGACATGAACCTCGATAATCTGAAACGTGCTGTTTTAAAAAAGAAAATCAAACAACAATTACAAACACAGAAACAGCAGAAGCGGCCTCCCATCAAGCAGGCAATGCGCGATGCGCCCGTGCCATTGTCTTTTGCCCAGCAACGTTTGTGGTTCCTTAACCAACTCGATCCGGCCGCCAGTCTGGCCTACCAGATACCGGTCGCGCTGCGTCTGACCGGTCAACTTCGCCGGGATGCCCTGATTAATGCCCTCAATCGCCTGATTGCCCGCCATGAAAGTTTGCGCACCCGTTTCAGGCTGATTAAAGGTCAACCTTGCCAATCCATTGATCCTGCTGATATCGGCTTCGCGTTGTCTTATCAAGATCTGCGTTCGTTAGACACAGGGCAGCACGCTGCCCACCTTGCTGAAATTACCGCGCTTGAAGCACAGACACCTTTCGATTTGGCTCAAGGCCCGCTGATCCGGGGTCACTTGCTGCAACTGGAAGAGGAAGAGCATGTGTTGCTGCTCACGCAGCATCACATTATTTCTGACGGCTGGTCGATTGGTATTTTGGTGCACGAGTTGGGTCTCTTCTATCGCGCCGCGCTTGATAACGATGATATGCCTGTTCCGCCTCTGCCTGTTCAGTATGCCGATTATGCGGTCTGGCAGCGGGAATGGCTGCAAGGGGCGATCCTGACTAAACAGCGTGATTTCTGGCGTACACAACTTGCAGGTGCCCCCGCCTTGCTGGATCTGCCGACCGATCGGCCTCGTCCGGCGGTTCAGACTTATGCGGGCAACCGATTACCTGTCCAGTTTGATAACACCTTGCTGGCATCCCTTAAATCGATTGGACAACGCCATCACACCACCCTGTTCATGACCGTGCTGGCGGCATGGAGCATTGTCCTCGCCCGGCTGAGTGGACAGGAGGAGATTGTGATTGGCACCCCGGTTGCCAATCGTCCGCACAAAGAGCTTGAAGGACTGATTGGCTTCTTCGTCAATACGCTGGCTTTGCGCGTCACATTCAGTGATAACACGACGGTTGCCGAGCTGCTCACCCAAATCCGCGAACGGTCGCTGGCTGCCTACGCCCATCAGGATCTGCCTTTTGAACAGGTGGTGGAAACACTTCAACCTGAGCGGAGCCTGAGTTATAGCCCGATTTTCCAAGTGATGCTGGCGTTAAACAACACCCCTGCCAAGGCGTTAACGTTACCCGGCCTGCAACTCACTCCCGTTGAACAAATACGCCACAGCACGCTCTTCGATATGACCTTATCGCTGACCGAAACCGAATCGGGTCTGTTCGGTGAACTGGAATATGCCCTTGATCTGTTCGATTCCGCCACGATAGAACGAATAATCGGCTATCTGAAACACGTACTGGCAGCCATGGCGAGTGATGCAACACAAACCGTTGCCAGCCTGCCCCTGTTATCCGCGGCACAACGACAACAATTGTTGGTGGAATTCAACGCCACTCAGGCCGATTTTCCACAGGATGCCCTGATCCATCAACTGTTCGAAGCGCAAACGGCAAAAACCCCCCAAGCGACCGCGATCGTGTGTGGCGATCAGTCGCTCAGCTATGACGAATTGAACCGCCATGCCAATCGGCTGGCTCACCAACTGATCACCCTCGGTGTTCAACCGGATGATCGGGTGGCGATTTGTGTCGGGCGTCATCTGGAAATGGTGGTGGGGCTGCTGGCTATTCTCAAGGCGGGCGGGGCGTATGTCCCGCTCGATCCGGCTTATCCGGCCGGGCGGTTGGTTTATATACTGGAGGATGCGGCACCGGTGGCGGTGGTTACCCAAAAGGCAATAGTGACCCAAAAGGCAATCGCAACCCAGATGTTAGCCGACGGAGTAACCCGTTCCGTCCCAACGGTATTGATTGACGATATCCTTAATCACCAAGAACCCGTGCCTGAAGCGCGGTCGATTGCGCCGCCGCTGACCGACAATCCCGATGCCCGACGATTGGGACTTACATCGCGCCACCTGGCTTATGTGATCTACACCTCAGGCTCCACCGGATTACCCAAAGGGGTGACTATCACCCACCGCAATACGGTGAATCTCCTCACTTGGGCACAACGTACTTTCAGCGCGGAAGAATTGGCGCATACGCTTTTTGCCACGTCATTTAATTTTGATCTGTCTGTCTACGAGTGCTTTGTCCCGCTGATTTCTGGTGGTACGGTTCATCTTGTTGCCGACGCACTGGCGCTGATAAATACTGAACGATTCACCTCAGAGCGATTCACCTCCGAACGATTCACCTCAGAAAAAGCAATCAGCTTAATCAACACGGTGCCATCGGCGATTGCGCATTTGCTCGAAGCCGATGCCATACCCCCGACGGTTCAAACGGTCAATTTGGCGGGTGAGGCGCTGAAACCGCATATTGTGGAACGTTTGTTTACCCTTTCTTCCATACAGAATGTGTGCAACCTCTATGGCCCGTCTGAGACGACTACCTACTCGACCTGGACGCGCCTGAATCGGACAACCGGCGTTGTCACGCATATTGGCCGCCCGATTGCCAATACCCAGATCTATATTCTCGACGCCGATAAGCAGCCCGTTCCCCTCGGCGTCACGGGCGAAATTTATATCGCGGGAGCCGGCGTGGCCAGCGGCTATCTGAACCGCCCGCAACTGACGGCTGAACGCTTCCTCTCCGATCCCTTCTCGTTAGAGGCAAACGCCCGGATGTATAAAACAGGCGATCTTGGTCGCTGGTTGCCCGATGGGAATATCGAATATCTTGGCCGTAATGACTTTCAGGTTAAGTTACGTGGCTTTCGGATTGAACTCGGTGAAATCGAAGCACAACTCGTGCAATGCCACGGCGTGCGCGAAGCGGTCGTGCTCGCCCGCGAAGAGGTTGTAGGTAAAGAGATTGCCGGTGAAAATCGCGCCGGCCAGAAACGTCTGGTGGCTTACTTGCGGCCACAAGATGGCGTTGAACTGATCCCCGCAGAACTGCGCCGGCAACTTTCTCAGCATCTGGCAGAATATATGCTGCCCAGCGCTTTTATGATGCTTGACACTTTCCCGCTGACCCCCAATGGCAAACTCGACCGTCAGGCGCTCCCTGCCCCTGATGGATCTGCGGTGGCAACACGCCGATATGAAGCACCGATCGGAGAGGTGGAAACGGCGTTGGCTCAGATTTGGCAAGATTTGCTGGGATTGACGCAAATCAGCCGGCATGACCATTTCTTTGAGCTTGGCGGGCATTCACTGATGATCGTCAGCCTGATTGAACAATTGCACCCTCTCGGCTGGCGACTCGATGTGCGCAGTGTATTCGCCAGCCCTATCCTGAGTGAGTTGGCGCACAGCCTTTCGGCCTCCCAGAACGAGGCGGGTGCTTTCGACGTGCCTCCCAACCTTATCCCCACAGGCTGTACGTCGATTACCCCTGATAGGTTGCCTCTGGTTTCGCTATCCCAAGCTGAGATCGACGCCATTATTGAGACGATCCCAAGTGGCGTCAGCAATGTGCAGGATATCTACCCGTTAGCCCCGTTGCAGGAAGGTATCTTCTTCCAACACTTATTACAGGCGCAGGGGGATGATTACCTGCTGCAAAGCCTGTTCGCCTTTGATAGCCGTGAACGCCTCAATACTTTTTTGGCCGCCCTGCAACACATTATCGATCGCCATGATATTCTGCGCACGTCCGTCTATTGGCAAGACTTGGCCCAGCCCGTTCAGGTGGTTTGGCGTCAGGCACCGCTGCCTGTCAAGGTCTTCACGCCGGCCACAGAAGAGGATGTTTTGTCACAACTGCGCGCCTACACCGATCCACGTCAGCACCGTCTTGACCTGAGCCGTGCACCGTTGTTTGCCGCCGATATTGCCCACGACCCCGTACACAATGAATGGCTGTTATCTTTACGCTTTCATCATCTGGTCAGTGACCATCTGACCCTGGAGCTAATTTTCGCGGAAATTGCCCAAGTATTGCAGGGCAAGGCCAACAGGCTGCCGGTGGCACGGCCTTATCGCGATTTTATTGCCCAAACGTTAAGTGTGCCGGCCACCGAGCATGAAGCCTATTTCCGCACCCAACTGGCTGATGTTGATGAACCCACCGCCCCCTTCGGGATACTCAAAGTCCCCAGCGATAAAGTACCCGGCGATAACAGTGCGATCAACGAAGACAGCCTGTTACTTGATCCCGCACTGGCAAAAGCCATTCGCGCTCAGGCTCGCCGTCTGGGTGTCAGCCCCAGCGTCCTGTTTCATGTCGCCTGGGCGCAGGTTTTGGCCCAAACCAGCGGTCACGATGATGTGGTGTTTGGCTCTGTCTTATTGGGGCGTCTACAGGGAATTGCGGGCGCCAACCGAATATTGGGCATGTTTATTAACACCCTGCCGATGCGGATATCGCTGGCCGGACGGAGTGTGCAAGACGTGGTACAAGCCACCTATCACAATCTGACCACCTTGCTGGAGCATGAGCAGGCACCGCTGTCACTGGCACAACGATGCAGTGGCGTGGCGCAACCCCTGCCACTGTTCAGTGCCCTGCTCAACTACCGCCATAGTCATTATCAACATAGTCATTATCAACATAGTCATGCCAGTGAGACAGAAACGCGTGATGCGATTTGGACCGGGGTACGCCTCTTGGCAGCAGAAGAGCGAACCAACTTCCCCATCACCCTGTCGGTGGATGATATGGGCGTGGGTTTCCACCTCACCGCTCAGACGGTGACGGGTATAGAACCCGCGCGGATCACCCATTATCTGGTCACCGCCATCAGTGGCCTGATTGATGCACTCATTCATCACCCGCAGCAACCTGTCCTGCAAGTCCCGGTGATGCCCGCCCCGGAGCAACAAACATTACTCGTGGATTTCAACGCCACACAAGCGGACTTCCCGCAAGATATCCTGATCCACTGGCTGATTGAAACCGAAGCCGCACGCCATCCCGCTGATATCGCCGTGGTATGCGGTGAACACACGCTCAGCTATGGCGAACTGAATCGCCGCGCCAATCGTCTGGCACATCACCTGATTGCCTTGGGTGTCCGTCCGGATGATCGCGTCGCCATGTGTGTTGAACGCGGTCTGGACATGGTGGTCGGTCTGCTTGGCATTTTCAAGGCAGGGGGTGCCTATGTGCCACTTGATCCCGCTTATCCGACCGAACGCCTGAAATATATGCTTGAGGATTCATCCCCTGTGGTCGTACTGACCCAAGCAGTACTGACACAAATGGCATGGGCTGATCACCTTATCCGCCCTGAGGCGGCCGATGTCATCCCGCTAGCTACGCCGATAGTCACTACGCCAATAGTCACACTTGATGCCCAAGCGCCGCTGCTGGCAGCCCAACCCGATCACAATCCAGACGTTCCCGATCTGACCGCTCACCATCTGGCTTATGTGGTGTATACCTCAGGCTCCACGGGGCTGCCCAAAGGGGTGATGAGTAGCCACCGCGCCCTGTGCAACCGGCTGTTGTGGTTTGTCCGGGATATCGTGACATCCCCTCTGGTGGGTGCCCTGAAAACCAGTATCAGCTTTGTCGATTCGATCACTGAAACGTTGGGCGTGTTGCTGGCCGGTGGCAAACTGGTGGTTTTCGACCACCACACCGTGCAAGATCCGGTTCGCTTTGGTGAAGGCTTGCAGCGTTTTGGCGTTAACGCCTTGGTGGTTGTCCCTTCACTCTTGAAACTCCTGACACGGGATCACGGAATTAACGCGCTGACATCCATCAGAATATTGGTTTGCAGCGGGGAACGGCTCGCCCCTGAACTGGCGCAACACGTCGTGACCCATTTTACCTGGCTGCGGTTGCTCAATTTTTACGGTTCGTCCGAAGTGAATGGTGACGCGACTTGGTATGAATATTCCGCTCAGTCAGGCGTACCGGCGGTTTCCGTGATCGGTCGCCCGATTGCCAATACCCAAATCTACATTCTCGACTCTCATGGTCAGCTTGTTCCCTTTGGTGTAACGGGTGAGATCTATGTTGCCGGCGCGGGGCTGGCCCGGGGTTATTTAAATCGGCCGCAACTCACCGCAGAACGTTTCTTGCTCGATCCGTTCTCCGCCAATCCCGATGCGCGCATGTACAAAACTGGCGACCTCGGTCGCTGGCTGCCCGACGGTAATATCGAATACCTCGGCCGTAATGATTTTCAGGTTAAACTGCGCGGTTTCCGCATTGAACTGGGGGAGATTGAGTCCCAACTTATGCGGTGTGACGGTGTACGTGAAGCTGTTGTGATCGCCCGTGAAGATACGCCGGGTGACAAACGTTTAGTGGCCTATCTCCGGCCGCAGACGGGCATGACACTGGTGCCGGCGGAGTTACGCCAGCAACTCGCGCAACATCTGGCCGACTTTATGTTGCCCGGTGCTTTTGTGATGCTGGAAACCTTTCCGCTCACGCCCAATGGCAAACTTAACCGTCAGGCGCTGCCGGCACCGGACTCCTCTGCCGTAGTCACCCGCAGCTATGCCGCACCGGTCGGTGAAACAGAAACCACACTGGCACAAATCTGGCAAGACTTACTGGGACTGGAACAGATCGGCCGCCATGATCACTTCTTTGAACTTGGGGGACACTCCCTGCTGGCTGTCCAACTGGTCGCCCGCATACGGCAGAAGCTGGCGCGCGAGCTGCCGTTACAGACACTCTTTGAGAGACCTGTATTAATGACACTGGCGCATACGCTCGCTCAAACTGGCGCAACCACACAGACGGTTATCCCTGCGGCTGACCGCAATCACCCCTTACCACTCTCTTTTGCCCAACAACGTTTGTGGTTCCTGGCGCAGCTCGATCCGGCGGCCAGTCAAGCCTATCATCTTCCGGCAGCATTGCGCCTGACCGGTGCGCTCAATCGTCAGGCGCTGACGACTGCGCTTGATCGTCTGGTTAGCCGCCATGAAAGCCTGCGTACTCGCTTTGTCTCGATTGCAGGGCAGCCCTGTCAGCACATCGACTCCGCTGACATCGGTTTTACCTTATCCTGCCATGACCTGCGCCAGCTTGATCCGGCTTTGCACGCGAACCTCGTCGCCGAATTTGCCGAACGTGAAGCCCAGACGCCTTTCGATTTTGCCCAAGGTCCGCTGATCCGCGGTCAATTGCTGCAACTGGCCGGGGAGGAGCATGTGTTATTGCTCACCCTGCACCACATTATTACTGACGGCTGGTCGCTTGGGGTGCTGGTACGTGAATTGGGTATTTTCTACCGCGCAGCCCTTGACGGGGATGATCATCCCCTGCCATCCCTGCCGATCCAGTATGCGGATTATGCGGTCTGGCAACATAATCAGTTAAAAGCAGAGGCGCTCACTGTACAGCGTGATTTCTGGCGGAACCAGCTTGAAGGTGCGCCGGTTCTATTGACGCTGCCCACCGATCGGCCACGCCCAACGGTACAAACTTATGTCGGCGGCCAAGTCACTTTCCACCTTGATGCCGCCTTATTGGCATCACTTAAGGCGCTGGGGCAGCGCCATCACACCACGTTATTTATGACAATGTTGAGTGGCTGGAGTCTTGTGCTCGCCCGGCTGAGTGGTCAGGATGATATTGTCATTGGCACCCCCGTCGCCAATCGTCCGCACCATGAACTTGAGGGGCTGATAGGCTTCTTTACCAATACCCTGGCTCTTCGCGTCAGATGCCATGATGATTTCAGTGTCGCGGATCTGCTGGCACACGTTCGGGAATGTGCGCTCACTGCCTATGCTCATCAGGATCTGCCCTTCGAGCAGGTGGTGGAAGTGCTCCAACCTGAACGCAGTTTAAGCTACAGCCCCCTCTTTCAGGTCATGCTGACTTTGAACAACACTCCCGCCCAGCAATTGGTATTGCCTGATTTGCAGCTTACCTCGATTGAACAGGCACATCATGGTGCCTACTTTGACATCACTTTATCCTTGACCGAGACTGAATCAGGTTTAGCCGGTGCCATGACTTATGCCGCTGATCTGTTCGATGCAGCCACGATTGAGCGTATAGCGGGTTACTTGAAAAATATACTGGCTGCAATGGCCACGGATGAGACACAGGCTATTGCGACCCTACCGATGTTGCCAGAAGCGGAACAACAGCGGCTGGCGGCGTTTAATGCCACCCAGGTGGATTTTCCGTCGGATGGCTTGGTTCATTCCCGGTTTGAAGGACTGGCCGCCCAACAGCCCGATGCCCCGGCCGTGGTCTTTGGGGAACAAACCCTGAGCTACGGTGAACTCAACCACCGTGCCAACCGACTGGCCCATTATTTAATCGCGCAGGGCGTACGGCCGGATGACCGGGTGGCAATTTGTGTTGAGCGCAGCCCGGCAATGGTGACCGGGATACTGGCTATCCTTAAGGCCGGTGGGGCGTATGTCCCGCTCGACCCGGCTTACCCGACTGAACGGCTGGCGTATATGCTCAGGGATGCGGCACCGGTGGCCTTACTGACCCAGACCGCCCTTGCCGACAGGTTGAATCAGGCCGTACCCGCTGCCGAAACGGGCTACGATACCGTTTTACTGGATGCACCCATCGCTTCACTCACTGGACAACCTGACCACAACCCTGACCCACAGGCACGGGGGCTGGCACCGCACCATCTGGCCTATGTTATCTACACCTCCGGCTCCACCGGCCTGCCCAAGGGGGTGGCAATGCCGCTGGCGGCATTGGCAAACTTGCTGCAATGGCACCGCTCCCCTTCACAACCCGCCGGCACCGGCAAAACCCTGCAATTTGCCGCACTGGGGTTCGATGTCGCCTTTCAGGAAATCTTTACCACCCTGTGTGAAGGCGGCTGTCTGGTGTTGATTGATGAAGCCCTGCGCCGTGAACCGCAACAGCTTCTCCGGCTGATTCAGCAAGCACAGATTGACCGGATTTTCCTGCCTTACATTGCGCTCCAGCAGCTTGCTGAGGCCACTGACTACGCTGAAAGGAATGGTGAGGGGAATTTAACCTGTCTGGCACAGATTATTACCGCCGGTGAACAGTTGCGCATCACACCGGCCATCCGGCGTTTCCTGCAACGGGCCGGCCATTGCCGGTTACACAATCACTACGGCCCGACGGAAAGCCATGTTGTCACGGCCTACACCTTGGGAACAACGCCGGAACACGAGCCAGCCCTGCCGCCCATCGGCCGCCCGATAGCCAACAGCCAAATTCACATCCTCGACCCGCACGGCCAGCCCGTGCCGTTGGGGGTGACGGGCGAAATCTATATCGCCGGTGCCGGGGTCGCCCGTGGTTACCTCAACCGGCCGGAACTGACGGCAGAACGTTTTCTCCGTGACCCGTTCTCCCCCCATCCTGCCGCCCGCATGTACAAGACCGGTGACCTCGGCCGCTGGCGGCCTGACGGCAATATCGACTACCTTGGCCGCAATGATTTTCAGGTCAAGCTGCGCGGTTTCCGCATTGAATTGGGGGAAATCGAGGCCCAACTGAGGCAGTGCCACGGCGTGCGTGACGCCGTGGTGCTGGCACGAGAAGAGGAACCGGGGCAAAAACGGCTGGTGGCCTATCTACTGCCGGAGCCAAGTGCCAGACTCCTTCCGGCTGAACTGCGTCAGCAACTTGCCCAACACCTGGCCGACTATATGCTGCCCGGTGCGTTTGTGGTGCTGGACACTTTCCCGTTAACGCCCAATGGCAAACTTGACCGTCAGGCACTGCCGGCACCGGACGCCGCTGCCGTGGTGACCCGGGGCTATGCCGCCCCAATCGGTGAAACTGAAACGGCACTGGCGCACATCTGGCAGGACTTGCTGGGGCTGGAACGGGTTGGCCGCCATGACCATTTCTTTGAACTTGGCGGGCACTCGCTGCTGGCCGTCCAACTGGTCGCCCGCCTGCGCCAAGTATTGTCGCGCGAGTTACCGCTGCCAACCCTGTTTGCCCGGCCGGTTCTGCATGAGCTGGCCCAAACGCTCACGGAAACGACAACCGTGACGCAGGCCATCATCCCGGTGGCTGACCGCAGCCGGCCGCTGCCGCTTTCCTTTGCCCAGCAACGGCTGTGGTTTCTGGGGCAGCTCGATCCGGCGGCCAGTCAGGCTTACCATATTCCTGTCGCCCTGCGCCTGACCGGTTCACTGGATCAGCGGGCATTGGCGGCGGCATTTAACCGGCTGGTGGCCCGCCATGAGAGCCTGCGTACCCGTTTTGTCTCGGTTGCAGGCCAGCCCTGCCAGCAACTCGATCCCGCTGACACCGGTTTCACCCTGTCCTGCCAAGACCTGCGCCCGCGTGATCCGGCCTTGCACGCCGGCCTCGTCGCCGAAATTGCCGAACGTGAATCTCAGGCTCCCTTCGATTTTGCCCAAGGCCCCTTGTTCCGCGGTCAACTGCTGCAATTGGCCGCAGAGGAGCATGTGTTATTGCTCACCCTGCACCATATTATTACTGACGGCTGGTCGCTTGGGGTGCTGGTCCGCGAATTAGGGGCCTTTCATCGCGCGGCGCTGGCTGGTCATGATGCGCTCTTGCCACCCCTGCCCATTCAGTATGCGGATTATGCGGTCTGGCAGCATGAACAGTTAAACGATAAGGTGCTCGCCGCGCAGCGTGATTTCTGGCGTGATCAGCTTGAAGGGGCACCAGCCTTACTGACCTTGCCCACCGACCAGCCACGCCCTGCGGTACAAACCTATGCCGGCCGTCAGGTTGCTTTCCACCTTGATGCGTCATTACTGGCCTCACTGAAACAACTGGGTCAGCGCCACCACACCACCTTATTTATGACCCTGCTCACGGGCTGGAGTATTGTCCTCAGCCGGCTGAGTGGTCAGGAGGAGATTGTTATTGGTACGCCGGTTGCCAACCGCCAGCACCATGAGCTGGAGGGATTAATCGGGTTCTTTGTCAACACATTGGCCTTGCGTATGACATGCAGGGATGACCTCAGTGTCGCCGACCTGCTGGCACAGGTACGGGAACGGGCACTGGCTGCCTATGCCCATCAGGATTTGCCTTTTGAGCAGGTGGTGGAAGCGCTCCAGCCTGAGCGTAGTCTCAGCCACAGCCCGATCTTTCAGGTAATGCTGGCCTTAAATAACACGCCGGCTCAAGAATTAGCGCTACCGGAGCTACAATTCACCCCCGTTGAACCGGCGCAAGTGAGTGCTCATTTTGATTTGCTGTTATCGCTGATTGAAACGGAGACCGATTTGGCCGGCGCTTTATCCTACGCCTCTGACTTATTCGATGCGGCAACCGTTGAACGCATGGTCGGTTATTTAACCCATATATTAACCGCGATGGTCGCTGATGAAATGCAACTGATTGCCACGTTGCCGATGTTGCCAGCATCAGAACAGCAACAACTGCTGGTGGATTTCAATACTACGCAGACAGCTACGCAAACGGATTTCCCGCAAGAAGCACTGATCCACACACTTTTTGAAGCTCAGGCCGCACAACGCCCTGACGCGACGGCACTGGTGTTTGAAGATCAACGCATCAGCTATGGCGAACTGAACCGCCGCGCCAATCAACTGGCGCATTATCTGCTTGCGCTGGGTGTCCAGCCGGATGATCGGGTGGCGATTTGTACCGGGCGCAGTCTGGAGATGATCACAGGCTTACTCGCTATCCTTAAAGCCGGCGGTGCCTATGTTCCTCTCGATCCGGCTTATCCGACCGAACGGCTGCTCTATATGCTGGAAGATGCAGCACCGGTGGCTTTGTTGACTCAGGCCGCACAAGTTAACCGACTGACTCATTCCCTGCCTACGGTATTACTCGATACACCAGAACCCCTTCTGGCAGCGCAGCCGACCGACAATCCGCCAGCACAAACACTGGGGCTGACGTCACGCCATCTGGCCTATGTGATCTACACCTCCGGTTCCACTGGTCAGCCTAAAGGCGTGATGGTCGAGCATCGCAATGTCCTCCGGCTGATTATTAATAGTGGTTTTGCCGATATCAATCCGAATGACTGCGTTGCCCACTGTGCCAATATGGCTTTTGATGCCTCGACGTGGGAAATCTGGTCGGCCTTGTTAAACGGCGGGCGTCTGCACATTGTTCCGCAATCGGTACTGCTCGATCCGGCACGGTTCTGCGCTTCTCTGATCAGGGGAAACGTTACCGCCCTCTGGTTAACAGCCGGTTTATTTAACCAATACCTTGATGCCCTTAAGCCGCTGTTCGGCCAATTGCGCTACCTGCTGATCGGCGGTGATGTGCTTGATGCGCGGAAAATCCAGCAGGTGCAACAGGCAGACTCGCCGCCAATACACCTGATTAACGGCTATGGCCCAACGGAAACCACCACGTTTGCCGCCACCTATGCCATTGCTTCCCCGGTTAACGTTGCCCACTCCATTCCGATTGGCCGCCCGATTGCCAGTACCCAGATTTATATTCTGGATAGGCAGGGTCAACCCGTTCCCCTCGGTGTGGCCGGTGAAATCCATATCGGCGGTGCCGGTGTTGCCCGTGGTTACCTGAATCGCCCTGAACTGACCAAAGCACGTTTTCTTCGCGATCCGTTCTCGCCAGAACCGGCTGCCCGGATGTACAAAACCGGTGACCTCGGCCGCTGGCTGCCCGACGGCAATATCGAATACCTCGGCCGCAATGATTTTCAGGTCAAACTGCGCGGCTTCCGCATCGAGCCGGGGGAAATCGAAGCACAACTGAGGCAGTGTCACGGTGTGCAAGAAGCTGTGGTGATCGCCCGTGAAGATCAACGTCTGGTCGCTTATCTGCGTGCCCAAGCGGGGGTGGAATTGCTTCCGGCTGAACTTCGCCGGCAACTTGCCCAACATCTTGCTGACTATATGCTGCCCAGCGCGTTTGTCACATTGGCCGCTTTCCCGTTGACGCCGAATGGCAAGCTCGACCGACAGGCGCTCCCCGTGCCTGATCCATCCGCTTTTGTGGTACGTCGTTATGAATCTCCCGTCGGTGAGACAGAAACCGCACTGGCCCGGATCTGGCAAGATTTGCTGGGAGTGGAAAAAGTCGGCCGCCATGATCATTTCTTTGAGCTTGGCGGTCACTCACTGCTTGCTGTACAGTTGTTGAACCGTATGCGTGAACAAGGTATGGAAGCCGCACTGACCACTTTGTTCGCCCATCCCACCTTATGTGATCTCGCCTTGGCGATAAAGGAATACGTTGTCATGCCAATATCCCCATTTGACGCAAACCCGGTACCGTTAAGTCCGGCAGGCGCTTTGCGCCCTTTATTCTTAGTCCATGAAACTTCCGGCGACCCGCTGGTTTACTCACCACTGGCGGCTTTACTGCCACCTGAGCTGCCTATCTACGCATTGCAGGCGCTTGGCATCCACACGCTGGCGCATCCTCCGCTGTCAATTGAGGCGCTGGCGGCCTGTCATATTCAGGCGATCCACCGCGTCCAGCCACACGGGCCTTATCGTCTGGCCGGCTGGTCAATCGGCGGGTTGATTGCCTACGAAATCGCGCAACAATTAACCACTGACGGTGAGGCGGTGGAGTTTATCGGCATGATCGATTCCTATCACCATGCCGGTAAAGGCAGTCATGAACGGTCAGCAGCAGCCAGCCGTATAGATGAGGAAGCAACACGCATTGAGTTAATCATTGATTCACTACGCACTCAACAGCGTATTGACGATGAGCAGGCGTTAAAAGCGCTACACCAACTCAGCACGTTAGAGCAAATTATTGATTACTGCATTGAACACCAATGGTTGCCGGCCGATATTACACGCGAAGATATCCTCCTCCGTCTCTATACCGCCGAGATGACGACACAGCTTGGTCAGGGGTATGTGGCACAAAAATCCTCCTTACCTGTCCATCTCTATACCGCGGATGAGTTAGCCAACGGGGATAGTTGGCGCGGTTGGTACGACATCGTTGGCGATAATGCCGTTCTTCACCCTATTGGTGGGACGCATTTCTCCATCATGCATCCGCCTTTGCTGAACCAAATCGCAGATTCCATCAGCGAAAACTTGCAGGCAGTGCCTGCTTTCGACCCGCGCGTTATTATTCAACAGGGATCGCCATCGCTGGCACCATTATTCTGCCTGCCGGGTGCGGGTGCCAGTCCGTCGAGCCTGCTTGAACTGGCGCTCTCGTTCCCCCAACAACGCCCGATATATGCTTTGCAGGCACGCGGATTTACGGCTGAGCACAGCTTTCCCTACACCAGCGTGGAAGGGGCTGCCCGTGCCTATATCCAACATCTCCGGCACATCCAGCCTCATGGCCCTTATCACCTGCTCGGTCACTCTTTCGGTGGTTGGATCGCCTTTGAGATGGCGTTGCAATTGCAGGCTGAGGGGGAACAGGTCGCTACGCTCATCCTGATTGATACGGATGAGCCTAACCTGCAAGCGAGTGACTGCAAACCCACTAATCGAATTGAGACGCTCATCGAGTTGATCGATATTTATAACCTGATATTAGAAAAACCGCTTGCGCTGACCCGACCCGATCTTGATGACTTGACTCCGGATGAACAGATTCAGCATCTGCATAATGCCTTGGTGAAAGCCGGTCTCTTTCCGGCAAAAACGCCGATATCACTGTTGCAGGGCATTGTCCGCGTGATGCAGGCTAATCTGAACACGTGCTATATCCCCCGTACTCGCTATGCGGGGCGGGTTCATCTGATCAATGCCGAGAAAGGCGATTTGGCTGAAAGGATAAGGCGCGAAACCCAGTGGGGTCTTCACGTGGCTGAACTCAATACGAGGTTGGTACCCGGCAATCATATGACCCTGTTGTCCGCCCCACAGGTCGGGCAGTGGATCACCAAGCTGTGGCAGGAATTAGATGACATGTGCAACCCAAGCTAAGAACGACGACGAGGCGGATAAAATGGCTCTTCACACTTCCTGTCTGGATGAGCAAGCATGGCAAGCGCTGCTCGACCAGTTTACTCCCCATCCCGGTGAGGAAGGACTGCTTGAACTGGAAACAAACATTGCAGATGACCCTGTCACTTATTGTCGCCGTGAGTTAGGCCATCCCATAGGCGAACTGACAGAACTTGAAAAGGTATTCGTTTCGGTGGATATCCCGGAATTTCCGCTTAATACCGATAACTATGCCCGGTATTTGAGTGAGGATATCCTTAATCACGTTGTGCCCGTGTCATCCCCCACCTTTGTGGGTCACATGACATCGGCGCTTCCCAAACATTTACCTGCACTCGGCAAGGTATTGACAGCACTGAATCAAAATCTGGTCAAACTGGAAACCTCGCATATTTTAACCGCGCTGGAACGCCAAGTGCTGGGTATGATGCACAAGTTAGTTTACAACCGTGACGAAGATTTCTATCAGCAGTGGTTGCACAGCGGTGAGCACGCACTGGCTACTTTCTGTTCTGGCGGAACGCTGGCTAATTTAACCGCGATGTGGGCGTGTCGAAACCAGCTCATGCCCGCCGATGGCGATTTTGCCGGTCTTGCACGCGAGGGGTTGGCCAGAGGATTGCTGCATTATGGCTATCGTGGTTTAGCCATTCTGGTCTCTGAACAGGGACACTATTCGCTGAAAAAAACCGTGGATGTGCTCGGATTAGGACAAGATGCCTTGGTAAAGGTTGAGACTGACAGAGAGGGACGGATCTGCATTGATGCCTTGCTTGCACAATTGCAGACACTGCGCCAACGCAATATCAAGCCTATGGCTATCGTCGGGATAGCCGGTTCCACCGAAACCGGTGCTATCGATCCCCTGAACAGGCTGGCGGATATCGCGGAACAGGCGCAGTGCCATTTCCATGTTGATGCCGCCTGGGGCGGTGCCAGCTTAATGTCAGAACGCTATCGACATTTATTCGCCGGCATCGAACGTGCCGATACGGTAACGATTGATGCCCACAAGCAACTGTATGTGCCAATGGGATCAGGCATGGTGCTGTTCCGCCAGCCAACCCTGACCAACACAATTGCCCAACATGCCAATTATATTGTACGCAAAGGGTCGAAGGATCTCGGACGTCATACTTTGGAAGGCTCACGCAGCGCCATGTCGCTGATGCTGCACAGCAACCTCTATCTGCTTGGCCGACGAGGATTAGCCCGCCTGATAGAGGCAGGCATCGAAAAAGCCCGCCAATTTGCCGATCTGATCCATCAACAGGAGGATTTCGAATTAATCAGTGAACCGCAGCTTTGCCTGCTGACGTATCGGTATGTGCCGCCAAAAGTATTACAGGCGCTACAGGAAAGTTCGGCGCCAGTCAGACAGCAACTGCATGAATGGCTTAACGCGCTTAATCAGGATATTCAGACTGCCCAGTGGCGTGCCGGAAAATCCTTTGTTTCGCGCACGTGTCTCAAACCGGTGCAATGGGATCGGCAACCCACCACCGTTCTGCGGGTCGTGCTGGCAAACCCACTGACCACGTTGGAAATACTGGAGAATATGCTTGAAGAACAGCGTCAATTAGCACGGCAAAGTCCCTTCTGGCAAACGCTACAGGCTTGGGCTGTGATTAGTTGACCTTACAGACACACGCCGGGTCGCATGATCGGGTCATATTATCATCACCGCCAGTCATTTGGCGGTGATTTTTCAAGATATCCCATTCACATCACGGCAGCACACAAAAATCAATTTTATATTAAGTATGCCATAGCCACTTTAGCGTCACTTCCACCCCATATTCATCATCTCAAATAACACCCACAGAAAATAAATAGATTAAAATCTCGTTATTTCTGCATTTTAAAGAATAAAACTTCGAATTAATACCCTATTTAACTCCTTAATATTTTGGATATGACTCAATGTCTCATAAGCCAAATTTAATTCATTGACAAAGTTAATTAATATCATGAACAGGAGTTGAGCAATGCCTAAGTCATGCAATAACATTAACAACAGAAGTATTAAATTTTCTCTCAGTTCTACTCAGCAAGCCGCTTGGCTCGCTCAATACCTCCATCCTAATAGTACTTGTTACCATTTTGGTTCAGTGGTTCTGATTGAGGGTGAATTGGATGAGGCGCTGTTAGTACGTGCTTTTGAAGCCGTTGTTTATCGTCATGAGGCATTGCGTTTACAACCCGTCGAGAGTCAAGAATTACCACAACAAGCACTCACGGATGCAGGGAATGTCTCCGTGACAATCCGTGACTTTTCAGACCATGCAGACCCGGAAGAGCAAGCGAAACAACACATTCAGGCCGCTTTTGTGCGCCCGTTTGATTTGCAGGGTGAACGCTGGCGTTTTGAACTGTTACGCGTGAATGATACGCGTTGGTACTGGCAGTTTTGCTGCCATCCTCTGATCGGTGACGAGGTCACGTTAAGACTCATCGCTGAAGATGTCGCTAATATTTATCGTGGCTTAATCAGGGGAGGGGAAATCACCGAAGCCGACCTGATATCCCCAGAAACACCGATCTGCCACTTACCGATATTGCCATTAGCAGAGCGGCAGCAAGTGCTGGTGGATTTTAACGCGACTCAGGCCGACTTTCCGCAAGATGCACTGATCCACTCACTGTTTGAAGCGCAGGCCGCACAACGTCCTGATGCCACGGCCGCCGTATTTGAGGGGCAAACACTCAGCTATGGCGAACTGAATCGCCGGGCCAATCAACTGGCGCATCATCTGATTGCACTCGGTATCCAACCGGATGACCGGGTCGCCATCTGTGTCGAACGCAGTCTGGGGCTAATTGTTGGCTTGCTGGCTATCCTCAAGGCCGGCGGGGCTTATGTGCCGCTGGATCCCGCCTATCCGGCTGAGCGATTGGCTTATATGCTTGAAGATGCCACGCCGGTACTCTTGCTGACTCAGACCACCCAACGCGACAAACTGCCCGGCACCCTGCCGACGGTGTTACTTGATCATTTCCTTGATGACCGCGATCGGCTGTCAGCGGCACAGCTCACGGCACAACCGTCTGACAATCCTGATGCTCAGATATTGGGGCTGACCGCCCGTCATCTGGCCTATGTGATCTACACCTCCGGCTCCACCGGACAACCCAAAGGGGTGATGATTGAACATCGCAGCCTGAGTAATTTGATTACCACCCAACAAAATACGCTGGCACTCACCCCTGACAGCCGCGTCTTACAGTTCGCCTCGAACAGTTTTGATGCCTGCATCTGGGAATGCTGCATGGCTTTGGTGGCAGGTGCCCGACTCTATCTCGCCAAACGTGCTGACCTGCTGCCTGGTGAGATACTGGCCGGCTATCTGGCAACCCATGCGATTAGCCATGTTCTCCTGTCACCGACCGTACTGGCAGCCATGGATTCACTACCCGATACTTTACACACCTTGCTGGTAGGAGGGGAAGCGTGCCCGCCAACCTTGGTCAAACGCTGGGCACGAGGACGGCAAATGCTCAATGCCTATGGCCCGACGGAAATCACCGTCTGTGCCACCCTCTATCCTTGTGACAATCAGGAAGAAAAAGCGCCACCGATTGGCCGCCCGATCGCCAATACCCAAATCTATATTCTGGATAGCCACGGTCAGCCGGTGCCCATTGGGATGAGTGGTGAAATTTATATTGGCGGTGCCGGCGTGGCGCGCGGTTATCTGAACCGGCCTGAACTGACCGCAGAACGTTTCCTCGCCGACCCCTTCTCTTCCAATCCTGATGCCCGGATGTATAAGACCGGTGACCTTGGCCGCTGGCTGCCTGACGGTAATATCGAATACCTTGGCCGCAATGATTTTCAGGTGAAATTACGTGGCTTCCGCATTGAACTGGGGGAAATCGAAACCCGCCTCAGACAGTGCCCCGGCGTGCGTGAGGCGGTCGTGCTGGCGCGCGAAGACAGACCGAATCAGAAACGGCTGGTGGCCTATCTGCTGGCAGAACCGGATGCCAAACTCCTGCCCGCCGAACTGCGCCGGCAACTCGCCCGGCACCTTGCCGACCATATGCTGCCCAGCGCGTTTGTCACATTAGCGGCTTTCCCGTTGACGCCCAATGGCAAACTCGACCGTCGGGCACTGCCTGCCCCTGATGCAAAAGATGTGGCGACCCGTGACTACGAAGAACCCATCGGTGAGACAGAAATTGCCTTGGCTCAAATCTGGCAAACCTTGTTAGGCTTAGAACAAGTGGGTCGCCACGATCATTTCTTTGAACTGGGAGGGCATTCATTGCTGGCTTCCCAACTCATCGCCCAGATCCGTCAAAATTTGGCACGGGAGTTATCATTACAACAACTCTTCGATCACCCCGTTCTGATGAATTTGGCTCAAACATTGGCTGACATTGCCGTCAGCGCGCAGGTCGCGATCCCCGTGACTGACCGTAGCCAGCTGTTACCGTTATCCTTTGCGCAGCAACGGCTGTGGTTTCTGGGGCAAATCGATCAAGCAGCCAGTCTGGCCTATCATATTCCGGTGATATTACGCCTTAACGGACACCTGAGTCACCCTGCCCTGAACCACGCATTCAATCAGTTAACCGCCCGGCATGAAATTTTGCGTACCCGCTTTGTTCTGGTCGCCGGCCAGCCTTGCCAACAAATCGATCCGGCTGATATCGGTGTCACTTTATCCTACCAAGATCTGCGCCTGTCCACACCAGAAGCGCATACCAGCCGTCTCGCTGAACTTGCCGCCTTCGAAGCACAGACACCTTTTGATTTTAGTCAAGGTCCGCTGATCCGCGGTCATTTGCTGCAACTGGCCGATGAGGAACATGTCTTACTGCTGACCCAACATCACATTATCTCTGACGGCTGGTCCATCGGCGTATTGATGCGTGAACTGAGCATCCTCTACCATGCTGCCCTCAATGGCCAAGACGATCCCCTGCCACCCTTGCCCATTCAATACGCCGATTACACCGTTTGGCAGCGTGAATGGCTGCAAGCAGCAGCAGCCAAGCTCACGGCACAACGTCACTTCTGGTGTTCTCAACTGGCAGGCGCGCCGCCCTTATTGACCTTGCCGACCGACCGGCCACGCCCGGCGGCACAGTCTTTTATCGGCGGGCAAATTCCTGTCCACTTTGATGCGGATTTATTGGCCGCCCTTAAAGCACTGGGACAACGCCATAACGTAACCTTGTTTATGACTGTCCTCAGCGCCTGGAGTATTGTGCTGGCCCGGCTGAGTGGTCAGGATGAGATTGTCATCGGTACGCCGGTGGCTAACCGAACCCATTATCAGCTTGAACCGTTAATCGGTTTCTTCGTCAATACGCTGGCCTTGCGGGTCACTCTGAACGATTCCGCCACGGTGACTGATCTGCTCAAGGCGATCCGGGCACAGGCGCTCGCGGCCTATGACCATCAGGATCTGCCCTTTGAGCAAGTGGTGGAGGCACTCCAGCCGGAACGTAACCTGAGCTACAGCCCCATATTTCAGGTGATGCTGGCCTTAAACAACACACCATTCCAAGAGCTGACCCTGCCCGATATACAATGTTCACTACTTGAACCGATGTCTCCCAGCGCCCAATTTGACTTAACATTATCGCTGACTGATACCCACACGGGTCTGACCGGAGAGCTGGTTTATGCGGCCGATCTGTTCGACGCCGCAACGGCTGAACGCATGGTCGGTTACCTGAAAAATGTGCTAGCGGCCATGGTAGCAGATGAGACACACCCCATCGCCACCCTGCCTATTCTGCCGGTATCAGAGCGACAACAATTGCTGGTGGATTTCAATGCCACACAGGCGGATTTCCCGCAAGATGCGCTGATCCACCAACTGGTTGAAGCACAGGCCGCACGGCAACCGGAGGCTACCGCCGCCGTATTTGAAGAACAAACAATCAGCTATGGCGAACTTAATCGCCGTGCCAATCAACTGGCCCATCATCTGATTGCGCTCGGTGTCCGGCCGGATGACCGGGTCGCCATCTGTGTCGAACGCAGTCTGGAGTTAGTGATTGGCCTGCTGGCTATCCTTAAGGCCGGTGGGGCTTATGTGCCGCTGGACCCCGCCTATCCGGCCGATCGGTTGGCTTATATGCTGGAAGATGCCACGCCCGTGGTTTTGCTGGCTCAAGCGGAACAAGTTAACCGACTGGACAGTGCCATACCGACGGTATTACTTGATATACCAGCTCCCCGTCTGGCGGCTCAGCCCGATGATAATCCTCAGGTACAAACGCTGGGGCTGACATCCCGCCATCTGGCCTATGTGATTTACACCTCCGGCTCCACCGGCCAACCGAAAGGGGTGATGATTGAACATCGCGGCCTGTGTAATTTAATTACCACCCAACAAAAAACGCTGGTACTCACCCCTGACAGCCGCGTCTTACAATTCGCCTCGAACAGTTTCGATGCCTGCATTTTGGAATACTGCATGACTTTTGTGGCGGGTGCCTGC
Source organism: Xenorhabdus doucetiae (assembly GCF_000968195.1). Classification (NCBI taxonomy): domain Bacteria; kingdom Pseudomonadati; phylum Pseudomonadota; class Gammaproteobacteria; order Enterobacterales; family Morganellaceae; genus Xenorhabdus; species Xenorhabdus doucetiae. The sequence goes on from NZ_FO704550.1 coordinate 2,389,022, forward strand.
CTCTATCTCGCCAAACGTGCCGACCTGCTGCCCGGTGAGATCTTGTCCGGCTACCTGGCCACCCATGCTATTAGCCATGTGATCCTGTCACCGACCGCGCTGGCGGCGATGGATGCACTGCCCGATACCCTGCAAATGTTGCTGATGGCGGGAGAGGTGTGCCCGCCAACCTTGGTCAAACGCTGGGCGCAGGGACGGCTGATGATCAATGGCTATGGGCCGACGGAAACCACCATTTGGGCCACCCTTTATCAATGTGACAGTGAGGAAGAGAGTGCACCGCCTATTGGCCATCCGATTGCCAATACCCGCATCTATATTCTTGATGCCCATGCTCAACCCGTTCCGCTGGGTGTCATCGGCGAGATTTATATTGCCGGTGCCGGCGTCGCCCGCGGCTACCTCAACCGGCCGGAACTGACGGCGGAACGCTTCCTGCCAGATCCATTTGTTTCAGAGCCAGAGGCCCGGATGTACAAAACCGGTGACCTTGGTCGCTGGCGACCCGACGGCAATATCGAATACCTCGGCCGCAATGATTTTCAGGTGAAATTACGCGGTTTTCGCATTGAACTGGGGGAAATTGAGGCGAAACTTGAACAGTGCCACGGCGTACGCGAAGCCATTGTGCTGGCGCGCGAAGATGTGCCGGGCCAAAAACGGCTGGTGGCCTATCTGCGGCCACAGGCAGGGATTGAATTGGTGCCGGCGGAACTGCGTCAGCAACTCGCCCAGCATTTGGCCGATTATATGCTGCCCAGCGCGTTTGTGACCTTAGCGACTTTCCCCCTGACGCCCAATGGCAAAATCAACCGGCAGGCACTACCGGAACCTGATTCATCCGCTATCGCCACCCGCAACCATCAGCCCCCCATCGGTGAAACGGAGACCGCGCTGGCCCAAATCTGGCAGAAGCTATTAAACTTGCCCTCGGTCAGCCGCCATGATCACTTCTTCGAACTCGGCGGCCACTCGCTGATGATTGTCAGCCTGATCGAAGAACTGCGTCTGCTGGGCTGGCAGCTCCATGTTCGCCATGTCTTCACCACCCCCGTCCTCGCCGATATGGCGCAGGCTCTCCGGCGTCACACCGAGGCGTTTGTCGTGCCGCCCAACCTGATCCCGCCAGACTGCACGGCCATCACCCCCGCTATGTTGCCGCTGGTTTCGCTGTCCCAAACCGAGATTGACACCCTCGTTGAATCCATTCCGGGCGGGGCAAGCAATGTACAGGATATCTATCCGCTGGCACCCTTGCAGGAGGGGATCCTGTTCCATAATCTGTTACAAACCCAAGGTGATGACTATTTATCACATATCATGCTGGCGTTTGATAACCGTGAGCACCTTGATGATTTTCTGACTGCCCTGCAACAAGTGATTGACCGCCATGATATCCTGCGCACCGCAGTCTACTGGCAAGATCTGCCCCAGCCCGTTCAGGTGGTCTGGCGTCAGGCATCACTGAATATCAATGTCTTCACCCCGGCGACAATGGACGACGTAGCCGCACAACTACAAAAGCACACTGATCCACGCCTGCATCGTATCGATCTGAACCGTGCGCCCTTGTTCACGGCGGATATCGCCCATGATCCGGCACAAAATGCGTGGTTGCTGGTACTGCGTTTCCATCATCTGGTCAGCGACCACCTGACACTGGAGCTGATTTTCGCTGAAATGGCCTTGCTATTGCAGGGGCAAGAAACCCTGCCTGTGGCACTGCCCTATCGTAATTTCATCGCCCAGACACTGAATACACCGATTTCCATTCATGAAGATTATTTCCGCCAACAACTCGCTGATATTGACGAACCCACCGCGCCGTTTGGGGTACTCACCCTTAAAGACCGGCCAAAATCGGGGGAGTTAGCCGATGATAGCAATCCGTTGACACAGGCCAGCCTATTGCTGGCACCTGAACTGGCACACGCGATCCGGGCACAGGCACGCCGTCTGGGCGTCAGTTCCAGTGTGCTGTTCCATGTCGCCTGGGCGCAAGTTCTGGCCAAAACCAGCAGCCGTGACGATGTGGTGTTTGGCTCCGTACTGTTGGGGCGTCTGCAAGGTATTTCCGGTGCCGATCAGATATTAGGCATGTTTATCAATACCCTGCCCATTCGTCTCTCCTTGCGCGGGCGCAGCGTACAAGACATCGTGCAGGAGACTTACCGTAACCTGACCCGCTTACTGGAACATGAGCAGGCACCGTTGGCACTGGCACAACAGTGCAGTGGCGTGACACAGCCGATCCCCTTATTTAGCACGTTGCTGAATTATCGTCATAGCCAAGCTGATGACACAGCGATAGTCAGTGCTATCGGGCCGGGCATCCGTCTTTTGGCGGCAGAAGAGCGCACTAATTATCCCGTTAACCTGGCAGTGGATGATTTAGGGGATGACTTTCAACTGACTGCCCTGACCGTAACCGGCATAGCACCGACACAAATTAACACTTATCTGGTGACGGCCATGAGTGGCTTGGTTGAGGCGCTGGTTCACAACCCACAACAGCCGATCCTGACTATTCCGATCCTGCCCACGGCAGAGCGGCAGCAATTGCTGGTGGATTTCAATGCCACACAGGCGGATTTCCCGCAAGAGGCGCTGACCCACCAACTGGTTGAAGTGCAGGCGGCACAGCGGCCTGAGGATATCGCAGCGGTATTTGAGGGACAAACGCTCAGTTATGGCGAGCTTAATCGTCGTGCCAATCAGTTGGCCCATCACCTGATTGCACTGGGAATACGGCCGGATGATCGGGTCGCCATTTGTGTTGAACGCGGTCTGGAATTAATTGTTGGCCTGCTCGCTATCTTTAAAGCCGGCGGGGTTTATGTGCCGCTGGATACCGCCTATCCGGTTGATCGGTTGGCGTATATGCTGGAAGATGCCACTCCGGTGGTCTTACTGACTCAATCCGTACTCCTTGATCGATTAGACAGTGATCGGTTAGACAGTGCCATACCGACGGTACTGCTTGATACACAGGGAGCCCTTCTGGCAGCTCAGCCCGATGACAATCCGCAGGCACAATCGCTGGGGCTGACATCCCGCCATCTGGCCTATATCATTTACACCTCCGGCTCCACCGGCCAACCCAAAGGGGTGATGCTCGAACATCGCGGCCTGTGCAATTTGGTGACCACCCAGCGAAATGTGCTGGCACTCACCCCTGACAGCCGCGTCTTACAGTTCGCCTCGAACAGTTTCGATGGCTGCATTTTTGAATACGGCATGACTCTCACGGCAGGTGCCAGCCTCTATCTCGCCAAACGTGCCGACCTGCTGCCCGGTGAAATCCTGTCCGGCTATCTGACCGCCCATGCCATTAGTCATGTCGCCCTGCCACCCACCGCGCTGGCGACGATGGATGCACTGCCCGATAGCTTACACACCTTGCTGGTGGTGGGAGAGGCGTGCCCGCCAGCCCTGGTCAAGCGCTGGGCGAAGGGGCGGCAGATGTTCAATGGCTATGGCCCGACGGAAACCACCGTTTGTGCCACCCTCTATCCCTGTGACAGTCAGGAAGAGAGTGCGCCTCCCATTGGCCGCCCGATTGCCAATACCCGCATCTATATTCTGGATAACCACGGCCAACCCGTCCCGCGGGGTGTCATCGGCGAGATTTATATTGCCGGTGCCGGCGTCGCCCGCGGCTACCTCAACCGGCCAGAATTGACGGCGGAACGTTTCCTGCGTGATCCGTTCTCTGCCGATCCCGATGCCCGGATGTACAAGACCGGCGACCTCGGTCGCTGGCGACCCGACGGTAATATCGAGTACTGCGGCCGTAATGATTTTCAGGTGAAATTACGCGGTTTCCGCATTGAACTGGGGGAAATTGAGGCCAAGCTTGAACAATGCCACGGTGTGCGCGAAGCGATCGTACTGGCACGCGAAGACCAACCCAATCAGAAACGGCTGGTGGCCTATTTGCGTCCACAAGAGGGTGTTAAACTCCAGCCAACTGAACTGCGCCAGCAACTTGCCCAGCATCTGGCTGAATATATGCTGCCCAGCTCATTTGTGATACTGGACGCTTTCCCACTGACGCCCAATGGCAAAATCAACCGGCAGGCACTGCCTGCCCCGGATTCATCGTCCGTGGTGACGCAAGCGTATGAGGCACCGGTGGGTGAAATCGAAATCGCCCTGGCCGGGATTTGGCAGGCGGTGCTGGGGCTGGAACGCATCGGCCGCCATGATCACTTCTTTGAGCTTGGCGGTCATTCCCTGCTGGCGGTACAGTTGGCTTCGCGGGTGCGTCAGGTACTGGCGCGCGAATTACCCTTGCAGTCACTCTTTGACCGGCCGCGTCTGATTGAACTGGCCCAGACACTGACAGAGACGGCAGTCACCACACAGGTGACCATTCCGCTGGCGGATCGCTTGCAGCCGCTGCCGCTCTCTTTTGCCCAGCAACGGCTGTGGTTTCTGGGGCAACTCGATCCGGCGGCCAGTCTGGCCTATCATATCCCGCTGGCGTTACATCTGACCGGACGGCTTAATCGCCCTGCCCTGATCCACGCCCTCAATTGCTTGGTTGCCCGCCATGAAAGCCTGCGCACGCGCTTTGTGCTGATTGAAGGCCAGCCCTGCCAGCAACTCGATCCGGTTGACACCGGTTTTGCCCTGTTCTGCCAAGATCTGCGCGCATTAACGCCGGACGATCACCGCCAGCGTATTGCTGCCTTGACCGCGCTTGAATGGCAGACGCCTTTCGACTTTAGCCAAGGCCCGCTGATCCGCGGTCATTTGCTGCAACTGGCCGAAGAAGAACATGTCTTATTGATCACCCAACACCATATTATTTCTGACGGCTGGTCCCTCGCGGTGCTGATGCAGGAGCTGGCCACGCTCTACCGTGCCGCCCTTGATAGTCAGGACGATCCCTTACCTCCGTTGCCCATTCAGTATGCCGACTATGCGGTTTGGCAGCGCGACAGGCTGCAAGCCGCCGACCTTGCAGCTCAACGCGATTTCTGGTGTTCCCAGCTTACCGGGGTGCCGGCCTTGCTGACCCTGCCCACAGATCGGCCTCGTCCGGCGGTACAGCGCTATGTCGGCAGCCATTGCCCTGTGCATTTTGATGGGGAGTTGGTCGCTGCGCTTAAGGCGCTGGGACGACGCCATAACACCACCTTGTTTATGACCGTACTCACCGGCTGGAGTATTGTGCTGGCCCGGCTGAGTGGTCAGGAGGAAGTCGTTATTGGTACGCCGGTTGCCGGCCGCCAGCACCATGAGCTGGAGGGATTGATCGGGTTCTTTGTCAATACGCTGGCCTTGCGGGTCACTTTGGATGACCGCACCACGGTTACCGACCTGCTCACCCAAGTCCGTGAGCGGGCGCTGGCCGCCTACGCCCATCAGGATCTGCCCTTTGAGCAGGTGGTGGAAGCGCTCCAACCGGAACGCAGCCTGAGCCACAGCCCGATCTTTCAGGTGATGCTGGCCCTGGACAATACGCCCCTGAATGCGACATTACAAAATCTGGCCTTACCGGATCTGCAACTCACCCCTGTCGAGCAAGAACACCAGAGCGCGCATTTTGATCTGACCCTGTCCCTGACGGAAACCGAGGCGGGTTTGAGCGGTGAACTGGGCTATGCCGTTGATTTATTCGATGCGGCCACGATTGAGCGCGTGATCGGCTACTTAGCCAATGTGTTGGCGGCAATGACCGCCGATGAAACACAGACCATTGCCACCCTGCCCCTGCTGCCGGCATCAGAGCGGCAACAATTGTTGGTCGATTTCAATGCCACACAGGCGGATTTCCCGCAGGATGCGCTGATCCACCCACTGTTCGAAGCACAGGCGGCACGGGCACCTGAAGCGACCGCCGTGGTGTTTGGGGAACAGACACTCAGCTATGGTGAACTGAACCGCCGTGCCAACCGGCTGGCGCACCATCTGATAGCACTGGGAGTAAAGCCGGATGATCGGGTGGCGATTTGTACCGAGCGCAGTCTGGAAATGATGGTGGGATTGTTGGCTATTTTGAAGGCCGGCGGGGCCTATGTCCCCTTAGATCCCGCTTATCCGGCCGAACGGCTGGACTATATGCTGGCGGATGCTGCGCCGGTGGTATTACTTACCCAAGCGGCTCTGCTAGACACACTGGATTATCACCAGCCCACCGTAATCCTTGATGCCGGTTCTCCGGTACTGGATAACGGATCGGAAGAAAACCCTGACGCTCAGGCGCTGGGGCTGACTTCACAGCATCTGGCCTATGTGATCTACACCTCCGGCTCTACCGGACGGCCCAAAGGGGTGATGGTGGCGCACCGGAATGTCATCAATCTTTATACCGGATTGAATCGCCTACTTGCCCTCACGCCACCGTGCCGCGTGGCCATGAATGCCAGTATTGTCTTCGATGCCTCTGTGAGTAGCTGGTTCCAGTTGCTTGCCGGCCATACTCTGGTGCTCGTCCCTGAAACCCTGCGTACCGATGGCCTGGCGCTCTGGCACTATTTTGCCCGCCATGCCGTGGATCTGTTTGACTGCACCCCGGTTCAATTGCAATGGCTACTGGACGCCGGTTTGGGAACTACCGCCGGGTATCAACCCAGGCAGGTACTGATCGGGGGGGACAGCATTCCTCCCCAGATCTGGTTCACATTGCAACAGATAAAAACCACCCGCTTTATCAATGTGTACGGACCCACAGAATGTACGGTGGATGCCAGTTTCTGCCCGGTGGATTTATCCCTGCCGCAACCCAGCATCGGCCGCCCGATGGCCAATACCCAAATTTATATTCTGGATATTCAGGGCCAGCCCGTGCCCCTCGGCGTGGCCGGTGAAATTTATATCGCCGGTGCCGGCGTGGCGCGGGGTTACCTGAACCGGCCTGAACTCACCGCAGAACGCTTTGTCGCTGATCCGTTCTCTGCCGCCCCTGGTGCCCGCATGTACAAGACCGGCGACCTCGGCCACTGGCTGCCCGACGGCACGATTGAATACCTCGGCCGCAATGATTTTCAGGTCAAGCTGCGCGGTTTCCGCATTGAACTGGGTGAAATCGAGGCTCAACTGATGCAGTGTCACGGCGTGCGCGAGGCCGTCGTTCTCGCCCGCGAAGACGCGACAGGGCAAAAACAGTTGGTGGCCTACCTGCGGCCACAGGAGGGCGTTGAACTGCTGCCGGCCGCACTGCGCCGGCAGCTTGCCCGGCACCTTGCGGACTATATGCTGCCCAGCGCGTTTGTGATGCTGGAAGTTTTCCCGCTGACCCCCAACGGCAAACTGGACCGGCAGGCGCTGCCGGCCCCCGATGGATCTGCGGTGGTCACCCGTCGCTATGAAGCCCCGGAGGGGGAGATGGAAACCGTTCTGGCCCAAATCTGGCAAGACCTGCTGGGACTGGAAAAAGTCGGCCGTCATGATCACTTCTTTGAACTTGGCGGGCACTCGCTGTTGATCGTCAGCCTGATGGAACAGCTCCACAAGCTGGGCTGGCGGCTGGAGGTGCGCAACGTGTTCGAGACGCCGATCCTGCGGGCGCTGGCGCAAACCCTGTCAGCAAACCCGCACACGCTACCGGCTTTCGACGTGCCCGCCAATCTTATTCCCACCGGCTGCACGGCGATCACTTCCGCCATGTTGCCGCTGGTATCGCTCTCCCAAACCGAGATAGATGCCCTGACGGCGGCGATCCCCGGCGGCGCCGGCAATGTGCAGGATATTTATCCACTCGCGCCGTTGCAGGAAGGGATTTTCTTCCACCATCTATTACAGACCCAGGGGGACGATTATCTGCTGCGCTGCTTGCTCGCTTTTGACAACCGTGAACGGCTCAATGCCTTTTTGGCTGCCCTGCAACAGGTTATCGACCGCCATGATATTTTGCGCACTTCCGTCCATTGGCAGGATCTGCCCCACCCCGTTCAGGTGGTCTGGCGTCAGGCTGTGCTGCCTGTCAATGTCTTCATGCCAGACACAAAAGAAAATGTTTTAGTTCAACTGCGAGCCGCCACGGATCCCCGCCGGCTCCGTATTGATCTGACCCGTGCCCCATTACTGACCGCCGATATCACCCATGATCCGGAACAAAATGCGTGGTTACTGGCATTGCGTTTTCATCATCTGGTCAGTGACCATACGGCAATGAATATGATTTTCGCGGAAATGGCCCAGATATTGCGGGGCCATGCCGAAACCCTACCGGCTGTCCTGCCCTATCGCAACTTTATCGCCCAAACCTTACGCATCCCGGCTGGCGCACACGAGGCTTATTTCCGTGCCCAACTGGCCGATATTGACGAACCGACTGCGCCGTTTGGGATACTCAAAGTCCATACGGATGACGACCGCATTACCGAGACAAGTCTCCCTGTCACCCCGGCACTGGCCAACGCGATCCGTGCTCAGGCGCGCCGTCTGGGCGTCAGTCCCGGTGTGCTGTTCCATGTCGCCTGGGCACAGGTACTGGCCAAGACCTGCGGCCGTGATGACGTGGTGTTTGGCTCTGTGCTATTGGGCCGATTTCAGGGCGGAGCGAAGGCAGAACAAATATTAGGATTATTTATCAATACCCTGCCCATCCGGGTTTCCCTGACCAACCGCACCGTGCAAGACGCCGTTCAGGACACTTACCACGGTTTGATGATGTTACTGGAGCACGAACAGGCCCCGCTGGTTCTGGCACAACGTTGCAGCGGCATGACACCGTCGGTGCCGCTGTTCAGTACCCTGTTAAATTACCGCCACAGCGCCGCGGGTGACAACGCAACGGCGGAGACAATGTGGGCCGGTATCCATATTCTGGCCGCAGAGGAACGCACGACTTATCCCGTTACCCTAACAGTGGACGATTTGGGCACCGGTTTCGAGCTCACCGCCCAGACGGTAGCGGGTATCGATCCCGCACACATCACCCATTATCTGGTTACCGCCCTGGGGGGACTCATTGAGGCACTGATCCACAACCCGCAGCAACCTGTTCTGCAATTACCGATTATGTCCGCCCCGGAGCAACAAAAATTACGGGTGGATTTCAATGCCACGCAAAGAGATTTCCCGCAAGATGTCCTGATCCATCAACTCCTTGAAACCGAAGCGGCACATCATCCCACCGATATCGCCGTAGTATGCGGCGCACAATCACTCAACTATGACGAACTGAATCGCCGGGCCAATAAGCTGGCCCATTATCTGATTGCGTTGGGTGTCCGACCGGATGAGCGTGTCGCCGTGTGTGTCGAGCGTAGTCTGGAAATGGTGGTGGGTCTGCTTGGTATTCTCAAGGCGGGGGGAGCCTATGTGCCACTTGATCCCGCTTATCCGACCGAGCGGCTGAAATATATGCTTGAGGATTCAGCCCCCGTCGTCATCCTGACACAAACGGCATGGGCTGATCACTTTACCCGTCCTGAGTCTGGCGAACTTATACCGATATCTATACCGATAATCATGCTCGACGCCCAAGAGCCACTGATGGAAGCCCAACCTGAACACAATCCAGAGGTTCCGGATCTGGCCGCTCACCATCTGGCTTATGTGGTGTATACCTCAGGCTCCACCGGCTTGCCCAAGGGGGTAATGAGTAGCTACCAAGCCCTGAGCAACCGGCTGTTGTGGTTTGTCCGGGATATCGCGACATCACCACTGGTGGGCGCCCTGAAAACCAGTATCAGCTTTGTCGATTCGATAACTGAAACGCTGGGTGTATTGCTGGCTGGCGGCAAACTGGTGGTTTTCGACAACCACACCGTGAAAGATCCGGTCCGTTTCAGCAAAGACTTGCAGCGCTTTAACGTTAACACCTTGGTGGTTGTCCCTTCACTCTTGAAACTCCTGATATCCGATCACGGTGATGATCACCGCGATAACCGTCACTCTCTAACATCAATCAGGATATTGGTTTGCAGCGGGGAACAACTCACCCCTGAACTGGCGCGACAAGTAGTAACCCATTACCCCGGACTCCGGTTGCTCAATTTTTACGGTTCGTCCGAAGTGAATGGTGACGCGACTTGGTATGAATATTCCGCCCAATCAGGTGTACCGACAGTTTCCGTGATCGGCCGCCCCATCGCCAATACCCAAATCTACATTCTCGACTCTCATGATCAGCTTGTTCCCTCTGGCGTGGCGGGTGAGATCTATATTGCCGGCGCGGGGCTGGCCCGGGGTTATTTAAACCGCCCGGCACTGACCGCAGAACGTTTCCTCGCCGATCCGTTCTCTGCTGATCCCGGTGCCCGCATGTACAAAACCGGTGATCTCGGCCGCTGGCTGCCCGACGGTACGATTGAATACCTCGGCCGCAATGATTTTCAGGTCAAGCTGCGCGGTTTCCGCATTGAACTCGGCGAAATCGAGGCCCAACTGATGCAGTGCCCCGGCGTGCGCGAGGCGGTTGTGCTGGCGCGCGAAGACGCGACAGGGCAAAAACAACTGGTGGCCTACCTGCGGTCACAGGAGGGCGTTGAACTCCTGCCGGCCGCACTGCGCCAACAGCTTGCCCAACACCTCGCTGACTATATGTTGCCCAGTGCTTTTGTGATGCTGGAAACCTTTCCGCTCACGCCCAATGGCAAACTTAACCGTCAGGCGCTGCCGGCTCCTGACGGTTCTGCGCTGGTCACCCGCCGCTATGAAGCCCCGGTGGGGGACGTAGAAATTGCCCTGGCACAAATCTGGCAAAACCTACTGGGACTGGAGCAGGTTGGCCGCCATGACCATTTCTTTGAACTTGGCGGACACTCCCTGCTTGCCGTCCAACTGGTCGCCCGCATACGCCAGAAACTGGCGCGAGAAATACCGTTACAGACACTTTTTGATCAACCCGTCTTAATGACACTGGCGCATACGCTCGCCCAAACGGCCACTACCCTGCAAACGGTGATCCCGACGGCTGACCGCCATCACCCCTTACCGCTCTCTTTTGCCCAACAGCGCCTGTGGTTCCTGGGGCAACTCGATCCGGCGGCCAGCCTGGCCTACCATATTCCGGTGGCACTCCGCCTGACCGGTTCACTTAATCGTCAGGCGTTGACTATGGCACTTGATCATTTGGTTGATCGCCATGAAAGCCTGCGAACTCGCTTTGTCTCGATTGAAGGACAGCCCTGTCAACAGATTGATCCTGCTGATACCGGCTTCACCCTGACTTATCACGACCTGCGTCCGCTTGATCCGACGTTGCAGGGCGACCGCGTGACCGAACTGGCCGAACGGGAAGCGCAGACGCCCTTCGATTTCGCCCAAGGCCCGCTGATCCGTGGTCAACTGCTGCAACTGGCCGGGGAGGAGCATGTGTTATTGCTCACCCTGCACCATATTATTACCGACGGCTGGTCACTTGGGGTACTGGTACGCGAATTGGGAATTTTCTACTCTGCGGCGCTTGAGGGCGATCATCATCCCTTACCGCCCCTGCCTATTCAGTATGCGGATTATGCGGTCTGGCAACATGAACAGTTAAACGATCAGCGGCTCACGGTACAGCGGGATTTCTGGCGTGACCAGCTTGCAGGGGCACCCGCCCTGCTGACCTTGCCCACCGACCGCCCCCGCCCGGCGATACAGCGCTATGCCGGCAGCCAAATCCCGCTTCATTTTGATGCCGGCTTAGTGGCTTCACTTAAAACGCTGGGGCAGCGCCATCACACCACCCTGTTTATGACCCTGTTGAGTGCCTGGAGTATTGTCCTCATCCGGCTGAGTGGTCAGGAGGAGGTGGTTATCGGCACGCCGATTGCCGGCCGTCAGCACCATGAGCTGGAAGGATTGATGGGCTTCTTTGTCAATACGCTGGCCTTGCGCGTTACCTTGGATGAGCGCACCACGGTGGCCGGATTGCTCAACCAAGTTCGTGAACGGGCACTGGCCGCCTACGCCCAGCAGGATCTGCCCTTTGAACAGGTGGTGGAAACCCTCCAGCCGGAACGCAGCTTAAGCCACAGCCCGATCTTTCAGGTTATGCTGGCCCTCAACAATACACCGGCCACGGAGCTGACATTACCGGGCCTGCAATTTACCCCGATTGAGCAGGCACACCAGAGTGCCCACTTCGATTTAACCCTGTCCCTGACGGAAACCGATGCCGGCCTGTTCGGGGCACTGGAATATGCGGTTGACCTGTTTGAGGCTGCCACGATTGCAAGGATAGCCGGCTATCTGCAACACGTACTGGCCGCGATGGTGGACGATGCCACCCAACCCGTTGCCCGCCTGCCCCTGTTATCGCTGGCAGAACGTCAGCAATTGCTGGTCGATTTCAACGACACTCAAGCCGATTTCCCGCAGGATGCACTGATCCATCAACTGTTCGAAGCACAGGCGGCACAACGCCCTGATGCCACAGCGTTGGTTTTTGAGGCGCAAACGCTCAGTTATGGCGAACTAAACCGCCGTGCCAATCGTCTGGCGCACCATCTGATTGCACTGGGAGTACGGCCGGATGATCGGGTCGCCATTTGTGCCGAGCGCAGTCTGGAAATGGTGGTGGGTTTGCTGGCTATTCTAAAGGCCGGCGGTGCCTATGTGCCGCTCGACCCGGCCTATCCGTCCGAACGGCTGGCGTATATGCTTGAAGATGCCGCACCGGTGGTGTTACTCACCCAGGCGGCCTTGGTAGACACGCTGAACAGTCACTTACCGACGGTGGTGCTTGATGCCCCGTCATCCTCTCTCTTTGATGAAAAACGGGAAAACAATCCCGATGTTCAGGCGTTGGGGCTGACATCACAACATCTGGCCTATGTGATCTACACCTCCGGCTCCACCGGACGGCCGAAAGGGGTGATGGTCGAACACCGTGGATTGAGCAATTACTTGCAGTGGGCCGACAGTCATTATGTGGCTGCCGGACAGACAAACAGCATCGTATCATCCCCGGTTTCCTTTGATGCCACGGTCACCAGTATTTACCTACCGCTGCTTTGTGGCGGAAAAATCCACCTTATTCGGGAAGGACAGGAACTGACTGAGCTGGTGCCCTCACTATTATCCACCCCGATGGCGTCCGCGACGCTGGTTAAGATGACTCCCAGTCATCTTGCCGCCATTGGTCAGGAATTACTAACGGCCAAACAGTTCTGCCCTGCCCATTGTTTTATCGTCGGCGGGGAGAGCTTTCCCCGTTCACTTGTCACCCTTTGGCATGAACTCTCGCCTGAATCACGGCTGGTTAACGAGTATGGTCCGACTGAAACGGTGGTTGGTTGTATCACATTTGATATTGATCATCAGGAGCATCTCCCCGACAACGTGCCCATCGGAAAACCGATAGCCAACACCCGCATTTATATTCTGGATAGCCATAGCCAGCCCGTGCCCCTCGGTGTGGTTGGAGAAATCTATATCGGTGGGGCGGGCGTGGCGCGTGGCTACCTGAACCGGCCTGAACTGACGGCGGAACGTTTCCTTGCCGATTCGTTCTCAGCCGAACCCGATGCCCGCATGTACAAGACCGGTGACCTCGGCCGCTGGCTGCCCGACGGCACGATTGAATACCTCGGCCGCAATGATTTTCAGGTTAAACTGCGTGGTTTCCGTATTGAACTGGGCGAAATAGAAGCCCGGCTGATGCAGTGCCCCGGCGTGCGCGAGGCGGTTGTGCTGGCGCGCGAAGACGCGACCGGGCAAAAACAACTGGTGGCCTACCTACGGCCACAGGAGGGCGTTGAACTCCTGCCCGCCGAACTGCGCCGGCAGCTTGCCCGGCACCTTGCGGACTATATGCTGCCCGGTGCCTTTGTGATACTGGACACTTTCCCGCTGACCCCCAACGGCAAACTGGACCGGCAGGCGCTGCCGGCCCCTGACGGTTCGGCAGTGGTCACCCGCCACTATGAAGCCCCGGTGGGGGAGGTGGAAATCGCCTTAGCTCAGATCTGGCAAGATTTACTGGGGCTGGAACACGTCGGTCGCCATGATCACTTCTTCGAACTCGGCGGGCACTCGCTGTTGATCGTCAGCCTGATGGAGCGACTGCACAAGCTGGGCTGGCGACTGGAGGTGCGCAGCGTATTCGATGCCCCGGTTCTGCAAGCGCTGGCGCAAACCCTGTCAACCGCCCAGAATGCGTCCCGGATTTTCGAGGTGCCTGCTAACCTTATCCCCGCCGGTTGCACGGCGATCACTCCCGACATGTTGCCGTTGGTGTCGCTCTCCCAAACCGAGATCGACACCCTGACGGCGGCGCATTCCGGCGGCGTCAGCAATGTGCAGGATATTTATCCACTCGCGCCGTTGCAGGAAGGGATTTTCTTCCACCATCTATTACAGACTCAGGGGGACGATTATCTGCTGCGCTGTTTGCTCGCTTTTGACCGCCGTGAACGGCTCAATGCCTTTTTAGCCGCCCTGCAACAGGTTATCGACCGCCATGATATTTTACGCACCTCCGTCCACTGGCAGGATCTGCCCCAGCCTGTTCAGGTGGTCTGGCGTCAGGCAACCTTGCCCGTTAATGTCTTTACCCCCGTCCCAGACACCGAAGAAGACGTTATAGACCAACTGCGGGCCGCCACTGATCCCCACCGGCACCACCTCGACCTGCGGCAGGCGCCGTTGTTTGCCGCCGATATCGCCCACGATCCGCTGCGCAATGACTGGCTGCTGACCTTGCGTTTTCATCATCTGGTCAGTGACCATCTGACACTGGAGCTGATTTTCGAGGAAATGGCCCAAGTGCTACGGGGCCATGTTGAAACTCTGCCGGCCGCCCTGCCGTACCGTCACTTTGTTGCCCAAACGTTAAGTGTGCCCGCCACTGCACACGAAGCCTATTTCCGTCGCCAACTGGCTGATATTGAGGAACCCACCGCTCCCTTTGGGCTGCTTGAGGTTCCCCGCCACGACGATACTATCAGCGAAAAAAATCAGTTGCTTGAGCCTGCGCTGGCAAACGCCGTTCGCGTTCAGGCGCGCCGGTCGGGAGTCAGCCCCAGCGTACTGTTCCATGTCGCCTGGGCGCAGGTTCTGGCACAAACCAGTGGCCGTGATGATGTGGTTTTTGGTTCGGTCTTACTGGGGCGCCTGCAAGGAGTCACGGGTGCCGACAGAATATTGGGCATGTTTATCAATACCCTGCCGATACGGATTGCGCTGGCTGATTTGAGCGTACAGGCCGTGGTACAGGCCACCTATCAAAATCTAACCACATTACTGGAACATGAGCAGGCACCGCTGGCACTGGCCCAACAGTGCAGTGGCGTAGCCGCGCCCTTGCCCCTGTTCACTGCCCTGCTGAACTACCGCCACAGTCATGTCAGTGAGACAAACACGGAGGCCGTGGAGGATGAAATTTGGCGCGGAATGCGCTTCATGACGGCAGAAGAGCGCACCAACTTCCCCATCACCCTGTCGGTGGATGATATGGGCGTGGATTTTCGGCTGACCGCCCAAACCGTAACGGGTGCCGATCCCGCCCGCATTATCCGTTACCTTGTCACCGCCCTGCATGGCCTGATTGAGGCACTGAGCCAGCATCCGCAGCAACCGATTCTGCCACTGTCGGTACTCCCCGCCGCAGAACGCCGGCAAATCCTCACGGACTTTAACACCACACAGGCCGATTTCCCGCAGGAGGCGCTGATCCACGCCCTGTTCGAGGAACAGGCGGCACAACACCCTGATGCCACTGCGTTGATCTTTGAAGCGCAAACGCTCAGTTATGGCGAACTGAACCGCCGTGCCAATCAGTTGGCCCATCATCTGATTGCACTGGGAGTCCGGCCGGATGATCGGGTGGCGATTTGTGCCGAACGCAGTCCGGAACTGATTGTCGGTTTGCTCGCTATCCTGAAAGCCGGCGGGGCTTACCTGCCGCTCGACCCGGCCTATCCCGCCGAACGGCTGGCGTATATGCTGGAAGATGCCACGCCGGTGGCCTTGCTGACTCAGGCCGCCCACCGCGACACACTGTCCGGCACCCTGCCAACGGTGTTACTTGATCATCTCCTTGATGACCCAGACCCGCTGTTAGCGGCACAACCGGCGGATAATCCTGATGCACAGAGTTTGGGGCTGACCGCCCGCCATCTGGCTTATGTAATCTACACCTCCGGTTCGACCGGCCAACCGAAAGGGGTGATGGTTGAGCACCGCAATGTCCTGCGTCTGATCGTTAACAGTGGTTTTGCGGATATCAGTCCGAATGACTGTATTGCTCATTGTGCCAATCCGGCTTTTGACGCCTCAACGTGGGAAGTCTGGGCTGCCCTGCTCAATGGCGCACGCCTGCATGTGGTTTCCCCATCGGTGTTGCTTGATCCGGTACAGTTCTGCCAGACGCTGCTCAAGGGGTACGTCACGGCCCTTTGGCTAACGGTGGGGTTATTTAACGAATACCTGAATGCGCTCAGCCCCCTATTTGGGCAATTGCGTTACTTGCTGGTCGGCGGTGATGTCCTCGACCCAAGGAAAATACAGCAGGTACAGTTGGCTGAATCCCGGCCTGCCCACCTGATTAACGGCTATGGCCCGACGGAAACCACCACCTTTGCGGTAACTTATGCCATTGATACCCCGGTTGATCCGACCCGTTCGATTCCCATTGGCCGCCCGATTGCCAATACTCAAATTTACATTCTGGACAGCCACGGTCAGCCCGTACCCCTCGGTGTGGCCGGTGAAATCCATATTGGCGGTGCCGGCGTCGCGCGCGGTTATCTGAACCGGCCTGAACTGACGGCGGAACGTTTTCACCGTGATCCGTTCTCTGCCGACCCGCAAGCCCGCATGTACAAAACCGGCGACCTCGGCCGCTGGCGACCCGACGGTAATATCGACTACCTCGGCCGCAATGATTTTCAGGTGAAATTACGCGGCTTCCGTATTGAACTGGGCGAAATAGAAGCCCGGCTGATGCAGTGCGATGGCGTGCGTGAGGCAGTGGTGCTGGCGCGTGAAGATGAGCCAGATCAAAAACGGCTGGTGGCCTACCTGTTGCCGCGGGAGGGTTGTGAACTGATCCCGGCGGAGCTACGTCAGCAACTCACCCAACACCTTGCCGACTATATGCTCCCCAGTGCTTTTGTGGTGCTGGACACTTTCCCGCTGACCCCTAACGGCAAACTCGACCGCCGGGCGTTCCCTGCCCCGGATTCGTCTGCCGTGGTGACCCGTGACTATGAGCCGCCACAAGGACAAATAGAAACGGATTTGGCTCAGATCTGGCAAGAGTTATTAGAACTGGAGCGTATCAGCCGCCACGACCATTTCTTTGAACTGGGTGGGCACTCATTAATGGCCGTCAGACTGATAACACGCATAAGAAGCCGATTCTTGGTCAATATTTCCCTGACCGAATTGTTTAGTTCGCCCAAATTGGTGGAACAAGCCGCCATCATTTTTTCAGCTCAAATGGGTGCGGTAGGGGAAAACGAGATTGAGTCACTCCAAAGCGATCTTGACTCAATGTCAGCAGAAGAATTGATGGCAATTTTAAGTGGAGACAATCCCTGCGGAGACATAGGCAATGACAAAAAATAACGTGAACCTTGATGACTTGAAACGCGCTGTGCTGGAGAAAAGAGTGGCAGAACAATTGCAGGCTCGCGGAGCTCAGCAACCACCGTTATTGATCACACCCGCAGACAGAGATCAGCCTCTGCCGCTCTCTTTTGCCCAACAGCGGTTATGGTTTCTCAGCCAAATCGATCCGGCGGCGTCTCTGGCCTATCATTTGCCTGCGATACTGCGTCTCACTGGTCAGCTTGACCGCCATGCGCTGACGAGGTCACTTGACCACCTGATTGCCCGCCATGAAAGCCTGCGCACCCGTTTTGTGCTCCTTGACGGCCAACCCTGCCAGCATATTGATCCGGCTGATATCGGTTTTGCCCTGTCTTACCAGGATTTGCGCCATATCGACGCTGGCCTGCGCCACCATCGTGTTACCGAACTGGCTGATCTTGAAGCCCAGACCCCTTTCGACTTTGCCCAAGGGCCACTGATTCGCGGTCAATTGCTGCAACTGGCAGATGAAGAGCATATCCTGCTGATTACCCTGCATCACATTATTACCGACGGTTGGTCTATTGGGGTACTGGTACGCGAATTGGGTGAGTTTTATCGCGCCGCCCTTGTTGGGGATGATAATTCCTTGCCGCCCCTGCCTATTCAGTATGCGGATTATGCGGTCTGGCAACATGAGCAGTTAAAAGAGAGCATCCTTACCGAGCAGCGTGACTTCTGGCGTGCTCAACTTGAAGGTGCGCCAGCCTTACTGGAACTGCCCACCGATCGGCCACGCCCCGCGGTGCAGACTTATGCCGGCAACCAAATTTCTTTCCATCTTGATGCCCCATTACTGGCATCACTGAAACAACTGGGACAGCGCCATAACAGCACCTTATTTATGCTTGTGCTGACCGCCTGGAGTAGTGTCCTCGCCCGGTTGAGCGGTCAGGATGAGATTGTGATTGGCACGCCGGTTGCCGGCCGCCAGCACCATGAACTGGAAGGGCTGATCGGTTTCTTTGTCAATACTCTCGCCCTGCGCGTGACATTCAATGATGACCTCAGGGTGGCAGATCTCCTTACACAGGTGCGGGAGCGGGCGCTGGCGGCCTATGCCCATCAGGATTTGCCCTTCGAACAGGTGGTGGAAGCCCTCCAGCCGGAACGCAGCCTCAGCTACAGCCCGATCTTTCAGGTGATGCTGGCGTTGAATAACACTCCAACCCAAGCATTGACATTACCGGGTTTACAACTCACGGCGATGGAGACGACCCATCGTGGTGCGCATTTTGATTTAACCTTGTCTTTAAGTGAATCCGAGAACGGCTTAACGGGCGAGCTGGAATATGCCACCGATTTGTTCGACATCGCAACGGTTGAACGCATGGTCGTTTATTTCACCCATACCCTGACGGCGATGGTGGCGGATGAAACGCAACGGATTGCCACGCTGCCGATGCTGCCGGCATCGGAACGACAACAATTGCTGGTCGATTTTAATGCGACTCAAGCAGATTTCCCACAAGATGCGCTGATCCACCAACTGTTTGAAGCGCAGGCCGTACAGTGGCCTGAGGCTACCGCCGCCGTATTTGAGGAACAAACTCTTAGCTATGGCGAACTGAACCGTCGGGCCAATCAACTGGCGCATCACCTGATTGCCCTGGGAGTACGGCCGGATGATCGGGTTGCCATTTGTGCTGAACGCAGTCTGGAACTGATCGTCGGCTTACTCGCGATCCTGAAAGCCGGCGGGGCTTATCTGCCGCTCGATCCCGCCTATCCGGCCGAGCGGTTAGCTTATATGCTGGAAGACGCAGCCCCGGTTGTTTTACTGGCTCAGACCACCCAGAGCAGCAAACTGCCCGGCACCCTGCCGAGGGTGTTACTTGACCATTTATTTGATGGTCAAGACCCGCTGTTAGCGGCACAACTCGCCGCACAGCCGGCTGACAACCCTGATACTCAAGCCTTGGGGCTGACTGCCCGTCATCTGGCCTATGTGATCTACACCTCCGGCTCCACCGGCCAACCGAAAGGGGTGATGGTGGAACACCGCAATGTATTGCGTCTTATCGTTAACAATGGTTTTGCTGATATCAGCCCGGATGATTGCATTGCCCATTGCGCCAATATCTCATTTGATGCCGCTACGTGGGAAATTTGGGCGGCCCTGCTCAATGGCGCACGTCTGCATGTGATTCCCCAATCAGTACTGCTTGATCCGGTGCAGTTCCGCCGAAGCTTGATTAAGGAGCAGGTCACTGCTCTTTGGTTAACCGCAGGATTGTTTAACGAATATCTGGATGCACTCAGCCCCCTGTTCGGGCAATTACGTTATTTGCTGGCCGGCGGTGATGTCCTCGACCCAAGGAATATACAGCAGGTGCAATTAGCTGATTCCCGACCCGCCTATCTGATTAACGGTTATGGCCCGACGGAAACCACCACCTTTGCGGCAACTTATGCCATTGACTCACCCGTTGATCTGACCCGTTCGATCCCCATTGGCCGCCCGATCGCCAATACCCAGATCTATATCCTCGACCTGTACGGTCAGCCCGTTCCCCTCGGTGTGGCCGGTGAAATCCATATCGCCGGTGCCGGTGTGGCGCGCGGTTATCTCAATCGCCCTGAACTCACCGCTGAGCGTTTTCTTATTGATCCGTTTTCTCCAGAGCCGGATGCCCGCATGTACAAAACCGGCGATCTTGGCCGCTGGTTGCCCGACGGCAATATCGAATATCTCGGCCGCAATGATTTTCAGGTCAAACTGCGTGGTTTCCGCATTGAACTGGGAGAAATTGAGGCAAGACTGATGCAGTGCGACGGTGTGCGTGAGGCGGTCGTGCTGGCACGCGAAGACGAACCCCATCAGAAACGGCTGGTGGCCTACCTGCGGCCACAGGCAGGGGTGGAATTGCAGCCGGCTGAACTGCGCCAGCAACTCGCCCGGCATCTGGCCGAGTATATGCTGCCCGGTGCGTTTGTGATGCTGGACACCTTCCCGCTGACGCCGAATGGCAAACTGGACCGTCAGGCCCTGCCTGCGCCTGATTCGTCTGCGATGGTGGTACGTGGCTATGAATCCCCGGTGGGTGAAACAGAAATTGCGCTGGCCCAGATTTGGCAAAACTTGCTGGGGCTGGAACACGTCAGTCGCTATGACCATTTTTTTGAGCTGGGCGGGCATTCGTTGATGATCGTCAGCTTGATCGAGGAGTTACGTCGTATCGGCTGGAAGCTTGATGTGCGCAGTGTCTTCGCCGTTCCTGTCCTCGCCGATATGGCACAGACGCTTCAGCGTGATAACAGTTCCTTTGTGGTGCCGCCCAATCTTATTCCTGACGGTTGCACGGCTATTACGCCCGCTATGTTGCCACTGGTTTCGTTATCCCAAGCCAAGATTGATGCGATTACCGAGACCGTTTCCGGTGGAGCGGGTAATGTACAGGATATCTATCCACTCTCACCGTTGCAGGAAGGTATCCTGTTTCATCACCTGATGCAGGCACAGGGTGATATCTATCTGTTACAGAGCCTGATTGCTTTCGATTCCCGTGAGCGTCTCGATAGCTTTTTGGATGCCTTGCAGCAGGTGATTAACCGCCATGATATCTTGCGCACGTCGGTTTACTGGCAGGGAGTGGAACAACCGGTTCAGGTGGTTTGGCGTCAGGCACGGCTGAATATTCATGTTTTTACTCCGGCCACAACGGACGATGTGCCGTCCCAGCTAAAAGCACATACTGATCCGCACCGGCATCGCCTTGACTTGATCCATGCCCCCTTGTTTGCGGCGGATATTGCCTACGATACCGCACAGGATGAATGGCTGTTGGCACTGCGTTTCCATCATCTGGTCAGTGACCATATGACACTGGAGCTGATTTTTGCGGAAATAGCTTTGATATTACAGGGTCAGAAAACGCTGCCCACCGCACTGCCTTATCGCAACTTTATTGCCCAGACCCTGAACGTATCAGCGACAGAGCACGAGGACTATTTCCGCACCCGACTCGCTGATATTGACGAACCTACCGCGCCGTTTGGGGTTCTCTCCATCCCCGATAACAAATCATCAAATAATGAAATACCAAGCGATGATAACGCCATTGCCGCAGACCATCTTTCTGTTGCGTCTGAGTTGGCGCAGGCCATTCGCGCCCAAGCCCGACGCCTGAAAGTCAGCCCCAGTGTCCTGTTTCATGTCGCGTGGGCACAGGTATTGGCCAAGACCTGCGGTCGTGATGATGTCGTCTTTGGTTCCGTACTGCTGGGCCGCCTGCAAGGCGGGGCGGGTGCCGATCAGATACTGGGCATGTTTATCAATACCCTGCCAATGCGCGTTTCTTTGGCGGGTCACAGTGTACAGGCTGTTGTACAAGCCACCTATCATGACTTAATGACACTGCTGGAACATGAACAGACACCGTTGGCACTGGCGCAAGGCTGTAGTGGTATAGATAGTGGTGTGGCGCAATCCCTGCCACTGTTTAGTACCTTGCTCAATTACCGTCATTCTCAAGCCAATGATGAGGACGCAAATACCGTCTGGTCGGGTATGCGTGTTATCACCGCGCAGGAACGCACCAACTATCCCATTACGCTATCGGTGGACGATTTGGGCGAGGGTTTTAATCTGACCGCCCATACGGTGGCCAATATTGATCCGGCTCGTGTCACCCATTATCTTCTGACAGCGATAAGGGGTTTGATTGATGCGTTAGTGCACAATCCGCAACAACTGATTCTGGATCTGCCGATCCTGCCGGCGGCAGAGCGGCAACAATTGCTGGTGGAGTTCAACGCCACGCAGGCCGATTTCCCGCAAGACGCGCTGATCCACCAACGAGTTGAAGCGCAGGCCGCACAACGTCCTGACGCCACGGCGCTGGTCTTTGAGGAACAAATCCTCAGTTATGGCGAACTGAATCGCCGGGCCAATCAATTGGCGCATCACCTGATTGCACTCGGTGTCCGCCCGGATGATCGGGTGGCGATTTGTGCCGAACGCAGTCCGGAACTGATCATCGGTTTACTCGCTATCCTGAAAGCCGGCGGGGCTTACCTGCCGCTCGACCCGGCCTATCCCGCCGAGCGGCTGGCGTATATGCTTGAAGATGCCACGCCGGTGGCCTTGCTGACTCAGGCCGCCCACCGCGACACACTGCCCGGCACCCTGCCAACGGTGTTACTGGATCATCTCCTTGATGACCAAAACCCGCTGTTAGCGACACAACCGACGGACACTCCTGATGTGCAAGCCTTGGGGCTGACCTCCCGCCATCTGGCCTATGTAATCTACACCTCCGGTTCCACCGGCCAACCGAAAGGCGTGATGGTTGAGCACCGCAATGTCCTGCGTTTGCTGATCAATAATGGCTTCGCCAATATCGGCCCGGATGACTGCATTGCCCATTGCGCCAATACCTCATTTGATGCCGCCACCTGGGAAGTGTGGTCCGGCTTGGTTCATGGCGCCCGTATTCTGTTAATCCCAGAGAAAACCTTGCTGCAACCCGCCACTTTTGGTCACTGCCTGTCAGCACAAGGTGTGAGTGCCCTGTTCCTCACCTCCGCCCTCTTCAACCACTATGCCCATTTGATTGGGCCTTCACTGGCGGGATTGCGCTATGTCCTGTTCGGGGGGGAGCAGACTGACACCCGTCCCGCTATTCATCTGCGCGCTGAATCTCCTCCGCAATCTTTGTTGCATGTGTATGGGCCAACGGAAACCACCACCTTCGCCACCGCCTATCTCATCCCTGAAATGGAAGATAAAGACGTCCACCCAGAAATTCCCATTGGCCGCCCGATCGCCAATACCCAGATCTATATTCTGGATAAACACGGCCAGCCGGTGCCCCTCGGCGTGGCCGGTGAAATTTATATTGGCGGTGCCGGTGTCGCCCGTGGTTATCTCAATCGCCCAGAACTGACAGCGGAACGTTTTCGCCGTGATCCGTTCTCTGCCGATCCCAATGCCCGGATGTACAAGACCGGCGACCTCGGCCGCTGGCGGCCCGATGGCAATATCGACTACCTCGGCCGCAATGATTTTCAGGTCAAGCTGCGTGGCTTCCGCATTGAATTGGGAGAAATTGAGGCAAGGCTGATGCAGTGCGATGGCGTGCGTGAGGCAGTGGTGCTGGCGCGTGAAGATGAGCCAGATCAAAAACGGCTGGTGGCCTACCTGTTGCCGCGGGAGGGTTGTGAACTGATCCCGGTGGAGCTACGTCAGCAACTCACCCAACACCTTGCCGACTATATGCTGCCCAGCGCCTTTATGGTACTGGATGCCTTCCCGCTGACACCCAATGGCAAACTCGACCGCCGGGCACTGCCTGCCCCTGACGCATCGGCGGTGGCAATCCATCACTATGAGGCGCCAAACAGTGAGGAAGAAATGATTCTGGCCCAAATCTGGCAGGAGGTGCTGGGATTAGAGCAAGTGGGTCGCCATGACCACTTTTTTGAACTTGGGGGGCATTCACTGATGCTTATGCAGTTATCAACGCGCATTCAAGACGAATTCTGGGTCGATATTCCCATCTCTTCGCTGTTTCTCTCCCCTCAATTAACGCAACAGGCGGAGATTATCTTTGCAGCGCAAATGGAGGCGATAGGGAAAAACGAGTTTGACTCGCTCCAAAACACGCTGGATTCAATGTCCACAGAAGAATTAATGACGATTTTAGGCGAAGAAAATACCCGCAGAGGAAGTAATCAATGACAAGGTCTGACATCAATCCCGATAATCTGAAACGAGCTGCTTTAAAAAAGAAAATTAAAGCGCAATTACAGGCACAAAAGTACCAGAAGCGGCCGCCCATCAAACCGGCAGCCCGTGATAAGCCTCTGCCATTATCTTTCGCTCAACAACGTTTGTGGTTCCTTAACCAACTTGATCCGGCTGCGGGTCTGGCCTACCACATGCAGGCAGGGCTACGCCTGACCGGTCACCTTGACCGTGATGCCCTGAATAACACGCTCAATCGCCTGACCGAGCGCCACGAAAATCTGCGTACCCGTTTTATACTGATTGAGGGACAACCTTGCCAACAGATTGATCCTGCCGATATCGGCTTTGCCCTCTCTTATCAAGACCTGCGCTCGCTGGAGACAGAACAGCACGCTACCCGCATTGCGGCAGTGACTGAGCTTGAGGCTCAGACGCCTTTCGATTTGACTCAGGGGCCGCTGATCCGCGGCCAATTGCTGCAACTGGAAGATGAAGAGCATATCCTGCTGATCACTCAGCATCACATCATTTCTGATGGCTGGTCTATTGGTGTATTGGTGCACGAATTGGAGGCACTCTATCGCGCCGAATTGGATAACACGGATGCGCTGCTCCCGCCACTCCCCATTCAGTACGCTGACTATACTGTCTGGCAGCGTAACTGGTTACAGGGAGAAATGCTTACCCAACAGCGCGATTTCTGGCATGCCCAACTCGAAGGTGCCCCAGCCCTGCTGACACTCCCCACGGATCGACCTCGTCCGGCGGTACAAACTTATGCAGGGAACCGATTATCTGTTCAGTTTGATACTGACTTACTGGCATCACTTAAATCGATTGGACAACGCCATAACACGACGCTGTTTATGGTTGTACTGACCGCCTGGAGTATTGTCCTCGCCCGGCTGAGTGGTCAGGAGGAGGTGGTTATTGGCACCCCTGTCGCCAATCGTCCGCACAAAGAACTGGAAGGGTTGATGGGATTTTTCGTCAATACCCTGGCCTTGCGCGTCACCCTGAGTGATAACCTCAGCATTGCAGACCTGTTGGACCAAGTCCGTGAACGGGCGCTGGCGGCTTATGCCCATCAAGATTATCCCTTTGAGCAAGTGGTGGAAACGCTCCAGCCTGAGCGTAGTTTAAGCCACAGCCCGATCTTTCAGGTGATGCTGGCACTCAATAACATCCCTGCCAAGACGTTCACGTTACCGGATCTGCAACTCGCCCCGATTGAACTGATACGTCACAGTGCCCACTTCGATATGACATTATCGCTGACCGAAACCGAAGCGGGTTTATTGGGGGAACTGGAGTATGCACTTGATCTGTTTGACGCCGCAACTATTGAACGGATGATGGGCTATTTGCACCAAGTACTGGCCGCGATGGTAGACGATGCAACCCAACCCGTTGCCCGTCTGCCCCTGTTATCGGCGGCAGAACGCCGGCAAATCCTCACGGACTTTAACGCCACACAGGCCGATTTCCCGCAAAATGCGTTGATCCACCAGCGAGTTGAAGCGCAGGCGGCACAACGTCCTGATGCCACGGCGCTGGTCTTTGAAGCGCAAACCCTCAGCTATGGTGAGCTGAATCGCCGGGCCAATCAATTGGCGCATCACCTGATTGCGCTCGGTGTCCGCCCGGATGATCGGGTGGCGATTTGTGCCGAACGCAGCCTGGAACTGATCGTCGGTTTGCTCGCTATCCTGAAAGCCGGCGGGGCTTATCTGCCGCTCGATCCTACCTACCCCGCCGAGCGGCTGGCGTATATGCTGGAAGATGCCACGCCGGTGGCCTTGCTGACTCAGGCCGCCCACCGCGACACACTGCCCGGCACCCTGCCAACGGTGTTACTGGACCATCTTCTTGATGACCAAGACCCGCTGTTAGCGGCACAACTGGCGACACAACCGGCGGATAATCCTGATGCACAGAGCTTGGGGCTGACTAGCCGTCATCTGGCTTATGTGATCTACACCTCCGGTTCCACCGGCCAACCAAAAGGCGTGATGGTCGAACACCGCAATGTGCTGCGTTTGCTGATCAATAATGGCTTTGCCGATATCGGCCCGGATGACTGTCTTGCCCACTGCGCCAATATCTCCTTTGACGCTGCCACCTGGGAAGTGTGGTCCGGCTTGGTTCATGGTGCCCGTATTCTGTTAATCCCCGAAAAAGTTTTGCTGCAAGCCGCCGAATTTGGTCGCAGTTTGTCAGCGCAAGGCGTGAGTGCCCTGTTCCTCACCTCCGCCCTCTTCAACCACTATGCCCATTTGATTGGGCCTTCACTGGCGGGATTGCGCTATGTCCTGTTCGGGGGGGAGCAGACTGACACCCGTCCCGCGATTCATCTGCGCGCCGAATCTCCTCCGCAATCTTTGCTGCATGTGTATGGGCCAACGGAAACCACTACCTTCGCCACCGCCTATCTCATCCCTGAAATGGAAGATAAAGATGGCCGCCCAGAAATCCCCATTGGCCGCCCGATCGCCAATACCCAGATCTATATTCTGGATAAACACGGCCAGCCGGTTCCCATTGGGGTCAGTGGTGAAATTTATATTGGCGGAGCCGGCGTCGCCCGTGGTTATCTCAATCGCCCAGAACTGACAGCGGAACGTTTTCACCGTGATCCATTCTCTGCTGCTCCCGCTGCGCGGATGTACAAAACCGGCGACCTCGGCCGCTGGCGGCCCGACGGTAATATCGACTACCTCGGCCGCAATGATTTTCAGGTGAAATTACGCGGCTTCCGTATTGAACTGGGCGAAATAGAAGCCCGGCTGATGCAGTGCCACGGGGTACACGAAGCGGTCGTGCTGGCGCGCGAAGATGCGTCAGGACAAAAACAGTTGGTGGCTTACCTGCGGCCTCAGAAGGGCGTTGAACTTCTGCCGGCAGAACTGCGCCGGCAACTTGCCCAGCACCTTGCGGACTATATGCTGCCCGGTGCCTTTGTGATACTGGACACTTTCCCGCTGACCCCCAACGGCAAACTTAACCGGCAGGCACTGCCGGCCCCTGACGCTTCGGCAGTGGTCACCCGCCACTATGAAGCCCCGGTGGGGGATGTGGAAATCGCCCTGGCTCAGATCTGGCAAGATTTACTGGGGCTGGAACACGTCGGTCGCCATGACCACTTCTTCGAACTCGGCGGGCACTCACTGTTGATCGTCAGCCTGATGGAGCGACTGAACAAGCTGGGCTGGCGACTGGAGGTGCGCAGCGTATTCGATGCCCCGGTTCTGCAAGCGCTGGCGCAAACCCTGTCAACCGCCCAGAATGCGCCCCAGATTTTCGAGGTGCCTGCTAACCTTATTCCCGCCGGTTGCACGGCAATCACTCCCGACATGTTGCCGTTGGTGTCGCTCTCCCAAACCGAGATCGACACCCTGACGGCGGCGATCCCCGGCGGCGTCAGCAATGTGCAGGATATTTATCCACTCGCGCCGTTGCAGGAAGGGATTTTCTTCCACCATCTATTGCAAACCCAGGGGGACGATTATCTGCTGCGCTGTTTGCTCGCTTTTGACTGCCGTGAACGGCTCAATGCCTTTTTGGCCGCCCTGCAACACATTATCGACCGCCATGATATTTTGCGCACGTCTGTCCACTGGCAGGGCTTATCCCAGCCCGTTCAGGTGGTCTGGCGTCAAGCAACCTTGCCCGTTAATGTCTTTACCTCCGCCCAAGACACCGAAGAAGACGTTGTAGACCAACTGCGGGCCGCCACTGATCCCCGCCAGCACCGTCTCGACCTGCGGCAGGCCCCGTTGTTTGCCGCCGATATCGCCCACGATCCGCTGCGCAATGACTGGCTGCTGGCCTTGCGTTTTCACCATCTGGTCAGTGACCATCTGACACTGGAGCTGATTTTCGCTGAAATGGCTCAGGTATTGCAGGGCCATGCCGAAACCCTGCCGGCCGCCCTGCCGTACCGTAACTTTGTTGCCCAAACGTTAAGTGTGCCCGCCACTGCACATGAAGCCTATTTCCGTCGCCAACTGGCCGATATTGAGGAACCCACCGCTCCCTTTGGGTTGCTTGAGGTTCCCCGCCACGACGATACTGTCAGCGAAAAAAATCAGTTGCTTGAGCCTGCGCTGGCAAACGCCGTTCGCGTTCAGGCGCGCCGATCGGGGGTCAGCCCCAGCGTGCTGTTCCATGTCGCCTGGGCGCAGGTTCTGGCACAAACCAGTGGCCGTGATGATGTGGTTTTTGGTTCGGTCTTACTGGGGCGCCTGCAAAGGGTCACGGGTGCCGACAGAATATTGGGCATGTTTATCAATACCCTGCCGATACGGATTGCGCTGGCTGATTTGAGCGTGCAGGCCGTGGTACAGGCCACCTATCAAAATCTGACTGCCCTGCTGGAACACGAGCAGGCACCGCTGGCACTGGCCCAACAGTGCAGCGGCGTGCCCACCGCCCTGCCTCTGTTCACTGCCCTGCTGAACTACCGCCACAGTCATGTCAGTGAGGCAGATGCCGAGGAGGATGAAATTTGGCGCGGGATGCGCCTCCTAACGGCAGAAGAGCGCACCTCCTTCCCCATCACCCTGTCGGTGGATGATATGGGCGTGGATTTTCGGCTGACCGCCCAAACCGTAACGGGCACCGATCCCGCCCGCATTATCCGTTACCTTGTCACCGCCCTGCATGGCCTGATTGAGGCACTGAGCCAGCATCCGCAGCAACCGATTCTGCCACTGTCGGTACTCCCCGCCGCCGAACGCCGGCAAATCCTCACGGACTTTAACGCCACACAGGCCGATTTCCCGCAGAATGCGTTGATCCACCAGCGAGTTGAAGCGCAGGCGGCACAACATCCTGACGCCACGGCACTGATCTTTGAGGAACAAACCTTCAGCTATGGCGAACTGAATCGCCGTGCCAATCAATTGGCGCATCACCTGATTGCACTGGGAGTCCGGCCGGATGATCGGGTAGCGATTTGCGCTGAACGCAGTCCGGAACTGATCATCGGTTTGCTCGCTATCCTGAAAGCCGGCGGGGCTTACCTGCCGCTCGACCCGGCCTATCCCGCCGAGCGGCTGGCGTATATGCTGGAAGATGCCACGCCGGTGGCCTTGCTGACTCAAGCCGCCCACCGCGACACACTGTCCGGCACCCTGCCAACGGTGTTACTGGATCATCTTCTTGATGACCAAGACCCACTGTTAGCGGCACAACTGGCGACACAACCGGCGGATAATCCTGATGCACAGAGCTTGGGGCTGACTAGCCGTCATTTGGCCTATGTAATCTACACCTCCGGCTCCACCGGCCAACCGAAAGGCGTGATGGTCGAACACCGCAATGTGCTGCGTTTGCTGATCAATAATGGTTTTGCCGATATCGGCCCGGATGACTGTCTTGCCCACTGCGCCAATATCTCCTTTGATGCCGCCACCTGGGAAGTGTGGTCCGGCTTGGTTCATGGCGCCCGTATTCTGTTAATCCCCGAAAAAGCGTTGCTGCAAGCCGCCGAATTTGGTCGCAGTTTGTCAGCGCAAGGAGTGAGTGCCCTGTTCCTCACCTCCGCCCTCTTCAACCACTATGCCCATTTGATTGGGCCTTCACTGGCGGGATTGCGTTATGTCCTGTTCGGGGGGGAGCAGACTGACACCCGTCCTGCTATTCATCTGCGCGCCGAATCTCCTCCGCAATCTTTGTTACATGTGTATGGGCCAACGGAAACCACCACCTTCGCCACTGCCTATCTCATCCCTGAAATGGAAGATAAAGATGGCCGCCCAGAAATCCCCATTGGCCGCCCGATCGCCAATACCCAGATCTATATTCTGGATAAACACGGCCAGCCGGTGCCCCTCGGCGTGGCCGGTGAAATCTATATTGGCGGTGCCGGCGTCGCCCGTGGTTATCTCAATCGCCCAGAACTGACATCGGAACGTTTTCGCCGTGATCCGTTCTCTGCCGATCCCGATGCCCGGATGTACAAGACCGGCGACCTCGGCCGCTGGCGGCCCGATGGCAATATCGAGTACCTCGGCCGCAATGATTTTCAGGTGAAATTACGCGGTTTCCGCATTGAACTGGGCGAAATCGAGGCCCGGCTGATGCAGTGCCACGGGGTACACGAAGCGGTCGTTCTCGTTCGTGAAGACACGACCGGGCAAAAACAGTTGGTGGCTTACCTGCGGCCTCAGGAGGGCGTTGAACTCCTGCCGGCAGAACTGCGCCGGCAGCTTGCCCAGCACCTCGCGGATTACATGCTGCCCGGTGCCTTTGTTATGCTGGATGCTTTCCCGCTGACCCCCAACGGCAAACTCGACCGTCAGGCGCTGCCGGCGCCTGACGGTTCGGCGGTGGTCACCCGCCACTATGAAGCCCCGGTCGGAGACGTGGAAATCGCCTTAGCCCAGATCTGGCAAGACTTGCTGGGAGTGGAACACGTCAGCCGCCATGACCATTTCTTTGAGCTTGGCGGGCACTCCCTGATGATCGTCAGCCTGATGGAGCGACTGAACAAGCTGGGCTGGCGGCTGGAGGTGCGCAGCGTGTTCGATGCCCCGACCCTGCGGGCGCTGGCACAAACCCTGTCGGCAGACCAACGCGCTTTAAAGGCTTTCGAGGTGCCTGCTAACCTTATCCCTGCCGGCTGCACGGCGATCACCCCCGCAATGTTGCCGCTGGTGTCGCTCTCCCAAGCTGAGATCGACACCCTGACGGCGGCGATCCCCGGTGGTGCCGGCAATGTGCAGGATATCTACCCGCTCGCCCCGTTGCAGGAAGGCATTTTCTTTCACCATTTATTGCAAACTCAGGGGGACGATTATCTGCTGCGCAGTCTGTTCACCTTTGACAGCCGGGCACGGCTCGATGCCTTTTTGGCCGCCCTGCAACAGGTTATCGACCGCCATGATATTTTGCGCACCTCCATTTATTGGCAGGGCCTGCCCCACCCGGTTCAGGTGGTCTGGCGTCAGGCAACCTTGCCCGTTAATGTCTTTACACCCGCCCCAGACACCGAAGAAGACGTTATAACCCAACTGCGTGCCGCCACTGATCCCCGCCGGCACCGTCTTGATCTGCGGCTGGCCCCGTTGTTTGCCACCGATATTGCCTACGATCCGCAGCACAATCAGTGGCTGCTGGTCTTGCGTTTTCACCATCTGGTCAGTGACCATATGGCCATGGAGCTGATTTTCGCAGAGATGGCGCAAATCTTGCTGGGCAAAGCTGAAACCCTGCCGGCAGCCCTGCCGTACCGTAACTTTGTTGCCCAAACGTTAAGTGTGCCCGCCGCTGAACACGAAGCTTATTTCCGTCGCCAACTGGCTGATATTGAGGAACCCACCGCCCCCTTTGGGCTGCTTGAGATGACCAGCAACAAGGGTGTTATCAATGAAGAAACCCTGTTGCTTGATCCCGCGCTGGCAAACACCATTCGCACCCAAGCCCGCCGCCTGGGCGTCAGCTCCGGTGTACTGTTTCATGTCACCTGGGCGCAGGTACTGGCGAAAATCAGTGGTCACGACGATGTCGTCTTTGGCACTGTCTTACTGGGGCGTTTGCAGGGAGTCTCTGGCGCTGACAGGATATTGGGCATGTTTATCAATACCCTGCCGATACGGATCACGCTGGCCGGCCTGAGCGTGCAAGCCGCAGTACAGGCCACCTATCAAAACCTGACCACGCTGCTGGAACATGAGCAGGCACCGCTGGCGCTGGCCCAACGATGCAGCGGCGTGGCGGCTCCCTTGCCCCTGTTCAGTACCCTGTTGAACTACCGTCACAGTCATATCAATGAGACAAACGCGGAGGCCGTGGATGATGAGATTTGGCGCGGGATACGCCTTCTGACAGCAGAAGAGCGCACCAACTTCCCCATCACGCTGGCGGTGGATGATCTGGGCGCCGCAGGTTTCCAGCTCACCGCCCAGACCATAGCGGGGGTCGATCCCGCCCGCATTACCCGTTACCTTGTCACTGCCCTGCATGGCCTGATTGAGGCCCTGATCCAGCATCCGCAGCAACCGATTCTGCAAGTGCCGGTTATCCCCGCCGCAGAACACCAGCAATTGCTGGTGGACTTTAACGCCACGCAGGCGAATTTCCCGCAAGATGCGCTGATCCACCGACTGTTTGAAACGCAAGCGGCACAACGTCCTGATGCCACGGCGCTGATCTTTGAGGAACAAACCCTCAGCTATGGCAAACTGAATCGTCGTGCCAATCAATTGGCGCATCATCTGATTGCGCTCGGTATCCAACCGGATGACCGGGTGGCGATTTGTGCCGAACGCAGTCTGGAGATGATGGTGGGCTTGCTGGCGATTTTGAAGGCCGGCGGGGCCTATGTGCCGCTCGATCCGGCTTATCCGGCCGAGCGGCTGGATTATATGCTGGCGGATGC
This sequence comes from Xenorhabdus doucetiae, assembly GCF_000968195.1. Lineage (NCBI taxonomy): Bacteria > Pseudomonadati > Pseudomonadota > Gammaproteobacteria > Enterobacterales > Morganellaceae > Xenorhabdus > Xenorhabdus doucetiae. Next base: position 2,421,580 of record NZ_FO704550.1, read on the forward strand.
CGCGCCGGTTGTGTTACTCACCCAGACGGGCCTGCTGGAAAACCTGGGCAGCCATCTGCCTACTGTGGTGCTTGATGATCCGTCATCCCCTCTCTTTGATGAAAAACGGGAAAACAATCCTGATGTTCAGGCGCTGGGGCTGACGTCACAGCATTTGGCCTATGTGATCTACACCTCCGGTTCTACCGGACGACCCAAAGGGGTGATGGTGGCGCACCGGAATGTCATCAATCTTTATGCGGGATTAAACCCCGTACTCGCCCTCACGCCACCGTGCCGCGTGGCCATGAATGCCAGTATTGTCTTCGATGCCTCGGTGAGCAGTTGGTTCCAGTTGCTTGCCGGCCATACTCTGGTGCTTGTCCCGGAAGCCCTGCGTACCGATGGCTTGGCGCTCTGGCACTATTTTGCCCGCTATGCCGTGGATCTGTTTGACTGCACCCCGGTTCAATTGCAATGGCTGCTGGACGCCGGTTTAGGCACCTCCGCCGGGTATCAACCCCAGCGGGTACTGATCGGGGGTGACACTATTCCGCCCCTGATCTGGTCCAGACTGCAACAGATAGAAACCACCCGCTTCATCAATGTGTACGGGCCAACAGAATGTACGGTGGATGCCAGTTTCTGCCCGGTAGACGTATCCCTGCCGCAGCCCAGTATCGGCCGCCCGATCGCCAATACCCGGATTTATATCCTGGATAGCCACGGCCAGCCCGTGCCCCTCGGTGTGGCCGGTGAAATTTATATTGGCGGTGCCGGCGTGGCGCGAGGTTACCTCAATCAGCCGGAGCTGACGGCAGAACGCTTCCTCATCGATCCCTTCTCGTCAGACCTGAACGCCCGCATGTATAAAACCGGCGACCTCGGCCGCTGGCTGCCCGACGGCACGATTGAGTACCTTGGCCGCAATGATTTTCAGGTCAAGCTGCGCGGTTTCCGCATAGAACTGGGTGAAATCGAGGCCCAACTGATGCAGTGCCACGGCGTGCGCGAGGCCGTCGTTCTCGCCCGCGAAGACGCGACAGGGCAAAAACAGTTGGTCGCTTATTTGCGTCCACAGGAGGGCGTTGAACTGCTGCCGGCCGAACTGCGCCGGCAACTTGCCCAACATCTGGCTGACTATATGCTGCCCAGCGCCTTTGTGATGCTGGATGCTTTCCCATTGACCCCCAACGGTAAACTCGACCGGCAGGCGCTGCCGGCCCCTGACGGGTCAGCGGTGATCACCCGTCAGTATGAAGCCCCAGTGGGAGACGTAGAAATTGCTCTGGCACAAATCTGGCAAAACCTACTGGGGCTGGAGCAGGTCGGCCGCCATGACCACTTCTTTGAACTTGGCGGGCATTCGCTGTTGATCGTCAGCCTGATGGAACGGCTGCATAAGCTGGGCTGGCGGCTGGAAGTGCGCAGCGTATTCGATGCCCCGATCCTGCGGGAATTGGCGCAAACCCTGTCAACAGACCCGCACGCGTTACCGGCTTTCGAGGCCCCCGCCAATCTTATTCCCGCCGATTGCACGGTGATTACTCCCGGTATGTTGCCGCTGGTATCACTCTCCCAATCCGAGATTGATGCCCTGACGGCGGCGATCCCCGGCGGTGCCGACAATGTGCAGGATATCTACCCGCTCGCCCCGTTGCAGGAAGGGATTTTCTTCCACCACCTATTGCAAACCGAAGGGGACAATTATCTGCTGCGCTGTCTGCTCACCTTTGATCACCGTGAACGGCTCAATGCCTTTTTGGCCGCCCTGCAACAGGTTATCGACCGCCATGATATTTTACGCACGTCCGTCCATTTGCAGGGCCTGCCCCAGCCCGTTCAGGTAGTCTGGCGTCAGGCAACCTTGCCCGTTAATATCTTTACCCCTGCCCCAGAAACCAAAGAAGACGTTATAGCCCAATTGCGGGCAGCCACCGATCCCCGCCGGCACCGCCTCGACCTGGGGCAGGCCCCGTTGTTTGCCGCCGATATTGCCCACGATCCGCGACACAATCAATGGCTGCTGGCCTTACGTTTGCATCATCTGATCAGTGACCATATAACACTGGAGCTAATTTTTGCTGAAATGGCGCAAATCTTGCTGGGCAAGGCTGAAACCCTGCCGACTGCCCTGCAATACCGTAACTTTGTTGCTCAAACCTTGCGTGTACCTGCCGCTGAGCACGAAACCTATTTCCGGCAATTACTGGGCGATGTGGAAGAGCCTACTTTGCCGTTTGCATTACGTGATGTACAAGGGAACGACCGCGATGAATATGATGAAATCGTAGAAGATATCTTCATGCTGGATGATGAACTGGCACAACAGATCCGCGATTGTGCCCGTCAGCAGGGCATCAGTTCAGCGGTTCTGTTCCATTTGGCTTGGGCACAAGTGTTGGCGCGATGCTACGGCCGTGATGATGTGATCTTCGGTACCGTTTTATTGGGTCGGCTACAAAGTGGTCTGGGAGCTTCCCAAATGCTCGGAATGTTTATCAATACCCTGCCCGTCCGCGTTAAGTTACAGGGACGTAATGTTAAACAGGCGGTACAGGAAACCTACCAATTGTTAAGTGAATTGCTGGATCATGAACAGATCCCACTGGCAATTGCCCAGCGTTGCAGTGGGGTTCAGGCACCATTGCCACTGTTTAACAGTCTGCTGAATTTCCGCTATAGCCCGCAAGGAGATGAACAAGTCGCCTCAATGACTTGGGAAGGCATTCAGGTGTTAGGAAGCGAGGAGCGCAGCAATTATCCCTTATCACTGGATGTGGATGATTTTGATAATGGATTCAGATTGACGACGCAATGCAGCCAGAAAGTCAATCCGGTACGGATTAATGCTTATGTCAACCGGGCGTTAAAAGGCATTGTAGCCGCACTGCAACATAATCCTGAGCAACCCATCCAAACTATCGATATTCTGCCCTTGGCAGAGCGCACGCAATTACTGGCAACATTTAATGATACTACTGTCAAACTTCCGCAAGATGTCTTGATCCACCAATTGTTCGAACAGCAGGCAGCACGGACACCGGATGCCACCGCGCTGATCTTTGGCGGGAGCGAACTGAGTTACGCGGAACTGAACCGCCATGCCAACCAACTGGCACATCAGCTCATTGCGTCCGGTGTACGCCCCGACGATCGTATCGCTATCTGTGCTGATCGCAGTCTGGTGATGATTATCGGCATCTATGGCATCCTGAAAGCGGGTGCGGGTTATGTTCCCCTTGATCCTGAATACCCCGTTGGGCGTTTGGCTTATCAATTGTCAGATAGTCAGCCAGTCTTGTTGCTGACTCAGCAACACTTACAGGGGATTTTGCCAACTCTGGATATTCCCGTCTGGTTGCTGGACGATGAATCCCACCGAAATAAGGTGGCAAAACAGCCGGATCATAATCCTGATGCCCGCCAGATCGGGCTTAAGCCCCATCATCTGGCCTATATTATTTATACTTCCGGCTCGACGGGGCAGCCCAAAGGCGTGATGCTGGAACACCGCAATGTGGTGAATTTTATCCATGCCCAACAGCAGACCAGCCATCCTCAATTAGGTGATTGCATTTTGCAATTTGCCACCATCGCGTTTGATACCTCGGTATCGGATATTTTCCCGACGCTGGCATCCGGTGCGACGTTGGTTCTGCGCCCGGCGCATATCCGTGTGCCGGATAAGGCATTTGTTGATCTGTTAAATACACAGAAGATCACCATCATGGATATGCCCACCGCTTTCTGGCATCAATGGGTAGAAGAGATACTGGCGGGACGCTGTGGTTTCGGGAAATATCTGCACACGGTTATTGTCGGCGGTGAGAAGGCGGAACTGCGCCATTGGCAGAGCTGGCAATCGATGCCGGCAACGCAATCCTGCCGCTGGATTAACTCCTATGGCCCGACAGAAACCACGGTTATCGCCACAACATTGACTTTGGATAACTCATCCACCTTGGATAACTCATCGATATCGGCTGACAAGCACGCCTGGGCGAGCACCGGTAATATTCCGCTCGGCCGTCCATTACCCAACACTCGGATTTACATTCTGGATAGCCGCGGCCAGCCTGTGCCCCTCGGTGTGGCGGGTGAAATCCATATTGGCGGGGCGGGAGTGGCGCGTGGTTACCTCAACCGGCCGGAACTGACGGCGGAACGCTTCCTCGCCGATCCCTTCTCTCCGGAAGCCGGTGCCCGCATGTATAAAACCGGTGATCTTGGTCGCTGGCTGCCCGACGGCACGATTGAATACCTCGGCCGCAATGATTTTCAGGTCAAGCTGCGCGGCTTCCGCATTGAACTCGGTGAAATCGAAGCCCAACTGATGCAGTGCTCCGGCGTGCGCGAGGCGGTTGTGCTGGCGCGTGAAGATGCAACAGGGCAAAAGCAGTTGGTCGCTTACCTGCGGCCACAGGAGAACGTTGAACTCCTGCCGGTGGAACTGCGTCAACAGCTTGCCCAGTCTCTGGCTGATTATATGCTGCCCAGTGCGTTTGTCATGCTGGATGCTTTCCCGCTGACCCCCAACGGCAAACTGAACCGGCAGGCGTTGCCGGCGCCTGATGGATCGGCGGTGGTCACCCGCCGCTATGAAGCCCCGGAAGGGGAAGTAGAAACCGCCCTGACCCGGATCTGGCAAGACTTGCTGGGAGTGGAAAAAGTCGGCCGTAATGATCACTTCTTTGAACTAGGTGGCCACTCACTGCTCGCGGTACAGTTGTTGAACCGTATGCGTGAACAAGGGATGGAGGTCGCACTGACCACTTTGTTCGCCCATCCGACCTTGAGTGATCTCGCCTTGGCGGTAAAAGAATATGTTGCCATGCCAGCATCCCCATTTGATGCAAATCCGGTACCGTTAAGTCCGGCAGGTGCTTTGCGCCCTTTATTTTTCGTCCATGAAACTTCCGGTGACCCATTGGTTTACTCGCCACTGGCGGCTTTACTGCCGCCTGAGCTGCCCGTCTACGCATTGCAGGCGCTTGGCATCCACACGCTGGCGCATCCTCCGGCGTCAATTGAAGCGCTGGCGGCCTGTCATATTCAGGCGATCCGCCGCGTCCAGCCACACGGGCCTTATCGTCTGGCCGGATGGTCAATAGGCGGGGTGATCGCCTATGAAATCGCGCAACAATTAACGGCCGATAGTGAGACGGTAGAGTTTATCGGCATGATTGATTCTTATCATCATACCGATAACGACAATCATGGATCGTCAATAACCCCCCGCCAATCTGTCGATCAGGAAACAACACAAGTTAAGTTAATCATTGACTCACTGCGTATTGAAAAGAGTATTGACGATGAACAGACGTTAAACGAGCTACACCAACTCAGTACGTTAGAGCACCTTGTTGATTACTTCATTAAACACCAATGGTTGCCGGCCGATATCACACGTGAAGATATTCTCCTCCGTCTCTATACCACTGGGATAATGACGCAGCTTGATCAGGCGTATGTGGCAAAAAAATCATCCTTAGCTATCCATCTCTATACCGCAGATGAGTTAGTCAATGGCGATGTTTGGCGCGGTTGGCATGACATCGTTGGTCATGATTCAGTGCTTCATCCTATTGGTGGCACGCATTTATCCATCATGCACCCGCCTTTGCTAAACCAGATCGCAGATTCCATCAGCGAAAACTTACAGGCAGTCCCTGCTTTCGACCCGTGCGTTATCATTCAACAGGGATCGCCATCGCTGGCACCGCTATTTTGCCTGCCGGGTGCGGGTGCCAGCCCGTCCAGTTTGCTTGAACTGGCGCTCTCGTTCCCCCAACAACTCCCGATATATGCTTTGCAGGCACGCGGGTTTACGGCTGAGCACAACTTCCCTTACTCCAGCGTGGAAGGGGCTGCCCGTGCCTATATCCAACATCTCCGGCACATCCAGCCTCATGGCCCTTATCACCTGCTCGGTCACTCTTTCGGTGGCTGGATAGCCTTTGAGCTGGCGTTGCAATTGCAGGCGGAGGGGGAACAGGTCGCTACGCTCATCCTGATTGATACGGATGGGCCTGACCAGCAAGCGGGGGATTTCAAATCCACCAACCGCACTGAGACACTGATGGAGTTGATCGAGATTTATAACCTGATATTAGAAAGACCGCTTGCGCTGACCCGATCTGATCTCGATGACTTGACGCCGGATGAACAGATTCAGCATCTGCATAATGCCTTGGTGAAAGCCGGTCTCTTTCCGGCAAAAACGCCGATATCACTGTTGCAAGGCATTGTTCGCGTGATGCAGGCTAATCTGAACACGTGCTATATCCCCCGTACCCGCTATGCGGGGCGGGTTCATCTGATCAATGCCGAGAAAGGCGCTTTGGCTGAAAGGAGAATGCGCGAAACCCGGTGGGCGCTTCACGTAGCTGAACTCAATACGAGGCGGGTGCCCGGCAATCATATGACCATGTTGTCCGACCCACAGGTCGGGCAGTGGATAGCCCAATTATGGCAAGAATTAGATTGCCTGCGTAATCCAAAGTAACGTGATTATCTCTCCGCATTGCGGGGGGATAATCAATGTATCCTGAAGTGCGACGAGTGTATATGAGTGAAAAAATGAGTGAAAAGCAAGAATGGCAGGCGCTGCTCGACCAGTTTATTTCCCATGCCGGTGAAGAAGGACTATTTGAACTGGAAACAAACATTGCAGATGACCCTGTCACTTATTGTCGCCGTGAGTTAGGCCATCCCATAGGCGAACTGACAGAACTTGAAAAGGTATTCGTTTCGGTGGATATCCCGGAATTTCCGCTTAATGTCGATAGCTATGCCCGGTATTTGAGCGAGGATATCCTTAATCACGTTGTGCCCGTGTCATCACCCGCCTTTGTGGGTCACATGACATCGGCGCTTCCCAAGCATCTGCCTGCACTCGGCAAGGTATTGACAGCACTGAACCAAAACTTGGTCAAACTGGAAACCTCGCATATTTTAACGGCGCTGGAACGCCAAGTGCTGGGTATGATGCACAAATTGGTCTATCACCGTGATGAAGATTTCTACCAGCAGTGGCTTCATAACGGTGAGCACGCACTGGCTACCTTCTGTTCCGGTGGAACGCTGGCTAATTTAACCGCGATGTGGGCGTGTCGAAACCAGCTCATGCCCGCCGATGGCGATTTTGCCGGTCTCGCACGTGAAGGGCTGGCCAGGGGATTACTGCATTATGGCTATCGTGGTTTAGCCATTCTGGTCTCTGAACAGGGACACTATTCGCTGAAAAAAACCGTGGATGTGCTCGGATTAGGACAAGATGCCTTGGTAAAGGTTGAGACTGACCGAGAGGGACGGATCTGCATTGATGCCTTGCTTGCACAATTGCAGACACTGCGCCAACGCAATATCAAGCCTATGGCTATCGTCGGGATAGCCGGTTCCACCGAAACCGGTGCTATCGATCCCCTGAACAGGCTGGCAGATATCGCAGAACAGGAGCAGTGTTATTTCCATGTTGATGCCGCCTGGGGCGGTGCCAGCCTGATGTCAGAACGCTATCGGCATTTATTCGCCGGCATCGAACGTGCCGATACGGTAACGATTGATGCCCATAAGCAAATGTATGTGCCAATGGGTTCAGGCATGGTGCTGTTCCGTCAGCCTACCCTGACCAACGCGATTGCCCAACATGCCAATTATATTGTGCGCAAGGGGTCGAAAGATCTGGGACGCCATACGTTGGAGGGGTCACGCAGCGCCATGTCGCTGATGCTGCACAGTAACTTTTATTTATTGGGCCGGCGAGGATTAGCCAGCCTGATAGAGGCAAGTATCGAAAAAGCGCAGCAATTTGCCGATCTGATCCATCAGCAGGAGGATTTCGAGCTAATCAGTGAACCTCAGCTTTGCCTGCTGACGTATCGGTATGTGCCGCCAACGGTATTATCGGCACTACGGGAAGGTTCGGCGTCGGTCAGGCAGCAACTGCATGAATTACTTAATGCGCTTAACCAAAGTATTCAGACCAGCCAGTGGACGGCGGGAAAATCTTTTGTTTCGCGCACGCACCTTAAACCCGTGCAATGGGATCGACAACCGACAACCGTTTTGCGTGTTGTGCTGGCTAATCCACTGACCACCCTGGAAATACTGGAAAATATGCTTGAAGAGCAGCGTCAGTTAGCACGGCAAAGCCCCTTCTGGCAAACGCTACAGGATTTAGTCGGCGATTAATTGAAATGACCCAATAGATTTCAAGTTTTCACCGCATGGTAAATTGGAATCTATTGGGTTTTTTATGAGTGGCAAACCATCGGTGCATTATTTAATCCGTTTTTTGCTCCAATTCCCGCACAAGTGGGATCACATTTTTACCAAAATACGCCAGCTCTTCCTGCATATGCAAAAATCCGAGTAACATCAAATTTACACCGACTTTCTTATATTCAATAATGCGTTGGGCAATTTGTAATGGCGTACCAATCAGGTTAGTTTTAAAGCCATCATTATATTGCACAAGATCTTCAAACGTGGATTTTGCCCAATTCCCCTCTTTTTCCGGCGAGGCATTTCCCGCATTTTGGACTTCATGATGAAAACTTTTTACCGCTTCAAGGTCACTGTGATCCAAAATATCCTGTAATACTGAGCGAGCTTCCTTTTCACTATCACGGGCAATGGCAAAACCATTAACGCCTATTTTTACCTGATGATGATTCAATAACGCCTTAGCGCTGATATCTTCGATCTGTTTCTGAATATTTTCCACGCTGCCGCCGTTGGTGAAATACCAATCGGAAACACGTGCGGCCATGTCTCTGGCAGCCCTGGAACTTCCTCCTTGAAAAATCTCCGGTCGTGGCGTAAGTGGTTTAGGGTTTAAGGTATAATCATGGAAACGATAAAAATCACCCGAAAAACTGAAAGCGGGTTGTGACCAGATCCCTTGCAAACAACGGATAAACTCTTCAGAACGTAAATAACGTTCTTCATGATCCAACCACGGTTCACCAATCGCTTTAAATTCACCGCGGAACCAGCCACTCACAATATTAACCGCAATGCGGGCACCATAAAGCTGACTGATTGTGGCTATCTGTTTGGCAGCCAATACCGGTTTCCAAGGCCCCGGTAAAAGGGCGGCAATGATTTTCAATTTACTGGTGACTGACAGCAGATCTTGCGAAAAGGTCATCGATTCATGCTGGTTTTCAGCACCATAGCCAGCCGTAAATCGAATTTGGGTCAATGCGTAGTCAAAACCACCATTTTCGGCAATTTGAGCCAGCTTGCGGTTATAAGTGTGATCCCAGCTAGTGCGTTGCGGAATTTTACTTATCACCAATCCGCCGGAAACATTAGGCACCCAATAAGCAAATTTAATGGGTTGAGAATTGAATGCTGCCATTAAACCTCCATTTGAAATCAGAATATATCACTACATATATAACTACACAGTTGGAACATTTATCATTTCCTTTGATTTCATAGATTGATTCAACATGAGTTAATCAATGAGCCATCTTATTGATAGCACCCAATAAAATCTATTGGTTATTATTTAATTTTAAATAATTTACATAAGGTACTATTTATGGTCTAAAGTTAATGAATAAGCCTGTCGTTAGGGTATTGTCGTTAGAACAATGGTGATGAGGTAATGGGAATAGTTATGTGAGGAAATATACAGTCTGTCCAATCTTATTAAGATTGAATTGATTTTATGGACAGATAACGTGCAGATAAATAGACGTGCCAGCGTATTCTGATAGTGTAATTGCTTGAACGAACAATTTAGCATCCACTTTTTATTTCAACGTGTGTTAACAAAAAGAGGGATATTCTATGAAATCACGTGCTGCCGTTGCCTTTGAACCCAACAAACCACTCGAAATTGTCGAAATTGATGTTGCTCCACCCAAAGCGGGTGAAGTCATGGTAAAAATCAGCCATACCGGTGTCTGCCATACCGATGCCTTTACCCTTGCCGGCGGCGATCCTGAGGGAATATTCCCGGTTGTTTTGGGGCATGAAGGCGTCGGTGTCGTCGTTGAAGTAGGTGACGGTGTCACAAGTGTAAAACCGGGTGATCATGTCATTCCATTATATACGGCGGAGTGTGGCCAATGTGAGTTCTGTCAGTCTGGCAAAACTAACCTTTGTATCGCAGTCCGTGATACTCAAGGTCAAGGCCTTATGCCGGATGGCACCACCCGCTTTTCTTACCATGGACAGCCTGTTCATCATTACTCAGGATGTTCCACATTCAGTGAATACACTGTCGTCGCAGAAGTCTCACTGGCAAAAATAAATCCAGCCGCAAACCATGAACACGTTTGTCTGTTGGGCTGTGGTGTCACGACGGGTATCGGTGCCGTGCACAATACCGCCAAAGTGCAACCGGGGGATTCTGTTGCCGTTTTCGGGTTAGGGGGGATTGGGCTTGCTGTTGTCCAAGGCGCCCGCCAGGCAAAAGCGGGACGCATTATCGCCATTGATACGAATCCCGCTAAATTCGAACTCGCCAGACAATTTGGCGCGACGGATTGCATCAACCCTAATGACCATGACCAACCGATTCAACAGGTCATTCTGGCGATGACAAAATGGGGCGTTGATCATACTTTCGAGTGTATTGGTAATGTTAATGTCATGCGTGCCGCGCTTGAAAGCGCACACCGGGGCTGGGGGCAATCAATTATCATTGGTGTTGCCGGCGCAGGACAAGAGATCTGCACTCGTCCATTCCAGATTATTACCGGACGGACATGGAAAGGCACGGCTTTTGGCGGCGTAAAAGGACGCAGCCAGTTGCCGGGGATGGTCGAAAAAGCCATGCAGGGTGAAATTGAACTCGCTCCTTTCATTACCCACAGGATGCCGCTGGAAAACATTAATGAGGCTTTCGAACTCATGCTTGAAGGTAAATCGATTCGGACGGTTATTCACTATTGATTAACTCTCTGGCGTTGGCAGAAAACCGTGTTGCAAGCCAACACGGTTTCCGTCACTAAAATTGCCGGATGGCTTTTTACTGATTCAGCGATATCAATTTTTCTTGATAGAGGGGAGTAAGAAATCCCCTATTTTCCTTTATTATTAATACATTGTAACTTATAATGTCCATTTATTTTACACCATTTATCATTCATAGCAGGTTCTAATATCATTAGATCATTGTTTGTTTTTAAAAATCCCATATCAAAATAAGCTGTTTCAGCCCCAGATAATGCTTCAAGTTGTAACCTTCCCTCTTTTCCTAAATCAACTGATTCATTTACAGCAAATTCCATTAATAAATACCCACAATTTCTAATCAAGTAATGCATTGCAAAATTAACAACCGTGGGAATATCTTTCTTTGTAGAAAAATGTAATATCCCTATGGGATGAGTGAAATAGTAAGCAATAAAGAACTTATCCTTGTCATCAAAATAATTAATTGATTGCTTTATGAATTTGAATATCGTTTTTGAGTTTTGATATCTACAAAAATTTCTCTTTATTTCTTCTTTAGTTTCCATTTCTATTTCTGTTAATACATTTTTACGTTGTTCTGACATCAACCCATGACTTTTTAATATATTACTCAAATTAGGTTTACCAAAACCGGAAGCTTCCCCAGTATTTCTTTTTTTCTTTTCATTTTCCCAATTATCCTTAAAAAAATCATACGCTAATTGTTCTTCATCCATTCTACGCAATATTGCGCCTACAGCGTAAGATGCTTCTTGAGCATTTCCTTTCTTGATATGTATAAACCTTCTGAGATCTCTGAGATCTCTGAGTTCAGCATCAATGAGTCTCATATCCAAAGTGGACTTAGTCTGTCGTAAAGATTTTGATAAAAAATCATTATGGTTGTTAATACTAAAAGATTTTGTTCTGTATATCATGGTTAAATTCCCCTAAATCATAAGATAGATAAATGTCCTTACCGATAGTGACGGAGAATTAGGCTCTAAGAGATTAATCAAACCACCCAATTCGGATTTTCGAAGGTTCGTTTATGAAGTAGAGTGACTGATTTTGTTATTTTAATCTAGTCTTACGGGTTGGCATTTTATTATCCTTTCTTTCACCACTACGTTTAACGCCAAGTTACGTACAGAATTTATGGATTACAAATGAACACTTCGACAATGAAACAATCGGCCTATCGGATTTTACTCTCACTGTTATATCGTTCACGCTGGGCACTTGGTATTGCCATTTTTGCCAGCATTGCTAATGGGATTTCCAGCGTTTCTTTGATTTCATTAATCAATAAAGCCGTGACAACCGCCAACGATAACTATGGCTTGTTCGCTGGGTATTTCGCTATTCTGGCTGTGCTGGCGATTGCCTGCCGCATACTGAGTGGCGTGATTTTCGCTAAACTGAGCCAAAATACGATGGCAAAGATGCGCGAACTCATCTCAGAACGCATTGCCCGTGCACCCTTCCGTCAAATTGAGGAGCTTGGTGCCTCGCGCGCGCAATCTATCATCACCGACGATACAACCAATGTATCACTGTTATTCTTCATTTTGCCCAATATTGTGATGCAGGGTTCAATCGTACTGGGTTGTCTGGGGTATCTGGCTTGGTTATCGTGGCCTATCTTCTTTCTGGCCGTAGCCATCGTCGTTATTGGTTCACTCGGTTATAGCCTTGGTGGAGCCAAAGCGATCACCGCATTCAACGCAGCGGGTAAAGCACAAGATCGCCTGTTCAACCATTTCAACGCATTATTCTCTGGCGCCAAAGAATTAAAGTTACACTTCTCACGTGCCAAGGCTTTCTTCACTCATTTCCTCGGTCACGAAATTGACGCGGTACGCCAGCATCGCACCCGTGCTTTCGGTGTTTATGCCTTCGGGGCTGGCTGGATACTCTTTTTATTCTATGTGTTTTTGGGAGTGGTGATATTCGCCCCGACAGTAATACCAGGCCTTGAAGTCACGACACTCGCCGGATATGTCATTGTATTTCTGTTTATGTTGATGCCGTTAGACAGTTTGTTAAACAGTATTCCAGCCCTGAATGCAGCACATGTATCACTGAATCGCATTGGTGATGTCCTCTCTGAGCTGAATGAGCAAGACCCATTTATCCGGCAAATTTCGGCTGATGAATTCGGTGAGGCAACTTTACTGCGCCTGTCTGGCCTGACCCACAGTTATTATAGGGAGCAGGAAGATAAAGTATTCCAACTCGGTCCAATCGATATGACACTCAAACGAGGTGAAATTACTTTTTTGATCGGCGGGAACGGCAGTGGCAAAACCACACTCGCCAAGCTACTGGTCGGTTTATACACACCAGAAAGCGGCACCATTACCGTTGATGGACATATCATCACTGACAACAACAGAGCCCACTATCGTCAACTGTTCTCAGCGGTTTTCTCCGATTTCCATCTCTTTGAAACACTGGTCGGTTTGAACGATGCCGATTCAACATTGGATTCACGTGCTAACGCCTTGCTCGCTAAACTGCATTTGGATCATAAGGTAAAGATTGAAAATGGCTGTTTCTCAACGCGCGATTTGTCATTGGGACAACGAAAACGCCTCGCTTTAGTGGTGGCCTATTTGGAAGATCGGCCGTTCTATCTGTTCGATGAATGGGCGGCGGATCAGGACCCGCTGTTTAAGACGGTGTTTTATCAGGAGCTATTGCCCGAATTGGCGGCACGCGGTAAAGCCGTACTGGCGATCACCCACGACGATCGCTTTTTCCACTTGGCCGATCACTGTATCAAACTGGAAAGTGGGCAGCTCCTTGTCAATCAGGCGCAAATGGCCGTCGCTCAATGATATTACCGGATGCACGCTACTCAACTTTATATCCTTGATTATCCCTTACAGGAGATAATCAAGGATAATTTCCTTCTTGAGCAGATCAGATTATTTGGTCTTATAGTGCGCTTCGGCTTCAATAAAACGCTGTTGTGTCGCCTGACTTGGTGCTTTCCCCAGCAAACTCACCACAATGATGGCAATCGTCGCGAAAATAAAGCCCGGAATAATTTCATACAGGGAGAACCAACGGAACTCCATCCAAACCAGCACGGTGATGGCGCCCACCAGCATACCCGCCAACGCACCGTTACGGGTCATACGTTTCCAAAGCACAGAAATCAGTACCACGGGGCCAAACGCTGCGCCAAACCCGGCCCAAGCATTGCTGACCAGTGATAATACTTTATTATTCGGGTTAATTGCGATCACGATAGCAATGATTGCCACCATCAAAACCATGAAACGACCCACCCAGACTAATTCTTTTTGGGAGGCTTTAGTCCGTATGAATGCTTTATAGAAATCTTCGGTCAGTGCGCTGGAACAAACCAATAATTGGCAACTTAATGTACTCATCACCGCCGCTAACACCGCAGACAATAATATTCCCGTGATCCACGGATTGAACAAAAGCACACCCAACTCCATGAAGATGCGTTCACGGTTCTGCAATACCGGCCCGGCCTGCTCAGGATACATTTCAAAATAGGCAATACCAAAGAACCCAACCGCCACCGTGCCTGCAAGGCACAAGAGCATCCACGTCATACTGATGCGACGGGCTTTATGAATCGTCTGGTGGGAGTCCGCCGCCATAAAACGAGCCAGAATATGTGGCTGGCCAAAATAACCGAAGCCCCATCCCAGCAAAGAAATAATGGCAATGATATTCAGATTCTTAAACATATCTAAATAGGCGTGGTTTTTTGCCTCAATAATATTGATAGCTGCACCCACTCCCCCGACTTTAAACAGGACCAGAACGGGAACCAGAATTAAGGCAAAAATCATTAACGTTGCCTGAACCGTATCAGTCCAACTTACCGCCAGAAATCCCCCAAGGAAGGTATAGGCAATTGTTGCCAGTGCCCCCAACCAAATCGCTTTTTCATAGCTGATACCAAAGGTATTCTCAAACAACAAACCACCGGCAACCACACCGGATGCACAATAAATAGTAAAGAAAATCAGGATAACCAATGCAGAAATAATCCGCAGGATTTTGCTATTGTCCTCAAAGCGGCTGGTGAAATAATCGGGTAATGTTAGTGCATTATTGTTTACTTCGGTATGCACTCGCAATCTGCCGGCAACCCACCGCCAATTCAGATAGGCGCCCAACAGTAGACCTAACGCGATCCAGCTTTCTGAAATGCCTGAGAAAAAAATGGCGCCCGGCAATCCCATCAATAACCAGCCACTCATATCAGAAGCACCGGCAGATAATGCAGTTACCACACTACCTAATCTTCGTCCACCCAATATGTAATCATCAAAATTCTTGGTGGAGCGATAAGCCGCGAATCCTATCAGTAACATTGCTGCAATGTAGATGATGAAGGTAATGAGCATTGGTGAATTTACTGTCATGCAGGTTCTTCTCCATAGTGTTTTTATAAATTGATCGTGTTTTTATAAATTATGTATCTGCAAATGTGCTATTTGCGTAAACAATGTTGCGTAAATAATGCCATCGTGCCTGAAATATTTTTCAGTGATACCTCACCTTTTATATCAGGCGGTAACAAGTTGTACCTGAAGATGCCATTAGTTTTCATGCGTATTATTTATACTTGTAATTATTTTGAAATTACATTCTATCCTAATTTAGATAAAACATTATTAACAACTGATTAACTGTGTTTTTATAAAAAACGCTTGCTAAATCACATTTATCACTCCAGAAGTTGCACCTTAAATTAGCTAACAGGTTATACTTAAGATCCACACAATAAAAATAAAATTATTTAAAATCAACAATATAAATAAATTTCAATAATCAATTTCGCCGAAAAAAATAGTAAAAACAAGATTAGTTTCACAAATTTAGAATGACTGCTTTTAACGAAGTTGCACAAAGTTGCAACATAGAAGATATTGTTATGTGACTTTTTTTAGTTTTACCTGTTAAGGAGTAAAAATGGGTAGTACCACTATGGGTGTGAAACTCGATGAAATAACGCGTAATCGAATTAAAGCCGCAGCACAACTCATTGATCGCACACCACACTGGCTAATTAAACAAGCCATTTTTAATTATCTTGAACGTCTGGAAAATGAAGAAAAACTCCCAGAAATATCAGCGGGTCAGGATAACAAAGAAGAAATGATTTCCGAAGCAGAATCACAGATTGAGGCGCCTTATCAACCATTTCTGGATTTTGCCGAGCATATTTTACCCCAATCGGTGAAACGTTCTGCAATTACTGCCGCCTATCGCCTCCCCGAAACTCAAGCCGTTCCTATGCTGCTGCAACAAGCACAACTCGGTGAAGAACAAGCCAAGGCAACGCATAAGCTCGCTTATTCCATTGCAGAAAAGCTACGCCAACAAAAACAGGGCATTGGCCGTTCAGGTTTGGTTCAGGGATTATTGCAAGAATTTTCCCTTTCCTCGCAGGAAGGTGTGGCTTTGATGTGCCTTGCTGAAGCCCTGCTGCGTATTCCCGACAAAGCAACCCGTGATGCCCTGATCCGCGATAAAATCAGTAATGGCAACTGGCATTCCCACTTGGGTCAAAGCCCCTCCATGTTTGTCAATGCGGCAACCTGGGGATTGCTGTTCACGGGCAAGCTGGTATCTACCCATAACGAAGCCAAGTTATCTAAATCACTTAACCGCATCATCAACAAAAGCGGTGAGCCATTGGTGCGCAAGGGTGTAGATATGGCCATGCGCCTGATGGGGGAGCAATTCGTGACGGGAGAAACCATCGCCCAAGCCCTTGCCAACGCCCGGAAGCTGGAGGAGAAAGGCTTTCGCTACTCTTATGACATGCTCGGTGAAGCCGCATTAACCGAAGAAGATGCGCGAGCCTATATGGTTTCCTATCAGCAGGCGATCCATGCCATCGGTAAGGCATCAAATGGCCGGGGTATTTATGAAGGGCCGGGCATTTCCATCAAACTCTCCGCCCTGCATCCCCGTTATAGTCGTGCCCAATATGAGCGTGTGATTGATGAACTCTATCCTCGCCTGCTTTCCCTGACTTTACAGGCGCGTCAATACGATATTGGCATCAATATTGACGCAGAAGAAGCCGATCGTCTGGAAATCTCCCTCGATTTACTGGAAAAACTGTGTTTCGAACCACAACTGGAAGGCTGGAATGGGATTGGTTTTGTCATTCAGGCTTACCAGAAACGCTGCCCCTTCGTTATTGACAGCCTGATTGATTTGGCACAGCGCAGCCGTCATCGGTTAATGATCCGTCTGGTGAAAGGCGCTTACTGGGACAGTGAAATTAAACGTGCCCAGATCGAGGGGCTGGAAGACTATCCGGTCTATACCCGCAAGGTCTATACCGATGTTTCTTACCTTGCCTGTGCCCGTAAACTGCTTGCGGTCCCAAATGTGATCTACCCGCAATTTGCCACCCATAACGCCCACACTTTATCCGCGATTTATCATCTGGCCGGGCAGAACTACTATCCGGGGCAATATGAGTTCCAATGCCTGCACGGCATGGGGGAGCCACTTTATGAACAAGTCGTTGGCAAGATTGCTGAAGGTAAACTCAATCGCCCATGCCGTATTTACGCCCCGGTGGGAACCCATGAAACACTATTGGCCTATCTGGTACGCCGTTTGCTGGAAAACGGAGCGAATACGTCGTTTGTCAATCGCATTGCCGATACGTCTCTGCCGATAGATGAACTGGTCGCTGATCCGGTTAAAATCGTGCAGGAACTGGCGCAAACCGAAGGGCAAATCGGCCTGCCACATCCCAAAATTCCCCTGCCACGTGATTTATACGGCAAAAACCGGGTTAATTCATCGGGATTAGATCTCTCCAATGAGCATCGTTTGGCTTCCCTTTCCAGTGCCCTGCTCAGTTCTTCCACGGAAACATGGAGCTGCGAACCCGTGTTGGGGGGCTATTACCAACATAGCGGGGAACTGCCGGCGGCTAAACCAGTGAACAATCCCGCCAGATATGCCGATATCGTGGGTTATGTGCGAGAAGCCACGGAACAGGAAGTCAGCTACGCGCTGGATGTCGCTGCCGATGCCGACGCCATTTGGTTTGCCACTCCCCCCTCAGAACGTGCAGCGATTTTAGTGCGAGCAGCGGAATTGATGGAAAATCATCTGCAATCCCTGCTCGGCATTCTGGTGCGTGAAGCGGGCAAAACCTTCAACAATGCGATTGCCGAAGTGCGTGAGGCCGTGGATTTTCTCCACTATTACGCCAGTCAGGTTCGCCAGGATTTTGCTAATGATACCCATCGCCCCTTGGGGCCGGTCGTCTGTATCAGCCCGTGGAACTTCCCGCTGGCGATTTTCACCGGCCAGATCGCCGCGGCACTGGCCGCAGGCAATAGTGTTCTGGCAAAACCCGCAGAACAAACGCCACTGATTGCCGCTGCTGCGGTAAAAATATTGCATCAAGCGGGTATTCCTCGTGATGTACTGCAATTACTGCCGGGACAAGGGGAAACCGTCGGCGCATTATTGGTCGGTGATGAACGGGTACGCGGCGTGATGTTTACGGGTTCGACCGAAATAGCCAACCTGTTGCAGCGCAATATTGCCGGCCGCCTTGACGCGCAAGGGCGCCCAACGCCGCTGATCGCAGAAACCGGTGGGCTGAATGCCATGATTGTCGATTCCTCCGCGCTGACCGAGCAGGTTGTCACCGATATCATCGCTTCCGCGTTTGACAGTGCCGGTCAGCGCTGTTCTGCCTTGCGCATCCTGTGTATTCAGGAAGACGTGGCTGATAAAACGCTCACTATGCTGAAAGGCGCGATGGCGGAATGCCGGATGGGGAATACAGAGCGTTTATCCACGGATATTGGCCCGGTCATTGATGCCGAAGCGAAAGCGGGTATCGAACATCATATCCAAACGATGTATACCCAAGGCAAAACCGTTTATCAGGCGGTATATGAGAATGACACCGACAGTCAGGAGTGGTCACAAGGCACGTTCGTCAAACCCACGCTGATCGAATTAGACAGTTTTGCTGAATTGCAAAAAGAAATTTTCGGGCCGGTTCTGCATGTCGTCCGTTTCAAACGCCATGAGTTAGATAAGCTGCTGGATCAAATCAATGCGGCCGGTTATGGCCTGACGTTGGGCGTCCACACGCGGATTGATGAAACTATCGCGCAAGTCACCAGCAAGGCGCAAGTCGGCAATATCTATGTCAACCGCAATATGGTCGGCGCGGTCGTCGGAGTGCAACCCTTTGGTGGCGAAGGTTTGTCAGGCACCGGGCCGAAAGCCGGCGGGCCACTCTATCTGTATCGTCTGCTGTCACAACGCCCTCTCAATGCTGCCAACCAGACTTTGGCACGGCAAGATGCGGAATATGAGTTGGATGCCAGAAGCCGTGTTGCCCTGCATTCCCCGCTCTACACGCTGGCAGATTGGGCAGTGGCGCAAAATCATGAAGCATTGGGTCAGGTGATTCAGGAATACAGCTTACTGGCACAAGGCGGAACCACCCGCTTACTGCCGGGGCCGACCGGAGAGCGCAATACCTATACGCTGCTGCCGCGCGGCCGTGTGCTTTGTCTGGCCGATAACCAGCAAGATGCCTTGGTGCAATTGGCTGCGGTGCTTTCTGTCGGTGGTCAGGTCATCTGGCAGAAAGATGAACTGCATCAAAAACTGCAACATCAGTTGCCGGATGAAGTGCGTCAGCGTATTGATTGGACTGGCGACTGGCAAAATGAAGAGACGGTCATGGCCGCAGTGATTTATCACGGTGATGGCGACCAGTTGCGTCAGGTCTGTGAGGTGATTGCACAACGCAAGGGGCCAATTATCTCCGTCCAGGGATTTGCCCGTGGTGAAACCAACTTACTGCTGGAACGCTTACTGCATGAACGTTCAATCAGTGTGAATACAGCCGCAGCCGGCGGCAATGCCAACCTGATGACGATTGGTTAACCTGATGGTGCTTTTATTATCTCCCCGCGCTGCGGGGAGATAATCAGCGATTTTTGTCTTGCGAGCTGTAACTGGAAGTTTATAGGGTATATATCGGTATGATTAATCAATGATCGTTCTGTTGCCAGCTCAGATATTGCTCATATTTACGCAAGGCAATATTGTAATTGCTGAAAGCAGATTGAGATAATTCTTCGCTGAGTTTTTCCTGAACCTTTTCTGGCGTGAAGTCACTGGCCGGATAATTGCTTGAAGTCAGTATTTCATCCAAACGTCTTAAACGAACGACATACTCACGCACAGTACTATGACTCATCTCTGTTTGTTCAAACAGATACTGTTTAAATGACATAATGTCAAAATAATCAGTCTGGCTGTTGCAATAAATTTCACTACAAAAGCGGCACAGCGCCACAAATTTACCCTGCAACTCATTCCAGGTTTTGTCATCCACCAATTCAGTCATCTCAGAAATCGCTTCCTTATTGATGACCTGACCGTTAAAAACAAGCGAAATACGGTCAAGTGCTTTATGGCAGTGCAGACAATGAGTCTGGCTATGTTTATAGTCTTTGATATAACGGCTAAGCGGCCGTTTCTTTTGTGTTGTAACAGACATAAGAGATAAAGCCCTGTGTATAGTCTTAATAAAAAACAAACAAGCAAAAAGTTACTTCTCTGGATTCAGACGCGCCCTCAGCCTTTTTATTGCCTGACTGTGAAGCTGACTGACGCGGGATTCGCCCACGTCAAGTACTGCGCCGATCTCTTTAAGATTCAGTTCTTCCTGATAGTACAGCGTAAGAACCATCTTTTCCCGTTCAGGCAATGATTCAATCACATCGATTACCCTCTGACGAAGATCACCTTCCAGCAGTTGTTGCAAAGGATTGGCCTCATGCTCTTCCTCAATCACTGGTTCACAGCTTTCACCGTGAATTTCGTGCCATTCGTCATAAGAAAATAGTTGACTGTTATTGGTATCTAACAGTATTTGCCGATATTCTATCAGATTAATCTTTAATTCTTTAGCAACTTCCTGCTCACTGGCTGGACGGCCTAACTCTTGCTCAAGTTTACGGATGGTCTGCGTGACTTCACGTGCGTTACGCCGCACACTGCGCGGAGCCCAATCACGGCTCCTCAACTCATCCAACATTGCCCCCCTGATGCGCTGTACCGCATAGGTGGTAAACGCGGTTCCCTGCATGGAATCAAACCGCTCCACCGCATTCAGCAGGCCGATGCCACCGGCCTGAAGCAAGTCATCGAGTTCTACACTGGCAGGTAATCTCACCTGTAGCCTCAATGCTTCATGGCGAACCAGTGGTACATAGCGCTTCCAGAGGCTATTTTTGTCCATCACGCCTTCGGCGGTATACAAATCGCTCACAACAACAGACACCTTTGGATAAGAGACTGGATACCATTATCCAATCCCCTAACTGGTACAATCGTTTGAACAGTGAAGTAAAAGCCCTTCTTTTTCACCTATGCGAAATTTTTGCTGTCCGCCCAAAGCCTAGCAAGTTTCAGGCTGTCCCTGACAATGAACCAAAAAATAAGGATCGGCGAACCGATCCTTATTTTATAGGCGTTGTTTATACCGGTGACCCGGTATAAGTCCTCAACTGGAAAATAGCGATTAACGCAGCAGGGACATCGCAGTTTGTGGGATCTGGTTAGCTTGCGCCAGTACCGCAGTACCCGCTTGTTGCAGGATCTGGCCACGGCTCATGTTAGAGACTTCGGTTGCGTAGTCAGCATCTTCGATACGGCTGCGTGCCGCGCTCAGATTGTTAACGGTGTTGTTCAGGTTGTTAACGGTGGATTCCAGACGGTTTTGGACTGCACCCAGGGAGCTGCGCAGTGTATCAACTTTAGACAGAGCTGCATCCAAAGTTTCCAGTGGCTTAGCAGTAGGCTCTGTAGCATCCAATTTTGTAGGAGTACTTAATTTACCATCCGCACCATTAACAGCTACAGAGTGGTATTCGGTCTCACCTTTAGCATTAACACCTTGTAATACATATTTTGTTTTATCTTCGTTACCATCCTTATCAACTGCATGATGTACTTCCATGTCTTTTAGATTCAAACCAGCAATCTTTGCCTCAGTGAAATCAAATTTCGTAGCGGCGCCTGTTGCTGGTTTCTCTAATTTATTATCAGCATGAGGGGCACTAGGAGTCACACTAAACTTCGCTAAGCCAAGCTTTTTGCTGTTAATTTCTTTCAGGTCAATTTCGATAGTTTCGCCATCATGAGCACCAACCTGAATAGTCATTTTTCTATCTTGACTCAGTACCTTCACACCATTGAACTGAGTTTGTTCAGAAATACGGTTAATTTCTTCCAGACGCAGTTTAACTTCATCCTGAATAGATTTTTTGTCGCTTGCAGAGTTGCTTTCGTTTTGTGCCTGAACAGACAGCTCACGAATACGTTGCAGGTTATTGTTGATTTCGTTCAGCGAACCTTCGGTGGTCTGGGCAATGGAGATACCGTCATTGGCGTTACGGGATGCCTGAGACAGACCTTTAACGTTAGCCGTAAAACGGTTGGCAATCGCTTGACCCGCCGCGTCATCCTTCGCGCTGTTAATACGTAAACCAGAGGACAAGCGCGCAATAGCATTAGTCAGAACACCTTGAGAACGGTTCAGGTTGTTCTGGGCCTGTAGAGCGGAATAGTTAGTATTGATGACTGATGCCATGGTAGAGTTCCTTTTTAAAATCAAATCGATATATTGAGTTTGGGCCTGTTTGCCCACGGTGTTCATTACCGCCAACAGTTTTATCGGCTGTTAAAAAAGAACCTTTAATATTTCTTGCAAAAACTTTTTCCTTTTTTTCGTTGTTTTCCCCGATAAGCCAAACAGCGCCTATTCCCAGCAATTATTCTCTCCATCAAAAAAATCATTTTTTCAGTAAACTTTTCCCAAATGAGTCCGATAACCTCTCCAGTGATGCTTTTTATTAAAAGGAGTCAATATGGCCAGCATTTCCACAGTGGGATCCGGGATGGATATGGGATCTATACTGAATCAACTTCAGGCAGCAGAAAGTAAACGTTTAGAACCATTAACACAGCAGCAAAAAAGTTATAAAGCCAAGCTGACCGGTTTTGGTTCATTAAAAGGCAGTCTGGAAAAATTCAAGAGTGCCTCCGAAGAACTGAAAAAATTCGATAAACTCAATACCACTAAAACCAGCGAAGATCATAAAACATTTACCCCAAGCACGGATTCCAAAGCCAGTCCGGGTAATTATGTTATTGAAGTCAAACAGCTTGCAAGATCGCAGTCCCTGCGTTCCGAGGCATTTCCTGATGCAAAAAAACCGCTGGGAGAAGCGGGTAAAGGCACCCGTACCCTGATTATCACGCAGCCCGGTGTCCCCGATAAACCTGGTGAAAAAAATGAGCCAATGCTCATTTCCCTGAAAGATAATGAAACGTCCCTGATTGAAATTCGTGAAGCCATTAATAAAAAAGAAGGTAATGTCAGTGCCAACATCATGAAAGGGAACGATAATGAAAACTATCTGATCCTGACTTCCAAAAAAGCCGGCACACAATCCATGATGACGATTAAGGTTCAGGGTGATGACACGCTAAATAGCCTGCTGAACTATCAGTCTGATGATAAAGGGGGCGCTTCCGGTGCCATGACAGAGATGATGGCTCCGGCCAATGCAAAATTAACCGTCAATGGCATTGAGATTGAGCGCCAGACCAATGAGATCAAAGATGCCCCGGAAGGCGTCACGCTGAATCTGAAAAAGGTTTCGGAACAAGTTAAAGAACAAGTTCCGGGGAAAGATGGCAAACCCGAAGAACAATACGTGGTGAAATCAGAAACACTGATCGTTTCCCGCGATATCGAACCCATGAAAGAGGCGATTAAAAAGTGGGTGGATGCCTATAATGAATTACAAACCACTTTTGGCTCGCTGACTAAATTCACTGCCGTCGGAAAAGGGGAAGCGGCTTCAAAAGACAATGGCGCCCTGCTCGGTGACAGTACATTAAAAAGTATTCAAAATCAGCTAAGACATCAGCTTATTACCGCACAAGAAGTTGATGATATTGCCACATTGAATAAATTGGGCATTAAACAGAAATTGGATGGGACGCTGGAAATCAGCAATGAAAAACTGGAAAAAAACCTCAAAGAGAAACCCGCCAACGTTAAGGCTTTCTTTATGGGAGATGGTGAAAAAACCGGTTTTGCCACCCAGACCTTTAATATTTTGAAGAAAACGTTGGATAGTCACGAAGGGACGATTGCCACCGCCAAAGAAGGGATCAATAAGAGCCTGAAAAAATTAGAAAGCCAGGTGGAACAAACCAATAAAAGCATTAATGCCACCATGGAGCGCTATAAAAAACAATTTACCGAACTGGAGAAACTTGCGGCTTCAATGAATCAGGCAAGTTCATCCCTATTCCAACTTTTAAGATAATAAAAGGACACTAATGTATCAACGTTCGGCAAGCCAATTATACGCTCAGGTAGATCTTGAGAGCGAAATTATGAATGCTTCTCCCTATCAGTTGATTCAGATATTGTTTAACGGGGCGCTCAGCGCCCTGCGTCGTGCAATTATTCTGATGCAGCAGGGTAATATCCCGGAAAAAGGTTTAGCTATTTCAAAGGCAATCAATATCATTGATAATGGTCTTAAAGAGGGATTAGATTTCGAAAAAGGCGGTGAGATTGCTCAGAATCTTTTTGCTTTATATGATTATATGAGTCGCCGTTTACTCCATGCCAATTTACGCAATGATGAGAAGGCCATTACCGAAGTGATTGATTTACTTACCGAGATTTCAGATGCTTGGCGGCAAATAGGTCCTCATTACAACGCCAGTCAGGATATTGTTGAATGAAAAATGATATGGATCTTTTGTCAGCTTATCAGCGGATCCTTAGTTTAAGTGAGCAAATGATTAATTTAGCCAGAAATGAAAAATGGGATGATCTTATTGATATGGAGATCACTTATCTGAAGGCAGTCGAAGTGGTGACTTCACTATCAGAAAATGCAGACACCCCTATTTCATTACAGCAGCAATTGACCAAAATTTTGCAAACTGTCTTGGATAATGAAAAAGAAACTAAGAGATTGTTGCAAAGAAGGTTAAATGAACTCAGCGACCTGATTAAACAGGAAAGCTGTAAACAACGCTTACATGATACCTATGGACAGTTCCCTGTCAGTAATTATGAAATGGAGTTGACGACAACGGAATCAAAATAGCTATCAATAAACAAAGGTAACAGTGATTCCATTTAACCCTAACTCTGATTAATGGTGTCATTTATTTTTTCTTTTGGGCGGTGTCAATTCGCCACTATCGTTTTTTGGGTTAATCTAATTCGGCACTTTATTGTATTTATAATTTGCAAACAATCAAGATAACTTATCTATAATTTTTAACAAAAAATTAACCAACAAATGATAGTGGCGAACCTTTGAGGCAATTAACAGGAGATATTATCATCACATATTATTTTTAATTAAAGGGTGAGTAATGTTAACAAACTATATAAATAACATATTTATCATTGCGATATTATCCATTCATAAAATAGAATTTTCTTCTGTAGATAAGAATTTGGATTATTGTGCTACACCTGAGTCGTGAGTTGCACAATAATCAACATTTATCGCCAGGCGATATTTAGAAAGTCACTCCCAATCCCACAGTTTCATTTACAGGTGTTTCCACCTTATTACCCTTCAAGTAATTTAATTCAGTATAGAGTGACATAGTTTATGGGTAACAAAGTACGTTTCTGTAGGTGGCTGACATGTGTATAGTGATATGCTAATAGCAATCTCATTTGGTTATTTCAAGTTAGATTTGTCAAATAATACGACTAAATAGGATAATGATGAACGAAAAAATACTTTTAGTTACAGGTTCTAGGGCGTGTTGACGTCTTTTTTTATTGGTGATTTAATATGCTCCATATCCCTAATATTTTTTGTACCACAATGGAACCGAATAAACACAAGAAAAAAGCGATCTCATAAAATCCCTTTTCACTTGGCAGTAAGTCAGGATTAAACAGATCAATAGCCATTAATGCTATATACCAATCGTAATTGAAGTTGCTTGATTTTTCATTCATATCAGATCAAGATTGTGTCCATGAAAATTACCCTGACAAATGCCCAAAAAGACGCCCTCGAATTGATGCACGACACCACTCGTGATGGGCGTGTGCGTGACCGCATCAAGGCCGTACTTTTGGCATCGGAAGGTTGGATTGCCCAGGCTTTGCGTATTCATGAAAGTACGGTGAGTCGCCATCTGAAAGATTACTTCTCTGAAGAAAAACTTGCCCCTGAAAATGGCGGCTCTGAAAGCCGTTTATCTGCCGAACAAACGGCAGAACTTGTTGAATATCTGGCGGCAAATTTGATGCACACCACCGCGCAAATCGTTGGTTATGTCTGGGCACGCTGGCAGGTGACTTTCACCATCGCTGGAATGACAAAATGGCTCCATCGTCAAGGGTTCAGTTACAAAAAGCCGATGGGAACACCGCATAAATTCGACGCGGATAAACAGCAACAATTTATTGAGGCCTACAACGCGCTGAAAGCGAAATGTGGTCAGCATGAGCCGATTTTGTTTATTGATGCTACGCATCCTACCCAATCCACAAAATTAAGTTATGGCTGGATGAAACGCGGAAGAGAGCATGTCAAAGTGGTTGAAACAACAGGAAGCCGTACTCGCCTCAATCTCATGGGGGCACTCAATTTGCAACGGATTGAAGAGACCGTTATTCGTGAATATCCGACGATTGACGCCAAAAATGTCGTCCTGTTTTTCGGTGCCATCCGGGAAACGTATCCGCTTTCACAAAAAATTCATATTATTCTGGATGGAGCCGGTTACCACCGTTCTGAAATCGTGAAATTTTTCGCCGAGGTTCTGAATATCGAGTTACATTATCTGCCACCTTACAGCCCGAATCTCAATCCGATAGAGCGATTATGGAAGTACGCGAATGAACAGATACGTAACAATGTCTATTTCCCGGATGTAAAAACCTTCCGTGAAACATTTCATCATTTTTTTCATGTCACCTTCCCCGAAAAAATACAGGAATTGACTACTCGGCTGACGGATAATTTCCAAACTTTAATTCCTGCATCTTCAAGTTAATTGCGTATAGATGCAAAAAAAACTATAATACAAGTAACGTTTCCATTGGCGTTCGCCATTTGAATTCTTCAATCGCCATAATAAGTACCTATAAAAAGAAAACCCCACCGAAGTGAGGTTGTTGGATGTAAAAAGGCCGCAAATGCGGCCTCATTGGATTTAGATTATTGCTATCAGCGCATAATACGCTCACTGGCTATTTTATAGGCTTTGGAACCTTCTCTTTTACCTACAGCAATCACCCATATCACTATTTCTTCATCTATCACCTGGTAAACAAGGCGAAATCCCGAAGAGTGAAGTTTTATTTTGAAACAGCCAGCTAAGTCACCATGCAATCTGGCAGACTCGATATACGGATTTTCCTGTAACTTTTTAGCTTCTTTTTAAACTGTTCACGAATGCTGTTATCCAAATTTTGCCATTCTTTTAATGCACGTTCGTCAAACTCAACATTAAATTTCATCGAGATTTACCCGAATTCGTTTGGCAGGATTTTTTAGGCGATCGCGTACCACTTCCAAAATGTCCTCATCCTCATCTTGCTCTGAGACCATCACGGAGACTTCTGTAAATGGCAGTTTCTCATTTTCAGCCACATAGCGCAGAAAGAGCCGCAAGGCATCAGAGGGGGACAGGTTCATTTTTTCAAATGCTTGATATGCACTTTTCTTAAGCTCTTCATCTACTCTTATTTGGATAGTGCTCATAGTATTGCCCTATGTCATTACATTTGTATTACATTGTATATTATTTCATCTATCGTGCAATGATTTTTACAAATGTTTATCCATCCGTGGCTTGGGGTTAGGCACTAATCCGTCATTTATAGCAACAATCACACCTGCATATTCATGATCTCATGATACGCGCCAACCAGCTTATTTCGCACCTGAATCCCCATTTGCAGGGAAATGTTCGATTTCTGCATATTCACCATCACATCATTGAGTTCCACACCCGGCGCGCCCAGCGTGAAATTTTGCGCCTGCTTGGCCGCGTCTAAGCGTGTTTGGTTTATTTTTTCTACGGCGGCCGTCAGTTGGCTGGCAAAACCGCCCTGTACTGGCATCGGTTTAGCCGTGTTGGCTGCTTGCAATGCCTGAGTCTGCATCTGTTGCAGTACACCTTCAATTGCCGGAATTGACATAAAAACCTCGCGTTAAATCACCCTATTGATTATGGGATTAAGTGCCATATTAACCACAGGCTGTGTTGGCAGTTTTCCACGACTGCCACCGTAACATAGCCTTTCTAAACTAAAGCGGGTAATTGAAGTCAAAATTCGAAGCTTATTGTGCCATTAAAAGAGGTGTGAAAAGCGAATAATGGTGAGATTAATAATAGGAAGAATCTTTTCGCTTGCGTATGGGGAGTCTGTTTTGTTACGCCACGCTTTTAGTATTCATGTTGACCAGCAAGGCAAGGATCGTCTATGAGTGCAGCAACAACTGACGTTGAAAACAAAGGGTTCAACGCTATTATCAGCAGGATAAAAGCTGATCCAAAAGTTCCGCTATTAGTTGCTGGCTCCGCTGCCATCGCTATCGTCGTCGCCCTGTTTCTCTGGTTGCGCAGCCCCGATTATCGGGTGCTTTACAGCAACCTGAGTGATAAGGATGGCGGCGAGATCGTTACGCAATTAACCCAAATGAACGTGCCTTATCGTTTTACCGAAAACGGTTCCGCGCTCATGATACCTGCCGAAAAAGTGTATGAAACGCGCCTGAAACTGGCACAGCAAGGGCTGCCGAAAGGGGGAGCGGCGGGTTTCGAGCTATTGGATAAAGAAAAATTCGGGATCAGCCAGTTCAGTGAGCAGGTCAATTACCAACGCGCGCTGGAAGGGGAATTGGCGCGTACCGTGGAATCACTCGGCCCGGTTCAGAGTGCCCGCGTCCATCTGGCTTTACCTAAACCTTCGTTGTTCGTGCGTGAACAAAAAGCGCCATCCGCCTCAGTAACGGTGGGACTGCTGCAAGGCCGTGTGCTGGATGAAGGACAAATCAATGCCATCGTGCACATGATTTCAAGCAGTGTGGCCGGCTTACCCGCCGGTAATGTCACGATTGTGGATCAATCCGGGCACCTGTTGACACAGAGCGATGCCACCGGCCGCGATTTGAACACCACTCAGTTAAAATATACACAGGAAGTGGAAAATCGTTTCCAGCATCGCATTGAAACTATTCTGGCACCGGTGGTTGGCCGGGGTAATGTGCATGCACAGGTCACGGCACAAGTTGATTTCTCCCGTCGTGAAGAAACGGCGGAAGAATATAAGCCTAACCAGCCACCGAATCAGGCGGCAGTTCGTTCCAAGCAGAGCAGTACCAGCGAGCAAAGCGGCGGCCCCTTGGTCGGAGGTGTGCCGGGCGCATTGTCAAACCAACCCAATGCCGCACCAAGTGCCCCGATTGAAAAACCGACTGCCAAAGGCAACGGTGACGAAAAACCTGACCAACCGCGCAATAATAATGCTAACAAAAACAATAGCTACGAGCGTATGGTCAGTAACAACCGCAATAACCGTTATGACGAAACCACCAACTATGAAGTAGATCGCACCATTCGCCATACCCAATTACAGGCCGGCACAGTAGAGCGTCTTTCGGTTGCGGTGGTGGTTAACTATGCCACCGTTCAGGGCGAAAAAGGCGCTGAAACCCAGGCATTGACACCAGAACAGTTGGCACAGATCGAAGCACTGACCCGTGAAGCCATGGGCTTCTCTGCTGACCGCGGCGATAGCCTGAATGTAGTGAATACCCCGTTCAATGACACCGCCGAAGTGTTAGAGCCGTTGCCATTCTGGCAGCACCCTGCCCTGCTGGAGAAATTGTTGGAAGCGGGTCGTTGGTTACTGCTGATTCTGGTTGCATGGCTATTGTGGCGTAAGATGATCGTGCCACAAATCGCCAAAAAACGGGCTGCGGAGAAAGCCGCTCTGGATGCGCAAAAGAATCAGTTGAAACAGAAAACAGAAACCAATGCGGAACTGGACGAAAAAATGCGTCGTCAGATGGCTCGCCAACGTGTCAATGCTGAACTGCAAAGCCAGCGTATCCGTGAACTTGCAGAAAAAGATCCTCGCGTCGTCGCGCTGGTGATCCGCCAATGGATGAGTAACGAACAATGAGCCTGACCGGAACAGAAAGAAGTGCCGTCATGTTAATGACCCTGGGAGAAGATCAGGCGGCCGAGGTGTTCAAACACCTGAATTCCCGCGAAGTACAACAACTCAGTATTGCAATGGCGGGGATGAAACAAGTCTCCAACCAGCAACTGGTTGACGTGCTGGCAGAGTTTGAAGAAGATGCGGGGCAGTTCACTGCCCTCAGCATCAATGCCAACGACTATCTGCGCAGCGTCCTGATCAAAGCCTTGGGCGAAGAACGCGCATCCAGCTTGCTGGAGGATATTCTTGAGTCCCGTGACACCACGACGGGTATCGAAACCCTCAACTTTATGGAGCCACAAATGGCGGCCGATATGATCCGCGATGAACATCCGCAGATCATTGCCACCATTTTGGTTCACCTGAACCGTGGTCAGGCCGCCGATATCCTCGCCTTGTTTGATGATCGCCTGCGCAACGATGTGATGCTGCGTATCGCTACTTTCGGTGGCGTGCAGCCCTCTGCGCTGGCGGAATTGACGGAAGTCCTGAATACCTTGCTGGATGGTCAGAACCTGAAACGCAGCAAGATGGGCGGTATCCGCACGGCGGCTGAAATCATCAACTTGATGAAAAGCCAGCAGGAAGAAGGGGTTATTGAAGCGGTTCGTTCCTACGATAACGAACTGGCACAGAAAATTATTGATGAAATGTTCCTGTTCGAAAACCTTATCAGCGTGGACGATCGCAGTATTCAACGTCTGTTGCAGGAAGTTTCAACCGATTCCTTGCTGGTGGCATTGAAAGGCTGCGATCAGGCATTACGCGATCACTTCCTCAACAATATGTCGCAACGTGCGGCTGAAATCATGCGCGATGATTTGGCCAATCGTGGTCCTGTCCGGATGTCGCAAGTGGAAGCTGAACAGAAAACCATCCTGCTGGTTGTTCGTCGTCTGGCAGAAAGTGGCGAAATGATCCTAAACGGTGGTGACGATACCTATGTCTGATCAGTCAAATAACGGGAACTGGCGGCCGTGGCTGCCGGGTGAATTGACTCAGTGGGAAACGCTGCGGGCAAAACTGGAACCCATCACTCAGGAACAGGAACCGAGCGAACAAGATCGGTTGCTGGAACAGGCCAGAGTGCTGGACGAGCTGAAAGAGCAGGCTCGCCAGGCCGGTCATGCGCAGGGCTTTGCAGAAGGTCAGATGCAGGGTTATGACCAAGGGGTTCAGGAAGGCCGGCAAGCCGGGCTGGAACAAGGTTTGCAGGAAGCTAAACAGCAACAGCAAGTGATTATTGAACAGTGGAAAGCCTTACTGGCGGACTTTAGCCATTCACTGGATGGGCTGGATACCGTTATCGCTTCCCGCCTGATGCAACTTTCACTGACCGCTGCCCATCATATTCTGGGGCAGCCCGCGGTTTGTGACGGCACTGCCCTGCTGAGCCAAATCCGCGAATTTATCCAGCAAGAACCGATGTTCAGCGGAAAACCCCAATTGCGGGTGCATCCACAAAACATTCCGCTGGTCGAGCAACAACTGGGGGACGTTTTGTCCCTGCACGGCTGGCGTTTGGTTGCTGACAACAAACTCCATCCGGGCGGCTGTAAAATCACGGCGGATGAAGGCGATATGGACGCCAGTTTAGCCACCCGCTGGCATGAAATGTGCCGTCTGGCCGCGGCGGGAGAATTGTGATGACCGCAAGACTTGGCCGCTGGCTGGCAACCTTGGATGCGTTGGGAAAGCGGCTGGAAAAAACCCCAAAAGTACGCCGTTATGGGCGTCTGACTCGCGCCACCGGATTGGTGCTGGAAGCCACGGGCTTACATCTGCCGCTCGGCGCGACGTGTCTGATCGAGCGGCAAAATGGCAACGCGATTGAAGAAGTGGAAAGTGAAGTCGTCGGCTTCAATGGCGAAAAACTGTTATTGATGCCACTGGAAGAATTGGAAGGCATTGTGCCGGGTGCCCGCGTCTATGCCCGCTCTTATGGCGAAGATGCAGGAGGCGGGCGGCGCTTGCCTCTGGGGCCTGAACTACTGGGCAGGGTTCTGGATGGTGCAGGGCGTCCCCTTGATGGTTTACCTGCCCCAGATACCGGCTATCGCGCTCCCCTGACTACAACGCCGTTCAATCCCCTGCAAAGAACCCCCATCAGCCATGTCCTGGATGTCGGCGTTCGTGCCATCAACGCCCTGCTGACCGTCGGCCGTGGGCAGCGCATGGGATTATTTGCCGGTTCCGGCGTCGGTAAAAGCGTGCTGCTTGGCATGATGGCGCGTTATACCCAAGCCGATGTGATTGTGGTGGGATTGATCGGTGAACGTGGCCGTGAAGTTAAGGATTTCATCGAAAATATTTTGGATGTGGAAGGATTGTCACGCTCTGTGGTTGTCGCTGCGCCCGCCGATGTGTCGCCCTTGCTGAGAATGCAGGGCGCTTCTTACGCGACCCGCATCGCCGAAGACTTTCGTGACCGGGGTAAACATGTCCTGCTGATTATGGATTCCCTGACCCGTTACAGCATGGCGCAACGTGAAATTGCCCTGGCTATCGGTGAACCGCCGGCAACCAAAGGTTATCCCCCTTCTGTCTTTGCCAAATTACCGGCACTGGTCGAAAGAGCGGGTAATGGTGTCAGTGACGGCGGTTCCATCACGGCATTTTACACCGTGCTGACAGAAGGCGATGACCAGCAAGATCCGATTGCCGATGCGGCACGCGCGATTCTGGATGGTCATATCGTGCTATCGCGTTCACTGGCGGAGTCGGGTCATTATCCGGCCATTGATATCGAGGCTTCCATCAGTCGTGCCATGACCGCACTGATCGACAATAGCCATTATCGGCGCGTCCAGCATTTCAAGCAGTTGCTTTCCAGTTACCAACGCAACCGGGATTTGATCAACGTTGGTGCCTATGCTGCGGGCAGTGATCCGCTGCTTGATCGGGCGATTGAGCTTTATCCGCATCTGGCCCAGTTCCTGCAACAAGGCATTGACGAGCGCAGTGAGTACGATACGGCCTGTAATCAGCTTCAACAATTATTGCCGGCATAGCTATCTTCTGCCGGAATAATAAATAACTTTGCCGAGGGGTATAACGTTTATCGATAACGTGCCGATATAGTTTAGCCAATGCCAATATAGTTTAACGATGGATGTCATTCAGTCACGCTGATGTCTGGTTGGTGATTAACACGAGGATATACATGCAACAACACTCCCCTCTTATGACTTTGCGCGAACTGGCACAAGATGCCGCAGAAAAAGCAGCATCACAACTGGCACGCATTCGGCAAAGTCACCAGCAAATGGAGCAACAACTCACGGCGTTAATGGATTATCAGGATGAATATCGTACCCGTTTGAATGACACCCTCAGCAGCGGCATGTCCTGCTCGACCTGGCAAAACTATCAGCAATTTATGAAAACGCTGGAAATGGCCATTGAACAGCATAAGTTACAGCTCCATCAATGGCAAAAACGCCTTGAGCAAGCCATGTTGCAATGGCAGGAAAAACAGCAGCGCCTGAACGCCTTCGACACACTGCAACAGCGGGCGGAGCATAATTTGAAGTTACACCAAAATCGCATGGAGCAAAAACAAATGGACGAGTATGCACAACGCGGTGCACAGCGGAGAATGAAACTATGAATCTCACTCTTTTGCCTACAGATTTAAACATCACGAACCAAGGTCAGCCGGTTTTGAATAAGTCCGTGACCGATAACCCTTCTTCTCAATTCGAGCAACTGCTCAATGCAGAAACCGCCGCTATGCGGAAGCCTTCTGCCCAAACGGATAAAAATAACCTGAAAGGGGAAAAATCGGCCTCTGATAAAGCTTTTGATAAAACAACAGAAAAGAGCCAGTCACCGGTAACAACCGAGTCAGATCACCGTGTGGTCAAGGATAAATCGCAGGCGGAAGAGGCGGTACAGCAGGAAAACCGCGCTGAATTTGCGGTATTGAAAGAGGACGATCTGTTATCAGCCGAAGCATTAAGTGCGGCAATCCCCATCCAGCTTGCCGGGCTGTTGCCCCCTCAGGCCAATTCCGCGGTCGTTCCTGAAAACGCCAATGGACGGGTGGGCGATGAGTCGTTGGAAAATACATTGTCAGAAAATGCCGGGCTGGATAGCAAAAACAGCCCTGTCAGTACGCAGTTGGATAACAATATTAAAGACAGCCGGCTCATTGATCCCCGTCTTGCAGAACGCGCTAAAGCCGGTGAGCAACATGAAGATGTTCAGTTTGTTGCTAAACATGCCAAACAAGAGACGCCCCTGACCAATAAGAACGAGGCTGCTACTAATCTTCAATCTGAATTAGCCCCGCTCGCCGGACAAATCAAGCTGGCTGCCAGCCGTCTTGCTACCCAAAATAAAGCCGGATCTGACAGTACGGTTCTCAAAAATGCCGTTTCCGCTATTTCGGATAATATTTCAGGTAATAGCAAAGAGCCAAACCTGTTCCAGACCGCAATTCAGGCCGCGCCTGCATTGGCAACCGCCACAGCAGAAACAGCGCCTGTCGATTCACCTGCGCTATTAGCAACCCCGTCCCTGCTTTCAGCCGGACAACCCCCGGCGGGACAATTTCAACTGCACAGCACAACGGCACCGTTATTGAATGCCCATCTTGGCAGCGAAGAGTGGCAGCAACAGCTCAATCAGCATGTGCTGTTTTTTAACCGTCATGGCCTGCAACAAGCAGAACTTCGCCTGCATCCCCAAGAACTGGGCGCGCTGCATATCCGCATGAGCGTTGAAGACAATCAGGCACAACTGCATTTTGTTTCCGCTCATCAGCATGTTCGTGCGGCTCTGGAAGCGGCATTGCCGGGATTACGCCATGCGCTGGCTGAAAATGGCATTCAACTGGCGCAAAGCAGCGTCAACAGTGATCCCCAAGGCAACCCTCAACAACAGCATTTTGCCAATAACCCGAACAACCATTCCCGTTCCCATGCCGAAACGCAAGGGCATGATTCAACGGCTGCAACAGAGATGACAGTTTCTCATCCATCCGCTATCCGGGTAACCCCCCAACAACTCACCTCGGCTCGCGGAGGGGTTGATACTTTTGCCTAACGAATTTTGCCTAACCCATTTCGCTTAACGAAAAAAAGTCGATAACAAACGTGTGAGTTAATGGTTTTTTTTCCGTTTGTTCCGGCCATTGCCGGAACAAAGACGCGGGATAATTGGGATCGATTTTGATGGATAAGGGCTCCGCCACGGAATGCGCGGGGACTTATTCGCAACAGAAAACAGGAACTTGTTTGTCCATGTCTGATTATAGCTACGAGCATAAACGCAAAAATCCAATTTGGATGATACTGTTAATACTGATTGCTGTTCTTGGTGCTGCCATTGGAGGGTATAGCTGGTGGGTAATGAGCCAGTCAGCCAATAACAGTTCAGAAAAAACCAAAGCTATTGATACACCCGTATTTATGACTTTGGAGCCTTTTACGGTCAATTTGATCGACAACGAAGATCACTTTGATCGCGTGCTGTATGTTGGCATCACATTACGTTTAACTGACCCCAAAACCCGTCAGCGCTTCCATGATTATCTGCCAGAAGTTCGTAGCCGTATGTTGCTGTTATTATCTCGCCAGAAAGCGACCGATCTGGCAAAAGATGACGGCAAAATGCGTTTGGTGGCAGAGATCAAACAGACACTACACCCGACACTCATACCCGGTGAACCCGATCAGGAAATCACCGATGTATTATTTACTACGTTTATTCTGCGATAATCACAATGAGTGACAATATTCTTTCACAAGCAGAGATTGATGCTCTGCTCAATGGTGACAGTGCCTCTGCTGATGACGTAGAACAAACCGCGTCTGGAGAAAATGAGGTTCGTCCTTACGATCCCAATACGCAACGCCGTGTTGTACGCGAACGTTTGCAGTCACTGGAAATCATCAACGAACGTTTTGCCCGCCAATTCAGGATGGGGCTGTTTAACATGTTGCGCCGCAGTCCGGATATTACGGTCGGTGCCATCAAGGTTCAGCCTTATCACGAATTTGCCCGCAATCTGGCCGTGCCGACCAACCTCAATCTGGTTCATTTAAAGCCATTGAGGGGAACCGCACTCTTCGCTTTCGAGCCCAGCTTAGTTTATATCGCCGTGGATAACCTGTTTGGCGGTGATGGCCGTTTTCCAACCAAAGTGGAAGGCCGTGAATTTACCTATACCGAACAGCGGATCATTAACCGGATGCTGAAACTGGCACTGGATGCCTATCGCGACGCCTGGGATTCCATCTTTAAACTTGAAGTGGAATACGTGCGTTCCGAGACGCAGGTGAAATTCACCAATATCACCACTTCACCGAACGATATCGTGGTGACGACCCCGTTTCAGGTCGAGATTGGTGCATTGACCGGAGAATTCAATATCTGTATTCCCTTCGCCATGATCGAGCCTTTGCGCGAACGCCTGACCAATCCGCCGGTGGAAAATGTGCGTCAGGAAGAGAGCCAGTGGCGTGACAGTCTGGTGAAGCAAGTTCAGCATTCAGAATTAGAACTGGTGGCGAACTTTGTTGATATTCCCCTGCGGCTATCAAAGATCCTTAAATTGAGAAAAGGCGATATTTTGCCGATTGAAAAACCTGAACGCTTAATCGTTCACGTTGATGGTGTGCCGGTGCTCACCAGTCAATATGGAACACTGAACGGGCAATATGCCCTGCGTGTTGAACACCTGATTAACCCTGTTTTAACGGCTCTGGATGAGGAAAAGCCCAATGAGTGATGCTAAACAACCTACAGATACCAGCTCGACTGAAGCTATGTGGGCAGAAGCGCTGGAACAACAGGCCGCACAGCAAACCTCTGACAGCGGCGCGTCAATATTTGAGAATCTGGATGCACAGGATGCGTTAGCCCAACTCTCCGATATTGATCTGATCATGGATATTCCCGTCAAGCTCTCGGTTGAGCTAGGCCGTACCAAAATGACCATCAAACAACTTTTGAGACTGTCACAAGGCTCGGTTGTTCCCCTTGATGGATTGGCGGGTGAACCGTTGGATATTCTGATTAATGGTTATTTGATCGCACAGGGGGAAGTGGTGGTGGTCTCCGATAAATACGGTATTCGTATCACCGATATCATCACGCCTTCTGAGCGTATGCGTCGCTTGAGTCGTTAACGATGATGGCAAACCCGCCTTCCGTTCATGCTTCTTTTCAACCGGGTGCGGCATCTGATGCTGCACCTGTAAGCATGATCAAACAGACAAGCAATGACCCCCTGCCGGCCGGCCAATCGCTGATACAAGTCAGCAGTGCCTTGGGCGGTATTTTATTGCTGATTTTCTTTATGACATGGCTCATTCGCCGTTTGGGTTTTGCCCCTGCGAAAAGCAAAAATCATCGTTTGCTGAACGTTAAGGCAAGCTGCTCCCTTGGGCCGAAAGAGCGGGTTGTAGTGGTCGAAGTCGAAGATAATTGGCTGGTTTTGGGGGTCACTTCCCAACAGATCACGATGCTGCACCAAATGCCTGCACCGTCAGATAACGTGGATAACGTGGATAAAAAGTGCGCATCCAAATCGCTGCCCTTTGGTCAGATGCTAAAAAATACGCTCCAGCGAAAGCGCAAGAATGACAAGGACGATGATGAAAAATAGCGTTTTTTTTATGACAGGCAATCGAATGACCGGTAAGCAATGGGTAATGCGTTTGATGGCGCTGTTTCTGGCACTCCTGCTGCCGCTGTTCCCCATGAACGCGGCGGCCGAGTTTCCGGGTATCATCAGCCAGCCTTTAGCCAATGGCGGACAAAGTTGGTCATTGCCGGTTCAAACCCTGATTTTCATCACGGCACTGGGCTTTATCCCCGCTGCCCTGCTGATGATGACCAGTTTTACCCGCATCATTATTGTACTGGGTTTACTGCGCAATGCGCTGGGAACCCCTTCCGCGCCGCCTAACCAAGTGATGCTGGGGTTAGCGCTGTTTATGACTTTTTTCATCATGGCGCCGGTATTTGATAAGGTCTATCAAAACGCTTACCTGCCCTACAGTGAAGATAAAATCACGCTGGAAGTCGCTTTGGATCAGGGTGCCCAGCCCCTGCGCCAATTTATGTTACGCCAAACACGGGAAAATGATCTGGCACTGTTTGCCCGTCTTGCCAATCAAGAAGCATTTGAAACGGCGGATTCAGTTCCCATGCGCGTGCTGGTTCCCGCCTTTATTACCAGTGAATTGAAAACCGCGTTCCAGATCGGCTTTACCCTCTTTATTCCATTCCTGATTATCGATCTGGTGGTTGCCAGTGTCTTGATGGCGTTGGGGATGATGATGGTGCCGCCGGCCACCATCTCACTGCCGTTCAAACTGATGCTGTTTGTCTTGGTCGATGGTTGGCAATTATTGCTGGGTTCACTGGCACAAAGTTTTTATGTCTAGCCAACGGCCTGATATTTAAAGAACAATAAAGAACAAAGATCAAAAAGCGGTTTGAGGAAATTATGACTCCAGAATCGGTAATGGCTCTCGGTGTTGAGGCAATGAAAGTGGCGTTGGCACTGGCTGCCCCACTCCTTTTATCTGCCTTGGTTTGTGGCTTGGTCATCAGCTTATTACAGGCAGCAACTCAGGTAAACGAGATGACCTTATCGTTTATTCCGAAAATCTTGGCCGTTGTCGTGACCATCGTCATCGCCGGGCCGTGGATGCTCAATTTGCTGCTGGACTACATGCGCACGCTGTTTAGCAGCATTCCGGCTATTATCGGTTAATTATGATCCCGTTTGACAGCGAAACCCTTTCCCGCCTCGTCAGTGATTTTTTCTGGCCATTGGTGCGCCTGTTAGCCTTGTTCAGTACAGCCCCTATTTTCAGTGAAAAACAGATACCGATAAAAGTTAAACTTGGCCTGGCATTCTTTATCACCGCTGTACTCGTTCCAACGCTGCCTTCCCCTCAAATTCCGGTCTTTTCTGTGGCCGGAATTTGGGTCTTAATACAACAAGTCTTGATTGGTATGGCCTTGGGATTGACCATGCAGATCGCCTTTGCCGTCGTACGTCATGCCGGTGAAGTCCTCGGTTTACAGATGGGGCTTTCATTCGCCACATTTTTTGATCCTACGGGTGGCCCGAATATGCCTATTTTAGCCCGTATTCTCAATATGCTGATGATGCTGCTGTTCTTGGCTTTTGATGGGCATTTATGGCTATTATCGATTCTGGCCGATACGTTTTATTCCATCCCTATTCAATCAACGCAACTGAACCCGAAAGGTTTTTTATTGTTATCCCAAAGTGCCAGCCTGATCTTTGTCAATGGCATGATGCTGGCAATGCCAATGATTACCCTGCTTCTGGTCTTGAACTTTTCGCTGGGGATCTTAAACCGCATGACACCACAGCTCTCTGTATTTGTGGTCGGTTTTCCGTTGACCCTGACAGTGGGAATTTTCACGCTTTCTCTGTTGTTCCCACTGCTGGTGCCATTTACTGAACGATTATTTAGTGAAATGTTCGACCGTATGGCGGTGATTGTCAGTGAAATATCGGGCTAATTAAAATTGGGTTGGCCATTGGATGCGCTAACACCGCCATCAACCGGCAAATTCACTCCATTGATAAAGCTGGCATCATCACTGGCTAAAAAGGCAATGGCGGCGGCCACTTCGGAAGGTTGCCCCGCTCTCTTTAACGAGATTCGGCTATCGAAATAGTGCAACGTTTCATCGTCGAAACGGGCAACCATCGGCGTCATCACTAAACTTGGGCACACGGCATTAACACGAACGCCCTGAGCGCCGTAATCCAGTGCCATCGCACGGGTCACATTGACCACCGCGCCTTTTGCTGCGCAATAATGTGCCCCTCCCCAATCACCGCCCAACCCCGATACAGACGCATTATTGACAATACATCCCTGACTTTTCAGTAAATGCGGCAAGGCGGAATAACTACAATTAAGTACCCCATTCAGATTTGTCGCCAGCACTTCATCGCCCTTTTCTGGAGAGACACTTAATAAATCACCAACAACATACAAGCCTGCATTATTGACCAGAATATCTATCCGTCCAAAATGCCTGACCGTTTCATCCACCATGTTGTTAACCGATTCCCGATTCGCCACATCGGTCTGGATCACGAGCGTTTTGTCCGATGACAATTCACTGCACACATGGTTAAGTTTATCTGTATCCCGCCCGGCCAAGACAACAATAGCGCCTTCTTGTGAAAAACGCTTTGCGGTCGCCTCGCCAATGCCGCTGCCTGCGCCAGTAATAATGACAACTTTATCCTCGAATCGCTTCATTTTATTTATCCTCATTGATGTAGTTTCAAAATTCGCTATAAATTTGCATTCCCGTAGGCAAGCAGTATAAGTTTTTCTAACTGATTTCAGGTATTGGCTGAAGACCGGGCACTAATTTATCCCAAATAGATGTTATCCCATTGCCAGACAATGTTTTTTATGTATGGAAAGCAAAATATTCAATAATCATATCCGCCAGAATATTATTTGTTAATTATTCTACTATAACTTTTTTTATATCTGGTTAGTCATTAAGTAGCTGATAACAGTTCGACCAGAGTTTATCGCCAATAAACTTCACATTACACTGGCATTGCTCCTAAATATAGCTGTCTATATTCCGCCATCTATTCCACACCAAACTTCTGTTTAAGCACCCGCTTTCCTGATTCTGTTAATACCAGTTCCCGGCTATCCAATTGCCTAACCGCCCATTTTTTCGTTAGAAAAATATCAAGCAACGATGCCCCTAAAAACCCACCCAGATGGAAATGCCGTTCACTCCAGTCAAGGCAAGAACAGGCAAATTTTCGCCGTGCGGAAAATGCTGCATTACAGTCTATGTCAAGAGAAAACAGAAAGTCTTTTCCCGTTTGCGTTAATTCATACTTATCCGTTATCCAATGGCTTGTCAGTAGACTATCGTGGATTTTTACCGCAATTTCTCCCGCCATATGATCATAACAAGTCCGGAAGAAACGCAGAGATTGGGGTGTAGAAATTTTGGCAATATCTTGATGCTCACCATTGGCAAAACACATCATATTTTCCAGTAGCTGTGAGACTTCTTTACTCTGAATCTTAAAATAACGGTGCCGCCCCTGTTTAATACAGTCAATTAACTTTTTCTCTACCAAGCGATTTAGATGAGCGCTGGTGGTTGACGGGGCAACATCGGTGGCAGCACTTAATTCAGTCGCGGTATAAGCACGTCCATCCATCATCAAAAACAACATACGGGCGCGGGTACGGTCGGCCAGTACCGCTGCAAGGGCAGCAACGCTTTCCTCAAGATTAAATTCATCCATATTTCGGTGGTTGTCGAAGTGAGTGGGTTTTCAACAAGATATCTTAGGTTTTTTTATTACTCAAGGAGACGAAAGTGTTAGCGGTCATATTTGAAGTTGAAATCGCAGAGAATCAAAGTAAGCATTATTTTGATGCTGCGGCGATAATCACACCATTATTGGATTCGGTTCCGGGTTTTATTTCCGTCGAACGTTTTCAAAGTATCAACCATAACAATAAATATTTATCACTCTCTTACTGGCGCGATGAAGAAGCGATAAAGCAGTGGAGAGAGAATAGCCAACACCAGGAAGCGCAGATATTAGGGCGTAATGGCGTCTTTGCAGATTATCACCTGAGAGTCGCCGCCATTATCCGTGATTATGGGATGTACGGAAATAAATAATCCCTTATTTCTTTATTTGATGAAAAACAGATTTGGGCTGAAAAGTATTTAGCTCAAATCCAAGCTGACAGTGACACTTTAAAAAATGGGTCACTGTCAGGCCAAGTCAGAGCTAATACAAAATAATTAGCCGATGATAATTTTTCATAACATAAATTTATAGCTTTCCAATGCTTTAACTGTCTTAGCCATCCCTATTTGGGATAAAGACGCGAGAAATTCCTCAATTGTTAATGGCGGTTTTTTCAATGAATTTCGTAAATTATTAATGGATTGTAGGGATATTGCATGATTAAGATCTATTATATCTGATACAAAATCATCTGGGTGAAACGCTTCAATGCCAAAAGTAGAAAGATAATCTGCCGGAAAATCTTTTAGATTGTACGTAACGATGATTTCGGCATTCGCCTGTATTGCAGCAGCAAGAACATGGCGATCATTCTTATCGATCAAATTGATACTCGGGATCAACAAGTCATATCCAATAACATTAGCATCTGGTAATGCTCTATCCATGAGCATTTGTACGCGATTAAGCTGCTCAACGGTTAAATCTGATCTATTAATTAAAAGATTTCGTTTCCATTCTTCATGAATATCAACTGTCCATTTGGGTTGATAAAGGCCGCATAGACCGAGGTGCATTAACAAGTCTCGCAGCCTTGCTGGATAAAGTACACACGCATCCAGTAACACAGGATAGGGTGAATGTGTCATTAGTAAATACCATAATCTTGTGAAAGGCTTGTCAATTCGTCCATTGCTAACATTGCATCAGCATCACGCTTTTGTTTGAAAGCCATAAGATCTGCAAAACGTATCCGCCGATGACGTCCTGTTTTATGAAATTTGATTTGGCCATCCTCAAGTAATTTAACAACATGTGGCCGTGATACATTAAGTATATTGGCAGCTTCTTGAGTAGTCAGTTCAGCATGAACAGGAACTATCTGTACTGCATTCCCGCAGGCAAGTTCGCCCAAGATTTCGACGAGTAATTTTACCGCAGAAGAAGGAACCTCTATTGATTGTCCTTCCTTTTCGTCATTTTTAATTGTGAAATGACGCGCCTCAAACTTTGTAGCCAACAATGCCGACAAATCGCGATAACTTTTTTGCGCAATCTCTTTTTCTTGTGTATCTGGTAACTGGATATTGGGTAAAGTGGTCGTAGTCATAATTGCATTTCTCCTCTCTATTTCTATATATTGCAAAATCCATTTTAATCGAAATAAAAGAAACGAGCAATATTCGAAATAATCGAAATGCCGCAAGGGAAAGATGTACTGTGGGAGAACACCAATGGTGACATTGCTTGATGGAAAACAGAGTTGGACTGAGAATAAGTTAGCTCAAATCCAGGCTGACAGTGACACTTTAAAAATGGTAACTATCAGGCCAAATCTGAGCTAATACACTTAATCAGCGATACATCTCAAACAGCGACATGCCTTTTAAGTCAGTGAAAGCCTTATAGGAAGCCTGTAGTGCAGCCTGTTCCTGATAATAACCAGAAATAGTAGACACCAAATCTGCATCCATCAACTCACCCATGCGAACTTTATTGGCCATGCTGCGTTCACCGGCCAGCGCATCCAGTTGCTCCATTTCTTGAAGCTGTAGTCCCAGCACCGCTTCCGCCGAAGAGAAGTTATTTAAGCTATTACGTACACTTCGGTTAGCTTTGTCAATCAACTTCGTTGATTCATCTCTTTCTGCTTCGCTGGCCTCCGTAAAGGGTTTTCTCAGACCCTCAATCGCCAGATCAATGGCGGCAAAAATATCTGATTCTGCATCAGGAATCGGATTGGACGTGGTTGATAAAAAGACTTCCTGCCCGGTATGGGCGATAACCATGGAACGATTGTCATCCACCCTTTGGGTGATGGCTTCATGTCCACCTTTGTAGCTAACTTTCCCATTGTCATCCGCTTCGAAAGGGGGAACATCGGTTTTATAACCGGCAAAAATATAGCGGCCATTGCCATCGGTTTTATTGCCGAGGTTCAGCAATTGCTGTTTTAGTCCCTCCAACTGCTGGGCATAAGAGGCGCGATCGTGATCGCTTTGTTCATCCGCAGCGGCGACTAAGGTTTCAAAAACATTCCGTGTCACCAATCCAACACTGGCGATAGTGTCCATTTGGGTTGACATCGTGTTCTTGGCAAAAATACGCGCCGTCACATATTGCTGATTCTGCGACTCAGATTGAGCCACCATAATGTTCTGCGAAGCCGCTAATGGATCATCCGATGGGTTGATGACTCGTTTCCCCGTGGATAATTGTTCACCATACTGCATCCATTTAGCTTGGGAGCCAAAAATTCCATTCATTTTTTGGCTATATAAAAGATTGGTACTTACACGCACAATATCACCTCCTTTTTTTCTTCAGCCACTTTTTTTCAGCCACAACGCATTAACGAAGTTCCAAAATGGCATTGAACAGGGTCGATGCCGTCTGGATAACACGGGCATTTGCCAAATAGTATTGTTGCAAACGTTGCAGTTCACCGTATTCTTCGTCCATATTGACGCCAGAAATAGACTCGCGAGCTTTATGAAGTGCATCTACGTTAATCTTCTGGGCATCCACACTGCGTTGAGAACTATTGGCTTTACTGCCCACCGTACTGGCCAGCGAAGCATAGGCATCCGTCAAGGTATTTTTACCCTCAATCAGCTTGTTTTTTTGCAGGAGGGTAAACTTCTTCGCATTGTTGTTATTACTTGGACCTGAATCTTTGGCTCCAGACATTGCCAGTTGGGCGGAATCTGTAATATTGACTTCCAGCGTTGCGATGACGCTACTGACCGTTTTCAGGGTGTAGCGATCATTATCCTGTGGATTGGTCGCCTTGATCTCGACTTTCAAACCATCAAATTCCAGCGCATTACCATTCTTAGTCACCGCGATCATTTCCTTGTCAACGACGCGCTGGACTTTCCAATCACCACCTTCGTACTTGATGGTGTAGTCACTGGCTTTGA
Organism: Xenorhabdus doucetiae; assembly: GCF_000968195.1. Taxonomy (NCBI): domain Bacteria; kingdom Pseudomonadati; phylum Pseudomonadota; class Gammaproteobacteria; order Enterobacterales; family Morganellaceae; genus Xenorhabdus; species Xenorhabdus doucetiae. The sequence goes on from NZ_FO704550.1 coordinate 2,466,473, forward strand.
CTTTAGTGGTATCCGCGTATGCCACGGTAATTTCGGCCGTACCTTTGTTGTTACTGTTAGAAATAGCACCTGGTTTGGAAAAGTTGAAGAAATCAATACCTGATTTATCGTTCAGATCGAAACCCGCGCGTTGCACCTGATTGAATTGATCCGCCATCACTAATCCCAACTGGTTTAATTGATTGCGAGTTGGGTTTATCACTTCACTACGCACACGCAATGCGCCGCCCAATTTCCCTTGCGAGATAAAACGCTCATCAATTTCTCTCGTACCCGTACCGTTGTTATAACCCAGCGTAGTTCGGCTGCTGTCTGCACTGGATGGGATCGCTTCCAGCCGATGAGATTTACTGCCTGATACCAGTGACATACCGCCACCAAATGAGACGTTGTAAACACCACCGTCTTGCTGGGTCATGTCGACTTTAACCAGTTTATTAAGTTTACCCAGCACATCGTCGCGTTTATCCAGTAATGCCAAAGGTTCACCCGTTCCCGCACCACGCATACGAGAAATTTCATCGTTCAGAAAGGCAATGTCTTCTGCGTATTTGTTGATGTCTTTGACATGGTTCTCAATTTGGCTATTAATACCACTGTCCAAATTACGGAGAACATGATCCGCTTCTTTAAATCGATTAACCAACCCTTCCGCTTTACCCAGCACGGTGGTTCTTGCTGCACTGTCTTCGGCATTATTTTCAAGCGTGCTCAGGCTGCTAAAAAAGTCTGCCATAGCGCTGGAAAGGCTGGTTGCCTTATCTGCCAGCAGATTGTCAACTTGAGAAATTCCATTATCGTATGTGACTAATTCCTCATATTTGGTCTGTGCCACCTGATGTTGCTGGGTGACAAACTCATTATATTGACGGTTAATGGAATTGACATGCGCACCATTACCGATAAAGCCAACCGGGGACATGTTTCCGTTATTCTGCGACATGACGGTTGTCTGGCGGTTATACCCTTCAGTTTTAGAATTGGAAATATTATTACCCACGACACTCATTGCCACCTGCGCAGCATTAATACCGCTCATGGCCGTATTCATAAGATTATTGGACATATGGTGATCCTTTTACGTTTTCGTTATGCCTCCGTCATGGGAGGTCATGCACTGCTACCGTTATCGGCAAAATCGCCAGATCCTTGAGCTTAAAACAGGTTATCGAAATCATCAGAATAGGCTTTTGCCATTTGATGGCCGGTATTTTTTAACTGCTGGATCAGTGAGATTAATTTTTTGGCATAGCCAGGATCAGTGGCATAGCCGGCTTCTTGCAAGGAGTAGGCACCCTGCTCTGCCGTCGTTGATTCAGCGACTTTAACGTAACGGGGGTTTTCCGTCAGGAGCTTGACGTAATCGGTTATCGCTTCCACATAAGAACCATACACCCGGAAACTGTCCTGTATTTTCTTCGCTTCACCCTCGATGTATTCCGTGGTCATGATACGGGTGACAGCCCCTTTCCACTGTTTCCCTGCCTTGATACCAAACAGGTTATGGCTCGGTTTACCTTCTGCCGTCAAAATTTCCCGTTGTCCCCAACCGGATTCCAGCGCTGCCTGTGCAATAATCAATAAATGAGGAATGCCGCTTTGCCGGCTTGCTAACTGTGCCGGCAAGGAAAGCATCGAAACAAAGCTGGCACTGTTCATCGGTAATGGCTTCGATTGAACGGCACTCTGGGAGAAGGCCGAAGACGAGTTTTTAGACCTATCGTTCTTAGATATATCGCCAAACATCGCGTCAGGCATAACCCTGCGCATAAACGGCTCCAGCGCCTGCTTCGGTAATGTTTGCAGGATTTCATTATCCAGCGGCATCGGCACGGTACCGGCTAACTCACTGGGAACATGATTCGCGTTGGAGAACTGTTTGACGATCATATCAGCAAATCCCAGCCCCTTTTGCGAAAGGTCTTGGGCAATTTGTTGGTCGTACATCGACGTATAAAAACGGGTCTGGTCACTGCTTAACATGCCATCCTGCGGCAACGAGGAACGCATACTTTTCAGCATCATCTGCACGAAGACGCCTTCCAGTTGTTGGGCTACTTGCCGTAGCCCCTGTTGTGGTTCCTGTGATAATTTGGCTTTCAGTGAATGCAGTGAATTGACATCATAAGCGGCACTGGACATCGTGAGAAAATCACTCATCAGATAATCTCCAGCTTCGCCCGCAGACAACCTGCGCTCTCCATTGCCTGCAAGATCGACATTAAATCCGTCGGGGTTGCACCCAACGCATTCAACGCGCGCACCACTTGCGTCAGATTCGCACTGGCACTGAGCTGCTGCAAGGCGCCGCCCTGCTCCTGAATACCAACCCCCGTATTACGGGTGACGACGGTGCTGCCTCCCGCCAGTGGTGTATTGGGCTGATTGACTACTATCTGACGTTCGACGGTCACCGACAAACTACCGTGAGCAATCGCACAACTGTCCAGCGTCACATTGCGGTTCATCACCACCGATCCGGTACGGGAATTGAAGATCACTTTGGCATCACCGGCATCGACACGAATCGCCAAATTCTGCACTTGGGCCAGAAATTTCACCTGTTCGCTGTTCTCAATCGGCAAACGCAACTGCACCGTGCGGGAGTCCAGTGGTGTTGCCGTCCCCGTGCCTTTCAACCGGTTAACCGCATCACTGATTTGCTGGGCCAGCCCGAAATCATCATCATTCAGTTGCAGGTTTAACGTGCCTTTTTGGCCGAACTGGGTGGGCAGTTCACGCTCAATCACCGCCCCATTGGAGATACGGCCGCCCGCAAGCTGATTGATCTTAATACTGTTACCGCCGGCACTCGCCCCTGCGCCTCCCACCAGAATATTGCCCTGAGCCAGGGCATAGATTTGATTATCCACCCCTTTCAGTGGGGTCATCAGCAATGTCCCGCCCCGCAAACTCTTCGCATTACCCAGCGAGGAAACGACAACATCAATATTTTGCCCTGCACGGGCAAAAGGGGGCAGCTTGGCTGTCACCATCACAGCCGCGACGTTTTTAAGCTGCATATTCGTCCCAGAGGGAACGGTAATCCCCAACTGTGACAACATATTGCTCAGGCTTTGCGTGGTGAACGGGGTCTGCATGGTTTGGTCACCGGTTCCATCCAGACCGACCACCAAACCGTAACCAATCAACGCGTTATCCCTCACGCCTTCAATCGTTGTCAAATCGCGGATACGTTCGGCAAAAACCGCCGTCGATGTGAACGCACCGGACAGCACCAACAACAGCGTAAAAAGGCTGGTGACTAATTTTTTCATCCTGACCATCCTCTTTTAAAACGGTGAGATATTCATAAAGAAACGTTGCAACCAGCCCATGTGCTGCGCTTCGTTGATATAGCCATCACCGACATATTCAATGCGGGCATCAGCAACCTGATTGGAACTGACCGTATTGTTGCCCGTGATGGTGCGCGGGTTAACAACGCCGGAGAAACGAATGAACTCCGTTCCCTGATTAATGGCGATCTGTTTTTCTCCCACCACATGCAGGTTGCCATTGGCCAGTAGCTTATCCACGGTCACGGTAATCGTGCCCCGGAAGGTATTGTTGGCATTTGCTCCCCCTTTGCCGCCAAATTCGTTATTGCCTTCCATGCCTAAATCGGTTTTTCCACCTCCCATCACTCCCTGTAAAAAACGCGGGGTCAAGGTCGCCGTGAAACCGGTTTTCCCGTTGCGGCTGGCGTTGGCTGAGGAGTTTTTGCTCGCGCTGACGTTCTCCTGCAAGATAATCGTCAGCGTATCGCCGATATTGCGCGGGCGACGGTCTTCAAACAGCGGTTGATAACCGTAATAGACCGGTTGGACAGTCTGGAAAATAGAACCATTCGGTGTTGGCGCAGGCGCTTCGGTGGGTTTAGCGGTTGTTTGCCCTGCTACCAGCGGTTTGTGCGGCATATACGCACACCCCCCCAGTGTCAGTGCTGACAGTGCCAGTACCGCCACAGATATATTGATACGCCACTTATTTCTCTGGTTTTTCCGTAAACCAGTGGAGCCATCAGCCTCATGGTTGTTCGCATGGCTTTCGGCAACGGGCATGGTATCCATCTTCTATGCTCTTAAAAAATAGGCTCTTAAAAAAATAGGCTCTTAAATTTATCGTGAGAATAGTGGAGGAAATGATTTCCCCACTATTCATGTCATGGTTAGGTCATGATTAGGTTATAACTGCGTCAGTTTTTGCAGCATCTGATCAGAGGTCGATACGGCTTTACTGTTGATTTCATAAGCGCGCTGAACCTGGATCATATTGACCAACTCTTCCGCTACATTGACATTAGAGGTCTCAACATAGCCTTGATAGAGCAACCCAGCGCCATTGATGCCCGGCGCATTTTCCACCGGAACACCGGAACTGTTAGTTTCCAGATAGAGGTTTTCACCGACACTTTCCAAACCGCTTTCATTGATGAACGTGGTGAGTGTCAGTTGTCCAATCTGCTGAGGGGCATTTTGGCCTTGTACATTCACGCTGACGATCCCATCGCGGGCAATGCTGAGTTTGGTGGCATTGTCTGGAATGATAATCGCCGGCACGACCTGAAAACCGCCCGCAGTCACTAACTGCCCATTTTGATCTTTCTGGAATGAACCATCGCGGGTATAGCCTGTCGTACCGTCAGGCATCTGGATTTGAAAGAAACCCTGTCCCTTGATTGCCACATCTTGGCTGCTGTTAGTCTGAGTCAAATTACCCTGACTGTGCAGACGTTCAGTCGCCACCGGACGTGCACCGGTACCGATCTGCAAACCGGATGGCAGACTCGTCTGTTCAGATGACATTGCACCCGGCTGACGTTCAGTTTGATAGAGTAAATCTTCAAACACCGCGCGTTGACGTTTAAAGCCGTTGGTACTGACGTTTGCCAGGTTGTTGGCAATGACATCCATATTGGTTTGCTGGGCATCCAGCCCAGTCTTGGCAATCCATAAAGATCGGATCATGAATTTATCTCCCCCGATTAGCTCACAGCGAGAATTTGGTTAGCCCGCTGGGCATTTTCATCAGAACTGTGTATGACTTTCATCTGCATCTCAAAGCGACGCGCGTTGGCAATCATGTTCACCATGCTTTCCACGGGATTGACATTGCTGCCTTCCAGCACGCCCGACATGATTTTCACTTCGGTGCTGGCCGCCAATTCATCGCCTTGCTGTTCCCGCGCCTGTGGTGTCAAATGGAACAAGCCCTCATCACCCCGCACCACTTGGTTGGCTTCCGGTTTGACGATTTTCAACTTGCCAATCTGACCCAACAAGGTGGGCGGATCGCTGGCAATCAGGGCTGAAATGGCACCATCGGCCGCGAGCGTTAATTCAGCCTGCGGCGGAACATCAATCGGCCCGTTCTCACCCATCAACATACGCCCCTGCACCATCAGTTGCCCTTCGGGTGAAATCTGGATGCTGCCGTTGCGGGTATAGGCTTCCGTCCCGTTTTCGAGCTGGACAGCCAGGTAGCCGCCTTGTCCGACCGCCACATCCAACGGACGGGCGGTATAATTCATCGGTCCCTGACGGCTGTCCATGCCGGGAGTAGAAGCCACGGTGAGGGTACGTGTCGGCAGGGTTTCACCTTCAATCGGCACAGCACGCAGTGCGGCAAGCTGGGCTTTAAAGCCGGGTGTTGAGGCATTGGCCAGATTGTTGGCGGTGACCGCCTGATGCTCCAGCGTTTGGCGCGCGGCGCCCATCGCGGTATAAATGACGTGATCCATAAAGCTATCCGCCTGAGCTTATTAACGCATGCTGACCAGTGTTTGCAGAATTTGGTCCTGCGTCTTGATGGTCTGGGCGTTGGATTGATAGTTACGCTGGGCGACGATCATATTGACCAGCTCTTGGCTCATGTCCACGTTAGACGCTTCCAGCGCACCGCTGATGAACTTACCGAAGTTGCCTGAACCGGCAATCCCCACCACCGGGCTGCCGGATGAAGCCGATTCAGCCCAGACGTTATCGCCTTGTGCAGACAAACCTTCCGGGTTGGCAAAGTTTGCCATCACGATCTGCCCCAAGACTTGCTTCTGGTCGTTGGAGTAGTTGCCGTAAATTTTGCCGTCATTTTCGATACGATAGCTGGTGAAAGTCCCTGCGGTATAACCGTCTGGTGATCGATTGGCAATAAAATGCTGTGGAATTTCCTGCTGTTTACTGCCATTGAAATCAATGGTAATTGGTGCCGCGATTGAACCATTCAAAGATGCCATCTCGAATTTGAACACATTATTGGTGCCCAACATTTGTCCATTTCCATCAAATGCCACATTACCCAATTCTTGAACTTCAGCATTTTCTACAGAAGTATCCTTGGCTTTAATTTCCCATTGATTGTCTGCTCTTTTCACAAAGTACACGTTGAGTTCGTGTTGATTCCCCAGGCTGTCAAAAACTGGCAGGGGTGTACTGTAGTGGTAACTGTCTTGATTGGTTGGATCGAATGCTTTTTCTGTCTGGTCGATCGCTTCGACCGTTGACTTCAGATTGGCCTTCAACTTGACTTCTGTCGTGGCTTTCGCACTCAACATATCGGTTGGAATCGAAATGGGTCCCACAGCACCGCCTTGCTGAACTTCGCCGTTTACCGCCGGATAACCGGTCAGCTTCATGCCCTGCATATTGATCAGGTTACGATCTGCATCCATTTTGAACTGACCGTTACGGGAATAGAAGATATTGCCGTTAGTATCCTGCATGCGGAAAAAACCGCCTTGGGTGATCGCCATATCCAACTGGCGGTTAGTCGTGGTGGTTGAGCCATCTTTAAAGTTCTGCACCAGACCCGAAACCTTAACCCCCAAACCCACTTCTGAACCACTGAAAACATCCGCAAAGGTCGCGGAGCTGGATTTAAAACCAAATGTTGCTGAGTTTGAAATGTTATTACCGATAACGTCCAGATTACCCGCTGCGGCATTCAAGCCACTGACCGCTTGTGAAAAAGACATATGTCCTCCGTTTAATTAAAGAAATTGACGTACTTCATCCATGTTTGCCGTCCCCACCAATCCTAAATCTAATTGAGTGCCATTCTCCTGCCGTATAACGCCGTAAACCTTGGCATACCTCAGGGGGTGTGTTGTCAAGGTTTGATCTTGTTGGCTGGCAAAAATGGTGAAGTTATAAGCGCCATCCTCCACGGCATTACCGTCTGCGTCTTTGCCATCCCAGTTGGGAAGGTGGGTTCCGGCACGACAATATTCAGAGGAATGGGGATCCAATTTGTTGAATTCCATTTCCCGAACCACGGCGCCACTTTTATTTTTGATGGTCACTTTGACAATATCGGCAGGTCGATCCAGTTCATAGCCAAATGGATTTATGCTGGTGCCCCCTGCTTCTTTGGCACCCACCAAAATCTCATTGCCATAATCATTGCCGGAAACCATGATCCCCCGGCCAATCAGTGCAACCTTTTGCATCGTATGGTTGCTGTCCATTTGCCCGACAATAGAACCCAACGTTTTATTGAGCTTCTCAATGCCTTCAACCGTACTGATCTGCGCAATCTGCGAAGTCAATTCACTGTTTTGCATTGGATTGGTGGGATCTTGGTTTTTAAGTTGTGCAACCAAGATATTCAAGAAGCTATCTTTAATATCACCACTATTTTGCGGTTTCCCGTTGGTCAACTTAGCCAGTTCACCGACGGTTGAATTATCCAATGATTCATTAATTGAACTGGTAATTCCCATAACGAAATTCCTGTTACTGACCCAACGTCAGGGTTTTCAACATGATGGACTTAGTGGTGTTAAGCACTTCCACGTTTGCCTGATAGCTGCGGGAAGCAGAAATGGTATTAACCATTTCCCCGACCACATCCACATTTGGCATACGCACATACCCTTTTTCATCGGCCAGCGGGTGACCGGGTTGGTACTCAAGGCGGAAAGGGGAAGGATCATCCACCACGTCGCTCACGCGGACGCCGCCGATCTCCTGCCCGGCGGGGGCAGCGACGCGGAAGACCACTTGCTTGGCACGGTAAGGTTCGCCATCCGGCCCGGCCACGCTGTCGGCATTTGCCATATTACTGGCACTGACGTTCAGTCGCTGGGACTGCGCGGAGAGCGCGGAACCGGCAATATCAAAAATACTCAGTAGAGACATGCCCATTATCCTTGTGACTGTAGAACTGACATCATGCTTTTGATTTGTGCATTCGTCATCGTAAGTTCGGCCTGATATTTCAGGCTGTTATCAGCGAAATTGCTGCGTTCCATATCCATGTCAACGGTATTTCCATCCATAGCCGTCTGGTATGGCACCCGATATAGCAGATCCATCTCCAGACGTTTTTGAGGTTGGACGGGAATATGTCGATCGGAAGTCAGAGTCAGCCCAATTCCATTTCCCGTCACACGACCCTGTGCCATGACTTTTTTCAGTTGAGCAGCAAAATCGATATCACGCGCCTGGAAGCCTGGGGTATCTGCATTGGCAATGTTGGCAGACAGAATTTCCTGCCGCTGGTTGCGGAGTGCCAGCGCTTCTTGTCGAAATTGAAAGGCGGCATCTAATTTATCGAGCATATTCCTCCCTCGGTTTTGTTAGTGAAATCTGTGGAGTTAAGCTCCAAGCAACTAACAGAATAAACGCAGAAGAAAAAGGTAATTCGAAGAATAGAAACAAATTGGATTGCTATTTATCCCATTAACGAACCATCAATCGGGTTACACTGTTAGTCTTCAAAAGCAGTAATCTGCAACAGCCATAATCTCCAACAGGTGCTGAATATTTTTTGCAATCATGGTTCGCTAACAGGATTGGGTGGTGGAATGCCTGCATTAAAATTTATCGGGTTGTTTGCCTTTTTCCTTAATCTATTTTTTGTTTTTGCCAGTGCTTCCGCTTGGGGAAGCGACTTTCCCCAATTAATCAATGACTATTTCAGGCAAATCCATCACACATCGAATCACCAAGTTTCCGTGGAAATCAAAACGCCTGAACAACAATGGCCGACTTGTGAACGCCCTGAAATACAACCGTTAATCAGCAACAAAAATTGGGGCAACCTTTCCATTCCTGTGACTTGTGGTCAGCAACGCCGTTTTATTCAGATCTATGTTAATGTTATCGGCCCTTATTTGGTTTCTAAGCGGATGATTAACCGCAATGTATCCCTGACAGAAAAAGATTTTCAAATAAAAACGGGTTCTTTAGATAAGCTGCCAAACGACATAATCCGTAACAGAAAGGCCATACAAAATGGTATTGCGATCCGCAACATTCCTGCCGGACAATTCATCACACGCAATATGATCCGGCGTCCGTGGGCCATTAAAGCCGGGCAAAATGTGGTTGTTACCGTCGATGGACACCATTTTCAGGTGCGCTACGAAGGAAAAGCGATTAACAACGCTGCGAGTTTTGATAATATCCGTGTCCGCCTGAACTCCGGACAGGTTATTACGGGTGAAGCGCAAGAAAATGGCAGTGTAAAAATGATGTTATAAATGGCTAAAGTTTTATTTCTTCACGCCGATATAACCAACAGACCATGATTTACAGGCATGCCAGCGGTATATCGCCTGCTACCTAAGACAAATAAATAATGCCTGATTTAAGGATTACGATTATGAGTATTGAACGCACTCAACCTCTACTGGCTATGGCTGCTTTGCAACAACGCAATGCCAATGAAGGTGCCCAGAGCACTCGCAGAACAGTGGCTGTCGCAGAAAAAAGCGCCGATACACAAGTTAAGTTGAGCGAGGCGCAGAAAAAGCTCGTCCAGCCAAGCAGCCAAGATATTAATATCCAGAAAATACAACAATTGAAAGAAGCCATTGCCAAGGGAACCCTAACGATGGACAGCGGTAGAATTGCTGATGCCCTATTCAGGGAGGCCCTTGAAAACATGGAATATGATAAATAAACCATCAAAATCACAAAGAGCCATAAATGGAAGAACTTCAACGCTTGCTTGAACAGCAAAACATGCACTTAAATTCGCTTTCGCAAATTATGGCAGAAGAACAGCGTATATTGAGCGAAGGTTCTATTGAAGCCAATCATTTACATCGTGTGACGGAACAAAAGACATTTTTACTTTCAGCACTCGACTACGCTGAACGAAAACGCCAACAGTTAAATGAGACGCTGAAAATAAGCGCGCCTTATGCTGGCTATGAAATATTAGCCCTATTATGGAGTCAAATTAATCAATCTGTTGAACGTATCCGTGACTTAAATTCGCATAATGGATTTTTGTTGGAACAACATATTGAATTGAACAGTAAAGCCATCGCTTTTCTAAAAAGTCACCACAGCCCTTCTCTTTATGGTGCGGACGGCCAAGCCCGTCATAATTCAGCGCTATCGGGTCACAAGATCAGCGTTTGATTATTCGATTACTGCTTAAGTAGTAAGCTCTACAGACCTCTTGGTTTATTGGCAATGATAAGGGGTCTGTTTCTGTGTTATTTATCAAAAGTCATTCTCATTTAATTGATTAATAAAATAAGCACCCAATAATTTGGAAGATTATTCCTGATATTAACCTATACCAATCGCCATTGAAGATGCTTGATTTCTTATCCAAACCCGATCATGCTTGCAATCATGAAAATTCATCTGACACCAGAACAAAAACGTGCCCTCGAATTGATGCATGATACCACTCGTGATAGTCGAGTCTGTGATCGCATCAAGGCCGTGCTTTTGGCGTCAGAGGGCTGGACAGCTCAGATGATTGCTCAGGCCTTACGTATTCATGAAACTACGGTAAGCCGTCACCTAAAAGATTTCATCGCGCAGGAAAAACTCACCCCCGAAAATGGCGGTTCTGAAAGCCATCTCTCTGCCAAACAAACCGCCGATCTGGTTGATTATTTGACGGCAAATTTGCTGCATACGACCGCTCAAATTGTGGATTATGTACGAGCTCGTTGGCAGGTGTCTTTCAGCGTGGGAGGCATGACGAAATGGCTTCACCGACAAGGTTTCAGCTACAAAAAGCCAAAGGGCGTTCCTCATAAATTCGATGCGGATAAGCAGCAACAATTTATTGATGACTACCAGTCTCTGAAAGACCGGGCAGGTCAGAATGAACCTATCCTATTTATTGATGCGGTGCATCCTTCGCAGTCCACAAAGCTCAGCTATGGTTGGATGAAAGCGGGGAAAAATCAGGTAAAAGTGGTCGAAACCACCGGCAGTCGTACCCGTCTCAATCTTCTGGGCGCCCTCAATTTACAACGAATTGAAGACACCGTGATCCGTGAATACCCGAGTATCAATGCCGAAAATATCGCGTATTTTTTCGGCGCTATTAGAGAAACTTACCCACTTTCGCAAAAAATTCATATTATTCTGGATGGGGCGGGTTACCACCGGGCAGAATTGGTGAAAGAGGTGGCATATGTCCTTAATATTGAACTGCATTACCTACCGCCTTACAGCCCAAACCTCAATCCAATAGAGCGATTGTGGAAGTATATGAATGAGCAAGTACGTAACAATGTTTATTTTCCGGATGCGAAGACATTCCGTGAAACCCTTCGTCACTTTTTTCATGTCACTTTGCCAGAAAAAGCGAAAGAACTCACGACTAGACTGACTGACAACTTTCAGATTTTAAAACCTGCATCTTCAAGTTAGATTGGTATATATTATTCATAACTCATGATGAATGTCGCTGTCGCATTGACTGTCCCTTCCTTAACATCACCATAGCGATAATAACGTGCTTTTAAAGGAATATTGACCGGTCCTTCGGTTCTCGTTCTCGCATATTCAATTTTTTGACCAAGAGGAATAGGGGTTGCTTTCTTACCATCCAAAATTTGAATCCCAACACCACTGGCTGTATTGGCATTCGGATTCAGTTTGATAATCCCCCTTTGAGGATCATAAGCTCCTTGAGAACCCGCCTGCAAAAGCATATTCACTTTGATACGTTCGTTGCAATTTAAAGGGATATCGAATGCCTTTTCCGCTGCGGTAGAACTCACTTTAGGTAATTGCATACTGGTTATCGATTCCAATACTACCGGAATGGAATTGTTATCAAGGGTACAAGATCGCGATTCAACCACAATATTGCCGGTACTGAATTGCCCGATTTCGATAGCTTTCCCCACGCCCTTCCCCCCCAGATTGCGTAAATTTACCGTCGCGGTTGCCACAAGCTGAGGAGGATATTGCCCCGGTTTAACTTGGCCGACACGGTAAAATACCAACGCAATTCCAACACTGATTCTTCCGCCATGATCCCGCAATACAACCGTTTTAAGCACCGTACTATTATTCTCTCCCCGTACATATTTTCTATCATGAGGATAGCCGGTCAATCCCCTAATCGCATATCCAATGCCACTATTACCTAAAAGAAAAATTTTTCTGCCATTAAGCGTCGTTGACGGCACGCCATAGGCCTTGATACCCAGAACCGCTTCTGTTTTGTCCAGAGATTTCCCCTGGCAAGTAATCACCGGACTTGCTTCCAGCCTCAATCTATTATCCGCTTTTTCCAGTTCTTGACCGACAGGCGCATCCACAGGGAGTGAGATCTTATAGGAACTCAATGTTTGCAAAGGTGCGGTACAGGAGACATCAGCATACGCATATCCCACACAAGGGGAAAAAAATAGGGGTACAAACAGTAACCATGATGGAATAGATATGTTCATTAGTAATCCGTTATATAAATTATCGTTATGTCTTACTGCTTAAAAAACGATGACCATTTGTCTGTTTGACTTTATGAATGACAATCGGTTTTTATTGAAAGCACCATCGCTTTACTTTTGGGCAAAATAAAATGCGTTTTACATTGTTCCAACTGACTATTCCCCCACTGAACAAATAATTGGCCTTGTTCTGGAACACCACCAAAATAAACTTCCCCTCCATGACCCACAATGCTCTGATTTGCAATCGTCAAGGAGCGAGGAGTATTTTCTTCATTCCTGTTTCCGTTATTCAATGTCGCGATTGCGCCAAAAGGAATAGGTTTGCCCTGATGGGTCAAGGTGAACAGTACCCTGCGGCCGATCCGGGTGTGGAAGTCAGCCACAACCATCGCCCCCTGGGTTGGAATAACCGTCTGAATATTGGAGCCAATCTCCACCCCCTCCGCAAAAGAATCTGGTGACAAGGCGATACGATTACGGTGATAAGGGCTGACATAAGGCAGGACAGCATGACCTTGCCCATCCGTTTCCACGCCGCTATAGCCGGTCACTTTAACGCCAGTAGCGCCAGACGTTCTGACTAATACAATGGTCTCACCCAGCGGTTGCGACCAGGTTAAGCCATGACGATGGGCAACTACGCCCCCTTTGAAACCATAGCTAATCTGCCGTGTATCATCACTGTAGTGATATCCACCAGATAACACACCATAACGACCTTTATAGTTAAGATGAAGGTTACTGCTAGTGCCCTGCTCGTGATGACTGTGGCTCTGTTGCAGAGAGTAATTCAGCCTGCCTAAAGCCGTACCACTCAGCCCGACGGATTGGTTAATCTCACCCCGACGATTATGATTGATGCTATAAGTTGCCCAGCTACCTGATAGCCAACGGTCAAGCGGAACCTGTACATTGAATGCCAGTTGGTTATCGGCCATTGAGTTGCCTGAACGCATGTTTTGGCTGTAGTTTTGGGTATAGTTTTGGGTATAGTTCAGTGTGTAATGGATATCGGCATAATTCACGCTGTACCCGACATTCAAACTGCGGGTAGTGCCGCTGTTTCCCCAATCATGCTGCAAATAGCCGGAAAAATAGAGGCTGCCATAATCCGATAAGCCTTGGCTCAATGTGAACTGAAATTTATGTTTATTCTGATATGACAGCTCATCATTTGCCGCTCTGTTATTGACGTTCTGAAAATCGTAAAAATATGGTGAAGGATAATAAGAACCGGTCAGAGACAAATTCGTCCCCGTCTGTTCAAAATCCTTAGCATACTGTGCCCGATAGACCCAACCCCGTTGCTGGCCTTGATTGACAATATCAGCCTGTGACTGCGTGATATCAAACGCCAGCGAACCCCAGTGACCAAGACTGTATCCTACACCAACCACATACGCCTGATAATTTGCAGACAGCAACATACCGCCATACAGCGTTGCGGCATAGGACAAGCCGTAATAAACCTCATTCTGCATAAAGATGGGTTGACGGGCATCTGCATGCGAGTTGCGGTATTCTCCCGCGGTAAAGCGGTATTTGAAGTTCCCTTCCCTCAACATCATCGGAATGGATGAAAAGGGTTGCACAAAATGGTGTTCACGGCCATCGGCCTCCCGAATAACAACATCCAGATTGCCCCCGGCAGAGGTTGGATAAAGGTCATCAATAACAAAAGCCCCGGGTGGAACATGAGCCTGGTAAATGACGTCACCGTTTTGACGAATAGTCACCTGTGCATTACTTTCTGCGATCCCCCGTACCACCGGAGCAAATCCCCGTTGACTATCCGGCAGCATGTTATCATCCGACATCAGGGTGATACCGCGAAAAGCAAATCTACTAAACAAATCGCCTTGTGTATTTGTCTCACCAACCACAAGCTGGCTCTTCAGAGCATGAATATCACGCTGCAAAGAGGTAGTCAGATTTTCCCAACGTGATTTATCGCCGCTATTTCGGCCAGAATGTCGGCCAAAGTATCGATAGTAGGTGGAATAATTCCGTAAGCGCCAGCTTCCCCAATTCAATCCACTACGCAGATTCAGATAGACATTATTCGTACCAGAATCATTTTGGCTCCGGGTATCAGCACCATTAAGGTCATAACTCGCCCATAACGCGGGTTCCCCTTGCTGCCAAAGTGACGAATCAATCGCATCACGGGCTGTCGTTGTCATCAAAGCCTGAGGGATGGTGATCAACAGTGTTTGCTGACTGAGTTGCAATGATGCACTGGCATAAGGGATCACATCAGATAAATCAGAGATCTGTTGTTGTGGATTCAAAGCAGGAAAAGCAGAGACATTGACTCCCCAGTCAATTAATTGCTGAACAGATAAAATGGGTTTAAGTTTTTTTTCAGCCCCGATCACAAACTGGATATCTTGTGTATCCTTATCCTGATCATTAACGCGGATAGTCACCCGGTATGTTCCCGGCGCACTGCCCCCTTTTTCTGAAAAATAACTTAAATCGGGCGGTGGAGCGGACGGATCATGGATTTCCAGTGCATTTAAGTCAAAGAGTTCACCGGCATAGCCAATGGCAGATACCATCAATATCATCGCCGGCAATACTAACCGCTTACAAACAGCAAAAATAATAACAATCACGACACCCAATACCTTCTGGCTGATAGGTTATTACCTAGGTGATAACGTTTGGTATTGAGGCTCAGTGATGCCACCATAATCATTGATGGCTCGCCAAGTAATGGTATGACCAGAGTTTACAGGTAACGGCCATTGCCGGCTGCTGAATGGCGCCACCATACCCGCTTCCGGTATTAAACTGTTCCCAAGCTTGATGTCATAAAAAGAGACATAAAAAGGCGTTGGATTTTGCACAACCAATTGCCCGGCAAGCCGGGAAAAAATAAGTTGTTGATAAGCCGTTGCGGCGAGTTGTGCTGTCAATCCTTCCGGACGATAAAAGAGTTTTATCCGGTTTTTCAGCGAGACCAACAAACGATTGGTTGCTTCTTCTTTCAGGGCAGGAATGGCCTTAACGTTAAGCCAAAAGACCGACTCCCGATCCCGTGGCAATGTGTCATCTGTCAGAATAATTCGCAGACGGTTTTCTTGCTCCCCATCCAGACGAAACAAAGGCGGTGTGACTAAAAATGGCGTTTTGTCACCCGCAGATTCAGCCGTTGGCGTGAACTTATCAACCCAAGACTGAATAAGATAGACCTCTTCGTTGCTGTCATTAATCACGGAAACGGCGACTTCTCGTTGCGAGGCCTCATAGATCACACGGGTGCTACTGAGTGCTATTCCGGCGTGAACAGGGGGAGCGAGAAAAACAGGCAGAAAAAATAACAAGCCCATCAAAAAATGTTTTGACATAACGGTATTGAATCCCTACATAAATGCAAAATAAGGGATATTCCCACCCAATAGGGTGGGAATATGGCAAGCGCGATGAAAAAGAAAATAAAAATGTCAGGCGTTAATTGTATTCTACGGTAAAGCCGGCATAAGCCTGCACTGGACCAGATGTAATATTCGCTGGAGTTTTTGTCGCCACATATTTAGCAATAAATTTTAATGCCTTAGTTGTTTCTCCAGAAGTTAAGGTATCAACTTCTACAGGTACATTTCCTATTTGAATTAGTGAGTTATCTTTTTTCTTATAAATACCAATACCCACGCCCGCTGCTGGTGTGTCCGCAGCGATATTCTTCAGAACCTTTGCATTATCGCCGTCTGTGCTACCCGTAAATTTGACCTTTACTGAAGAACTATTCTTTGATTGGACACTGCATTTACTCAACAAAATATCAAAATCAGTGTCACCTTTAGCATCACCTACGTTTTTAAAATCACCCACACCAACATCAGGCATATTGACATTACCATTACCACTCGCAACCGCAGTCGAACATGTTCCTTTCGTCACTTTACCGCTAAATTTAATATTACCAGTATTATTCATGGCAAATGCGGAAACAGCCATAGCACCCCAGATTGCCACAATGGTCATTGATTTTATTAATAACTTCATTTTTATTCCATTTATATTATGCATGTAAAATCCATCGAAATAAAAATACCTTTCGATAAAAAACCTAGAAATGTTAACAACAAATCCAACATAAATAGGTTTTCAAAATAGTAGATCACTTGAAGGGAACTCAGTCCGATTTTCGCGATCTGATTAATCGCCAAATCAAAACAAATCCCAAAATGGACTGAGTCATGCCAATCATAACATCAATACCCCGAAATGAACGACGTCAAATGAAAAAAGCTATCCAGAAAACCCGGGATAAGAACTATGCACGTCGCCTCACCGCGCTCTTGATGTTGCATGAAGGGAGTACGGTTTCTCACGTTTCCAGAACGCTTCACTGTTCACGTTCTTCAGTTAATCGTTGGGTAAATTGGTTAACATTATACGGGTTGGAAGGGCTTAAAAGCCTCCCTGCGGGAAGGCCTGCCATCTGGAATTTAGCCCCGCTTCTCTCCGTCATTTCTTTCTTATTACAGCACTCTCCACAACATCTTGGCTATCTCCGTTCACGATGGAGCCTTGAACTGATTACACTTAAAATCAATGAGATACTGAATATATCGCTCTCTCAAAGTACACTCTATCGCTACTTTTGTCGGGCGGGCATCGTTTGGCGAAGGGCGGCGCCAACCTTAAAATTACCTGACCCTGAGTATGATGAAAAAATGGCCAAAATCAGCGAGGCGTTATCCAATGCCTCAGGGAAACATCCTGTCTTATATGAGGATGAAGTGGACATCAACCTTAACCCGAAAATCGGTGCAGACTGGTGCTTCAAAGGACAGCAAAAGCGTGTTGTTACCCCCGGAAAGAACCAAAAACACTACCTTGCGGGTTGCCTCAATGCGAAAACGAAAGAAATCACGTATGTCGGTGGCTTGAGAAAGAACTCAGATTTATTTATCAAATTGTTAGATGAAATTAATCATCAATATACCAGTGCCAAGACAATCACGTTAATTTTAGATAACTATTGCATTCATAAGAGCCGGAAGGTCAGGGTTTGGCTGGCAAAAAATCCCCAATTTAACCTTCTCTTTTTACCGTCCTATTCCCCGTGGTTGAATAAAATTGAACGTCTATGGCAATCCTTGCATGAAACCGTGACACGAAACCACTGCTGCCAATTTATGTGGCAGTTGCTTCACCATGTCAAAATCTTCATGGAAACCGCTTCCTTACAACAGCAGAAACCGGGGATGAGAAAAATGGGTGTATCACAATTATGAAAACCTATTTATTCTATTTTTAAATTTAATAAGTTAATCAGATAAACTATCTGCATTACTGTTACAATCGATAACACGATAACCTGATTTTCTGCCTGTCCTTATGAAATCGAAGATAATACTTTCTGAGCCTGAACGAATAACATTGCAACAACTCGCTTTGAATCATCCCCACCGGGATATCCGTACGCGAGGAACGGGTTTGCTCATGCTTGCCAGAGGGAGCAAGCCGTCCCAGATCACCGCTGAAATAGGATGCAGTCTCCGGGTTATCTATAATTGGGTTCACATGTGGCACAATTCAGGGATAGCGGGATTATTAGGCGGTCATGCTGGAGGCCGGTATCTCGCTATGACGCCTGAAATGATTGCCACTGCGGTCGAAGCTGCCTGTGCAGAGTCCCTAACTCTCGCACGGATAGCCCAGTGCGTTGAGGCAAAGCATGGGCCCCTGCCTTGTACGCTTGAAACGCTGGCAAATACCCTGAAAAAGCAGGGGCTCACCTATAAACGCACCCGTCTATCGCTTAAAAAAAGCGCAACGAAACGGAGTTTGCTAACAAATCCGCCTTGCTGAATAAAATTAAGGCTGGAGCACAGTTAGGCCATTACCGTTTGGTCTATTTTGATGAGGCGGGTTTTGCCGCATCTCCTCCGGTGCAATATGGATGGAGTCCACGGGGTAAGCCCCATGAAACTGAGCCTCAAGAGCATGACAGGCGGTCAGTTCTGGGGGCGTTAAATTACACGGATAACACGCTGTTTTACCAGACAACGTCAGGCAGTATCACGCGAGATGACGTGATTGATTTTTTAGAGCAGCTCGCCCAACAAGGGGACAACCGCCTGACATTTTTAGTGTTGGATAATGCGCGTATCCATCACGGGATTGAAGAAAAAATCAGAAATAGCTGGTTACGAGAACACAACCTGTTTTTATTCTACCTTCCCGCCTACAGCCCAGAGCTGAATTTGATTGAAATCGTCTGGAAACAAGCCAAATACCATTGGCGACGTTTTATCACTTGGACTCAGGAGACAATGGAGAATGAATTAAATACGTTATTGGGCGGTTATGGTAACCAATTTGCAATTAATTTCTCTTGAGTACTTAACTATAATTTCTTGCGTCAGGTATTTTTAATAAATATATCTCCAATAATTGAAATAGTATTGGAGATATATTTATTTCTATACACACTTTACCCAAATATCAGTCTAATTATTTGTTATTTTTTCCTTCAATACCTATAGTTGTATAGGTATAAAAATTAACAAATCAGCTTTTGGTTGAAAAGCGATCATTTCGTTATAAATATGTTATTTGGATACTGCGAAGAGAGAATATTCCTGTCTAAAAAAACATAAAATTGGCCTCCATACCTCATATTTTTATAGTAAATTTCACTTATATCAATAGATTATATGATCCAGAATAATAAAATCCATATTATCAAGGGCGCAAAGATACACTAACTCATTTTGTCATTAAAATTGTTATTAACTATTTATTAGTGATTATCAATAGTTAAAACCTATTAAAGTGCATATTTCTATCGTCACATACTGCCAACCACTCAAGATTTTTGATTTTTAGCTCAAATAGCAAGCACAATGAATTGATTACCTCTCCGCCGCGTGGGGAGATAATAGGCTGCTTTCATCTTGCGGGCTGAAACTTGAAGTTTATAGGGTATTAATTGTTTTAATATGCTGATAATTAAATTATTAATTATCAGAATAAATGGTTATACATTTATTTAAGCCTTATCTCTGATAAACACCCTATAATGGTTATTATTTATTGACAGGATGAATTTATCACCAAAATAAAAAATCGACTACTATATATTCATATAAAAAATAGTTAAGGCTTATGCCATTGATTTTATTTATGAGCTTAATCATTAAAATTGATATGACTTGGTTTATAAACGTCAAGAAATTATTTTCAGGAGGATAAAAACTGGAAAAAATAACTGAAGAAGATTAACTAAACGTGATTAATCGACAATAAGGTGATCATCTAAACGATCACCTTATTTCATTACCAATATTACCTCGCACCACCAATCGTTGCCGTCATTCTGATTTGACGGTTATCGGTGATTTCAAGGTTGGACAGGACAACCAACCGAGGTAATACACGACGCAAGAAACGAGACAACAGTGGACGAAGCGCATGGTTGACCAATAAGACCGGCGGAGCGCCCAACATTTCCTGACGCTCCAAGGCTTCTGCCGCTTGGCGTTCCAGACTTTCGGCCAGCCCCGGCTCTAATCCACCACCATTTTGCAGCGCTTGCAGCAACAATCTTTCTAATCCGGCATCCAAGCCAATGACGTTGATTTCATCCGCCGCACCCGGGAACCATTGTTGGGCAATCGCCCTGCCCAGTGCAATTCGGATCATGGCGGTCAATTCATAAGGGTCTTTCTGCACCGGCGCATGTTCTGCCAGTGTTTCAATAATCGTCCGCATATCGCGGATCGGTACTTGTTCCGCCAGCAAGTTTTGCAGAACTTTATGCAGCGTTGTCAGGCTGACCACATCAGGAATAAAATCTTCCGTCAGCTTCGGCATCTCCTGACTGACGCGCTCAAACAATTGCTGTGCTTCCTGTCTGCCAAACAGTTCGCTGGAATGCTGGGACAGCAAGTGGTTCAAGTGCGTGGCAACAACGGTACTGGCCGCCACGACGGTATAACCTTGCACTTGTGCCTGTTCCCTTAAGCTGTCATCAATCCAGACCGCCGCCAGACCAAAGGCGGGATCGGTCGTCAAGTCACCTTGCAATTCACCGATGGCACCGCCCGGATTAATCGCTAACCAACGCCCCGGATGGGCTTCACCACGACCAATTTCGACGCCTTTCATCATGATACGGTAACTGGCGGGAGCTAATTCCAGATTGTCACGAATATGCACAACAGGTGGCAGATAGCCCACTTCTTGCGCAAATTTTTTACGAATGCCGCTGATACGGCCGAGTAATTCGCCGTCCTGACGGAAATCCACCATGGGGATTAAACGATAACCCACTTCCATGCCCAATGGATCTTCCAGTTGTACATCAGACCATGAGGCTTCCGCGGTTTGTTGCTGCTCTTCCACCGCTTTCATCTCTTCATGTTGTACCATCAGCGGATTTTTCTCCTTACGCAAGAGGAAATAGCCCGCCCCTGCTAAAGCAGCCGTAAATAACAGAAAGACGAAATTGGGCATGCCCGGCACTAAACCAAGCAGACCAAGGACACCCGCGCTCAACATCATGACCTTGGGGTTGTTGAAAAGCTGGTTAACCATTTGCTGACCGACATCTTCATCCGTCGCGACGCGGGTAACGATCACCCCCGCTGCCGTGGAGATGATTAATGCCGGCAACTGGGCAACCAATCCGTCACCGATAGTCAGCAGGGTGTAGGCTTCTGCGGCATCCCCCAGAGACAAACCGTGTTGGGCAACACCCACGATAAGCCCACCGACGACATTGATCACCAATATCATCAAGCCGGCAATCGCATCACCGCGCACGAATTTACTGGCACCGTCCATTGAGCCGTAAAAATCCGCCTCTTGTGTCACCTCGGCACGACGTTTTTTGGCTTCATCTTCGCCGATCAATCCCGCGTTCAAATCAGCATCAATCGCCATTTGTTTACCGGGCATACCATCCAATACAAAACGCGCGCCGACTTCGGCAATACGTCCTGCACCTTTGGTAATGACCATAAAGTTAATCAGGATCAAGATCACGAACACCACGATACCGATCGCGAAATTACCGCCGACCAAAAAGTGACCAAAAGCTTCCACCACTTGCCCTGCCGCAGCCGACCCGGTGTGTCCTTCCATCAGGATAATTCGGGTGGAGGCGACGTTAAGTGATAAACGCAATAAGGTTGAGAACAACAAAATGGTCGGGAATGCGGCAAAATCCAGCGTTCGGCGGGTGAACATGGCTACCAGCAACACCATGATGGACAGCGCGATGTTGAAAGTGAACAGGAGATCGAGCAGAAATGGGGGTAACGGCAGTACCATCATCGACAAGATCATCAGGATCAGAACCGGCCCCGCCAGTATTTGCCACTGGGTGCCTTTCATATTTCCCGGTAAACGATTTCCCAATAAATGAAAAAATGAGGCTAAATTAGCCATGACGATTATTTTCTCCAGCAAAATCCAGTGCTGGCGGCACTGGCAGATTTTCAGGTTTTTTCGGTTTCAGGCCACCTTCCTGTTTCCAACGTTTCAATTGGTAAACCCAGGCAAGCACTTCTGCGACAGCCGCATAAAGCGCCGCAGGAATAAAGCCGCCGACCTCAGCATGGCGAAACAATGCCCTTGCCAATGGTGGCGCTTCCAGTAATGGAATGCGATTTTCCGCACCCATCTCTTTGATGCGCAAGGCAATGAGTCCCGCCCCTTTTGCCAACACTTTGGGGGCACTCATTTTTTTGCTGTCATACTGCAAGGCAACGGCGTAATGCGTCGGGTTGGTGACGATGACATCCGCTTTCGGCACATCCGCCATCATGCGCTTACGCGCAGCCGCCCGCTGTTGTTGACGAATTCTTGCCTTTACATGGGGGTCCCCTTCTTGCTCCTTAAATTCATCCTTGATCTCCTGACGGGTCATTCTCAGTTTTTTCAGGTGGCTGCGGATTTGATAAAGCACGTCAAACGCCACCATAGGTATCAACATAAATAAGACGATATAGCCGGCAAAAATCAGCATCATCATGGCATCGCTCAACGCGATCAGCGGATGCTGGGCTGTCAGGTTGAGCATGGCAGGCCAATTATGCCAGATAAACAGGGCCGCACCGCCGCCCACCAGCGACGCCTTCAAAATGGCTTTGAACAGTTCTGCCAGCGCATTCATGGAGAAGATTTTCTTCAGGCCAGAGATAGGATTTAGTTTAGCTAAGTCAAATTTGATGGATTTTGAGCTGAATATCAGCCCGCCCATCAACGCGGGCGCACTGAGGGCAATCAAGACCAATCCGATAAAAACCGGCAATAATGCCCAAACGGCCTGTTTCAGTAATCGGCCGGCTTGTTGCACCATCTGTTTATCGTTACTGACCATGTTATGGTCGAAGTTGAATCCTTCAAATACCATCAGGGAAAGTTCATGAGTGATAGATTGTCCGCTCATCCAGAGCAGACTGACGCCTCCCGCCAACATCAGGATTGAGGTGAGTTCCTTGGAACGCGCAATTTGCCCCTCTTTGCGAGCCTTCTCCCGTTTATGGGGCGTGGGTTCTTCGGTTTTTTCGAGATCGCTATCTTCAGCCACGGCTTTCCTTGGTGAGCGTTCGTGATGTCATGCAGAAAATTTGTCTTTAGGGAAAAACAAATAAAATTGTGTTAAGCATGACAAAAGCCCAGAAATTTAATGGCGGGAACACTGCGAAATTTGCGGGGGTATTTGAGGCATTATAATCGCGATCGTGAATGGAGATGGCTGTTATCAGCCATCTCCGTGTGTTTGTTTAATCCGTTTTAACGGGTGCCTTAATATCAATACTATCGGCATTCACATCACGGATATGATCTTTGGTCAAACGATAGACAACCGGGCTGAGAAAGGCGATCGCTATCAGGTTGGGGATCGCCATCATGGCATTGAGGGTATCCGCCAGCAACCAGACAAAGGTCAATGACTGAGTGGCACCAATCGGCAATGCGATAACCCAGGCGATACGAAAAGGCACGATGGCTTTTGGCCCCAGCAAATATTGAATACATTTTTCACCGTAGAAACTCCAGCCCAAAATGGTGGTGAAGGCGAAAATCGCCAAGGCAACCGCAACAATATAGTTACCTCCGGGGATCACGGCTGAGAAAGACGCCGCGGTCAATGTTGCGCCTGTTTGACCGGTCAGCCAGCCACCCGTAATGACAATGGTCAAGCCCGTCACGGAGCAAACAATAATCGTATCAATAAAGGTACCCAGCATGGCAATCAGACCCTGCCGAATGGGGTTTTGGGTTTTTGCCGCTGCGTGAGCAATAGGTGCACTTCCCATCCCCGCTTCGTTAGAGAATACACCACGGGCAATCCCAAAACGGATCGCCGCCCATACTGCGGCACCGGCAAATCCCCCTTGTGCGGCAACGGGAGTGAACGCGGATTTAATGATTAAAGCCAATGCGTCGGGAATGGCGGTAAAATTGAGGGCCAGAACGATAACGCCTGCCCCAAAGTAACCGACCGTCATAACCGGCACTAATTTACCGGCCACATCAGAAATACGCTTGATGCCACCAATCAGGACGGCACCAACCAAAATGATCAAGATCCCGGCGGTGATGGTTTTTTCAATGCCAAAGTTACTTTGCAATACGTCCGCAACGGAGTTGGCTTGCACCGTATTGCCAATACCAAAACCGGCAATACTACCGAAAAAGGCGAACAGTGTTCCCAGCCAAACCCATTTTTTCCCCAAGCCATTTTTGATGTAATACATCGGGCCGCCAACGTAATTACCCTTTTTATCGGTTTCACGGAAACGTACCGCCAGCACCGCTTCTGAATATTTCGTCGCCATGCCCACCAGCGCGGTCATCCACATCCAGAACATGGCACCCGGCCCGCCCATTACGATGGCGGTCGCCACGCCGGCGATATTTCCAGTCCCGATTGTCGCTGACAAGGCTGTCATTAATGCGTTAAACGGCGAAATTTGACCTTCACCCCGTTGTTCATTTTTTTGGAAAAGTAATTTGAATCCCATGCCTAATTTACGGATCGGTAAAAAAGACAAACGGATCTGCATGAAGATACCAATACCCAAAAGCCCAATTAGCATGGGAACGCCCCATACTACCCCATTTAGTGCAGCTAACCATTGTGTAACCAGTTCCATAGACACCCTCGGCATTTAATGCAACAAATTGGCAACAAAATTATTTCAATTAAATAAAGAGCATTTTGGGAAAATAAGCGAGGATTAATTGAGTATCTTTAGCAAGAAAAAATTGATACTGTGAGTTGAGTCACTCGTTTGGGTTACTCTTTATCAATTCTGTTGATAATAATTCTTCTCACATCACTTATTCTGATATTTCCCCACCGAAAACAAATTTTTATCTCGATATAAATCGAATTAAAGGTTTTTTATAGTAAATAAATCGGTATTATGCCTAAATATACCCCATAGACTTCAAAGTGCCGCTCGCAAGACGAAAGCAACTTATTCTCTTCCCGCAGCACGGGAAGATACGTATGACGAGTACAAATAGTTTCAAGAGTAGCTAAAGGATCCTCAGTGACAAGAGTAGGTTACATCAGAGTGTCAACCAATGACCAAAATAGCGATTTACAAAGAAACGCATTAGTCAGTATTGATTGTGAGCTGATTTTTGAAGATAAGATCAGCGGGAAAACCGCTAATCGTCCGGGGTTAAAACGCGCTTTAAAGCATCTTAAGTCCGGCGATACCTTGGTGGTTTGGAAATTGGATCGGCTGGGACGCAGTGTGAAGAATCTGGTCACACTGATTTCAGAACTGCATGAACGTGGCATTCATTTTCAAAGCCTGACCGACAGTATTGACACCAGTACGGCAATGGGGCGGTTTTTCTTTCATGTGATGAGTGCGCTGGCTGAAATGGAACGCGAACTGATTGTGGAAAGAACCAATGCAGGTCTGGCCGCCGCACGGGAACAGGGGCGAATTGGCGGGCGGCCGGTGGTGTTTACTGAGGAAGCCCGGCAACAAGCCGCCAGATTACTGAATAAAGGGCATAGCCGGAAGCAGTTGTCGATTATTTATAACGTGTCGTTGTCAACGATTTATAAATATTTACCCGTGGGGAAAGAGGTTAGTAGTACATGCTGCAATTAATGGCCTTATGCTGTTTTCCCACGGTAAAGCCATTTAAAATGTTTGGCTAACCGGCCTCTGATGCATGCTTTTTTAATAAAGCCGGTTTCATCCACAATGAGCACCCTGTGTTTATCGCCCAAGGAAGTGTTAACACGTTTGCCTTTGTCCCCATCGCCACTCTGGTGATTACAGCCCTCCATTAAGACTTCTCCCAAATCATAAAAAATGTGAATTTAATCAATATTTACAATCAATGAATGAGAGTGATAAATCATATTTATTTATAGCTAATTGATTTTATTTAAACTTTACTCACAATATGCCGATTAATTACCCATCAATACATTAGAGAAAGATAGATGAAAAACAACAAGGAATCGCTGTACCTGCAAGAACGCGCTTACCTGCGGGAACTGGCACAGCGCGTAGCAAAAACGTCGCCCCATTTAACGGATTTTCTGGTCACCGCCCATGACCCGGATATTCAACGCCTCTTCGAGGCCTTCGCGCTGCTGATCGCCCGCTTACGGGATAAACTGGAGGATGATTTTCCCGAAATTACCCACGGCATTCTGTCCCGTATCTGGCCGTTAGCGTTATGTCCGATTCCGCCCACCACGATAGTGCAATTTTTCCCCACTGATGGCGAACATCAGGGCGCTGCGGATATCCCCAAAAGCACTTCTGTTTCTGCCCAGGTGGACGGGCAGCTGCTCAGTTTTAAAACCTGCCGCCCTTTGCATATTGAGCCTTTGGTTGTGCGGGATCGCACGGTGAAAAAAACCGGCACCCACAGCGAAATCATCCTGACCCTTTGCCAGACGGGCAGTGTTTCACCGATCTGGCAAAGTGGGACGCTCTCTTTTTTCCTCGGTACGGATACCGAACGCGCGGCACAGCTCAGCCTGTGGCTGGATCAGCATATCCTGTGAAATGCGCCTGAGGGCACAGGGTGAACAGCGCAGGCTGAACTGCTTTCCTTATGGCTGGCATGATTTACTGGATAATCCCATCCTGCCGATGGAAAAAAGCCCCTACATCGGCCTGCAAACGCTGGTGGAATATTATGCGCTGCCCCAGCTGTATAACTTTGTCACCCTTGATATCGGCCGTTACTACGCGGAAATCCCGCTCAACGCGGACGGCACTTTTGAGCTGATTTTTCGTTTTGAAGGCGAACTGCCGCTGGATGAGGTCGGTGATGCTTTTATGCTGGGCTGTGTGCCGGCCATTCACCTGGAAAACCGGCTCAGCCCGCCCATTCCGCTGAGTACCGGAAATAACACTTATCCCCTGCCGCTGGGCGAGGCGGTAAAACTGTTCCGGTTACGGGATATTCAGGCGGTTCAGCAGCCCGGGGAGGATGTACAACGGGGCACGCCTTACCGCTATTTGCCGATAGAGCAGTTTACACCCGCCGCGGATCTGCTGGCCGGGGAAGAACCGGATTATTTTTATTACCAGCTTCGCACCGAGCGTGATTTGCTGGATCGCATTCAGCACTCATTGCATTTTTTTGACCTGACGGGCAAACCGGCCCGCAACTTGCCTGAACTGACTGTCGCCTGCAATTTCACCGGCTACCATGAACCCGCAATGGCACTGGCGCAGGGCGCTATCACGGTGATGCAGGAAGGTGCGCCTTCGCATCTCAGTGTGCACAATATTACGCCAGTAACCACCGATTACCCGCCGATGTTGCAGGATAATTCCGGCTGGCCGCTGCTTTCCTGCCTCGCCAGCCCGCCTGTTTTATTGTTTACCACCGAAGGGATGCCGCATTTTCTCCGCCTGTTTGACTATTATGCCGAATTTAATCGCCCCCTGAGCCGCCATATCCAGCGGCATATCGACGGCATTATGCAGGTGGAAGAGAGCCTGATCGACCGGTTGAAACTGGGCCGTCCTATTCGCGGGCGTCTGCTGTCACTGATCCTGAACCCCGACTGCTACGCCAATCCGGGGGAAATGTACCGTTTCTGCCGGTTAATCAATCAAGCCATGGCCTGTTTTGTCAGCCAGTCCACCTTCGTCAAGCTGGAAGTGTCTACCCCGAACCAAAAAACGCGTTGGCAATTCAACGAAGTCTATGGGACACGCATGGAAATGTAATTCGTCAGGAATAATCACAAGGAGCAAAATAGGATGAATATCATGAACGGGTTAACGGCGGCCAAAAGCGGATTACGCTTTACGTTTCAGATAGCCGGCCTGCCTGAAACCGCCTTTGCCGTAGGGGAATTTTCCCTTCAGGAAGGGTTATCTGAACTGTTTACCCTCAACCTGACACTGGTTCAGTCCCTGCCTGACAACCCTTTTCGGCCAAAGCCAGAAATTGATTTAACCGCGCTGCTAATGCAGGAAGCGGTGTTACAAGTGTTTAACGGCACAACGCTGCAACGCAAAATTACCGGCATCGTCTCCCATGCGGACTGGGCAGGTACCGACGGCAATAAAACGCTTTATACCGTGACGGTTCGGCCTGCGCTCTGGCGCCTGACGCTCAATCAGGACAGCCGGATTTTCCATCAGCAAAATGTGCCTGCCATCCTGAACAGCCTGTTGAAAAAGCATAAAGTCCGCGCCGATTCGAAACTCTACGATCCCCATCAGGACCGGGAATATGTGACCCAGAAGCGGGAATCGGACTATGGGTTTTTCAGCCGTCTGGCCGCGGAAGAAGGCATCAGCTTCTGGTTTGAGGATGAAACGCTGTTTTTCAGCGACAGCCATCTGGGAATGACCGCGGGGCTGCCGCTGCTTTACCAGCCGCAGCCGGAAACCGCCCACGGCATAGATACGATTTATCAGGTGCGGCTGGGCGTCGGGATGAGTCCACAACGCAGTTTTCATAAAGACTTCAACCCGGAGAACCCGCGCTATCACCTCTCTCATATGCAGAGCAGTGAAGGCTTTCGCGATTTTGGCAGCCAAACGCCGTATACCATATTTGAAAGTTACGGGCGTTTTCAGAAAGATGCCGCCGCCAAACCGTTTCTCAAATACCGCCATGAAGCACTGGATAACCAGAAAAAAACCGGCAGCGGCAACAGTAACTGCATCAAACTGATGCCCGGCAAAATCTTTGAGATCAAAAGTCACCCGCACGCCCCGCTGAATGCCCGCTGGCAGGTGGTCGGTATCAGCCACCACGGGCGTTGCCCGCAGGCGCTGGGCGATAACAGTGGTGAAGGTACCACCCTCAGCAACCATTTCAGTTTTATCGACGGCCTTGCCGACTGGCGTCCCCCGTTCCACTACAAACCGCTGGCCGATGGCGATGAAACGGCGATGGTGGTCGGGCCGGAAGGGGAAGAGATTTTCGTCAATAAAGACGGTGCGATTAAAGTCCATTTTCACTGGAACCGCTATGACCAAGCCGATGACGGCGCTTCCTGCTGGGTACGCGTGGCACAAGGCTGGAACGGCAACGGCTTTGGTTTTATGGCGATCCCGCGTATCGGGCAAGAAGTGATTATTTCCTATCTCAACGGGGATATTGACCGGCCAATCGTCACCGGCTGTGTTTACAACGGCCTGAATCGCCCGCCGCTGGACTTGCCTGCTGAGAAAACCCGCACGACCTTCAAGACCAAGACACACAAGGGCAAGGGCTTTAATGAGCTGCGGTTTGAGGATGCGAAAGGCAGTGAAGAAGTTTATATCCACGGCCAGAAAGATTTGACTGCCCATATCGAAAACGATGCGTACTGGCATATCAAACATGACCAGAAACAACGCATTGACAACAACCGTTACCACGATATCCGCGCTGATGACCATCATCAGGTCGCCGGTTCGCGCAAAATCACCACCGAAGGCGATGTCTCCCACCGGATTGCGGGCAGCCAGCATATCCAGACCGGCGACGCCACCGTGATTGACAGCGGACAGGAAATCCACCTGAAAAGCGGCGGTAAGGTGGTGCTGGAAGCGGCGGCAGAAATCACCCTGAAAGTGGGCGGCAGTTTTCTGAAAGTCACTCCGGGCGGGATTTTGTCTTCACCAATGAATGTCGGACAGGGTTCAGGCGGCAGCGGGCGCGGGATTTCTTTGCTGCTGCCGGACGGGGTGGAGCCATTACCGGAGGTGGAATTTGCCGCCCAACCGGCCTGTGCCATTCTCGCACAGCAAGAAGAAAATTGGATTATCACAGGAGCAGAAGAAGCATGATGGAACCGACCGATTGGAAAAGCTGGCTGTCACATCAAGACAGAGGGGAGTGTTATTTTCTGGTCAACAGTTTGGCGAAGCCGAACCCCGTCCAGACCTTTTATCTCAATGGCTGGACAGAGCAGGCGTTCCCACTCTACAGCGGTACCCCGATGAACGACCTGCTGGCACAAAGCCCGTGGCTGATCCAACCCAAAGCAAAATGCCTGCCGGAACTGGCTCTGTTGCTGGATAAACACGAATTCAGCGATTCCAGTTGGGGTTGGGCATACCGGAGCACGTTGCCGTGGTCATTTCAGTTAGAGCACTGGCGGTTACATCAGCAGGTTTTACTGCGCGGGCAAGTGGTGGTTTTGCGTCTGATGGATAACCGCATTTTCACGACCCTGCTGCCCGCCCTGCAACCGGGTGACTGGCGTGAACTCTTAACACCAATTAACGAATTGATGATAGATACGCCCTCCCCGTGTTGTTATTACCGACCAGAAAATTGCCCTCAGGAACTGGCAGAGAATTTATTTGTGCTGGGTGATCACCTGATTGAAGCGCGTTACTCAACCGATACCACCCTCAAAAATCTGGCTTATGCCTTAAGTTGTCAACTTTGGGAGGAAAACCCCGAATTGGCGCTCAAACTGGATGAACCGGAAGGACAATTGCAGAGCAGCCTTGTGGCGTGGCTGAAACAGGCGAGAGATGAAAAACATAACCTGAACAAACTCACTGCTGAACATTTTATGACCGATAACCCACAGGTTGTACTTAACAAAGAAATTTAAGTTGAATTAAGGAAGAAAAGAATGAGTCAGTTAGAACCGACGGATTGCATTGATTGCCAAAAGATACTGAAACACTGGGTTGAATTTCAATTAGTTGATGAAGAAGGTGAGCCTTTGTCAGGAATGCCTTATAATTGACAAGCCGAGGGAATAAAAGCATTGTGCGAACGGGTACCACAGATGGGAACGGCTTATTACGTGAAGAAGATCTTCCCCCCATGCCAGTGACGCTATCTGTTACAGCACAGCCTCTTGCCGATGAAATAGTTAAACGAATTCCTCGTCAGCAAACTGGCGAAGCCAATTCCCCTGTTAAGCCAACGGCTATATTGGACGGGCATGAATACCAATATATTACGTTGGGTATGCTCAGTGATGCTTATCCTAAGATTAAAGGCTGGCAAGAAGATGAATTGAAATTATCTGAACACTTTAAAAATTCGACATTAAAAGGTTTCAGCACATCTCAACTTAAACGAAAGCATGTGTTGGAAATACAGGTAATTGAAAGTGGTATTAATTTGACGATTGGCGTCTTTTTTGATGGAACGGGGAACAATGTGGATAATACCAACGAACGTCTCTGTGCCATAACAGAGGATGGGTTTCCTTCAGAACAGCCTAATGATCCTAACTGCTCATTCAGCAAATATGGAGCACCCGGTGATGTCTGGCGGCTAAGTTACGATAATTATTACACTAATGTGGTTTTCTTATACAAAATTTATAGGGCAAATGAAATTAGTGAAGGAAATCATCAAATTAAAGTATATGTTGATGGGGTTGGCACTCAGGCAGGTGAATCTGATAGTGTCGTTGGATATGGAACAGGAAGAGGCGATACGGGTGTTGTCACTAAAACGGATATTGGAATACAAAAAATAAAAAGTGAACTTACGGAATTTTTGAAAGAAACAAAGGATAATATCCGATCACTACAGTTCGATATTATTGGCTTTAGTCGAGGGGCTGCATCATCCCGCCATTTTGCTAACCGTGTGTTGAAACAAGATGATGATTTATTAAAGGTACTTAATGAGTGTTTTGCTGATCATCGTTATCTGGAAAAATCAACCAACCCTACAGGCAAGACTCGTTTTTTAGGTATTTATGACACTGTTACTGCAATTGCTGAAATGAACAATCTGCTCAACCCTCATAATTCTTCTGTGACGGGACCTGCTAATATATTTTTATCTCCTGATATTGCAAAAAGTGTTTTCCATATTACAGCGCAGAATGAATGCCGTTATAATTTCTCCTTAAACAGTGTAAAACCTCACTGGCCTGAACTTGAGCTGCCCGGTGCACATGCGGATGTTGGCGGCGGATATGAGCCTGTGAGTGATGAAAATTTATGTATCACCCGACCGAAAATGATGCAAGTATCAGGGGTTGGAGTACCTCCAGATAGTCATCTTCATGTTTATAAAAATGCTCAAAAAGAGTTGTCTCAGCTAAAAAAATCCCCGACCATTGGTTCATTAATCACAGATGAAAATACCAGGCTCATCACATGGCGCGATGACAGTTCAGAATATTCCAGGCGATCGGGTTCAACCAATGTAACGGCGGCGGCCGTTCTTACTCGTACCATCAAAAATGATTGGTCCAAAACGGGTATGCTGGTCATGCAAGATGCTGCCCAAGAAGCGGGATTGGTTTTTAATAAGCCAAGCGATAAAGATAGTAATTATCAACTTCCGGCGGAGCTTCAGGCCATAACAGAAAAAGCGATTGCTCAGGGGAGGGCTATCAGGCAGGGGCAGAAACCTGAGCCTTTTACTCAGGAAGAACTGACATTAATATGGTCTAAATATAGTCACTTTTCAGCAAACTGGAACAATGCGAAAACAAAAGATAATAGCATCCAAGGTGATGTTCTTCCAGCAGAAATTGCGTATGCGAATCGTCCTAATAGTGATTGGCGTAGAACTATTTTTGATAATAATGGCAAGGATATTTCATAGTGAGAAACAACAATACATTAGTTTTGTTACTTTGCTCAGGCATGATATTTGGGTTAACTGCCTGTCAGTCGTATCCGTCAGTGTCCTATTCATCAGGAAAGCGGGTAGTGACTTATAAACCCATTGTGCGCAATAGCGAACCGCTACCTTATAAGAAGTGGAGATTTCAAATTATTACCCCAGAATATTTCCCAGCCAGTATTAGTTTTGTTCAGTTTCAGGACGAGGATAATTATATTGTCCAAAAATTTATGAATGATGGAACTGATCCAGACTATAGAAGTGTGAATTCATGGAGTAAGAAGTTAGGAGGGGGGGCTAGTGGGATTAATAACCATGGTGAAGCGCTACCTAAGCGGATAATGGTTTGTTGGGATTCGGTCATTGATAAAAAAACCTACCAAACAGTGTTTGAGTTCACATCAGAGGTAAGGAAATTGATGCGCGAGCCTGCTTTCTATCCCGGCTATGAGAAACAGCCACCAGACTATCGAGAGCGAATTTTTATTGGTCTGGCTCCTGCTGGAACTGCACGCGCTTGGTTGCGGGGTATCGATAAAAACAACGGCGATAATATCTTAGTGGCCACAGGTGAATCGGTTTCTGGTGATAATATGACGATTTGTCGGGATAAAACAAACCATCCTGATGGTTATGGTGAATATTCCGAACATATCAAAAATTTTATCAAAGGGAAAAAATATCCTTACGGAGAGTGGTAAAGCGGTCACTTTGAGTTTTTCGCTTGTCTTCTCCGTGTTATCGGGCTAATAAATTAACCCGATAACACGGAGATCTGAAAAAATACCTGCCAGAAAAGAGTTTAGTTCCTCACTTTTCAGCAAACTGGAACAATACGAAAACAAAAGATAATAGCATCCAAGGTGATGTTCTTCCGGCAGAAATTGCTTATGCGAATCGTCCTAATAGTGATTGGCGTAGAACTATTTTTGATAATAATGGCAAGGATATTTCATAATGAGAAACAAGAAAACATTAGCTTTGTTACTTTGCTCGGGCATGATATTTGGATTAACCGCTTGTCACTCTTATCCGTCCGGAAAGCGGGTAGTGACTTACAAACCCATTGTACGTAACAGCGAACCATTGCCTTATAAACGGTGGGAATTTAAAATCAATACTCCAGAATATTTCCCTGCCAGCATTAGTTTTGTCCAGTTTTTGGATGAAGATAATTATATCGTACAAAAATTTATGAATGATGGCTCTAATTCAGATTATAGAAGTGTAAATACTTGGAATAAACGGATTGGGGGGGTATCCGATGTTATTAAAAATCATGGTGAAGCCTTGCCCCTATCATTGACAGTCTGTTGGGATTCAGTGATTGATAAAAAATCCTATCAAACACTGTTTAAATTTTCACCATACGTTAGACAACTGATGCGTGAACCTTCTGCCGGGCACTTAGTTAAAGATCGTGTATTCTATCGAGATAGAATTTTTATCGGATTAGCCCCCGGCGGAACTGCCAAGGCTTGGTTACGGGGCTATGATAAAAACAACGGCGATAATATCTTAGTGGCCACAGGTGAATCGGTTTCCGGTGATAACATGACTGTATGTCAGGGGAAAACAAAACATCCTGATGGTTATGGTGAGTATTCTGAGAGGATAAAAGCCTTTATCAAAGGAAAAACCTATCCCTATGGTGAATGGTAATGGAGGTAACAATATGGCAGGTAAAGCAGTTATTCTTTTAAATGATGCCACCGATCACGGTGGCAAGGTGATCACCGCTATTGGTGGTTATACCTATCAGGGTGTGCCTGTTGCTGGCCAAGGTGATTTGGTCACTTGCCCAAAATGCGAGGGGACGTATCCGATTATCGAGGGGAGTGAATCGTTGAAGTCGCATGGTACGCCTATTGCGCTGGAAGGGATGCAAACCGCCTGTGGCGCTAAGCTGATTGCCAGTCAGAAAGATTTTCTGGCTTAATCAAATAAAATGAATACCCGCCTTATTTTATATAAGGCGGAGAAACGCAAATGACCCACACCATCATCGCCAAAATCATAATAAATGTGAATTTAATCAATATATTAAATCAATAAATAGAGGCAACAAATCACATTTAATTATATCTCATTGATTTAATGTAAATTTTATCCACAATATGGCGATTAATTACAGGATGTACCACTAGTTGATAAAATCTTTGATCAAGTTCACCCATTCTGCCGTCTTTTCAAGGTGTACCGCATGGCCACTGTTAATCTCTTGGTATGTGCTGTTCTTAATATTTCTATTCACTTCATGTACCCGATAAGGCGGAATTAACGTATCACGGTTTAATCCAATCACCAGCGTCTCTTTCTCTATTTGAGTCAGATAATTTTTTATGTCTAGGGTTAATCCCAACGCAATACGTTGTTCGATCCCTTTTTCTGCCGGTTGAGCGCAGATCCGCTGTAGGGTTTCCTGCCCCAGCGAGGAGAGAAATTCTGGGCTAAAGGCATGTGACAGGCCAAAAGCCATGGCCGATGCCTTATCATTTTGTTCCAAATGCAACCACGTCTTGAAGATCAATTGATGGCGGGGATCACGATTTGTCGCCCACGGTGCGGTTAATATTAATTTATTGATTAGATTTGGGTATTTGGCTGCGACCACCGCCGCAACCACGGCACCCAAAGAAACGCCCACTAAATCAACCGGCGTGTGACTGCTCTCTTCTATTACCGCAGCAATTTGTTCCGCCAGATGTTCAATCGTCACGGTTTTTGGTGGTAATTCAGAATTGCCACATCCGGCATAATCGGGAATGATAACGGTTCGGTCATGACTAAATGCTGTTTTAATGCCTGCAAAGCTACTGTTACCGCTGCTATTTGTGCCATGCAGGAAGACGATAGGGGTTTTATTACGCGGATCTTCGGGACATTCCTTACGGTAAGAGACAAATGAATCTTTCAATTTAATGATTTTATCGACCGACTTCACACTGTTTTCCTCTGCGTGATCTGAATGAAGGCGTTTTTATACACCAAATCAACTGGATAACACTGTGATCTCACCTGCTTTCCGATATATTCATGCCAAGGCAGGCATTTGGGCCAGCTCTCCGGCTCACCCAAATGCACGCAAAATATAACAATACGGTTCGTTAAATTCTGTCCGTTAAATTTTACTCGTTAAATCTATTTGTGAAAGTAATGCTCGTTAAGGTAATACACTCGTTATCAAAAACCTAAACTATCCAACAAATCATCAACCTGTTCTTGGTTGGCAATAATGCCAGCCCCATTCTGGTTAACTTGAGGGCCGTTAAGAAGACTGTCGTTCTCTTTTTTTGCTTTAGCCATCTGGTCAGAAGGGATATTCTCCATCAATACCATAACTAACTGTTTTTCCAGTTCCTGAATGACTTCCATCATCCGTTTGATAACCTGCCCGGTGAGATCCTGAAAGTCTTGCGCCATCATAATCTCAAGCAATTGCGCATTGGTAAATGCGGTATGATCAGGCACCCGATTCAGGTAGTTTCTCGTATCCGTGACCAGTGAGCGGGCATCCGTCAGCTCCAAATTTTCCGGGTTGGCAAACCACTCATCCCAACGTTGGGTCAAGTCTTTTGCCGATGCTTCCAATTCGTTCTGGCGGGGCTGTGCAACTTCAACGCAGTTCAGCACCCTTTCAGCCGCCTGTGCCGTCATTTGGACAACATAATTCAATCGCTCTCTTGCATCCGGGATCGCCTCAGCCGCTTGAGCAATGGTTTGATCCAATCCCAGTTCACGTAAACTATCGCGCAGCATTCTCGTTAACTGCCCAATACGACTGATTATCTCACTGGTTGAGATCGCCTCATCTCTTGGCATGACTGGATTTTCACTCATTTTGTCTCCTTAGAGCCCCAGTTTTTCAAATATTTTATTGAGTTTTTCTTCCAAAATGGCCGCCGTAAACGGTTTCACGACATAACCGCTGGCACCGGCCTGTGCTGCGGCAATAATGTTCTCTTTTTTCGCCTCTGCCGTGACCATCAGGACAGGTAAGGCGGCCAGTTTTTCTTCACTGCGAATGGTTTTTAGCAATTCGAGGCCATCAATATTGGGCATGTTCCAGTCAGAAATAACGAAATCAAATTCAGCAGTACGAAGTTTAGCCAACGCTTCCGCCCCATCCTGTGCTTCGTCCACATTGTTAAAACCCAACTCTTTCAGCAGATTACGTACAATCCGGCGCATCGTTGAAAAGTCATCGACGACCAGAAATTTCAGATCCTTACTTGCCATAAAAACTCCTTGCAATTTCACTTATCCAGCAGCACAGCGCTGCAAAAGTTAACATCAAATACAATGATCAAATATCACGATCAAATACAACTACCCAATACAACGACTAAATACGAATCGATTGCCCCGCGCTAATTTTGGCCAGCATCGTTTTACTGATTTTTTGCAGATCCATGACTTCGTCTACTGCCCCTAACTGGATCGCGGCACGTGGCATGCCAAATACCACACAACTTTTTTCGCTCTGGGCCAAGGTGTAAGCGCCTGCCTGTTTCATTTCCAGCAAACCCGCCGCACCATCATTCCCCATGCCGGTTAAAATAACGCCGACCGCATTGCGTCCGGCATATTTGGCAACGGAACGAAACAGCACATCAACCGAAGGACGATGGCGATTCACCGGCAGGGCATGGGTTATCATGATTTGATAATTGGCACCGCTGCGACACAGTTCCATATGGCGATCGCCGGGCGCGATATAGGCATGTCCCGGCAGGACACGCTCACCATCCTCCGCTTCTTTTACCGTGATCTGGCTGAGTTTATTGAGCCTTTCGGCAAAAGAACGGGTAAAACCCGGCGGCATATGCTGGGTGATTAATAAAGCCGGGCAGGTGTTAGGCAGGGGTTGCAGCAGGTTTTTGATTGCCTCTGTTCCCCCGGTCGAGGCCCCTACTGCGATGAGTTTTTCACTGGATAATAGTGGCTTGAAATTCAGTGGCGCTGTACTGACAGGTTCCGGTGCCGCCGTGCTGATTTTAGCTTGGGCAGCAGCACGGATTTTTTCGGCAATCAGTTCACTATAAGCCAACATGCCTTCACGGATACCCAGTTGTGGTTTGGTGACAAAGTCCACCGCCCCCAGTTCCAGTGCCTTCAAGGTAATTTCCGAACCTTTTGCGGTCAGGGAAGAAACCATCACGACAGGCATAGGACGTAACCGCATTAATTTTTCTAAAAAATCAATGCCATCCATGCGCGGCATCTCAACATCCAGTGTTAATACCTGCGGGTTATGTTTTTTGATTAAATCGCGGGCAACAAAGGGATCTGGCGCACAATCCACCACTTCCATATCAGGGTGACTATTGATAATTTCCCGCATGATTTGACGCATCAACGCCGAATCATCCACACAAAGAACAGTTATTTTATTCATGACCCCTCCTTGCCCGACTTAAACCGTAAACGGTCTGTCCTTGCAAGTAGAACTCTCGGCTGATTTGAGTGACGTTTTCGGAATGCCCTGCAAAGAGCAAACCATCCGGTTTTAAGAAACTGACAAAACGGCGCAAGATCCTTTCCTGTGTCTTTTTGTCAAAATAAATCATGACATTACGGCAGAATATTGCATCAAATTTGCCCTCAAGTGCCCAATCCGCATCCAGTAAGTTCAAATGCTGAAAACTGACCAATTCAGCCAGTAAAGGGCGAATTCGTGCATATCCTTCAAAGAGACCCACGCCTTTGAAAAAATATTTTTTCTTTTGATTTTCATTCAGATACTGTAATTCTTCCAGCCGGTAAACTCCTTGTCTGGCTTTTTCCAGCACACTGGTGTCAATATCGCTGCCAATGATTTTTATCCGATTTGACCGGTGCCCCAGCGCATCACACAAGGTCATGGCAATAGAATATGGCTCCTCCCCCGTTGAAGCCGCAGCGCTCCAAACGCGGTATGTTCCGCCATTTTTCCGGCTGGCATGTGCTGCCAGAATGGGAAAATGGTGGGCTTCCCTGAAAAATGCCGTGAGATTGGTGGTCAATGAATTAATGAAAAGTTCCCACTCTTGACTGTGGCTGTCTTGTTCCAGAATTGACAGATATTGACCAAAATCGTTCAGTCCCAATACACGAAGCCGCCTGACCAAACGGTTGTATACCATCTCACGCTTATTTTTTGCCAGTACGATGCCAGCCCGTTGATAGATAAACTGGCAGATGCGCTCAAATTGCGCATCCGACAAAGCATGCCGCTGAAGCATAAAGTTCAGCAGTGCGTTAGCATCAGTATCTGAAGCTATTGAATTGGATTTCATCTGACCTCAGCGTACTTGGCTTACAACATACTCATCAGTCATGTTTGATGCAGCCGATGATGGATGATCGTACTCATCTTCCACATCTTTAGGCAGTTCAAACTGGGCAACGGTTTTCACCAGCATGTCCGCCTTGTCTTCCAGGGCAGAAGCGGCCGCTGCGGATTGTTCCACCAATGCCGCATTTTGCTGCGTGACTTGATCCATTTGGCTGACGGCTTGGGCAACCTGATGAATGCCACGGCTCTGCTCATCAGAAGCAGCAGCAATTTCAGCCATTAAATCAGTCACCTGATTGACCGATCTCACCAGTTCATCCATCGTCTGCCCCGCATTATTCACCAGTTCTGAACCTTGGTTGACACGTTGGACCGATTCATCGATTAAGGTTTTAATTTCTTTCGCGGCTTCCGCACTGCGTTGTGCCAAGTCACGGACTTCACCGGCGACCACAGAGAACCCACGCCCCTGCTCACCGGCGCGTGCCGCTTCAACGGCCGCATTTAGGGCCAGGATATTGGTCTGGAAGGCAATACCATCAATAACACTGATAATGGCACCGATTTTCTTCGAACTTCTGGCGATTTCGTCCATCGTTACCACCACACTGGTGGTCAGTTCGCCGCCTTTTGAAGCGGTCTGGGAAGCGGATACCGCCAGTTCGCTGGCTTGTCGCGCATTTTCGGCATTCTGCTTAACGGTAACGGTCAATTCTTCCATGCTGGCAGCCGTTTCTTCCAGTGAGGCGGCTTGTTGTTCTGTCCGTGAAGATAAATCGGTATTGCCTTGGCTAATTTCTTGAATGCCTGAGTACATCTGGTTGGTATTTTCGCGCACCGCCGCAATCGATTTGATTAATGATGTCTGCATGTCGCGCAGCTTGCGGAAAATATCACCGATTTCATCATCGGTGGTGACAGCAACTTCTTTATCCAAACGTCCTTGTGCAACATCCTGGAAACACGCTCTCATATTCGAAAACGGCCTGAGCAGGTTACGTTTCAGCCACCAATGAGCCGCTCCTGAAACAACAAATACCATCAAGACAGCGCCAAAGAACATGGCAATGGCGACTTTGTAGTAAAATTCCCCTTCAGCAACGGCTGAACTAATATTAGCGCCGAGGTACTGCATATAGTTGTTATAGGCAGTTTCCATCTTACGCTGGTAATCTTCGGTAGGTTGATCAAGGAAAGCCTGAAAATTGCCTTCATAGAGATACGTTTTTAACTCTTTTAAGGCGTTGATATATTTTTGGTAAGCGTGTTCAACCTCAGCAAATAACGCTATACCCTGATCCGATTTTTCCACCCGGGGTAATGCACTTAATTTGGCAAAATTTCGCTCTGCTTCATTCAGTGCACTTTTAAGCAACGCCTCCATTTCATCTATCTGCGTTTGTGGCTGCCCCACTTTCTGGGCAAGTGCGATTTTGTTCAGCGTATTACGTGTTTGCAACAATGCCGCCCAACTCAAGCCAAGGGTATCTCTCCGTTGAGTGCCCAGCTCAATTCTCTCGATATATGACTGGTCGGTATGAATTATTCCCAGAGACAACCCACTCGAAATAATTTGCATAACACAAAACATCATCAGTAACAGATACAAACTGGTTGATATGCGAAGCTTGCCTAACATGTAATCACCTCGTTTAACGGCTGCATGATGCAGCCGTAGTTATCGCTATTATTTTTTAGAATGTTTCCCAATTAGAGGGATCTTCCACGTTGCTGTCTTTTTTCAGCACGGGAGAATTTGTTTTATTAGCTGGAGGAGTCGACGATTTTATCGTCGATAAAACTTCATGTTTTCTTTTATCAGGCTGCTTCCTTTCGGCCTGCTCCGGTAACTGGAACAACGCAACGGCTCTGGTCAATACCTTGGCCTGCTCTTCCAATGCCGCGGCAGCGGCAGCGGACTGCTCAACCAATGACGCATTTTGCTGGGTGACTCTATCCATTTCGGAAATAGCCACGCCAACTTGCGTGATCCCTCTGCTTTGTTCGTCAGAAGCCGATGCGATTTCCCCCATGATATCGGTCACGCGGGTCACAGAATCGACAATTTTGTGCATGGTTTCGCCGGCGC
The DNA here is from genome assembly GCF_000968195.1 of Xenorhabdus doucetiae. Taxonomy (NCBI): domain Bacteria; kingdom Pseudomonadati; phylum Pseudomonadota; class Gammaproteobacteria; order Enterobacterales; family Morganellaceae; genus Xenorhabdus; species Xenorhabdus doucetiae. The sequence goes on from NZ_FO704550.1 coordinate 2,507,537, forward strand.
TTTCTACCTGCGTGGAGCCGGTATCAGTGCGGTTTACCGAATCTTCGATCAACGCCTTGATCTCTTTGGCGGCCTCTGCACTGCGCTGTGCCAGATTGCGCACTTCACCGGCAACCACGGCAAAACCACGGCCATGCTCACCCGCACGGGCAGCTTCCACTGCGGCATTAAGGGCAAGAATGTTGGTCTGGAAAGCAATCGCGTCAATCACGCCAGTGATATCAGAGATTTTGCGAGAGCTGTCGGCAATGTCATGCATGGTTTGAACAACATTAGCCACCACTTTGCCTCCCTGACGGGCGATCTCAGAGGCGTTGTCAGCCAGGTTGCTGGCTTGGCGGGCATTGTCAGCATTCTGTTTGACGGTTGCCGTCAACTGTTCCATGCTGGCAGCCGTTTCTTCCAACGACGCGACTTGCTGTTCAGTACGGGAAGAAAGGTCGTTGTTACCCGCAGCAATTTCGCTGGTGCCGGTATAGATGGTTTCAGTGCTTTGATGGACACTTCTGACCGTATTGATCAACTCTTCCTGCATGTGTCTCAAGCCAACGGCCAACATGCCCATCTCGTTATTACCCGATACAGTGATGGTGTGGGTCAAGTCCCCTTTTGAGAAGGCCTTAATATTATCCAGCAGCTTGTGCAACGGATCGATCAGCGATTTACGCAAGCCTATCCAGCTTATGATCATGACCACAACGAGCAGAGCCATCACAAAGAGCAACGAAACAATGATATTGCCGTAAGCGTCGTCAGCTTCCTGTGACACCTGATCATAAAACTTGGCGCTCTGGGAGAGATAAAAGTTAAATTCCGCATTAAACGCGTTCTGGTAATCCGTTGTTTTATGGAGGAAAAACTCTTTAAACTTATCCTGCACCAGCATGTTATCTAAATCTTTAAGCGCATTCAGATAGTCACGGTGGGTCTGTTTCAAACGTTGCAGATGTTCTGGATCATAAAAAGACAGTTTTTCCGTCTGTTCATATTGTTCGAAGAGCCGTTCAGCACGGGCAATATTTGCTCTGGCTTCTGCCTGCGCTTCATCAGCTTTATAACTGCCTTCAACACCGCGATCTTTCATCATATGGATGATACCAACACGGGTCAGGTTATTGCGGGCTTGCAGCAGGTTAACCCAGCTTTCATCCAGGTAAATTTGCTGCTGTCGCATTTTATCTATTAAGTCAAAGGCATCGATATCATTCTTCAACCCCTTGAAGAACAATCCCCCGGAGATAAGTTGCAAAGCACCAAATAATATGATGACCGAGATTAATCCCGTCACTATTTTCATTCGGTTAAACATAACTTCCCTTTTTAATAAATTGCTATGCCAGTGTTATCGGCACGCTTAAAGGGAACTTTACGTGTAATTTTAAAAATTGATTTTTTACTGATTTTTTTTGATCTAAAGCAAAAGGGCTGCTGTTTTTTATTGCAGCAACCCCAAAGCGTCGGACAACGGTAAAACATCAACCTTTGGCGACGGAATCGACCAGTGCCATTTCTTCGCTATTGAGCAGTTTCTCAATATCAACCAGAATCAGCATCCGATCATCAATAGAACCCAGCCCGGTGAGGTATTCAGTGGATAAAGTAACCGCAAATTCTGGCGCTGGGCAAATTTGATCTTCTTTCAGGGACAGCACGTCTGAAACACCATCAACCACAATCCCAACCACACGGTTAAGCAAGTTCAGGACAATCACAACCGTGTTGTCGTTATACGTGACATCTTCCTGTGCGAATTTGATCCTCAGGTCGATGATAGGGACAATCACGCCACGCAGATTGGTGATCCCCTTGATAAAGGCCGGTGTGTTCGCAATGCGGGTAACTTGATCATAACCGCGAATTTCCTGCACTTTTAATATTTCAATTCCATACTCTTCATTACCCAAGGTGAAAACCAGATATTCCCTTCCGGCCGTTTCTCCTGATAATTTATTGAATTCTTCTATGGCTGACATGATGTTACCTTTTTAGTGTGAAATAGTTTTACCCTTCGCCTTTCAAGCCGCTTTTGTGTGGTGGGTATCGGTTATTTGTTATTCTCTAATTCCACTTTGCGCTCAGCCAGTTGTTCATGGTTAAGTTTCTGCAAAGCGGGAATATCAATGATGAGCGCAACGCTACCATCCCCCATAATAGTGGCCGCTGAAATACCCGGTACTTTGCGGTAATTGCTCTCAATATTTTTCACAACGACTTGATGCTGCCCCACCAATTTATCCACCAGCAAGGCGTAACGGCGCCCGGCACTCTGCACAATAACGGCAATGCCTTTCGTGGGATCAGTGATTCCATTGGGGATATCGAATATGCGATACAGTTCAAGCAGCGGTAAATATTCCCCGCGTACCTGCAAGAGCTTTTCATCACCCGCCAACGGATAAATATCTTCCTCTTGCGGCTGCAATGAACTGACTACGGCACTCAGAGGCAGGATGAAAACTTCATCATTCACTCTGACTGACATGCCATCCAGTATTGCCAAAGTTAACGGCAGCAAAATGCGAATAACGGTTCCCTTGCCTTCCTGGAAGTTAATCTGGATTTGCCCGCCCATATCCTGAATATTGCGTTTGACCACATCCATGCCCACACCACGGCCAGAGACATCGGTGACCACTTCTGCGGTAGAGAAGCCGGGAGCAAAAATCAGCATCGCGACTTCTTCGTTGCTCATATTTTCACTGACGTTCAGACCTTGGGATTGCGCTTTTGCCAAGATCTTCTCACGATTTAAGCCGGCACCATCATCAATGACTTCAATGCAAATATTGCCGCCTTGGTGTTCGGCCGCCAGCGTCAAGTTACCGGTTTCGGGTTTACCCGCCGCAAGACGCTTTTCCGGGCTTTCGATACCGTGGTCAAGACTGTTGCGTACCAGATGAGTCAGCGGATCGATAATGCGTTCAATCAAACTCTTGTCCAGTTCGGTTGAACTGCCAATCAGCGTCAATTCCACTTTTTTATCGAGCTTGCCAGCCAAATCCCGTACCAAACGCGGATAACGGCTAAACACGTATTCCATCGGCATCATGCGAATTGACATGACGGATTCTTGCAAGTCACGGGAATTGCGCTGCAATTGTGCCATGCAACTCAGCAATTCACTGTGTTTGGTCGGTTCCAGACCGTTACAGTGCTGAGCCAGCATAGATTGGGTAATAACCAATTCACCCACTAAATTGATCAGCTGATCAACCTTTTCAACGGCAACACGAATACTGGACGATTCCGCTCGTTGGCGCGGCGATCCCGCAGCCGGACGGGGTGCCGGACGACCAACTTCACGGACATCGGTTTTTTTCGGGGCGTGAGTCGGCTGTGGATGATTTACTGCGGTGGTGGCTGTCTCTGCCGCTGTATCTTTGGCTGCCTTGCTGCCTGCCATATCATTTTCTGCCGCAGATTTTACAATATCGTTTTTTGTGACGGCATCCTGTTCCGTTTCAGTCCCCGCACCTGCCGACTGAGATTCATTGGTGGGTAAAAAAGTTATCTGTTCAGGCTCAATCACAAAACACAATACCGCCGTAATATCATCTTCTGTCGCCGAGGTGATCAAGGAAGCTTCAAGGCTGTTTGTCGTTTGTTCTACATCATAAATTTCACCAAGATGCCCCAATTCATCCTTCATTAAACTGACTTCACGCTCTTTCAATCCAGATAAATGGACACGGATCCTTCCATGATTAGATTTGTCTGTTGAAGTCTGTTTCTCTTTTGGCTGATTTTCTTCGGACAAAACTGATGCTATCGCCTGTTTTTCCTCGACTTCATTTACAACGTCTTCCGAGGCAAGTTCAGCCTGAGTTGCAGGTGTTGCTGCAAAAAAGGCGTCTTCCTGCTGCTCTTGTTGTAGTTCCAGAGCAAGCTGACGCAGTGTCTCGCAGATATAATTGAATGTGTCTTCATCCGGCTCCTGAGAACTTTTATAGGCATCCAATTGTTGCTGCATAATATCTTTCGCTTCTAAAAACAGGTTGATAATGTCAATGGTCAGACGTATTTCGTCACGTCTGGCACTATCGAGCAGATTCTCTAAAACATGCGTGGTCTGTTGCAGCTTGGTAAAACCAAACGTCGCAGCGCCCCCCTTAATCGAGTGGGCGCTGCGAAATATTGCGTTTAGCTGTTCATGCTCAGGTTCATCGGCATTAAGCAGCAATAAATGCTGCTCCATATCGGCCAATAGTTCATCTGCTTCATCAAAGAAAGTCTGATAAAACGCGGTAATATCCATCGTTACTTACTCTGTCATCTTATTATCATTTGGCGGTTCAACCGATAGCTGTTCCGATTCTATGATTTCATGTTTTATGATCACATGGGATTGTGTGGTGGATTGCTGAACAGTCGTTTCCTCATTCGAATCCATTCTGATGACGTCTTGCATATCCATACTATTGTTCGCGGTCATGGCGCTGCCGCCACTGTTTTCCTGTTCAATCCTTTTTTCTGCATCTTTATTCAATACAATGATGCTGATACGACGGTTAACCGGCGCATTAGGATCAATACCTTTCTGCATACTCACCGTGGCTGCCATTCCCACAACCCGCAGGACCTTAACTTCATCCAGCCCCCCTATCAGCAATTCACGCCTTGAAGCATTGGCACGATCGGAAGAAAGCTCCCAGTTACTGTAACCTCGCTGCCCGTTGGCGTACTGTAAATTATCGGTATGACCAGAAAGGCTGATTTTATTGGGAATATCGTTTAAGATCGGCGCAATTGCTCGCAGAATATCGCTCATGTGGTTTTCGACCTTTGAACTGCCAATCATGAACATCGGGCGATTTTCCCGATCGATAATCTGAATACGTAAACCTTCATCCATCATGTCAATCAATAGATGAGGACGCAGCTCTTTAAGCCGGGGATCGGTGATAATCAATTGGTCAAGTTGCTGGCGCAACCGATTCAGTCGACGAGTTTCTTCTTGAGTTTCAATCACATTGGATTGACGGAAAACTTCCCCATCTTGTTGGAGAATATCCTCCCCTCCCCCAGGGATCGGATTGGTGCTATCGCTGCTTTTCTCTCCCTTATTGATTGCTACCTGCAAAGGGGTACGAAAATATTCTGCGATGCTGGTCAATTCCTGTGGACTGGCTATCGATATCAGCCACATCACCAGAAAGAATGCCATCATGGCAGTCATAAAATCCGCGTAAGCAATCTTCCATGACCCACCGGTATGGCTCGAATCATGTTTTTTACGCTTTTTTATTCTGATGACAGAAACATTATTCGCTCTCATAATTATTCTTCAACTTCTTGTTGTACAGGAGATTTAACCCGACGAACATGTTCTTCCAGTTCTGTGAATGAAGGGCGATCGGTGAGGAATAATGTTTTACGACCGAATTCAACGGCAATTTGTGGTGCATAACCATGCAAACTGGAAAGCAGTGTCACTTTGATACATTGCATCATTTTGATCTGCTCGCTGCTGCGCTGGCGAAGGAGGGTTGCCAGAGGAGAAATAAAGCCATAAGACAATAAGATCCCAAGGAATGTTCCCACCATCGCATGGGCAATCAATGCGCCCAATTCGCCTGCCGGACGATCCGCCGATGCCAGTGCATGAACAACGCCCATCACCGCTGCAACAATCCCGAATGCTGGCAGCGAATCCCCGACCATTGCCAAGCTCGTTGCCGGCACTTCATTTTCTTGTTCGAAAGTCTCGATTTCTTCATCCATCAAGGCTTCAATTTCATGAGGATTCATGTTACCGCCGATAATAAGGCGCATATAATCCGTGATGAAATCCATCAAATGCTGATCTTTCAACAGGCGAGGATATTGGGTGAAAATATCGCTTTGGTGTGGATTTTCAATATCCCGTTCCAAAGCCAATAGTCCACTTTGGCGAGATTTGGACAGCAAACGGAACTGCAACGCCATAAGATCCATATACATCGCCTTATTGTATTTCGATCTGCGCAACATTTTGGGTAAAACACGCAACGTTGCCTTTATCGCCTTGCCATTATTGCCCACGATAAAAGCGCCTACGCCGGCACCTGCAATAATCAAAAATTCCGCTGGCTGATAAAGTGCGCCCAAGTGACCACCGACAAGTAAGTAGCCACCAATTACCGCACCAATAACCACGATATATCCTAAAAGTACTAACACGCGATATCCTTTAGCTAAGTTGGTGAGCAGATGGGATTTGAACAGGACGAATTGATAAATGAAGAAGGGTGTGATGGCAGGTTACAGCGTTTTGTCAAACCTGTAACCTGAATTTTACTTTCCCATTTAAATTCACATAGCTTGCTGAGCAAATCCATCCAGCAGTTGTGAATTAGTATCGGCAGGTTGGGAGGAAAGTTTACGTTTTTTTACTGCCCGTGAAGGGGGCTGGCAAAGACTGCAAACAAAGCTATTTACCGGCTGGTGAGCATGAGTGATAAAAGTTCCACCACAGCAACGACATTGGGTTGGCTGTAGCATCCCACTGTCAACAAAACGAACCAATGTCCAAGCCCTGGTTAATGCTAAAACAGGCCCTTCTTCACTATTCGGAGGACATTGCTCAAGATATAGACGATAGGCTTTGACAACAGCCTCTACACCTTCACAATGTCCACTTTTCAACAGAAAACGGTAAGCATTGTAGAACATTGACGAATGAATATTCTGTTCCCAAGTCATAAACCAATCCGTCGAAAAGGGGAGCATCCCTTTAGGCGGAGGGCTTCCCCGCAACTCTTTATACAACCGGATCAATCGGCCTCTGCTTAGTTGGGTTTCACTTTCAAGCATCTGCAATCGTGCGCCTAAAGTGATGAGTTCCATTGCCAGTTGAATATCTTTCGCTTCCTGAACAATACTTTTTTCAACCATCTTTACGCTCTTTTCTTGATTGAAGTGTCATCCTGAGCGGATAACTGCCGAAAAAGATGAGTAGACAGTAGGATACCTGTATGAATTTGTTGCAGATCGTCCACTCGCGATTCCTTAGTTAACTGCTGTACAGTTTCGTGGTCTTCAAACCGAAAATGGCAAATCAGTTGGTTTGTTTCAGCTAATTTTACTAACTGAGGCAATGTCAGCTCGGCCAACGTATCAGCCATCGATTCACTAATACCTAAACGGAACATCGCAGATGCTTTCTCATGGTTAATTAGCCGTTGCGCTAAAAGCAAATACGATAAATTTATGTCATAAATATGTTTGAGCAATTCAGCCGTACTCATTTCTATATATCCCGTCCGATTACATGAAAAAATCAAATTAAGTGATCAAAGAATCACTCACGACAAAATTACCAGTAGCATGAGATTCAATAATCTCCGACATAACTGAAATATACATCTTTAGCCAGAGCAGTAACTGTCCTTTGTATTACTCTTGGGATCGCCCAATTTCTAAAATATTTCGGTAATGGGTTGTGAAAGTATTATTGCGTCATCTGGGTAATGCACTTGCCACAATTGATTAAGAATATTCTTAATGCTAATTAACTTTACTCCTGAATCATCAACTTATACAACGGAGAATAGATGTCATTTTAAATACTATGTGATCCCGATCACAAAACTAGTCCTTTTTATTATGATTCTAGCTCATTAACTATTCAAGCAATAAAAAACAGGAAATAGTCTACAATTAATAAGTTAAATTATTTAAATAAAAATATTAGGGAGCGTTTTTTGTTTTACACGATCTATTAAACTTACAAATCCAAAATAACGATAAAAAATCTTTCCTTTAGTTAAATTAGCAATATTCTAATAAAATTTGCTTCTTGATAATGTAGGTAGGTACTCATCTTCCACTATAACTTGATTTAGATCATAGTCATGCCAAATTTATTAATTATATGTGAATACTAGTTATTAAAAAGCTATCAGTCTGATCATTTTTAGTTTATGATCGTATTATTTTCACACAAAAGAAAAAGAACCCTCACCCCTGCTCTGAGCACAAACATCATACAGATCACAAAAATAAGATAAAATACAGTATGATATTGAAATAAAAAAACATCTGTATCTTTACTCGCCTGTAAACACAACCAGCAAGGCTTTACTAACTAAACAAAATTCAATCTACTCTACGATCCGTCAAGGATATTTCTCACCGCCATAATCAATAAATTTACCTAAACCAAACAAACACATACATAGCCGATTTGTGACATAAATTTAACTAAATTCCCTTTGCTGATTATTTCCTCCCATTGGCTAGCATATACACACAAAAAATAAGAAAAATTAATCAATTAATTTTATACTTACAACAAGAATGATAAGAATGACAAATGTTTTATAGGCTTTTCAAAACAGGAAAATCAGTGGTCAGAATCCCATACAAGGTAGCTTGATGGCTAAAAACTAATAAGCTTATATAACAAAAAATATAAATATAAAATAATTCCCAAATGCAAATTTGGCAACAACATATTATTACATAAAACCCAATTAAAAGAAGAATAAAAAATCGGAATAAAAAGAAATAAATCCAGATGTAAAAATAGATATAAAAAAGCGAATTATCCTATTTAACTTTGGAGAAAAACGGCAATAGATAGTTTAATTTGACGTTTCAAATAAAAAGAATAACAGATAAATATAACGCTATTACTTCCTTAAATTCATTTACATTATGATAGGCAACTCATGTTTAAAGAATAACGTCAAGACCTATTCTAAATATCTGTAGAAAGTTCGTTATGATGAGAGTGACGATGGCATCTATTCTGTATGGATTATTCTCTTAATCCATACAGAATAAGATATCAATTAATGAGAATTATTTACAACCATCCACCAAATCGGCGAATGTAAAACCGCTTCATCATTTGGGCAACGATACAGTAGCTTATTAATGTCCCAATTAGCCACGGAAAATATTCCCACGGTAGAGGTTGTAACCCAATTAGGGTACCAAATGCGGAGAATGGAATGTAAACACCGAGTACCATTATTATAAGTGTCGTTAATAAAACAGGGAGTGCTGCCGTACTTTGTACAAAAGGAATTTTTTGTGTGCGCAACATATGTACAACTAAAGTCTGTGATAGTAACCCCTCCACAAACCACCCCGATTGAAATAATACTTGATGTTCTATGCTGTTAGCCGCAAATACATACCACATCACAGCATAAGTCGTGATATCAAAGATAGACGAAGTAGGACCAATCCAGAGCATAAAGCGCCCTATATTCTTCGCATCCCATTTACGAGGCTTTTTCAGAAACGCCTTATCCATTTTGTCCCAAGGCAAAGACAGTTGTGAAATATCGTACATTAGGTTTTGTACAAGCAAATGAATGGCTAACATCGGTAAAAATGGAATAAATGCACTGGCAACTAACACAGAAAATACATTTCCAAAATTGGAACTGGCAGTCATATTTAAATACTTGATGATATTCCCAAACGTTTCCCTTCCCTTAATTACCCCCTCTTCTAATACCATCAAATTTTTCTCAAGCAGAATGATATCTGCTGACTCTTTTGCGATATCCGTGCCGGTATCAACTGAAATTCCAACATCGGCATCCCGTAATGCTGGTGCATCATTTATTCCATCACCAAGAAAGCCAACAGTGTGTCCATTATTTTGCAATGATTTTAAAATGCGTGATTTTTGCAGAGGGGTTAACTTACAAAAGACTGACCTTAGTTCCACTTCTTTTGCCAGGTCTTCATCACGCATTAGTTCAATATCAGGGCCAATAAGAATATTTCCAGAATCTAAATCCACATCTCGGCAAACTTTAGCCGTCACAACAGGATTATCTCCGGTAAGTACCTTAACCGAAATGCCATTTTCCCTTAATGCCGCAATTGCCATTGCGGCACTTTCTTTTGGTGGATCTAAAAACGTTAATAAACCTTGCAGCACCATCTCCTTTTCATCGGCAACAGAAAGTGGATGTTTCACTTCATCGTGACTTAACTCCCGAGTCGCTAAGATTAACACCCTGAAACCTTGTTCGTTATAACGGCTAACTAATTCCATTACATTGTTACGGTTTTCTTCAGTGAGAGGAATAATTTTCTCCTTTATCCTTATATAGGAGCAAACTGATAGCATTTCCTCCGCGGCTCCCTTACAAATCAATTGATAATTTTTAGACAAATCTTGTATAGAAATTGACAGCCTGCGTCTAACAAAATCAAAAGGTAACTCATCAATTTTTCTGTAGCTGCGGAGGAAATCGAGGTCTGAATTAACGCATCCATACCTAACAATGGCTTGGTCCATTAAATTTTTAGTACCGCTTTGATGGAAGCTGTTCAACCAAGCCCAGTGAAGTACAGACACATCTCCCCTGCCTTCGGTATCTAAATAGTGCTGGAGAATAATTTTATCCTGAGTCAATGTTCCTGTCTTATCCGTACATAGTACGTCCATTGCGCCAAAGTTCTGGATTGCATTGAGCCGCTTAACAATGACTTTTTTCTTTGACATAGCAATAGCCCCTTTTGCCAGATTAGAACTGACAATCATGGGCAACATTTCTGGTGTTAAACCAACAGCAACAGCCAGTGCAAATAACGCTGCATCAAGCCAATCGCCTTTTGTGAATCCATTAATTAACAATACAATTGGCACCATAACCAACATAAAACGGATCAATAACCAGCTAACACTATTAACGCCGCGATCAAATGCAGTTTGTGCCCGCGTTCCTACGATAGATTTTGCCAGTGAGCCAAAGTAAGTTTGCTTTCCTGTCGCCACAACCACCGCCGTTGCAGTACCACTGGCCACATTGGTTCCCATTAAGCAGACATTAGTAAGCTCAAGTAACTCGGTTTCAGATACCTTATCAGGACGGGCTGTCTTAGCACTCACATGAGCCATTGCGTCATATTTTTCAACCGGGATCGCTTCCCCCGTTAAAATGGCCTGGCTGATGAATAAATCTCTGGATTCAATTAAGTACAGATCGGCTGGGATCATGTCTCCGGCAGATAAATAGATAATATCTCCCGGCACCAGATACTTGATTGGAATTTCTTTTTTCTGTGGTTTGGTCACATCAGAAGGGCGTCTAAAAACGGTTGCTGTTGTATTGACCATTGACTTTAAGGCTTCCGATGCCTTATTTGTCCGGTATTCCTGCCAAAACCGAAGTAATCCACTTAATGCAATCATTATCAATATAATAATAACGCCAGTAAGCTCTACTTCTTCCCCATTGAGTGATGGCAACACATAATCAGTACAAAAACTGATTGCGGCTAGCAATAGCAATACATAGATAAACGGATTGTGAAAAGCGGTAATAAGCTGCATCAAGGCATGAGGTGTTTTTTCATGTGCCACTTCATTAATTCCATACTGCCCTAAACGCGCTACGGCATTATCATCAGTTAAACCCAATGTACTGCCGTTAAGATCAGTGAGGATATGATCCAGACTCTGATTAGCCCGTTTTGCAACGACAAACTCTTTTTCCTTGAAAAACTTGGCTGATTTATTCGTGTATTTCTCAGTCATAACGCTTTCTCTAAATTCAATTTGCAATAGCCATCATCCCTTTCAGCAAGGGATAATTTCCATATAAAACGTTTATGCGTTGCCTACCTGAGAAATAAAATCACTCCATAGGCAACACCTCATTCAGTGTGGGGGATGGGGGGACATCGTCCATATTGACTCCTTATCGATATAAAATTACGAAATTAGCAATAATAAAATATTCTAAGCGGGCAGTTCTGCTGCAATTTTCCAATTAACCGAACTCACGCTTTTTTCCAAACTTACCCGACAAACAATCGATTCAATTTCTTTTTGATCCGCAGGCGTTGCCAATACTTCCGCACAAACCTCAAGCCTGCCAGGTTGAATGGCATCTGCACTGCTCAATGACTGCAACCTAACACCTAATCCATTGAGGGCTTGTAAAATCAAAGTCCTTACCAATATTTCATCATCGATGTCGCAAATAATATGGATCTTATAGCGCTGTTCTAAATCTAAGGCTTGCTGGTGAGGCTGAGTGTTAATTCGTTGTGCAATTTCCCTCAATAAAATGTTCGCACAGAGAATAATCGCGGTAGCAATACCTGCCGCCCAATATTGCCCTATGCCACATAACTCCCCTATTCCCGCTGAGCACCATAATGTTGCTGCCGTATTTAAACCACGAATACTCATTCCCTGACGCATGATCACACCTGCGCCCAGAAAACCAACTCCAGAGATAATTTGTGCCGCAATACGATCAGGATTTCCCTCAGAAGTACTTATTGCAGTAATCATGAAAAGTGCTGCACCTGTTGATACCAAGGCGTTGGTTCTCAATCCCGCCATACGTTGACGCCATTGACGTTCAGCACCAATCAAGGCGCCTAAACACAGTGCGGATAGTAAATGCATTGCAATAGATGTTAACAACATGGCATTCTCCATAACATCAAATGGATAAAGACACGCTAAGTCCCTCAAGTTATTGATTGTGAACTTGATTGATTAGTGCATACTTGAAACTTATTAGGTATAGAAAATCATGTACATAAAGGCTGCCTCAGTTAACTTGATTGACTGAGTTCTTATTGGCTGAGTTTTTTAATTCGTTATAAAACTACCACGCAAGAACAGCACGCAAAGAATGCCTGAAGAGATCATCTCTTCATCGTACATAGAATATTCTGGTGACGAATATTGAATTCGATTATTCGTATGTTCCCGGAGGGAATAAGGAATGAGTATATGACCACATCATGTATACCCCGATATACCTTCAGTCGATATCTCATTAAGAATCCAGCTCAGTAGATCCCTATATGAGATAGTTTCTCTTCGGGTGGGTACAGCTCATGAAGTTAAAGTAGTACCGCCCACCATTTTAGGTAAGCAGCAAATCGAGGGATATGAACAGCTTACCAGATTATTTTTTTATTTAACCTAAAACTTTGACTGTCCAATTAATCGTTCTCCAATAGAATTTGCGGGGGAGTATAAACAGTTAAAATTAACAAGTAAAGGCTTTAATCTGGAAGATTGTTCTACAAAACAAAAACAGCTTTCTGTTTTACATACAATTGACGATTGATTTTAATTGATGGCTGATATCCCATTATTTTCACTAAGTTATTTTTTATTGACTAAATAAATGAACTTGGAAAATGTTAAGACCGATACGATACATGAGCTAAAATTAATAAAATAACTGCATGATATAAAAAGACAAAAAGCCCGCTACGGCATTTTACGCTAGCGAGCTTAAATAAGGCTTAAAGTAAAATTAGATAGCAGTTACGTTTGCTGCTGCTGGGCCTTTAGCACCATCTTCAATGGTGAATTCTACATTCTGGCCTTCTGCCAAAGTTTTGAAACCGTTACCTTGAATGGCAGAGAAGTGCACGAATACGTCTTTGCTACCATCAGCTGGAGTGATGAAACCAAAGCCTTTAGATTCGTTGAACCACTTCACTTGACCTTTCATTTTGTCAGACATTTGACTTTCCTATATATCAAAAAAAACTCGCCACCTCGGGCATGTGTTGGCCAGTATCAGCTATTACTTATGGAGGCACTAAGAAGGAAACGGTCAACAAAGGCTACCAAGGATAGCACTTACACATAACTCATTAACTCAAGATGTCGTACATAAAGTAGGTCTGTTAATCAGGCCAAAGGCATTAACGCATGACCGCACACGAATAGCAACCTTTTTATGTATTATCGTTTTAAAAAAAAATTCAGACGCTCAATATTAGAACAGAATAACATAATAAAGCGGTGTTTTTATAATTTTATTTGATTTGTTCAACTTTTTGTCTTGGCACAAATACCGATATTGCTCGCCTGACAATAACAATTTGCCAAATAAATTAAAGCAATTGCTATACAAATGTAGGCTCAGAGCATGCTAACCTTGAAAATGCCATAAATTTCAACTCGATCACGATTTTTACAGCACTTTTACGACATTTTTTACAGCACTATTTCTACAAATGAGTCTACAAATAAGTGAGTTAGTATTATGAAAATCATAAAACAGATATTGATTCAGGATCTTGAACGAATCAATCTTAAAGAGCATCGTGATGGTAAAGTACATTTCAACAGCATTTTTATTCGCCATCATCCCTACCTATGTCTGGCGATGATCATTGCTTATGCTTTTCTTGCTATGCTCATGTGGTACGCGCCCTATTTTGGTGCGTGGTCTCTTTTTGCATTTACTCTGGCTTTTATCGCTATGGCAGCGGTCCTACTATTCGATATCAAGCCAGTCTATCATTTCGAAGATATTGACGTACTCGATTTACGGGTATGTTATAATGGCGAATGGTTTGTCAACGAGCAAGTTTCTAAACAAGCTATCAGTAAGATACTCACTCATCCCCGAGTTCCTAATGAAATCAAAGATGACATCAAACATATCATACGGAAGAAACAAGGAATTTGTTTTTATGATGTGTTTATGCTTACTTGTTCAGAACAATCACCCTACGCTCAATCTATTAACATGGTTAATAAAAGCGCGGGAATTCAATGAAATAGTACAATGACAAATCAAGAAGCTCATATTGCAAGCAAATAGCAAGAAAAAAGAATTTTTGCGTTGACACTATTCCGGTTCATCGCTAATATTCGCCCCGTTCTCAGGAACAACCCAATTCCTCCATAGTTCAGTCGGTAGAACGGCGGACTGTTAATCCGTATGTCGCTGGTTCGAGTCCAGCTGGAGGAGCCAAATTCAAGTATCTCGCTCGCTAGTTCAGCGTGATATTAAGGTTGAGAAAGATAACTTAGCCTGAATCATTTCAAGCGGCTTCCCAATCGGGAAGCCGTTTTTTTTATTCTGATCTTTATCACCCTTTCTTGAAGTTCTGTAAAATCTTACTCTGGTTTACCTAATGCTCATAAAAAAGCAATAATTGTAAACTAAATAGATTTTTACCAAGATAAACAACTAATACTAAAAACTATAAAATACATAAATGTTCAGATAACTAGATATTTTTTCAGCAAAAAATATTAAAAAAACACCATTATGATGCTAACTTAATCGATCGCACTTATTTTTATTTTTTTTCCCTTTACAATACCAGATCATTCACTGTATTATTCTCCCCGTTCTCAGGAACACCTTAATTCCTCCATAGTTCAGTCGGTAGAACGGCGGACTGTTAATCCGTATGTCGCTGGTTCGAGTCCAGCTGGAGGAGCCAAATTCTGAAAATCCCGATTAGCTTTGCTGGTCGGGATTTTTTCTGTCTGCAATATGTTATGTGCATACCCCTTCTCTCATCTCTCACATTGCGGTGTTGCCGGTTAACCTACAACTGAAAATCTTAATATCCAGAAGCTTTCCCGCTGCCTTTTCGACCTAAAAAACATAAGTAAGCTCAAAAACAACCCAATAAGTACATATTGCAAGCAATCAAACACTTATTGTTATTTTCTGCTTTGACAAACGTAAAAAGTGCCGTTAATATTCACCCCGTCTTGAAGGAGTTCCTCCATAGTTCAGTCGGTAGAACGGCGGACTGTTAATCCGTATGTCACTGGTTCGAGTCCAGTTGGAGGAGCCAAATATTTTGAAGAGCCTGATTCGTAAAACGAATCAGGCTTTTTGCTTTCCGGCCTGCTGTTTTCTCATCTCATCTTTTCTGTTTTGTGTCTTTCTTCTTTTTAACGTCGCCATTTTTCAGGGGTTTCTCTGCCAAAAAACACATAACGCACAGATTCTCAGCAATCAAACAGTTATTGCTATTTTCTGCTTTGACAAACGTAAAAAGTGCCGTTAATATTCACCCCGTCTTGAAGGAGTTCCTCCATAGTTCAGTCGGTAGAACGGCGGACTGTTAATCCGTATGTCGCTGGTTCGAGTCCAGCTGGAGGAGCCAAATTCAATTCACCCTCGTGTTGTTACTTCTATTTTTTCCTTTTTTTGATACGATAATTTCCTCTGAATACCCTAGTTCCAGATAAACTTAAAATTCTGATTTGCCAAGATTGGAACAATATTATCATTCAATAATAGCTATTTAACTATTTTCGCTTTATCATCCTCCTCCGGCTTAAGGATTGCTGAGTCAGCATCCACCATTTTTCACCTATATTCTGGAGCCGGTTCCATGACCACTGAATCATACACAATTAAAATCCGCCGTCCTGACGACTGGCATGTCCATTTCCGTGATGGTGATATGCTAAAGACCATTGTGCCCCATACCAGCCGTTTTTTTGGCCGTGCAATCGTCATGCCCAACCTTGTTCCCCCAGTGACAGATATTGCCAGCGCCAGAGCTTACAAGGAGCGAATAATCGCTGCTATTCCGTCAGATCATCACTTCCAGCCTCTTATGACTTGCTACCTGACTGACTCAACAGCCAGCGACCAAATTGAGACGGGTTATCAAGACGGGATCTTCACTGCCTGTAAACTTTATCCTGCCAATGCAACAACGAATTCCAGTCATGGCATTTCAGATATTAAAAAGATCTACCCATTATTGGAGACTATGGAAAAAATAGGCATGCCTTTACTGATCCACGGGGAAGTCACTGCCTCTCATATCGATATTTTTGACCGTGAAGCGCGTTTTATTGAACAGGTAATGGAACCATTGCGTCAGCAGTTCCCTGAATTAAAAGTCGTTTTTGAACATATTACCACCAAAGAAGCCGCTGAATATGTTCTTGAAGGCAATGATAAATTAGGCGCGACACTGACACCACAGCATTTGATGTTCAATCGAAACCATATGCTGGTTGGTGGTATTCGTCCCCACCTTTATTGCTTACCTGTGCTAAAACGCAATATTCATCAGGAAGCCCTCCGGGCAGCAGTTGCCAGCGGCTGTAACCGCTTTTTCTTAGGCACAGATTCCGCTCCTCATGTATTGCACCGCAAAGAATCTTCTTGTGGCTGCGCTGGCGTTTTCAATGCTCCAACCGCACTGGCGGCCTACGCCACTGTGTTTGAAGAAATGGGTGCAATGGAATATTTCGAGTCCTTCTGTTCCCTAAATGGCCCTGCATTTTACGGCTTGCCAATGAATGATGGCTTTATCGAGCTCACCCGTAAACCAACGCCAGTGGTTGAATATGTTGAATACGGTGACGAAAAGTTAATTCCATTCCTTGCTGGGGAAGATGCAGGATGGGACGTAAGGGTATGTGAGTAATTTTATCACAACCACCTGTGCGGAAATTGTTCTCTGTTTCCGCACACTTCCGGCCTAACGCGCCCTATCCGCTATAATGCAAAAATCCTGCTATTTTCACTTCTTAGATTGCCAAAAAGGTTTATACTGCTAAAGGCTCATCTTAGATGAGATCTTCTGCTCTTAGTCAATTATATCAATAATGATTCTGCTGTCTGATTAGGAGGTTATATGGGAAAAGAAAATGAAATAATTCAAACTCATCCTGTTGTAGGCTGGGATATCAGCACTGTCGATGCCTATGACGCCATGATGATACGCCTTCATTACTCATCCACCCAAGATCAAACCACAGAAAATGTCAGTGTTGACAAAACGTTATGGTTAACAACAGGTGTAGCGAAACAACTTATCCTCATTCTACAAGCCGGGATTGAAAAAATAGAAGCCTCGGAATACAGTCAACTCGATCATATTAAACATTAGCAATAAGGTTTAGACACGCCTAACCCATTCGGACACTCAATATATTGAGTGTCCCAAATGAATAACCGAACATATATTAACCAATAAAATTATCCATATGGTTTATTATTCTTCATAATATTGTATTATACGCCTGCGCTCACCCGCATAATGCTTAACTATTAAGCTAATCATTTAAATATAACCATAGTAGAACAAGGATGTTCAAATAATGAAACTATTAATCATTGATGAATGCCACTATACACGCTTAGGAATTATTGAATCCCTGAAAGAAAATACCTCTATCCTTTCTTTGGGAACGGCCTCAATACGTGAGGCTATAAATATTTTACCTGTATTCTCCCCAAATGTCATTTTAGCGAATTTGACCACTTATGGTTACTACAGTGAATATTGTGAACAACTGAAATTATTAATTTCTTCAGTTTTAGATGCTCGTACCTATATTTATATAGATAAAGCATATCCCACCAAGAACCAACCTATCCAGTTGACAAACAAGGATTTTATTTTAACAAAAAAAGATATGACAATATTACTTGAACGCCTAAAAGAAATGGCTTCATATGATATTCAACATTATTTCTCTAATTTTAGTACGCATAGTTCTATTTTTAGTTATCAGGAAGATCGCATCATCTATTATTGGATGTTAGAAATGGATACCCATAAAATCGCCAAGATCTTGAAAATCAGCAATAGTACAGTTTATTCTCACAAAAGGCATATTATAGAAAAAATGGGCGTTTCTAACAAAATAGAGCTACTTTTTATTTACAATATCTTTAAGTATTTCTGTTAACGCATTTGAATTACCTATCTTAGTATAATAGTGGCAATAGAATAAATTCCCAGCCACATAGCGAATTATGTGACTGGGACAATAAACGCAGATAATAAATCTACAATTTGAAAGATGAAAACTAACTAGAACGACTACTTAATAGATTGCAGTGATGTGATATGCAAGCCATCATTTAACCGATAGCGGGACTTATTAAAAATTTTAGCGCCATTCTCTCTTCCTGCCCGACGGGTACGCTGTTCTTCTCCTGGCAGTCTCATCTCTTCGCGACAGGCATCGCTGCAACAACCTTCGAAATGTGCTGCACAAGATGGGCACTGGATAAACAACAAATGGCAGCCATCGTTCTTACAGTTGGTATGGCTATCACATGTTGCTCCGCATTGATGGCAGTGCGCAATGATATCTTCAGAAATACGTTCACCCATGCGTTCATCAAAGACAAAGTTCTTGCCAACAAACCGGACTGGCAATCCCTGTTCTTTCGCTTTACGGGCATATTCAATAATGCCACCTTCTACGTGGTAAACTTTGCTAAAACCGTTGTGCAACATATAAGCACTCGCTTTTTCGCAACGAATTCCACCGGTACAGTACATAACTACATTTTTATCTTTATTGTCCTTCAGCATTTCCACAGCCATTGGCAACTGCTCACGAAATGTATCTGATGGAATTTCAATCGCGTTTTCGAAATGCCCGACTTCATATTCATAGTGGTTACGCATATCGACAAAGACGGTATCAGGATCATCCAACATTTGGTTAACCTGCTCCGCTTTCAGGTATTCGCCTGTTTTAGATGGATCAAAAGTTTCATCTCCAATACCATCGGCAACAATGCGTTCACGCACCTTCATGCGCAATACCCAAAATGACTTACCATCATCTTCCAACGCAATGTTAAGACGCAAATTGCATAACGCCGGGTCGGTCTCATCTAATAATGCTCTCAACGCATCAACATTTTTGGAAGGCACACTAATTTGTGCGTTGATACCTTCTTTGGCGATATAAACCCGACCAAAGACAGATAATTCAGCAAACTTTTGATACAAACTATCGCGAAAAGCCTGTGGTTCGGAAATAGTAAAATATTTATAAAAAGAGATTGTCGTGCGCGGTTCATTTTCAGCCAACATGCGCTCTTTTAGCTCTTTATTAGAAATACGGTTATGTAACACTGGCATGGTGTTCAAAATATCCTTGTAGTTCATTGATATCTATACATTTATGTCTGTCTGTGTCCACAGAGTGTCCACACTTGACCATTATCGGCAATATTTAACTAAAAACCCTGAGTTCACACTTAGGGTTTTTATTTTCTACAATATACTTTTTCTTGTGACCTAGATCTATCAATCTGTGCCCTGAACGCGTTGAACATTGACTAACAATACAACCATAATTTCTTTTTAATCAGTTTGTTATATCGTTTATGATAATGAGATTGTTAGGCACAATATTGATGCCGTCGCTACCAGTATGACCAATGTAAACTCTGTTCGATTGTCTCTCCCGTCTTTTTCACCGATTTTGACAACAGATTACGCGGTTCCGAGACACTGGGTGCTATCAATCCCTCCGGTGTTTTTTCTCCCGTACCCGCGAGCAATTTGAGCAGATACTCCCTTTGTTTGGGCACGCCCATAAACAAACGGCACCCTGTGAATCCGGCAACCTTCTGGAGTATGAAGAACACCGAACCCGCTGAATGCAAAGGCTATAATGCCGGGGAAAAGATATCAGGAATCAAACGTCAGCTTGTTGTCGATAATCATACTCAGTTGGAACGCGGGTAAAATGCTTATGGCCGATAGTGGGTATACTGGAGAGGCGTTTGCCCTGTCGGTAAAATTGCTGTGTGGTGCTACCGTAACAATTGCCAAACGTTCTGAATTGCATATGTTCGTGGTGATCCCCAACCATTGGATGGTTGAGCGTTCATTGGGCTGGTTAGAAAAATACGGGCAGAAACATTTCTATTCAAATAATATTATCGGTTGTAGAAATAACGTTATCCGCGATAATCGGGGTACTATTCAACCCCGATCAAAATTTACTATTGGTTGTAGAGGAAAATACCAACATTTCTGTTAGTCTTCATGACTGATTCCGTGTGTCAGGTACAAATTGTCAGTCTCAATATCCCTATCAAATATGACATATCTGGGTAAAACTTCACCTTTAATCCACATTCTTACGCTGCAATTTGCTTGAGTCACTTCAACATCATAATGATCTATTTTATAACGTAAATTGGGATAATACTCATCAAGTGCCGCTAAAATTCGCTCTTCCAAGTCCATACTCATAAATCTACCTCCCAGTTTTTTAAAAGATAGCTTTAAGTAATTCACTGTTTTATTTAGACTATAAACAGCTTATCATACATGGGAGGGATTATGATTGAAAATCACTTAAACATACTCATTAAAGCAGCTTTTATTGAAAATATGGCTCTAAGTTTCTTCCTTGGGATGTGTACTTTTTTAGCTGTTTCTAAAGAGGTTAAAACCGCATTTAAACTAGGGATAACTGTCACAGTATTACTTACATTAGCCACACCAATCAATAACTTAATCTATAATTATATACTCAAAGAAGATAGCATCGTTGAAGGCATAGACTTGTCATTTCTTAATTTTATCACCTTTATCGGTGTCTTAGCCGCTCTTGTCCAAGTTTTAGAGATGTTTCTGGATAAATTCATTCCCTCCCTGTATCACTCGCTAGGAATTTTCCTACCTTTGCTCACTATCCACTGCGCGATTTTTGGTGCCACCATATTTATGGTTGAGCGGAACTATAATTTTGCTGAATCTATTACTTATGGCGCAGGTTGTGGCATTGGCTGGATGCTGGCGATTATCGCCTTAGCCGGATTACGAGAAAAAATGAAATATTCAAATATTCCCAAGGGACTAAAAGGGCTAGGTATTACCTTTATCACTGTCGGTCTTATGTCACTTGGATTTATGTCATTCTCTGGAATATCACTTTAATAAACGAAGGTGAGCCATACACATCATCGAATATAATGATAATTAGACAATAAATTAATTATATTTTCCAAGTTATATAAATTTTTATACAACTTAAATCGCGCTAAGAAACTTTTGCCAAGCCAACTGAACGGAAAGAACCATAAGACCGTTTGTCATCGGCAGAAAGTAAGGGGGTTATTCTCTGACGCTTACTCTATTTATATTCATGATTAAATCCTTATCTGTTATGGGATAACAGTCGGATTTTCCCATGTGCAGCATTATTGGCAGAGTCAATTTGTTACTGGCCGCCTTCACAAGGGTGGTATTTAGTCAAGAATAAAAAGACCCTAAAATCAGGGTCTTAATTAGAAAATCATGATGATTTGGTGAGGTTTGGGAGGGCTTTATATCATTCCCACTCAATGGTTGCGGGTGGTTTACCGCTGATGTCATAGACGACCCGCGAAATACCATCAACTTCATTGATGATTCTGTTCGATACACGACCCAAGAAATCATAGGGCAGATGCGCCCAATGAGCGGTCATAAAGTCGATAGTTTCTACCGCACGCAGGGACACAACCCAGTCGTATTTACGGCCATCACCCATCACACCCACAGAACGGACAGGCAGGAATACGGTAAATGCCTGACTGACTTTATGGTACAGATCCGCTTT
Source organism: Xenorhabdus doucetiae (assembly GCF_000968195.1). Taxonomy (NCBI): domain Bacteria; kingdom Pseudomonadati; phylum Pseudomonadota; class Gammaproteobacteria; order Enterobacterales; family Morganellaceae; genus Xenorhabdus; species Xenorhabdus doucetiae. The sequence continues at coordinate 2,529,615 of NZ_FO704550.1, forward strand.
GTGCAGTTCTTCAATGAAGATAGCATCAGCGCGACGCAGTAAATCACAATACTCTTTCTTCACTTCACCCAATACGCGAACACCAAGACCTGGGCCTGGGAATGGATGACGATAGAGCATTTCATATGGCAGCCCCAGCTCCAGGCCGATACGGCGTACTTCGTCTTTGAACAGTTCTTTCAGCGGTTCAACCAGACCCAGTTTCATATCGTCCGGCAGGCCACCCACATTGTGGTGAGATTTAATCACGTGGGCATTGCCCGTTGCAGAGGCCGCTGACTCGATAACGTCTGGATAAATGGTACCCTGTGCCAGCCACTTAACCTGAGTTTGTTTCGATGCTTCTTCATCAAACACATCAATAAAGACGTGGCCGATGGCTTTACGTTTAGCTTCTGGCTCATCAATGCCCGCCAATGCAGACAGGAAGCGCTCTTCCGCTTTAACATGAACAATGTTCAGGTCAAATTTACCTGCAAACATCTCCATGACCTGATCCGCTTCGTTCAGGCGCAATAAGCCGTTGTCAACGAAGACGCAGGTCAAACGCTTACCAATCGCGCGGTTCAGCAGCAATGCCGTAACAGAGGAATCCACACCGCCAGACAGCGCCAGAATAACGTGATCATCACCAATCTGCGCACGCAGACGTTCTACAATATCGTCGATGATAGAAGCCGGCGTCCACAGTGCTTCACATTGACAGATATCCAACACAAAGCGTTGCAGGATATTCAGGCCTTGATGGGTGTGAGTCACTTCTGGATGGAACTGCACGCCATAAAAACGTTTTTCATCATTAGCCATGATGGCAAACGGGCAGGTATCCGTACTGGCAACCGTGGTAAAACCAACCGGAATGGCGGTCACTTTATCACCATGACTCATCCATACATCCAGCAAAGGTTTGCCATCTTCGCTCAGGGCATCCTGAATCTCACGGAACAATTCACAGTTATTTTTGATCTCAACCTGTGCATAGCCAAATTCACGCTCATCAGAATTGGAAACTTGGCCACCTAATTGCGTGGACATGGTTTGCATGCCATAGCAGATACCCAGCACAGGCACACCCGCATTGAATACATATTCCGGTGCACGTGGGCTATCGTGCTCAGTTGTGCTTTCTGGTCCGCCAGAAAGGATAATACCGTTCGGGTTAAATTCGCGGATTTGCTCTTCAGTGACATTCCATGTCCAAAGTTCACAATAAACACCAATTTCACGGATGCGGCGAGCAATAAGCTGAGTATATTGCGAACCAAAATCAAGGATCAGAATGCGATGCTGATGGATATTCGTTGTCATTTGAGGTGAGTTCCAAAAAAACAAGTAGCAATTAAAAAAATAAAAAATCAGTGGCCCAATGATGGGCCACGTTAAATAGATTACAGACCTAAACGGTAGTTTGGTGATTCTTTGGTGATCGTCACGTCATGAACGTGGCTTTCCTGAATACCGGCACCACTGATACGCACAAATTCTGCTTTTGTTCTCAGTTCATCAATGGTTGCACAACCGGTCAGCCCCATACAGGAACGCAGGCCGCCCATCTGTTGGTGAACGATGTTTTTCAACAGGCCTTTGTAAGCCACACGACCTTCGATACCTTCCGGCACTAGTTTGTCAGCCGCATTATCAGTCTGGAAATAACGGTCAGAAGAGCCTTTGGACATCGCGCCCAGAGAACCCATGCCGCGGTAAGATTTGAACGAACGGCCTTGGTAGAGTTCAATTTCACCCGGAGATTCTTCTGTCCCTGCCAACATAGAACCCACCATCACACAGGCTGCACCTGCTGCAATCGCTTTAGCGATATCACCAGAGAAGCGAATACCACCGTCTGCAATAACCGGAATGCCAGTCCCTTCCAGCGCTTCAACTGCGTCTGCAATGGCGGTGATTTGAGGAACACCCACACCGGTAACAATACGGGTTGTACAAATAGAACCTGGGCCGATACCCACTTTCACTGCGTTTACACCCGCTTCCACCAGCGCTTTGGCACCTTCACCCGTCGCGACGTTACCGCCGATGATTTGCAAATCCGGATATTTAATGCGAGTTTCACGAATACGCTGCAACACCCCTTCAGAATGACCGTGGGAAGAGTCAATCAGCAGTACGTCTACACCCGCAGCCACCAAGGCATCAATGCGTTCTTCGTTGCCAGCACCGGCACCCACCGCCGCACCAACACGCAGGCGGCCTTGTTCGTCTTTACATGCATTCGGCTTACGTTCCGCTTTCTGGAAATCTTTCACCGTAATCATGCCAAGCAGGTGGAATTCATCATCAACAACCAGCGCTTTTTCAACACGTTGCTCGTGCATCTTCTGCAAAACCACTTCACGGGCTTCGCCTTCTTTGACTGTCACCAAACGTGCTTTCGGCGTCATCACCGCGGTTACGGGCTGATCCAGATCAGTCACAAAACGGACATCACGGCCGGTAATGATCCCCACCAACTCGTTCGCTCCGGTTACCACCGGATAACCCGCAAAGCCATTACGTTCAGCCAGTTCCTGGACTTCACGCAGCGTCGTTTGTGGCGTGACAGTAACGGGATCGGTCACCACGCCGCTTTCATGTTTCTTCACACGACTGACTTCTTCCGCCTGACGCTCAATGGACATATTTTTGTGAATGAAGCCAATGCCCCCTTCCTGTGCCAGTGCGATTGCCAATGAAGATTCCGTCACGGTATCCATGGCCGCAGACAGCATGGGCACGTTCAGGCGAATGGTGGAAGTTAATTGGGTGGACAAATCTGCTGTGTTAGGCAAGACTGTGGAGTGGGCGGGAACCAACAATACATCGTCAAAAGTTAATGCTTCTTTTCTAATTCGTAACATGGGCAATATCTCACCAGGCTATGGAGCAATAAGAGGGATAAAATATTGCCGCGGCATTATACAGGCCGAAACCGGTTGCCTCCAGCATTTTTTGAAAAAAATTCTTGCTTAGTCAGCCGATGAGACTAATATCGGTTAATTAAGTCCTTGTTTTAAAATTTGATCTAGCTCACATGTCACGACCAACTCATAGCGGAATTTTTTCTGTTAGCCGTTTAAATCAAACTGTTCGCCAGTTATTAGAGCTGGAAATGGGCAGAATTTGGTTATCCGCCGAAATGTCCAATTTTTCTCAGCCATCATCAGGGCATTGGTACTTCACCTTAAAAGATGAACGAGCACAAATTCGTGCCGCCATGTTTCGAAGTCACAACCTGAGAGCCACGTTTCGCCCGCAAAACGGGCAGCAGGTCTTGGTTCGGGCACAAATTACCCTGTATGAGCCTAGGGGTGATTATCAACTGATTGTGGAAAGTATCCAGCCTGCCGGAGAGGGTTTGTTACAACAGCAGTTTGAAATGTTGAAGCAAAAACTCTCCACGGAAGGTTTATTTGATCAAATTCACAAAAAAACCCTGCCCTCGCCGGCAAAACGGCTCGGTGTTATTACTTCCGCCAGTGGCGCAGCACTGCACGATATTCTGAACATCTTGCAACGCCGTGATCCTTCCTTACCTATTGTCATTTATCCTACTGCGGTTCAGGGTGATGAAGCCCCATTACAAATTATCCGGGCGATTGAACTGGCAAATGCGCGACAAGAGTGTGATGTCCTGATTGTCGGGCGTGGTGGCGGTTCACTGGAGGATTTGTGGTGTTTCAATGACGAACGCGTTGCACGAGCCATATTCCAAAGCCGTATTCCAATTATTAGCGCTGTCGGGCATGAAACCGATATTACCATTGCAGATTTTGTCGCTGATTTACGGGCACCAACGCCTTCTGCGGCAGCAGAATTGGTCAGCCGCAACCAAATAGAGTTATTACGGCAAATACAATCCCTGCAACAACGCCTTGAAATGGCGATGGATTATTTCTTTGCCCAGAAACAACGGGTATTTAATCTATTGCAACACCGTCTCCAGCAGCAACGCCCTGATTTGCGATTAGCGCGTCAGCAGAATTATTTGGCGGAGTTACGCCAAAAATTAGTTGATAGCTTATTACGTTGTTTAAAACAGCAGTCAATTTCCTATGAGAAGCTGAATCAGCGGTTGTTGCAAATCCGCCCTGAACGGGAAATTCAGCATTACAGTCAATCTATTCAGCAGCTTGATTTTCGCTTAAAACAGGCCATTGAACGACAATTAGGGCGTTATCGGCAAAAATTTGCCGTTTCCTGTTCGCGCATGGAGGCGGTTAGCCCGCTGGCAACATTAAGTCGCGGTTACAGTATCAGCGAGCTATCTGACGGGAATTTGTTGAAACAGGTTAAGCAGGTAAAAACAGGGGACAAGGTGAAAACACACTTGCAGGATGGGTGGATTGAGAGTCAGGTAACACAGGTGAAAAAAGTCAGCAAGAGAAAGAAATTAAATTAGTCTGGATATGCGAAGTTAATTAGGGGTTTATGCTAAAAATAGCCCCCTATCCATCTTTTTTTCTATTTTTCTGGTTGATGAATGATATCTTTATTCTATACTTAGTTTATCGATGAAATTATTTTTTAGTTACTATCCAAAATGGAGATTTTGGATATATAAAATAACAAAATAGATCAATCAGGAGGTTGTATTTTAAGAATGTTAGTATTTACAGATCATTAAAATAATTCTTATGATTATTTTTCTTATTATTCAATTATTAATATAGATTCCTAAAGGAGTAGACAGCTTTCCCAATATATGGAAATGGATTAGTATATTAAATTTTATTACACACAACATTAAGTAGTGAGGAAATTATGACAAACTCAACCCCCATAGAACCAAATAAAACTCTTGATAAAAAAATATGGACTGATATCGAAAGTCTTGTTGGCGATATAGCAACAACAATCGATGATTTATTAAATACATTGAGAGATGCTGATGTTATTTCTGCTGACATAGTGAAGATTATAACTACTGTCATAAACAGATTGGCCGAGGCTATTGAAAAGATTATTGAAGATCTATTTATTAAGGATAAAAAATGAACACCACCCTGGTAAAATTTCTGGAGTGGCTATTTACTTGGATAGCTATTATCATTTTCAGTCAACAGTTAAGTTAAATTTTCTCAATTATTTTTTTAATTCCTCTGTCCGACTAGTGATATTTTTATTTCACCCTTAGCAGTAAAATAACACACATAATAATTACATAGCGAGGTAACCATGAAAGAGTTAACAGATGTAAAAACAAACTTAGCCCTCAGTGAAAAATCATTCTTGGATCTCTTACAAGGGATTGATAATATAGGAAAATTACTTAAAGATATATTTCAGTTATTAATGGACAGTGGAATTATCCCTGATGATACATTAATTAAAATAGAAATAAAAAATATCATAGATATAGCAATTTCAGGTTTTAAAGAAATATTAACTATTATTCAGCAAAGAAATATAGAATAAAAAAATATAAATAACCCAACATATCTATTTTATATAATCTATTATAAATAAAGTTTATATTATACTAAAAACCAGATTGCAGAGTATCTAAGTTACCAAATAAAAATCCAAAATATCAAGATAAAAATAAAATAGATTTAGCAAAATAGCGGTGAAACTTCACCGCTATTTTTATGTACTCATTTAAACTTTAAGAAAATATTAGAAACGAATTTCTGCTCCCATCACGTAGGTTCGGCCACGAGCGGTTTGCGTTTTAGAATCCTGTTGAGCCATGATTGGCGATGAATTCATACGGTTCAGTGCATCAGCATAGCTTCTATTGGTTAAATTTTGAATTGAAAATTTAACCAAAATATTTTTATTGATTTGATAATCTGTATACAAATCAATAATTGTCGGAATTTTGTCTGATTTTTGCATTACGATTTTATTATCTTCATCCCGCTCATCTTCAGGACTTTGATGATAAGATTGCCCTGTATATTTTATAATGGTTCCTATCCGAAGTTTTTCATCCAAAAAACGAACTCCTGTATCTAATGTCAGATAACGTTCTGGTAATTGAGATTCCGGACTTCCTCCAAAATAATATGTTGCTATTGATGTCGGTTGCTGTGTTTTTTGCTGGCTATATGCCAATGTACTATAGAACACGCCTGCATCATAATTAGCAGAAATTTCATAACCTTTCATAATTACTGGTTTCAGGCTATTGGTATAGATATAAGCAGAAACATTTGGATTAAGTGAATTCTCTTCCTCAGCCGTCAATTTTCCATCAAGTTTACACATTTTCTTTTCAGTAAATAGGTTTTCATAATTGTGATACACCCATTTTTCTCATCCCCGGTTTCTGCTGTTGTAAGGAAGCGGTTTCCATGAAGATTTTGACATGGTGAAGCAACTGCCACATAAATTGGCAGCAGTGGTTTCGTGTCACGGTTTCATGCAAGGATTGCCATAGACGTTCAATTTTATTCAACCACGGGGAATAGGACTGTAAAAAGAGAAGGTTAAATTGGGGATTTTTTGCCAGCCAAACCCTGACCTTCCGGCTCTTATGAATGCAATAGTTATCTAAAATTAACGTGATTGTCTTGGCACTGGTATATTGATGATTAATTTCATCTAACAATTTGATAAATAAATCTGAGTTCTTTCTCAAGCCACCGACATACGTGATTTCTTTCGTTTTCGCATTGAGGCAACCCGCAAGGTAGTGTTTTTGGTTCTTTCCGGGGGTAACAACACGCTTTTGCTGTCCTTTGAAGCACCAGTCTGCACCGATTTTCGGGTTAAGGTTGATGTCCACTTCATCCTCATATAAGACAGGATGTTTCCCTGAGGCATTGGATAACGCCTCGCTGATTTTGGCCATTTTTTCATCATACTCAGGGTCAGGTAATTTTAAGGTTGGCGCCGCCCTTCGCCAAACGATGCCCGCCCGACAAAAGTAGCGATAGAGTGTACTTTGAGAGAGCGATATATTCAGTATCTCATTGATTTTAAGTGTAATCAGTTCAAGGCTCCATCGTGAACGGAGATAGCCAAGATGTTGTGGAGAGTGCTGTAATAAGAAAGAAATGACGGAGAGAAGCGGGGCTAAATTCCAGATGGCAGGCCTTCCCGCAGGGAGGCTTTTAAGCCCTTCCAACCCGTATAATGTTAACCAATTTACCCAACGATTAACTGAAGAACGTGAACAGTGAAGCGTTCTGGAAACGTGAGAAACCGTACTCCCTTCATGCAACATCAAGAGCGCGGTGAGGCGACGTGCATAGTTCTTATCCCGGGTTTTCTGGATAGCTTTTTTCATTTGACGTCGTTCATTTCGGGGTATTGATGTTATGATTGGCATGACTCAGTCCATTTTGGGATTTGTTTTGATTTGGCGATTAATCAGATCGCGAAAATCGGACTGAGTTCCCTTCAAGTGATCTACTATTTTGAAAACCTATTTACAAAGCATATAAGGATCACTGCTAATATAATTTTTAATTTTAGTATGGAATAACGTTGCCTTTAGCCGAAATGTGTCTCCATCTACAATTAAATTTGGGCGATAGCTATTAAATCCAATTTGATAGGTTTCTGCTTTTTCTCCTTTAAGGAATGGGTTAATAGAAGTACCAGCATCGTTGGAATGAAAAATTTCCTGAGCATTGGGTGCCCGCATTGAATGCGTATAACTCACAAATGGTTGAAATTCAGGAATAATTTCTGCCGACAATAAAATACTTGGATTAAATCCACGCTCTTTTAAGTTTAATTGAGCCTCTCCTTGCGGGAAGCAATTGACACGTTCATCACAAGCGGGTTTTAAACCCTTAACACTATAATCCTGATAGTTTAGCATCAGATCAGCAGTGTAAATGCCACGTTCAATTTTTAACTTACTATAAATACTGGCAATATCTTGCTTACCACTTGGGGAAAATCCATTGTTTTCACGCATTTCACCATCTGTTTTTTCATCCGGCGAACTGGTACCAATGTTTTTACGATATTCAGTTCTCATCCATTTACTGCCAACCGTGAATGCAAAATCAGTATCAGCATAATTGAATCGGCTGGTATTACGGATATTGATAGAATCGGAGCGACTTTTTGCTTCACTCGCGCTTAATACTCCCGTTGCACGATCTTGCAAACGTTGTTGACCATTACTGGTACTGATCATGATTTTAGTATCTACTAACTCAGTAAACGGGGTGTAGTGATATTTCAAATAATAATCATAGTTATCAATATGACGACGGTTAAATTTATTATGGTAAAGACGGCTGCTTAATTCCAAATCATGAAATTCATTGGGTTTAATATTTAATTTCATTAATTGAGAATTGGGTTTTTGTTTGAATGTGTTACTCGTACCAAACTCCTCACTACTGACGCCATCAGCATTTCTATAATGGGCTTCAATATTGTGTCCACTGAAAGCGAACAAAGCTCCGATAGAACCTTCTGGGCTGAATGCTTGGGTTTTTCCTGCAACAGCCATCATGCCACTTCGGCCGATACCATTATTACCATATGTCCACTTAGTTCGGACTCCCAGATTATTACCTTCAAATATGACATCATCGACACCAATGGTGCGGAAATTGGCACTTCCTACCAAGGCATTGATAGAATCAGCGTCATCAGCTTGCCCACGGGCAATATCTGCTCGCACAATAAAGTTAGGATCAACCAAAGCGCCAAATTGGCTATAAGGCTGTTGCCCATGTGCAAATTCATTCGGCGCTGTACCATAAAAACTCTGGCTAACACCATCCACCATCATATTAACGCGGCCGAAACCACTTAAACCGCGAATATTAACACTCACAACTCCTTGCCCTTGACTGGCATCCATTTGAGTATAAGTTCCCGGCAAGCTGCGCAATATGCTGTCCACAGATTCCAATTTATTATCTTCGCCCACAGAACTATAAGCGCCGGGTTTTTCCATCGCTTCAATCTGAGGTGCATTCTTATTATCTTGAGAGCCTGAAACTTTCAGGCTGCTAAATCGCACGACTTTTTCTTTTTCATTGTCATTTTCAGCATAAGCGATGCCCTGAAGCCCAATCAGCATTGCGCTGGCTCCAGCTATTTTTGCCACAGTTTTCATTAAAATATCACCTAAATTAAAAAAAGTATTGATTGACGACTCACACTGCTTCACAAATTTGCGTAATAAAAAACCCATGACGCTGATAAAATTATCAGCGCCTTGAGTCATCATTAGCTATTTTTTTATTAGTCTTTTAATTCTGGAAAATAGGTTTTAGCATCATCCAACATTAATAAGAAACTGTAATCAAAGGCAATGTCATTCAGACGATTAAAACGCCCTGATTTTCCACCATGCCCCGTATCCATATTGGTCTCTAACAATAACAGACTATTGCCTTGTTTCATTTCCCTTAATTTCGCTACCCATTTTGCTGGCTCCCAATATTGCACTTGAGAGTCATGCAAACCTGTCGTCACCAACAAATGAGGATAACGCTGATGTTGAATATTGTCATAAGGACTATAGGATTTAATCCGAAAGTAATCTTCTTTATTATTTGGATTACCCCACTCTTCATATTCACCCGTGGTTAATGGAATGGATGGATCAAGCATCGTGGTCAACACATCCACAAAAGGCACTTTTGCAATGACACCACGATAGAGTTCCGGTGCCTGATTAATCACTGTGCCCATTAATAAACCGCCCGCACTGCCGCCTTCAGCATAAACACGCTGGCTATTGCCGTAACCATCAGCAATCAGGGTTTTGGTTGCATCGATAAAATCGTGGAAACTGTTCATCTTGTTCCCAAGTTTACCTTGCAGATACCAATTTTTACCTAAATCCCCACCACCACGCACATGCACTAATGCGTAGACAAATCCACGATCCAGCAAACTTAACAGTGCTGAACTGAAATAAGGGTCCATGCTGATGCCGTAAGAACCATAACCGTAAATCAGGATCGGGTTTTCCCCTTTTTTGAACAGGGACTTGCGGTATACCAGAGAAACCGGCACTTCCACGCCATCGCGCGCTTTTACCCAAAGACGCTGGCTGGCATAATTCTCTTGGCTGAACCCTTTCACTTCCTGTTGCTTCAACAACTCACGCTGACCCGTTTGCATATTCCATTGGAATACAGAACTGGGTGTTGTCATTGATGAATAGCTATAGCGCAAGAAATGGGTATCGGGTTCCGGGTTATAACCCAATGATGCCATATAGGCCGGATCATCGAATTGGACACGCTTCTCCTGCTGCGTTTGCCAATCAATCTGGCGAATCGATGACAATCCTTTCGTGCGTTCCTGCACAACTAACCCATCGTTAAACAGGGCAAAATTTTCCAGATCGGTATTTTCCTGTGGCGCAATCACGATTTCCCAGGGTTTATTAATGGCATCTGTCCGATACAGGCCAAATAAGGGATTTTCATGATTAGAACGGATATAGAATTGCCCACGGAAGTGGTCGAGGTCATATTCACGCTCCGCCTGACGAGCAGAAAAAATCTGCGGTTCTGATTGCGGCTGGTTGGCATCAATCAGCCGATATTCTGAACTCGAATAACTGGTACTCGAAATCAAAATATAATCCAGTGAGGTACTTTCCGAAATCGACAGGTAGAAGCGCTCATCCTCTTCTTGATAGACTTTTTTATCCTGCTGGCTATCCGTGCCATATTGGTGACGAACTAACTGATAAGGCAGTAATGTTTGTGGATCTCTGCGCACATAAAACAGCGTTTCACCATCATTCGCCCACAAAATATTGCCGGACGTGTTTTCTATCACATCATTCTGCCAGTCGGCATCTGCAAAATCCTTAAATGAGATCTTGTAGTTACGACGACCTTGGGTATCCTCCGCCACAGCAATGCGTTTGTTATCTAAGGTAACCGCAAATCCACCCAGTTGATAAAACTTATGCCCCTTTGCCCGCTCATTGCCGTCAACCATGATCTGCCAATCATTGGAATTATCGACTGGCTTGCGCTGATAGATGGGAAAATCTTTTCCTGCCTCGTAAACGGTACGATAAACATACCCATTATAGGTATAAGGAACGGACTGATCTTCTTTACTCATTCTATCAGCCATTTCGTTATAGAGGGTTTCACGCAATGCTTGACCCGGTTTCAGCATTTGCTCGGTATATTGATTCTCGGTTTTTAAGTAATCAATAACATTTTTATCCTGACGATTGTCATCACGTAGCCAATAATAGTTATCAACACGAACATCGCCGTGCATTTCCATTTTATTTGCTTGTTTTGTGACGAGATGTTTTGTGGCGATAGGTAGCACCCTATTTTCCTCCATTGCGATAGTGGCAAGACTGTGCCCCAATAAACTACCACCGAGCAAAAAGCCAAGCACCCTTCTTTTACTGCGCACTGCTTTCTCGCACACGGTTTTATCCTGTGACATGCCATCAATCCTGTATTTTTACTGAGATAAATAAAAATCTATCGGCAGTTCAACGGTGATCCTGCCATGCGTTAAAATGACGTCGGGCGGCTTAGGTAAAGGCTGTGACCTTTCCAGCACCATCCTGGCTTCCCTGTCCAGTGAATTAGTTCCTGAACGTCGCGTTAATTCACTGTCAAGCACGGCTCCCAGTTGGTTTACCGTGAATTTCACCATCGGGCGCCCTGTTCGTTTCCTTCTCTGGGCATCGTCCGGGTATTTTTTATAACGATTCAGGTGCCCCGTGACTTCTGCCTGCCAAACGGCTTTGGCATCAGCAATAGCGTCAGAGTTACTTTCATAAGACGCTGCCGTGCGAGCGGTCACATTATTCGCCTTTGCGCTACTGGTCGTTGGCGCAGCACTGCTGCGAGATTTTTCGCTTTCCTGCTCTTCGGCTTTCACTCGCTTAACCGGCTGTGTTTTTTCAGTGCATCTTGTTCTTTCTTTTTTTTCTTCGGCTTATCCACCAACAGCAAGGCATTTTCATTAACCTCTAATTTTGGCATGTTGAGTTCGTCAACTTTGCTTTCTTTCTGATTACTGGCCACAGATAGCTGCTGTTCAATGCCAATCGGCTGTACGTGTATTTTATGGATAGCTTCCGTCTGCGTTGACAGTTCCACCATCACCGCCGGCGGAGGAAGAAATTCCTCGATATCGATATCTTTGGGTTTGTGGATCAGCCATCCTACGAACAAGACGTGCAGTGTGATCGCAGCGAAAAAAGATTTTGTCACATGACCTGTGTGAGCATTTTGATACGTGGTGTACGTCAGCATCTTTTATAGCACATTATGTCAATAATAAATTGACATGAATGATAATCAATTAGATATATAAATGAAAACTATTTTTATTTATTAATCACTCACATCCTTGTGATAATTAACGTTATTTGGTTATATTTTCGCTCACTTTTGGCGTAAACCAGACAAAATCCGCATATTCGCTGTTCAAAGAAACACCCTGTTCAGCAATGAAAAATACCACCACTTTTTCATTTGGCGCGATTTTCTTCACATGCTGAGGGACACCCATCGCTTTTGCCGCATGATACCCTCCCGCAAATAACATCGCTGGTAAGGGTGCTTTAACGAGTTGTTCAGCCATGCGTTGATCGCGCATTTGCTGGATCTTAGTCATGGCAGAAAGATGTAACTCATCGATATTGCCGCCGTGGGAATTTTTAATCGTTGCTTCAATAAGTTTTTTGACATCATCAGCAACCAGTGACGTTCTGTCCCCAGCCCGGTGATCTTTATAGGCTTGATCGACTTCACAGCGATTCAGGTTTGCCGCCAGCAGCGGATAAGGGGCTTTCATCAGCGCCGTCACTAAATCACCGTACCATTCCCACGGCCAGCCTTGCTGCCACGCCAATAATTGCTGGATACGTTCTTGCCTGACAATCGGATTCCCCTGCAACCAGCTTTTCACTTTATTCACTTTTTCTTGCTGGTTTGGATTAATCATTTCCAGTAATACGGAACCATGAGGACGTTTTTTCTCCAATTGTTGTACTAACCATAACTCGATTTGGTGATGGTAAGGATTGTCATGTTTTTCACCCACAATAACACGCGGATAATTCGCCAATTGTTCCAGCAGTTGATCGGGGGTAATGGCTTGGCCTGTTTTCATGTCAAGCACCGCACCAGACTGCATTAACTCAGCAGGAAGAGTTTGAAATACCATTTGGGAGCTATTCTGCGCGCCGTCTGGCGTGACGGCACAACCCGCGAGAATACTACTGCCAAGCAGGAGAGAACAGGTTAAAAAAGTCGATCTTATACGGGGAGATATTTTCATAACTTAGTAGTATCAAATTTGTGATTAAAAAATTGCCCGCATACTATAGATAATGAGAATTATTTACAAATAAAAACCCTGTTAAGCATAAACTTAACAGGGTAACTCGTGAGTTAATTCCAGATTGACTGTTGCAATTCCGCGTTATTTACAGAGGATCGGTTTGTGCTTCAACTGCCGCCAATGCCACCATATTGACAATACGGCGGACAGAAGCAATCGGTGTCAGAACATGAACGGGTTTTGCAACCCCCATCAGAACCGGACCAACGGTGACGCCTTCGGAACTGGTCACACGCAGCAAGTTATAGCTGATACGTGCCGCTTCCATGTTGGGCATAATTAACAGATTGGCGGAACCTTTCAGTGGGCTGTCAGGCATGATATCGCGACGAATACTTTCGACCAAAGCCGCATCTCCGTGCATTTCACCATCAATTTCAAGTGATGGTGCCATTTGCTGAACCAGCTCCAAAGTCTTACGCATTTTTCGCGCAGAATCGCAATCAGATGAACCAAAACTCGAACGTGACAACAGGGCCACTTTAGGTTCAATCCCAAAACGACGTACCGTTTCCGCCGCCATCAGCGTGATTTCTGCCAACTCTTCCGGGCTTGGATCTTCATTAACATAAGTATCGGCAATAAAGGTATTTCCTGTTGGTAACATCAAGGCGTTCATGGCACCTGCGGTATGGACGCCCTGACGGAAACCAAAGACATCCTTCACGACTTGGTAATGTTCAGTATAGCCGCCAACCGTACCACAAATCAGGCCATCCGCTTCACCACGATGCACCATGATGGCACCTATCAGCGTCGGATTGCCAATCACCGCCCGGCGGGCCTGCTCTGGTGAAACACCGCGGCGTTTCATCATTTGATAATATTCTTGCCAATATTCTTTGAAACGTGGATCATTTTCGTTGTTCACCACTTCAAAATCTTTACCGGCTTCAATATGCAGGCCCTGCTTTTTAATCCGCATTTCAATCACGCCGGGGCGGCCAATCAGGACAGGGAATGCCAGGCCAAGGGAGACGAGTTCCTGTGTCGCATGCAGCACACGAATATCTTCCCCTTCTGCCAAGACAATACGTTTCTTCTCTTTTTTGGCTTGAGAGAAGATGGGTTTCATAAAGAGGTTGGTTTTATAGACAAACTCATTGAGTTTCTCGATATATGCCCCGAAATCGGTAATAGGCCGGGTTGCCACACCGGATTCCATCGCCGCTTTCGCGACGGCCGGGGCAATTTTGACAATCAGGCGAGGATCAAACGGCTTCGGAATAATATAATCAGGGCCAAAGAACAGATCTTGATCGCCGTAAGCAGAAGCCACTTCCTGACTTTGTTCCGCCAAGGCAAGATCCGCAATGGCATGCACACAGGCAAGTTTCATCTCTTCATTAATCGTGGTCGCCCCAACATCCAATGCGCCACGGAAGATAAATGGGAAACAGAGAACGTTATTGACCTGATTAGGAAAATCAGAACGACCGGTACAAATTATGGCATCAGGGCGCACGGCTTTTGCCAGTGGCGGTAAAATTTCCGGCTCTGGGTTAGCCAATGCCATAATCAGCGGACTTTTTGCCATGGTTTTCACCATGTCTTGTGTCAATACGCCCGGCCCGGAACAGCCGAGGAAAATATCCGCATCAGGGATCACATCTGCCAGTGTACGGCTGCCGTTATCTTCAATGGCATAATCCGCTTTGGTCTTTTCCATATTCTCTTCGCGGCCGCGATAGATAACCCCTTTTGAGTCACAAACGACAATATTTTCACGTTTCAGACCCAGTGCCACCAGCAGATTCATACAGGCAATGGAGGCCGCTCCCGCCCCTGAGACCACCATGCGCACTTTACCAATATCTTTATCAACCACCCGCAATCCATTTAGTACCGCGGCGGTACAGATAATTGCCGTCCCATGTTGATCATCGTGGAATACCGGAATTTTCATGCGCTCACGGAGTTTCTGTTCAATGTAAAAACACTCCGGTGCTTTGATATCTTCAAGGTTAATACCGCCGAAAGTGGGCTCCAGTGCCGCAATGATATCAATTAATTTATCAGGGTTGGATTCATCCACTTCAATGTCAAAAACATCGATCCCAGAGAATTTCTTGAATAAAACGCCCTTACCTTCCATAACCGGTTTACCGGCCAGTGCGCCGATATTCCCCAACCCTAACACAGCACTACCATTGGAGATAACCGCAACAAGATTGCCACGTGCCGTATATTTATAGGCTGCCAAAGGATCTTCTGCTATTTCAAGACAAGGCGCAGCAACCCCCGGTGAGTATGCTAATGCCAAATCACGTTGTGTTGTCAGTGGCTTGGTGGGTGTCACTGTAATTTTTCCAGGTTGTGGAAACTCATGAAAATCAAGAGCACTTTGTTTTAATTTTTCATCCATCATCAGATCCCTTACGCGTCATGTCTTAGTAAAAATGGTTTCAGTATAATAGTTACAGAAGGTTAAATCATGATGTCAGCGGCATTTTGTGCATAATCTTTAAAATCAAGGCGCAAAAAACAAACAAAAGGAGTAAGGAAGTGATCGACAATGTTGGAATGTTATTTGATCAACATTATAGGGATATTATCCTAATGATACCCATAGAGAGGTATTTTATCTCTAATTAATAACCTGATAAATTAATTAAAGATACTTGGATTCGCATAGTAAGTGCAATTTCTAAGAAAGGCGGTCAGTTGCTATAGTAGGCATCTTTCTCGCCAAAGGAAAATGCACTATGGCCTATACGCAACTGACCGAAACAGAAAGATACCAGATTTTCGGCTTAAAAGAAGCCGGTTTTACACAACGTTTTATTGCAACGTCGCTTAATCGGGCCCCATCAACAATTAGCCGGGAATTGAGACGAAACCGGGAAGCCGAGAAATATGAACCTGAACAAGCTCAGCGTAAAGCATTAGAACGCCGTCATTCTAAGGTAAAAGCCGTAAAAATCACGCCAGAGATAACAAAGTGGATAAAACAGTTAATTTGGCAAGATTTAAGTCCGGAACAAGTTGTGGGTTATCTCAAGCGGGAAGCGAAAATCTCTTTACATCATGAAACAATTTATCGATTGATTTATAAAGATAAAATAAATGGCGGTGATTTATGGCAACATCTTAGGATAGCGAAAAAACCGTATCGTAAACGCTATGGAAGCCATGAGCACAGAGGAAAAATTAAAAACAGAGTCAGTATTGATAAGCGCCCAAAAATTGTTGATAAAAAGCAGCGTATTGGGGATTGGGAAGGGGATACTATCGTTGGCAAAGATCGTAAAAGTGCCTTATTGACTTTAGTTGAACGAAAATCGTTATTTACGATCATCATTAAACTTGAAGATAAAACAGCAGAAGGTGTTGCCAAAGCGGCGACAAGACATTTATCGATGATAAAACATAAAGTTAAAACAATTACCTTTGATAACGGACTCGAATTTGCCGAACACGAACGGATCGGTAAAAATTTAGAGACAAAAATTTATTTTGCTCATCCGTATTCCCCTTGGGAAAGAGGGATAAATGAGAACATAAATGGATTAATCAGAGATTACTTCCCAAAAGGAACCGATTTTAATAAGGTATCAGAGCGGGAGGTTAACCTTGTGGCAAACCGACTAAATAATCGACCACGTAAGACACGAGATTATAAAACACCGAATGAGTTATTTACAGGAACCCCAACTCATTTACTTCGTTCATTACGGTGTTGCGCTTAATATGCGAATCCAAGATACATTTTTAAATCAACATTTAAAATAAGTTTACAAAAACAAAAATTAATCTATAAAATATCTATCCAAATTTAAATGGCGTTTCAAAATGATAGGAATAAATCTTGTCCCACGCGCCACGCGAGACAAGATTACAAATTCTCACTATTATGAAAATTTATTTATTTGGAAAATTATTGGCAATTAAGGAAACACATTTTCTTATGAAAGTGAATTTTATTTCATCTGAGTGGTTTAACCTGTTTGCGATATTTCTATTTTTATATCAGGATATATTTTCAGAATCTCATTAACGATGATTCAATATACTCCATAAAAACCACACAGCAATTTAACATAAAGCAGGAACCTGTCTTTTATGTTTTATTAAACATAAATCTGCATTTCTATATGGGAGAAAGGACATGCATAATCATTCAGTCATGATAGTTGATGATCATCCAATCATTCGTCACGGCTTAAAAGGGTTGATTGAATTAGAACGAGAACTCATTGTGACTGCCGAAACGGGCAATGGTGAAGATGCGATTAATATCGCTTGCCAAATAAAACCCGACATTATTCTAATGGATTTAAAAATCCACGGCCTTTCAGGGATTGATACGATTAAATCTCTCCGCCGCAAAGGGCTTGATGCCTATATCCTGGTACTCTCCGATTCAGATCACAGATGCGATATTTACGAGGCAGTTGATGCCGGTGCGAATGGTTATTTATTAAAAGATATCGAGCTGACTTCTCTATTGAACAACATAAAAAAAGCCATAGAGGGTCATGCGGTGTTCAGTGAAAAAGTCCATCAATATTTATCCACCCGCCACCTTTATGTTGATCCGTTATCAAAATTAACCAAACGAGAATTAGACGTTTTAAAAGAAATTGCCGAAGGAATGACAAATAAAGAAATCGCTAACTTCCTTTTTATTTCAGAAGAAACCGTGAAAGTCCATACCCGTAACTTATTGAAAAAACTCAAGTCCCGTTCCCGTCTCGAAGCCACTATCATCTATCTAAAACATAGAAAGACGGCGTTCATTTAGCATTGAATTCTTTCTCAACGCACCAATATGGAACACAATTTCCCTAAGTTTTGTCAGTGGGGAAATTGTGAGTTATCAAGGCGCATAAATTAATTACAAAAAAATTAATTTTGTATATAATAAATAATGGTATTATTTATGTGGTTTATTATTTTAAATGTAGCTAATCGGTTTTTGTTGAGAGTTTAGACATCCATAACATAAATGCCAGAGTAAATGTCAGGAAAGTAATAAACATAAAGTGTGCGCAAAAAACGCCTTATCTGGATAAAATCCCCCATTTCCCGCATTATGTCGGATAGGTTAAACAAAACAGAATCAAGGCTCCTATCATGTCAGATACCCTTTCTCACAAAGTATCCATTCTCTACGGTATCAAAAACTGCGATACCATAAAAAAAGCGCGTCGTTGGTTAGAAGATCAAGGAATTCCTTATCACTTTCATGATTATCGACTTGATGGCCTATCTCCTGAGTTACTTCAATCATTTATTGAAAACGTTGGCTGGGAATCCCTCTTGAATACCCGAGGTACAACATGGCGCAAATTGTCCGACGAGCAAAAAGCCGCCATTAATAATGCCGAGTCCGCCAAAGCACTTATGCTAGAGCAGCCCTCGATCATAAAACGACCTCTGCTGGTATCCAGCACAGAAGGCGCAAAAAACAACGGGGCAGAAACAGAGAAATATTTACTCGGTTTCAAGGCGGAGCAGTATCAACAATTTTTCTCACATGACGAGATACGGAGATGACTATGACTTGTCCAGTCATTGACCTTGCTCAACAGTTAATCAAGCGTCCTTCTGTCAGCCCGGATGATCAGGGTTGCCAAGAACTTCTTATCCAGCGCCTGCAAGACATTGGCTTTACAGTAGAACGAATGCCTTTCGGCGACACCCTGAACTTTTGGGCTTATCGTGGAACCGGCGTGACTTTTGCCCTTGCCGGACACACTGATGTCGTTCCTGCCGGCGATATCTCACAATGGCAAACACCCCCTTTTGAACCGGCTATCCGTGATGGCATGTTATATGGTCGTGGCGCGGCAGATATGAAAGGTTCAGTGGCGGCAATGGTGGTTGCTGCTGAACGTTTTGTCGCAGAGCATCCTGGACATAAAGGCCGTCTGGCTTTTCTGATCACCTCCGATGAAGAGGCCAAAGCGACCAATGGTACTGTTAAGGTGGTTGAAGCGTTAATGTCGCGCCATGAACGTTTGGATTATTGTCTCGTGGGTGAACCCTCCAGCCAAACGTGCCTTGGGGATATGATCAAAAACGGGCGCAGGGGTTCGCTGACGGCGAGCTTGACGATCTTTGGCACCCAAGGGCATGTTGCCTATCCACAATTGGCAGATAACCCGATTCATCGTTCAGTGCCTTTTTTGCAGGAACTCGTCAATACTCATTGGGATAACGGCAATGAATTTTTCCCGGCCACCCGTATGCAAATCGCCAATATTCAGGCAGGAACCGGCAGTAATAATGTTATCCCTGGGAAATTGTGGGTTCAGTTCAATTTCCGTTTCAGCACTGAACTGACTGATAGCGCAATCCGCCGGCAAGTTGAAGATATGCTGAAAAAGCATCACCTTAACTATGAGATTGACTGGTGGCTATCAGGCCAACCTTTTCTGACCAGTAAAGGGGAGCTGGTTGATGCGGTGGTTGAGTCTATTGAACACTATTGTGGATATCAGCCAGAGCTATCAACCAGCGGCGGTACATCAGATGGGCGTTTTATTGCCAAAATGGGAGCTCAGGTCGTGGAATTGGGCCCCATCAATGCCACCATTCATAAAACCGATGAATGTGTCAAGGTGTCTGATTTACAAGCATTGAGCCTGATTTATCAACGTATCATGGAGCAATTACTCAAATGATGACACCTGAATCCCTGACTGGACTGTCCACTGATCACCTCATCACGCTGACCGGCAATCACCGCTTGCAGTTTAATGCCACTAAAGCATTTCTTGCCATGCAGAAAGAAGCTGCCAAGGCAGGTTTTAAGCTACAACCTGCCAGTTCGTTTCGCGATTTCACGCGCCAGCAAACGATCTGGAATGAGAAATTCCGTGGTCAGCGTCCAGTATTAGATAATAACAGCCACCCCCTTGATATCTCAAAATTGAGTGAAGGCGAACGTTGTGAAGCCATTCTCCGCTGGTCAGCCCTGCCGGGAGCGAGCCGCCATCATTGGGGTACAGAGCTGGATATTTATGATCCCTTTCTGCTGCCAGAAGGTAAAAAACTGCAACTGGAGCCGTGGGAATATGAAAACGGCGGGTACTTTGAGCCTTTAACCCATTGGCTAACAGAAAACATGTCTCACTATGATTTCTATCGTCCCTTTACACGCCATGATGCCGGCGTAGCTTATGAGCCGTGGCATATCAGCTATTGGCCATTATCCCATGAAGCCGAAAATTTATTTGATGAACACGTCCTGTTGAGTGCTTGGGAAAACCGTGATATTGCCAGCATCAACTGGTTAAAAACCAATCTATCCTATATATTTGAAAAATACATCAGGATTTAACAGAAATAACCTATTAGGCTCCTGAGCCTCATGGAAGAGGCTCTTAATGTTCCGAGGAAAATATCATGAATTGGCTGATAGATTATTGGTGGATTGTTCTGTTAGTGCTCGTTGGCATTATCGTTAACGCGGTAAAAGCACTCAGTCGCGTCGATAAAGAACATTTCTTAGATAACAAACCCGAATTACCCCCGCATCGGGATCTTAACGATCAATGGGATGATGAGGATGATTGGCCGCAGCGGGATCGTAAGAAATAACCCAATCTCTCCAGTCATTGGCAAGCATTTTATCGATGCTTGTCAATGCCTCCGCCGTCTCTTCCCGCCAATGTTTCAAGAGTGCCTTACGGCCACTCAACGATAAGTCACTGACACATTGCTCGATACTTAGTTGTTGCTGAAGATGTTTTCTCAACGCCGGCAAGGCCAAATGACTCTGCAATAATAATCGCTGTAATGCGAAATAAGATGCTGACAGCGGACGATGGGCAAATGCAAAACCCGCCAATTCCTGCCAATCACTGGCATTAAGCCTTCCGTCACTTTCGTATTCAATTGGCAAGGCAAAGCCGAGTAATGATTCCAATCCGCTGGCATCGCGGGATAACCGCTGTTGTGCGGATTGGGCAAAACGTCCCCCCTGCTCGCTCAGTGGCAAAACAGCCATTGCGGTATAGCAACCACTACTCGCTTCCCGATGGGTACCCATTCTCACCAGTCGAAAACCACATTTTTGCCAAAGAGCCCAGAGGGCGGCGGTATAACCAAAACTCACCGAGATGAGATCCAGTTTTTGTTGACTGGCTTCCTGACATTGTTGGATGATCAAGTGTTGCGCAATACCCCGACGACGATATTGCGCTTGTATAGCAATGCGACTGACTCGCTGTGATCGCAAGGTGGCAGCCTGCGGAAAACCACCATGTGCCGCCAGAGATTGGGCCACCAAATTTCCCCTTGGCCGCCGGCGTCCTGCCCAGATTTCATGTGCCAATGCCGGTGACAACCCCCCTTCGTTCACCATCCACAAAGCACCGATCAGTTGTGGCTGATGCTTTGAACAACGCGCGACAGCAGCCAGAAATGTCATCCCGTGGCCATCCATTAATCGACGCAGATCAAGCGGAGAGGTACGGTAATGCGCGCTGGTTAATAAGCCATAAAATTGGCGCAGCAATGTGGCATTTTGTAACCATTCAGGCTGATAAATCGGGTGAAAATGCCATTTTTCTGTGCTTAACCGTGTGTCATCAGCGGGCTGTTTATCATCGAATAACAGAGCACTATCCAGCCAGGCTTCCAGGGGATCATTTTCAGCCCAGCGCATGGGGGTTTTCAATTCACGGATATGACAGTCAGGTAAGGCAGCACAAAGTTTCAGCAAAAAACCGCGTCCCGTGCCTTCATAACCTTGAACCGTTGAAGTCAACAACACACGAGGAAAATAGCGGATCAATTCGGCCAACTGGGGAGTTGGGATCGCCGCGGCTTCATCAATCAATAGCCAGTCAGCATCACTTTTATTTTCCTGTCCACTCTTTTTTGTGCGGCAATACTTCAATAAATTATCGACTGCCCAAAAAGGCGTCTCTTGTTCCAAAGGTGCCTGCTCAACAGGATCTGAAATACCGGCATAACGTCGGATCACTTCCGTCGTTATTTTTGCCGGGGCACATAACCAGCATTTTCCTTGCCAATATCGCACTAACATGCCGGCCAGCGCCGATTTTCCCCGCCCTCGCGGTGCGGTAATCACCCAAATGCCTTGTGTCGCCTGTAGCAATTCGCCAAGAATAACCCGCTGACTCACCGTCGGGTTGCCGTCAGGCATCTGCCACATTCCGGTTTCAGGCAGTGGAACTCTCTGAGATAGCTGAAAAGGGATTTCCTGACGCCATAATATCACTTCAGGAAACGCGAGGATTTGTTGCCGGATATGGCGAATGAAATTAGGCGTCGAAATGACGCCTGCCGATTCATTCCAGCGCAAACTATCTTCATCGGGCTGTTCCGGCCATTGTGACCACGCGGGTACACGCATCACTAACCAGCTTCCCGCTTTTAGTGTGCCGGCCAGTATTGCCAATGCTTCCGCATTAAACCCTTTCGTTGCGTCAAAAACACCATGCAAAAATTCACGCCCAAGCAAGCTGACGGCTTTTGTCGGATCAATCGCACCGGATACATGAGCTGAAACCGTTAACCAATCCCCTTGGAACTGTTCTGTTAGCTGATTGACAATCGATGCACTCCATTGAGGATCACCACTCAAAACGACCAAACGGCGCTGTCCTTGTTGCTGCATCTGTATCTGCAACTTTTCCCATGCGCTGTGCCATAAGCTATACATAGAACGAACTATCCATAATGTGAATTGTATAATATATGAACTATCTGATTGATGAATACGTTAAAATGGTGACCCGCACAATCACAATTTGCCAATCATAATCGATAAAATACCCGCGGCAATCAACGGGCCTACGGGAACGCCCCTAAATAGCGCCACCCCCAACACAGTGCCGACTAATAATCCGGCCACCGTAGAAGGCTGGCTAGACATTAAAGCAACACCACGGCTTCCCAACCATGACACAAGAACACCAACCACAATAGCCAGCAGTGATTTCCAATTTAAGAAAGAGCTAAAAATGTCCTGTGCGGAGATTTTCCCGCTTGCGATAGGTGCCATGACGCCGACAGTCAGAATCAGGATACCTATCGTCAAGCCATATTTTTCCACCCAAGGGAAAAACTGATTTAATGGCGTGATGCGAACAACCAACAAAAATAACATGGCAAGTGTCACTGTCATGTTATGACTGATGATGCCAAGCCCTGCAAGCACAAGCAAAATAAGTAACGTAGGATCAATGTGGCTCATGAATTTTCCTATAACTCCCTATAAAACAAGAATAGCGAAGCGACTGGCGGTTTGCTAACACGCTTGCTTTCAGTAATAACATTGATAAATAATTACTCACCTAGAGCAAGGTGCCATCTTAATTTATTGATAGCAAAATCTTGATCGTGGAAAGTATCACAACATAAGCAATTTACCATAACGTCAGTAACAAATTGGTTTTATTGATAAACACCCACATTTTTACCAAGGCCAATGCAGAAAGATTGTAAGAAATACCTTGCAACTAAGATGCGTTCGTATAAGCGATATGAAAAAATTAACATCCTCCCTTATAATTTGTCTCTCCTTAGCGGGTTGTACCACTCAATGGGTACCTACAACAAGTCATCCAACGCCTTTCAGTGAAGCAACGGCTGAATGCAACCTGTCAGCATCAAGTCTATTTCCTGTAAAAAATGAAGTTGCCCAAAGATCAACGCTGAAAAGCGTGCGACAACACTGCGTAAATGGCGTTCAATGCGGAAAAGATGGCTATTACTATCAAAGTGTTCCCATGACTGAAAGCTATGTAATAGATGTTAACAGCGATTCCAGAAGAGGATCTTATTACAGTTGCATGCGACAAAAAGGCTGGAAACAACAAACTAAATCCCTGCTTTAAATTTACTCAACGCGCAAGACAGGGGCAGGATGCCCTTTATATTATCGGGCATCCTGGTATTTAAAAAAACCTTTAAGTAATCGTTTGCGTCATTAGTCCAAAATAACGCCAATACGGCGTGCAACTTCTTCATACGCTTCGATCAAGCCACCAAGGCTTTGGCGAAAACGATCTTTATCCATTTTATCCATCGTCTGCTTATCCCATAAGCGGCTACCGTCCGGTGAAAATTCATCTCCCAATACGACTTTGCCTTTGAACAAACCAAATTCCAACTTAAAATCCACCAGAATCAAGCCCGCATCATCAAACAATTTGCTCAAAACTTCATTAGCCTTGTAGCTCAAGCGTTTCATTTCAGCCAAGTGCGCTTGACTCACCCAACCGAATGTCTCACAGTAGGATTCGTTAACCATAGGATCGTGTTTGGCATCATTTTTCAGGAACAGATCAAACAGTGGCGGATTAAGCACCATTCCCTCTTCCACTCCCAGACGCTTAACCAGAGAACCGGCAGCACGATTACGAATAACGCACTCAACAGGCACCATATCAAGTTTTTTCACCAAGGATTCATTATCTGACAACCGTTGTTCCATTTGCGTCGGAATACCCGCCTCTTCCAGTTTGCTCATAATGAAATGATTGAATTTATTATTCACCATTCCCTTGCGATCGAACTGTTCAATGCGTTCACCATCCAATGCTGATGTATCATTACGGAATTCCAGCACAAGTAAGTCAGGATTATCAGTGGTATACACTGTTTTTGCCTTTCCACGATACAACTCAGCTTTTTTCTGCATTTTACACTCCAGAAATATGACATCTTTAAACGTAAAGAATTGAACAAACATCTTATCCCAAAGATAAAGGGGCCTGAGCCCCTTTATCTATATCTATTACTTATCTTTTGATTGGTCTTTGGATTGGCTAAATACCGCTTCCAGCACAGCCACCATTTGATCATTTTCAGATTGCGTCAGCGGTTTACCTTTTTCGCTGATAAACTGTAGGCTGCTCCGGTTATCCAAATCACCCACCTGTAACTTGTAATTTCCTTCGCTGATGGAAGGCGCTTCGACTCCCAACGCTTCCCAATCAGAAGAACTGCGTCCCTGATAAGTCACCGCTATCGCTCCCGTGGAACGGGTACGGTCCGTGACTTTCATACCTATATTTTCCAACGCGTATGGTAACCTGTTCCAGACGACGTTGTAGGGTGCACGCACGATGATTTGCGGCAATCCAGTATTATCACTACCGCTTTGTACCGCTAATGCACCGGAGTTTTTAGCACTACTCAGACTCGCGGCTTCTTGTTGCTGGCTTAAGTCACCCGCCAGTTTATTAAGCATGACAACATTGTAACGCTGGATTTCCACTGGGTTGGTAATTTCCTTTTCCCCATGTTTCAAGCCGTCATTCGAAACCGCTAACACTATTTGGTAATCCTGTTTGGTCACCGAAATACGGTAGCGACCCTGATAAGGAATATTTTCATCTGCCCGCGGCCAAGTAACCCAATCTGTCGTCAAGGTTTGCGCAGAATCATCTTTATGACTGATCTTATATCCTTTTTCTGTCAGCAGATTGTTTACCTGTGACCATAATTTGCTGTATTCCGGGGTATTTTCAAGCAACAACTTACTGCTGTTAGCACTATTTTCAACACGGGAACCCGTCAATAATGCAAGCGCCTGCAATGGAGGACGTATATCCAAATCTTTACCCACTGCCCCTGTTGAAGCCGTTGTCGGGATATTATACTCGCCATTTTGTAACGGTAATACCATTCCCGCAGGGATGTTCAATATTTTCAGTGGAGGCGTGTCAAGATAGGATTGATCCCCGCTGACCTGACGTTTATAGCGCTGATCGCTGGAACAGGCAGCTAACAAAACCACCAATGACAGGCCAGCAATCTTCATGACCTTCGATTTTTGCAATAATGTTGCCATTAAAATTCCCTAAAGTTTTACAGTAATCCAGCTATTTTCAAGGCCTTACCAACTGGAATTTGCCCTTCCTGCGTGAGCGGGATCATTGGCAAACGCAATGTATCATCGGTAATCAATCCCAATTGACGGCAAGCCCACTTAACTGGCGTCGGGCTAGGTTCAACAAATAATTGATGATGCAATTCCATCAGTCGACTGTTCAGGGCACGAGCTTGCAAATATTTACCTTGCCCAGCCAATTCACACACCTGCGCCATTTCCGCTGCCGCAACGTTTGCGCTCACAGAAATCACTCCCTTACCACCAAGCTGCATGAAATCGACAAAACTTGCATCATCACCACTCAGTAGAATGAAATTTTCATCACTAACCAATTCTTGGATCTGACTAACACGACTTAAGTTCCCTGTCGCCTCCTTAAGCGCAACAATATTTTTCAGTTCCGCCAAACGCGCGACAGTCGGTGGCAATAAATCACATCCGGTACGAGATGGCACATTATACAGAATTTGTGGTAAGTCAGTATTCTCAGCGATTGCCTTAAAGTGCAAATATAAACCTTCCTGTGATGGCCTATTATAATAAGGTGTCACCGACAGGCAACCCACAACCCCCGTGTTTTCGAAACGGTGGGTCAGAGAAATGGCTTCCGCAGTGGCATTTGCCCCCGTTCCCGCAATCACAGGAATGCGTCCATCCGCCATTTCCAGTGTTGTCAATACCACATCAACGTGTTCGTCATGGTTAAGTGTTGCACACTCGCCTGTTGTGCCAACAGACACAATCGCAGATGTACCACTGGCGATATGATAATCAACTAATTTTCTCAAACTGGCCTTATCGATCTGACCGGTTGAGTCCATCGGCGTTATCAATGCAACTATACTGCCTGTAAAACCAGAATGATTGCTTACCATTACCACTTTCCCCTTCGTTAAGCCTAAAACTGCAAATAAGAAGTTCATGGTACTTTCTTGTTATACAGAAGAAAACTCTTTAGCCACGCGATTTCAATGAATTTTGTTAATATCAAGTGTAGCCAATTAAACAGAAATTATAATTTTGCTCTCCCGACAAATGCGATTGACCTTCTCTTGATCATTTTTTATGTTTAAACACCACATACACAGCAAACAACGACTAAAATTAAAGGAAAATCGCTTTGCCAACATCAGAACAGCATTTTTTAGTGATCACCGCCCTAGGTACCGATCGCCCCGGCATCGTTAATACCATTACCCGCCTCGTCAGTACCTGCGGCTGTAACATTGAGGACAGCCGCCTGGCAATGTTTGGCGAAGAATTTACTTTCATCATGTTACTATCCGGTAGCTGGAATGCCATTACGTTGATTGAATCTACCCTGCCACAAAAGGGCGCAGAACTTGAATTACTCATCGTCATGAAACGTACCCGATGTGGGGTGCAGAAAAAATTTCCTTCGACCATCACCGTTAAAGTAGATGTCGATGATTCACCAGGCATTGTTGAACGTTTTACCAGTTTATTCACGGCTCAGGATCTTAATATCGCGGAACTGGTCTCAAAAACGCACCCTGCCGAAGGAAATCACCCCGCGCGCCTGCAAATTCAAATTACAGGCCACAATCCAGTTGACGATAATGGCACGATATTTAAAGAAACTTTTCATCACCTATGTGCAGAATTAAATGCACAAGGCAGTATTATCGTACAAGCTCAGATAAAAAATTAAATATATAAAAAACAATGACGTAAATAGAAGGTTTTATACTGATTAGATAGGAAAAATTGAGATCAGTGCCAAGGTGAAGAACAGGAAGGATAACCACTATAGGGCAGATTTCTGCCCTTTAACTTGCAGGACAATCCCATATATGGTCCATATATGGACATTTTCACCGGGGCGCTATATGCTGTAATCGATACTGCAATTGATAATTTTTATCTCTGGAGAACGTTATGTCCCTACTTACCTCGCCCCGCATAACGACAGTTTCGGCATTCAAGAAAGAGCTGGCTTCAATGGATGTTTCTGACCCGGTAGTTGTTACGCAGAATGGAGAGCCTCTCTATGTGGTTCAAGATCCCGCTCAGTTTGAAATGCAACAGGAACAAATGGCTTTGTTGCGATTGCTCTCTTTCGCAGAAAAAGATGTGAAGGCAGGCCGGACTGTTTCATCCTCCGATCTCAGAGCTAGGCTGAAAGGATTGGTCGATGACAACAACAATTAAGTTTGAATATTCTCAGACTTTTCAGGAGCAGCTCTATGACCGTTTCCACTATCTATCCAAACATATTGGTCAGGCTGCTTCACAAAAACTTCTGGATGGTTTTATTGATAGCTTCGAGAACAGAATAAAGTCACATCCAGAGAGTGCCCCACTATGTGAAGAAGCAGCAGATATTGGTTTAACGACTTACCACGATTATATTGATCCTAATCTCCAGTTAAGAGTGATATACCGGGTATCAACTATAGAGGGGACTGTCTACGCCCTTCTTTTCCTTAGCACCAAGCAGAGTATTCGACAGGCCCTTATCCGGTACTGCCTGCGCAAAGAGTAAAAGCCCTTGAAATCAACGATGGGGCAGTATTATCGTACAAGCACATTTAAATCAAAACGATCAAACGGAGAATGAATGATGAGTGCATTGAAAGCCGGTGATAAGGCCCCTCAATTCAGCCTTCCTGACCAAGATGGCGAAACCATTAAGCTATCTGACTTCAAAGGCCAACGTGTTTTAGTTTATTTTTATCCCAAGGCAATGACGCCAGGCTGCACCGTTCAGGCATGTGGCTTGCGTGACTCAATGGATGAACTAAAAAACATCAATGTTGAAGTGTTGGGTATCAGCACAGATGCACCTGAAAAGTTAGCCCGCTTTGTAGAAAAAGAGACGCTAAATTTCACGCTGCTCTCTGATGTTGACCATCAAGTTGCCGAACAATTTGGTGTTTGGGGAGAAAAAAAGTTCATGGGGAAAACCTATGACGGCATGCACCGCATCAGTTTTTTGATTAATCCACACGGTGAGATTGAACACGTTTTTGATAAATTTAAAACCAGCGAGCATCATCAAGTTGTACTGGATTATCTGAAACAACATTAATCGTCAATCTGTCATGCGTTGCCGCTCACTTAATAAAGCGGCAACTTATTTATTTTCACTGAGTATTTTATGACATCATATTCAAAGCAAGCGGGTTCTTAGCATTCCTCGCAATCAATAACCCTCTGTAATGCTGCAATATTAGCCTTTGCCATTCTCATTTTTTCTGCCAATTTATCTTCCGGCCAGACATGAATCACTGCCTTGATTAACGTAGCCAGTGGAATGGCAAAGAAAACGCCCCAGAATCCCCATAATCCACCAAAAATAATGACAGAAAGGATGATAACAAGGGGATGAAGATTAACAGCTTCCGAAAACAAAATTGGCACAAGCAGGTTACCATCTAACCCTTGTACCACCAGATAGGCGATAAACAGAGCCCAGAAATCAGCCCCACATCCCCATTGAAACAACGCCACCACAATCACTGGAATGGTGACAAGCACAGTGCCGATATAAGGAGCGAGCACAGATAAACCAACCAAGACCGCAAGCAACAGAGAATAATGCAGCCCAAAGAAGGCAAATACCGCATAGGTGCAAAGCGTCAATATCACCATTTCTGTCACTTTGCCACGAATATAATTGGTGATCTGCTGGTTCATTTCGCGCCACACTTTCCCTGCCAAACTGCGATTACGTGGCAATATACGCTGCAATGCCGCCACCATTTTATCTTTGTCTTTCAACAGAAAGAACACCATTAAGGGAACCAGGATCAAATAAATCGCCAGCGTCAATAATCCAATCAGGGAAGCAACCGAAAACTTAAAAACGGATTCCCCCGCCAAAGAGAGTTTGCTACGCAGATTATCAGCCACCATATCGATAATACCGGCATCAACTAACGCAGGATAACGGGAGGGAAAAGTATGCGCGTATTCATTAAACCGATTAAGCATATTGGGAAGATCGGAAAATAAATTTAAACCCTGCTTCCAGACGGTCGGTGCAACAATCAAAATAACTAACGCACTGATCCCCATAAAAATGGTTAATACAATGGCAACAGAGAGCGTGCGGCTACACCCTAACTTACCTAACTGTACCGTGGGCCACTCCAGCAAATAAGCCAGTACAATGGCAGCAAGGACAGGAGCCAGAATCCCATTGAAAAAATAGATAATCCCAAAACCAGCCAATAAAATAACTGATAATGCAATGACTTGTGGATCAGCGAAACGGCGACGATACCATTGCATGATCATATCCAACATAAGTACAACTCCTTTGCTGCAATACGTAATAAGTATTTTTCACTAAAATTTATTATGATGAATGATTTTAGGGTACTCTTTCATCATAAAAGTATTCATGAAACTGATAGTTAGAATGGAACGCACCATTTTATGAGAATCACTTTATGAGAAAAACATCCAAGAAATCACTGATAACCCTTTTTATTAGCCTGTTGTTATTAGGAAATCCTCCCGCATTCTCCGCACCCACTGAAGATTCACTACCTGATATCGGCACCACAGCGGGAGCCACCCTTAGCATCAATCAGGAAATGGCGATGGGCGACTTATATATACGTTCGATAAGGGCCCAGGCACCTCTGATTTATGATCCGTTGCTGACTCAATACATTAATCAGTTGGGTCAGAAATTAGTCAGCCATGCCGATTCAGTCAAAACACCTTTCCATTTCTACTTGTTAGATAATCCTAATATTAATGCCTACGCATTTTTCGGCGGTAACGTTGTTCTCCATTCGGCCCTATTTCGCTATAGTCGCAGTGAAAGTGAACTGGCATCGGTCATGGCTCATGAAATTTCCCACGTGACACAGCGACATTTAGCACGATTGATGGAAGAACAAAAACGAACCAGCCCTCTGGCATGGGCCGGCACACTGGGTGCTGTCCTGCTTATGATGGCCAATCCACAAGCCGGTATAGCTGCACTCAGCGGTACACTGGCAGGCTTCCAACAAGGCATGATCAGTTTTACCCAATCGAATGAGCAAGAAGCGGATCGTATTGGAATGCGAACGCTGAGTCGAGCAGGATTTGATCCACACGGAATGCCTGATTTTATGCAAATACTGGTCGATCAATCCCGCTATAGCTCCAAGCTACCTGAAATGCTCTATACTCATCCATTACCTGACAGCCGTTTGTCTGATGCCCGTAATCGGTCAAATCAATACCCGGCTAAAACTGTTTCGGAGTCTCAAAATTTTCTGTTCGCCCGTGTCCGTATTTTAACCATGTATTCAACGGATCAACGCCCCTATATTGAACAATTGCTAAAAAAATATAGCCAGGGAACCGCCAAAGAACAGCTTGCGGCTGCCTATGGACACGCTATTTTGCTTTCCCAAGATAAAAAGTATACTGAGGCCAGAGCAATATTGTCTCCAATGCTGGATAAACAACCGGATAACATTTGGTTTATTGATACGATGACGGATATTGATATCGGGCAAAAACAGTATACCAACGCTATCACGCGCTTGCAGGAAGCACTCAAGAAACAAAAAAACGATCCGGTATTGCAAATTAATCTTGCAAACACTTACCTTATGGACAAAAAGTATTCTGAGGCTTCACAACTCCTGTTTCGTTATACCTTCAGTCACCCTGATGATCTTATCGGCTGGACACTATTAAGAAAAACAGCCGGAGGGCAAGGAAAATACAACGACGAACTCGCCGCCTATGCGGAAATCATGGCATTGCAAGGTAATCTTGACTCTGCCATCGAACAACTTAGCAAGGCCAGTGCATTGGCAAAATTGGGCAGTGATGATCAGAAGCGATTTGATGCCCGTATTGATCAATTGCGCCAACTGCAACAAAGCTATAGCCAATATAAATGAAGGATTTTTACATGCAACATGTTACTTTTTATCATAACCCCCGCTGCTCAAAAAGCCGTGAAACACTTGAGCTGGTTGAAAAACTCGGTATTACGCCGGAAATCATTCACTATCTTGATACGCCACCTACAGCAGAACAACTTGCCATACTATTAAAGCAACTCGGTTTCAAAGATGCCCGCCAATTGATGCGTACCAAAGAAGATCGTTACAAAGAATTAAACCTTGACGATGCGGCATTATCCCAAGAAGCCTTACTCCAGGCGATGGCTGAAAACCCCAAATTAATAGAGCGCCCGATTGTGGTTGTCGGCGGTAAAGCGCGTTTGGGGCGTCCTCCTGAACAGGTTAAAGAAATTCTGTTGTAACTATTTTGCAAGAAGAAATTTTCAATAAAAAAGTGATAGCGGTATATTCGCTATCACTTTTTTATTTGATCTCGTTTCCTTTCCGCTTTAGTTACTCAAAGCTCAAGGATATCTTTTACAAACGGGATCGTCAGTTTGCGTTGTGCCACAATAGATGCCCGATCAAGCTCATCCAAGGTCTTAAACAGCGTTTGCATTTCCCTGTCGAGCCGCTTCAACACAAATCGCCCCACATCCTCAGGCAATTCAAAACCCCGTAATTTTGCCCGTAGTTGCAATGCCTGAATTTTCTCATCATCAGACAGAGGTTGTAATTTATAAATTTGCCCCCAATCCAGACGGGATGCTAAGTCCGGTAACGTCAGGTTAATTTGCCGAGGAGGACGATCACCTGTGATCAAAAGACAAGTGCGGCCAATTTCTACAATGCGATTGTAAAGATTGAAAATAGCCATTTCCCATTCCTGATCACCGGCAATACACTCAATATTATCGATGCACACCAATGATAAATGTTCCATACCATCAAGAACTTCAGGAACAAAATAAGCACGTTTATCCAGTGGTACATACCCTACAGCTTCTCCCTGTTGGGACAATTCGGCACAGGCTGCGTGAAGCAAATGGCTTTTACCCCCGCCATCGCGGGACCAAAAATAGATATAACTGCCGTGTGACTGACTAATGGCCAATTTTATTGCAGCTAATAAGGAGGTATTCTCACCTGCAAAGAAACTGGCAAAAGTTTCATCATCGGGCAAATATAATGGTAATGAAAGCTGCGACGGTGTATTCAGAAGCACCTCAAACAGAATGGATAACGAACAGCGCTAAGTCTACCACAAAAAGTCCCTATAAATGAAACGAATGCTTTGTTTAAAGTAGAAGGTGACTATCAAAGTACACTCTTCCATAAAATGGATAAATTACGACCACTCGGATAGCACAAATTGATTTTTTTAACTGGTATTCCAGTAAACTTTCAGATTAATATCAGGGCAGTCTTTCCATACAACGCCGCATGGCAAAACGAGGCCTATTTTCTTCGCCAGTCAGAGATAACCTATTCTGGCGAAAAAGGTCTTATATCTGACAATCTCATACTATCAATAGCCAAGACTGCCAATAGTAGAAATACGATACATTACCAGAAGTTTTAACTTATCCATCTTAAATTATTTTCAATAGAGGTTAATATGTTAATAAAATACTTATTACACGATGCGATGAGAAAAGCACAAAATACTTTTATGGGTTATTCTTCCAACAAATTTCATTTTCACACAAGAGCAATTGATAAAATAAATGGAAATGAACCTCCCGCAGTACAAGAATTAATAAATATCATGTTAGAAAAAGATAAACAGCTTAATAAGCTACGCGCAAATACAGATATAACAACAAAAATCCCTTATCATTATAAGTATTTTACTGAGAACAAATTCAGGGCTAGACTTGTCGGAAATTGTGGTGAACTTGCTAATTATGCCTTTCATTATTTGATCAAAAAGCATTCTTTCCAAATTTTCAATTACTACAGGCAGAAAGATCCCGATCGCAAAAAAATAATATACATCATCATGTACAGTGCTCCGCAGCCTTATGACCATGTTTTTATAAGCATCCATTATATGGAAGATAAAATTGATTCAGCAGAGATGAAAGCTGTACTCTCACATATTCAAGCAGGATCATGGATATGTGATCCGTGGGCAGAGATTGTTTGTGAAGGAGAAAAATATTTCTCTCAATGGAAAAATAAAATGGAAGAGTGGTATGATAAAAAAAAATTTGTAGTTACCCAAGATATTGCCGGAACAATACCTGACACAGACCGATACAAGACATTATTTTCCCCTTTAAGACCAAATATATTCAATATAGTCCAACAAAATTCAATATTTCACGTATCAGAATTAGTTTTCATTGATCAAGATGGGAATATTGCCACATTAGCAAAAGATGGAACTGATAATATAATTCCTTATGATATTAGTGAGATAGATAAATCAGCACTTACCTCTCTGGGTTTACGCAATATAAATAGCAATCTTTCTCCTCGTAACAGTGTATACAATCCATTTCATTCCAATAACTTATCTGATATAACCGCCGAGAAATTAAGGGAAAAAGCACGTATATATCGTGGATTAATTCATATGGCCTTGAACAAAAGATGTTAAATAACTTAAAAGCAGAAAGGGCCTTGTAAAAGCCCTTTCTAATCTAATCAGTTTAATGAACGTATTTTATTCTACACTCTTATTATCATTTCTTATTGGCTCGACAGAGGAATGAATATACGGCTCTTCTGGGCGGATAATGCTTATCAGTTTGAAAAACAGACTCAAACCAATCCCCACCATCGTTGCCAGCGCCATTCCCTTTAATTCAGCCGCACCAAGCTGAATTTTCGCCCCGCTGACACCAATAATCAAAATCACAGCCGTCAGGATCAGATTTTGTGCCTTGCTGTAATCCACTTTCGAATCAATCAAAACCCGGATACCGGATGCACCAATCACGCCATATAACAACAGGGAAACACCGCCCATAACGGGAACCGGGATCATTTGGATCGCCGCTGCCAGTTTACCGACGCAGGAAAGCAAGATTGCCAGCACCGCAGCGCCGCCAATCACCCACGTACTATAAACACGGGTCAGCGCCATCACACCAATATTTTCGCCATATGTCGTGTTAGGTGTTGAACCAAAAAAGCCCGAAATTATCGTTGAAAAACCGTTGGCAAACATTGAGCGATGCAGACCCGGATTTTTCAGCAAATCTTTCTGCACAATATTTGCAGTGACCACCAAGTGCCCAACATGTTCCGCAATGACCACCAGCGCCGCAGGTAAAATCGTCATAATGGCAAACCATTCAAAACGCGGAGTATAGAACGTCGGCAGTGCAAACCACGGCGCTTCACGGACTGGCGTTAAATCAACAATCCCCATAAAGAATGACACCGCATAACCGGCCAAAACACCAATCAGAATCGGAATAATCGCCATAAAACCCCGGAACATGACCGAACCCAAGATCGTCACACCCAGTGTTACCATAGAGATGGTCAGGTTGGTCATATTAACCTCAGTCCCCGCCGCCGGGCGCAACCCCGCCATATCCGCAGCAACACCGGCCAATTCCAGCCCGATCACCGCAACAATGGCGCCCATCGCTGCCGGTGGAAATAGCACATTGATCCACCCCCTTCCCGCGACTTTGACAATCAGGGCAACCAGGCAAAACAACAAACCGCAGACAATAAATCCACCCAATGCCAATTCATATCCCAAAGGCAGTAACAACAAGACCGGTGAAATAAAAGCAAAGCTGGAGCCTAAATAAGCCGGGATTTTTCCTTTACAAATAACCAAATACAGCAATGTTCCAATGCCATTAAACAACAAAATTGTCGCGGGATTAACTTTAAACAGAATGGGAACCAAAACGGTTGCTCCAAACATGGCAAATAGGTGTTGCAAACTTAAAGGAATAGTCTGTGCCAAAGGCGGTTTTTCTTCTACCCCAATAGTCCGACGGGTCATGATTGATATCCTCTTATATCACCTTGCTAGAAACCAAAAAAAACCGACTTTTCAGTCGGCTGTCAATATTATTTAGTACCAAATATTTTATCACCTGCATCCCCTAAACCTGGGACGATATATCCATGCTCATTGAGATATTGATCAATTGAAGCGGTATACAGTTCAACATCAGGGTGAGCTTTCTCCAGTGCCGCGATCCCTTCCGGCGCAGCCACCAACACCAATACCTTAATAACAGGACATCCCGCTTTTTTCAGCAAATCAATGGTCGCAATCATGGAGCCACCGGTTGCCAGCATCGGATCGACAACCAATGCCATGCGCTCATTGATATCAGAAACTAATTTCTGGAAATAAGGCACAGGCTCAAGGGTCTCTTCATCACGATACACACCAACCACGCTGATTCGCGCACTGGGGATATTTTCCAGTACGCCATCCATCATGCCCAAACCCGCACGCAGGATAGGAACGACCGTAATTTTTTTCCCTTTAATCTGCTCTATCTCTACCGGACCACACCATCCCTCAATGGTCACTTTTTCAACGTCTAAATCAGCAGTTGCTTCATAGGTCAGAAGACTACCCACCTCTGAGGCCAGTTCACGAAAGCGTTTGGTGCTTATATCATGATCTCGCATCAGACCAAGTTTATGTTTAACTAGCGGGTGATTAACCTCAACGATCTTCATGGGTTTCTCCTAATATCGCCGGCAGATAAAAAAATCGCGGGATTATAACGCCTTTTCAACATCAAGCCACTACTCATCTATTCATTTTTATCAATCAAACATCGTTTTCTTTGATTCTGATCTAACAGGAAACTGATATAAAGCTATCGCAAACGTTTGCTTAGACTGTTAGAATTGTCGCCGTTCTGTTTTATTTATAAAAATGCAACCGCCTGGGAGCTACGCAGTGACCAACAAAACCTCTCTTAGCTATAAAGATGCCGGTGTCGATATTGATGCTGGTAATGCCTTAGTCAATCGTATTAAAGGTGTCGTAAAACAGACCCGTCGCCCCGAAGTGATGGGAGGATTAGGTGGTTTCGGTGCATTATGTGCCCTGCCACAAAAATATCGTGAACCCGTGTTGGTTTCCGGTACCGATGGCGTTGGGACTAAACTGCGTCTGGCCATGGACTTGAAACGCCATGACACGATCGGCATTGATTTGGTTGCCATGTGTGTCAATGATCTGGTTGTTCAGGGCGCCGAGCCGCTTTTCTTCCTTGATTACTACGCTACCGGCAAACTGGATGTCGATACCGCCGCCAGTGTTATCACGGGCATAGCAGAAGGCTGCAAACAAGCCGGTTGTGCATTGGTCGGGGGTGAAACCGCAGAAATGCCCGGCATGTATCACGGTGAAGATTATGATGTCGCCGGTTTTTGCGTTGGTGTCGTTGAAAAATCAGCCATTATTGACGGCAGTCAGGTTCAGGCCGGGGATGCCCTGATTGCACTTGCCTCCAGCGGGCCACACTCTAATGGCTATTCTCTGATCCGTAAAATCCTTGAGGTCAGTCAGGCAAATCCAGAAACGACCGAGCTTGAAGGAAAACCTCTCGCAGATCATCTGCTTGCCCCCACGCAAATTTACGTCAAATCCATCCTTGAACTGATTGAAAAAGTTGACGTTCATGCGATTGCACACCTGACCGGCGGTGGCTTCTGGGAAAATATTCCGCGTGTACTGCCAGAAAACAGGCAGGCCAGAATTGATGCCGGCAGTTGGCAATGGCCGGCCATTTTTACCTGGTTACAGCAAGCCGGTCATGTCAGCGAGCACGAAATGTACCGCACATTTAACTGTGGTGTGGGTATGATCATCGCCCTGCCCCAATCTCAGGCAGCACAGGCGATTTCATATCTGCAAGCCTCAGGCGAAAATGCGTGGCAAATCGGTATCATTACCGAACTCAATGCTGATGAGCAACCGGTTGTTATTATCAAGTAACTATTTTACCCGATTGCTTTTTACCCCACTGATGTCAAGTTGCAGCGTGACCGACAAAGCTGCAACTTGAAAAATGCAGAGCATATTAGTCAATGAATTTCTTCAGTGAAGACAAGTTATGAAAAAAATTGTCGTTTTAGTCTCCGGCAATGGCAGCAATCTGCAATCCATCATCGACGCCTGCCAACAAAACCGAATTAATGGGCATATTGCCGCCGTCTTTAGTAATAAAGCCGATGCCTATGGCCTGCAACGTGCTGAACGGGCCGATATCCCTGCCCACTTTATCAACCCGCAAGCCTATGCAGATCGTGCAAGCTATGATATCGCCCTACGCCAAGCCATTGATCAATATGCTCCCGATTTAGTGGTTTTAGCGGGTTATATGCGAATTTTATCGCCCGGATTTGTCCAACACTATCATGGGCGTCTGCTCAATATTCACCCTTCTCTGTTGCCTAAATATCCCGGCCTGCATACCCATCGAAAAGCGATTGAAAACGGTGATCAAGAACATGGCACCTCTGTCCATTTCGTGACGGAAGAATTAGACGGTGGCCCGGTTATTTTACAAGCTAAAGTGCCCATTTTTGCGGGAGATCAGGAAGAAGATGTGAGCAAGCGGGTACAAACGCAAGAACACAGTATTTATCCTTTGGTTATCGGCTGGTTTTTAGATCAGCGTCTGGTTATGGAAAGGAACAGCGCAATAATGGATGGCCAGATTCTACCCCCACAAGGTTACGCATCGGAATAACCTATAACAGCGTAATAGGCAGCTTCAACTTACAGCATGGTGTTAACGAATTTGTGTTAACGGATTTGCGTTAGCGGATTTTGTTAAAGTATTTTTAAGTGCTATATTTCGGTGAGACTTTGCTGTAAGTGCCTATTTCGGAAAAAATCCTGAGGTATCCCATGTCCAGTGGTTCAGAAAATCCATCCGTCAATTTACGCCCCCTTGAACGGGAAGATCTGCCTTTTGTTCACCAAATCGATAATAACGCCAGTGTTATGCGCTACTGGTTTGAAGAGCCTTATGAAGCCTTTGTTGAATTATGCGACCTCTATGACAAGCATATCCATGACCAAAGTGAGCGCCGTTTTATCATCGAAAGCCTGAACTCCAAAGTGGGTTTGGTGGAATTAGTTGAAATTGATTATGTCCACCGTCGGGCAGAATTCCAGATTATCATCGCCCCAGCCTATCAAGGGCAAGGTTATGCCACCGTGGCGGCCAAACTTGCCATGGAATACGCTTTTGCTGTGTTGAATCTTTACAAGCTGTACCTGATTGTGGATAAAGAAAATTCGAAAGCCATTCATATATACAGTAAATTGGGATTCCACACTGAAGGTGAATTAATCG
Source organism: Xenorhabdus doucetiae (assembly GCF_000968195.1). NCBI lineage: Bacteria > Pseudomonadati > Pseudomonadota > Gammaproteobacteria > Enterobacterales > Morganellaceae > Xenorhabdus > Xenorhabdus doucetiae. The sequence goes on from NZ_FO704550.1 coordinate 2,568,836, forward strand.
ATGAATTTTTTGTCAACGGCTCTTATCATACCGCTATCAGAATGTGTACTTTCCAACATCACTATTTTGCTAATAAATTTTGCCAATAAATTTCACCAATAAAGCACGTGAAGCCTAAACCCGCACAACTCATTAAATGCCAACCATTAAACCCAGTGGAAAACTCAGGAGTAGTAAGGAGTAGTCATGTCCCACGATCGTCTTTATACCGATAAAGAACTTAGCTGGCTCTCTTTCAACGAGCGTGTACTTCAGGAAGCCGCTGACAAAAGTAACCCGCTGATTGAAAGAATGCGGTTTTTAGGGATCTACTCCAATAATTTGGACGAGTTTTATAAAGTTCGCTTTGCCGATGTCAAGCGACGCATTCTTATCAGTGAAGAGCAAGGTTCAGCCACGGCTGCCCGCCAATTATTGCGAAAGATTCAAGCCAAGGTAGCCAAAACCGATCAAGAGTTTGATGCTCTGTATAACGATTTGCTGCTGGAAATGGCACGTAACCAAATTTTCTTGATTAACGAACGGCAGATATCCCCGAATCAACAAATCTGGCTGCGGCAATATTTTCGCCAGCATTTGCGGCCACACATCACGCCAATCGTCATCAATTCAGAGACCAATTTGGTTGAGTTTCTCAAAGATGATTATACCTATTTGGCCGTTGAAATTATCCGGGGGCAAGAAACGCAATATGCTTTGTTAGAGATTCCATCTGATAAAGTCCCGCGTTTTGTCAACCTGCCCCCGGAGATGCCAAAAAAACGCAAATCAATGATATTGATTGATAATATTCTGCGCTACACACTGGATGAAATTTTCAAGGGGTTCTTCGATTACGATACCCTGAACGTCTATTCGATGAAAATGACCCGTGATTCCGAATATGATCTGGCAACCGAGATGGAATCCAGCCTGCTGGAACTGATGTCTTCCACGCTGAAACAGCGGCTGACCGCGGAGCCGGTGCGATTTGTCTATCAGCGTGATATGCCGGATGAAATGGTGGAACTGCTGCGCAGCAAACTGGGGCTGTCCAACGATGACTCGGTGATTGCAGGCGGCCGTTATCATAACTTTAGGGATTTCATCAAGTTCCCCAATGAAGGTAATCGCAACCTGCTGAATAAACCCATACCGCGGCTGCGCCACACGTGGTTCGACCATTTCCGCAACGGGTTCGACGCCATCCGTGAAAAAGATGTCCTGCTTTATTACCCTTATCACACCTTCGAACATGTGCTGGAATTGCTGCGTCAGGCGTCTTTCGATCCCAGTGTGCTCTCCATCAAGATTAATATCTACCGTGTCGCCAAAGACTCACGCATTATCGACTCGATGATCCATGCAGCGCACAATGGCAAGAAAGTGACTGTGGTGGTGGAGTTGCAGGCACGCTTTGACGAAGCCGCCAATATCCATTGGGCAAAACGCCTCACTGAAGCGGGTGTCCATGTTATTTTCTCCGCGCCCGGCCTGAAAATTCACGCCAAGCTCTTCATCATTTCGCGGCTGGAAGGAGAAGAGATTATCCGTTACGCCCATATTGGCACGGGGAATTTCAACGAAAAAACCGCGCGCCTCTATACCGACTATTCGCTGCTGACGGCCAAACCCGAAGTCACCAATGAGGTGCGCCGGGTATTTAACTTTATTGAAAACCCTTACCGGCCGGTCATGTTTGATAATTTAATGGTCTCACCGCAAAATTCACGCGCTATGCTTAACCGGCTGATTACTCAGGAAATTGAGCATGCACAAGCCGGTGAATTGGCGGGGATCACCCTGAAAATCAATAACCTGGTAGACAGGGAGCTGGTCAATCGCTTGTATGATGCCTCGGAAGCCGGTGTCAAGATCCGCATTCTTGTACGAGGCATGTGCTCTTTGGTGCCTAATCAGCCCGGCTTTAGTGAAAACATTCAAGTCACCAGTATTGTGGATCGCTTTCTGGAACACGATCGCGTTTATGTTTTCACCAACAAAGGCAATGAAAAAGTGTTCCTTTCTTCGGCCGACTGGATGACCCGCAATATTGACTACCGCATTGAAGTGGCGGTTTGCCTGCTCGATCCGATGCTAAAACAACAGGTTATGGATATCCTCGAACTCCAATTCAGTGATACCGTCAAAGCACGCTATATTGATAAGGAATTGAGCAATCGCTATGTTCCACGGGGAAATAAGCGTAAAATCCGCGCGCAACTTGCTGTTTATGATTATTTAAAGAACCTCGAACAACCGGAACCAAGAGCCTGATCTATGCCGTTGAAACATGACACCCCAATACCCAAACCTCAAGAGATTGCCACAATTGATTTGGGTTCCAATAGCTTTCACATGGTGATCGCCCGTATTGTTAACGGTGCATTACAGGTGATTGGGCGTTTAAAAAAGCGGGTTTATCTTGCCGATGGTTTAAACAGCAAAAATGCGTTAAGCGAAGAAGCCATAAACCGTGGCCTGAATTGTCTTTCCCTGTTTGCCGAACGGTTACAGGGTTTTTCCGCCAATAATGTCTGTTTAGTGGGAACACATAGTTTACGTGAAGCGACCAACGTACAAGAATTTTTGCAACGGGCAAAAGAAGTTATCCCCTATCCCATTGAAATTATCTCTGGCCATGAAGAAGCCCGCCTGATTTTTATGGGCGTTGAGCACACCCAACCGGAAAAAGGCCGGAAACTGGTGATTGATATTGGCGGAGGCTCCACAGAATTGGTCATCGGTGAAGACTTCGAACCGCTATTGATTGAGAGCCGCCGTATGGGTTGTGTCAGTTTTTCCCGTCAATTCTTTCCGGACGGTGTGATTAATGAACATAATTTTCGCAAGGCACGACTCCAGGCGGCACAAAAACTGGAAAATCTCGTTTGGCAATTTCGAACCAAAGGCTGGGATTTTGCCTTGGGTGCGTCAGGCACGATCAAAGCCATACACGAACTCTTGGTGAAATTGGGTGAAAAAGATGGCCTGATTACACCAGAACGCTTAAACATGCTGGTGAAACGCATCCTGAAATATAAAAATTTCAACGAGCTGGAATTGCCGGGATTGTCCAATGACCGCAAACAAACATTTGTTCCCGGCCTGTCAATTTTGTGCGGTATTTTCGATGCCCTGCATATTCAGGAATTACGCTTGTCTCAAGGTGCATTGCGGGAAGGTGTACTTTATGAAATGGAAGATCGTTTCCGTCATCAGGATATTCGCCAGAGAACCGCCAAAAGCCTTGCCGAACACTATAATATCGATCGGGAACAGGCCGGCCGCGTTTGGGATACCGCCAAAAACCTGTATGACCAATGGGCAGAACAGAATCCCAAACGGGTTCATCCACAACTGGAAGCGATTCTATTGTGGGCAGCCATGCTGCATGAAGTGGGTTTAAGCATTAATTTAAGTGGGTTGCAACGGCATTCAGCTTATATCCTGCAAAATACCGAATTACCGGGGTTCACCCAAGAACAGCAATTATTGCTGGCAACACTGGTGCGTTATCACCGTAAAACGGTTAAAGTCCATGAGCATCCCCGCTTCTATCTGTTTAAGAAAAAACAGTATCTTCCTATGTTGAAGATATTACGCTTGGCAACCTTGTTGAATAACCAACGCCAATCAACTACCACACCGGAGTCACTGAGGTTAGAAACCGATCATGGCCATTGGACACTCTACCTGCCCCAAGATTATTTAAAACAAAATGCGCTGGTCTTGCTCGATCTGGAACAAGAGCAAAGCTATTGGGGTGACGTGACTGGCTGGCACTTACAGATTAAAGAGGAATCGATTTAACGATGTCGCGCTATGAAAAAGAAACCTGTTCAAATTATCCAATTGATCCTGTTTATCAGCTTCTTAATTTTATTTGGGCGCTTTATCTATTCATTTGTGGCAGCATTGGAGCATCACCAGCAAATACAGCAACAAACAGAGAAATCGCTCAATTAAAGGTGCCTCATGTCACAATCGGCCTTTACGCCTGATAATACCACCGTTGCCAACCAGCATTCCCAAAAACTGGCACATGCCCGTCAACACCTGCTTTCACTGTTTATCCACGATAAGCTGTTTGTCGATACCTTATTGGGGCAAGCTGATGAACATTCAGCGATCAGTGACGAGCAGTTACTGGAGAAAATAGAGGAAGTCAGTGCGCTGCTGACCAGCCTGCACGCTGCCGATATCGCCGACATTCTGGAAGCCTTGCCTTATGATGAACGTCTTGCTTTATGGCGCTTGATTGACAATCGCCAGCGCGGTGAGGTTTTAGTAGAAGCGTCCATCCCCGTTTGGGATAACCTGATCAAGGATATGTCTGACGTTGAGCTGTTACGCGCCATCGGTAAGCTGCATGTAGATGAACAGGCTTATATCGCAGAGTATCTTCCCCGCGATACCACCCGCCGCCTGCTGACCTATCTGGAGCCAAGACAACGCAATCGTATCCGGGAAGTGTTGCAGTACCATAAAGACAGTATCGGCCAAATGATGGATTTCGAGTTCGTGACCGTGCGGGGCAATGTGACACTCGGTGCTGTTCAGCGCTTTTTACGTTCCCGCGGCGATATTCCTGAAACCACCGATAAGATCTTTGTTATTGACCGCAAAAATCGCCTACAGGGAGAGCTTCCGCTCACCACGTTGCTCACTAACGTACCGGGTAAATTCGTTTCCGAAGTCATGAATACGGATACCGTGACTTTCCTGCCGGAGCAAAAAGGGGAAGATGCCGCCAGTGCGTTCGAACGTTATGACCTGGTTTCTGCCGCCGTGGTAGACAATAACGGGCGCCTAATGGGACGCCTGACGGTTGAAGATATTGTTGATACCTTGAGCGAAGAAACGGATACCAATATTCGCCGCATGGGGGGCTTAAGCCGTGAAGAAGACGTTTTTGCCCCTGTGGGTCAGGCGGTCAAAACTCGCTGGACGTGGCTTGCCATCAATTTGTGCACCGCTTTTGTCGCATCACGGGTTATCGGGCTTTTTGAGCATACCATTTCCCAACTCGTTGCCCTTGCGACTCTGATGCCCATCGTTGCAGGGATTGGCGGCAATACCGGTAATCAGACCATTACCATGATCGTCCGCGCGCTCGCGCTCCATCAAATCCAGACAGGCAGTTTTTCTTACCTGCTATTAAGGGAACTGGGGGTTGCCTTTATCAACGGCATTATCTGGGGCGGAATAATGGGTGTTATCACTTATCTGCTCTATGGTGACCTTGCGATGGGAGGCGTCATGACCCTGGCGATGGTATTGAACCTCATAATGGCCGCGCTGATGGGCGTATTGATCCCGTTTATTATGATGAAACTGGGCAGAGATCCGGCCATTGGCTCCAGTGTGATGATCACCGCCATTACGGATACCGGCGGGTTCTTTATCTTTTTGGGATTGGCAACGTTGTTTTTGGTTTAGTTCATTTTGTAAAAATGGGTCATGACTCCAATTTACTGATAAGGATGAATCAGAGTCATGACCCTTTTATTTTATATATTTAAATTATGTATTAAACAACTCCCTTCCCATATAGTAAATACTGATATATTGAATAATAAAAATTTAAAAATAAATCCAGATCTATTTTTTTGTAATATGCAGATAATCCTAAATAGGAAAAGTGTTATTGGTAAAATAAAAATAGCTATGGCCGTTAATTTACTATAACACAAAGTTATAACAAGAGGAATGGTTAGTACAATCATTGTTATTGATAAAACATTTAAAATTGCAGATAAAATATTTTTTTCTGATATACAAAAAGACCTAAATAATCCAAGCATCGGCATATGCAAAGAAATCATTGTATATAAAAGAGCTGATGTTTGAAATATGAGAATTACATGAAAAAATGCAGCAAGTAAAATAACAACTGAGAAACTCAAGCCCATAGAATTTAATAATAAAAGTATTAAAATGGGAACAATTAAAATAATAAATAAATTTATTCTTTGGTTTATATATTTCAAACCAAACAAGTAATAAAATGATATCATTCCGACATTTGATTTAAAGCCTTTATTTGGGTCAACTATTTTTAGGGGTTTTGTTTTTTTAAAAAAAACAAATTGAAAGTTTTTAATTTTATAAATAAATACATATACCACCAAAAATGAAAATATTTTTATGGTGAGCAATGATGTAATAGACATCACAAAAGGGATAAATAATGACAATAAAAAAACAATTAAACAAGAATGTGGCGAATAGAGGAAAATCAATTGAAAAAACAAAAAATACATCATTAACAATAAAATTATTATTTCTTTTTTTAAAAAAACAATATTGCCCCCCCCTTCATGACAAAATAACATTGCAGCAAAGAATGGCAAAAAAATGGGAATATCAATAATGAATAGTAAAGACAAATTCAATGAATTTATAATACTTTTACTGATTGGTAAAGTCTCTAAAAAATTCTGACAATTTCCGCCACTAATACCTTTTGTCTGGATGCTACAAATAACAATGAATGAAATTGATAATAAAGACCATATAAATAACACATGATAAATATTATGATCATCAGTTAATGCTAAAATAGGAGTGGCTAACAGGCGCATCTGTGATAAAAATGGCATTGCCATAGGAGAAATAATTAAAAGAAAAAATAGCGTGACACCCATGCGTTTTTTAAGTATTTCAGATGTGACATTAGAATAATGTCGGAGACGAAAAAGTAAAAGTGTAATATAAACTTTCATTTATTTACCCTATCTTAGTGTGTTTCCCGAGAGATCCTTGAGCCACGGTTAATAAGACAACCCATAAGGCCTCACTCATGAAAAATGACTCTTAACCAATTCCAGATTAAATTCAGCAGAATATTAATCCTGAGATTGTTATCATTACAACTGTTCTGTAAGCCCAGTCGGTGACATAGTGTATTTTTATTGATAAATCATAGGAATAAATAGGTCGCATTGCTTGTCTTTAAAAAGGCAATAATCCAACACGGACAAAACAAAATGTTTTTTATAAAAATGGTGCAAACAAAACCGAGCTGGAAAAATTACATCAGGAAAAATCGGAAAATGGTTCTAAACAGGGTCAATTTTTTCTGATGTTGACGTTTTTCTTAATGCATTTTGTATGAGCCATAAGTAAATGGTAAAAGCATCTTGTGTTAAAAATGACTCGTTATGAAATTGAATTGAGGTCACATTATTTGACGACAATGCAATAATTTCATTGGAAATAAGCCTTTCAAAATGGATAGTTTTGTCATATTTTGTACTATACCAGTAAGGCTCATGATACATAGCCGAAAAACTATTATAGAAACCGACACAATGATTTTTTCCCTGAATCAATACCTGATATTGACTACCCTGACGATTTTTGGGTAAGCGTATAATTGGGATGCCAAGCTCAGCACAAATGAGTTGATGCCCCAGACACGTGCCAATTAGCGGATGCTGGAAACGCAATTGTTGCGCAATAACTTGTCGGGCAATCCGAACTTTTTCGAGTTTCAGGTTGGTAGGGTCACCCGGTCCCGGGCCGATGAACACGATGTTGTTACTGGTCTGTGGCAATTTGCACTGACTGTCATACCAGGGAACAATTGTGATAGAGCAGCCCACTCTTCTTAGCTGATAGGCGATCATTTCGGTAAAAGTATCTTCCATATCAATCAGGAAGATCTTGTTGTGAGGCAGGATCATCTGGTTTTGTTCCATCTTTCCCAGCCAGAATGCGGATGCTTTCTCATTGCGTTGTGCCAAAAGTTGGTTTGCTCTGTTATACAACTCTGCGGATATTTCCGCTTTTGGCGAACCTGAAGATTTTGTCGCAACATCAAAGAAAGAATGCATCAACCCCTGCAATTTAGCGCGTGTTTCGCAGGCTTCATTATGTGGTACGGAATCCCTGACAATAGTCGAACCTGCCATCAAACGGAAATGCCCCTGTGAGCTGATATCAGCAGTACGGATCACGATTGCAGAATCCAGATAACGTTTTTTGCCGTTATTACCGATAATAGCAACAACACCGCTATAATAACCACGGCCTCGTTGTTCGTGGCGTGCAATGACTTTACAAGCATTTTCAATTGGACTACCCGTGACTGCTGGAGCAAACAGCGATTGCTGAATAATTTCCTTCAGACCCCGGTCAGATTCACCATTAATATAGTATTCTGTGTGGGCGATATGCGACATCGCCTTGAGTTTCGGACCGGATACTTGGATATTGCGTTGACAAATACTGCTCATCATTTTGAGTTCTTCATCGACCACCATGAATAACTCGTTGCACTCTTTTTTATTCTGTAAAAAATTACACAGTGCACGCTCTAAATACTGAGATTCAGGATACCGGAATGTACCGCTGATGGGGTTCATCGAAACAGACTGTTGGCTAACCTTAATATGTTGTTCGGGTGTACTGCCAATAAAATAGCGGTTGCCAGTATAAAATATCCATGTCCAGTAAGTTCCACATTCTGACTGTACCAATCGTTTAAATAAACTCAGCGCGTGCCTGATACTAAAACCATCAAGATCAGCTTCTAAGCTACGTGAAATAACAAAATTACTGCCTTCCCCGGTGCTGATTTCCCGGTTAATTACAGTATCGACAATCTCACTGTACGCTTGATCATCGAGATCGAAATGAAGATTCTGTGGCTGAATATCATAATTGGCGATGGCTGCCATAAACTGGTTAACAGGATGATATGCCAGTTTATCAATGTGCATAACGATCACCTGTTCGTGGTCGTCAATGCAAGCATAGCCCTTTTCCTTTAATTGATTAAAAGGTAGCAGCACCAACTGCGACACTTGATGAATGTTAGCATCTATCGTCGGAGTATCGAGGGTTAAATCAGAGAGGAAAGGAAATTGCTCAATATTGCCCTCAAGGAATAATACCGAATCAGCCATATCGACTTGCGGACGATAAATACAAGCAAAAGGTCGATCGAGATTGGCGATATAAACCGGGAGTTCAGCGATATTGCAAGCGGCGAGTGTTGTTTTATTAGTAGATAACATCATTATTTCCTTTAATACAGGACGTTATTCCAACATGTTGATGAGCTGTTGGGTGGATAACACTACGGAACAAGTTTCTGCTGCCAACTCTAGTGCCAGGCGATGTTTTTCTGCAGAAAAATCAGCAACGGCATCGGCTATGAAAAAAGTTTCGATGTCATTGGAGTAAGCTTCCTGTGCTGTGCACAAGCAGCCGATGTGAGCATAAACACCGCATATGATGAGCTGATCGCGTTTAAGGCTGTGCAGCATAGACAACAGTGGGGAATTGAAAAACGCACTGTAACGCCATTTGGTTAAAACCTGTTCACCTTCCTGGGGTGCTAGTTGTGGAACAATCTGTTTGTGGTCGTGGCTGGCCCGCATACCCGGTCCCCATAGACTTTTCAGCAATCCTCTCTGCTGGGGAGTCATGTCTCCCGGCTGAGCAGAATAAAACACGGGAATTTGCAGATATCGGGCAGCATTCAGCAAATGACACGTATTATCAATAACCTGTGCCACAGGTGATGTATTCGCCGTAAAAAATTTGAGAAAATAGTGCTGCATATCATGGATGAGCAATGCTATGCGTGTGCAATCAGCCTGCCAGTTTGCAATGGATATCGGTAATAGGTGTTCTATCGGTAATGGATAAGACGATATTTTTTCCATTCTGCTTTCCTTCTCAAAATTAACAACTTCCGAGGGCGGCACCGCCATCGACCAGTAATGTTGAAAGCGTGGTTTGGCCTGACTCTTCGCACAAGTAGAAACAGACTGCCGTGGCGATCTCTTTCACCGTTGCGATCTTGTTGAGCGGAATACCAATACGAAATTGTTGCAGATTGCCCTTGAGGGTATTTTGCCGATCACGTTCGTTCTGCCACATACTCCGCAGCATAGGTGTGTCGGTGGATCCGGGAGCAACAACGTTGCAACGAATACCATACGGTGCAACCTCCAACCCTAATGCATAAGTAAATGCTTGTGCTGCTGCTTTTGATGCGCAGTACGCCGCCATAGTGGCTCGAGGCACACGCGCTGCGTTAGACGCTATAGTCACAATGCTGCCTTTCCGCTGTTTCATCATCACGTTGGCCGCATGGCGGCTAACGTTAAATACGCCGGTTGCATTGACTGCAAAGGTTTTTTCCCAATCCTGAAGGGATGTCTCAGTAACAAAAGAGTGACATAATACGGCCGCACCATTGACCAGATATCCCACCGGCCCCAACTGACAACTCAGTGTGGCAAAGGCTTTTTCAACACATTGAGCGTCAGCTACATCAACGGTAAAACCCATAATTGGCTGCGTATATTCGTCTTTTAGCTCGACAACCAGAGATTCCAATGCTTGCGACTTGTTATCCAACAGCGCTAATGAAATACCTTCTTTCGCCAGCAAACGGGCTACAGCCTCACCAATACCCCCACAAGCGCCAGTAATGACAGCAATATAATGTTTATCAAAAGTCATTTCGTTGTAACTCTTTCCAGTAATGTAATGAGATCTGCATTTGCGACATATTTAAGCGCAGATTGCATATCCGTAGAGAACGGTGTTACTTTAAAGACACTAAAAACACTCTTACTTGTACTTAAATAAATAAACAATTAATTAACAACCTTGTTTATTATGAAAATTCAAGATGCATAATAAATTTATCTATCTCGATATTACAGTACTCCCAGCTGTCACTTCGTCTAAATATGTGATTATCATTTTCTAACGTATACAATTTACGTTTAACACTTGCATCTGTGAAAGACTTTGAATGTTCCCAAGGAGTCACCTCATCTTCTTTTGAATGAATTATCAACATATCGGTATCTATCTTTGCAAATAACTTATTTATTATAGCTTCATTCTTTATTAAAGATTCTTTTAAAACATTATAATCATAAACTGGGTTAATAAGAATGGTTGGAATTGATGAATTAGTGTTATGCAAAAATTTCAGTATAGATAAACTACCTAAGCTACCAGAACAAAGTACAATTTTATTGAAACCAATTTCATGCAACTCTGTAATTACACCTCTCAGATAATCATCCTCATTAATATCTTTATTGATTTCAAAGTTATTTTCAGAACTAAAGGAACTAGGAAGATTAATTATAACACCTTGATAGTCTTTTGAGTTATCTTTGGTAAAGAGACGACAAATACATTCTTGAAACATATTTGGCTGCATACCACTCATTGCCAATTTATGGGCTCCGGGATAATAAATAACAATGATATCCTCTTTTTTGCAATTTAGATTTAAGATGTCTTTTTTTACAGATAACCAATTAATCCCAGATATACATGGATATTTTGTTTTGGTTTGATGTAATATTTTTACATCTCTACTAACACGACTGAACTTCAATATTGATAGTTTATTTTCCAGTAATCCATAAAAAATACAATCACCGTTTTTTATAATGACCAATTTATAGCCTACATCTTCAAAAATCATTCTTGTGACGAATTTATTACCACAGTTTGTTACTTCAAAAATTTTTCTGACCGGTTTATTTGAGGAATATTCAATTGCAATGTAATATATTGAAGAGTAAAAATTCGATGAAACAAAGTTAATAACCACATGCTGTGGTAGAGATATAGGAGTTATATGCTCATTTACAGAGTTATAATGGCATAAATAAACGTTATTATTTCTCTCGCAGAGAAATAAAACATCGTTATTTTTCCATCTTGATAAATTAATATCTTTTATACTTAAATGAGATACTGCATCAACACTTATATTTTTGATTGAATTAAAGTCATATTTATTTAAAACAATAAGATGATTATTATTTTCACCAATTAAATCTTTTGGTTGTATATAGATATATATATATGATTCAGTAGAAACTATACTAAAATGGGTTCTAGAATTACAATTTATCTCCCCTATTCTATATATGAAACTTTCTTCCCCCTCATTCATGACTAAAGTGAAATTATTTTCATCATCTCTAGAGAGTATATAGTTTTTATTTTCATTTAAAAGAAAAGATTTAACATTTTTTTGAAAAATATAATATTCACCAAAAGAATTCGGCAAGGTTTTAAACAATGTTTCTCCAGATAATAGCCATAATTTATTTTTGCTATCAAATTGCATTGATTTTATGTTTTTTAAATTAATTAACCCACATCTTTTATTATTTTCGAGAGAAAAAACCTTAACGTTATTACTTGTACTCAAGGCATAGTTTTCGTTAGAAAAAGAAATTATGTTTTTATAAATGGTTTCTTCTAGATGCAAAAAAATAATTTCCTCTTCAAAAATTTTATACCAATAATGGTATACGTTATTACCATCACTAGCAATCCAGGACAAAACCACATCTTCTTTATTATCATTTTGCAATGAGATAATAAATGGTGTTTCAAAAATACTTTGTTTTCCAACAAATGAAAAATAATTCACTTAATTACCCTTAAATATGTTTATGTTAATAACATGAGGTTTTAGGTATTTTTTAACTTCAAAATCATGGCATGTCATTATAACCAATCCAGACAAACTGAATTTTTTTATGTTTTTGATAAAAAATAAAAGTGAATCATTATCAAGTCCATTAGTTGGCTCATCAAAAATAAGTATTTTTACATTTGCTATAATAGCAGAAATTAACATGAACTTTTTTGCAGTTCCAAGAGACATATCACGAAAATGAGTATGCATATAATTATGCAAATTAAAACCATCGATTAAATAAAATTGTTTTTTTATCTCTATTTTTCTTATAGAACAAATAAGATCTAAAAATTCTTTCCCAGTAATGAATTCATATATACAAGGGATATCAGGAGCATAGGCTATAAGTTTTTTTCTACAACCGCCCCCCCCCCCTTAAAAACACATCCCCATAATCAGGTTTAATGGCACCAGCTATAATTCCTAGCAAAGTTGATTTACCTGAACCATTTTCTCCTTCCAGACAATAGATACCATTATTAGGAAAAGTAAAGCAAGCATCCTTAATTATAAAGCTTCCTGAATATTCCTTACATATATTGGATAATTTAATCATCGTGACACCTATTTTAATTTAAAATAAATACATTTAGTCATAATATATGATTGCAACTAATTCCATCATCCGGCTACATGGATTTTAATTATTTAACTACCCATTTCATCAAAAACATTAGGTTTTAATTATCTATTATATAGTCATGTATAAAAAGACACTAAATAATCATGTAACTTAATATTGAATAACAGGCACCTAGAAAGGTGAGATATAATAAGTTTTTTTAATACAAGCATCATTTACATCTAATTAAAAATATTAATATTAGTGTTTTATATTTAAAATCATCTACCTCATAAGTGAAGAGATGATAAATACTTACTTCACATAACAGATTAACTTGCATAATCACACACCTATTGTTATTTATTTTCCGTTTAACAAAGCTACCGCCATTAAGTTATTCGCACGAGAGTAACTTATTGTTTTATCTAGATTTCTTGTTAATGAATTATTTTAATATTTGCATGGTTAAAAACAAAATATTTAATTAATTTTTCAATGCCAAAATTACTTTTTTTATCGCTCTGTAAATATCTAGCATATCATCATAGCCCCCTAATAAAACTCGGTGATGTATCCAAACCCCTCTATTTGAAATATATTCAGTAACTGGACACGAGTCTACAAATTTTTGCTTATGTTGTGTCGTACAAGGATATAGCCAATAATTATCAACATGGTAGATTGCTTTATAAGTACGAAATGCTGGAATTCCCTCCGCGAAGAGGCAGGATACAAAGTAATTACGATCAATATATGCAATCCTTTGATTAAGTGTAAACATAAACATATAATGAGGATGAAATGTTACGATTTTATTATCGTATTCTTGAAGAGTAATTTCTGGTAACGTTTTTAATAGTTCCTTTAAACTTTCCGCGTTACGCTCTCGAATCTGAGTTTGTTCCTTGAGTCTTTTTAGTTGAGTACGTAAAACTGCAGCAGAGAACTCATTTAGTCTAGCATTTGTTGCGATTACAGTATGCTGATATTCTCTATCTTTTGCATGACGTCCACAATTACTATAAAGAAAAACAAGATCACGTAATTCTTGAGTAGGGCACAAAACAACACCGCCTTCCCCTGCTGTCATTAGCTTAAGGTTATGAAAACTAAAGCATGCCAGTGTTCCCCAATCACCTATCTTTTTCCCTTTTTCTCCACAGGCTCCATGTGCATGAGCGGCATCTTGAACAATAAAAATGCCGTGTTTATTAGCTATTTTTATTATTTTGTTCATATCACATAAATGACCAGCCATATGAACTGGTATGATTGCTTTTGTTCGGGGAGTTATATTTTTTTCAATTAAATTAGGATCGATGCAATAAGTGCTTTTTAAAATATCTATCGCTATTGGTATTGCACCAACTCGTTGAACAGCCATACTAGTAGAAATAAATGTAAAAGCTGGAACTATAACCTCATCTCCAGGTTTTATACCAGAAGCTAATAATGCTAATTCTAATGCTACCGTTCCACTAGCGACAGTAACAGCATAACCATTATGGTATTGACCGAATTCTTGTTCAAATAAATTATTTTCTTCCCCTTGATTTCTCCACCAATATCCTTGGTGCAAGCTTCTCAATAATGCTCGCTCTTCGTTTTCATTATAATAAGGCCATTTGGGAAAGTTATCGAGACGAATAGCTCTACCACCATTGATTGCTAATTTCATATCAATCACCTATTTAATTTCAATAAATTATTAAACCATCTATATGAGATTTTATTTTTATGCCAAATCAAAATATACTATAAAATCAAATTTATATATAAAAATAAACTTAGTTTAATACTAAATTTAATTCTTGGATTCGCATATTAAGCGCAACACCGTAATGAACGAAGTAAATGAGTTGGGGTTCCTGTAAATAACTCATTCGGTGTTTTATAATCTCGTGTCTTACGTGGTCGATTATTTAGTCGGTTTGCCACAAGGTTAACCTCCCGCTCTGATACCTTATTAAAATCGGTTCCTTTTGGGAAGTAATCTCTGATTAATCCATTTATGTTCTCATTTATCCCTCTTTCCCAAGGGGAATACGGATGAGCAAAATAAATTTTTGTCTCTAAATTTTTACCGATCCGTTCGTGTTCGGCAAATTCGAGTCCGTTATCAAAGGTAATTGTTTTAACTTTATGTTTTATCATCGATAAATGTCTTGTCGCCGCTTTGGCAACACCTTCTGCTGTTTTATCTTCAAGTTTAATGATGATCGTAAATAACGATTTTCGTTCAACTAAAGTCAATAAGGCACTTTTACGATCTTTGCCAACGATAGTATCCCCTTCCCAATCCCCAATACGCTGCTTTTTATCAACAATTTTTGGGCGCTTATCAATACTGACTCTGTTTTTAATTTTTCCTCTGTGCTCATGGCTTCCATAGCGTTTACGATACGGTTTTTTCGCTATCCTAAGATGTTGCCATAAATCACCGCCATTTATTTTATCTTTATAAATCAATCGATAAATTGTTTCATGATGTAAAGAGATTTTCGCTTCCCGCTTGAGATAACCCACAACTTGTTCCGGACTTAAATCTTGCCAAATTAACTGTTTTATCCACTTTGTTATCTCTGGCGTGATTTTTACGGCTTTTACCTTAGAATGACGGCGTTCTAATGCTTTACGCTGAGCTTGTTCAGGTTCATATTTCTCGGCTTCCCGGTTTCGTCTCAATTCCCGGCTAATTGTTGATGGGGCCCGATTAAGCGACGTTGCAATAAAACGTTGTGTAAAACCGGCTTCTTTTAAGCCGAAAATCTGGTATCTTTCTGTTTCGGTCAGTTGCGTATAGGCCATAGTGCATTTTCCTTTGGCGAGAAAGATGCCTACTATAGCAACTGACCGCCTTTCTTAGAAATTGCACTTACTATGCGAATCCAAGATTGTTTATTATATCCTTTCTATATAGTTAGTGACGTCATTATCAATAGAATTATGTTGATTATATAAATTGGTTATCAAAAAATTACACTAGTTTATGCCCAAACTTACGTGGACAGGTGAGACGACAATATGCAGGGGAAGTAAATAATATTTCTCTAGCACGGTGCAAACTCTCTAAAATATCATTAATGTCGAAATTGGAATCTCTTTCCAAGACAATACCATGAGGCACAATTCTAGAGCATAGATATTCAAGTAATTCCCATACTGGTTTTTCTATTGTATGCCCATGGCTATCTATTAACAGTTCATCATGGATATATCCTCCAGCTATATGAACTTCCACTATTGAATTCAAATTTATTTTTTCTAAAAAATTATAAGGATCATAATTATGATTTTTAGAATTAATATAAAGATTATTTACATCAAGCAATAATCCGCATCCACTTTCCTTAACAATATCATATATAAATTTACACTCACTATATTCATTGTCAGGAAAATCAAAATAATATGAAATATTTTCTATTAAAAATGGTATATTAACAGATGAGCAAACCTCTTTTATTTTTGATATTATTCTTTTTTTATTATATGAATTCCTTCTAATAGGCATCAATTGATCTATATCAAAATCATTTATTTTTGTATATGCCAAGTGATCACTAAACCATAATGGAGATAATTTATTTATGATATTTACTGTTGCTTTTAAATATTTTGAATCCATATCTTCATAGGTACCTATCGATGATTTCAATCCATGTAGTACACAATGTTTTTTGGTTAAAATTTTTTGCAAAGATAAAGGGATATCTTTAGATAAAAAAAACAAGTCAGTGATGATTTCTATAAAATCAAAAGCATCAATATTATTTAATAAATCATTACCTATTTCAGCGCGATAGTTAATCCCAATACCGTATGGAAGATTGTATAACATATTAACTCCTTTTTCTATTTTGTTTTAATGTATGTTTGAAAACCATCTAATCACACCAAGTGACTCTAACTTATTAAATATCAAGTCTATTTTCAAACAATTCTCATCTGATAACTCTGATGGAAATATTTCATTACAAATTTCTTTATAAGTTGTTCGATAATCACATTCTTTGATTAACTTTATCAATAGTGAACTTACCTTTATAGTTCTGACTTTCTGGTCATGCCAAGAGATATAAGTTAAAATATTATTTTTCTCATTTTTTAAAATTTTTTCATACGATAATTCTATGTCTACATCATCATTTTTTCTAAGTTTTGCTATCAGCATTACTATATCAAAATCATAAGTATGATAAACTGGATTTGTCATTACTACAGGATAATTACAATCTCTTTTAGAACCTGATATTGATGATAAATTATATCTACTTTCTTTAGCGTTATTTAATACTTCAAGAATACTAGTTTCATAACGAATAACTTCAGAAACGAAAAATTCATTATCGGAATAAAATAACGAATCTTTATTAGTGATATATTTGATAAAATCCAATGCATATAAGTAAGCATCATTCCATCTATGATTAGATAATGTATTACGAAAGTCAATCCACTTTATGTTAAACATTTCCTCCTCCATTATTTTTGTTGACAAAGGAAAAAATAAAAGCACACGCTTATATAGTCTTTTATCTAAAATTTCACTTAATACTCTAATTCTTTTTTTCTGAATTGTAACTAAATTGTAGATAACATCTTTAATTCCCTCAGGTATATTGAAATTAGGAATGTCAAATTTTTTGGTTTGCGTATAAAAATCCAATGATCGAGTGTTAGTAACCAAGTAACCAAGTAACCAATCAAATATTGAATCATTGCTTCCTTTTCTTTTATTTCCATCACGCTTCTCTCCCATATAATTTATCATTACCTTCTCTAATTTTAATTAGAATATCACCAGATAGAACAGACTCCAACTGAGATGAGTATTTTTCAGCTTTATTTACATTAAGCCTGATCATTTTTTTATAACATTTTAATTTAATTGGTGGTGAACCTAGGGTAAATATTTTCTCCAATATATCAAATTGAAGATCTGAACTTAATTTATCGGAAATCAATAAACATGAAGTCAAATTACGCAAGGCTACAATTGAGTAATCAATATTATCACGGGGATCCCTTTTTCCTAACCATATAGTATCGCCATTTTTATCTGTTTTCAGGTCAGAATCACAGAAAACATGTAGAGTAACGCTATATTCAAATAAGTCGGGATTACCCAATGTATGGGTACATGGTGGTATTAAATAACCAGTCTGACCTTCACCAGCAATTAATTCTTTACTAACAGATATTTCTTCATTTATTTTTTCAAAAATTTTTATTTTTATCTTATTGTGCATAATCCCACTTACACTCCACGTATTATGTTGATGTGGTTGGTTTTCACTTTTAGGATTCCACAAAAAAATATTCATTCTCCATTTATTTTCGTAATTAATATAAAGTGGTTTGCTCTCATTAATATTTAAAATATTTTTAGTGTTTTCAATGAGCTCATTGACGCAATCGTACAAAAAAACCTCATCTACAATTGATATAGATACAAGATTTCTAATATTATTGATCATATCAGGAATATTTTGTACTGATGTAATTTCGTGGTTTATTTTTTTCACAAAATCAATAAATTTCATAATCTCCCCCTAAAAATACGATTGTATAACTAAAGCCATACAATTAAACTTCATTCATTATATATTATGAGATTCATTTACATAATAATTAATTTAACTAAACTCACACTTATTTTTGCTTATAATCTCAATCAATTGACAAATAAATTTTTAACAATCATATGAAAATTCAGTTAGAGTTTTGCTCCCTAAAATATTACGTTGTAATTTTCCTGAGCTGTTTCGCGGCAAAGCATCCATAAATTCAATTTGTTCTAGATGCTTATGTGGAAAGTCAGCCCATCTATTTTTTACTGAATTGAAAATTCTTTCTTCTAAGGAAGAGGATATAATTACTTTATTCTTACATACAACACATGCTTTTAATATAAGTACTCAAGAGAAATTAATTGCAAATTGGTTACCATAACCGCCCAATAACGTATTTAATTCATTCTCCATTGTCTCCTGAGTCCAAGTGATAAAACGTCGCCAATGGTATTTGGCTTGTTTCCAGACGATTTCAATCAAATTCAGCTCTGGGCTGTAGGCGGGAAGGTAGAATAAAAACAGGTTGTGTTCTCGTAACCAGCTATTTCTGATTTTTTCTTCAATCCCGTGATGGATACGCGCATTATCCAACACTAAAAATGTCAGGCGGTTGTCCCCTTGTTGGGCGAGCTGCTCTAAAAAATCAATCACGTCATCTCGCGTGATACTGCCTGACGTTGTCTGGTAAAACAGCGTGTTATCCGTGTAATTTAACGCCCCCAGAACTGACCGCCTGTCATGCTCTTGAGGCTCAGTTTCATGGGGCTTACCCCGTGGACTCCATCCATATTGCACCGGAGGAGATGCGGCAAAACCCGCCTCATCAAAATAGACCAAACGGTAATGGCCTAACTGTGCTCCAGCCTTAATTTTATTCAGCAAGGCGGATTTGTTAGCAAACTCCGTTTCGTTGCGCTTTTTTTAAGCGATAGACGGGTGCGTTTATAGGTGAGCCCCTGCTTTTTCAGGGTATTTGCCAGCGTTTCAAGCGTACAAGGCAGGGGCCCATGCTTTGCCTCAACGCACTGGGCTATCCGTGCGAGAGTTAGGGACTCTGCACAGGCAGCTTCGACCGCAGTGGCAATCATTTCAGGCGTCATAGCGAGATACCGGCCTCCAGCATGACCGCCTAATAATCCCGCTATCCCTGAATTGTGCCACATGTGAACCCAATTATAGATAACCCGGAGACTGCATCCTATTTCAGCGGTGATCTGGGACGGCTTGCTCCCTCTGGCAAGCATGAGCAAACCCGTTCCTCGCGTACGGATATCCCGGTGGGGATGATTCAAAGCGAGTTGTTGCAATGTTATTCGTTCAGGCTCAGAAAGTATTATCTTCGATTTCATAAGGACAGGCAGAAAATCAGGTTATCGTGTTATCGATTGTAACAGTAATGCAGATAGTTTATCTGATTAACTTAATTACATTGTTTTTATTCGTTTCTCCAATAACTGCACACTCTAAAACCTCATCATTTTTTAATATCTCATTTTCTATCTCATAAGGAGATATCCATTCACCACAACCTTTCTTAATCATATCATCTGCTCGACCAAAATAGGTAAAATAATCATTGTAAACACTAAACATGTCATTACTAATATGCCAGCCACCATTAAAAGATTGTTTACTCCTCTCTGCATCATTTAAATATTCACAAGCAACACTTGGACCACGGATGCAAAGCCTACCAACGCCTCCTTCATTAACTTCATTTCCCTTTTCATCAATTATTTTAATCTGAAAACCACTTAAGCATTTACCTGCTGTCTGCGGTTTTATATCTTCTTGAGTATTAGATAGAAAGATATGGCCTACCTCTGTAGAACCAAAACCATCTAAAAGTGGACTTCCTATTTCTTTACTCCACTTTTCTAAAAGAATAGGTGATAAAACCTCTCCAGCAGAAGTAGATATACGCAAAGATGTTAGCTTGTTTTTCCTCTTATCACTAAGTAATTCAGATATCATCCTTGGTGTTCCAAGAAATATCGTTGGTTTTAAACCTTCACTTAATTCCATAATTTTTTTGCATGTTGTTTTTTCTCTAAAAATAATACACGACGCACCATATATGAAACTAAATAGTAATACCCCACCTAATGCATAACCAAAAGTTAGTTTAGGAACTGCTAGTACTCTATCAGTTGAATTCATATGTAAAACATTTTCAGAAAAAGCATAAGCACAGTGCAAAATATCTCTATGACGCCTAGGTATTACTTTAGTTTTTCCTGTCGTACCCGAACTAAGTAAAGCATATGCATAGTTATCAGCACTTGTATAACTGTTCAAGAAATCTTTCGATTGGTTTTCTATTGCTATTTCTAAACTAGATGGATTTAAATGGAAATCTCCAGTGAAAATAGTTCTAATGCCATTAGTTATTTTTAGAGATAATTCTCTATTCTTTTCTATTTCATGGTCAATGATTAATACCTCTGCATTTGTTTTTTTCACTATCTCGTTTAGCTCTACCAATTCGCTAAGAGGATTACTTAATATAGCCATAGCATTACATGCGATAACGGCAAAGAAATTTATTACGAATGCAGGTGTATCAGGAATAGCTAATATAACTCTAGTTTTATTCTTGATGCCTATTGACTTAAAATAGTTTGATGTTTTTGAAATTTTTTCTGATAGTTCTTGGTAAGTAAAAATTTTTCCATTATATGATATAGCTACATTATCCCCCCTACCCTCTCTAATATTACGAAACACAAGAAAGTCAGTTAAGTTCAAATAATCATTTTTCAATGATTCTTTTAAATAGATACTTTTCATAAAGGAAAAACACTCCCTTAATTATTAAATTTAATAATCTTGATATACAAACGACAGAGGGTAACATAGTTATTACCCTCTATTAATTATATTAAGAGCAGCTTAAGCAGGCTAATCCAGCTTCCTCAATTTGTTCTAATACTTCAACTAATTCTATGGATTCAATCTCGCTAATAGCTTGATTTTGCACATCTTGAATATCAGTTTTTCCGTTCATATGTACCTCTTAAAATCTAATTCTTCAACATTGGCTGATTAATTAAAAATTACATAGATGAAATGATTCTAATATAGAAATTTCACCTTAATCCAACCTAAACCGCTAATGATTTGTTGTCAATGTAATCAAATGACTCGTTAACAATTAGTTTAATTTAAGTTAAATTAATGTTTCTATATGGTAAATAAAATTATATTTAATATCATTATATTACATTGTAATGGTCATCTTGATTAGATGAGACAGGGTAAGAAAGGTGAGAATGCCGTGGGCGCTGCCCCCACAGTCTTTCGAGAAATTTCGCGCCCTGAGTTTTTGCGTCGGCGCAACGCCTTAAACTTTCGACTGACCCAGCGCCCCGGGAACATTATCTTTTTGACATAACCTCCATATTTTCTTCATTATTGACGAATTCCTGTTGGTTACACTAATAATGTACTCTTGCGTCTAATATAGAATAAGATGCCGCATGATTGGTTACCGCCACAATATTAAGAGAATGTCGAGCACATGAATAACAAAAGCCGTTCCTCCTTTTTCCGACTCGCTGCGGTGTTAGCCGTGATCGTCGTGGCCGTTTTCTTTGCGTGGAAATACTTCAACGCGCCTTCATCAACAGGTGGTTCTCAAGATGCAAAAGCAAAACAGGAGCTGCCTAATCCCAATCAACCCCCCGTGCAGGTAGCGACGGCTGAAATCAAATCTGTTCCCCATTATTTAGGCGGATTAGGAACGGTGCAGGCGGCAAATACGGTGACTGTCACGAGCCAAGTGGAAGGCCAGTTAATCGCCCTGCATTTTAATGAAGGCCAATATGTCAAAAAAGGGGATTTGCTGGCAGAAATCGCCCCCCGTCCCCTGAAGGTCAAACTGGCACGAGCGCAAGGGCAATATGCCAAAGATCAGGCAACCTTGGCGAATGCGAAACAGGATTTGCTCCGCTTTCAGCAATTGGCGAAAAGTCAACTGATCTCCCGGCAAGATTTGGATAAACAAGTCTCGTTGGTTCGCCAAAGTGAAGCCAGTTTAACCGCCGATCAATCAGATATCGACGAAGCCAAACTGCAATTGGCATACAGCCGCATCACGGCACCCATTTCCGGTCGTGTCGGATTGAAACGCATTGATGTCGGTAACTATATCTCCGGTGGCGGTGCAACGCCGATTGTGGTCATTACGCAGGTCGATCCGATTGATGTCCTGTTTTCCCTGCCTGAAAACGATATCAGCACCGTGTTAAAGGCGCAAAAAGATCACGAAAATGTGGCTGTTATTGCGTGGGATCGCAATAATCAACAGCAATTAGCCCAAGGAAAACTCTCCAGTATCGATAACCAGATTGATGTGACAACCGGCACCATCAAGATGAAAGCACAATTCAATAATCAAGATAATGGGTTGTTTCCCAATCAATTCGTCAATATCCAGATAAAAGTCAATACCTTGAGCAATGCCATTGTGATTCCCGTTGCAGGGTTACAAATGGGCAATAGCGGTAATTTCGTCTGGAAAGTGGATAAAGAAGACAAGGTCAGCAAGCATAAAGTGATTGCGGGTTTGCAAAATAATCAATCGGTGGTGATCAATAGTGGCCTGTCAGCCGGTGAACGGATTGTTACTGATGGCATTGACGGCCTGACCGAAGGTGCCAAAGTCGAGATTGTCAAACCCTTGACCCTTGAAGCACTTGATGCGGATAAAGAACAGAAAAATTCAGGGCAAGCAAACGGTCAAGTGGAGAAAGCCTAATGCAATCTGATGCGCCAATAACAGGCGGAGGGCCATCCCGCCTGTTTATCTTACGTCCGGTTGCCACGACGCTGTTTATGATTGCGATCTTGCTGGCTGGGATCATTGGTTACCGGATGCTGCCGGTTTCTGCCTTGCCGCAAGTGGATTACCCCACTATCCAAGTGGTCACACTGTATCCCGGTGCCAATCCCGATGTGATGACATCCGCGGTTACCGCACCGCTGGAGCGTCAGTTTGGTCAGATGTCCGGCCTAAAGCAGATGTCTTCCCGAAGTTCCGGTGGGGCTTCGGTTATCACATTGGTATTCCAGCTCTCATTGCCGCTGGATGTGGCAGAGCAGGATGTGCAGGCGGCGATCAATTCAGCCAGTAATTTACTGCCTGATGATCTGCCTTATCCGCCGATTTACAGCAAAGTCAATCCGGCTGATCCCCCGATATTGACGCTGGCTGTCACCTCTGATGCCGTGGCGATGACTCAGGTGCAAGATATGGTGGAAACCCGCGTAGCCCAGCGTATTTCTCAAGTCAGTGGTGTCGGTTTGGTCACCTTGGCGGGCGGGCAACGCCCCGCTGTCCGGGTGAAATTGAATGCACAAGCCGTCGCAGCGCAAGGATTAGACAGCAATGTGATCCGTTCTGCCATCATGAAAGCCAATGTGAATTCGGCAAAAGGCAGCTTTGACGGGCCGACGCGCTCCATCACCATCTCTTCCAACGATCAAATGAAGTCTATCGACGATTACCGCAATTTAATCGTCGCTTATAAAAACAGTGCTCCGGTTCGCCTGCGTGATGTCGCGACCATTGAACAGGGCGTGGAAAATAGCAAATTGGGCGCATGGGCCAATGAAAAGCCGGCTATCGTCATTAATGTTCAGCGCCAGCCCGGCGCGAATGTGATTGAGACGACGGATAATATCCGTGCTATGCTGCCAGAATTGATCAGCAGCCTGCCCAAGTCCGTCAAGGTGGACATTCTGACAGACCGTACCGTCTCGATCCGCCATTCAGTCGCAGATGTGCAGTTTGAACTGTTGCTGGCGATTGCGCTGGTCGTCATGGTGATTTACCTGTTTTTACGCAATGTCACGGCCACCTTGATCCCCAGTATTGCCGTACCACTTTCGCTGGTAGGCACCTTTGCCGTGATGTACTTTTGCGGCTTTTCCGTCAATAACCTCACCTTAATGGCCTTAACCATCGCAACCGGCTTTGTGGTGGATGATGCGATTGTGGTGATAGAAAATATTTCCCGCTATATTGAACGGGGAGAAAAACCGCTGGCAGCGGCGCTAAAAGGGGCGGGAGAAATTGGCTTTACGATTATCTCCCTGACGTTCTCACTCATTGCCGTCCTGATCCCGCTGCTGTTTATGGGCGATATCGTCGGCCGGCTGTTCCGGGAATTCGCCATTACCCTGGCTGTCGCCATTTTAATTTCTGCCGTGGTGTCATTGACACTGACACCAATGATGTGTGCAAGGATGCTGAAATCTGAAGCGAATATTAAGCACAATCGCTTCGAACAGGCCTGTGAACGTTTCTTTGAACGTCTGATTGCCGTCTATGCCGTCTTCCTGAAACGGGTATTGAATCACCCTTGGATGACACTTGGCGTTGCACTCGGTACGCTGGCGCTGACTGCCCTGCTCTATGTCATGATCCCCAAGGGATTCTTCCCCTTGCAGGACAACGGCTTGATTCAGGGTACACTGGAAGCCCCCCAATCCATTTCATTTAATGCCATGGCAGATAAACAGCGGCAAGTCACAGCGCTGTTATTAAACGATCCGGCGGTGGACAATATCACGACCTTTATCGGTGTCGATGGCAGCAATCCAACCCTGAATAATGCGCGCCTGCAAATCACGTTGAAGCCCCTCAGTCAGCGGGACGCTCGTATTGATGAGGTGATCCCACGCCTACAGGCACGTATTGCCAAAGTCCCTGACGTCAAATTATACCTGCAACCGACACAGGATTTGACCATTGATACCCAAGTATCGCGCACGCAATACCAGTTTACCTTGCAAGCCACTTCGCTCGATGAGCTGGCAGTCTGGGTACCCAAGTTGCAACATGCCCTGCAACAACGGCCGGAATTGGTGGATATCGGTAACAACTGGCAAAATCAGGGGCTGGTGGCTTACCTCAACGTGAACCGAGATATGGCCAGCCGCTTCGGGATCTCGATGGACGCCGTGGATAATGCGTTGTATAACGCTTTTGGCCAACGTCTGATTTCGACGATTTACACGCAATCCAATCAGTATCGCGTTATTCTTGAGCAAGATACGCAAAATTCACCGGGGCTGGCAGCGATAAACCATCTTTATCTAACGGGTAATGATGGAAAAATGGTGCCCCTTAATGCCATTGCCACCGTCGAACAGCGGCTGGGGAATTTGTCTATCGATCACCTGCAACAATTTCCTTCTGCCACTTTCTCATTCAATGTGGCGAAAGATTCGTCCCTTGAACAAGCCGTCAATGCGGTCAAGGAGGCAAAACAGGCGATCAAAATGCCAAAAGACATTATCACGCAATTTCAGGGAGCAACACTCGCGTTCCAGGATGCGCTCAGTAATACTCTTTGGCTGATTTTGGCGGCTGTCGTCGCCATGTATATCGTGCTCGGCATCCTGTACGAAAGTTTTATTCACCCTGTCACCATCTTGTCCACCTTGCCGACGGCGGGTGTCGGTGCCTTGTTGGCGTTGATTGTCGGTGGATATGAGCTGGATATTATCGCCATTATTGGGATTATTCTTCTGATCGGCATTGTGAAGAAAAACGCCATCATGATGATTGATTTTGCGCTGGCCGCAGAGCGGGAAAAAGGCATGTCCCCTTATGAAGCCATTTATCAAGCCTGTCTGTTGCGTTTCAGGCCGATATTGATGACAACAATGGCAGCGCTGCTGGGGGCACTGCCACTGATGCTGAGTACCGGTATCGGTGCAGAACTGCGTCGCCCTTTAGGTGTCAGCATGGTAGGGGGGCTTATCATGAGCCAGATCCTGACTTTGTTCACAACACCCGTGATTTATCTGCTATTTGATCAGTTAGCGCATTATTACCGGAATCACAGAAATAATAAGCAAGACCAGCGAATCAGGCTTGATAAGGCCTCAGATAACCCTCAGGAGCCGCTGTGAAATTCTTCGCCCTCTTTATCCAGCGGCCGGTTGCCACAACATTGCTGAGTTTAGCCATTACCCTGTGTGGTGCGCTCAGTTTTATCTTGCTGCCTGTAGCGCCGCTGCCACAGGTTGATTTTCCCGTGATAACGGTTCACGCAGCCATGCCCGGCGCATCACCAGAAACGATGGCGTCTTCCGTGACGACACCGCTGGAACGCGCATTAGGCCGGATAGCCGGGGTCAAAGAGATGGCTTCTACCAGCTCGCTGGGCACCTCTTATATTTATTTGGAATTTGATCTCGATCGGGATATCAATGGCGCAGCACGGGATGTCCAAGCCGCCATCAATGCCAGCCAAAGTTTGTTGCCTTCCGGTATGCCAAGCAAACCGGGATATCATAAAGCGAATCTGTCAGACGCCCCGATCATGATCCTGACGCTTACCTCAGACAATTATAGTGAGGGTCAACTGTATGATCTGGCTTCCACCCGGCTGGCGCAAAAAATTTCTCAGATAGAAGGCGTCAGTAAGGTCAGTGTCGGCGGGAGTTCATTACCGGCAATACGCCTTGAACTCAACCCTAATGCCCTCTTCAACCAAGGCGTTTCTCTCAACGATGTCAGTAATGCTATCAGGAATGCTAATCTCCGGTTTCCAACAGGTTATGTTGATTCCGATAAACAGAGCTGGCAGCTACACACTAATGACGAACTGAAAACACCTGACGATTACCGCTCCGTTATTGTCCGTTATAATCATGGAGCACCGGTCAGGTTGCAGGATATCGCCAATGTTAAGCACTCTATCGAGGATACTCGCGCAGCCGGCATGTCTGGAAATAAATCGGCGATTGTGCTGATTATCCGCCGTGAAGCGGGTGCCAATATTATCGCAACCGTTCAACGCATTCGTGATCAATTTCCTGCCTTGCAAGCCTCCTTGCCGGCCAATATTCAGCTAAAGGTGGCCCAAGATCGTTCACCGGCCATTCACGCTTCCCTGCAAGAAGTCAAGCGGGCACTCGCCATTGCCGTCGCGCTGGTGATTCTGGTCGTGTTCCTGTTTTTGCATTCTGGCCGGGCGACATTGATTCCGGCCATTGCGGTTCCGGTATCACTGATTGGTACGTTTACCGCCATGTACTTATGCGGTTTCAGTCTGAATAACCTTTCTTTGATGGCATTAACCATTGCCACCGGATTTGTTGTTGATGATGCCATTGTGGTACTGGAGAATATTTCCCGCCATCTGAATGCCGGGTTAAAGCCCATGCAGGCCGCCCTCAAAGGCACCAGGGAAGTGGGATTCACGGTGTTAGCCATGAGCTTATCCCTCGTTGCGGTATTTATTCCCCTCGTCTTGATCGATGAATTACTCGGCAGATTATTCCGGGATTTTGCTGTCACACTGGCAACCGCCATCGGGATCTCCCTGTTCATTTCACTTACCTTGACCCCGATGATGTGCGCGCATCTGCTGAAATCCTCCCCCCAACATGCACAAAAGCAGACACGGGGATTCGGCAAGGTATTGTTGCGCATTCAGCAAAGCTATGCCCGTTCATTGCAATGGGTGCTCAAGCATACTCGCTGGGTATTGTTGATATTGGTAGGCGTTATCGCCCTGAATATCTGGCTCTATATCAGCATTCCGAAAACGTTTTTCCCACAACAAGATACCGGGAAAATGCTGGGGTTTGTGGTGGCGGATCAAAGCATTTCATTTCAGGCCATGCGGGGAAAAATGAAACGCTTTATGCAGGCGGTTGATGATGATCCCACCGTGGATAATGTCGTGGGTTTTACCGGTGGTGACAGCATCAATACCGGCTTTATGTTTATTTCACTGAAACCCTTGAAAGAACGTAGCGAAAGTATCCAGCAAGTGATCACCCGCTTAAGAAGCCAGCTACCCAAGGAAGCAGGCGCACGGTTATATTTAGTGCCAGTTCAGGATCTAGGAAGCGGAGGACGGGGAGGCAAATCGATTTATCAATTTAACTTACTGTCCGATGATTTTGGTGAACTGCGTAAATGGAGTCCTGTTGTCAAGAAAGCATTGCAAAGGTTGCCTCAGTTGGTGGATGTCAATGCCGATGATGACGAAGAGGCGAAAGGCGCTGAAATCGCGATTACCTATGATCGTGATGTGATGGCGCGTTTAGGTATCAATGTTGCCGAGGCAAATAATTTGCTCAATAGCGCCTTTGGGCAAAGACAGGTTTCCACCATTTATACCCCTTTGAATCAATATAAGGTGGTGATGGAAGTTGAACCGCAATACAACCAAGATCCCAGTGCGCTGGAGAAAATGTTTGTCATTAATAGCAAAGGCGAACGTATTCCCCTCTCCTACTTTGCCCATTGGTATCCGGCCAATGCCCCCTTGGACGTTTATCACCAAGGGCTGTCGGCATCTTCCACCATCGCCTTTGATGTGGCACCGGGTTATACGCTGTCTGATGCCATCAGTGCAATAGAAAGGACAATAACAGAACTGGGCGTTCCGTCAGCGGTACGCAGCTCGTTTGCAGGCACTGCACAGGATTTTCAGGAGAGCGAACGCTCCCAGTTACTGGTGATCCTTGCCGCCATCGTCACGGTTTATCTGGTGCTTGGTGTACTTTATGAGAGTTATATTCACCCCCTGACTATTCTTTCTACCCTGCCTTCTGCGGGAGTCGGTGCTTTGCTGGCGCTGGAACTGTTCAATACCCCATTTAGCCTTATCGCCATGATTGGGATTATGCTGTTAGTTGGCATTGTCAAGAAAAACGCCATTATCATGGTCGATTTTGCCCTTGAAGCGCAACGCAATGGTAAGCTCAGTGCCCAGGAAGCGATTTTTCAGGCCAGTTTATTGCGATTCCGTCCGATCATGATGACAACGCTTTCTGCGCTGTTTGGGGCTTTACCTTTGGTACTGAGCAATGGTGATGGTGCCGAATTACGTTTACCGCTGGGGATCACGATCGTTGGTGGTCTGGTGGTAAGCCAACTTCTCACTCTGTATACCACGCCGGTTGTGTATCTGTTTTTTGACCGATTGCGTGAAAAATGGCGCCTTCGTCATGCAAAGCGCACTGCAACACAGTCTCAGATAGTTGATTCAGATTGCTGACTCGGTAACTGAAGTAGAATGAAATTCAGGATAAAAATGGGCATCAGCAGTAAACTTTTTCTGGCAATTTTTGCCACTTGTATGCTGGTATTGGTTACCATGCACTGGGGCATTTACCTCAGCTTTCAACACGGTTTTATTGGCTATATCAAGCAAAATAGTCAAACTCGAGCTGATATGCTGGCAGAAGCCTTGACAGAACAATACCAGCAATACGGCAATTGGCATTTTCTGACCCAAAATGATCGGGCGATATTTCAAATTATCCGCACGATTGAACAGGGTGACAATTCCCAGCAACAAAGCAAATCTCATGGTTGGCGCCCCCAATTTTGGATTGTGGACGCTCGCATGAACCGTTTGGTCGGGCATTCGAATGATATTCCGGCGGAAAGTTATCGCAGGCCAGTCACCTATGACAATAATATTGTCGGCTGGGTCATTGTCAGCGCATCAGACAAGATTACCCGTCAGGCTGATATTAGTTTCGCCCATCAGCAACAATTTACCAGTTGGGCTATTGTCGGTTTTTCAACTTTATTGGCACTGATTGCCACTTTTCTTCTCTCCCGTGGTCTGTTAAGACCGGTTAAACGGCTGGTAGAAGGGACACATAAACTCGCAGCAGGTGATTTTAGTGTCCGTGTCGTTCCATCCAGTAAAGATGAAATCGGTAAATTGGCGTCAGATTTTAACCAACTTGCCAGTACGCTGGAAAAAAATGAACAGATGCGCCGTAATTATATGGCTGATATCTCCCATGAACTGCGTACCCCACTTTCTGTTCTGCGTGGTGAACTGGAAGCCTTGCAAGATGGTGTACGGGAACTAACACCAGAAACTATTCCTTCTTTGCTCACCGAAGTGGCTATCTTAACAAAGCTGGTAGACGATCTGCATTTATTATCCCTGTCTAATCGTGGTTCACTGACTTATAGAAAAGAGCCGGTTAATGTCAATGAATTACTGCAAATCTCCATAGCGAATTATCATGGCCGTTTTTCGGATAAACAAATCAGGTTGGTATTGAATTTAAAAGACAACGTAACACTGTTTGCCGATCCCAATCGACTCACGCAGCTATTTCACAATTTACTGGAAAATAGCCTGCTTTACACGAATGAGCATGGAAAGGTGATTATTCATGGATATTCAGATCAACAAAAATGGGTATTGGATGTACAAGACAGCGCCCCCGGACTGACGGCTGAACAATATCAGCATGTTTTTGAACGTTTTTATCGCTGCGAATCTTCCCGTAACCGTGCAAGCGGAGGTTCAGGGCTTGGGCTGGCAATTTGCTATAACATCGTTGAAGCCCATAATGGCATCATTCACGCAGAAAGCTCACCTTTAGGTGGTATTAAAATTCGCGTAGAATTACCATTGATTAAATTATCTGAACTTGAAACACGCTAAACTTGGAACACCATACCCGGAACACCATGAGCACACCGCTGACACAATATACTGTTCTAATCGTTGAAGATGAACCCAAGTTGGGGCAACTGTTGGTTGATTATCTGCAATCCGCGGATTACCAAACTCAATGGCTCAAACGAGGTGATGAAGTCATCGCCCATGTGCAAAAATACCAACCCCATCTTATCTTGCTTGATCTGATGTTACCCGGCCTTGATGGGTTGTCGATCTGTCGGGAAATCCGTCAGTTTTCCGATATCCCGGTTGTGATGATGACAGCAAAAACGGAAGAAATTGATCGGCTACTCGGCCTGGAAATCGGGGCTGACGATTATATCTGCAAGCCTTATAGCCCACGGGAAATGGTCGCCAGAGTAAAAACCATCTTACGCCGTTGCTACCGCCCGAAAGATATTATCAGTGTGCAGGGTGCACTGACTATTGATGAAAACCACTTTCAGGCGCGTTATTGTGAGCAGGTGCTTGAACTCACTCCGGTTGAGTTCCGTCTGCTGAAAATTATGTCCAGCCAGCCGGGGCGGGTTTTTTCCCGCGATCAGTTATTGAATAACCTTTATGACGATCACCGTATTGTGAATGATCGTACTATTGACAGCCACATTAAAAACTTGCGCCGTAAACTGGAGCAATTGGATGGCGATAAATCGTTTATCCGCTCCATTTACGGATTGGGCTATCGTTGGGAAGCCGAAATCTGCCGTTTAATGTGACAATATTCAGCGCCGCTGGTTTTTTTGCAGACCTGAAATAACCGCTAATAACAATGCCATTAAGGCTAATAATCCTCCCGCCAGATTAAGGGTTGCGTAGCCATAATGAGATGCGATAATCACACCACCCAGCCATGCCCCTACTGCATTGCCCAAATTAAAGAAGCCGATATTGACAGAAGAAACCAGATTAGGTGCACCGGCTTCCTGAGCTTTATCCATGACCAGCCGCTGAATTGGCGATACCGTGGCAAAACCCAATGCCGCCATTAGAAATATACTCAAACAGGCAATGAATGGATTATTGCCATAAAGCCAGAAAATAAACAGAATTAAGGCTTGTAGCCCTAAAGTCCAATACAACAATGGCATCATTGCCTTATCTGCAAGTTTTCCACCCACAATATTGCCAAAGAAAAACCCTAGCCCCAAAACCAGAAGGAGCCAGGTAATTGCGCTCTCAGAGAATCCGGCAACATTCACCATCAATGGCGCAATATAGGTAATCGTCGTAAAAAATGCAGCGGGGCCTAAGACAGTGATCCCCATCGCCAAAAGCACATGGATATTGGTGAAAGCTAGCAATTCTTTTTTAATACTGACCGGGGCTTTCTGATCGAATTTAGGTAATAACTTTAAAATTCCAACTAAGGCGATAATGCCAATCACCGTAATGATGGCAAAAGTGACACGCCAGGAAATGGCCTTCCCTATCCAGGTTCCAAGCGGTATGCCGACCAAATTAGCCAGTGTCATTCCACTAAACATTAATGCGATAGCGGTCGTTTTTTTATTTTCTGGTGCCAACTCAGCAGCAATAATTGCACCGATCCCCATAAATGCCCCGTGGGTCAGGGAAGCCACAATTCGGCCAATAATGGCCAGATAAAATGTCGGGGAAAAAGTCGTCAGTGCATTTCCGATGATAAATAATACCATCAACATGGAAAGCATCTTTTTCCTTTCTATCCGCCCCCCCAAAATTATTAGAACAGGTGCTCCAACAAATACACCAAGGGCATAACTGGTTACCATATAACCCGCGGTTGGTATTGAAATACTAAATTCGGTTGCGATTTCAGGAAGTAAACCCGCGACAATAAATTCAGTCGTCGCGATCCCAAATGTCGCTATGGCTAGAGCCAAAATAGCTACAGGCATGGAAAACTCCTAATAAGAAGTTGAATTAATCAGGTTATGATTGTAACGATGTGTATTTATCCCTGAGACAGAGACTGTAATATATTCGTGCCGCCACCAATTTGGAAGTCGTTGTCAATTAATCGGCAAAAACAAAATAATCATTGTGCTCTATAAAAACAGAGAGGCAGAAGATAATTTTTTTCATCAAATCCCTTGACTGTACAAAATTAAGGCTAAACTTAAGCTGATAATTACCCAATCAGGAGAATTTCTTATGGCTACTGGGCATTATGATCTTAAGAAAACAAAGAACGGGCAATTTTATTTCAATCTGGTGACAACAAGTGGTGACATTATTCTGAACAGTGAAATGTATACCACCAAAGCGGCTGCCAATAAGGGTATTCACTCTGTGCGAGTCAATTCTCCCGACAAGGCTCGCCATGAAGTGAGAAAAAATAAATCAGGCAAACCCTATTTTGTCCTGAAAGCCCGAAATCATCAGATTATTGCTATCAGTGAAGCCCACACTAATGAAGCAAGCATGAAGAAATGTATGCAGTCTGTCATGAAAATCGGGCCGACAGAAAAAGTCCGTGATCTGACCAAACAGAATTGACAGACACAATGAATAACGCGCGCCGCCTGGCGCGCTTTTTTTATATTTGTGCTAATGATGGTATAAGCGCTAAAATCCCCCTCCTTTAAACCTTACCCTTAGTAATGATAATGAAGACCGGGTAAGGGCTGACTTGAACTCAGACCGAGAACGTTAAGAATATGTTTACTCCAGAATTACTTTCCCCTGCCGGCTCCTTGAAAAACATGCGTTACGCATTCGCTTATGGCGCTGATGCCATCTATGCCGGACAACCCCGTTATAGCCTGCGTGTTCGCAATAATGAATTCAACCATGAGACATTGGCTCAGGGCATTAAGGAAGCGCACGAATTAGGTAAGCATTTTTATGTGGTGGTCAATATCGCACCCCATAATGCCAAGCTGAAAACGTTTATCCGGGACTTAAAACCCGTTGTGGAAATGGGGCCTGATGCCTTGATTATGTCTGATCCGGGCTTGATTATGCTGGTGCGTCAAGCCTTTCCTGAAATCGATATTCATCTTTCAGTTCAAGCCAATGCAGTTAACTGGGCCACAGTCAAATTCTGGAAACAAATGGGGTTGACGCGCGTTATTCTTTCCCGCGAACTTTCGCTGGAGGAAATTGCTGAAATCCGCCAGCATGTGCCCGATATGGAGCTTGAGGTTTTTGTGCATGGCGCACTGTGTATGGCTTATTCTGGTCGCTGCCTATTATCGGGTTATATCAACAAGCGCGATCCTAACCAAGGCACCTGCACCAATGCCTGTCGCTGGGAATACAATGTGCAGGAAGGCAAGGAAGATAATGTCGGCAATATCGTCCATAGGCACGATCCTATTCCGGTCAAAACTATTCCAAAAACTATTCCAGTCAAAAACATCGAGCCAACACTGGGTCAAGGGGCACCCACGGACAAGGTTTTCATGATAGAAGAAGCCAAGCGCCCCGGCGAATATATGTCTGCGTTTGAAGATGAACATGGCACTTATATCATGAACTCCAAAGACTTACGCGCCATTGAACATGTAGAAAAATTAACCCAGTTGGGCGTTCACTCTCTGAAAATCGAAGGCCGTACCAAATCTTTCTACTATTGCGCCCGCACCGCTCAGGTATATCGCCGTGCTATCGATGATGCCGTTGCCGGAAAACCGTTCGACCCAACCTTGATGACCACATTGGAAGGTCTGGCGCACCGTGGCTACACAGAAGGTTTTCTGCGCCGCCATACCCATGATGCCTATCAAACTTACGAATACGGTTATTCAGTGTCAGACACTCAGCAATTTGTTGGCGAGTTTACCGGCAAGCGAGTCAATGGCTTGGCAGAGGTGGCCGTGAAGAATAAATTTCTTGTCGGGGATCAGTTGGAACTGATGACACCATCAGGCAATATTCACTTTACGTTAGAATCTATGACCAATAAAAAAGGCCAGGTCGTGGAAGTTGCACCGGGTGACGGGCATATCGTTTATCTTCCTATTCCTGAAGAAATCAAGCTGGATTATGCTTTACTTGTTCGAAACTTAAAAAGTGGCAACACCAGGGCACCCCATCCGCAAGAATGACAAGCGAAATAATTCGAAATAGAGTTTTAAAGAAATTGATCTATTTTTTTAGAAACAGATCACATCAATGCTAATTTATTTCTCGTATTATCAGCACTGAAAAATAAAGAACTAAAAAAGTTTTACTGTAAGACTAGGAACCACCTCCTTGGCTAGCTCAATCTCCCTTGGGCTAGCCTTTTCTTTATATATCAATAAAGAAAAAATCAATAAATTCAATACATTAAAAGAATACTTCGCCCGAAAAAGTCATTAAATTAATTTATGCTTTTACATTTAAATTGAATATTTATTAATCTATTATTAGTAACATTATTTATAATAATCAAGAAAATCATCTTCCCATAAATATCGTTAGAATTTATTCAGCTTAATGAAGGAAATTTTTAGAAAAAATAATCTAAATTATCCCGTTGCAAAATGATCTCAATATTTATTTATCCTCACACCAGATAAGTATTATTTCACTTTATTGTTAGGCAGCATGGTTAAATTTTAGCAATATTTGTATTAACTGAAGCGATCCACTGCTGTTTCCCTCGCGACTTACCTTGTGATCAGTTCAAATATAAACAACAATCAGTAGCGCCTTTTGCAAACTGGAGCTAATCATGACTGATATCGTTAAGTTGTTAGGAAAAGACGCAGAGCGTTTATTGCAACATCAGTGCAATACCATTCCACGTGAAAATCTCTATCTCCCAGGTACAGATTTTGTCGATAGAGTAATGCTCGACAATAACCGTCCCAATACGGTTCTTCGTTCCATGCAAACCTTATTGAACCACGGTCGTCTGGCTGGCACAGGTTATCTGTCCATTTTGCCGGTAGATCAGGGTGTTGAACATTCTGCCAGCGCTTCTTTTGCTGCCAATCCTCTCTATTTTGATCCCAAAAATATCGTTGAACTGGCAATTGAGGCAGGCTGTAATTGTGTTGCTTCAACTTACGGGGTACTGGCGTCGGTTTCTCGCCGTTATGCGCATAAGATCCCATTTCTGGTCAAACTTAATCACAATGAGACGTTGACTTATCCCGCTGAATATGATCAAACATTGTATGCCAGTGTCGAGCAAGCATTTAACATGGGTGCCGTTGCAGTAGGGGCAACAATCTATTACGGCTCTGCTGAGTCCCGCCGTCAAATAGAGGAAATTTCAGCCGCTTTCGAACGGGCTCACGAATTAGGTATGGTTACCGTACTATGGGCTTATCTGCGCAACTCAGCGTTCAAGAAAGACGGGGTGGATTACCATACCAGCGCTGATTTAACCGGTCAGGCAAATCATCTGGCAGCCACAATCGGTGCCGATATCGTGAAACAAAAAATGGCAGAAACAAATGGTGGTTATACGGCTATTGGATTCGGGCACACAGATAAACGCGTTTACAGCGATTTAACGACTGAACATCCGATTGATCTCGTTCGCTATCAACTTGCTAACTGTTATATGGGACGTGCCGGATTAATCAATTCAGGTGGCGCTTCCGGAAATAATGACTTAAGTGATTCTGTTCGCACTGCTGTCATCAATAAACGTGCCGGAGGGATGGGATTGATCCTTGGCCGTAAGGCGTTCAAGAAATCGATGAAAGATGGCATTGAGTTAATCCACTCTGTACAGGATGTTTATCTCGACAAGAAAGTTACCATCGCCTAATCAAGTCGCTTGGCTCACTGCTTTCAAAGATGGGGATCTCAGCATCCCCATTATTTAAGCGCTATCTCATTCAGGAATGATCTTATTTTGGTACATCACCACCATTGATGAAAATGGTGGACTGGCCCAATGCCATGACCGACTTCCAAACTATCTGCCTGCGTCAAAGCATGTTGTAAATAGGTTTTTGCAACCGGCAGAGTACTTTGCCAGTCAGAATAACGTGGACGCAATGCGGCGAGTGCTGCGGACAAAGTACAACCCGTTCCGTGGGTATGCCGTGTATTCACTCTGGGGGCAGTAAAACGCCATTCCCCTTCCAAGGTAAAGAGCCAATCCGGGCTTTCCTCATTATTCAAATGTCCGCCTTTCAATAAAACCGCCTGACATCCCATTGAAAGCAATGCGTGCCCCTGCTGCAACATGGCATCTTCGCTGGTCGCAAGATCACATTTCAGTATGGCTGCCGCTTCCGGTAAATTGGGGGTGATCAAAGAGACTATCGGCAGTAATTGTTCTACCATTGTGGTAATGGCCTCCGGTGATAACAGGGGATCACCGCTTTTCGCCATCATGACCGTATCCAATACAATGTGGGGGATAGGATAACGCTGCAATGATTCTGCTATCACAGCAATATTCGCCGCATTCGACAACATGCCAATTTTAGCGCTGTCTATCCTGACATCTGCAAGCACTGATTCCAATTGAGCAGCAACAAAAAGCGGATCAAGGTCATAAACCGATTGCACGCCCTGGGTATTTTGCGCAACCAACGCGGTGATGACTGTGGTTCCGTAAGCACCTAGTGCAGAAAAGGTTTTTAAATCGGCCTGGATGCCAGCACCACCGCTAGGATCGGTTCCCGCGATAGTCAGTGAGTTAATTCTCATTATGGTGATCCCTACCACCAGATAAAAGTCAAAATAAAAATCACCCTATTAGTATCCTAATAGAGTGATATTTGCAATAGGTTATCGTCAGATAATAAAACTAAGCTGACGATAGATATATTTAGCCAGTAATCAAATACCAGCCAAATTAAATTTATTACTATAAAGTTGTGACGTTTGCAGCAGCAGGACCTTTAGGGCCATCCTGAATTTCAAACTCAACTTGTTGGCCTTCAGACAATGTTTTAAACCCATCTTTTACAATTGCAGAAAAATGTACAAATACATCTTTGCTACCATCGGTTGGAGTAATAAAACCAAAACCTTTAGACTCGTTGAACCACTTCACAGTACCAGTGATTTTTGCCATTTCAAAAATTTCCTTTGAATCACTTTATTAGCCTATTGGCACAAAAATAAACAAACCAGTATTAGTTGCTGTTATTTATTAACAGAACAGTACTTCGTTTACCCATGTGTTTTATCACATACTCTTTATATAATCGCAAGCCATTTTTTTCAGGTGCTGGAGCCAACGCACATATTTTCAATTCTTAATCTCTATCCCGATTTGAAATTACTCAATATCCTTTAAGTTACATAACTATTTGAATCAATGTAGAAAGAAAATTGACCCCAAAGAAATTTCTTTGATAAATTTAATATATAATGCTGTTTTTATATCTGTTATGGTGTAAACCAGAGAGTTTTCGTTATGAAAAATTCATCTTAGATAACTATAAAAATTTCGGCTAACGCCATCTATTCTTTTTTTGAATATATAATATCATCGTTTTACATGTAATCAGATTACTTTTTGTTTATCATTTATTAAATATTATTCAATTATAATATTTATGAGATGATTTTTTATTATTCCCCAGATGATCATTCCATACGATAAACTGATTTCATCAAGTAAATAATATGCCAAAATTGTCGGACACTTCCTGACTCCTCACACTAACAGGTATAACAAAATATAAAACTATCAATTCTTGTATACGAATAGGATGTCGTGAGAACAAATAATAGTCAGTCGGGCATCATACCCGACTGAAAAAATCTGAAATGGATTAACAGTTAGCTGACTTGTCTTTTGGCTTTCTTTGATTGAGCAATCAAGTAGCCAACCCACAAGATACCAATCCAAAGTGGCATCAAGATAACCGAAATACGAATGGGTGGCATCATGAGAATAATGATGAGAATGAACGCCAAAAATGCCAAACACAAGTAGTTTCCAAATGGATACCACAGTGCCTGAAATTTTGTTTTGACACCTTGTTTATCTTTAGCTGCACGGAATTTTAAATGAGCACAACAAATCATAATCCAGTTGATGACCAGAGTTGTTACCACCAATGCCATCAACAACTCAAATGCTTTACCGGGCATAACATAGTTAACCAATACACCAATCGATGTGGCCAGCGCCGATAAACCAATAGACAAGACAGGCACATTACGTTTGTTAACCTTGGTGAGCGCATAAGGTGCATTACCTTGTTTAGCCAAACCATATAACATCCGGCTATTACAATACACACCACTGTTATAAACAGATAATGCCGCCGTGAGTACCACCACATTCAGGATATTTGCCACCCAGAAGCTATCCAGATCATGGAAGATCAAAACAAAGGGGCTGCCACCTTCAACCACTTTCATCCACGGATACAACGACAGCAAGATAGTCAGTGAACCGATATAAAATAGCAAGATTCGATAAACAACCTGATTAGTTGCTTTTGGGATATTTTTCTCAGGATTTTCCGCTTCTGCTGCGGTAATACCCACCATTTCCAAGCCACCAAATGAAAACATGATCACGGCCAACGCCATAATCAAGCCAGAAAACCCATTTGGCATAAAGCCGCCCTGCTGCCATAAGTTAGTGATACTTGCCTGTGGGCCACCATTACCACTAATCAGCAAATAGCACCCAAAGATAATCATCCCGACAATAGCACTGACTTTAATGATAGAAAACCAGAATTCGGTTTCACCATATAACCGGACATTAATGAGATTAACGAGATTGATCAGTACAAAGAATACGGCGGCAGAAACCCATGTTGGCACGTCCGGCCACCAATATTGGATATACATACCAACCGCCGTTAACTCTGCCATGCCAACCAAAATAAACATGGCCCAGTAATTCCAGCCTGATAGAAAACCGGCAAAATTTCCCCAATATTTATAAGCAAAGTGGCTAAACGAGCCAGCTACTGGCTCCTCAACCACCATTTCTCCCAGTTGGCGCATAATTAAAAATGCAATAAACCCACCAATTGCATACCCAAGGAGTACTGAAGGTCCTGCCATTTGAATGGTTTGGGCAATGCCCAAAAATAACCCTGTTCCTACTGCACCGCCGAGAGCAATAAGCTGAATATGCCTGTTTTTTAAACCACGCTTAAGCGTAGGTTGTTGTTCTTGTTGTTCTGCCATCTAGTCCTCTTTTTACGATGCTTAGAACCCGTCTCATTAAAAGCTGTTTTATTTGTACAAAATTTGTCGAGTTTAAATTTCCTCAACATAATTCCCTCAACATAGAGTAGTGATTGAGCTATGTACTAATTTATGCAATATTGAGTTTGTTTATTCGTATCAGGTGGATATTAAAACATCATTTACAAAGAATGAATACTGCAAATGCATGTTAACACATGCAGGCAGAATAATGATTGAGTGAAGATCAAAAAGGTAAGTATCGGGTGATGGAACAAACACCTAATTCGAATACATCATTACCTTGCTCACAATGTACATCCAACGCTAACAAATACAAAAACAAACATATCAATATCGAGCACAGAATTAAAAGCACTTTTTTAGTATTCAACGAGATCACCTTAAGAGTATTTCATCTATCTATAATGATGGGTTTTGTCATCTTGAAAAGAAGTTGTGTATACTTCCCCAACCTTCAACCAATTTAAAATTGTAATGACACAAGATAACCACTTAGCACTTGTATGCGCACTGAGTAAATGGATAGAAAACCATCTTGGCCGTGTCATTCATCTTGAAGAGCTTGCTGCTTACTCTGGCTACTCGCTTTGGCACATGCAGAAAATATTCAAGGAAGTTACCGGCATATCCCTTGGGAAGTACATCCGCCAACGACGCTTGGCTGGCGCTGTTTTTCTGTTGAGAAACAGTTCGCTGCCTATTTTTGATATTGCCCTGGATTTCGGCTTTGGCTCTCAATCCCATTTCACCTATATGTTCCGTAAAGAGTACGGCATTACGCCTTATGATTTTCGCCAGAGTACAGATATTGAACTTGAGGTTAAACTTCCACTGCATCTAACTTATAACTGCGAATCATGAAGTTTGCCATCATCAGCGGCCATTCATCACGGCCGCCATGCCTCAACTTAATATTTATTTTCTTTTCTCAATAACGCCACTTTATTTCTATACTATTTCTACATATTAAGCATAAACCGTTATTGGTATTTTTCGACCAAGGCTAAAGCGATCGCTTCCGTTTCTGCATCGGGAATGCCGCTAATATCTGACGGGCGAAAATGCATCTGAAATGCTTGAATCGTTTTATGAGTAGCACTATCCAAAATTCCCGTTTGAGGAATACTATAACCATAAAGTGCCAGTGCTTTTTGAATTGACATCACTGAAGCAGGCATATTCGGTGCCCTGTCCGCTAAATATTTATTCACTGTGGCATGATCGGGCCAGGCCCCAATTCCCTGTTTATAAAGTTCACGCCACGGAAAAACCGGCCCAGGGTCTTCTTTTCTCAGTGGTGCGATATCACTATGACCTATAACATTCACAGCCTGAATGTTATGCCTGTGAATAATATCCTTTGCCAACCGGATCACGGCATTAATTTGTGATGGGTGGTATGAGCACCACTCTTTTTCGACAAACTTTTGCTCAAATCCGCAATTTACAATTTCAATGCCAATAGAATAACGGTTTAAACTTTGGTATCCATTCCACTCACTCTTCCCTGCATGCCATGCCCTTTCCTTTTCTGAAACTAATTGAAAAATAATCGGTTCTTTATCCTTATACCTCGGTTGGGAAGGAATAAGGTAGTGAGCATTAACACGGCCTCCCGTTAATACCCGGACAGATCTTTTATCATTTAGCGCGGTATAGTGAAGGACAAGAAACTTAATAGAGTCAATAGGTTGCTTAGTCGAGTAAGGATAGGAATGATCAACAATATAACCGCCTCTATCTTCTCGTTCAGGGGAATGAGAACAACCAATCAACAACGTGATAAATAG
This sequence comes from Xenorhabdus doucetiae, assembly GCF_000968195.1. Lineage (NCBI taxonomy): Bacteria > Pseudomonadati > Pseudomonadota > Gammaproteobacteria > Enterobacterales > Morganellaceae > Xenorhabdus > Xenorhabdus doucetiae. The sequence goes on from NZ_FO704550.1 coordinate 2,610,766, forward strand.
ACAAATTATTAAACGTTTTATCATGATTGGTCAGCTATTTTACAGAAAGAGATAACATTGTGATGATTATATAGCAGATGAAACGAAAAGAGATATGGCGTTCTTTACTTATCAGTTTGTTTTTAAGCACAAATAAAAACCCGCTATTCGCGGAACGAACGAATAGCGGGTTTATAACGAGTTATTTTCTGTTACTGATGACTCTTCTCACCGTTAAATGGTGCATCATTATCCCAAATCCCTTTTTCAACTTGCTGTTGAATCTCTGGGTAGTCATTAATATTGAACGTCGGTAATTTTCCGGCCCTTCTCTGCTGGTTATAATCTTTCGCCAGCTTCATGGCGATACCGGACAACATCAGTATGGCAATCAGGTTAACAATAGCCATACATGCCATTGATAAATTTGCCATATTCCAGACCAGAGGCACATCGGCCAACGTACCAAACATCACCATACCCAGCGCAGCCAGGCGCAGAATAAATAAGCCGGCAGTGTGGTTACGCTCCAGGAATATCATATTGCTTTCAGCATAAGCGTAATTGGCAATAATCGAGGTAAAGGCAAAGAAGAAAATCGCAATAGCAACGAATATCGTTCCCCAATGCCCAACAACGGATGACAATGCTCGCTGAGTCAGTTCAATGCCGCTGATAGCCGTGACATTTTCGTTAAGGACACCGGAAGAAAGGATGATAACCGCCGTTGCACTACAGATAACGATGGTATCCATAAATACCCCCAACATCTGCACATAACCCTGAGAGGCGGGATGTGGTGGATATGGAGACGCTGACGCGGCCGCATTTGGCGCAGAACCCATCCCCGCTTCATTCGAGAACAACCCGCGTTGCACACCCTGAAGCATGGCCTGAGAGATGCTGTAGCCTAATGTTCCCGCTATCGCTTCCTGCACGCCAAAGGCGCTCTTGATCACCAATGCAAATACCGCGGGAAGACGTTCAATATTGTGACCAACGACCCAAAGTGCCAGTATGAAATAGGCAATCGCCATAAACGGTACAACGATTTCCGCGACTCTGGCGATGGAACGCAATCCACCAAAAATAATCACGCCACTGATAATGACTAATACAATACCGACATAAAGTGGTTTGATATTAAAGGCAAAAGCCGCCGCTTCCGCAATTGAGCTTGCCTGAACGGCATTAAATACAAGACCAAACGCGATAATCAGGAAGAATGAAAACAGAATTCCCATCCATCGCTTCTTCAGCCCTTTTTCCATATAGTAAGCCGGGCCACCGCGAAAATTTCCTTGATCGTCTTTCGTCTTGTACAACTGAGCAAGCGTGCTTTCCACAAAGGAAGTTGCCATACCAATAAAGGCCACTACCCACATCCAGAAAACGGCCCCTGGCCCACCGGCAGTAATTGCAATGGCAACCCCGGCTAAGTTACCGGTTCCTACACGAGCAGCAAGGCTGGTACATAAAGCCTGAAAAGATGAAATACCAGAGCTATCTGATTTATTACTATTTTTCAGAACGGAGAACATGTGGCCAAAATGGCGAAGTTGTATAAAACCAGAACGCAGTGTGAAGTAGAGACCCACCCCAAGAAGCAGGTATATGAGTGCGTAGTCCCAAAGAATGTGGTTAATGAAGTTAATCAGATCCGTCAAGATATTTTCCCCTTACTAATTAGCAAACATTAGCTGTCCGTAATGCCGTATTCGACGAAATTTTATTGAGTTTAATTCCTTTATAATTAACAATTAACACAATTCTGCATACAAAGAATACAGAGATGCTAGCCATTAAAACGGAAAGAATGTAACACAATATTTATTTCAATGGGTAACTTTTAATGAAATTTTTACATTTACTTTAGCGTTATTGAACAGTTATCTTAATGTCCATAAACCCACCAATTCCTATTTCAAGCCATCCAAATACATTTCGTGCACAAAAAATGTAAGCTAATTCTCTTCCTATATATAAGCGAAAAGCATAAATGAATTAACAGTTGGGCTTAAAACACGAAACCAATTGGTAACCAAAATACAACCTATAAAAAACAACGTCAATTCATTCCCACTCTAACGCTGGGTTGGAAAGCATACGTTAATCGGAAGTTACTGATGTCATGCCAAACAACATACATAGAATAAATTTAGATAATCACGTATTGCTATACCACTAACGTAGTAACAACCCAATTAACTAGAAAAAGTGGCGTAATTACAAAATTTAATCTTGAAATTTCTAATATTTTCGAAAACATATAGTAATATTTTTCTCAAAATGAGATTATTAAATTTTAATACTGTGATAGTTGGAAAAAGCTATCATTACATATTAAAATTTTCGTTTGTTATTTTTGCAGTAGGAAACAACACTAACATGTTAATAAGATGTTAATAATCCACTATCTGGTCATCAGATAATCTGCAAGTGAGGTTATAATTGATGTTAGAGCGAAAAAGAAAAAATCCCGCAGACAACATACTGCCCAAAAGGGTTTATAGAGGAAAATCAAAGTATGAATATCATCCTGCAACAGGTGGTTCGATCTCTATCTGCTGTTTGAGTTCACCCGTATCTGTTGTTTGGAAAGAGTACAATAAGATTGTAGAAAAAATAGAAAAAAACAGTACGTAGAGCTTAATATATGTTGAAGTTAATAAAAAACGGGAGCCATCACTCCCGTTGATGCTAAACAATCACTATTCCACGACAATAACAATAAGATATTCTAATAATTTCTTTTCAGGTTTCAACTCTATTCCCTCAATACTGCACTATATATTGCACCACAATCCCCCCTGCTAAATAGGTATTGAGTGACTCTTTCCATCGGGAATATGTCTTCCCAAATTCGTGCTACGATATAAATCACACCGACAGATTTGTTAAATGCAAGACAGTAGACAATGGAGTATTGTTTATGCGTATAAGCAACATCATGAAAACTATTGCTATTCCGGCTGTAATTACACTATTGTTATCAACGCCTGCTGGCGCAAGAGACGGAAAATTGATTAACCTGCCTGATAAACGATTTGCCGTTCTGTCCACTGGTGATCTGGAAAGTGCATCAATTGGCAGTTATTCCATTGCCATTTTTAAGGATAAAGATCTTGAGGACTTTGAAACCGGGGCTATCTTTGAACGTGATGGTTCAGTATTTGAAGATAATGGAAATCCGAGAATTACATTTGCCGATATTGATGGTAATGGTTCCAAAGAGCTCATTGTCTCTAAACTAACTGCGGGCTCTGGGAATTACCTTGAAGTTGATGCACTCAAAATCACGAAGAAGCATGTCAAACTTCTCACCCGCATCTATATAAACGGAAACAATGATCCTGTAAAGTCACTCCGTGCAATATGTAAAAGAGGAAAGTGTATAGAGCAGAAACCTTAATCAACTTCTCCTCAACCCACTGAAATTCGGCGCAAACATTGAATTATGTACTATTGTTAATGTTGTTATTCCGGTTAAAGCTGTTCACCACTATCATGGTATAGTCGATCAAGAGGAAATTATGAAACGTCTTTTATTGCCGATTTTCCTTGCCCCATTCTTCTCATATACCGCATATGCTAATCATGTAGATAAGACTGCCGATACTTATTGTCATTTGTTTGGGAAAGCCTCCGTAGAAGCATTTAAAACCCATGATTCACCCGGCACAATAGCCCAAAACGCTTTCAATGAATTAAGTCGCAAGGGATTCGATCTTAAAGAGATCCATAGCAACAAGGATGAATTTATTGCATCTATCAAACAAACCGTCACAGAAGTCAGAAAAAATAAACAGGTCTTCCCAAATACTCGTCATTTTGACGAATCACTGGCTAAATCAGTTGAAGCATGTAAAGTACAGACAAAGAATGCCTTATCTAACAGTACAAAATAAGATCCTGTAGAGCGACGACTCACTTACGTTGTCGCTCTGCTTCGTTAGCCGTTTCGCCATTTGAATTTCAATAAATTATTTAATTTTTTTCATTACAACATGAAACAAATTAGATTATTTTTATTATCTTGCGATTTTATAACAATGAGATTAAAGAGAAGAATGAGATTTCATTTTTTTAACGGCAACGCTATACAAAATAGCAAAAACAATAAAAGGACTAAAAAAGTATTTATTAATGTAGAGAAGCGATATTGAAATGATGATTTTTTCTCATTGCCCTGATTAGGCGCTATTTTATCTAACGAAAACTTATTATCTTCAATTTCAGCAAGTATCGTTTTTGCGCGCTCTATATCAGCATGGTGGACAAGCAGTTTAACGCCACCAAATGCCTGAGAATACATATAGTTATTCCATACAATATTTTCATCTATCACTATCGCATAAATATCTTCTGATAACATCCTGCCCAAGACAATGTGGGCATCTATCGGCGATAAAAAATTTGCCAATAACTGCATATTTCCTCTTTGAGGATAACTATTCCACATAAGCTCACCATAATCAGATGATTTACAAATAAGTATAACCTATTATTGCATTATTCTCTTATTGTTTAAGATTATCATTAACTCCCTTTCTTTTATTTTATTTGCTACAGGTTAGAATTAAAGGAAAGTAAAAAATTAACGGGAACCATTAAGCCCCCGTTATCTATTCAGTAATGCAATTAATTACATATGAGAGATAATGGCATCGCCGAATTCGCTACATTTCAGCAGCTTAGCACCCTCCATCAGGCGCTCGAAATCGTAAGTCACGGTTTTGGCCGCAATCGAACCTTCCATTCCCTTAACAATTAGGTCGGCGGCTTCGAACCATCCCATGTGGCGCAGCATCATTTCAGCGGAAAGGATCACAGAACCCGGATTGACTTTGTCCTGACCCGCATATTTAGGTGCCGTGCCGTGGGTTGCTTCGAACAATGCGCACTCATCACCAATATTGGCACCAGGGGCAATACCGATACCCCCTACCTGTGCCGCCAGCGCATCAGAGATGTAATCACCATTCAGGTTCATACAGGCAATAACATCATATTCTGCCGGACGCAGCAGGATCTGTTGCAAGAAAGCATCTGCAATCACGTCCTTGATGATGATATCTTTGCCGTTTTTAGGATTCTTGATCTTAACCCACGGGCCGCCATCCAATAGTTCTCCGCCGAACTCAGTGCGAGCCAGTTCATAACCCCAATCTTTGAAAGCACCTTCGGTGAACTTCATGATATTGCCTTTATGAACCAGAGTGACTGATTCACGGTCATTATCAATCGCATATTCAATCGCAGCGCGGACTAAACGTTTAGTGCCTGCTTCTGAACACGGTTTTACACCGATACCGCACTGTTGAGGGAAACGGATCTTACTCACACCCATTTCATCCCGGAGGAATTTGATCACTTTGTCCGCTTCCGCAGAACCCGCTTTCCACTCAATACCCGCATAAATATCTTCGGCGTTTTCGCGGAAAATCACCATATCGGTCAGTTCAGGTTGCTTAACAGGGCTTGGCGTACCTTGATAGTAACGAACCGGACGCAGGCAGACATACAGATCCAATTGCTGACGCAGTGCGACGTTCAGCGAACGGATACCACCACCCACTGGCGTTGTCAGGGGACCTTTGATGGCAACACGGTAATCACGGATCAAATCCAGCGTTTCATCCGGCAACCAAACATCTTTCCCATAGACATGCGTGGATTTTTCACCCGTGTAGATTTCCATCCACGCAATTTTGCGCTCACCGCTATACGCTTTCTGAACCGCAGCATCAACAACTTTCAGCATGACCGGCGTCACATCCACACCAATGCCATCCCCTTCGATGTAAGGGATAATAGGGTTATTCGGAACATTTAATTTACCTTTGGCATCAATCGTAATTTTTTTACCTTCCGCCGGAACAACTACTTTGCTTTCCATTAACCTCTCCTTTCAAATAAGCGCAATGCCTTGTTAATTTTTTGTAAGGGACGTGTCAATACTACTTGAATATTCTGCAAACGCCAACGCTCACAAATTTAAGGTATAATACGCACCCTCACTTTTCACAATCGCTTATTATGACAAATATCGCTTTTAAAAAACGCCAACTTAACCGATTCAGCCAAAGAAAAAATAACAAACCTATAAAAAAACCAACAACTCCCCGTCGGGTATTGATTTTTAACAAGCCTTATGATGTCTTGCCCCAATTCACTGATGAAATGGGACGAACAACATTAAAAAACTTTATCCCATTTACGGATGTTTATGCCGCGGGTCGTCTGGATCGTGATAGTGAAGGTTTACTGGTGTTAACCAATGATGGCAAATTGCAGGCCAAACTGACTCAGCCCCATAAAAAAACCGCTAAAGTTTATTACGTTCAGGTTGAAGGTATTCCTGATGAAGCGGCGTTGAATAAACTTCGCAACGGCGTCACATTAAAAGATGGCCCGACGTTGCCAGCCGGGGCTGAATGGGTGGCAGAACCTGCATGGCTCTGGGAAAGAACGCCTCCTATTCGGGAACGCAAAAACATTCCGGTAAGCTGGCTTAAAATTACGTTATATGAAGGACGCAACCGACAAGTACGCAGAATGACCGCTCATGTGGGTCATCCTACACTGCGCCTGATTCGTTTCAGTATTGGCTCAATACAATTAGATTCATTATCCCCCGGAGAATGGAGAGAAATTAATCTTGTTTAATCCACACGTGACTGTTGCCTGCATTGTCCGTGCAGAAAATAAGTTTCTGATTGTTGAAGAATTCATCAACGGCAAACCGCTCTGGAATCAGCCAGCCGGTCATCTTGAAGCGGATGAAACACTGCTCGCCGCCGCCGAACGCGAATTATGGGAAGAAACCGGCATTCGGGCACAACCACAAGCCTTGTTAAAATTGCACCAATGGGTTGCGCCGGACGGAACGCCCTTTATCCGCTTTCTGTTCTTGGTTGAAATGGAAAAAATCATGGACACGCATCCACAAGATGATGATATCTATTGCTGCCACTGGTTAAGCGCGGAAGAGATCCTGAATAGTTCACAGCTACGTTCCCCTCTGGTCGCCGAAAGTATTCTCTGTTATTTGGAGCGCAAAGTTTATCCACTCTCGCTACTGGATTATTATGATCCGCCTGTCGCCAACGGATCGTAATAAATAACCGTAGTAAACAATATGATAAACAAGCATGGGATAAACGAGTATGAAGACGTTTGGTGCACCTTGGTTGCCAACGTGCTAAAGTATCGCGTTTGTTTTTTTCCGCAGTGAGATATATCCATGTCAGATAACAGCCAGAAAAAAGTCATTGTCGGCATGTCCGGCGGTGTTGATTCATCCGTTTCCGCCTACCTTCTGCAACAGCAAGGCTATCAGGTAGCTGGCCTGTTCATGAAAAACTGGGAAGAAGACGACAGTGAAGAATATTGCTCGGCGGCTTCCGATCTTGCCGATGCCCAAGCCGTTTGTGACAAACTGGGCATCGAGTTACATACGATCAATTTTGCTGCTGAGTATTGGGACAATGTATTCGAACATTTTCTTGCTGAATACAAAGCAGGCAGAACCCCAAATCCTGACATTCTTTGCAATAAAGAAATCAAATTCAAAGCATTTCTGGAGTTTGCCGCAGAGGATTTAGGGGCTGACTATATCGCAACCGGGCATTATGTCCGTCGCCGGGATGTGGATGGCGTCAGCCAATTGCTGCGTGGCTTGGATGGTAATAAAGACCAAAGCTATTTCTTATACACCTTAAGCCACCGACAAGTTGCCAAGAGCCTGTTTCCAGTCGGGGAACTGGAAAAACCCGAAGTACGCCGCATTGCCGAAGAAATTGGTCTCGTCACCGCCAAGAAAAAAGATTCGACGGGTATCTGCTTTATCGGTGAGCGTAAGTTCCGTGATTTCCTTGGGCGCTATTTGCCTGCCCAACCGGGTCCAATCATGACGGTGGATGGAGAGACCCTCGGCCAACACACTGGCTTGATGTACCATACCCTCGGCCAGCGCAAGGGGCTGGGGATCGGGGGCACGAAAGAGGGCAGTGAAGATCCGTGGTATGTGGTTGATAAAGATGTCGAAAACAACATCCTGATTGTTGCCCAAGGCCATGAACACCCTCGCCTGATGTCTGTCGGTTTGATTGCACAGCAACTTGATTGGGTTGATCGCCAGCCCCTGCAAGCCGAAATGCGCTGTGTCGTCAAAACACGCTACCGTCAGCATGATATTCCCTGCACTGTCGTCCCCTTGGGCGAAGATAAAATTGAGGTTCGGTTCGATAGCCCTGTTGCCGCCGTCACCCCCGGTCAATCAGCCGTGTTTTATCAAGATGAAATCTGTCTTGGTGGTGGTGTGATCGAACAACGTATACAGGAGTAGTTGTGGCTAAAAATTATTACGATATTACACTGGCACTGGCAGGTATCTGCCAGTCAGGCCGTCTGGTACAAAAACTTGCCCACGAAGGCCAATGTGATACGGATGCTTTTGAGGTCACGCTCAACAGTATCCTGAACATGAACCCAACATCCACACTGGATGTCTTTGGCAATAATGCCTGTAATCTGCGTATTGGCCTTGATGCCATGTTAGGCATGTTCAATGGTTCGCATAGTGGTGTTTCTGCCGATCTTACCCGCTATATGCTAGGTTTGATGGCGCTGGAACGCCGTTTAAATAAAAATCAATCTGCCGCCAATCAATTAGCCAATCGCATTGAACAATTAGAGCGCCAGCAAGCCTATTTTGAACCAATGTCAGAGGGGATGCTCAATGCCCTTGCTGGCATTTATGTCGATGTTATCAGCCCACTGGGGCCACGTATTCAAGTGACGGGGTCACCTGACGTATTGCGTAATACGCTGATTCAGGCAAAAGTCAGATCGGTGTTGCTGGCCGGTATCCGCAGCGCCGTCTTATGGCAACAAGTTGGCGGTAGCCGCCTGCAAATCATGTTTTCTCGTCAACGCTTGATCCGACAGGCAAAAGAGATCTTGGCTAATTGTTAGAAAACAGTTAGCCAAAAAACTGTTAAACCAACGCTGTTAAACGTAAATTGTTAAATAAAATCCGGGAGTTGCTACCAATGGAATTATCCTCACTGACCGCTGTTTCTCCAATTGATGGCCGTTACGGCGATAAAGTCAGCGCACTACGCGCTATCTTTAGTGAGTTCGGCTTACTAAAATTCCGTGTGCAGGTCGAAGTACGTTGGCTGCAAAAACTGGCCGCGACACCAGAAATCAAAGAAGTTCCTGCTTTTGACGCTGACGCAAACGCTTACCTTGATGAAATCATTGCCCATTTCAATGAACAGGATGCACTGCGGATCAAAGAGATTGAGCGCACAACCAATCATGACGTTAAGGCGGTTGAATATTTTCTGAAAGAAAAAGTCGCGCCTGTCCCTGCCCTGCATCACGTGGCAGAATTTATTCACTTTGCCTGCACATCAGAAGATATCAATAACCTGTCACATGCCTTGATGCTTAAAACCGCCCGTGAGGAAGTTTTGCTGCCGCTGTGGCGTCAATTGATCGATACCCTGACCCGCATGGCACATGACTATCGCAAGCTGCCACTGTTATCGCGCACACACGGTCAACCCGCCACGCCGTCTACGGTTGGCAAAGAATTTGCTAACGTGGCCTATCGTATGGAGCGCCAATTCCGCCAGCTTGGGCAGGTAGACATTCTGGGTAAAATCAACGGGGCGGTGGGTAACTACAATGCGCACTTGTCCGCTTACCCACACGTTGACTGGCACCAATTCAGTGAGTCATTTGTGACCTCTTTGGGTATCCAGTGGAATCCGTATACCACTCAGATTGAACCTCATGATTACATTGCAGAGTTGTTTGATTGTGTGGCACGTTTCAATACCATCCTCATTGATTTTGATCGCGATATCTGGGGCTATATCGCCTTGAATCATTTCAAACAAAAAACCGTTGCCGGAGAAATTGGTTCTTCTACGATGCCACATAAAGTCAATCCGATTGATTTCGAAAACTCAGAAGGCAATCTGGGATTGGCCAATGCGGTGCTGGGGCATCTTGCCGGCAAACTTCCTGTCTCCCGCTGGCAGCGTGACCTGACGGATTCAACAGTACTGCGCAATCTGGGCGTCGGTCTGGGATATGCCCTGATTGCTTATCAATCCACGATGAAAGGGTTGAATAAGCTGGAAGTCAATGAACAGCATTTACTGAATGAACTGGACAACAATTGGGAAGTCTTGGCTGAGCCTATCCAGACGGTTATGCGCCGTTATGGTATTGAAAAACCGTATGAAAAATTGAAAGAACTGACGCGTGGTAAACGGGTTGATGCCGAAGGCATGAAAGCGTTTATTGATGGCCTTCAACTGCCTGAAGCGGAAAAAGAACGCCTTAAAACCATGACGCCAGCAAATTACATTGGATACGCGACTTCACTGGTTGACCAGTTAAAATAACCTTTATTTAGTCATGTCAATGGGCGGGTTTTATCCCGCCCAGTGTGATTTCCACGCCTTAATTTCAATACCAGCCGCCAATCCCAGCAAACTTCCTGATCGTCGCATACCGTCACTTGAACACGATTAGATATATGATTCTTATATATACCAATCGCCATTGAAGATGCTTGATTTCTTATCCAAACCCGATCATGCTTGCAATCATGAAAATTCATCTGACACCAGAACAAAAACGTGCCCTCGAATTGATGCATGATACCACTCGTGATAGTCGAGTCTGTGATCGCATCAAGGCCGTGCTTTTGGCGTCAGAGGGCTGGACAGCTCAGATGATTGCTCAGGCCTTACGTATTCATGAAACTACGGTAAGCCGTCACCTAAAAGATTTCATCGCGCAGGAAAAACTCACCCCCGAAAATGGCGGTTCTGAAAGCCATCTCTCTGCCAAACAAACCGCCGATCTGGTTGATTATTTGACGGCAAATTTGCTGCATACGACCGCTCAAATTGTGGATTATGTACGAGCTCGTTGGCAGGTGTCTTTCAGCGTGGGAGGCATGACGAAATGGCTTCACCGACAAGGTTTCAGCTACAAAAAGCCAAAGGGCGTTCCTCATAAATTCGATGCGGATAAGCAGCAACAATTTATTGATGACTACCAGTCTCTGAAAGACCGGGCAGGTCAGAATGAACCTATCCTATTTATTGATGCGGTGCATCCTTCGCAGTCCACAAAGCTCAGCTATGGTTGGATGAAAGCGGGGAAAAATCAGGTAAAAGTGGTCGAAACCACCGGCAGTCGTACCCGTCTCAATCTTCTGGGCGCCCTCAATTTACAACGAATTGAAGACACCGTGATCCGTGAATACCCGAGTATCAATGCCGAAAATATCGCGTATTTTTTCGGCGCTATTAGAGAAACTTACCCACTTTCGCAAAAAATTCATATTATTCTGGATGGGGCGGGTTACCACCGGGCAGAATTGGTGAAAGAGGTGGCATATGTCCTTAATATTGAACTGCATTACCTACCGCCTTACAGCCCAAACCTCAATCCAATAGAGCGATTGTGGAAGTATATGAATGAGCAAGTACGTAACAATGTTTATTTTCCGGATGCGAAGACATTCCGTGAAACCCTTCGTCACTTTTTTCATGTCACTTTGCCAGAAAAAGCGAAAGAACTCACGACTAGACTGACTGACAACTTTCAGATTTTAAAACCTGCATCTTCAAGTTAGATTGGTATAGAAGATAAATAAATTGTAAATTTATTTATTATTTCACCCTAACTGTTTGTTTTTAAATGAACCAATCATTAATATACCAACAAAAGCTAAATAGTTACTATACTTAGCTTACGCATAATCATATATGTATAATTTTATTTAATCTTTATTGACGAAATTGATTACTTAGCTATTTTAAATTTATTTGATAAACATTACTGATTAGCATAAGGAATCATTATGCGGATATTGATCGTTGAAGATAACGCATTACTTCGCCATCACTTAACCGTACAACTGCGGGATATTGGGCATCAGGTTGATGCTGCGGAGAATGCCAAAGAAGCAGATTATTATCTCAGAGAGAGTCACCCTGATATTGCTATTGTCGATTTAGGGTTGCCAGGAGAAGATGGCCTGAGCATGTTACAGCGCTGGCGTAGTGAGCAAATTAATTTGCCTATCCTTGTTCTTACCGCTCGCGAGAGCTGGCAAGAAAAAGTCACCGTACTAAATGCCGGTGCAGATGATTATGTAACTAAACCCTTTCATCTGGAAGAAATTAATGCGCGCATACAAGCTTTAATGCGGCGCAATAGTGGCTTGGCCTCACAACTCATTGAAATATTGCCATTTTCAATCAACCTTTCAAGAAAAGAGTTTTTTATCAATGATACCAATATTAAATTGACTGCCTTTGAATACACCATTATCGAAACCTTAATGCGCAATAATGGCAAGGTTGTCAGTAAAGAAACACTCATGCGCCAATTGTACCCAGACGCTGAATTACGTGAAAGTCATACCATTGATGTATTAATGGGGCGTCTGAGGAAAAAGATATTGAATGAATGGCCGAAAGAGGTCATTGTTACTGTGCGTGGCCAAGGATATCGTTTCGATGTGAAATCTCATGATGCTTAAGTTCTCTGAAAAACCTTTTTCCTTGAGAACTCGGTTTCTCATGGCTACGGCGGCTATTATTCTCGCACTGACGCTCTCATATGGAATTGTTGCTATTGCCGGATATTTAGTCAGTTTTGACAAAACAAGCTATTCCATACTCCGTAGCCAAAGCAATCTCTTTTTCACATTAGCCAGATGGGAAAATAACAAGCTAGAAATCCTCGTTCCCAAAGATTTTTCCATGAATTACCGTTCATTAGCCCTAATCTATGATAATGAGGGAAATGTTCTTTGGCGCCAAAATAATGTACCTGAATTGGAAAGAATGATTGATCCTGATTGGCTGAAAAAAGATGGGTTATATACGCTAGAAGCGTATTTTAAAGAAAAAGGAGATTTTTTTTATAATCCAACCGCAACACCCAATCAAGATAATGCCGAAAAGGCAAAAAATGATAAGGATGTGTTATTAACCTACTCGGTTGCCGTAAATATTTATCCTGCCACGGGTAAATTGCCTGCAATGACTATTGTGATCATTGATACCATTCCACAAGATGTACAGGAATCAGCAAAAGTATGGGAATGGTTCGGCTATGTTTTAATCGCCAATCTACTGCTAATCATTCCGTTAATTTGGTTGGCTGCTGACTGGAGCCTTAGGCCAATAAAATCCCTAATTACCCAGATCAGTTCACTCGAAAATGGCGAAAGGGAAAAACTGGACGAGAATCCGCCTACCGAATTAAAAGGGTTGGTCAGAAACTTAAACAACTTACTATTCAATGAACGTAAACGTTATGCCAAATATCACACAACTCTCTCGGATTTAACCCATAGCCTGAAAACACCGTTAGCCGTATTGCAATCAACGCTACGCTCTATGCGCCCTCCACAAAAACTGACCATTGAACAAGCTGAACCTATTATGCTTGAACAAATTGACCGAATATCCCAACAAATTGGTTACTATCTGCACAAGGCCAATATGCGCAGCGATTACAGTTTGCTTTTGAGGCAAATTTCTTCTGTCCCAATCTTGCTGGATGGATTAATTAGTGCCTTAACAAAGGTATATCAACATAAAGGTATCAAAATTACCCTGGATGTCTCTCCCGAAGTAACATGGCTGGGGGAAAAAAATGACTTTCTGGAAGTGATGGGAAACATTTTGGATAATGCTTGTAAATATGGCCTGAAATTTGTCAAGGTCACCGCCACAATGGGAGAAAACGCGGTCACCATTATTGTCGATGATGATGGACTGGGAGTGCCCTCGGATAAGCGAGCAATGATTTTCCAGCGTGGCTTACGGGCCGACACATTGCGATCAGGCCAAGGTCTCGGCTTGTCGATAGCGTCTGAAATTGTCGAGCAATATGAAGGTGAAATCAGCATTGATGATAGCCCACTGGGTGGCGCCAGAGTCAGCGTGATATTTCGTGCCCAACACAATTCAGCTACCACTCACTAACCGCAAATGCAATAACGATAGCAATGAGGTAAGCGATTATTTAGCTCAGCCTCGAAATATTGCAACCAAATCTGATATCGTGGTTGACTATTCGTTATAATAGCGAGAAATTCACCTCTCACTTCAGGATGTCACCATGGATTATCAGCTAAATCTGGACTGGCAGGCGTTTTTGCAAAACCATTGGCAAAAACGACCATTGCTGATTAAACAGGGTTTCCATCAATTTATTGATCCCCTTTCCCCCGATGAGTTGGCGGGACTGGCGATGGAAAATGAAATCGATAGCCGTTTGGTCAGTCAGAAAAATGGGCGCTGGGAAGTTTCCCACGGGCCATTTGAGACTTACGATCATTTAGGCGAAAAAGGCTGGTCTCTGCTTGTACAAGCCGTTGACCATTGGCATCTCCCCTCTTCTGCACTCATGAAGCCATTCCGTGTCCTGTCCGATTGGCGCATGGATGATTTGATGATCTCTTTCTCAGTTCCCGGCGGGGGTGTCGGCCCTCACCTTGACCAATATGATGTTTTTATTATTCAGGGAAAAGGCCGCCGACGCTGGCGAGTCGGTGAAAAAATCCCGATGAAACAACATTGCCCTCATCCTGATTTATTGCAGGTTGACCCCTTTGAGGCCATCATTGATGAAGAGATGTTACCGGGCGATATCCTTTATATTCCACCGGGTTTCCCCCATGAAGGCTATGCGATTGAGGATTCACTGAACTATTCAGTGGGATTCCGTGCCCCCAACTCCCGTGAATTATTCAGCGGATTTGCTGACTATATTCTGGCAAACGAACTCGGCAGCCATCGCTACAGCGATCCTGAACTGACATTCCGTGATAATCCCGCCCTGATTCAGACAAATGAGCTGGACACACTGCGTTCAATGATGCGTGAGCTGTTGGAACAACCAGAAACGTTCCAAAACTGGTTTGGTGAATTTATCTCTCAATCGCGCCATGAACTGGATCTGGCTCCACCTGAACCGCCTTATGAGAGCGATGAGATTTATGATTTGCTGAAACAAGGCGAAGAATTAAACCGATTGAGTGGCCTGCGCGTCCTGCGCGTCGGCGATCAGTGTTTCGTCAATGGCGAGTTGATGGATACGCCCCATCTCCATGCTGCTGATGCCCTGTGCCAATATGACAAAGTTAATGCTGAACTTCTGGGTGATGCCATTGATGATGTCCGATTTGTCAGTCTGCTGACCGCCTTGGTCAATAGCGGTTATTGGTATTTTAACGATTAACTCAAACAGGTTAATCTGGGCAAAGGGGCAAAAGGAACGGCCCCTTTGTCAGTGTGTTGATTTAACCATTGATAATTATTCAGATAATAGATTATTGCCGTGACTTACCGTCAATTCCGCAATCCGCATAATCACGTTAACGGCCTGCTCCATACTTTCCAGTGAAATAAATTCGTGCTTGCTGTGATAGTTATATCCCCCCGTGAAAATATTCGGGCAAGGGAGGCCGCGATAAGATAATTCTGCACCATCAGTACCACCACGGTTCGGCTGGATTACCGGCTCAATATTACAATCCAGCATTGCTTGTTTAGCAATGGCAATAACATGAGGATATTTAAGCACCTCGCTATGCATGTTGTAATAATCGTCATCAATCGCCAATTCGATATAGCAGTCTGGATGCAATCCTTTGCCGACATTTTCCGCAATAGCCAGCATGTTTTTTTTGCGTTTTTCAAAATTGGCGCGATCAAAATCCCGGATGATGTAGTGCATCTCGGCACGCTCAACGGAGCCTTTTATACTCAGCAAATGATAAAAACCTTCATAGCCTTCTGTCTGTTCAGGCGTTTCCTCAACAGGCAGGGCATGATGAATTTGCGTTGCCAGTGTCAATGCGTTAACCATGACACCTTTGGCACTTCCCGGATGAGCCGTATTACCCACAATCTTGATTGTCACTGAGGCCGCATTGAAATTTTCGCATTCCAATTCCCCCACCCCGCCGCCATCAACGGTATAGGCCCACTCTGCACCAAAAGCCTCTATATCAAAATGGGATGCTCCCCTGCCAATTTCTTTATCTGGTGTGAACGCAATCCGAATATCACCATGTGGAATATTTTTCTGTTTCAAACGCACCATTGCGGTAATGATTTCAGCGATCCCGGCTTTATCATCAGCACCTAACAGGGTTTTCCCGTCAGTCGTAATTAATGTTTGCCCCAACAAACGGTGTAATACCGGGAACATGACCGGCGATAACACTTCATCTCCTATCCCCAAGGCAATATCGCCGCCACGATAGTTTTCGACAATTTGAGGATTAACATGCCTGCCGGAAAAATCGGGTGAGGTATCGAGGTGGGCAATGAAACCAATGACAGGAACCGATGTTGCAGCATTGGCCGGCAAAGTTGCCATCACATATCCCTGCTCATTGAGAGTCACATCAGCAAAACCAAGCTGGATCAGCTCTTCGTACAATGCCTTGGCGAGATCCCATTGACCGTCACTGCTGGGAATAGTTTTAGCGGATGATTTTGCTTGGGTATTAAATACACTGTATTTTAAAAAACGCTCTAATAATCTATCCATCTTTTCCTCCCTAAATAAGCTTTATCATAGTCAGCGTTTGCAACCTTATCCCGTGCACTGCGCGGGATAAGGTTGACGCCTGCCATTTTGAAACACGGTTTAGTTCACGTGAATTCATTATGAAAAAGATGGATAGCGTCGGTATTGCGTCAAATCAGCTTTTGCCTGCCTTCATTTGCTGAATTAAGGATTGAACATATTGGGTGACGATTTTACTGGCATGACCATAATGTTTTTCATCAAACAGGTTTTCGACCTGACTCGGTTCAAGATTCAACTCAACAGTATGCGCTCCGGACAATTTAGCTTCATGCACAAAACCGGCTGCGGGGTAAACATGACCCGATGTGCCGATCGCAATAAAAATATCGGCATCGGCTAAGGCAGAATAAATCTGTTCCATGCCCAATGGCATTTCCCCAAACCACACGACATGAGGACGCAGTGGAGACGGAAACTGGCAACAATGGCAACGATCTTCCATCGTCAGATCGGTGACCCACTCAACCACCTGCCCGGACTGACAACAGCGGGCTTTCAGTAATTCACCGTGCATATGCAGGACACGGTGACTTCCCGCACGTTCATGCAAATCATCAATATTTTGTGTCACCAACAAAAAATGGTCACCCAGCTCGTGTTCGAGTTCCACCAGAGCATCATGTGCGGCATTAGGCTGGATCTGCGGTTGCCGGAGCTGCTCCCGGCGGGCATTGTAAAATGCCTGAACCAAGTCAGGATCACGCTGGAAACCTTCTGGCGTCGCGACGTCTTCGACACGATGTTCTTCCCACAGGCCATCGGAAGAGCGAAATGTTCGAATGCCTGACTCAGCAGAAATGCCTGCCCCGGTCAGCACCACCACATAAGGTTTTTCTGTTTTATTTGCCAATCGGATATCCCTGTAAAAGTTTTGTCTATGTAATCGCCGACGCCGTAACCGTCTTATTCGGTAAAATTTGCTATGCCGATGAAGAACCCGCATGTTATTGACCACTCAAAATCCGCGCTGGATCAAGTTTACTGGCTCGACGGGCAGGATACCAACTCGCCAACAAACTTAATACCAATGCCGTTAGCAAAACATAAAGCACATCCGTGAGGTGTAATTCTGACGGCAGAAAATCGATAAAATAGATATCGCCTGAAAGAAGTTGGTGCCCAAGCAGCTTTTCCAATCCTTTAATGATAGTCGTCAAATTTAATGATGTGAAAATCCCGACCACCACACCGACCAGGCTGCCTATCATACCGGTGAGTAATCCATACCATAAAAAAATGGCCCTGATATGGCTATCCTTGGCACCCAGTGTACGTAGTATAGCGATATCGCTGCTTTTATCCTTCACAGCCATAATCAGCGTTGAAATAATATTAAAGCAAGCGACGCCGATAACCAGCACCATCGCCAGATACATAATGCTGCGCACCATCTGGATATCGTTATACATATAACCGTAATCTTTGACCCAGGTGCTGATATACACATATTTTCCCGTCGCGTTGCCGGCGTCCCAAACACGCTGCTCTGCGGCAAAAACATTATCTGCTTTAATCGCAATCCCTGTGATGGCATTGGCATAATCCAGATAATGCTGGGCATCAGGCAAAGGCACAAGGGCTAAACTGTGATCCAACATGCCGCTCAACTGGAAAATACCCGCAACGTGTAAGCGGATGCGTTTAGGCTGTAACAGTTTCAGGCTGGCATCGTTATTGGGGATCATGACCGTCACCCAATCACCTTGTTTCACGTGCAGCGAATTGGCCACTCCCTGCCCCAGAATCACCTGATTTTCTCCTGCCCTGAATGTTTTCCATGCCCCATCACGCACAAACTGAGGCAAGGTACTCACGCTGTTCTCTGTCTCCAGATCGACACCCCGCACCTGTATCGCATGGAGCTTTTCGCCACGCTCCATCAGGCCGGTAAACTCAATATAGGGCGAGGCGCCGACAATACCCGGTGTCTGTTTTACCCGCCTGAGCGCCGTTTCCCAATCCTGAAAAGGCTGCTCCACCGCATAAATTTGCCCATGTGGAACCACGGAAAGTATCCGGTTTTTCAGTTCCCGCTCAAAACCATTCATGGCACTCAGGCCAATAATCAGTACCGCGACGCCCAGCATAATGCCCAGCGTTGAAATGACTGAGATCAGGGAAACCATCCCTGAACGACGCCGGCCCCGACTAAATCGTAATGCGGTAAATAATGCAAGAGGCAGATTTACCATTACATCTCCCCCGTCAGGGTTAATTCATCCTGTAAATACCCATCACGCATTTCCACCTGCCGTGTCAGTTGCCGGGCTAATTTCAGATCATGGGTGACCACCAGAAATGCCGTGCCTTGCTGGTGGTTCAATTCTTGCAGCAGTTGAAACACACTGTCGGCATTGCGTTGGTCAAGGTTACCCGTTGGCTCATCCGCCAATACCAGTGACGGTTGGTTGACCAGTGCCCGTGCAATGGCGACACGTTGACGTTCTCCTCCCGACAGTTCGGATGGCCGGTGATGCGCCCGCTGTTCCAGCCCAACCGCAGCCAGCATCTCCCGCGCTTTTTGTTGGGCATGGCGTTTCTGCCCCCCAATCAACAGGGGCATCGCCACATTCTCCAGTGCCGTAAAATCAGGCAATAAATGGTGAAACTGATAAATAAAACCAATTTCACGGTTACGCAGTTCTGCCCGCGCAGACGAAGACATTTGGTTAAGGGATTGACCCTTAAAAAGCACTTCACCCGATGTCGGTGAATCCAGACCACCCAATAAGTGCAGAAGTGTACTTTTACCCGACCCCGAACTGCCGACAATGGCCATTATTTCGCCTTGCTGCATGGAAAAAGTGACATGCTTCAGCACTTCTGTCGAAATCTTTCCTTCCTGATATTTTTTGCACAGGTGATGACACACTAATAACGGGTGATTACTCATAACGTAAAGCCTCAGCAGGTTGGGTGGCAGCCGCGCGCCAGGAAGGGTATAAAGTCGAGATTAAGGCGATCAGCATGGCACTGAGGGCAATCATCATCACTTGCACAGCATCAATCGCTACCGGTAATTGAATGCCCTCTGCCAACAAACCAATAATCGGCATGAAAGTATTTAACTGGCTGGAGAGCAACACCCCCAATCCCGTTCCCAACAGAGCACCGAGGATGCCAGCGCCCGCCCCTTGGATCATAAAAATGGCCATGACCTGACGGCGAGTCAGCCCTTGCGTCTGCAAGATAGCGATTTCACCCTGTTTTTCCATCACCAACAAAGAGAGAGAAGTGATAATGTTAAACGCCGCGACCGCAATAATCAGGCTCAACAATAACCCCATCATATTTTTCTCCATGCGAACCGCCTGAAAGAATTCGCCCTTGCGTTCGCGCCAGTCTTTCCATACCAGCCCTGCGGGAAGCGTTTGTTGGCTCAACTCATCGACTAATAGAGGCTGATTGAGGTACAAACGCCAGCCCGTGATATTCCCCACGGGGTAACGCAGCAATCTGGCCGCATCCTGTTGATTGACCAGCATTTCTGTCCCATCAACTTCACTGTTGGCGAAAAATGTGCCCGCGACAGTGAATAAACGCTGACTGGGAATTCTGCCCATAGGCGTTAACTGGCTGGCACTCGGCACAATGACCCGGATTTGATCACCCCGTTTTACCCCCAATTTTGCCGCCAGTTTTTCGCCCAGAATGACAAAATAACGTCCAGGTTGTAATTGGCTTCGATCAACATTGACAAGATGTTCTGTCAGCGGTGCATATTCATCATGGTTAATCCCCAACATGACACCCACCCCAACATTGTGGTGACTCTGTAATACCACATCCCCTTGCACGATAGGGGTAATGCGATTGACTCCCTTTAACCCCGCAAGCTGGCTACTCGGATGTTCTGCCGGGCTGACAGAGCCTTTTTCCGAAGTAATGACAGCCTGTGGCATAAAACCCAGAATGCTGCTTTCCAGTGAACGCTCAAAGCCATTCATCACTGACAGCACCGTGATCAACGCCGCGACGCCCAGCGTAATGCCAATCGCCGACAGCCATGAAACAAAACGGCCAAATTTATCGACCGCTCGCCCGCGCATATAGCGCAATCCTATAAATAATGAGACAGATTGGAACATGAAATCTGTTACGCCCCTGTTGCCAAAGCAAAGTGTTCGGGGATAATAAAGGGTAGCAATACTTTATGGAACCACCCGTATCCCGGTTCTGCGGTTTTTTTTACTTTCTCTCAACCTGCCAGCGTATTTATTGTAAGGCTACTGGGTTAAAAATGTGTTGGGAATGGACTGAATCTTAGAGAACACATATCAAACACTTATGTCAGCAAAATACCGTTATCAACTTCCTGAACGCCGCGGTGATAGCCGCTCTCTGGGCCATTTGACCGGCGCAGCCTGTGCCGTTGAATGTGCCGCAATCATTGAACGTCACTCAGGGCCAATACTGCTGGTGACCAAAGATATGCAGAATGCCCTGCGATTGCGTGATGAAATTCAACAGTTCACCCACGCCCCCATCAATACTATGTCAGATTGGGAAACTCTGCCCTACGACAGTTTTTCTCCTCACCAAGAAATCATCTCCAACCGCCTGTCCACGCTTTATCATTTACCCTTTATGACGAAAGGGGCATTAATCCTTCCCGTTAATACCCTGATGCAACGTGTCTGCCCACACGATTATCTCAAGGGTCATGCGCTGGTTATGCACAAAGGGCAGCGTCTTTCACGTGATAAACTGCGGGCAGAGCTAGAACAGGCGGGTTATCGTCGCGTTGAACAGGTACTGGAACATGGCGAGTTTGCCACGCGCGGCGCTTTGTTTGATCTCTTCCCGATGGGCAGTGAACACCCTTACCGCATCGATTTTTTTGATGATGAGATCGACAGCCTGCGTACTTTTGATGTGGATAGCCAGCGTACCTTGGCCGAAGTGGAAAAAATCAGTTTATTGCCGGCACATGAATTCCCAACCGACCAAGAGGCGATTGAGCTGTTTCGCAGCCAATGGCGTGAACAGTTTGAAGTCCGTCGTGATGCTGAACATGTTTATCAGCAAGTCAGTAAAAAAATGCTGCCGGCGGGCATTGAGTATTGGCAACCGTTGTTTTTTGAACAACCTTTGCCTGCCATCTTTGACTATTTGCCCGAAAATACCCTGTTAATTACCCAGAATTTGACCCATGCTGCGGAACGTTTCTGGCAAGATGCGAAACAACGCTTTGAGAGCCGCAAAGTTGACCCCATGCGCCCGTTGCTCGCGCCTGAACAGTTATGGTTGCCGGTCAATAAGCTATTTTCAGAACTGAAAAACTGGCCCCGCATTGAAGTCGATAACGATCCCCTGCCGCAAAAAGCAAAGAATACCAACCTTGCCTATCATCCGCTGCCTGATTTATCGGTTGCGGCACAACAGAAAGCCCCATTGGATAAATTACGCCGTTTCATGGAGCAATTCAGCGACGGAGGCAAAATCGTATTTTCAGTGGAAAGTGAGGGACGCCGGGAATCCGTACAGGAATTACTATCCCGCATCAAAATCAATCCGATAAAAATAAACCAGCTCACTGACGCCGACAGCCCCGGCCATTATTTGATGGTTGGCGCCGCAGAGCACGGTTTTGTTGATGAAGACCACCATCTCGCGTTGATTTGTGAAAGTGACATGCTTGGCGAACGGGTCAGCCGCCGCCGTCAAGATAATCGGCGAACCATCAATACCGATACCCTTATCCGCAATCTCGCTGAATTACGGCACGGACAGCCGGTGGTTCACCTTGAGCATGGTGTTGGGCGTTATCAGGGGTTAATCACGTTAGAAGCGGGTGGCATTAAGGCCGAGTATCTTATCCTGACTTATGCCGGAGAAGATAAATTATATGTGCCTGTCTCTTCCCTTCATCTCATCAGCCGTTATGCAGGTGGTGCTGAGGAGAGTGCCCCGTTGCATAAATTGGGCGGGGAGGCCTGGAGCAAAGCCCGCCAGAAAGCGGCTGAAAAGGTGCGGGATGTTGCCGCCGAGCTGTTGGATGTTTACGCACAACGTGCCGTTAAACCCGGTTTTGCTTTCGCAAACGATCGCGAACAATACCAACTGTTTTGCCAAAGTTTTCCCTTTGATACGACGCCCGATCAAGAACAAGCCATCAATGCGGTACTTGACGATATGTGCGAACCGATTGCCATGGACAGGCTGGTATGTGGCGATGTCGGCTTTGGGAAAACAGAAGTGGCGATGCGCGCGGCATTCCTGTCCATTATCAACAATAAGCAAGTGGCTGTCTTGGTGCCGACCACCTTATTGGCCCAACAGCATTACGATAATTTCCGCGATCGCTTTGCCAATTGGCCGGTGCATATTGAAGTGATGTCACGCTTTCGTAGTGCCAAAGAACAGCAGCAAGTCATTGATATGGCAGCGGAAGGTAAAGTAGATATCATTATTGGTACTCATAAACTCCTGCAAAGTGATCTGCGCTGGAAAGATCTCGGTTTGTTGATCGTTGATGAAGAGCATCGTTTCGGGGTTCGGCATAAAGAGCGGATTAAATCGATTCGGGCAGATGTTGATGTTCTGACCCTGACAGCAACCCCAATCCCACGTACCCTCAATATGGCAATGAGTGGGATGCGCGATCTCTCCATTATCGCCACGCCCCCTGCCCGTCGTCTGGCGGTGAAAACGTTTGTGCGTGAATATGATAGCCTCGTGGTGCGCGAATCTATCCTGCGCGAAATTTTGCGCGGCGGCCAAGTTTACTATCTGTATAACGATGTTGAAAATATCGAAAAAGCCAAAGCCCGGCTGGAAGAGTTAGTTCCCGAAGCCCGAATTGTGGTAGGGCACGGGCAAATGCGCGAGCGCGATTTGGAACGCGTGATGACCGATTTTCATCATCAGCGTTTTAATGTGTTGGTGTGTACCACGATTATCGAAACCGGTATCGATATCCCCAGCGCCAATACCATCATCATTGAACGTGCCGATCATTTTGGTTTAGCCCAATTACACCAATTACGTGGGCGTGTCGGGCGTTCCCACCACCAAGCCTATGCTTATTTGCTGACGCCACACCCAAAAGCCATGACCAGCGACGCGAAAAAACGGCTGGAGGCTATTGCCTCTCTCGAAGATCTGGGCGCGGGTTTTGCCTTGGCGACTCACGATTTGGAAATTCGCGGAGCCGGCGAATTATTGGGTGAAGACCAAAGCGGACAGATGGCCAGTATCGGTTTTACGCTCTATATGGAATTATTGGAAAGTGCGGTTGATGCGTTAAAGGAGGGACGGGAACCTTCACTCGAAGATCTCACCAACAACCAGACCGAGATAGAACTGCGTATGCCTGTGCTTTTGCCTGATGACTATATTCCGGATGTCAACATGCGCTTATCGTTCTATAAACGCATCGCCAGCGCACAGGATAATAGCGAACTGGATGAGCTAAAAGTGGAACTTATTGACCGATTTGGCGCTCTGCCTGATCCGGGACGCCAACTGTTGCAATCTGCTGCTATTCGCCTGATCGCCCAACAACTCGGTATCAAGCGCATTGAAGCGTATGAAAAAGGCGGTTTTATTGAGTTTGGCAGTCACAATAAAGTCGATCCGAATTATCTTATTAGCTTGTTACAAACGCAGCCTAATGTTTACCGATTAGATGGCCCCTTTAAATTAAAATTTATGACTGAATTAACCGAGCGGGCTTCCCGTTTATCTTTTATTCAACAATTATTAGAAAACTTCGTTCAGCACAAAAGTGATACCTAACTGATATCAATAGTCACTTGAACGATGAAAAAGTGATGCCACGGTTGTATTAGTAAAAGAAAATCATTGTTGTGAATATGATTTCAGAACTAATTGGCCTTTTGTATTTAACGGGATAGTGTCATCGGGTTTGTACTCTATCCTGATTTTTCCTGGTTGCTCTCCAATGACATAATTGACGTCATACGCGACAATACGTGGTTTCTTAAAATTAAATTCTGTGCAATTTTTTAACACTGAATGGGTTAAAGCAGGATATTCCCTATTTGCTTTCAAGTGTTCAAGAAGGGTTAAAATACGATATTGATATGCAGTTAAATGATTGCCTGCAATAGTTTTTACTGTAGCAGGAATGGGAAATGCCACAATAGGGCAATAGGATTGACGAAAAACAACCGTTGATCTGATCGGGTCTGAAGATAATACGTGTGCAACGCTAGGGCGTGGAGATTCAAAATAAAACGTTGCGGCTACACCAATGATGGCAATAGTAATGATAGTCATTATAGCACCAATTACATACTGTCTTATCGTTAGTTTAACCACATAACACCTTGATATATTTTATAATTTTACACGGAATTTAATTAAAATAATATTTCCCCATTATATGAATTAAGCTAAAAATGCGCTAAATTCATTTTTGAGAAAAATCCTATTTCATTAATTCAGTAAATTCATTGAGCATATAGCCATTTATTATTGTGAATAATTTCAGGATTGACTTTTCGAAAAAACATTTTCTATACCTGTTTCATTCAGACTTAGTACATGAAAACTTAGTCACTGTCATACTAAAAACGGTCAAATAAAAAGTACATACAACATAAAAGATATATATCATTCCTAATATCTCTAATCCTACAGACTGAAAAAAATTGTGATACCAGGGTAACCTGACTAAATCGCGCCTTATTATAACGATTAATTAAATTTACTAATAAATTATTAGATTATCTATTGAGTCGGTATACATCACTAAATCAATTGAATGTATTTTGTATCCCATATCAATATAATCACAGGCCATTATTTAATAAAATATCACAGATAACAATAATGAATTAATTAAGATGAGATCTGTATTTAATTTAAATACGCCTTTATTCATTATAATAAACAACTGAAGTAAATTTGGAGAAGAATAATTATGGTATGTATAATAATAAATATAATGGCAGGTCAATGGCTCACCTCAATTAATTACTTTAAGATGAGCCATTTTTTCGCTAATTAATGCAACTTCAAGCGTGGACGAATAACGCGGTTAATGCCTCCAACCAGCATCATCAAGCCGGTTTTAATGTATCCATGCAAAGCGACCTGATGCATACGATACAAAGAGATGTAAACTATACGAGCAATACGACCTTCAACCATCATTGAACCACGCATCAAGTTCCCCATCAGGCTACCAACCGTACTGAACTTGGATAATGAAACCAATGAACCATGATCTTTATAAACATACTCTTTCAATGGTTTTTCATTTAACAATGCCAGGATATTATCATAGCAACGGCTTGCCATCTGATGAGCGGACTGGGCACGCGGAGGAACAAAACCACCCTCTTTTTTCGGGCAGGATGCACAATCCCCAATGGCAAAAACATGATCATCCAGTGTGGTTTGCAGAGTCGGCTTCACCACCAATTGGTTGATACGGTTTGTTTCCAATCCACCAATCTCTTTCATAAAGTCAGGTGCTTTGATTCCCGCTGCCCAAACCATCAGGGACGCTTTAATCTGTTCGCCGTCTTTGGTATTCAGCCCGTGCTCATCGGCACTGGTTACCATGGTTTTGGTTAATACCTTAACGCCCAGTTTAGTCAACTCCTGATGAGCCGCACTGGAAATACGTGTCGGCAATGCAGGCAGAATACGCTCTCCCGCTTCAACCAAAGTCACATTCAAGGCATCTGAATTCAGGCTCTCAAAGCCATAACTGTTCAGTTGCTTAACGGCATTATAGAGTTCTGCGGAAAGCTCTACGCCAGTCGCACCACCACCAACAATCGCGATATTCACTTTTTCTTCTGCACATTGATTAGCAGAATATTTCAGGAACAGGTTTAACATCTCATTGTGGAAACGATGTGCCTGTTGCGGGTTATCAAGGAAAATACAATTATCCTTCACACCCGCGGTGCCAAAATCGTTAGATTGGCTGCCCAAAGCCATGACAAGAATGTCGTAAGCCAGTTCACGCTCTGGCACCAACAAATCGCTGTCTTCATCACGGATCTCAGCCAGCGTAATTTTTTTCTCTTCACGATGGATATTCGTGAGTGTACCCTGCTGGAAATTGAAATAATGGTTACTTGCATGAGCTAAATAACTCAACGCATCAACGCCATCATCAAGAGAACCCGTTGCGACTTCATGCAATAGTGGTTTCCATAAATGGCTGTTGTTACGATCCACCAAAGTAATTTCGGCTTTCTTGTTACGCCCTAATTTATGCCCCAAACGCGTTGCCAGCTCCAAACCACCAGCGCCCCCACCAATGATGACAATTCTTGTCTTTGGCGTTGTCATGACTACCCCACTGAAAATACACCTAATGTTATGTAAAGCGTTAAACGGCTTTCTTTGTATAAAGCTTGTATAAAAAGCTTGAGTAACAACCTTGAATAACGGCCTTAAATAACTTCAGGCTAAACAAATTTCATATCGAAAATATCATCAGAATATCATGGCCGGTCAGTTGGTCATACCAAAAATAACCTCAATTAAATTCTTTTGATTAATTAGACATCAATCACAAAAATCGCATACTGGTTTTCAATAAATTAGAGGTAAATCAGATTTATTAATCCCTGATATTTACTCCTCGCGCCGCGAGGAGTAAGCAAATCTTATTAAGACAACTAGACAACTTTACCTAATCCAATATCTTAAGGCTGTTCACAGCTTAACCATTTTTCGCACAAATCATGTAATGCCTGATTCGCCTTTTGCCAACGTGCAGATTTCTGTAATTCTTCCAAACTGAACTGTTTTCCTTGATGGTATAACCGCTTGACTTTGGGTGAATCAATCAGCGGAAGGTTATCCAGCACGCTGACCGCGCCTTCCCGATGGTTGCACACCAAAATCATGTCACAGCCGGCATCCAGTGAGGCTTTCGCCCGTTCAGCATAACTGCCCATCACCGCTGCACCTTCCATCGATAAATCATCGGAAAAAATAACGCCTTCAAAGCCTAATTGCTCTCGAAGTATGGATTTCAACCAATAGGGTGAGCCACTGGCAGGGCGGTGATCTACCTGAGGATAAATAACATGGGCAGGCATAATGGCATCCAGCAAATTACGCTGGATGAAATCGCGGAAAATCACCATATCATGGCAGTTAATGGCATCCAGGGAACGGTTATCCCTTGGCGTTTCTTTATGGGAATCCGCCGTCACTGCCCCATGTCCCGGAAAATGTTTCCCCGTCGAGCGCATACCCGCAGAATGCATGCCCTTGATAAATTTTTCTGCCATCACCATCGCAGGTTCAGGCTCTTCATGGAATGAACGTTCACCAATTGCGGTGCATTTATGCCCCAAATCCAATACCGGCGCAAAGCTGATATCGATATCCATGGCGATCATTTCCGAAGCCATCAGCCAACCCGACTCTTCTGCCAGATGGGCTCCCATACGCATGTCATGGACACCAGCAAAAGATTGTGCGGCGGGTAAACGCGTAAATCCCTCGTGAAAACGCTGAACACGCCCGCCTTCTTGATCAACCGCAATCACCAGACGGTGGCGGGAAGCGGCGCGAATTTGGCGAACTAATTCACGTAACTGCTGTGTATCGTGGAAGTTGCGGGTAAACAAAATTAAACCACCCACTAAGGGATGCTGTAGAATTTCGCGCTCTTCGTTATCCAGTTCATAGCCAACAACATCTAACATTACTGGCCCCATAGCCTTCCTCACTTCTGTTTATTGATTGCCATTTTATTCATTACGGCAGTTTAAAAGCCTGACGCAAAGGATGCGCCAGCAATAAAAATTGTTGTTCTTTTGTCTGCTGCCAGCGCACTTCATACCACATCAGCATCATATAACTGACCCACGGCTCCCATCGCTGAATTTGTCGCTGCAATAGTGGGAGATGTGAATAGCCTGATGTCTGGGTACAATAATAATTCAGAAACGTTTTTTGCTGCATCTCATCCCATTGATTTCCCTTGAACAGTACAGCCAGTGATAAGCCGATATCGACATCCGCAGCATACTCCCAATCAATTAATTTTAGCCCTTCTTCGGTCATTAACAGATTATCGGGGTGAACATCCATGTGCGCCGGAGCGACCTTTAACGCAGTAGGCATTCTGGTTGCCATAAAAAATTTATGCAGGCGAAGCCAACGAGGAGACAGGCGTTTTCTGTCAATCTGCTGCCACTGAAAGGCCATTTGTTTTTTTAATTGCAGGGGATAACCCAATAGTGGACGGCTATGAAGAATAGCCAGTGTTTGAGCCAGTGATTGCTGCAAAGCGGGCTGACCCAATGTACCCGGTTTCACTGTTGTGCCGGTGAGCCACTCAAGCAATAACCAGATTCCGTGCATGGCGATAACCTTGGGCGCAATGCCTGTGGAAGATAACCGACGCAAGATCTGATTTTCTCGTTGACGATCCACGCCGAGCGTTTCACCCTGCGATGTTGGTGTGCGTCCAACCATCTGACGCACATCATTCGTAATATCATTATGGGTAATATCATTATAGGTAATAAAGTAACTTCCCTGTGTCAGACCCGTTAATGGCCTGATTTCCCAAGATCCTGCCGGAATACCAGGCCACAACTGACACAATACTCTGAGCAAAGCGTTATCGTTAGTTAACGTCGCCACGGCCTGACCAGAGTATCTCGCCAGTTTTAACCAGCATTAACTGCATTTCCAGATCACGCTGCCCCTGATTATTGGCGACGACGGAATAGAGAACGTAATCGGCATTTAAATAACGGGCCAAGCCAATAGATTTACTGCGCAACCCCAAGCTATCTTCCGCGGATAAACCCAGTGCCTGTCTGGCAACATGAACTTGGGATTTCGGTACAACCTGAAAAGCCTGTTTATTACTGATTGCACTCATGAGCGCATCAGTAGCTTTCAGGGTGCGCAATGAACCATTCGTGTTGTTCTTAACAGAATCAACAAGCAGCACTTTTCCCGCTTCCACACCATGAGCATTAACCATCTGATCAACTAATGGCTGAACAATACTCTGCCAATCAATAGACTGAATTTTAGGCGGTTGGGGTACTTTTTCTGATGGCCTTACCGACGGCTCCGGTTTTTTCTCTGGCTCCGCCGGTGTAACAGGAGCAGGCTGCTGAATTTCTGGCGCTACACAGCTCGCCAGCAATATTGCTGATAACATAACAAAGAGAATTCTTTTCATTAATAATCGACTCCAGTTACATCGCTACCTTGTACCGATACTCATAAGTTAAGTTATTCTGCCGGTTTATTATTTTGCTAATAGCGGCCCCAATGGACGGCCACCCACCAAATGCATGTGGATATGGAAGACTTCCTGTCCTGAATGATGATTACAGTTCATGATCAAACGGTAGCCATCTTCTGCAATGCCTTCTTCTTTCGCAATTTTAGCGGCTACGGTAAACAGACGCCCCAAAGCAAGCTCATGATCAGCGGTCACATCATTCACCGTTGGAATCAAGACATTAGGGATGATCAAAACATGGGTGGGTGCCTGAGGGGAAATATCGCGGAATGCGGTGACCAAATCATCCTGATAAATAATATCAGAAGGAATTTCCCGGCGGATGATTTTACTAAAAATCGTTTCTTCAGCCATCTTACTTCTCCTTTTGGTTGTGATACCTAAAAATAACGTGTGATAGGGTTAACTTAGTTTGCGTTAATATCGATATGAAACAGTTCACAAAAATTTCTTGTCGTCACCGCCGCCAGTTCATCAATGCTGACCCCTTTCAATACAGCCATATATTCAGCCACATCACGGACATAAGCCGGCTGATTCTGTTTACCACGATGGGGAACCGGTGCCAGATAAGGTGAGTCAGTTTCTACCAGTATGCGATCCAGTGGCACAAATTTTGCCGCTTCGCGGATCTGTTCAGCATTACGAAAAGTGACAATGCCGGAAAAAGAGATATAAAAACCCAGATCCAATAAAGCTCTTGCCGTCTCTTTATCTTCAGTGAAACAGTGCAACACGCCACCACAATCCTGGACTTTTTCTTCCCGCAAAACCATCAACGTATCGTCTCTTGCTTCACGGGTATGCACAATCACTGGTTTATTGAGTTCACGGCCAATGCGAATATGTTCACGAAATGCAGTTCTCTGGAGCTCAGCATTCTCTTTCTGATAATAATAATCCAGTCCCGTTTCCCCCATGGCGACAACATCTTCATCCGCTGCCAGACGGGCAAGCTCTTCGAAATCGTAGCCTTCATCCAAATTCAATGGGTGGATACCGCAGGAATAGGCGACATTTTCCCGCTTACCAATCAAATTCTTCATTTGCCGGAAACCAGGCAATGTGGTTGCTACGGCTAACAGATATTTCACGTCCCGCTCGGCCGCTTTCGCCACAACATCATCGACACTTTTGTGCAGTGTTTCATAATCAAGGCAATCGAGATGACAATGCGAATCAACTAAAAACATAATATGCTCGTATCTAAATAAGTGACTGGGCAGGACAAAGCTGCCTTTCCCAATTGAGTAATTGTTCCGTTAGCAACAATTCCCGATTGACGCCCACCACAGAGAATAATTGATGACGACAATGTACCCAATCATCAACGGAATTTAATAATGTTTCCACACTTTGGCTGGAAGCCAGATAATGAATCAACACTTGTTGATCTTGGTTAACACAGTAATTCTGTGCCTGCCGCCGCCATTTCACTGCATCGGACAATAAACTGATCAACCAATGCAAAGATTGCTGTACATCATCACGATTTAGCAATGGCAAAAGTGACAGGGTATCACATTTACGTAATGCCTGTTCAATCGCTTGGCAAAACGTGTTTCTCTGCTGCCATTTTTCAGTCTGGAGCAATTGTTCTGCTGCCAGTGGCGCACCTTGAGAGAGTTTTAATGCGGTTTGTGCATCCAACGAGGCGATCGCGGGAAGCTGTTTTTGTAGCCAATAAAGCCCGACTGAAAATTCAGGCACGGGAATAAAATAGTAAAAACAGCGGCTGCGTAGTGTTGCCAGCAAATTGACCGGACTCTGGCACTGCAACAGAAAGTAGGTGTTTTTTGGGGGTTCTTCCAGGGTCTTCAACAAGGCATTAGAAGCCGCATCAGTCAGGGATTCTGCGGAGGTGATCCAAGCAATTTTGGCGCCTCCCTGCTGAGAATATTCATAGAGCTTCTCACTGAGCTGGCGTACTGCGTCTACCCCTATGGTATTTTTGCCCTTCTCAGGGGAAAGGACGTGCCAGTCAGAGTGCGTTTCCGCCAACATTAAATGGCAGCCGTGGCATTTGCCACAGCTTTTCGTCCCCTGTTTATTCTGGCACATTAACCAGCGACTCAAGCCATACAATAAAGCATCGGCTCCCATTCCCGTATGAGCATGAAACAAAATAGCATGATGCCCACGTCCCTGTTGATGGAGTTCAACTAATTGACGATACGGATGATTGAGCCACGGATACCAGTTCATGCCTGAATTTCCTGTTCTTTTGACCCATGTTGTTTTAACCAATCAAGTAGGGTATGGCGAATATCATCCTGCACTTTTTCCAGAGGTTGAGTTGCATCAATCTGTTTGATACTGCCATCTTTCGCCACCAGTTCAAGATACCTTGCACGGGTACGGTGGAAGAAGTCCAAAGACTCTTTTTCAATCCGATCCAATTCACCGCGCTCGAGAGCGCGTTGTAAGCCGATTTCCGGCGGTAAATCAAGATAGAGCGTTAAATCCGGATAAAAATCACCCAATGCAGCTTCACGTAATGACGCCATCAAGTGCTGATCGATACCCCTGCCTCCTCCCTGATAGGCCTGAGAAGAGAGATCATGGCGATCACCCACAACCCAAGTTCCCTTTGACAAGGCTGGCTTGATAATATTTTCCACCAATTGGACTCTGGCAGCATATAACATCAGTAGCTCAGCTTTATCTGTCAGTGATTCTCCTTTAACGTCTTGTTTAATCAGCTCACGTAATTTTTCTGCCAACGGCGTTCCGCCGGGTTCACGGGTCAGTACCACATCAGCAATCCCAGACTGTTTCAAGGTTTCAACCACTGTTTGGATTGCTGTTGTTTTTCCCGCGCCCTCAAGCCCTTCAATTACAATAAATTTGCTGTTCATTTATCCTGTTTTAACCTTTGGCGATAAAAACTGACTGCTTTATTATGTTCTGTCAGATTGGTGGTGAATGTATGGCCCCCATCACCATTGGCGACAAAATATAAGTATTGTGTCACAGCGGGGTGCGCTGCTGCCTTAATTGAAGCCAAACCCGGCATAGCGATGGGGGTAGGTGGTAATCCATCAATCATATAAGTGTTGTAGGCGGTGAATGTGTTAAGGTTGCTGCGGAAAATTGTTCCCGTATATTTATCACCCAATCCATAAATCACCGTCGGATCAGTTTGCAATCTCATCTTTAACCGTAGACGATTGACGAATACAGAGGCAACTTTGGTGCGTTCAGACTCAATTGCTGTCTCTTTTTCAATGATAGAGGCCATGATCAACATTTCATAGGCACTTTTATAAGGCAGGTTCTTCTCCCGGTTTTCCCACGCCTGCCCGACTACCATTTTCATTTTGTCATGGGCTCGTTTGAGTAATTCCAGGTCACTTGTGCCTGCGGTATACAGGTAGGTATCAGGATAAAACCAACCTTCCAGTGACTCTCCCTCTTTCATCCCTAAAATATCAAGCAGCGCTTTCGGCGTTTTGCTTTCTGTTTCATGCTTTAAATAGGGCGCATTCTGCAATGTTTTTGACCAATCAGAAAGACGACTACCTTCCACAAAGCGAATGGCAAACTGAGCTTCTTTGCCACTGGCAAACAGTTGCAGGACAGCCCTTAAGGACATGCCTTTCTGCAAGCGGTAAGTTCCGGCCTTAAACTTCGCCAGTTCCGGTTCAAGGCGAAATAACCATGACAGTAATTGGTTATCTTCAATTAATTTATGCTGAGTCAGTAAGACTTCCAGCCCAGCGCGTCCCGTTCCCGCCGGCACAGTAAATATAAGTTCTTGGCTAAGATGAATATCTTGATCAGCAAAGTTTTCTATTTTCTTCATAAAAGAAAAAAATAGGATCACAGCAATCGCGATAATCAATCCGGGCAGGATAAAAATGCGCTTTTTTAGTTTCATTCGATCATCACTTTATTTGTGCTTCTGAATACTCACTAAGGTTTCAAACATTCAGGTAATAAATATTCACACAATTCTCTTGATTGATATTCCCACACAGATTGGTTTTTATGCGCTTGAATTTGATTTACTGGCATCACTGGCATTAAGGAATTACAAATAAACACTTCATCTGCATGAGCCAGAACCTCAGGATAGCGCATGACACATGATAAGTGATAATCACTTTCCGCCAACAATCCGATTATTTTGTGTCGCATGACACCTTCGACACCACACTGACTGAGATCTGGCGTATAAACATTTTTTCCTTTTCGCCAGAAAATATTGGCAGTACAGCATTCAGCCAATAGGCCATTACTATCGAGTACCAGAGCTTCATCGACTTTGGTTTGGTCAATGAACCGTTTGATCAGAACCTGCTCCAAACGATTTAAGTGTTTAATGCCCGCCAGATAGGGATTAATTCCCATCGAAATAGGACTTAGGGACAATGAAACCCCTTTTTGACGCTGAGTAATATACCGTTCAGGATACGAACTTAAAGATACGATCTGTGTCGGCTCAATCGTATCATCAAAACTGTAGCCACGACCTCCCGCACCTCTGGAAAGAATGACTTTCAACACACCCAATTCACACCCTTTCGCTACCTGCTTAATGTGAGTCTCAAGTTGAGGCCAATCCCGTGTTGGCATAAAGAGTTTCTCAACACCTCTCTGTAACCGCTTTATGTGCAAAGGTAGCAAGGCGGGTAACCCCTGCTCAACTCTTATTGTGGTAAAACAGCCGTCACCAAATTGTACAGCACGATCATTAACAGGTAAGTCATCGCACTGATGACCATTAATCCAATACGTCATGTTAGTTTCCCCAATTTTTGATAAAAAAGCCCCAACAAATGTTGAGGCTTTTTATAAACATAAAGTGAGTTTAGATCTTGCGGAAAATCAATGACCCATTGGTGCCACCGAAACCAAAAGAGTTACACAGTGCGTATTCCATTCCTTCAACTTTACGTGCTTTACCTGGAACTAAATCGAAACGACAATTCTCATCTTGATTCTCCAAGTTAATGGTTGGAGGAACAATCTGATCACGCAGAGAAAGGATCGTGAAAATAGATTCAACTGCTCCTGCTGCTCCCAACAAGTGGCCTGTCATTGACTTGGTTGAACTCACCAATACCTTAGTGCCCTCACCAAAAACATACTCCACTGCACGAGCTTCTGCAATATCGCCAACGGGTGTTGAAGTACCATGAGCATTGATATATCCCACTTGCTCTGGTGAGATTCCCGCATCTTTTAGGGCATTTTGCATTGCTAAAGCAGCACCTGCGCCATCTTCAGGCGGTGATGTCATATGGTAAGCATCGCTGCTCATGCCAAAGCCAACCACTTCCGCATAGATTTTTGCGCCACGTCTTTTCGCGTGTTCATACTCTTCAAGTACAACAACACCTGCACCATCGCCCAGCACAAAACCATCACGATCTTTATCCCAAGGACGACTTGCAGCTTGCGGATCATCATTACGGGTTGATAATGCACGTGCAGCCCCGAATCCGGCAACCCCAAACTCAGTACTCGCTTTTTCTGCCCCACCAGCCAGCATAATGTCAGCGTCATTATAGGCAATGATGCGAGCGGCATGGCCGATATTGTGTACACCAGAAGTACAGGCTGTTGCAATGGAAATGCTCGGACCACGCAAACCATAGAGGATGCTCAAATGGCCTGCCACCATATTAATAATGGTTGAAGGTACAAAGAATGGGCTGACCTTGCGAGGCCCTGCCGATAATAATGTACTGTGATTTTCTTCAATCAGACCCAAGCCACCAATACCAGAACCAATAGCAGCACCAAAGCGGCTAGCATTGGCTTCTGTTACTTCGATTCCTGCGTCTTCAATAGCTTGTTTGCCCGCAGCAATACCATATTGAATGAAGAGATCCATCTTCCGTGCTTCTTTGCGCGAAATATTGAAGTCTTCATGATTAAAATTCTTCACCACACCTGCAAACTTAGTTGCATGGTTCGCGGTGTCAAAATGTTCGATAAGGCCGATACCACTCTGTCCGGCACACACAGCGTTCCAGGAAGACTCTACTGTATTGCCGACAGGAGATAACATGCCTAGTCCGGTCACGACTACTCGACGCTTAGACACGGTTATCCTCCAGGGAGGGAAAAAATTTAGGACGAAAAACATAGGCGGTCGAATGACCGCCTAGGTATGTGTGCTTATTTACCTGCGTTTTCAACGTAGTCAATAGCAGCCTGAACTGTAGTGATTTTTTCAGCTTCTTCGTCTGGGATCTCGATATCGAACTCTTCTTCCAGAGCCATTACCAGTTCAACTGTGTCAAGAGAATCAGCGCCCAAGTCATCAACAAATGAAGCTGTGTTCACAACTTCTTCCTCTTTAACACCCAGTTGTTCAACGATGATTTTCTTAACGCGTTCGTCGATAGTGCTCATACTATTAAATTTCCTATCAAAACTCGCTTCTGCGATGGTTTTCGTAGTTTATAAAATACAGGAAAAGATGCAACCAAATCCCGGCTGGTCGAACCACAATCTGCTTTTTTTGCACAAAAAACACATCAAAAACAGGGGGTTCGCTCATTTTTAGATCATGTACATGCCACCATTGACATGTAATGTTTCACCCGTGATGTAAGCGGCCTCGTCAGAAGCAAGAAACGCTACAGCACTGGCAATTTCTTTTGCATCACCAAGACGATTGGCAGGTATTCCAGCAGCAATGCCCGCACGTTGTTCGTCTGTCAACGCTCTGGTCATATCCGTTTCGATAAAACCCGGTGCAACAACGTTGACAGTGATGCCACGGGAAGCGACTTCACGAGCCAATGATTTACTAAAACCAATAACTCCTGCTTTCGCTGCCGTGTAATTCGCCTGCCCTGCATTTCCCATCGTTCCAACAACAGAGCCGATGGAAATAATACGTCCATAACGTTTTTTCATCATAGAACGCATTACTGCTTTTGACAGACGAAAAATCGAAGAAAGATTCGTGTCAATAATATCTTGCCACTCGTCATCTTTCATGCGCATCAACAAGTTATCACGAGTGATGCCTGCATTATTAACTAAAATGTCTATTTCACCAAATTCAGCACGAATATTCGATAGTGCATTTTCAATGGATTCTGAATCTGTGACATTCAGTACAAAACCTTTGCCTTTATCACCCAGGAAGGCACTGATCGCTTCAGCTCCCTTCTCACTGGTTGCAGTGCCAACAACACGCGCACCACGTTCAACCAATAATTCTGCAATCGCGCGACCTATGCCACGGCTGGCGCCAGTGACCAGTGCAATTTTTCCATCAAAGCTCATGTTTTCCTCAGTCATTTATTCAGAGC
Source organism: Xenorhabdus doucetiae (assembly GCF_000968195.1). Taxonomy (NCBI): domain Bacteria; kingdom Pseudomonadati; phylum Pseudomonadota; class Gammaproteobacteria; order Enterobacterales; family Morganellaceae; genus Xenorhabdus; species Xenorhabdus doucetiae. Next base: position 2,647,897 of record NZ_FO704550.1, read on the forward strand.
AACTGTGAGTGATGATACATCATTTACTGCGACAGCACTTAAAGTATCAACAATACGTTTCGTTAGCCCGGTGAGTACCTTACCTGGTCCGATCTCTAACAGTTGTTCAATTCCCTGTTCAGCAATATATTCCACTGATTCTGTCCAACGAACCGGATTATACAACTGACGAACCAAGGCGTCTCGAATAGCATCGGCAGATTCTTCTACTTTTACATCGACGTTATTCACGACAGGAAATTGTGGCTGATTAAACACAACTTTTTGCAGTGCGGCCGCCAATTGCTCGGCTGCGGACATCATCAGTGCGCAGTGCGAAGGCACACTGACAGATAACGGCAACGCGCGTTTGGCACCCGCGGCTTTACATGCCGCTCCCGCACGCTCTACCGCCTCTTTCTCACCTGCGATAACAACCTGCCCAGGTGAGTTAAAATTAACCGGTGAAACAATCTGACCTTGTGCTGACTCTTCACATGCCTTTGCAATGGATTCATTATCTAAACCAATAATGGCATACATTGCTCCCTGCCCTTCGGGGACAGCTTCCTGCATCAACTTCCCACGCAATTCAACCAGTTTAATGGCTTGCTGGAATTCAATCACCCCCGCACAGACCAGCGCAGAATATTCGCCAAGACTATGACCTGCCATGATGGAAGGAGCCTTGCCCCCTTTTTCCTGCCATACACGCCAAATTGCCACCGACGCTGCCAGCAGAGCAGGCTGAGTTTTCCAAGTCTTGTTCAGTTCTTCTACAGGCCCTTGCTGAACTAATGTCCATAAATCATATCCCAAAACCGCAGAGGCCTCTGCGAACGTCTGTTCAACCTGTGGAAATTCTGCGGCTAAATCAGCCAACATACCCAGAGATTGAGAACCTTGACCGGGAAACACCATTGCAAAATCAGACATGTTTATTTTCCTGTTGAATTAAAAACGTACCAGCGCTGAGCCCCAGGTAAAGCCACCGCCAAATGCTTCAAGTAAAATAAGTTGGCCGCGTTGGATTCTTCCATCGCGTACCGCTTCATCGAATGCTGTCGGAACCGATGCTGCCGAGGTGTTGCCATGACGATCCAGCGTCACAACCACTTTATCCATTGTCATATCTAATTTTTTGGCGGTTGCCGAAATAATACGCAAATTCGCCTGATGAGGGACGAGCCAATCAAGCTGAGAGTGAGGTATGTTATTGGCTTCTAATGTTTCCTCAACAATATTCGCTAATTCACGGACAGCCACTTTAAAGACTTCATTACCCGCCATCGTCACATATTCTGGTGTATCACACTTCACTCGGCTTTGATGAGGCAATGACAATAAATCACCATAACGCCCATCAGCATGAAGATGTGTGGATAGGATACCCGGTTCCTCTGACGCCCCGACAACCATAGCTCCCGCCCCATCGCCGAAAAGGATCACTGTACTGCGATCTTTAGGATCGACAACTCTTGAAATAATATCAGAACCGATCACCAGGGCATGTTTAGCTGCGCCTGTTTTAATAAATTTGTCTACCACGCTCAACGCGTAAGTAAAGCCAGCACAGGCGGCTGCAACATCAAAAGCGGCAACACCTGGAATCCCCAACAATTGCTGAATTTGGCAGGCCGCACTAGGGAAAGCGTGGGTTGAACTGGTTGTGGCGACAACGATTAAGTCAATTTGTGCTTTATCGATGCCAGCCATTTCAATCGCTTTTTCAGCCGCTTTGAAACCCAAAATGGCAACATTTTCATCTGCCGCAGCAATGCGGCGTTCACGAATGCCCGTCCGAGTGACAATCCACTCGTCAGACGTATCTACCATTTTTTCTAAATCTGCGTTAGTACGCACCTGCGCAGGCAAATAACTGCCCGTACCTAAGATCGTTGTATACATTTATGCTTATTCACTCTTGGGTAATACTGCATCCAGCCGGGCAGCGATTCTGTCAGGAACCTGCTTCTCTATAGCTTGAATGGCTTGATCAATTGCAGCCTTAAAAGCGCGTTCATTGGCGGCACCGTGACTTTTTATCACGATGCCGCGCAACCCTAATAACGTTGCCCCGTTATACTGGTCAGGGTTTAGATGGCCAAACCGCTTGGTTACCTGTCTTAGCAACCATTTTTTGAATATCTTCATCTTGAATAGTTTCATCAACCAAGATGATTTTTTCTGCTGACCATCCGGTGACTTTATCAGAGATAAAAACACCCTGATCGCACCTTCCATTGTCTTTAGCGTAACATTACCTGCGAAGCCGTCACATACGAGCACATCCGTTTTCCCCGTCAGTAACTCATTGCCTTCCACATACCCGATGTAATTAATCGCCGGGGCATTGCGCAAGGTTATAGCGGCTTCGCGGATATTATCCAGCCCCTTGGATTCCTCTTCCCCGATATTGAGTAGCGCAACACGTGGATTATCCACACCCGCAACATACTCTGCCATCACAGCACCCATAATCGCAAACTGAACTAACATGCTGCTATTACAATTAATGTTAGCGCCTAAATCTAATACAACGGTTTTCTGCTGTTTTAGATTAGGTATCACTGTCATTAATGCAGGCCGTTCAATGCCTTCAATGGATTTCAGCATCATTTTAGCCAATCCCATCAACGCACCGGTATTTCCCGCACTGACACAAGCCTGCGCTTCGCCGGACTTAACTAAGTCGAGTGCGATACGCATTGAAGTACCGTGACTGGAACGAATAGCCTGAGATGGCCTTGCATCGCTGGAAACGACATGTTCCGCAGGGACAATTTGCAAACGGCTAAGCAGCTCGGCATTTTGGTTTGCAAGCAGAGGAAAGATGGTTTCGGGATTACCGACCAACAATAGCTTCAATTGTGGATTAGATGCCAGTGCCTGCAATGCAGCAGGCACCGTGACGCGAGGACCAAAGTCCCCGCCCATAGCATCTAACGCTAAGGTTAGATTAGCCAAGATATCAACTTGCTAATGATTAGCTGAGATTACTTGTTGATTACCTTGCGGCCACGGTAGTAGCCATCAGCAGTCACGTGATGACGCAGGTGAGTTTCACCAGAAGTTTTGTCTACAGAGACAAGTGTTGCAGTCAGTGCGTCATGAGAACGACGCATACCACGCTTAGAACGAGTTGGTTTATTCTGTTGTACGGCCATTGACCTTACTCCTTAAGTACTTTTCTTTAAACTGGCTAATACGGCAAATGGGTTTGGTTTTTCTGCTTCAGGAGGCAGTACACCAAATACCATGTCCGCGTCGGACACTTCACAGTGTTCAGAATCATGTACCGGAATCACCGGCAGAGAGAGAATTATTTCATCTTCAATCATTGCCAGCAAATCTATTTCGCCAAATTCGTTAACGTTTATTGGCTCATACTCTTCCGGTAATGCCTCAGCCTGCTCATCATTGACGATCGGGCTAAAACAATACGTTGTGTGAACATGATGACTGAAATTACTGCCACAACGCTGGCACGCAAGCGTAACATCCACATCGGAATGCCCCTTTACAACTGCCAGACGCTGATTATCAATTTGAAATGATAATGAGCTATCTACATCACCATCCACACTGACCACAGATTCTGCAATACGAGAAACCTGCCCAGCAGAGTAGCTACCGTGGTAATCCAATCTTTTTTGGGCGGCTCGAAGCACATCAATGGTCAGGGGTAATTTTACCTTCTGCATAAGGCGCGCATATTATCTTTGTAATGAGACATAGTCAAAGAAAAAGGCCAAACATCTGCACCTTTCCGTCAAATATTCGCTTATTAAGCGGCGTATAGTTTAAAATGCCTGCAAATATTTCTCTACGTATTTTATGGAAAAATGATGCTTCCGATTGTTTTATCATCAACTTCTGAATATCGCCGCCTATTGTTAAAAAAATTGGGGTTACCTTTTACTTGTGTTTCCCCCAATATTGATGAAAGCCCGCTGGAAAATGAAAGCCCAAAACAATTAGTCATGCGATTGTCACAGGCAAAAGCCAGTGCATTACAGTGTGAATGTTCTAGCCATCTAATTATAGCGTCAGATCAAATTTGTGTTTTAGATGGCAAAATTACCGGCAAACCCCATAACTTTGAGAACGCTCTCTTACAATTGAAAAAAGCCAGTGGAAAATGTATCACTTTTTATACCGGCATTACGTTACTTAATAGCAAAACCAACGTGGTTGATACGCGTTGCGAACTATTTCATGTCTATTTCAGAGATCTTAGCGAAACAGAAATTATTCATTATCTCAACAAAGAACAGCCCTTCAATTGCGCCGGCAGCTTCAAAAGTGAAGGCTTAGGCATTACATTATTTGAAAAACTCAATGGCAAAGATCCGAACACACTTATCGGCTTACCACTCATCACTTTGACAGAAATGCTTATCCGTCAGGGGATAAACCCACTGACGGTATGTTCTCAATGATGACTATGCCGCAGTATCTTTAAACAATTCCGCAACCTATCATCCATTGGGGCTTCGAAACGTAACGTTTCCCCCGTGGATGGATGGGTAAATTTTAATGAACTGGCATGTAAAAACAATCGGTTAAGCCCTGTATCTGCAAGCTGTGCATCAAATGCGCTATCGCCATAACGATCGTCAAACGCAATGGGATGACCGGCATGTAAAGTATGCACGCGGATTTGGTGGGTTCGCCCCGTCACCGGGCTTGCCCGCACCAAGGTCGCAAACGCATATCGTTCTTCAACTTTGAAACGGGTTTCAGACGGTTTGCCTTCTTGGCTAACTTTAACCACCCTTTCCCCACTTTGCAGGATATTTTTCAACAAGGGGGCTTCTACGACTTTACAGTGGGATTGCCATTGCCCGCGCACTAACGCCAAATAGTCTTTCTGCATCTGCTTCAAGCGTAATTGTTCATGCAATGCCCGCAGTGCAGAACGTTTTTTCGCAATCAACAAAACGCCCGATGTATCGCGGTCAAGCCGATGCACCAGCTCAAGGAAACGCGCTTCAGGACGCAAAGCCCGTAACCCTTCTATCACGCCAAAACTCAGACCGCTGCCCCCATGCACGGCGGTTCCCGACGGTTTGTTGATGACTAAAATATGGTCATCTTCATACAAAATACACTCCGCCAGCGCAGCAACCTTATCCAGCTTGGCAGAAACCGGGGTTTCTTGCTTTTCTGCGACTCTCACCGGCGGGATTCTGATGACATCACCGGCTGCCAATTTATATTCAGGCTTGATTCTTCCTTTGTTGACTCGAACTTCACCTTTACGCAAGATCCGATAGATCATGCTCTTAGGTACACCTTTTAAACGGGCCAGCAAAAAATTATCCACTCGCTGGCCCGCCTCATCGTCATCAATCGTGACAAACTGTACAACTTGATTATTTATTTTCATGGGCAAGATTCTAATAATCCAACAAACAGAGCGCTACTCATTTTTAAATATGTCTAAATAACATTCATTTTTCCTATTTCATTATTGCAAGTGTCTTAGGATAAAGACTAAAGATTAACAACTTATCACTATTTCCTAATAAAAAACCCGCAAAGCGATAAAGTCACCTTGCTATCACCCCAATAGCAATGGAATAATGCTTTCTGGCCACGGTTTACTAAACTATGAATGGCAAGATTGAAATTGTTTGTTGTCTGTTTGATCGGGCAAAAACGCAGCAATGGCGTAAGACGTAATGTTTGATCAAACAATTTATGGGCTGCGGGTGGCAGCTTAACTGGATTGGGTAAAATCTGTACCAATTTATTACAGCATCCCAATAAAGAGTACTGTGTTCAAATGAAATTCAGGCTCGCCGACAAATAGGCGCCTCTATACAGACGATAGCCGTGAGGCTGGCGGTTTTGTAAAAGACACGAGGTCATCGGTAACCAGATAGCTCACCTCTTTTTTACTCGCAGCTCTATATTAATGTAAAAAATAATGAGTAAGTTAGAATGAAAAGAATGTTAATCAACGCAACCCAGCAGGAAGAGTTGCGTGTTGCTCTTGTTGACGGGCAACGTCTTTATGATTTGGATATTGAAAGCCCTGGACATGAGCAGAAAAAGGCAAATATCTATAAAGGTAAAATTACACGAATTGAACCTAGCCTGGAAGCTGCTTTTGTTGATTACGGTGCGGAACGTCACGGTTTCCTGCCCATAAAAGAAATTGCTCGCGAATATTTCCCAAGTAATTATCACGCCCACGGTCGCCCTAACATTAAGGATCTCCTTAAAGAAGGTCAGGAAGTTATCGTCCAAGTTGATAAAGAAGAACGAGGCAATAAAGGCGCTGCGTTAACCACTTTTATCAGTTTGGCGGGCAGCTATCTGGTTCTGATGCCAAATAACCCAAGGGCAGGCGGAATTTCTCGCCGCATCGAGGGTGATGATCGTATCGAATTAAAAGAAGCACTCTCTTCTCTTGACGTCCCAGAAGGAATGGGGCTTATCGTGCGTACTGCGGGTGTAGGCAAATCTGCCGAAGCCTTGCAGGGTGATTTGAACTTCCGCCTGAAACATTGGGAAGCCATCAAAAAAGCCGCAGACAATCATCCCGCCCCCTTCCTGATCCATCAGGAAAGCAATGTTATCGTGCGCGCATTCCGTGACTACCTGCGCCCGGACATTGGGGAAATTTTGATTGATAACCCCAAAATCCTTGATTTGGCACGCCAGCATATCACTGCACTGGGGCGCCCTGATTTTGCCAGTAAAATCAAACTGTACAGTGGCGAAGTCCCGCTGTTCAGCCATTATCAAATAGAGTCGCAAATCGAATCCGCCTTCCAACGTGAAGTACGTCTGCCTTCCGGCGGCTCTGTGGTCATTGATACGACTGAAGCCTTGACAGCAATTGATATCAACTCATCCCGTTCAACCCGTGGTGGTGATATTGAAGAAACGGCGTTTAATACCAATTTGGAAGCCGCTGATGAAATTGCCCGTCAATTGCGCCTGCGTGACCTTGGTGGCCTGATTGTTATCGATTTCATCGACATGACCCCGGTACGCCATCAACGCGAAGTTGAAAACCGGCTGCGTGATGCGGTGCGCCAAGATCGCGCCCGTATTCAAATCGGCCGGATTTCCCGCTTTGGCTTGCTGGAGATGTCGCGTCAACGTTTAAGCCCATCTCTGGGTGAATCCAGCCACCATGTCTGTCCCCGTTGTAGCGGCACCGGCACGATCCGTGACAACGAATCCCTGTCCCTGTCCATTCTGCGCTTAATCGAAGAAGAAGCACTGAAAGAAAACACCCATCAGGTGCATGCGATTGTTCCTGTGCAGATTGCTTCTTACTTACTGAATGAAAAACGTCAGGCAGTCAGCGCGATTGAACATCGTCAGGGCGGTGTTGGGGTTGTCATTGTGCCAAATGATCAAATGCAATCTCCGCATTTCTCTGTTTTACGTGTACGTAAAGGCGAAGAAATTTCAGCTTTAAGCTATTTGTTGCCACAACTGCATGAAGCAGAAATGGCCCATGTTCAGGATGAGGTTCAACATGAACGCAAGCGTCCAGAGCAACCTGCGATTTCCACTTTTGATCTGCCGGCAGAAGCAGCAGCACCCGCGGCAGTAAAAGCAAAAACAAAAGAGAAAAAAGCAGTAACGACTAGCCAGAAGCCAACAGAAGAACCCGGTTTGTTCAGTCGGTTCTTAAGTGCCCTGAAAAAGATGTTCAGTGGCGAAGAAGAAAAACAGACTCAGGAAAGGGGCCAAAAATCTTCTGGCAATGATAATCGCCGTCCATCAGAACGTCGCAACCCTCGCCGCCAGAACCAACGCCGCGAACGTACCGAAAGTGATGCACGCAACAATCGTGAACGCGATGAACAGCGTAAAGGCCGTAATACCCAGCAGAAAAACAATGTTCAAGACAGCACGGCGATGGATAACGAAGCGCGTGAGACACAGCAGCAACGCCGTGAACAGCGAGCTGAACGTCAACGTCGTCGTCAAGAAGAAAAACGTCAGCAGCAACTGGAAACCAAAGCTCAACAGACAATCCCTCAACCTGAGATGGTCGAAGAAGAAGTTGAAGAGCGTCAGCCAGTTATGCCTCGTCGTCAACGCCGTCAGCTTGAGCAAAAAGTACGTATCACTGACGAAGTGAAACAGGAAGCTAATGTTGTGGCCTTGCCAGCAGTGCTGCCTGAATCGGTAGCAGAAAACGCCGGCAAAGAGGTAAAAGCGTCTGTACCCGTCGTTATTGCTACTGATGTTGCAGCGGCTAACCAACCTGCAATACCACAAAATGCAGTTTCCCAAGCGGTTGTTTCTCAATCACCTGCATCACAACCTATTGCCTCACAAACTATTACCTCACAAAACAGTGAACAGCAAGATAACACCATGCCGCGCCGTTCCCGCCGTTCTCCGCGTCACCTGCGTGTCAGCGGCCAGCGTCGCCGTCGCTACCGCGATGAACGCAATCTGACACAATCGCCGGTCCCATTGAAAATGGCGGTCGTATCACCAGAACTGGCATCAGGTAAAGTGTGGGTTCGTTATCCTGTAACGCCTGTCAGCGTTGTTGAGTCTGAACTCCCTGTTTCTGTTGATGTCATTAACGAAACGGTTGAAGAAAAAACCGCACCGGTACCACAGGAAAACGTGATTCTGGTGCCGTCAATCACAGAATCCGCATCAACGACAGCAGTGTCTCACACTGAAATAACTGATAACGCTTCCATCGTGTTACCCGCAGAGCCGGAATTAGAAAGCGTAGAATCTGTTATCAACTATGATGAAAAACATCAGTCAGAAGTTTTAGCGGATAAAGTATCACCTGATTCTGAAGAAACACGTCACACAGTGGATTCCATCATTGTGACGCCAATTGTTGTTGAACAGGAACATCATGAAGAACAGCCAACTGTCGCAACGGAAACATGCGCTAAGGCAGAGGAAGTTAAAACGGAAGAGACAAAAGTTATTGAGTCTTCGATTATCGTGGAAAAAAATCATCACGCTTATTCCCCAATGACGAAGGCACCGGCACCAAATAGGGTGGATCAGCCAGTGATTATCACTGAATGGCAACGCCCTGCTTATCCATTTAAAGGCAAAGGCGGTGCAGGCGGGCATTCTGCAACCAGTATTGCAACTTCAGCTATGTCTAGGCCACAGCCATTCGAATAATTGAATGCTGTGATTTATGGTGAAATGGCTCCCTGATTGGGAGCCATTTTTTATTCACCCTTGTTTATTCAAGCGGGTTAATTTTATGGAGGACTTCCCGTCTATGAAACCTTGGCTCATTTTTGGTGCTGGAAAAGGTGTCGGACGCCATTTGGCTGCGATTGCCCTAAAACAAAACCGGCCTGTCACGGCCTTAATTCGTAATGTACAACAAGCTGAGGAACTCAGTGAGGCCGGAGTAAACGTCATACATGGTGATGCTTGTGACAGAGAAAGCATAGAAAAAGCGATTGCACAGGCGGGAGAAAATCCGGTTGTATTCTCAACCATTGGCGGCGGAAATGCCGATCATTATGGGAATATGGCAATAATAGATGCCTTGGAACAAGCGCAAATTTCCCGCATGTTATTAGTCACCTCCATTGGGTGTGGTGAAAGCTGGAAGTCATTATCAGCACGCGCCAAATCATTATTCGGGCAATCGGTCAGGCACAAATCACTGGCTGAAAGTTACCTGCAAACCAGCACACTGGATTTTACCATTATCCGCCCCGGTGGACTGACAGATCAATCCGGCACCGGACATTGTAAACGTTATCAAGCAGAAATTCATGGCATGGTCAGCCGGGAGGACGTGGCAAAGCAATTGGCACAAATGGCGGAAGATGAGCAAACTTACTACCAAATTTATGCCTTAGTCGATCCTGAACTCAAACCTCATTGGAATTAAAACCGAAAAACAACCACGCCATTGGGCGTGGTTGTTTAAGCAACTAAAATTTACTTAACGCCACCATCCATTGCCTTAAGTTTTTTGGATAACTCACGGCGTTCTTTAGATAGCTCGGCATTTTTGATGATATATTCATCAACACGTTCTTCATAATCACTGCGCATATGAGCAATAATGCCTTGGATATCTTCAATCGACATACCGGGTTTGATGTAGTCACCCAGATTATCCAACAAGAGTACGCGTTTTTGGTTATCTCGAATCTTTTTCTCATTGTCTACAATTTCGCGCTGTAATTTGTTTTTGCGACGAAATATACGCACAAATTCCAGTACATTATGGAATGTTGGTTTATTTGTGTTGTCCATTTTTTACACCTTTTTTAATCAGACCGATAATTTCTTATGCTAACTACACAATACAATTTCAAGTGGCGCATAGACAAGTCAGTTTCAACAATTTATTGATCAAATCCACGGCAAGCTATCCATACTCAATCATTCAGATCCGTCATAATATGGTTTACCATGTACAGCACACGTAGTAACACTGAAGTAGTAATACTGAAATAGTAATACTAAAATTGGCGACAACGAAGAGTACACAACCTTGAATACCCGTAAAGAAAACCAGAGTTTCTACTTTCACGACTATGAAACCTTTGGTAAGCATCCGGCCCTGGATCGCCCCGCACAATTTGCAGGAGTTCGCACCGACAGTGATTTCAATATCATTGAAGAGCCTTTGGTGGTGTATTGTGCTCCCGCTGATGATTATCTTCCCGATCCTGAAGCCGTCATGATCACAGGAATTACGCCTCAGTTAGCCTGGAAAAATGGTGTCAACGAAGCGGAGTTCGCCCGACAAATCCATGCAGCGTTCAGCAAACCCAATACCTGTATTCTTGGCTATAATAACATTCGTTTTGATGATGAAGTCAGCCGTAATATCTTTTACCGTAACTTTTACGATCCTTACGCCTATAGCTGGCAGAAAGGCAATTCCCGCTGGGATTTGCTTGATGTATTGCGTGCCTGCTACGCCTTGCGCCCGGAAGGGATTGTCTGGCCAGAAAATGAGGAGGGATTACCGAGTTTCAAGCTGGAACACCTGACAAAAGCCAATAATGTTGAGCATACTCAGGCGCATGATGCCATGTCGGATGTGTATGCTACTATCGCCATGGCCAAATTGGTGAAAAAAGCCCAACCCAAGCTATTTGATTATTTTTTCCAGTTAAGAAATAAACAGAAAGTCAGCAATCAAATTGATATCCCACAAATGAAACCCCTGGTTCATGTATCAGGCATGTTTGGGACCCTGCGCAGCAATATTAGCCTTGTCGCGCCTTTGGCATGGCATCCGAGTAACCGTAATGCGGTTATCATGTGCGATCTGGCCGGTGATATCACGCCACTTCTGCAACTCAGCGCAGAGGAATTACGCGAACGCTTGTATACCCGACGGGATGAATTACGGCCCGATCAAAGCCCGGTCCCGATTAAACTGGTGCATATTAATAAATGCCCAATTATTGCACCAGAAAATACCTTACGGCCGAAAGATGCCGAGCGAGTCGGATTAGACCGCAACCAATGTGAGCAAAATCTGGCTATCCTGCGCAATCACCCGCAAATCAGAGAAAAAGTCGTTGAACTGTTTTCTCATCCAGACGCGTTTCCTGAATCGGATAATGTCGATACGAAACTCTATAGCGGTTTTTTCAGTGATGCCGATAAAACGGCAATGGAAATTATTCGGGAAACGTCGCCTCAGAACTTACCTGCCCTGGATTTAACATTCCAGGATGCGCGTATTAAGCCATTGTTATTCCGCTATCGTGCGAGAAACTACCCAGCAACACTGGATGATGACGAGCAACAACGCTGGTTGCGTTATCGTCAGGATACGTTAACACCCGAAAGCATCAGCCAATATCTTGCAACGATTGAAACACTTTTTATTGAATATCAGTCTGATGAAGAAAAGTGCCGTCAGTTAAAAGCATTGGTTAATTACGCCGTCCAATTAGCCGAGTAAAATCAATAGATACTAAGATTCGTTTAATAATAGAAAAAGGCAACCAGCACTGTGTTGTCTTTTTCTATTTTGCTTTCATTATGAAAATAAACTAATCCTGTTGATGCTCAACCGTGTGGCAGCCACATTCTCCTGCCCAATGTTTCAGCTTGGAAGTTTTACCTATTCCCGGATTTAAGCTGTTGGTCGGATCAGTCATTTGATAAAAACGTTTAAGCTGTGGTTTGGCTTTATATAAGTGACCGACGTTATGTTCAGCAGGATACTCTGCCCCACGCTGATTCAAAATTTCCAGCATTTTTATTTTCAGGGCGTGAACATCGGTGCCTTTTTTGACGATATAGTCTTGATGGAATACATGGCACATAAAGTGTCCATAATACAGCCGATGAACCAGCGCATCGTTAATTTCAGCCGGCAAAGTTTCAAACCATTCACGATCATTACGGCGCAAGGCAATGTCCAATGGCAAAATATCTTCTACTTCATGACTGTGAACAGCTTGGTAACGAATAGCAGCCCCTGCGGCGGCAAAACGGTGTAAGAATGCTTTTGCACCTTCTTCTGGAGTACAAGCAAAATATTCTCCATCCGCTTGCTTAAAATAACTTTCCAACCATTCACCCGCCTCTTTAATGCCTTCACCTGACATTTTTAGCATCAAGTGATGCTCAAAGCGGTTCCGGTACACTTTCAGGCGGGCGGGCAAATGAGAAGGCAATAAGCGGCTCAATCCCTGCATAATACGATCGGTCAGATGTAAGGGTAAAAACGGCACTTTACCTAATATGGTATCTGCCCGTCCCTTCAAATTGAAAAACATCGGCATTTTATCTGTACCGAGTTTATCAATCATAACAAAAGTGTCTTTCCCATAGATTTCTGCGATATCAAATATATCCCGATGCATATATTCCCCGGCAACGGGCAAGTGGCGGAAATTCGACAGAATATGACGGCGTAACTCCGTCAGTACATCCGGTTGATTGGTTCCGATGTAGAAAACTTGTGAAGAGGACTCTGCGGGGAAAGTATCAAGACGGACGGCAAAAACAACTAATTTACCGGCACAACCGGAAGCCTCAAACAACCTACGCTCATCTGCATTGAACCGCGATGGCGTGTCAGCATCAACATCACGGACACGCTGTGCATATTCATGATCAGAGGCCACTTTGTCATTGTGCTGAATATCTTCGGTTCGATAACGCTGCGCTTCCAGACAAGCTAAAATATCTTCAGGTTGGTCACCCAACGATATACCCAAGTGGTTAACCAGTTCAGCTTCTCCCTTTTCATTGACACGTCCATAAAGTGCCATTTCGGTATAAGCTGGCCCACGCTGCACCAAAGAACCGCCTGAGTTATTGCAAATTCCCCCAATCACAGAAGCACCAATACAGGACGAACCAATCACGGAATGCGGTTCACGCCCCAAGGGTTTCAATACCTTTTCCAAATGCCATAGGGTACTCCCCGGAAAAGCAATAACTTGGTTCGTTGCTTGAAGGATCTGGATTTTATCCATACGTAAGGTGTTAATAATGACGATATCGCGGTCGTAATTATCGCCACTCGGTGTAGAACCTTCCGTTAACCCGGTATTGGCTGCCTGCATCAAAATAATTTTATCGGCATCAACACAGGCTTTAAATACTTGCCACAGATCCAATAATGACCCCGGAAAAACAACCGCAAGGGCATTCCCTTGTCCAGAGCGAAAACCTTTGCGGTAACGTTCTGTCTTTCGGGGTTCAATGAGAATATGGGAAGATCCAACAATATGGGTGAGAGTAGCAATGAATTGCTGATTTTGAGGGGTTTTAGCATCATTCATAATCGTTTTCTTACCTTACGGGAGCCGGGCAAACGTGCTCTTGATGAAATCAGGTATGGCAAAATGCCTGTTTATTATATGATGTGTTCTGATGATCTTCGTACAATTTCTACACTTTTTTATTCAATTAAATATCTTGTCACAATAGTGAGCGTCTCAACATGTGGTGCTTCTTTGCCCCGCGCGGTGTGCGGGGCAAAGAATACTCCTATCATTTTGGAATGCCATTTAAACAGAAACAGCGCCCAAAGGTGCTGTTTCAAAAAAGTATTAGTGTATTCTTTATTTTCAAACTGCGGCCTGACCAACCGCAGTTTAAAATTTATCGCTGATTATGACTCACTGAACTGTGGCATTGGCTGCCGGAAACTACGAGTCAGGAAGAACATGTAAATAAGACCAATTCCCGCCCAAATCAAACCTAATTCCATCGATTTTGCTTCCAGATTCACCCACAAAACCCCGACTGTCGCTGCACCCAATAGTGGCAGGATCAGGAAATTCAAGGTGTCTTTCAATGTACAGTTACGACGTTCACGAATATAGAACTGAGAGATGACTGACAAGTTGACAAAAGTAAATGCCACCAATGCACCGAAATTGATCAATGCGGTAGCTGTCACCAAGTTCAGACAACCTGCTAAAAGAACAACAATCCCAACCAATATGACATTGATTGCCGGAGTACGCCATTTCGGGTGAACATAAGCAAATACTTTCTCAGGCAGCACGCCATCACGCCCCATCACGTAAAGCAGACGGGAGACCCCTGCATGGGCTGCCATACCGGAAGCCATAACCGTGACACTGGAAAAGATGAGAATAACGTACTGGAATAACGAGCCAGCAACATACAACATAATTTCTGGCTGAGAAGCATCCGGGTTTTTAAACCGAGAAATATCCGGGAAATAGAGTTGTAAAAAATAAGACACGGCAATGAAGATAACACCACCAATGAGTGCGGTCAGGAAAATCGCTTTAGGGACAACCTTACCTGCATTGGGTGTTTCTTCAGACAAAGAGCTGATACCATCAAACCCAAGAAATGAGAAGCAAAGTATCGTCGCACCAGTAATCATCGGAATGAGTTGCGCTTCCTCTGATGTAAATGGCTGAATACTCAGCAACGTTCCCGCACCTTCACCATTATGAACACCACGGATCATCAGCCCAACGAGTATCACCATAACAGCAATCTGAACAATCACAACGATGCTATTGATATTCGCCACGACATTGATGCCACACAAATTAAAGGCTGTCGTAATTACCGCCAACATGATCACAAAGACCCACGGATCAATGCCAGGAAACAGCGCCTGTAAATAAATCGTTGCCAATAAGACATTGATCATCGGCATCAACAGATAGTCCAGTAGAGACGACCAACCGACCATAAATCCAAGATGGGGGTTCATTGATTTTTGTACGTAAGTATAAGCAGAACCCGCCGATGGAAAGCGTTTTACTAATTTTCCATAACTTAACGCCGTAAATAAAACCGCGATCAATGCAATAGCATAGGATGTCGCGACATGCCCACCCGTCAAACCAGAAACAATGCCAAATGTATCAAAAATAGTCATTGGCTGCATATAGGCAAGCCCCATCATGACGACCTGAAACAGAGTCAATGTTCTTCTCAGTTGAACGCGGTTGTCGGCACTGGATTGATTAATACCAAGTGCGGTAGCAGTAGTGGTGGTATTATGCAACATGAGCGAAATCTCCCATAACTTCGATCTGGGTATTAATACAACGACTTAATCGATAGTTACTGGGCTGACTTCGCATCTGTCTATAAACAGAAAAGAAAGAAGAATTGGAATAGGGCGAATTGACAGAGGAACATGCCCCGTAGTCATCGTTGCAGCAACGAGCGCCAATTGGCACAAGTGCGAAAGAGAATAATTGCTCCATGTTTGCATTCCTCAGTACAGCAACCCAATTTCAATGATGGTTGCTTATGGTCAATATCGATCCGGAACAAAATCCGGCCTCTTGGTGTTGTAAAAAATAACTCAAAGCAAAAAAAATAACTGATGCATATTTACGCACCAGTTATTTTTTAGTGCACGCATTTTGCCCTTCAAGTCCAGAAATAGCAAGCGCGATGGCACTAAAAATTTATTATTTTTTACGACACTACAGAGCCTTATGAAGTTAGGCCCTTACTGAGTTAGTGCTGAAACTTAACGCCATCATATCCGTTGATTGGCTTTTGATAAGTATTTAGCACAGAGGAAAACTCTTTGCCATTTAATTTGATTTTTTGAAGTAAAAAATCGTCCCATCATTGTAAAATTGATGACGGGACGATTCTATATGAGGCTTAGATGTTAGGTATAATGATTAATATTTATAAAAAACGAAATATTAATTAGAAGTCATAATTAATACCGATATTGTAACGGCGGCCATCCAGAACGGCATCATGACTTTCTTCAGTGACTCGTTTGTCAAAAACATTATACACTCCACCTAACAAGCGTAGATTTTTAGCCAAGTTATAAGTCACGCCTAAATCGACAAAAGTATAAGAGGGAGTTCCATCTCTCATACTAGAGCGGTATTGATAATTCTTTGTTTTACTGCGGAAATTAATACGAGTCCATGTATCCAATTCAGGTAGGGGCTGCCAGTTTAAGGTTGCATTTGCCATATGTGTTGGCATCTTGTTTAATGGCTGGCCTTTGAACTTACCACTTTTTTGCTCAGAATCGGTATAGGTATAGTTTGCTGCTAATGACAAATCTTTTACGATATCCCAATTCAGGGTGGTTTCGATACCTCGAATATTGGCTTTATCAACATTTATTCGTTTGTTAATAAAATCATAATCCTTACCGCCGAGTTGACAATCTTTTTCGCAGCCTCTGATTTCAGTGATTTTATCTTTAAACGCAGTATTAAATACGGTTACGCCAATATTAAAATTATCTTGATTATTCCAGATAATACTAATTTCTTCATTAATACTTTTCTCTGGCTTGAGATCTGGATTGCCTAAGATCATCCCATTACTGAACCGCCCACCGGTTGCTTGCCCCCAATTAGGCGCAACCTGTCTGATATCAGGGGAACGATAACCGGTGGAAATTCCCCCTTTAATCGTCCATTGCTCATCAGTATGCCAGACGCCATAGAGACGAGGAGTCCAATGCGTACCGAAATTTTGATCCTTATCTAACCGGACTCCGCTAGTCAGGGCAAAATCATTCGTCATTTTCCATTCGTCTTCCAAGACAAGTGCCCAACTCCAGCGAGTTAATTTATTAACATCTTTGGCTGAAGGGAGTTTATTGCCGTTATCTCGTAAATCCTCATAACGATATTGACCTCCGATACTTAACGTGTGGTCATCAAATACCAACGTTGTACGGTTATTGAATACCGTATCATTGTTTGTCATCTCACGTTCAGGATTACGAGACTCATCTCTTTGAATATAAGATGTCATGGTACCAAAGTCATAAGTACCCTGATGAGTGATAGAATAATTATTACGCTTATAACGACTTGTATCATTTTTACACGATTTTGGCTGACAGTCGCGTGTCTTGCCAATCGTTGAATCGCGATCTTGTTCATAGCGACCCGCTTCAAAAGTAAAATCATTTTTCTCATCTGGCGTTAAAGAGAGCGCCACTGCACCGTTACGCATCTCTTGCTCTCTAAATCCACCTAAGAATTTATCTTCATTACGATGCGAATATAGGCCATTCACCCTCAATCCCAGCAATCCTTCAATAACTGGCCCGGCAGCATAAATACTATTCTGATAGCTATTACCCGAATGTTTACTTTCGGTTAGGGTAGCATCTGCTCTCACACTTAAATGCCATTCTTTCTGCGCCTTGCGAGTAATCACATTAATCACACCGCCCATCGCATCAGAACCATATAGAGAAGACATCGGTCCCCGCACCACTTCAATGCGTTCAATGGCGGCCAACGGTGGTAACCACCCTTGCTCAATGCCCGAACCATCACTATTTGGACGAGTGCCACGTGTATCAACACGCTTACCATCAACCAGGATCATGGTATATTTGGACGCCATACCACGGATACTGATGTCGCTGCTGCTACCACCGCCGGTAACAACTACACCCGGTACATCTTTCAGGGCGTCCGTCACATCACGATAGGCTTTAGTTTCCAGCTCTTCACGGCTAACCACTGAAATAGAAGCCGGTGCATCTTCAATTTCTTGCTGGAAACCTGCGGCAGTGGTGACAACAATTTTATCTTCACCATGATTAGCCGCTAAAACAGTACTGGATGAAATAGCAGCAACAATACCTAATACAACTTTTTTCTTTGCAAAAACAGCCATTCCCGACTCTCCAAAAGGTAGAATAGTATTATTTAAACCAATATGGATAACCGACATATGCTCACAACACAGGGATAATTAATTACCCCTGTAAGTGTTATATTTAATAAATGACACTTTAGTTCCATTAAGGTGATTTATCGCTTTTATTATTTTAACTCGCTAATTCCGTTACTAAACCATCAATTAATACTTGCGGTATTCCCTGAGAACAATGTTCAATCCGGCCTTTAATACCATAAACCTCTGCCAGACTACTTGGTGTAATAACCTGCTCAGGTAACCCTTGGGAAATTAATTTACCTTTTTTTAGCATTAACACATGGTCACCATGACGCAATGCAATATTAATATCGTGAACAACAACAATGGTAATAATGTTACGGCGGCGCGTTTCACGTGCGACTAAATCCATGACATGGTACTGGTAGTTTAAATCCAATGCACTTAACGGTTCATCCAATAATAACAACGCCGGGTGACGAATTAATGATTGAGCCAATCCAACCAACTGCTTCTGACCACCCGATAATTGATCCAAGTAGCTGAATGCCAAATGCTCAATACCAAGCTGGCGTAACAGTTCCATGACGCTTTGTTCATATTGGCTATTATTCACGCCACCTGATGCCCGTTGCGCGACAATCACCGATTCCAATACATGAAGATGCACACCCGCGGGTAATGACTGAGGCAAATAAACCACGTTTTGGGCACGTTGGGCAAAATTCATCTTCATCAAATCCTGCCCGTCCAACAGCAGTTCACCACTGGCTTTATTCAGCCCCGCCAGCGAACGCAGAAGTGTCGATTTACCGCAACCATTCGGCCCTAACAAGACGGTGATTTGACCACGGGGCAAAGAATTAACATCCAGATTTTCAATCACGGGATGTTTCGGATATCCCGCTGTCAAGCCATTGATTTTTAGCCCCTGATTCATACATTCCCCCGATGACGTAAAACGATGCTCAGGAAGAAAGGCACACCAACCAACGATGTCACGATCCCAACCGGGATGATCACGCCGGGGATCAGGTTCTTGGAGGCAATGGAAGTCATTGATAAAACGAGGGCACCAATCAACGCACTCGCCGGCAGGAAGAAACGATGATCTTCACCAAACATCATTCTGGCAATATGAGGAGAGATCAATCCAATAAAAGCAATGGGGCCAACAAAGGCAACCGCCAAGGCGGTCAGGATACTGATACGCAGTAATGTTCCCAAGCGAAGGCGGCTAATATTAATGCCAAAGCTGATCGCACGATCTTCCCCCAGACGCAATGCGGTCAATTTCCAGGCATTGCTCATTGAGACAGGCATAATGACAGAGAACACAAGCAACATGATGCCCAATTTTTCCCACGTCGCCCTGCCAAGGCTACCCATTGTCCAGAAAACCAGCCCCTGTAAGGTGTCTTCCGTCGCGATAAATTGCATCATCGAAATCAACGACTCAAAGGTAAATACCATCGCAATGCCGAATAAGACAACGCCTGAGGTTGACACTTTTGTCCAACGGGTAATGCCATCCAGCATCAAGGCCGCTAATAATGCAAAGAGAAAAGCGTTTGCGGAAATAAACCACTGATCCGGAATTCCCGGAATGCCAATCCCCGCTACAATCGCTAACGCCGCACCAAAAGAAGCGGCATTGGAAACGCCCAAAGTAAATGGGCTGGCCAACGGGTTATTCAGAATGGTCTGCATTTCAGCGCCGGCCAATCCAAGTGATAAGC
Organism: Xenorhabdus doucetiae; assembly: GCF_000968195.1. Lineage (NCBI taxonomy): Bacteria > Pseudomonadati > Pseudomonadota > Gammaproteobacteria > Enterobacterales > Morganellaceae > Xenorhabdus > Xenorhabdus doucetiae. The sequence goes on from NZ_FO704550.1 coordinate 2,667,714, forward strand.
CGATCACTACCGCCATCAGGGCATAGGGTAATCGAATATCCCAAACAATCACCTGGGTTGCTGCATTAACACTTTCGGGTGAAACCAGTGTTTGCCAGAGGGTTTGCAGTGATAACCCTGATGGTCCCATTGTAAAATCCAGTACAATGGAAGTGCCAATCGCCAAGACGATGAATAATATCCATGCAATACGTCGACGCAGGATATGACGATAATGTGCTTTTATGTCGCACTCATTCAATTGCTGTTTCACCATTGGCATAGGCTCGGTAGTGACGCTCATTTTTATTACCTGTTACTGCTTATTTCTCGCTGACCCAATACGTACCTGCCGGCTCAATCGCCAAGAACTTATGGTGAAGTTCTTTCAATGTTTGTTGCGGATCTAAATCAGCAAATTTTTCAGGATAGAACCATTTAGCGAAAACCTGAGTTACAACAACATTGTAAGGAGAGTTATAGTAGTGATGCCAAATAGCATAGCTACGCCCTTCTTTCACCGCAGTTAAGTTATTGATACCTTTACGTTCAGTGATCTCTTTTAAGCCAGCACGAGCAGTATCGGCAGACGTTTGTGCGCCCATTTTGATCCCTTCGCCTTTGTCACCGGGGTCTTGTGCACCACTTGCAATGTAAATATACGGATCTTCCGCAATGACTTTTTCCAGATTCATGGTTCCCAATGGAGAAGGCAGGACTGCTTTGGCGATATTTTTGCCGCCCGCCAAATCAATAAAGTCCCCCATATTGCCGTTACCTGCTGTACCGCAGCAATCTTCACTAGAACCGGCTCTTAATTCAATAAATACAGAAGGTTTCTCAGCATCTGGGATGCGATCCGTAATATCCGTGACCAATTTTAGATTTTTTTCATAAAAATCCGCGTAAGCGTTGGCCTGCTCTTCACGATGCAAGACTTTGCCCAGCATACGGATGCTAGGTAAGGTGTTTTTCAGGGGATCGTTGCGGAAATCGACAAAAACAACGGGAACACCTGCTTTTTCCAACTGCTGCACCAGCTCACTGTTTTTCCCCGGCCCATGTCCGGACAGGCCAAAAATGGCAACATCAGGGGTGAGGGTCAGCACTTTTTCGGCGCTAACACTGTCAGCGCTGGTGTTACCAATCAGAGGGATATTATCTATTTCAGGAAATTTAGCTTTATAAACAGCGTAAGTTTGTGGGTCCAGTTTACGAAAATCACCTTGCCAACCTGCGATACGAGCCAGAGGTTTATCCCCTTCCAGTATGGCAACAGAATGGAACAGACGGCCTTCACCCAACAAGATACGGTTGACTTTTTCTGGCACCTCAACGGTACGCCCAGCAACGTCAGTGACTGTTTCAGCCCAGGATGCAAAACTTGCCATCATGGCAGAGCCTGCCATTAGGCTGATACTCATACTTTTCACGACTGTTCGAAATACAAATTTCACTTTAGTTAGCCTCTTCATACAACAATTGTGGCGCTAACAATAAAGCAAATAAGAATACTTATCAATGCGATTGGAATGCTATAGCCTAAATTTACCTGCGGTATTCTTCTTCTAACCCCATGAAAAATAAAAACTGCCAATTCCATCACAGAACAGGCAGTCTTTTGCAAAACAAAATCAATAATAGTTTAATTAATAAATATCATTTCATTGATAGTTTATTAACAAACTATTCCTTATCAGTATATTTGAATGTGGGAAATTCCATTTCACTGTACTTAACGAAATGGGTTTTCTTTTTCAACTTGTAGCCAAGCCAAATCAGCAGGAATAGCGGGATACCAATGTAAGTCGCGGTCACGCCGTACCAATCGATCTTATCTTGCAAAAATGCCTGATAATTTTGGCCTAAGGTGATAATCAAACATAAAATAAAAGCAAAAATTGGCCCAAGAGGGAAGAAACCGGAGCGATATGGCAGATCATTTATATCCAAGCCTTGGGCAATATAGCCTTTGCGGAAACGGTAGTGACTGATTGCAATGCCGAGCCACGCGATAAACCCGGTCATACCTGAGGTATTCAGTAACCACAAATAGACGGTTTGGTTACCAAACATGGAGCTAAGGAAACACAAGCCGGCGACCACGGTTGTCACATAAAGCGCGTTACGCGGAACACCACCTTTAGACAGGTGACTAAAAATTTTCGGCGCCTTACCCTCTTTTGCCAGCGTGAACAGCATACGGGTCGAAGCGTACATTCCCGAATTTCCCGCTGACAGTACCGCGGTCAATATCACCGCATTCATGACCGCCGCCGCTGATAATAAGCCGGCATTTTCAAAGACCAGAGTGAATGGGCTAACACTGATATCTTTCACGCCATTACGCAACAAACTAGGATCAGTATAAGGAATGATCAGGCTAATGATTAAAATAGCAAATACATAAAACAGTAAGATGCGCCAGAATACCTTACGCACAGCACGGGGAATATTTTTCGCCGGATCTTTAGATTCCCCTGCGGTAATACCGATTAGCTCTGTTCCTTGAAAAGAAAAACCGACAATCATGGCGACCCCAATCATAGCGGCAAAGCCCCCCGCAAAAGGCGCGTCATCAATACCCCAATTATGCCAGCCTGCACCTTCAGCCCCCTGCATGATGCCGGTAATCATGAGAATACCCACAATAATGAACACAATCACCGTGGAGACTTTGATCAAGGAGAACCAATATTCCGCTTCACCAAACCCTTTGACGGAAATGAAATTCAACAGGAAAATCAGGCCAAGGAACAAGGCACTCCATACCCAACCGGGAACATCATCAAACCAATAGCCCATCACCAATTGTGCGGCAACAAGGTCAACCGCAATCGTTACTGCCCAGTTGTACCAATAGTTCCATCCCAGCGCGAAACCAAAACCTTCATCAACATATTTGGAGCCATAAGTTGAAAATGACCCTGAAACCGGCATGAACGCTGCTAATTCGCCCAAGCTAGTCATTAAGAAATAAACCATCAAGCCAATTAATGCATAAGAAAGTAAGGCTCCACCCGGGCCAGCCTGAGAAATTGTTGCGCCAGAAGCAACAAATAACCCTGTGCCAATTGATCCACCGATGGCAATCATGGCCATATGTCGTGCTTTTAATTCACGGCGCAGAGTTGTTGGGGCCTGATCCCGCGGCATGCTTTCTTCTTGAGACATTCTATTCCCATATCATTCGAAATAAATTTAATGCGGGATTGTAACAAATCCTCGTCTCCAGAATAGCGGCGATTCGTGGTTATAAGATACCTTCATAATCCATAGCCAATTATTAGCTATACGATTATATTCTCAATATTAGTGACAGTAACTCAGCAACTTCTTTAATGCATTGGACATATGTTTCTGGCGATGGTAAATCAGGTACAGGGTGCGATTGAGGCTCAGTCCGGGAATGACAAGTTCAGATAAGGTGCCATTTTTCAGTTGTTCTTGGACAACCCGCCGGGAAAGGCAACTGATCCCCATCCCATATTGAACCGCATGTTTGATGGCTTCTGAATTCCCCAACTCCATCGCGATATTGAATCTGGGCATTTGTGAAAATAAAAGATGATCCAAAACTTCCCTTGTGCCTGAACCTTTCTCCCGCAATATCCAGGGTGCCTTGATCACATCTTCTATCCCCAACACATGTTGTAACAGCGGGCTTTCTGGAGAAGAAAAAATGATCAACTCGTCTTTCATCCACGGTTGGGTAATTAATTCAGGATCGTGACACAATCCCTCAATCAATCCCAAATCAACACGAAACTCAGCAACGGCCTTTATCACATCACCGGTATTGCTGATATTCAATTCCAGCGGTGTCTCAGGATAATCCTGACGATATCTCGCCAACATCTCCGGCAACATATAATTGCCAATCGTGCTGCTGGCCGCTAACCGCAATGCACCCAATTCAAGTTTGAAAAGCTGCTCCACTTCACCGGCCTGTTCAAGCAATGCCAATGCCTTGGGATAAAGCAAACGCCCATGTTCATTGGTCACCAGACGTTTTCCGACTCTATCAAACAGTTGTACACCCAATTGCCCTTCGAGATCGGTCAGTGAAGCACTCACCGCAGATTGTGATAACGCCAACTGCTGAGAAGCCTGTGTCGTTGAACCACTTTTCAGAACTTCTGCAAAAATTTCCAGTTGTCTCAGAGTGATACGCATGTGGCCTCACGGGAAGCAAAATAAGATAGGAAGGTAGTCTTGATTTTAGACAGTATTATGCAACTTAACAAAAGTTACCCTTAATTAATCTGTTTTGGTAGTTAAAGATACAAGTATTATCAATTTTATTGATTTTAAAATCTTCTCTATGCTTATGCTTAAAATGTATAAGCCTATCGAGCCGCCACGATGTCTGAAAATCAAGCAGGGGAATTTATCAGAACTCAGCAAAATACCGCAGCAAAATTCATTCCCGGTATTCTGTTAACCGCCGTCCTGACGGCGCTCGCCATCTATATCGGGACGCTTCCTTGGTTTATCAATATGGGATTGGGCGCCCTGACACTTGCCATTCTATTGGGGATGGTGATCGGCAATACTCTGTATCCCTTGTTAAAACCGACCTGTGATAGCGGTATCCATTTTTCCAAGCACTACCTGCTGCGAGCCGGCATTATTCTTTATGGATTTCGCCTGACGTTCCAACAAGTCACGCAGGTCGGCGCAACGGGGATATTGATTGATGTCATCATGCTTTCTTCAACATTTCTTATCGCATTATGGATTGGGCGGGCTTTTTTTCGACTGGATAACCAAACCGTGATCCTGATTGGTGCCGGAAGTAGCATTTGTGGCGCCGCGGCGGTGATGGCAACCGAACCCGTTGTCAAAGCGACCTCCAGTCAAGTTGCCGTCGCCGTCTCTACGGTAGTTATTTTTGGCACACTCGCCATTTTTGTTTATCCGTGGTTTTATCAACTCAATACCCATTACCAATGGTTTAATTTTTCTCAGGAAACATTTGGTATTTTTTCCGGCTCAACGGTTCATGAAGTCGCCCAAGTCGTTGCCATTGGGCATACATTGGGAATCGAGGCCGAAAATGCCGCCGTTATCAGTAAAATGATCCGTGTCATGCTATTGGCCCCTTTTCTATTACTGCTTTCCGGCTATCTCAGTCGCCTAAACGTTAAAAATAGCAATCTCCGCCAAGAGAAATCGCCGATCACGATCCCGTGGTTTGCGGTGTTTTTTATTGTCACTGCGGGCGTTAATTCTTTTCATTTATTCCCGGAACCTCTGGTTAACTCGATCATTGCTGCTGATACCATTATGCTGGCAATGGCGATGGTGGCTTTAGGGCTAACCACGCATATCAGTGCCATCCGTCAAGCCGGAGTTAAACCCATTTTATTAGCACTCATTTTGTTTGTCTGGTTAGTCGTGGGAGAGTTAATCGCCAATCAAGGCACTCAGTATTTATTGCGCTAACTTAAATTGACTTCTTCCGCCAAAATTTTCTCAACAGGGCGAACAATGCCATAATGACGAAAACACAGGAGAAAATAAGATGAAATTTGTTGGAGCCCATGTGAGTGCCTCAGGCGGTGTTGATCAGGCCGTGATCCGCGCCCATGAATTAAACGCAACCGCCTTCGCCCTGTTCACGAAAAATCAACGCCAATGGCATGCCCCGCCGTTATCGGCAGAGAGCATCGATAAATTCAAAGCGAATTGTGAACGTTACGGTTATGGTAGCCGGCAAATCCTGCCCCATGACAGCTACCTCATCAATCTGGGTCATCCTGAAGCAGAGGGTTTGGAAAAATCCCGGGCGGCGTTTCTTGATGAGATGCAACGTTGTGAGCAGCTCGGCATCGGTTTACTGAATTTCCATCCGGGCAGCCACCTCAAAAAAATTGACATTGATAAATGCCTCGCCCGTATTGCGGAATCCATTAATATTACGTTGGACAAAACCCAAGGTGTCACTGCCGTGATCGAAAACACCGCCGGGCAAGGCACCAACCTTGGTTTCAAATTCGAACAACTGGCAGCAATTATTGATGGCGTCGAAGACAAAACGCGTGTTGGAGTCTGTATTGATACCTGCCACGCCTTCGCAGCAGGTTATGATTTACGGACTGAAAAAGATTGCGATGAGACTTTCAACGCATTCGATAAAATCGTTGGGTTCAAGTACCTTAAAGCCATGCACCTGAACGATGCCAAGAGCGAATTTTCCAGCCGTGTTGACCGGCATCACAGCCTGGGTGAAGGCAATATCGGTAAGCTCCCTTTCAGCTATATCATGAAAGATGACCGTTTCAATGGCATTCCCTTGGTGCTTGAAACGATCAATCCTGATATTTGGGATCAAGAAATTGCCTGGCTAAAATCCCAACAAAATTAACTACCTGACCGAAATTAACTCGATCTTCGACATCATTGATGCAAGTTCAGTACGGCTTTTAATCCCAACATTCGGCTGGCTAACCGTGAGCGCAGAAACTGCGGTTGCCAGACGTAATGTATGTTCACTGGATTCACGCATCAGCAAACCGTAAACCAATCCACCGACCATAGAATCCCCTGCCCCCACGGTGCTGACCACTTCACAATGTGGCGGTTTTGCCAACCATGTCCCGGAGGCATTCACCCATAATGCGCCCTGTTCTCCCAGTGAAATGACAACGTGGGCGATCCCTTTATTGCGCAATTCGTGGGCGGCATCAATCACGCTGTTCAAATCCGCTAATGGCTTACCCGCCCAAATCTCCAGCTCATGCTGATTGGGTTTGACCAGCCAAGGGGATGCCTTAAGGCCGGCGACAAGCGCTTCACGGCTACTGTCAAAAATAACGCAGGGACAGATCTGCCGTAATTGCATCATCCAATCTGCAAACGACTCTGCTGTGATCCCTTCGGGCAAACTACCACTGACAACAACCATATCGAACTGCCCCAGCCAGGTCAGAGAATCACTGACAAACCGATTCCACTCTTTTTCTGTCACATGAAAGCCCGAAAAATTGAAATCCGTCACTTCACCCTGTTTTTCGGTCAGTTTGACATTAATGCGCGTTCGCCCAGAGACGAAATGGAAGCGATTTATCATCTTGTTTTCGCTGAAAAACTGTTGAAATCCTTCCTGATTCTCTCGTCCCAGAAAACCGCTGACAGTCACATCAATGCCTAAATCACGCAGTACCTTCGCAACATTATTTCCCTTACCCGCAGCGTGAAGCCCTGCCGTCTGTACACGGTTAACATGTCCCTTAACAATATCTGGGCATAAGCCAACTAAATCATAAGCTGGATTTAAGGTAATTGTGGCAACTCGGCGGCTCATCTTGCCTGGTGTCTCCTGAATAGACAGTCATAAGTAACATTAAGATTTATCTGTTATTTATAACATCAAAATTGAATCGTTTCAGTTAAAATTACTGCGTGTTTGATCATTGTGTTATCACTGATCAAGTGTTACCACTAAACTGGTAAGCCTTTCATTATGTTATTACAACCTATCTGAACTCACGTGAGCAGGTATTAACCGGAGGAATATCAGTGCCAGTTGTTGTCGGAGTCGGTGTCGTTATCATTAACGATAAAGGTGAAATTCTACTGGGCAAACGAACCAGCCAGCATGCACCATACTGGTCAATTTTCGGTGGTCATGTTGATCCTGGCGAAACCTTTGAAGAATGCGCTATTCGTGAAATTAAAGAAGAGATTGATCTCACAATCCAAGATCCCAAAGTTTATGCTATTTGCAATAATCTCGAAACGTATCACAAGGAAGGAAAGCACACTGTTTCAGTCTGTTTACTGGCGCAGTATACCGGAGGTGAACCGAAATTAATGGAACCTGAGAAGTGTGAACAATTAATGTGGTGTGATCCTAACCATCTCCCCGAACCTCATTTTGAAGCCAGCCGCAATGCCATCAAATTATGGCAAGAAGCACAATTCTATTCCGCAAGTTAATAATCATCGCCCTTCAGGCAGGTTTTCACTGATAACCTGCCCTACTTTTGTATACAAAATGCGGCAAAACAATTTAATTATTTTTCTTAATTATTTGTTTACACATATAATTTATTAATGTATCTTCGCGCTAGTACAAGGTAACACCATTCATCAGGGAGTCTATATGACCATTGAGGTAACGCAAAATTTGAAACGCCCCTCCATATTTGGTGGCGCTATGATCATTGCCGGTACTGCTGTCGGTGCGGGTATGTTTTCCATTCCAATTGTCACATCAGGTGTCTGGTTTACCGGATCAATCATTTTGCTGTTGTATACCTGTGCATGTATGTATTTCTCTGGTCTGATGATTCTGGAAGCCAATATGAATTACCCTGTCGGCTCCAGTTTCCATACGGTCACTAAAGATTTGCTAGGCAAAGGCTGGTGTTCTCTCAATGATGTATCCATCGCCTTCGTTTTGTATATCTTAACTTATGCGTATATTTCAGCCGGTGGCTCCATCCTTGCTCACAACATTGAGAATATTATCCCGCTGCCTCAATCAATATCTGGCTTATGTTTTGCGTTTATTGTTGCCTTTATTGTTTGGTTATCCACGAAAGCCGTCGATCGCTTAAGCACCATCTTGATAGGTGGCATGATCATTACCTTTGTTATGTCTGTCGGTGGTATGTTTACCGAAGTGAAGCCCGTTATCTTATTTGATCAAGCCAATACCAACCCAGACTATTTACCTTATGCTTTAATCGCCCTGCCTTATTTACTGGCCTCATTTGGTTTTCACGGTAACGTGCCGGGGTTAGTTAAGTATTACCATAAAGACAGTCAGGCTGTCACACGCAGCTTGCTATACGGGACACTGATAACATTAGTGATTTACATTTTATGGCAGTACGCTATTCAGGGAAATATTCCGCGCGAAGCCTTCAAGCAAATTATTGCTGATGGCGGTAATATTGGTAACTTACTGCAACAGATGGATAATACTTCTGATAATACCACCATAACCCAACTGTTAAATGCCTTCTCCTATATGGCCTTATCGAGTTCATTCTTGGGAGTATCATTAGGGTTGTTTGATTATCTGGCAGACTTCTTTAAATTTGACGATTCGCAACAAGGGCGTTTTAAAACCGCACTGGTGACATTCGTTCCCCCTACGGTATTGGCACTGATTTTTCCAAACGGTTTCCTGTATGCCATCGGCTTTGCGGGTCTGGCCGCAACCATTTGGGCGGTTATTGTTCCGGCTTTAATGGCACGAGCCAGCCGTAAACGCTACCCAACCGCCAGCTACCGGGCACCGGGTGGTAATTTTTTGATTATCTTTGTTATTCTGTTCGGTCTGATAAATGCGCTGGCACACATTCTCTCGTTGTTTGATTTGTTGCCGGTTTATCGTTAATGTTTCCCTCCTGCCTCAGTATTTTTACTGGGGCATTCATTCACCTCTTGCCTAATAGGCCGACTGCGAGTAATTTTGTCGCCACTCAAATATTCATTCCACTATTTCCTTGTTGTTACGGAAGGTATCTATGGCTAAAGCCAATGAAATTAAGCGCGGCGCTGCAATCAGCTACAATGGAAAGCTATTATTAGTTAAAGACATCGATATTCAGTCACCCAGCGCACGGGGTGCCAGCACGCTATATAAAATGCGTTTTACTGATATTCGTACGGGTCAGAAAGTGGAAGAACGTTTCAAAGGTGATGACATTCTTGAAACCATTACGTTAACACGCCGTGGTGTAAGTTTTTCCTATATTGATGGTGATGAATATATCTTTATGGATGATGAAGATTTCACGCCTTATCACTTCAAGAAAGACCAAATCGAAGAAGAATTGCTATTTATTCCTGAAGAAGGTTTACCAGGAATGCAAGTCCTGACAATGGATGGACAATTATTAGCCCTTGAATTACCTCAAACGGTTGATATGGTCATTGAAGAAACCTCACCCGGTATCAAAGGCGCCTCAGCCAGTGCCCGTACCAAACCCGCTAAAATGAGTACAGGATTGACTGTCCAAGTTCCTGAGTATTTGAGTTCAGGCGAAAAAATCCGCATCCATATTGCAGAGCGTCGCTATATGGGACGTTGTGACTAATTCTTTATCCTTAAATATGAGTTGCCCTTTTGGCGAGAATAACGCCTGACGCAAAGAGCAACTCATCCTCTACCATGACGTTTATGACGTTAGAAATAATCCACATTAACAATTGCCACACGTTTCTGATCATCAGTCCACTTCACGCTGGAAACCCCAATGTTACCAGGAAGCATGACCTTGTCTTTCGTTTTTTGAGTTGAAATGATTTGTTTGACAGTAAGATTTTTGCCTAATCGATAGCAAGAGATATTGGCATGAGTGTTTGATGCTTGAGTTTCTGATACAACAACCTGACATCCGGGGTCAACAATCGCACCTGAAAACCGAATGACGCCTCCTTCAGATTCGGCATATCCATAAGAAAGCCATGGAACCAATAAACAACTAATTAACAGCTTACGATAATTTTTCATGGTTACCTCACTTTCGTTTTTCCATTAACTAAAACTCAGCTACCTTTTATTCCTTCATCTCCATAATAACTATTTCACGTGAAAAAAATACGACATTGAGAACTTTTATTGATAAATATCAAAGGTCATTTTTTAACTAAAAAATAAACACATTTTTATTGTTGATTAATTAAAAAAACTGTTATTAGCCATCATTATTTGAACTAACTCACAGATAAATTTATTGCTTTTCTTTTATATTATCTGGATAAAATAAATGAAATAATCATCATACTTTTATATAACATTTAGTGATAGGTTATAATAACAATACCCAATTCCTTATTTGTGCCCACCCATCTTATTTCTTCTTTTCCAATATGTTTTTCAATTGATAGCAGGAATTTTCTATCCTTTTGATATTCTATGACTTTATCTTGTTTTAACTGTTTACCATTGTACCAACATACCATCTCAGTATGCTCTTCATCCCAGCTAAATTGGCATGGAGGATCAACGATAGCACCATGAAAATAAATAGCGCCAGAGCTGGAGGTTGATGGAGAATTCGCCATGATAGGATAAGATAAAGACATGAACAGAAAAGTCGTCATTTTTCGTAACATAAGCATTCAACCTCCATTACAGATATTATTATCTTTTTCAACTTTAGCCGCGCGCTAATTTAAAAACCAGATAATGGTGTAACGCTCTGCTATCTATATAACGATATAACGTCAAATGAAACACTTTCTTTATACTTTTTATTAATTCAAGCTACAATTCGATATAATATGCTAACAAGTTAGGATATGAAGAAATCAATTGATAGTTATTTAATAATAGTCAGGCATCGACATTGAACCAAATATATATTATCGGTACTGTCATGGGGATTTAGCTATTTTTTCGATAGTATCCAATGGTGATTACGCTTTACCACAAATTTTGTTATAGTCCTTCCCCAAGTTAATTTGTCTACCACACTCCACCTTACGTGTTAAATAACGAGCTAAATAGGTATCCCATGACTCGCAGTCACCCTCTCGCTATACTTATTCTCAATATCCTTGGTATTGCCTTGTTCCTCTCATGGTACTTGCCTGAAAACCACGGCTTTTGGTTCCACATCGATTCTTCTATTTTTTATTTTTTTAATGAAAAATTGCTGCCTGACTCAAAATTTGCTCTATTTGTGGCTATCGCAAATATCAGGGCATTTGATGTCATATCACTTCTGTGTATGGGTCTGCTTTATTACAGTGCATTTCGCAAACAGGATTATGCAGGCAAGCGCCGCCTCTTCATGGTGGGTCTGGTGATGCTGATCTCGGCCGTTATCATTAATCAAATCGGGCATCAAATCCCCGTCAGCCGCCCAAGCCCAACACTGACATTTGAGCATGTTAATCGCATAAACGAAATGACCCGTTGGCATACAAAAGATGCTTCCAAAGACAGTTTCCCTGGTGATCACGGGTTAATGCTCTTAATTTTCAGTAGCTTTATTCTGCGTTATATCTCCCGCGGGGCGTTCTGTATTGCTCTACTGATTATGATCGCCTTTGCCCTTCCTCGCATTATGGCTGGCGCTCACTGGTTTACAGACGTTGCAGTAGGCTCTTTGTCTTTAACGCTGATCGGCATGAGCTGGGTATTACTAACCCCATTAAGTGATATTATGGCAACATGGCTAGACAAGAAATTACCGCATATTAAACGCGGTAATTAAGGCCATCATATTGGGGGAGATACTGGTTATCTCCTCAATATCACACTCGATGTCATCAGAGCAGTATAAAGTAGTCACGAATTACGCTAACCCATTAGTTCCCAATCTAATTTTTTGTAAAGAACCCTTTTTGTTTCTCGCTTTTTACTATTGATTTCAGTAATCTTTCCTGCGTTCTGTTTATTAAAATAATACGTTTTGTAAAGATACTAATAAATTGTGTTGTTTGGCACACTTTATGGACAAAAAATTTGTTAATTCACCCTATCCTGACTAGGCTTTAGAACATTTAGTATTTTCATTTTTCATGGTGGTGATAAGTCACTTCAAGGACTGCAAGGGAAAATCAATAAATGGTTAAATCCAGACCAATACTGAGATATATCTTGCGGCTGATACCCGCAATTATAGCGGCAGTCGCACTGACCGCATGTAGCTCGCCAGATTCCAACCTGCGCAATAAACAAACTGAGACGCATGCAGTAAATACTCAAAAGCATTATTTACTGCAAGCATCTCAGGATGAATTTGAAACTCTGGTTAACAACTTAGATATTAAATCTAAGATACTTAATCAATACGCAGACTGGAAAGGTGTGGCCTATCGGCTTGGTGGGAATACTAAACGCGGTATCGATTGTTCTGCTTTTGTACAACGTACTTTTCATGATCAGTTTGGCGTGAAATTACCACGTTCCACGCTAGAACAACAGAATATAGGGCAAACAGTGAGTCGCGCTAAATTGCAGGCTGGTGACTTGGTTCTGTTTAAAACAGGGCGCCGTATGCGTCATATCGGTATCTACATCGGTAATAATCAATTTGTCCATGCTTCAACCAGTAACGGGGTTATCGTTTCCAAATTGACTGATACTTACTGGAGTAAACGTTACTACGGTGCAAGACGTGTGTTATCAGATGATATAAAAGCCTCGATATAACCGACACCTAAGATACTTTTCCCTTGCAGACATTAAAAAACGCTTCCATTTAAGAAGCGTTTTTTATCAATGGGTAAAGTTATAGTGGATACAGCGCGGTTATATTTTCTGCAATTGCAGCGCCTAGCGTCTTTAAACGGCATATCACTGCACTCTCATCTTCCTTAGCAAAAAACAAACAGGGTTCCCTTTCCCACTCAATCACAGCACTCAGTATCTGCATATCAGCGATAGACTGATTTATAGCATGCAAGATCTCTCGTGCTTTTTCGCCTTCATGGCTTAATAATTTCAGCCCCATCAGGCTATTTCCTAAATCTGTTTCTTCTGCCGGTAAAATCTCAACTTTTGTACCAACAAAGCCTGCTGACCACCGATAACTTTGCGGCAGTCTGTGTACTACCGAAAGTTGGATATTATTCACGTATCATTCCTATCAGAAACAACATTAATACATCTAACCACCAACTGTAGATTATCGATTCGTCAAAACCGAATAACCACCCAATAAAAAAGTAAATAAAAGGTTAAAATAAAAATCACATTACCGCACTTACTTCATTTCCTACGTCAAAAAAGTGCGACTTGGCTCGCATTTTATATATATTTATACTGTTTAGGTAAAAAATTCAACTTATTTTTATGCAAAACAGCAACTTTTCATTCAAGATTTATTTACATATTTATTTTTTTCAAACGCGACGGAATGACAATAAGAATATAATCTTTTTATTTACAATGAGTTAAATGATGACAATCCTGTAACTTTCCTCAGACATAAACCCACCACATTGAATTAACAAAAAATAAACATTTTAACGCTGAATGAATATGCTAAATTAACAAATACCTCCGTTGTTTGATGATTACTCGATATTTTCTGTTTATCAGGTTAAATAACAGCATCTTTAAAAGTTCTATAAACAAAAGGCCATCCCCTACTGATAGATGACCTTTAAAAATACTTTATGTTTGGCCTTGATGACTTCTGGAACATGGCCATTTCTTCGACTATCTATAACACTGATTATTTATGCGATTTACCACGTGCATAGATAATCAGCATCATTGCCAATATCACACATAATGCCATTGAACCGACCATCGGCCAGGCATTTTCCTCAGGCAATAAAGACAAAATAGCGCCCACGGATGCGGCAATACCAAAACGGATGGTTCCAGCCAGTGAAGAAACTGTTCCGGCCATATGAGGATAATCATCCAACACGACCGCCATCGTGTTAGACGTAATCATGGAAATACCGCTGATATAAATGGCAACACCCATAACCAGAGAAATAAATCCCAAGTCAAACAGGGTACTAAACAGTAACCATAATCCCATGACAAATTGGACAAATAACCCAATATGCAACATTTTCAATGGACCATATTTGCGAACACACTGGCTATTGATCGTTGCCATGATGAACAGAAAAATAATATTCAGCCCAAAATAGTAACCAAAATGCTGCGCAGGTACACCGTTTAGCTTGATGTAAACAAATGCACCAACACTAAGAAAAGAGAACATTCCCGCAAAAGAAAAACCACTTGCCAAGATGTAACATAATACTTGGCGTTGCCGGAACAGCATAACAAACTGCCTCAAGGTCGTTTGTAAGTGAAACCTCTGCCTTTTCTCTTTCGGTAACGTCTCTTTTATGAAGAGGGCAACCAGAGCGACGGTAATTACCGCAACAATGGCAATAGACCAGAAAATAGCATGCCAGTTGAACCATACCATCAACAACCCACCTAGCATGGGAGCCAATAAAGGTGCAATGATCATCACTAATGTCACAAAAGACATGCTGCGGGAAAATTCCTCTTTTGTGAACCTGTCACGCATCAGGGCGTTGATGACAACACCGGCAGCCGCAGCAGAAAATCCATGCAAGAAACGCATGGCAATAAAAGTATCAATATCTTGTGCCAAAGCACACGCAGCAGAAGAGATGGCAAAAACAATGACACCCCCCAAAATAACGGGTTTACGCCCCAAACTATCCGACATTGGCCCATAAATCATTTGGCCAATCGCAAAGCCAAAAATATAGCTGCTCAACGTCATTTGCACCAAACCATCACTGACAGAAAAATTCTCAGCAATCGTTGGCATACTCGGCAAATACATATCAATTGCCAGTGGCATTAGCATAGAAAGCAGACCAAGGATTAATACTAATCCCAAATAGGACAAACGCTGTTGTTGCACGCAGTGACTCCTGAATCAATTGAAAAATAAAAATTAAGCTGTTGGCATTTATATGCTATTGATTTCACATGCAGTCAGCGCCCGATATTCTCCTGGCTCCAATTCAGGATCGAGATAAATTTCGCCGATCCGCTCCCGATGAAGTGCAACAACATGATTTCCTACTGCGGCAAACATCCGTTTGACTTGATGATAACGCCCTTCACTGATAGTCAAACGAACACGTTGAGGCTCGATAATTTCCAATTGTGCGGATTTTGTCAGCGTTTTTTCCCCGTTTAACTGCACTCCTGCCAGAAATTTTTGCCCGGTATCCTCAGAAACGGGATGTTCTAATGTAACAAGATAGGTTTTTTCGCAATGATGTTTGGGGGAGGTAATCCGGTGTGACCACTGGCCATCATCGGTCAACAAAACCAGCCCTGTCGTGTCGATATCCAAACGCCCTGCGGAATGTAATTTATGGGCAACAGGCTCATCGATAAAATACAAAATGGTCGGATTTGACGGATCGTCTGTCGAACAGACATATCCCTGCGGCTTATTCAACATAAAATAACGCGGGCCATTTAATTGTTGCAATATCGTGCCATCATAGACGACTTGCTGATCGGACTTTAATTTATAGGCTCCCGTTTTGATGATTTCATCATCGACAGTCACTCGCCCTGCCCGCAACTCACGCCCTACCTCGTTGCGGCTGATACCTAATTGTTGTGATAAAAATTTATCCAATCGCATGAATAGATGTACCTGACAAAAATAGACACATATGAATGTGTCCTTGATATTGCGAACAACGTCAAGGCCACTATTGGAATACAAAATTGAGCCGATAATTCACAAAAAAATCATCACGCCAGTCACTATAGCAATAATAAGCGGCACGTTATAGCCCATTCAATCCTGGGAAAATAATGTCAAGTTATTTCTCAACGGCAGGGTTAAATGAAAAATGTTATTCTCTACACCCATTATCTTTTACCTGATATTTGTGACAGTAACATAAAAATGGCTTTTACTTTACGTCCCTATCAACAAGAAGCGGTAGACGCAACCCTTCGCTATTTCCGCCAGCATAGCGCTCCTGCTGTTATTGTTTTGCCAACAGGTGCGGGTAAAAGCCTTGTTATCGCTGAATTGGCAAAGTTGGCTCATGGCCGCGTTTTGGTGCTGGCACATGTCAAAGAACTCGTTGCACAGAACCATAGCAAGTATTGTGCTTATGGATTGAATGCGGACATTTTTTCCGCAGGACTCAATCAAAAACAGAGTGAAGGGAAAGTAGTTTTTGGCAGTATTCAGTCCATTGCCCGCAATCTGGATTGTTTTGATCACCCTTTTTCACTGCTAATCATCGATGAATGCCATCGCATCAGCGATGATGAAAACAGCCAATACCGGCAGATCATCCAACAGCTCCGAAAAAACAATCCTCAAATCCGCATCTTGGGTTTAACCGCAACGCCTTATCGCCTCGGCGCTGGCTGGATATATCAATATCATTATCATGGCATGATCCGCGGTGATGAACGCCGCTTTTTTCGGGATTGCATTTACGAACTGCCATTGCGCTATATGATTAAGCATAATTTTCTGGTTTCTCCAGAAAGACTGGATATGCCCGTGATGCAATATGATTTCAGTCAGGTACATGCCAGCCAGCAAGGGATATTCAATGAAGCAGAATTAAACCGAGAAATCAAACGGCAAAAGCGCATCACGCCTCATATTATCAGGCAGATCGTCGAATATGCACAAAACCGAAAAGGTGTGATGATTTTCGCCGCGACGGTCGAACATGCCAAAGAAATATTTCAATTGCTGCCTACAGGGCAAGCCGCGTTAGTCAGCGCAGATACCCCCACATCTGAACGAGATCACTTAATTACAGCATTCAAGGACCAGCAACTCCGTTATATGGTCAACGTTGCCGTACTCACAACCGGATTCGATGCGCCTCATGTTGATTTAATCGCCATATTGCGCCCAACAGAATCCGTCAGCCTTTATCAACAGATCGTCGGGCGCGGCTTACGTTTATTTCCTGACAAACAAGATTGCCTGATTCTGGACTATGCCGGCAATCCCCATGATCTTTACACGCCTGAAGTGGGTAGCAGCAAACCCAACTCACACAGCCAGCCTGTACAGGTATTTTGTCCCATCTGCCAATTCGCCAATACTTTTTGGGGAACATGCACGACAGATGGAGAGATCATTGAGCACTTTGGGCGCCGCTGCCAAGGCTGGGAGGAAGACGAAAAAGGGAAGCGTCAACAATGTGATTTCCGTTTTCGTTTTAAATCGTGCCCTCATTGTGGGGCAGAAAACGATATCGCCGCCCGGCGCTGCCATCATTGTGAAGAAGTGCTGGTTGATCCCGATGATAGGCTAAAAGCAGCCTTACGACTAAAAGATGCGCTGGTGTTACGTTGTGGCGGCATGCAACTCACACCAGGTCACGATAATAAAGGAGAATGGCTAAAAATCACTTATTACGATGAAGAGGGTGCTGACGTATCAGAGTTATTTCGTTTATCTACCCCAGCTCAAAAGAAAGTCTTTGAATTACAATTTATTCGTCAACATCAACGGGCACCGGGCACTGTTTTTCGTTGGAGAACAGCAGCAGACATCGCTAATCAACTGCCTTTATTGCGTCACCCTGACTTTGTTGTCGCGCGTAAAAAAGGGCAATTTTGGCAGATTCGAGAAAAAGTTTTTGACTATAACGGACGATTTAGACGAGCAGATGATCTGTACTAAATAGTCTGAATAGACCAACCACGCACCAACCGGAAAGCATATTTATATTTGCTGTCATATCGGTTTTTCGTTAGAATGCCGCCCGCTTAACGTAATAACCCATGTTAAGACAAATATCGAACCTGCTGCTGGGTCGCCTGTAGCAGGATTTATTTTCTTCTTTTACAGAGAAAAAATAATGTTAACTATTAATGCAGAAGTACGTAAAGAGCAGGGCAAGGGTGCGAGCCGCCGCCTGCGCAGAGCTAACAAGTTTCCAGCAATTATCTACGGTGGTAACCAAGAGCCAGTTTCTATCGAGCTGGATCACGATGCAGTTATCAACCACGAAAGCAAGCCAGAATTTTACGAAGTTCTGACTCTGGTTGTTGATGGTAAAGAAACTAACGTTAAAGTGCAGGCAGTACAGCGTCATCCGTTTAAACCTAAACTGACGCACATCGATTTCCTGCGTGCTTAATTAGCCACAGTCGAGCTTTTATCGGGACGCCGAGTAAATAACGCCGCTTTTGCGGCGTTATTTATTTCTGCCATTCAGTGTCTTCATGGCTACCTGTTTAACGATTACCACCACCATGACGCTGCAATTGGTCACGCAGATTCGGTGGCGTACCTTTAATCGTTAATGTATCGGTTACCGGGTCCCAAAAAATGCGCTCCCCCATCAGCATGGCATCAAAGTTGATGGTTAACCCGCCCCCACTGCCGGCAAATTTTGTCAATTGACGCAATGTTCCGCGATCGGCCGGAAAACTATCTGCCAATTCATAACCCTTTTCCTGCGAAAATTGCTGAAAATTTTGCTCTCCCAATGCAGGCAATTCTTGGGACAGTTCTTGCAGCTTAATCTCCTCGCCGGCCTGTAACTGCTCATTACAGTAACCATAAACTTGCTGCCGATAAGCCTGACGCTCATTTTTATCCAACTGCGCCGACTCACAATAATCATCCAATGCCTGCAACAAACCTTTATTTTGCACTTTGGTATTCATGCCTTCGCTCGCAGCAAGGAAATCCATAAAAAAGTCCGAAACCTTGCGCCCTACCCGTCCTTTTAAGAATGTCAGGTAACGACTGGATTCGGGATTAGTTTCCCATTCAGTCAGATCGATTCTTGCAATAATATCAGCATGGGGAATATCAAGATATTGCGTTGTATTGACATCGAGTTCGTCATTGACGGATGTGCTGTTACAACTATTCAGCACTGCAATCAGCAAATATTCCACGGCAAGATAGCGATATTGACAAAACAGTACCGTTCCCCCTTCCGCGAATGGATACTTTGCCAACTCATCTTTCAAGCGAACAGTTGCAGCCCGACTAAAACCGAGAAAATCTTCATCTCCTTTACGCAAATGACGGAGAGATCCCGCCAGCTCACTTTCCTCATTAAACAAACCGTAAGCCTTACTTTTTGCGCTATATACGCGATGCAACTCTGCCATCATCTCCTCAACCACTTGATTGGTATCCAGCAAAGCATCACGTAAAATCACTTCCAAGGTTTGTTCATCACGTTTAATCAACCGATGTAACGCGATCTGGGTAATTTCCAGACTCATTATTTATACTCCTTTTGCAGCTTTGGCCATATGGCCGTGCGGTTAGCGGCGTATTCAAACATCGTTATCTTTCTGCTGCAACCAAAAACCAAGGCGGTTAAAAAACGCCCATCATTTGGCTACCAACCTTCAACATCGCAAAGATTAAAATGATGCAGCATAGTCAATATTGACAACAACTCCGGCAGCAGCGAATTAATTTGTCATAAAAAAGCAGAAAAAGCCCTCTCTATACGGTAAGATATGGGGCTTTGTACATTCAGGATTTTTGATTTATGCCACAGTCATCTCGCTATAGCGATGAAAAAGTTGAACATTTATTAACTGAATTAGTAAATGTTTTCGAGAAAGACCATACTCCAACTGACCTG
The DNA here is from genome assembly GCF_000968195.1 of Xenorhabdus doucetiae. Lineage (NCBI taxonomy): Bacteria > Pseudomonadati > Pseudomonadota > Gammaproteobacteria > Enterobacterales > Morganellaceae > Xenorhabdus > Xenorhabdus doucetiae. The sequence continues at coordinate 2,687,742 of NZ_FO704550.1, forward strand.
ACCTTAATGGTTTTGGGTAATATGGTAACGAATTTGATCAATACGAGTATTGCTCCCGCACAACGCAGACATATTGCAGACTCGTTTGCACACGCGTTACAGTCTTCAATCAACGAAGATAAAGCGCATTAATCTCATTAATACCTTGACGTAAAGAAATATGGTGACTAGCTGTCAGCATTACCGCGAAAAAGTTTCTCAGATGATCAGTTGGGGGCACTGGTTCGCACTGTTCAACATTATGTTCAGTCTTGTGCTGGGCAGTCGCTATCTATTTGCATCTGACTGGCCGGGTTCACTGTTTGGTCGCATCTACGCGCTGGTCAGTTGGCTCGGCCATTTCAGTTTCATTGTCTTTGCCATCTACTTACTTATTTTATTTCCGCTGACATTTATCGTTATATCTCAGCGGCTAATGCGATTTCTTTCAGCCGCATTGGCAACGGTAGGTTTAACGCTGCTAATCTTTGATTCTTCCGTCTATGTGCGCTTTCACCTGCATTTAACCCCATTGGTTTGGGATTTAGTCACCAACCCAGAACAAGGCGAATTAGCCAGAGAATGGCAACTGATGTTCATCTGTATCCCACTGATTTTCCTGATACAGATGCTTTTTGGCACATGGAGTTGGCAAAAATTACGCAGCTTAAATCGTCAACGATTTGGTAAGCCACTAGCAGCCGTCTTTATTACTGCGTTTATCGCTTCACATTTGATGTACATCTGGGCGGATGCCAATTTTTATCGTCCGATTACCATGCAGCGCTCAAACTTGCCAATTTCTTATCCAATGACTGCACGCAAGTTCCTTGAAAAACATGGCTTGCTGGATCATCAAGAATTTCAACGCCGCATTAACCAACAAGGCAATCCCACCGCCTTGAGTGTCAATTATCCACTGAATAACTTGTCTTATCGGGATGCCGGGCGTGGCTATAACTTACTTTTACTTGTCGTGGATGGATTGAATAATCAAGATATCAGCCATGATATGCCAACTCTGGCACACTTCGCGAAGAGCAATATCCAGTTCACACAACATTTCAGCACAGGCATGCAAAACGATACGGCATTGTTTGGTTTATTCTATGGCATATCATCGGGTTATCTGGACGGCATCCTTAACGCCAGGAAATCATCCGCACTGATCGATTCCCTGACCCATCAAGGGTATCAATTTGTCCTCTTCTCTTCAGATGGATTCCAAACACCACTTTATCGTCAGGCCATACTGGCCGATTATTCATTGCCAGAAACCAAAAAACAAGACGATAGTGTCACTGTAGCGCAATGGAGCCAATGGCTGGATCTACGTAATGGCTCCACACCGTGGTTTTCATTTCTAAATATTAATGGTCTTGCGCCTTCTTCCGGCAAATTTGACAAGAAAGCGCTGGATACCGAAATCAACCATGTTTTAGAGGTCCTGAAAAATAAAGGCGTTCTGGATAAAACGATCATTGTGATTACAGCCAAACAGGGTAAAGAAACAGCCAGTAACAGCGCAAAATGGTTTACCGATGACAAATTCAACCGCGAACAGCTCCATGTTCCCTTGATAATCCAGTGGCCGGGCACCCCGGCACAAACTATCGATAAGCTGACCAGCCATCAAGATATCATGACGACCTTAATGCGTCGTTTATTACACGTGACTAATTCGCCGGACGATTACTCACAGGGCGAAGATCTGTTTAATGCTCAAAGAGAAAACCCATGGCTGATTACGGGTGATAATGGTTCATTAATTGTTACGACGACTAAAAATACCCTCTATATTTCCAAGGATGGGGAATATCATCTGTATGATTTAGATGGCAATGAAGTTCAAGGAGCCAAACCAAACCTTGCCCAATTATTACAGATACTAACGGAAGTGAAACGATTTCTGGCAAACTAATCGTTTAAAAATCAAGCACTCATTAAATTAGGGGCTTGCTTTGTCAATAAAAAACGGTAATATAAGAAAAGTCATCGGCATGTAGCGCAGCCTGGTAGCGCACCGTCATGGGGTGTCGGGGGTCGTAGGTTCAAATCCTATCATGCCGACCAAAATTCCCTAGAAAAACCAACCTGTTAGGGTTGGTTTTTTTATGTCTGAAATTCCACACTGAATCAGCCGGCATCTGAACGCGGACGTCTAACCGGCAACCTTCCGAGATATCACACGGTTCGCCATCGGTATAGTAGACCTTCTCGCCGTCCACGATGGACTTGATCCACTTGTTCTGAAAGCGTCGGGCAAATGGTTGTGCTGACGGTGGTAATGTCGTTATGTCAATAAAAAATACAGGCGGTTGAGTGTGCGCAGGGATTACGAATGAATATTGGTACTCTTCTTCTTAACGCCGTCATTCAGGGAACAGAGGACTACTTTGATTATCTTAATACAAATGCACTTCCCTCAGCATTCTCCTTTTATGAACGGACTGGCTTCATTAGGCTATACCAATCGCCATTGAAGATGCTTGATTTCTTATCCAAACCCGATCATGCTTGCAATCATGAAAATTCATCTGACACCAGAACAAAAACGTGCCCTCGAATTGATGCATGATACCACTCGTGATAGTCGAGTCTGTGATCGCATCAAGGCCGTGCTTTTGGCGTCAGAGGGCTGGACAGCTCAGATGATTGCTCAGGCCTTACGTATTCATGAAACTACGGTAAGCCGTCACCTAAAAGATTTCATCGCGCAGGAAAAACTCACCCCCGAAAATGGCGGTTCTGAAAGCCATCTCTCTGCCAAACAAACCGCCGATCTGGTTGATTATTTGACGGCAAATTTGCTGCATACGACCGCTCAAATTGTGGATTATGTACGAGCTCGTTGGCAGGTGTCTTTCAGCGTGGGAGGCATGACGAAATGGCTTCACCGACAAGGTTTCAGCTACAAAAAGCCAAAGGGCGTTCCTCATAAATTCGATGCGGATAAGCAGCAACAATTTATTGATGACTACCAGTCTCTGAAAGACCGGGCAGGTCAGAATGAACCTATCCTATTTATTGATGCGGTGCATCCTTCGCAGTCCACAAAGCTCAGCTATGGTTGGATGAAAGCGGGGAAAAATCAGGTAAAAGTGGTCGAAACCACCGGCAGTCGTACCCGTCTCAATCTTCTGGGCGCCCTCAATTTACAACGAATTGAAGACACCGTGATCCGTGAATACCCGAGTATCAATGCCGAAAATATCGCGTATTTTTTCGGCGCTATTAGAGAAACTTACCCACTTTCGCAAAAAATTCATATTATTCTGGATGGGGCGGGTTACCACCGGGCAGAATTGGTGAAAGAGGTGGCATATGTCCTTAATATTGAACTGCATTACCTACCGCCTTACAGCCCAAACCTCAATCCAATAGAGCGATTGTGGAAGTATATGAATGAGCAAGTACGTAACAATGTTTATTTTCCGGATGCAAAGACATTCCGTGAAACCCTTCGTCACTTTTTTCATGTCACTTTGCCAGAAAAAGCGAAAGAACTCACGACTAGACTGACTGACAACTTTCAGATTTTAAAACCTGCATCTTCAAGTTAGATTGGTATAAATACTCCGATTGAATTCAAGCCAGTGTCCATATAGTATTTAGATAGCGTAAGTAAAGTAACGCATCGCTTGATACCGTAACGCATTCAGCATAATTGTCAGCATTGATTTGCATATCGATACCGAATTTTTGATACAAAATTACGGCAGCATTATGTTAAAAACCCTGCTATTAGCAGAGTTTTTCTTGTAAGTTTACTGATTATTTTTCTCTTGAGCCTTTAAATATGATGCTCGGTTAGTTGCTCTATTAATGTAATCATTGATAGCTGGACTTATGCTGATACCACATACTTTAGCCCAAAGAAGCGTATGTGACATAAAAATATCCGCTAAAGTAAAGTTATTACCTGCAATCCACTCGCTACCTTTATCAAATTTAAGTTGGTTAATTACTTGCTCGGATTCCTTTCTAAAGTAATTAACTAATTCTAAAGAACGTTTTTTTTCGGAGATAAAAATCAGTTGTTTTAGTAAATTCCAGATTGGAGATTCTAAGTCTGTAAGAGCAAAGCTTAGCCAAGAATTGATGATTGATTTTTCTTTTAAAGCAGTTGGATAAAAATTTTTCTCTGGGTATTTCTCGCATAAATAAAGACATATCGATAATGTTTCTTCTATCGATATATCGCCATCCACCATAAAAGGGACTTTTCCGCGAGAGTGAGGAGATGTAACGCCAGGACTATCGTTAAGTAAATCAACTTTGATCGTATCATACGATACACCAAGCTCTTCCAATGTCCACAAAACTCTTAATGAGCGACTCTTAGGAAAAGTATATATTTTCATGTGAGATCCTTAATTGGAAATGTAAAACTAAGGTGTGTTGACATTTCGTGAGTAAAATTTGAACAAAATCATGATTTGGTATAATTATTTTTGCCAAAAAACAACCCAACCTCACCATTGTTAAAAGTTAGGATGCGTTCAGTACATCCCCTTCACACTGGATAAATGAAAAGCCGCATTTCTGCGGCCTGGATAGGGAGATAATTGTCGTCTTGGTTCAAGTCAAGAACAGACTATTTTTTATCTGCCCGGAAGACGTCGAAATAGTCAGGTGTGACAAGAAAAGGAACAAACTCACCATTAGACAATGATGAGTTGGAAACATCTGATAATCTGAATTTCATTTCCTTAGCCAGATTTATCCCATTTGCCACAAGAGGATAGTCTTTATTTTTCGCACTTGTCATATAAGTTCCAAGGCTAATTAACGTTGGTACAGGTTTGGTTCCCCTCTCCAGAATAATGCTCATCCTGATATCCAGTTTTCCCATCATATCTTTTTGGGCTTTTTTTATTCTATCAAGCACATCTTTTGGGATCACCGCACCCGCATAAGCCTTTTGGTGAGAAAGAATAAATACATCCGCATCATTACCCAATTGACCATCGTCCGGTAATACACCCACAGCGACAGGAATAGTGAAATGTGCATAGGAATCAAATTTCTTACGATAGCACTCCACATACTCGGCATTTTTAAAAATAGTAGGGACTTTCTGTTTTAATTCAATGAGGCTTTTTGATTCTTTACGTGAATCTTCATAGTCATTACAGGATGATACTTCGATATCGATGTCACCCTTAACCAGTTTATGCTCAATTGAGGTGAGATCATCTGTATTTACTTTCGTTTCCACATCAACCTTACAACCGGAAAGAACCAGCGTTGAAGCCGCAATAACTAACCATTTTTTCATTTAAATACCTTTAGATAATTTAAAGTATGTCCATATTGTCATCGCATTTAATCATAAACTCTGCATGATTTTCACTATTTTTGTAACGCCGCCAGCCGTTCGTTATAACAGTTTGTGATGGCGATCTCCCTAGCGGTATTCGGTTTGAACTTAAAAAAGCTCACTCATGACGCAATAGCTTAAATGATAGAGCAAGCTTACCCTCTACTATCATTATTTACGATAATTCTCCATCCAATGTACTGCATAATCCAATATCTCTTTAGCCGGAACAAGCAATGCATTAGCAGAACCAATGGTACCTTTAAGAGTCAATTCTGGGTGCGAATAACAAAAATGTTCAACAATATCCTTAAAATAACCTTGATAAAATTGTTCACAAACGGAATCTACAGTGTCAAATTCCTCTAACATAACCCATACTGTTTGGTTATTTTGCAATAATGGTATCTCCATCTTTCTAATATTCTTGTTTGGAATATTTGCCAATATGTTCAGCATGATGCAAAAGGCTCATAGTGTCATATGGAGCACCAATCATAAGAACTTTTCCCTGATGCTCTACCAATCTGGCAAATGGTGAGTCACTACCATAGCCATAATTTAATGAATGATTTTCGACGAAATACTCAGCATTATTTCCAATAGCAACTACAGAAGCACCAGGATTTTGACTTCGAATAGCTCCTTTAATTGTCCTGACACACTCAGCAAATACACCATGATCTCTGCTTGCTCGTGAAAATGTTCGATCATATGGCATGATTTCTGGTTTTAATTCAGATGGAACATAACCATTAACATCCAGACGATCTTCATAATTTTGTTCCCAATTCGTATAACATAGCAATGTTCCTCCAGCTCCCACTACAGTTAAAAGAGATTGAATAAGATCATCTGCACCATTCAAACAATTGCCAACAGATCGCATAGCGACATGAGCCATAACAACATCGCCTTGTTTTATACCTATTTTTTGTAGTTGTTGAACAAGCATTGTCTTTGACCAATATTTATCTTCGCCTATTTGGATCATATATCTAACCCTATATGTGATTGGGATCGACTGACATTTTGGCTAATCCCTTGTGCCTAAGACTCACTGCCCTTAGCAAGGATATCAAACGATGATGATTCATAAAGAGGATAAAAAACAACACAACAACTAAAAAATTAATATATTGATTTTAAAAGAATTAAATCAAATAGCCGTCGTTTAAGGTTGGTTTATTGCATATTCTTCCATTTGGGTCTACCTTATCTATGTGTACTCAAAATCCTACTTGTTTAGTACACCCTCATTTGCTTCTTATTTCGCTCTTCCCCTCCCTGAATTCAGGGAGGGATTTTTGTTATTAAAAAATACCCTAAAACAAAATTTTCCTGTCATCCGTAACCGTATCAAAATCAACGAGAATGATATCTTTTAATAATATCTTCCTGGCACACCTCTGTCATAAATTGAGTATTTATAATTAACTAAATTTGTTATAAATATTTCTACGCAATTCCATTATCAGTAAATTAAGCCTCATTATTTAATGAATATAATAACAAAAAGGTAATTTTACTCATTTTACAGTCAAGTACGGAAAAAATAGGAAATTCATCATGAATATGAAAAAGTCATTACTTTTTGCGGGATTGACAGTTTTTGGTACAATTCCATTTTCCAGTATTGCTGAACCAAATTCAAATCATGGATATATCGACACACCACCAAGCAGAGCACTTTTATGCCAAAAAGGCATTAATAAAAACTGTGGGTCTATCATGTATGAACCACAATCGGTTGAAGGTCCCAAAGGTTTTCCTCAAGGAGGGCCTCCAGATGGACAAATTGCCAGTGGCGGTGTTGGTCAATTCAAACAACTCAATGAACAAAGTGTAGATCGCTGGCATCATGTCACTATCAATAAAGGAATAAACCAATTTAAATGGACAATAACAGCCAGGCATAGTACCACTTCATGGCAGTTTTTTATTACCAAACCTAACTGGGATCCAAACAAGCCTTTAACACGCGCTCAATTTGATTTAAAACCCTTCTGTGAACATTTTGATCATGGCAAAAGACCAGACAAAACTGTCTCTATAAATTGTGATGTTCCTGAGCGCTCAGGGTATCATGTTATTCTCGGTGTGTGGACAATTGCTGATACTGCTAATGCTTTCTACCAAGTTATTGACGCTGATATTAAATAATATTTTTTAATTAATTTGACATATTATTTATCAGTGTTAGTTGAGTACAAAAAGTGCTGGTTATTTACCAGCACTTTTACCTAAAAAATTAAAATATTTTCGGATAAAATATATTTTCCGACTCAATTCCATATATGGAAAAATATGAAAAAATCAACTATTCTTAGAATCGCCAGACCAACAGATAACCTTAATAAAATTGCAGAAATGTATTGTCATGGCTTGAATTTTATTATATTAGGTGAATTCAAAAATCACGACAGTTTTGATGGTATTATGCTTGGTCACCCTAACCACTCCTGGCATCTTGAATTTACTCATCATCACAATACACATGTTGGTAAGGCACCAACTAAAGATAATTTATTAGTATTTTATATAGAAGATAAAGTTGAATGGCAAGAGCAAGTAAAATCAATGCAAGATGCTGGATTTATTCTCGTTCCTTCTTATAACCCTTATTGGGATAAAAGTGGAAAAACTTTTGAAGATATTGATGGTTATCGTGTTGTATTACATCACAGTGCATCAGAGATTTAATTATTTATTTCATCGTTAATTGCTCACTTAAGAGATTATTTTTACCACTTGGATTCGCATATTAAGCGCAACACCGTAATGAACGAAGTAAATGAGTTGGGGTTCCTGTAAATAACTCATTCGGTGTTTTATAATCTCGTGTCTTACGTGGTCGATTATTTAGTCGGTTTGCCACAAGGTTAACCTCCCGCTCTGATACCTTATTAAAATCGGTTCCTTTTGGGAAGTAATCTCTGATTAATCCATTTATGTTCTCATTTATCCCTCTTTCCCAAGGGGAATACGGATGAGCAAAATAAATTTTTGTCTCTAAATTTTTACCGATCCGTTCGTGTTCGGCAAATTCGAGTCCGTTATCAAAGGTAATTGTTTTAACTTTATGTTTTATCATCGATAAATGTCTTGTCGCCGCTTTGGCAACACCTTCTGCTGTTTTATCTTCAAGTTTAATGATGATCGTAAATAACGATTTTCGTTCAACTAAAGTCAATAAGGCACTTTTACGATCTTTGCCAACGATAGTATCCCCTTCCCAATCCCCAATACGCTGCTTTTTATCAACAATTTTTGGGCGCTTATCAATACTGACTCTGTTTTTAATTTTTCCTCTGTGCTCATGGCTTCCATAGCGTTTACGATACGGTTTTTTCGCTATCCTAAGATGTTGCCATAAATCACCGCCATTTATTTTATCTTTATAAATCAATCGATAAATTGTTTCATGATGTAAAGAGATTTTCGCTTCCCGCTTGAGATAACCCACAACTTGTTCCGGACTTAAATCTTGCCAAATTAACTGTTTTATCCACTTTGTTATCTCTGGCGTGATTTTTACGGCTTTTACCTTAGAATGACGGCGTTCTAATGCTTTACGCTGAGCTTGTTCAGGTTCATATTTCTCGGCTTCCCGGTTTCGTCTCAATTCCCGGCTAATTGTTGATGGGGCCCGATTAAGCGACGTTGCAATAAAACGTTGTGTAAAACCGGCTTCTTTTAAGCCGAAAATCTGGTATCTTTCTGTTTCGGTCAGTTGCGTATAGGCCATAGTGCATTTTCCTTTGGCGAGAAAGATGCCTACTATAGCAACTGACCGCCTTTCTTAGAAATTGCACTTACTATGCGAATCCAAGCCATATTAAAAATTTATTCAATTAGGTTATTAGTGATAGTTTTATTAAAGTAGACTTCTATTTTTCATCCCTAATAGCCTAAATAAACCACTATTAATACTTATCTTATGATAAAAACATTTTCTGTTCAGATTCCCTTCGTATACGTAGATCTGTTAATTCGCTCCCATCGGCACGATCCCATTTCAAAAATTCCCCTGCTGCACCTTGGTAATCACCTGCATTCAATTTCTTCAACAATGTTGAATGGGTAAAATTACCGATTCCCAAATTGAAAATAAACGAACATAAAGCATCAAATTGTCCTTGAGTTAGAGGCACTTTAACTAATCGCTCAATGGCTCCATAAATAGAGATAAGATCTTGATGCAAAAATGCTTCAGCCTGTTGCGCAGTAATCACTTGTCCGGGCTTTACTCCCTTTGTATGACCATATCCAATTGTCCACGGCGCTGCTCCAGTGGCGGGATCTGGATAGGCTTTCAACCTCAAACCTTCATAACTTTTGAGTTTATTAATACCGCTTTCACTGATTTCCATTCATCTTCTCCACGGCTAAATTGAGTGCCAGAGTTTATTTTTGTATAAAAAACAACCCACAAACCAAGTGTAGACTAAAAAACAATCAATGAAGCTATTATTGTTAAGGGGTAATAGAGTCGCAACAGAGATAAATGCAAAATAAAATATTAAATTTCAATGAATTATGAACATTTGCAAGATTTTTTTAAATTTTAAAAAAATAATTTAATAAATGCCTTGACTCTTTTTGCTTTGAGCATAAAATCTACCCCAGAATTTAGATTTTCGTGAAGTAAATCACAATTTATAACCCTCAAAGGAAATCATCATGAAATCTGTAAAATCTTTCCTCTCAAATGTACACTGCGTTGTTATCCGGTTATCAGCAACTCATTTTATGTAAGCTCTGCCGCAGCGATGTATTTATTATCTCCCCGCGATGCGAGGAGATAATAGGTTGCTTTCGTCTTGCGAACGGCAACTTGACACCTATGGAATATATTCCATCAGAAATTAGGGTTTACTATCAAAATATTTTTCAACTAAGGCATATAAAATAGCAATGGTTTCAATATCTGGCACGCCGTCATAATATGTCGAACGAAAGTGCATTTGAAATGCTTTGATTAACAATTGAAAGTTTTCTTCTTTTTCTGCGCCAGTAACGTCATAGCCATAGCGTTTAAACTTTTCTAAAATCTCGGCGACATCAGGCAAACGATGATCAAATTGTTCAATATATTTCTGCTTAGTTTCTTCGTCATACCATGCTCCAATTCCCGCATCATATAACTCTTTCCACGGAAAATGGGGACCCGGATCAGTTTTTCTTTGCCATGCAATATCTGAATGCCCGACAACATGAGTTGGCTGAATATCTGGATAACGTTGTAATATATTGATGGCAAGCTCTTTGATCGCATCGATTTGGTCAGGATGATAAGGAGGGAAAGTGAAAATACCATCATCATCACTGGCTTCATTCACAATCTCAATGCCAATGGATGTATCATTTAACCCTTCTCGTCCAGACCAATAACTTATTCCCGCATGCCAAGCCCTTTCAAGTTCATCAACTAAATTGAATATATGAATTTTATCAAACCCAGCAGCCCGATAAGTTGGATCATCTGGGTTTGGAACTAAGTAATGAGCACTGACAAACTCTCCGGTCAATGCCTGAACAGATTTTTCAAAGTTCAGAGCGGTATAGTGCATAACTAAAAAGCGGGAGCGTCTGTTAAAACTTTTAGTTGAGCGGTATGAATTATAATCAATTTTATACATCGTTGTTCTCCTTTATTTTTTTGCTCTATGTAACACTGTAAACGTTTAATTACCTCTAAAAAACATATTTTTTATCACAGTTATAATAAATCAGCAGGCATTTGAATCCACTCTATTCCATTAGATAAAAAAAGACACTTGTCAGGCAAGTGTCTTTTTTTATTACTTCGGTTTCTTTATTTTTAATATTGTGACTTTATCAATTACACACTGATTTAATGAATAATTTTATAGTCAAAAATGAATTACAGATTGCAAGGTAGCGAGTTGATAATAAAAAAAGATGTATCTTGCTTGCGCATAAAACTATACCAACTTAAGGTTCAATTTCAATATCTGTCAGCGGATAACAGCTACAGGGTAAAATTTCCCCTTCATTGACAAACGCCAATGGCTTGCAAGGATATCCTACCTTTCCTTTTACCAGACGAACACGGCAAGAACCGCAATATCCCTGCCGACATTGATATTCAAGCTGAACTTTACCGTGCTCCAGCGCTTCCAATAAATTATCGTGGGAACTTGAAGAATAATGGATGTATAAGCCCTGCCGTGACGGCAGGGTAACTTTATAATCAGCCATATCAGAGTTCGAAACCGCTGAGATCCTCAGTATTGACTTCCGAATCAATCTGACCAACCAAGTAAGAACTGACTTCGACTTCCTGTGGAGCCACTTGAACATTATCAGAAACCAGCCACGCATTGATCCACGGGATCGGGTTAGAGCGGGTTTCAAATGGCAACTTCAAGCCAACTGCCTGCATCCGAATATTGGTGATATATTCGACGTACTGACACAGAATATCTCTGTTCAAACCGATCATGGAGCCATCTTTAAACAAGTAATCAGCCCACTCTTTTTCCTGTTCTGCTGCCTGTACGAACAGTTCATAGCACTGTTGTTCACACTCTTTGGCAATTTCCGCCATTTCTGGATCATCCTGACCAGAGCGCAGCAGATTCAACATGTGCTGCGTTCCCGTTAAATGCAGGGCTTCATCACGGGCAATCAGTTTGATGATTTTGGCGTTACCTTCCATCAATTCACGTTCAGCAAAAGCAAATGAACACGCAAAACTGACATAGAAGCGGATGGCCTCCAGCGCGTTAACGCTCATCAGACACAGGTAAAGTTGCTTTTTCAATTCTCGCAGATTGATGGTGACCGTTTTGCCGGCAACATCATGCGTTCCTTCACCGAACAGATGATAATAGTTGGTCATTTCGATCAGATCATCGTAATACGCGGAAATGTCTTTGGCGCGCCTTAAAATCTGTTCGTTTTCCACAATGTCATCAAATACGATAGCAGGATCGTTCACGATATTACGGATAATATGTGTGTAAGAGCGCGAATGGATCGTTTCTGAAAACGACCACGTTTCAACCCAAGTTTCCAATTCGGGAATGGAAATCAATGGCAAAAAAGCCACATTCGGGCTACGGCCCTGAATGGAATCCAGCAGCGTCTGGTATTTCAGGTTGCTGATGAAAATGTGCTTCTCATGATCCGGCAGCGCGTTGTAGTCAATGCGATCACGGGAAACATCCACTTCTTCTGGACGCCAGAAGAAGGAGAGCTGTTTTTCAATCAACTTCTCAAAAATAGGATATTTTTGCTGATCAAAACGCGCCACATTAACAGACTGACCGAAAAACATCGGTTCTTGTAGCTGATCATTTTTTACTTGCGAAAAAGTGGTATAGGACATAGTTTCCTCAAATTAAATCTTACACGCGCCGCCTTCACAATCGGAATCCGCTGACTCAACAACTTCTTCCAGATCACCCTGAACGTCTTCTGCCCCATCACGGGTGTTGTGGTAATACAATGTTTTCACACCATATTTATAAGCGAGCAGTAAATCTTTCAGCAATTGGTTCATCGGAACCTTGCCATTAGGGAAACGCGCCGGATCATAGTTGGTATTGGCAGAAATCGACTGATCGATAAATTTCTGCATGATCCCTACCAACTGTAGGTAGCCATCGTTGCTCGGCATTTGCCACAGCAGCTCGTAAGCTCCTTTCAGAAGATCGTAATCGGGTACAACTTGACGCAGGATACCGTCCTTGGAAGCTTTTACACTGATATAACCACGTGGTGGCTCAATACCGTTGGTCGCATTAGAGATCTGCGAAGAGGTTTCTGACGGCATCAATGCAGACAGTGTTGAGTTACGCAAGCCATGTTGTTGAATATCACGGCGCAACGCTTCCCAATCCATATGCAGAGGTTCGCTGGTCAGTGTATCCAGTGTCTTTTTGTAAGTATCAATCGGCAAAATACCTTGTGCATAAGTGGTTTCATTAAACCACGGACAAGCACCCTTCTCTTTCGCCAACTCGTTTGAGGCTTTCAACAGATAATACTGAATAGCTTCAAACGTTTTATGAGTCAGATTATTCGCACTGCTATCAGAATAACGTACGCCGTGTTTCGCCAGATAATAAGCGAAGTTAATGACACCAATACCCAGAGTCCGACGTCCCATTGAGCCTTGTTTAGCGGCGATAATGGGATAATCTTGATAATCCAGCAGGGAATCCAGCGCGCGAACAGCCAATTCGGCCAATTCTTCTAATTCAGTCAGGCTTTCGATAGCCCCCAAGTTGAACGCAGATAATGTACACAGCGCAATTTCACCATTTTCATCGTTAATATCGTTCAATGGCTTAGTTGGCAGTGCAATTTCCAGACACAGGTTCGACTGACGCACAGGGGCAATAGCCGGATCAAACGGGCTGTGAGTATTACAGTGGTCAACGTTCTGGATATAAATACGCCCCGTTGAAGCACGTTCCTGCATCATCAGTGAGAACAATTCAACCGCTTTAATGCGTTCCTTACGGATGGTGCTGTCATTCTCATACTGCGTATACAGACGCTCGAATTCATCCTGATCCGCAAAGAAGGCATCGTACAATCCCGGCACATCAGACGGGCTGAACAGAGAAATGTCAGCGCCTTTAATCAAGCGCTCATACATCAGTTTGTTCACCTGTACGCCGTAGTCCATGTGGCGGACACGGTTTCCTTCAACACCACGGTTGTTTTTCAGTACCAACAGGCTTTCTACTTCCAGATGCCACAGTGGATAGAACAGCGTTGCCGCGCCACCGCGAACACCGCCCTGAGAACAGGATTTTACCGCAGTCTGGAAATGTTTGTAGAATGGGATACAACCCGTGTGGAACGCTTCACCGCCACGGATTGGGCTACCCAATGCACGGATACGCCCCGCGTTTACGCCAATGCCGGCACGCTGGGAAACATATTTAACAATCGCACTGGATGTCGCATTGATAGAATCCAGGCTATCACCACACTCAATCAGGACACAGGAGCTGAATTGACGCGTTGGTGTACGAACCCCCGCCATGATTGGCGTTGGCAGCGAAATTTTAAAGGTGGAAACGGCATCATAGAAACGACGGATATAGCCCAGACGCGTTTCTTTTGGATAAGTGGAAAACAGGCACGCAGCAACCAGCATATAGAGGAACTGGGCACTCTCATAAATCTCGCCTGTCACACGGTTTTGGACTAAATACTTCCCTTCCAACTGCTTGACTGCCGCATAGGAGAAATCCATATCACGCAAATGATCAATAAAACTGTCCATTTGCTCGAATTCTTCTTTGGAATAGTCTTCCAGCAAATGTTTGTCGTATTTACCCAAATTGACCATTTTTGCCACATGGTCATACAGCGCAGGCGGCTCAAACTGACCATAGGCTTTTTTACGCAGATGGAAGATCGCCAGACGTGCCGCCAGATACTGATAATCAGGCGCATCACCGGAGATCAGGTCAGCCGCAGCTTTGATCATGGTTTCATGGATATCGGATGTTTTAATGCCATCGTAAAATTGAATCTGGGAACGCAGCTCTACTTGTGATACTGAGACATTTTTCAGACCTTCGGCAGCCCAGGCAACAACCCGGTGAATTTTATCAAGATCAATTTGTTCTTTATGTCCATCACGTTTGGTAACTAGCAGACTCTGGTTCATGGGGAAATACACCTTCTCTCTTTTCGTATCTCACCTATACTCGTTTTTCTTGACCTCTTGGCAGCACGATGCACCCAAGATGACGTTGAGCCAGTTGGGGGCTGAGTTAGCTACAATTCACGACTGTTTTCGCTACGACTGTTTAACGCAAGTTGTTTAACATAAGTCGCTACTACACAAGCTGCTACTACAAGATGACAAGAAACACAATATATAGTGGGAAATTAAAACGGTAATAACAAGATAATGTTATTTTCGGATTTTATCAAGTGTACAAAGTCGAGAAGTTTTGTGGATAACTTGAGGATTAATTTTGGCAAAAAGCCGATAACCTGCGTAGTTACTTGATGTTACTTTCATAAGGCTATCGGCGAAACAGGGAAAATAAAATCTTAAAAATAATATCCAGTTGCCGTTTTATTAATCCCTTAGCGACCTTTGTCAGACAGATCGCGTATGCAGCATATAATTCACGTCGACATTATGCCCAAGGCGAAATTTGTCTGTTAACGGATTGTAATGTAAACCAATAATATGTTGCTCTTTCAGCGTCGTCTTATCGACCCAACTTATCAGTTCAGAAGGACGGATAAACTTTTTCGCATCATGCGTGCCTTTTGGCACCATGTTCAAGATATATTCAGCCCCAACAACCGCCATCAACCAGGCTTTCCGGTTGCGGTTAATGGTTGAAAAGAAAACATGACCACCCGGTTTGACGAGTTTGGCACAGGCATGAACCACAGACTCTGGGTCGGGCACATGCTCAAGCATCTCCAGGCAGGTCACAACATCATAAGCATGCGGGTGCTGCTCTGCGTGGCTTTCTACCGTTTCCTGAACATAAGCAACGGGAATACCGGATTCCAACGCATGCAAACGGGCAACTTGCAGGGGTTCAAACCCCATATCCAACCCTGTCACTTCCGCACCTTCACGCGCCATGCTTTCTGACAAAATGCCGCCGCCACATCCAACATCCAGCACTTTTTTACCAAAAAGGCCGTCAGCATGTTGCAAAATGTAGTTCAAGCGCAGTGGATTGATACGGTGTAATGGCTTGAATTCACCGTCAAGATCCCACCAACGGGAAGCAACGGCTTCAAATTTTTCGATTTCCTGCTGATCCACATTGGCATGGGATGGAATGGGTGAATCGGGAGTTTTGACGTTCATCAGCAATATCGCTCCTGGGTACTGCTTCACAGAAAACTGGTTCACAGCAAACTGATTCACAGAAAATGTAACAGTATTATGGGGATGTGTGACAGAAAACTATTATACATGCCTTAATCTTGAAATACCCGCATCCAGTTTTTATAAAACTATCAATTTGTGGTATAATTTAAGCCTTTGAATTCGGAGTATGAGGGACAGTGGCTCCATGAGCGACATTGCCAGAGAAATCACACCGGTCAATATCGAAGAAGAGCTGAAAAGCTCGTATCTGGATTATGCGATGTCCGTTATTGTTGGACGCGCACTGCCGGATGTTCGGGACGGACTGAAGCCAGTACACCGCCGCGTGCTTTTCGCGATGAATGTATTGGGAAATGATTGGAATAAACCTTATAAGAAATCTGCCCGCGTTGTTGGGGATGTTATCGGTAAATACCATCCACATGGTGACAACGCTGTTTATGACACGATTGTTCGTCTGGCACAAACATTCTCCTTGCGCTATATGCTGGTTGACGGTCAGGGGAACTTTGGGTCAGTAGATGGCGATTCTGCGGCAGCGATGCGTTACACCGAAGTGCGCATGGCAAAAATTGCCCATGAATTGCTGGCAGACTTGGAAAAAGAAACTGTCGACTTTGTGCCCAACTACGATGGCACAGAGCAAATCCCTGAGGTCATGCCAACCCGTATCCCTAATCTACTGGTGAATGGTTCATCAGGGATTGCAGTCGGTATGGCAACCAACATCCCACCCCATAACTTATCTGAGGTGATCGACGGCTGCCTGGCCTATATTGATGATGAAAACATCAGTATTGAAGGCCTGATGGAACATATCCCCGGCCCGGACTTCCCGACAGCGGCTATTATCAACGGGCGCCGTGGCATTCAGGAAGCCTACCGCACAGGTCGCGGTAAGATTTACATCCGCGCCCGCGCAGAAATTGAAACTGATGAGAAAAATGGCCGCGAAACCATTATCGTCAATGAAATCCCTTATCAGGTCAATAAAGCCCGACTGATCGAAAAAATGGCTGAACTGGTCAAAGATAAGCGCATTGAAGGGATCAGTGCACTGCGTGACGAATCCGATAAAGATGGAATGCGCATCGTTATCGAAGTAAAACGTGATGCCGTTGCTGAAGTTGTCCTGAATAACCTGTATTCACTGACTCAATTACAGGTTTCATTTGGCATCAACATGGTTGCCCTGCATCAGGGACAGCCTAAGTTACTCAATCTGAAAGATATTCTTTCAGCGTTTGTTTGCCACCGCCGTGAAGTCGTTACCCGCCGGACAATTTTTGAACTGCGTAAAGCTCGCGACCGTGCCCACATCCTTGAAGCATTAGCTGTTGCTCTGGTGAACATCGATCCGGTTATCGAATTGATCCGCCGTGCTTCCACGCCTGCTGAAGCGAAAACCAGTTTGATTTCTCAAGCCTGGCAGTTAGGCAATGTTGCCTCTATGCTGGAACAAGCGGGTGACGATGCTGCCCGTCCTGAATGGCTGGAGCCACAGTACGGTATCCATGACGGTAAATATTACCTGACCGAACAGCAAGCACAGGCTATTTTGGATCTGCGTCTGCAAAAACTAACCGGGCTTGAGCATGAAAAACTGCTTGATGAGTATCGTGAGCTGCTGAAAGCTATCGCTGAACTCCTGTTCATTTTGGAAAGCCCGGAACGCTTGATGGAAGTCATTCGTGAAGAACTGCTGGTTATCAAAGAGCAGTATAACGATGCCCGCCGGACTGAACTGACTGAGAATTCCGCCGATATCAATATTGAAGACCTGATTAATCAGGAAGATGTGGTGGTTACGCTGTCCCATCAGGGGTATGTCAAATATCAGCCACTGTCCGATTATGAAGCTCAGCGTCGTGGCGGCAAAGGCAAATCAGCCGCACGTACCAAAGAAGAAGATTTCATTGAGCGTTTGCTGGTGGCCAATACCCACGACACCATCCTCTGCTTCTCAAATAAAGGCAAGCTATACTGGATGAAAGTATATCAATTGCCGGAAGCGAGCCGTGGTGCCCGCGGTCGCCCAATTGTCAACCTTCTGCCATTGGATCAGAGCGAACGTATTACCGCCATTTTACCTGTGCGTGAATATGAAGATGGGCTGAATATCTTCATGGCAACCGCAAGCGGGATTGTGAAAAAGACTAAACTCAGTGAATTCAGTCGTCCACGCAGTGCCGGTATCATTGCCGTGAACCTGAATGAAGGGGATGAGTTAATCGGCGTTGACCTGACTGATGGCAGCAATGAAGTTATGCTGTTCTCTGCACAAGGTAAAGTCGTTCGTTTCCTCGAAGAAGAGGAAGAAACGCTGGAAGATGGCACTATTCGCGTAAAAGGTGTACGTGCAATGGGCCGCACTGCAACTGGGGTTCGTGGTATCAAACTCAGTGAAGGCGATAAAGTGGTTTCCTTGATCATTCCTCGCGGGGAAGGAGAAATCCTGACCGTTACTGAAAATGGTTATGGTAAGCGTACTGCCGAAAGCGAATATCCGACAAAATCCCGCGCGACCCAAGGGGTTATTTCCATCAAAGTCAGCGAACGTAATGGCAATGTGATCGGCGCCATTCAGGTAGAACCGACTGACCAAATCATGATGATTACTAACGCAGGAACATTGGTACGAACCCGCGTTTCTGAGGTCAGTGTTGTTGGCCGTAATACGCAAGGTGTCACCTTGATCCGCACAGCCGAAAACGAAAAAGTGGTTGGCTTACAGCGCGTAGCTGAACCAGATGATGATGAAGAAGAAGGTGAAACAGAATATAGTCAGTCAGAAGATTAAGTATAATCAACTTATCTTATTTTGATATCTCTGTATAAATAACAACCAATGAAGCAGGCATTTAAATGCCTGCTTTTTTTGTTCCATTTTTTGACGAAGAATTAGCCAGAAGCAAATGCTGCTTTGTATTCCCTGCTACACTAGTATATGCTGTAAACAGTTATTATTAATCATATATTTCATCAGGCGATCTTTTGAGATATCTATCTTCTTTTCGGACGTCATTAAAGATATCACGTTATCTTTTTCGGGTGCTTGGTTTTATGCTATGGGCGCTCGGAGCCTTATTAACCAGTTTTTACCTGTCCAATCTTTTTAATGCACTCAAATCAGATATTCGTCAAGAATATAATACCAACTATGATATAGCTTTTTCTCATATACGACATATCGCCAATATCCTGCGAGATTTTCAATTCATGACGGAAAAGCATTTATCACAGGATAATGATAAAAAACAAACAATCGTACCACATAATAACGACATTCTTTCATACATTCCCCTGAATGAGGATTCCGATTGTGAACTATTACGTAAAACGACAAATAATAAATTATATTCATTAGATCAATTGATTGCATTTTGGAGAGACAATATTGCTGCTATACGCAGTGTAAATCAGGCTTTTTTCATTGGCGTACAAAGCAAATGTATGGTGAACTTTTTTCCTCATCACAACATCGTAGAGCCTGAAGCCCTAAAAAAAATGATCGACGAGAACACCCGTAGGTTGATCAGCATGAGAAAGCAAAACAATGAACGGACTCTGTTCTGGATACAACCTAATCCAAAAGCGGATGGCGGTAATCTTTATGTTTTTTCACCCATTTATATTAATGGGCACATGACTGGGATCATAGGTATCGAAAAAACTATCAGGCTGGACTCTTTTTTGCAAAGAAGGGATCGGCCTATCACAATCATGATGCTAAACGAATCAAGCCAGCCCGAATTACAGTATTCGATACAAACTAATAGTAAACCCCTCGTTATCAATCTCAACTCGCAACCAATGTATTTTGGTTACGATGAAAACTTTACCAGTTTGGTATTAATGCGGAATTTGTCACCCTCTTCATTACGCATTATCTATTCGATACCGCTAAAACATATTTACGATGAACTGAAAGTCAGTGCAATTAATGGTATTGTCTTGAATATTATTTCCGCGATTGCGATTATCTTTTTTGTTTGGTTGTTTGAACGTAAAATGTTTTCTCCAGCAGAAGAGAACGCTATCCGTCTTGAAGAACATGAACAATTTAACCATAAAATTGTCGCCTCTGCCCCTGTGGGGATCAGTATTTTAAGAATCAGTGATGGTGTTAACATTCTGAGTAATGAGCTAGCACATAATTACATTCGAATGTTGACGTATGAAGATCAAAAACGCATTGTCGATATTATTTGTGATAAAACCAGCAGCTATATTGATGTCGTCACCAGCAACAATAATCACCTGCAAATTAGTTTCGTACACTCACGTTATCGTAATGAAGAAGTTGCCATTTGTGTACTGATCGATGTCAGCACCAGGGTAAAAATGGAAAAATCATTGCAGGAAATGGCATCGGCAGCAGAACAAGCCAACCAGGCAAAATCGATGTTCCTTGCCACAGTCAGCCATGAATTAAGAACACCGCTATATGGCATTATTGGTAATCTAGAGCTGATACAATCTCATATATTACCCGCAGAATCGACACGTTTGCTGGCAACAATGAATAATTCGTCATTGCTATTGCTGAAAATCATCAGTGATATTCTTGATTTCTCAAAGATAGAATCCAAGCAATTGAAAATCGATCCCAAGGATTTCAGTTGCAAAGAAATACTATCGCATGTGATTTCAAACTACCTTCCTTTGGTTGCCAAAAAAGGTTTGGGCTTATACTGTTATATTGCACCCAATGTTCCCGATATTATCCGTAATGACCCTGTCAGGCTACAACAAATCATCTCTAATTTACTGAATAATGCGATCAAATTCACGGCATCCGGTTGCGTTGTTATTGAAGTCAGTTCAAGGCATGGTTATCTGTATATTAGCATTAAAGATACCGGGCTTGGGATCGACGATAAATTACAATTTCAATTATTTGAACCCTTTTTCCAAATCAGTGCCAACAAAGAAAGCGCCTCACAAGGTACAGGATTGGGGCTGGCTATTTGTGAAAAACTGATCAATTTAATGGACGGTGATATCGAATTCGTCTCACAAAAATATGTTGGCAGTATCTTCTCTATTCGCCTTCCTTTATATGGCGAAAAATATCATGCCAAACCGTTATCCAACCAGCGGATGCAAAAGAAAATTTTGTTAGATATTTGCAATGATTTTATGGAAAAATATTTACACCATTTTCTTACACAACATTATTTCCAAGTCGCTCTCTATAACGAAAACAAAATAGAGGGTACGGAAATAATTATTAGCGACAAAGCTAATAAAGCCAATATTTCTGGATATTGCTTTATAGAAATATCAGAAAGACATATTGGCCCGCCAAAACAAATTCGAGAAAATTATTGGTTATATAACACTTATGAACTGGGTGAGCTGGATAGTATGCTGGATAACCTCCTGACCGAGCAAACTTTCTTTCTGCCAGCCATTTCTGTATCGACAGCCCCTATTGCAACAAACACAATACAAGCTGATATTCGCCTAAACACAGTTAAGGTATTGGTTGTTGATGACCATCCAATTAATCAGAATTTGTTAGCCGACCAATTAAATTCAATCGGGTTCAATACCTCAGTGGCTAATGATGGTATTGATGCCATTGAATATTTAAAGAACAATCCAACAGATATTATTTTAACAGATGTCAATATGCCAAATATGGATGGATATGAACTGACTCAATATTTGAGGGACAAAGGTTATACCAAACCCATTATCGGTATTACCGCCAATGCCTTGGCAGAAGAAAAACAACGTTGTGCTAATGTGGGAATGAATGACTGCCTATCAAAACCGGTATCACTGGCCGTATTAAAAGAAACATTAATCAAATACAGTGATATTTAAGCCAGTATATTCGTCGTACTTCAAGATGAATTTATTATCTCCCCGCGTCGCGGGGAGATAATAAACGGCTTTCGTCTTAATACATGGGTTATTTACCAATATTGTTATCGATAGTGACAGAAGATAAATAGTTAAGTAATGCGATATCGTTATCGACGCCCAGCTTTAACATCGCTGATTTCTTCTGGCTACTAATCGTTTTAATACTACGATTGAGTTTTTTGGCAATATCAGTAACAAGCATGCCTTCAGCAAATAAACGCAGGACTTCGCTCTCTTTAGGCGATAAACGCTTATCTCCATAACCATTGGCAGTGACTTTTTCAAGTAACTTAGAAACACTTTCAGGCGTAAATTGTTTTCCCTTCTGCAACGCAGCAAGCGCTTTAGGTAAATCGGTTGGTGCTCCTTGCTTTAACACGATTCCCTCAATATCAAGCTCCAGTATGGCGCTTAAAATAGCCGGATTATTGTTCATTGTAAGAACAATGACAGCTAAAGTTGGATAATGACGTTTAATATATTTTATCAGGGTGATGCCATCACCATATTTATCCCCAGGCATTGACAAATCCGTTATGAGAACATCTGCTTCTATATGTGGCAAACTATTAATGAGCGTAGTTGAATTTTCAAACTCACCGACCACATTAATCCACTCAATTTGTTCAAGTGATTTACGGATGCCAAACAAAACAATGGGATGGTCATCGGCAATAATGACATTAAGGTTATTCATATTATTGGTTACCTTGCTGCAACAGCTTTGTGACAAAGGAATCAATGAGGCTGATGCTATTTTTAATTTCTACTTCATTATTGTCTGCTATGTGTTTTTCCAACGCCTCACATGATGACCTAAGAAATTTTAAATCTAACATAGCAAACGCACCCTTAAGGCGGTGTACCGTTTGCGAAAGTGATATCAAATCATGTCGTTCTACATCAGTATACAGTCTAGTAATATCCATAGGTACTGTCTCTATAAACAATTGTCTGTAATCACTGCCTGCTAACTGAGTTTGATAACTTTTGAGAATATTGCAAATATGGCTATCAATACTCTCAGATAAATCAACATCTTTAACGCGATCACATGCTGCTTTAGAGATTGCAGGATTTTCTCCGGATTCGCCTAAACTAAAATTTTCTTCGATTAGAAACGATATTGCATTGATAATATCATCAACAAGATTGTAATTGCACTGAACCAATCCCGGTTTCAACTGCTTAAATCCTGCTAAGCTCCCCACTAATAATATAGTCGGTTTTACCTCTTTGTACTGTTGTTCCTCTTTGTACAGCCTGTCCGTAAGTATAATATCGTACTCTTCTGTAATGCTCTCTTTCCTTTTATCTAAGTATGCTGCACCGTAATGATTGAGATAAGTATGAATGATTTTGCTGATCTCAGGGTTATTAATATCAATTAAAGCCGCGATCCCTTCCAAAAGCTGAGCAGTTTCACTATTTTCATCATCATGCTGCGACAGTGGCAGATTGATAACATAATGTGTTCCCAACCCCAACTTACTCTTAATATCAAGGCTTCCTCCCATTCTTTTGCACAACTGATTACATAAATAAAAAGTCATGCCAGAATTGGTAGAATGCTTATCTTCTACTGATTTGTGCAGGAAAGGGGAATTTAAACTGGTGAGCTCTCTCTCACTTAAACCAGCTCCGCTATCCATCAACTCAATCTGAATATGATTATCATGTTTACCTGAACTATTAACAATTAATGATATTTTACCATAGCTAGTCGTCGTTATTGCATAATTAAATAACAATGTGACAATTTTACTTAATGCTACACCATCTCCAATAAATAAAGATTCACGGGAAATATTAAAATGATAATAAACTCTCAGATCTTTAGAATTCAATATCGGAAAATAAGCTTTCAGAATATCTTCCAACCGTGAAGATAGAGAAAACATTTCATTTTCCGGCTGCCAATCACCTAATTCTAACTCATTGAGTAATGAAATGTTTTCAATCCATTCGGTGATATATTCCGATTTAGCTAGTAATTTATCCAATAACTTTCGCTCATTTTCATCTTGTGATAATGGCTTCAATTGGTTGGCAATATCATTAATATTATTAATAGGATATTTTATTTCATTGTTAATATTTGAAAGCATAGAGCGCCTGACCTGAATGCTTTTATCATATTCTCGATGAGCAAATTGTAATCGTTTATTTGCCATGACTTCCTGATCTTTGTCTTGCAATAAAAATAGATAAGTTTCTGGCAATAAGCTATTGTTATACATTTTTACTTCATAAATCGCCTCATCAATGGATGTCTGAATTACACCATGATGTTGCTGCGCCATCGTCATAACTTTATTCAAATCCAGATGAGGTATCAACTGCTCTGCAATTTTATTACTTATCACTATCTGATTTGAGTCAAAATCATAGACCACGATTCCAATCGGAATATTGGAGATAATGTCATTGTTTAGAGCATCCTTAATTTTAAGTTCATGGTCCATAGACGCATTTGGTGCAATATATCGCCTGCGGATATAAAATAATCCGCTCAGAGAAAACAGAAAGAAGAGCAATATTGAAAGCAAAAGCCAGACATTCCTGAACAACAAATCTACAATCAATGTCTTCAGGGAGATCTGATAAACCAATTTATACGGCATGATATCAAGAGGCTGAGAAAATTCTAGCCAAAAGTCGTTCAATGAAACCTCAACTTTATCGGAAATCTCCAGTTCGTGTGAGTTAGTCGCAATCAAATGGAAGTTTGCGGGTGACATATCAACCGGTAAAAGGTTATTAATAGGCAAATCAAAAGCAATGATGGTGGTTAATTGCCCTGCTGCATTAAATGCGGCTTTATAGGTATAGAAATAAATATTTTCATCGCGTAAGACATTGATGGGAGAAATGCTCTCTTTTACCTCCAATGCCGAGGATTGATCCAACATTTCAGTACGTCTGGTTTCGGGGGTCAGGGTCAGATAGCTCTCTTTAAACCTGATTTCTGGTTTTAGGATCGGATGAGTTGTGATCAATAATAAATTATTATCCTGCCCATTGAGATAGTACATAGACAAGTATTTATTATGCGATCCCCAGAGAATATTCAGATAGCCAGACAGGCGTTGAGCAAGCTGAATACTCGAATTGTTATATTGACCAAAAATAATTGCATCAACGGACTGATAGCGATTTTCCAGCCAATAGACATCGGGACGCAATTTAAACACGGGTATATTCTCCTGAGAGGAGATTGGCAGAGTATTTGACTGCTCAAAGATATGATTTGCATGGTAACGATAATCTTTAATCTGCAATCTCATCTGATCTGTTACACTACTGATAGCATATTTTTTCTCCATCAGCCAAATATCAAAATAGTTATACCCGAATAAAAATAGAGACGTAAAAAGCAAAGTAACAAATAACGCGTAAAAACGAGGAATGGCGGATGGCTTGATAGGTGGTTGTTTATACATTCTTTGGATGATTGCCTTTAGTATGAATATATTTTGGTCAATGCAACATCAAGGCGTCAATAAATAAGCCTGTGTACTGCACTTAATATTAGCAGGTTAGCGAATAAAAAGGCCATTACAGATCGAAGATTGAGCAAACAGTAAAAAAACACGATTTTTTTTCTTTAAGGGCTAGACACATCAAAACGATATAGGCATAATCTCGCGCCATGGAAGGATGGCCGAGCGGTCGAAGGCAGCGGTCTTGAAAACCGCCGATGGGAAACCATCCTAGAGTTCGAATCTCTATCCTTCCGCCAAATTTCGCCGGCTTAGCTCAGTTGGTAGAGCAACTGACTTGTAATCAGTAGGTCACCAGTTCGACTCCGGTAGCCGGCACCATATAAGAACCCGTTATTTCCCGTAACCATTCGGTGAGATAGCGGGTTTTTACTTTATGTATCTGACAAAATCTCCCACGCATATTCCCCCTCCCCAAGCTACAACGTTATTTGACACACTAATAAATTATGTTACTCAACAAAACAGTTTCTGATTATTTTTTAACTTAATATGCTTCTATTTTCTGCTTGTTTCTGCTCGTTCGGGCATCTCCCCATTACTAATGGAAACTTATTGGGTTCAGTTGGGTCACCTTAGCAGAGTGTAATTATTTATTTACATCATATGTACCATAGATTTGACAGACATAAATCGATCATTTAACCTGCTTGTCTTATAACACTTTCTCAACATATTCAGACATGAGGATCGCGTGAAAAATCGCACTATTGGCAGTATTTTTATCGTTGCCGGAACAACGATTGGGGCAGGGATGTTAGCCATGCCATTAGCAACGGCAGGTGTGGGATTTGGGACGACATTTGTTATGCTGGTCACCCTGTGGGCTTTGATGAGCTATACCGCACTCCTGCTGGTGGAAGTGTATCAACATAATAAGTTTGATTCTGGATTAGGCACCATTGCGAAACGTTACCTTGGATTTGGCGGGCAGGTGTTGACGGGCTTCAGTATGCTTTTCCTCATGTATGCCCTGACAACGGCTTATATTAGTGGTGCTGGGGAGTTGCTGGCAACCTCCCTCTCTTCTTGGTTGGATCAACCCATTTCTGTCTCTGTCGGGATCAGCGTTTTTACCCTTATTGCCGGCGGGGTAGTCTGTATTGGCACCCAATCCGTTGATTTAATTAATCGCTTGCTGTTTACCGCTAAAATCGTTTTTCTGGTGATTGTACTCGGCGTCATGGTGATGCATGTTGATAAAATCAACTTGATCTCCCTGCCGATTGAGCAAGGGTTAGTGCTCTCAGCCATCCCGGTGATTTTTACGTCATTCGGCTTTCACGGAAGTGTCCCCAGTATTGTTGCTTATATGGGAGGAGATACCAACAAGCTACGGAAAATCTTTGTTATCGGTAGTGCTATTCCACTGTTTGCTTACATTCTGTGGCAATTGGTGACGCTTGGGGCGATTTCTTCAAATACATTTGTCGGTATTCTTGCCCAACAATCTGGCCTGAATGGGTTATTGCAGGCGGTCAGGGAAGTCGTTGCTTCACCTAAAGTCGAGTTTGCCGTTCATCTGTTTGCCGATCTTGCGCTAGCCACCTCATTCCTCGGTGTGGCTTTAGGGTTATTTGATTACCTTGCTGACCTTTTTAAACGCCGCAATAATGCCAAAGGGCGTCTGCAAACAGGGTTAATGACGTTTGTTCCCCCCTTATTGTGTGCACTGTATTACCCTAATTTTGTTATGGCATTAACCTTTGCAGCAGTTGCGCTCTCCATTCTTGCGCTGTTATTGCCTTGCCTGCTGGTTTGGCGTAGCCGTGAGGAAAATAAGGGAGGTTATCGTGTCAAAGGGGGTAAGCCCGCATTAGTCTTCGTTTTCCTGTGCGGGCTTGCCGTTATTGCCATTCAATTTGGCATTGTGGCAGGCATACTGCCAAGCGTGGGATAATTTTTACCCTATCGAAGGTTATTCGCATCCATCATGCGGATAACCTTGAGACATCATTGTCGTTTAATTAAAAGCTCACACCTGCGCCGATGTAAAAACCATCGGAAACCTTATTACTGCGGTGACCATGACTGCCTCGTATGTCAATCACACGGTAACCCACATCGACACTCAGGGGTTTGAAAAGCGTATAACGCGCTCCTCCTGTCGCCTCCGTATAAGAATCCATTCCTGACGTTAAGCCTGATGGTGAACCGTAGGCTTCACCGTACAGAGATAAAGAAGAGGTCACGGCCCAGCTCAGGCCAGCACCAACCGCCAACGCTGCGCCATCTTTCCCCTCTTTGGGAGATAAATAAAGCCCTTTTGTGCCAACGTTTACTGTCAATGGCCCCAATGGCAGGCCAAAGCCTAAACCTAAACTACTAAGCTGGCCATTGTGATCACTCCGGGTCCAATTCCCCGTCAGCGACAGGCCGGCATCTTTATCACCAATCCCCACGGAGGTACTTGTGTTGTGCTTGCCTACTTGTGCATCTATGGAGAGCGCATTTGCTGAACCCGTTATAAAGAGTAATCCTGCGGCACCAATAGCAATAAAGCCTTTCATCATCTTGTCCTGTTAATTAGTCAATGCCCATATAGACCGACACATTGTACTTTAATCAACGTGACGACATAGATGCCGAAGGAAAGGAAACGTTTAGATTTATAAAGATATGTAAATATCGTGACTATTCATTATGATGACTATTTATCTGAATCACTTATTTCCACCACCCACTGCTTAACCTGCCGGCGCGAAACCTTTATTCCCCCATTTTTCAGTTGTGCAGGTAACAAATAGCAGGCGACAGGCCGCTGGAAAACAGCGACTTTATCTGCAAGCCAGGCAAGCAGTGTTTCTGTCAGCGCAGGATATTGCGTTTCAATCACGGCGATGGGTCGATAACCGAATTCAATATCAGGAATGGGCACCACAAAACTCTGTTCAATTTGCGGATGTTGGTTAATGATCCGCTCAATATCTTCTGGCTGGATACCCTCCCCGCCACTGAAAAATTGGTTGTCGAGGCGCCCTAAGATCCGCCATTCGCCCTGTTCGAACACGCCTCGATCCCGCGTTGAAAACCAGCCCTCATGATCTACCAATGGCTTCAATTCCCCGTTAAACCAATAACCACTCGCAATACTGTCAGCGCGGATCTGAATTTCCTCATCCACTAAGCGCAAGGATTTGCCGGGCAGCGGATGACCCACACCCGGCAAGCCATCCGCCCGTTTTACGCAAACCGTTGATGCCGTTTCTGTCAACCCATAGCCACACCAACAACGAATCCCCAATGCCTCAGCGCGTTGGGTCAATGATGCCGGGATCATGGCACCGCCCAACAGCACTTCTTTTAACGTCAATGGATATTGACGGGGTTGTTCCAACAAACGCCAGAGTTGAGTTGGGACAAGTGAGGCGTGAGTACAACCGGATAGCGCGCGATCCAGTGGATGTAAGTCCCGCAGCACCAAGGTTGCTCCTGTTTGCAGCCAGCGCCAAAGTATCCCTTGACCTGAAACATGAAACAAAGGCAGGGACAGCAGCCAGCTATCATCAGGCCGGAAATCCAGACGGGAAAGAACGCCTTGTGCACTGGCAAGATGGGCGCCAATGGAATGTACTGCCGCTTTGGGCAGCCCGGAAGAACCGGAAGTCAGGATTAGGCTGGCAGGACGTCCGCTTTCCCATAATGCCAATGAATGGTTTTTTACCACCAGCGGATGTTTTTCTGGAAACTTTTGTTGCCAGTCAAGTGCCTTAACTTGAATAACAGACGACGGTGAATCGGTAAAATCCACCCCGTAGTCCATATTAAGCTGCGGCAATAGCTCCAGCAGGAGTCGGTCAGGTAATTGCGGATTAAGGAGCAACGCCCTTGCGCCACATCGCAGCACAGCGAGATAACACAGCAGAAGTTCCGCACTGTTCTTACCTCTGAGGATCACGCCGCTACTTTCCACTACGCCTTGTTGCTGGAAATGAGTCGCAAGGATATTGATTCTTTGCGTTAACTGACTCCAATTTAGTGGCTCATCATCTAACTGAATGGCTGGTTTCTGCGGCAAAACCGCAGCCCAATGCTGCCACGGCCATTGAGTCCATGCTGTTTCTGTCCGTTCTGTTGTGAGGGATTCCATTACCGACATTCATGACTCCATGCCACTGACAACTTATCCAGCGTGACACACGGCATGTCACTATTTGTTAGCCAACAACCCGGCCAACAGCGGATGAGTTGTGACTGGATAAGATCCAACGTATCCAAGCCCGGGAGTGAGTGCGGTGTGAGCCATTGCGCTAGCCGGGCCAATTGTGTCAAACCAAAGCTGCTTTCAATGCTGGAGCTAATCACCGCCTCCAGCCCCAATTGATGAGCCTTGGTAATTAACCGACGACAGCGGTCAATACTGCCGATCAATGTCGGTTTAATGATGATGGCAGACACACCCTCTTGGGCTTGTGGCGTAAAACCGGCTTCACGTACACTTTCATCCCACGCAATAGCGATCCCCGTCTCACGGGCGAATGCCAGAGATTCTGCTTGGGTTTTGCAAGGCTCTTCAATAAAAGCGATTCGGTGCCGATAAGCCGGATTAACATATTTAGCGAAACCTGCGGCTTTGGTGCGCGTCCAACTGCGGTTAGCATCCAAGCGCAGTTGGAGATCAGACACCGCTTCAAGCATCACATTCACCACCATACCATCGCGGACAGCTTCATACAGCCCGACTTTGACTTTAGCTATCTTCTGGCCTGCCATATTGCCCAAACGCAGGATCACCTCATCGGGATCGCCCGTGCATAATGGCGCCTTGCGATAATCGGCTTTCTCAGGCAATTCTCCATGTAATTCAGCCAGTGCACAACTTAGGCCAAATGCCACAGAAGGCAGACCGCTCTCTTCCGGCTGCGCGCCCAAACACCATTGTTGCAGCCATGCCACCGCCGAGACCTGAGCTTGTTCAAGCGTTTCATGGCTAAATTCGGGCAACGGGGAAATTTCCCCCCACCCCTCCCGCACATTTCCCTGCAAATTTTCCTGTAAATGCACTAAAAACCCGTCACGGGTTTTCAGGCGTTGATAGCGCAAGATAATACCTGCCTCCATGGGCAGGCTGAATCGGTATAAAGTCGCTTTACGCATCATGATGGGTTACGGGTTACGTTTGAATTGACTGAAATCAGGCTGGCGCTTTTCGTTGAACGCATTGCGGCCTTCCTGCCCTTCTTCGGTCATATAGAACAGCATGGTGGCATTCCCCGCCAATTCCTGCAATCCCGCCTGACCGTCACAATCTGCGTTCAGTGCCGCTTTCAGGCAACGCAAGGCCATTGGGCTGTTTTCCAGCATTTCACGACACCAGCGTACCGTTTCTTTTTCCAATTCGGCATAAGGCACAACTGTGTTCACCAAGCCCATATCCAAGGCTTCTTCAGCAGAGTATTGGCGGCACAGGAACCAAATTTCACGCGCTTTTTTCTGCCCGACGATCCGCGCCATATACGATGCTCCCCAGCCGCCATCAAAAGAGCCGACTCTGGGGCCGGTTTGGCCGAAAATAGCGTTATCCGCCGCGATGGTTAAATCGCACATCAAATGCAGGACATGCCCGCCACCGATGGCATACCCCGCCACCATAGCAACGACCGGTTTTGGACACGTGCGGATCTGCCGCTGAAAATCCAGTACATTCAGGTGATGGACGCCGCTGTCATCCTGATAACCCCCATAATCGCCCCGGATTTTTTGGTCACCGCCGGCACAAAATGCTTTTTCACCCATGCCGGTCAGAATAATCGCACCAACAGTTTCGTCATAACGGGCATCAGCCAGCGCCTGAATCAGCTCTTTCACCGTCAGGGGGCGGAACGCATTACGGACCTGCGGGCGATTAATCGTAATTCTGGCAATACCGTCGGCGGATTTATGGTAGAGAATATCTTTAAACGCTTGGGAATAATCTTGCCATTCAATCGGGGCATACAACTTTTCTTCGCTTGGGTAACGCATTAGTCGGTTTCCTTAACCAAAAAGTGATAAAAAATGGTTCACTGCACGCGAAAAAGCGACAGAATTACCATAGTGAGCATTATGTCCAACTTGAGGAATGGTGTTTAATGGCAGTGTATATTGCTGCGCTATCTGCTGGAATTTGCGATCATTTTCTCCACATAGATAGGAGAAGGGAATGGATAGTTGCTGTAAAGCAGGAACCAGCCAAGGTTGGTGGCCTAAAGAGGTGTTTTCCAGCATATCCGCAATATGATTGCCGCTGTTTTGGCTGCGCAGGCGAATAAGTTGCTCACGCTGCGCTGCCGTCAAATCCGCAAATATCGGTTGTTGATACCAATCGGCCAAGACTGATCTCATCGGTTCGCGACGAAAACGCTGCGCCCAATGCTGATCATGCTGTAATCGTCGGTGACGCTCATGGCGGGAAAACAACCCCGGATTGCCCCCTTCCACCAGCAACCCCTGCAAGCCATGCGGTTTGCCACAGGTCGCGTGGTACATGGCAATCCGGCCGCCCAATGAGTAGCCAATCAACCAATAATCCTTGATGTGGTAGTCGGACAGCGTTGCATTCAACAACGCACTCATCTCCGCAAAGCCGCCGGTTAAGTTCACATCGACGGAATGACCGTGCCCCGGTAAATCAACCACCAATGAAGGATATTGATGACACGCCGCCACCGCAGGCAACCAGTCAGCCCCACTTCCCAATAACCCATGTAACCAAACCAGCCATCTCCCTTGATGATGGGAGTGAAACGCTTGACAGTGTAGTTTCACAGCGCCGCCACCTGTTTCAGTAATTGTTGCAGGCAGACCGCACCTTCATTGCCTGCCACATTTAACTCAATCAAAGTGGTCTGTTTACGCTGCCATGCCCGTTGGACGCACTGTTTTAATTCCGGCCAACTTTGTGGTGCCGCATAGTTCAGGCCGAACATGGCAGCCGCATGATCAAAATTGACATGTTGTGGCATGCAGTAAAAACGCTGGCGTTCTTCCGCCGGCGTGGGCAGCAAGGAAAAAATCTGCCCGCCGTTATTATTCACTACGATCAATAACATGGGATGAGAAGGATGGCGTAATAACGCTAGACTGTTCAGATCATAAAGGGCGGAAATATCCCCGATAATTGCCAGCGTCGGTTTATCGGTGGCCCGCTGGACACCGGCGGCAGTGGCGATTAAGCCATCGATGCCACTGGCACCCCGATTGCTGTAAACCGGATAACCCGCCGGAAGCTGCCCCAAGGCATCAACCAGACGCACAATCAAGCTATTGCCGACAAACAACTGCCCCTGCTCCGGCAATAAGTGATGCAATTGATGTGCAACCGCCGCCTCGCTGAATTTTCCTGCCAACCCGGTTTCAACACAGTGAAACGCGCTGTTTGACCATGCCTGCAATTCCTCTGCCCAAGGCGCTTGTGAACAGGCGGGATGCTCCCGTAACCAGTCAGCTACAGGGCAAGTAAATTTACGGCCTCTGTGGTTTGCCGGATCAAGCCGGCCGGCAATGGGATCAACAATCCAATACTGCTCAGGCTGGCATGTGGCCTGCCATTGCAACAGCCGCTTGCTGGTCAGGCTGGCACCAAATTGGATCACCAATTGCGCTTGCGCCAAAATATCCTGGGGGCGGGCGTGATTCAGCCATAGATCGGCATGCGGCAAAGGCTGCCCCGTTTGAGACAGCACATCACCCATCAGCGGCCAGCCCATCGTTTTTGCCCATTGAGCAACAGATTGCCCCTCTTCAGCACGCATTCTCCCCGCCAGAACAACGCCCTGTTTTTTCTGCCAGATATCCCAGTCAAGCGCCTTGCTGGTGATCGGTATTTCTGGCTGAACCAGCCACGGTTCATCCCCTTGCCACCACTCGCCCAATGCGTGCAACCAATCTTGATGCGCTGTCAACTCATTGCCGTACAACGGTTCCGCAAACGGGCAATTAACATGCAGGGCACCTTGTTTCAGGTTTGACATTGCATTATCGATGGAGGAAACCAGCCAACTGGCCGGAATATCGGTGGTTGGCCGGGGCAGCGCTAAAGTTTGCCTGGGATGGGAAGCAAAAATACCGGTCTGACGAATGGCTTGATTCGCACCACAATCCATTAATTCGGGCGGCCGATCTGCGGTGAGAAACACCAATCGCTCTCCCGTTAATCCCGCTTCAATCAAAGCAGGATACACATTGGCAACGGCGGTTCCCGACGTCACAATCACCGCAACAGGCTCTTTGCCCGCTTTTGCCAATCCCAACGCCAAATAGCCCAATCCACGTTCATCAAAATGGGTATGACAGATAAGCTTCGGGTTTTCTGCGGCAGCCAATGTCAAGGGGGTCGAACGAGAGCCGGGAGCAATACAGATATGACGCAATCCGTGACGGGTTAATGCTTCCAATAAAAGTTCCGCCCAACGGCGGTTAAGTGCGCTGTTTGACATATCATGCTCAAAACATTTCTTAAAAAATGACGCCAAAGGATAAGCGATAATGATATAAGACATTGTTAATATTAATGCGTGGAAAAACAATTTCCTTATCTTAGTTCAAGGAATTGTCATTTATTCATCAATCATACTGGTCAATAAGGTGCGCAATCCGGCGGCTTTATTTTCTATTTCCAGCCACTCCTGTGCTGGATCAGAGCCGGCAACAATGCCCGCGCCGGCGTACAACGCCAACACCTTGTCGTGAATACAGGCGCAGCGCAGCGAAACGGCAAACTCGCTCTGCTCCAGACCTAAATACCCCGCAGAGCCGGCATACCAATCACGCTTGAAAGGCTCATGGTTTGCCAAAAATTGCCGTGCCGCTTCACGGGGCAAACCGGCAACCGCCGCCGTTGGCTGTAAACGACGCAGGCAATCACTATCACAAACGTGATTCAATACGCCACGAATAGGCCGGCGCAAATGCTGAACTTTTCTCAAGCGGATCACATCGGGCGGGGCAACATCGACCGAAACGACGCCGCCTCGTAAACGCTGACAGATATCGTCAACCACAATAAGATTCTCATGCTGGTTTTTTTCATCTTCCAGCAACCACTGCCCTAATTCAGCCGCTTGCTGATCATCTTCGGCATTTGCCACGGTTCCGGCCAGCGCTTCCGTATAAAATTGTAACTGATTGCGGTAGTAAAGCCGCTCAGGGGTCGAAGCCAGAAAAGCGTGCTCGGCACTGAACGCCAGCATAAAATGATAACAACCATGATTCACGCTACGGCTGGCGGCCATCAATTGTGCCGTGTGCAAGGGCGAATTTAGCGTCAATTCCGTTTTCCGGGCGATGACCACCTTTTCTATTTTGTTTTGGCTGATGGCATTGAGGGCATGTTCCAACAAACGATGCCATTGAGCACTTTCAGGCGTATGCTTTGCCTTCAAGATGGCCGTTTGTAGCGGCAAAAGAGGCTGGCCTGGAAGCAGTTGTTTGAGGAACTGGCGGGCATTTTCGAGATCGGCTTGGCCATCCACATGGATATATAAACGATTTTCCCCCCGATGGCGGCGCAATTCTAACCTCGGCAGAAACAGATAACTTTCGCCACCAATGATATTTTCATGCTGGGAAGGGGTAAAATTCACCTTATCCCAGGCATTCAACCCCCATAAACGCATTTGGGCGAATTGATGAGGCTGCCGCAGAAATGCCTCTGCGTCAGTCACCTTGCTAAACAGGCGAATTTGCCCACAAGCCACCACTTCTTCATCGCCATCTCTGTGTTGCCAATAAAATTGTGGATAATGAGACTGGGCAGACAACCATTCCAACCAATGGGCGCCACTGTCAACCGGTAAGACGAAAGAGAATGATTGAATCCCCGTTTCGCTGACGTTTTCGGTATTAAGCAACTCGCAGATATCAGCGATAATGTTGGTTATTTGGTTCACATCTCTCCCCATTAACGATATCTATTAACAACATGATAAAAAACAGAATTATACGAACCACCAAGAATTATGAAAGCACTTATTATTTATGAGGTTTTTTTAGTCATTTTGTCAGTCACTGCGTTATGGGTAGTGATTTGAAATCAATTGGTTTTATATCATCTGTTTTTATAACATCCATTATATATTAACAACAAAAACAGCATTTAATTTCGAAATATAGTCACAGCACGATAAATAAACCACATTTTTACACTGAAAAAATCAGTTAATTTAATCTCACTAATTTATTTCAAATAAAAATATTTACACTCAGCTTAAATATTTTTCATTGAAACCAGCCATAGCACTATATTTTATCTTCACAACCATTTAACCCCATAAGAAACCCATTGTAATGAATTGATTTTAAAGCAATAAAATAAATAACACAGCAATAATGTAATTAATTGAAATTATCATATATAAATATAATCACAATGAAAAATAAAATAATTGTAATTATTTTTAAAAATTTTTCCATTGATATAAATTCACACAGTACGTATTATTCTGCCTCTTCAAAAATGAAGACTGTAAAAATCCATCTTAATCTAAATTAAATTCAATTCCGTCTGGTCCTGCTATTTGTAAAACCAATAGGCAGTATAAAAAGGGGATAGTGTGTCATATCTTTATTTCCGTCCGATGGGCTTTCATAGATATCGGTATAAACTGTTATCGTTATTTATTTCACTAAGTTGTCTAATAACAACAGAATCTGCTCAGGCAGATTACGATGTATTAATTCAACAAGCCAGAAAGGGTAATTCCACCCCCATGCTCGAATATATTCGTCAGGAAGAAAAACAACATCGTCTTTCTTCCTCGCAAATTGCGGATTGGTTGCAAGTGGCGAGCTGGGCTGGATATGACGATGAAGTCATCTCTCTCTGGCAACGCTATCGCACAATGTCCATACCCGCCAGAGGGATCTCAGCAGTTGCCCGTGCTTATCGCAACCAACGTCAATGGCCGCAGGCCATCCAGATGTGGCGCACCGCCCTGACTTTGGATAAGCAGAACAGTGACAGCAAAACCGGCCTTATCATGACGCTCGCCGATGCCAAACAAGACAAAGAGGCACGCCGTTTGGCAAAAGATTTATTGGCTCGCCAACCCAACGCTGCTAATTACCGTTTGATGGCTTATGTTGATCAGGCGGCCGGCCGGATATGGCATGCCATGCAAATGCTTTCTATCGCACATGATCGGTTTCCCGATGATAAAGCCGTCACGCAAGATTACCTGTTCAGCCTCAAGAACAACCGGGTCAATGGCCCTGCCTGGCGTCTGGGGCAACAACACTCAACACAATTAACCGCCGGGCAACTGCGCAGGCTGGAAGCCGATGCCGCAGCAGAACTGGTTCGCCTGTCCATGATGCCGAATCAGAGTGAAAAAGAGCGGTTTGACATCGCTGACCGGGCGCTTGCACGCTACGAGCAGATGCTTAACCAATGGCACAACGTGCCTGATGCACAACAAGATTACCAGCGGGCACGCATTGACCGGCTCGGTGCCCTGCTTTCCCGCCATCGGATGCCAGACGTGATTGATGAATATCTCGTCTTGCAACAACAAGCCGCACAGAAAAAAGGCGTATCTGTTCCCGAATATGCCCAGAAATGGGCCGCCGCAGCCTACCTGAATCTGCGCCAGCCGGAAAAAGCCCGGGATATTCTGCGATCCTTAAATTATTCTCATGAAAACCTCTCGGCGCTGGGGAGAACATCACAATCCAACATCCCGCTTGAGGATGATATCGTCCTGTTCTATGCAGAAGTAGAGAGTGAGCATCTGGATACCGCCCGACAGTTGGCTGGCAATATCAAGCAGCGTAGCCCCTATATGCTCAATGTCTTTGGGTCGCCCGTTCGTGTTCCCAATGATGACTGGCTACAAGGAGAGCAGTTTTTAGCGGAATCAGCACAATTACGGCAAGATTTTCCCGCAGCAGAAAAACGCTTTACTCATTTAGCCCGCACCGCGCCCGGCAATCAGAAATTGCGGACTGATCTGGCGGCTATCTGGCTGGATCGGGGCTGGCCGCGCCGCGCTGAGAGTGAATTAAAGCAGATTGAAGGACTCGCTCCGCGTAATCTGGCGTTGGAAGTCCAGCAAGGCTATACCGCCCTTGCCCTGCAAGAGTGGCAGCAGATGGATTTGCTGGCCGATGATGTGATGACCCGCGCCCCCGAAGATATGCTCGCTAAACGTTTTAACCGCCTGCGCAATGTGCATCATATGTCAGAACTGCGTATTCAGGCCAATCAAGGCATTAATTCAGATAATCCACAAAGCGGCAAACACAATTCAAATATTGACGCGGTACTTTATAGCCCTCCCCTTGACGATAATTGGCGCTTATTTGCCGGCGGGGCATACCATCGCAGCCAATTTTCCGAAGGCCGGGGCTTGAACCGTGATTTACGCGGCGGTGTGGAGTGGCGTTCGCGGGATGTTTGGCTGGAAGGTGAGGTTTCTGCGCGTCATTATCGTCATGGCAGCAAAATGGGCGTGCGAATTGCAGCTTGGTATGACGTCAATGACCAGTGGCGTCTGGGCGGCTCCGCGGAACGCCTTGCCCGTCGTACTCCCCTGCACGCATTAAGCCATAATATCCATGCTAATGGCGGGGAAATTGTTGCGCGCTGGCGACTCAGCGAACGCAGTCAATGGACTGCGCGTTTTGCCCCTTCGTTCTTCTCGGATGGCAATCATCGTTTTGAATACGGCATTGACGGCCTGCAACGCCTGTATACCGCGCCTTATCTCAAACTGGATGCGAAGCTGGAGCTGGGTACGGCGCACAATACCCAGCAAAATACACCCTATTTCAATCCCAAAAGTGACTTTACCTTGCTGCCTGAACTGGAAGCAGACCACATCCTATATCGACATTACCAGACGGTCTGGAGCCAGCAATTTGCAGCGGGCATTGGGCAATATTGGCAGCAAGAGTACGGCAGTGGCCTTATCACCCTGGTGGGATACGGCCAGCGCATCACGTGGAACGATGTCCTTGATGCCGGGGTAAGGCTCACGCTGGATAAACGGCCTTACGACGGTAAACGAGAAAATAATCTGCAAGCGGCTTTTGATTTAATCTATCGGTTCTAAAGGATTTTTTATGACACATAACCTTTTTCGTCATTGGTTGATGATCTCGACTCTGCTGATTAGCCTGTTTATTCCCCCGTTTGGCATGATGGCCCATGCAGCAAAACCGGATTTTGTTCCCCCCGCGCAACGTCCCTTGCCCATGAACGAGCGCCCCTGGCCTAAAAACGGGTTTGTGGTTCTGGCTTACCATGATGTTGAAGATGAAGGTGCCGATCAGCGTTTTATGTCAGTCCGTACCAGCGCCTTGAACGATCAATTTGCCTGGCTGCGGGAAAATGGCTATCAGCCGATTACTGTCGACCAAATTCTTACCGCCAATCAGGGCGGAACGCCATTGCCTCCCAAGGCGGTACTGCTGACTTTCGATGATGGCTACAGCAGTTTTTACCATCGCGTCTTTCCCCTGCTTAAAGCCTATAACTGGCCGGGCATTCTGGCACCCGTCGGGGTCTGGGTTGATGTGCCTGCCGAAAAACCGGTGGATTTTGGTGGCTTGATCGTGCCACGCGAGCGCTTTACGACTTGGGAACAGGTCGCCGAGATGTCCCGATCGGGTTTAGTGGAAATCGGCTCTCATACTTATCAGCACCATTATGGTGCCATCGCCAACCCACAAGGCAATACAGAGCCTGCCGCTGCCATTCGCATTTACGATCCGAAAACCGGTCAATATGAAAGCGAGCCGGCGTTTCGCCAGCGGATGGAACAGGACATTGCCACGATTACCCAAAGAATTATCGCCGCCACAGGTAAACAACCACGGGTTTGGATCTGGCCTTATGGCATCGATAACGGGGTGACGCTGGACATCGCCAAACGCTATGGCTACAAGATGGCGTTGACGCTGGACAATGGGCTGGCAAACGCCAACAATCTTGATAATGTTCCGCGTATCTTGCTGACTCATAATCCCTCCCTGAAAGAGTTTGCTGAACAGGTGATTCAGGTACAGGACAAACCGATCTTACGGATTGCCCATATTGATCTGGACTATGTTTACGACCCTGATCCGGTTCAACAAGCCGAGAATCTTGACAAACTGGTACAACGCATTGCTGATCTGCGCGTCAATACCGTTTTCCTGCAAGCCTTTGCTGATCCCAAAGGCGATGGCAATGTCCGTGAGCTCTACTTCCCCAATCGCTGGCTGCCGATGCGCGCCGATCTGTTTAACCGCGTGGCCTGGCAACTGCACAGTCGTTTGAACATTGAAGTTTATGCGTGGATGCCCGTTCTGGCATTTGAGCTGTCGCCTTCACTTCCGCGGGTAATGAGCTATGACGAAAGTCACGACAAACTGTTTGTCAACCCGACACAATACCGGCGTTTATCGCCTTATAACCCGGACAACCGCCGAAGAATCAAAGAGATTTATCAGGATTTGGCCTCCCATGCCATTTTTCAGGGCATCCTGTATCACGATGATGCCGTTATGTCCGATTTTGAAGATGCCGGCACCGATGCCCTCAAAGCCTATCAGGCCGCTGGTTTACCGGCCTCCGTTGCAGAAATTCGGCGAGATCCGGAACAATTCGCCCGTTGGACTCGTTTCAAAAGCCAATACCTGATTGACTTTACCCACGAATTAACCCAGGAACTCAAATCGATACGGGGTTATCAGATCAAAACGGCGCGCAATATTTTTGCCCTGCCGATCCTGGAACCCGACAGCGAAGCGTGGTTTGCCCAGAATCTGGATGATTTTCTCGCCCACTACGATTGGGTCGCGCCCATGGCCATGCCCTTGATGGAAAATGTGCCCCTGGCAAAAAGCAATGCGTGGTTATCCCGATTAGTGAAAATCATTGCCCAACGCCCAGAAGCTCTGGATAAAACCGTCTTTGAACTCCAGTCCGTAGACTGGCGCAAGCCTCTGGATAAGAGAGCGATACCGGGACATCAATTAGCAGAATGGATGCGTCAATTGCAGCTCAATGGTGCGCAGAGTTTCGGTTACTACCCCGATGACTTTATCAATAATCAACCAGAAATGAATGAGATCCGCCCTGTTCTTTCTCCTGAATGGTATCCACTTAATGATTGACCGTATTATTGCTTTGATCGTGCTCTGCCTGGTATTGAGCATCCCCCTTGGCATCGCCGTCACGTTTACCGGCGAAGTGATGCTGAACTTTGTCTTTTTCTGGCCGTTGTTCATGTCGGCCATCTGGATCTCAGGCGGGATCTACTTCTGGCTCTATCGGGAAAGGCATTGGAAAGTCATTGATAAAGAAGCCCCACAGCTTGAAGGTGAACCACTGATTTCAATTTTGATCCCTTGCTACAACGAAGGGCCGAATGTGCGCGAAACCTTGCTGGCAGCCTTAAACCAGCGTTATCCCCATGTTGAAGTGATCGCTATCAATGATGGTTCAACCGACAGCACGGCAGATGAACTCAATGCCATGGCGAAACAACATCAAGCCTTAAGGGTGATACACCTGAAACAGAACCAAGGCAAAGCCACGGCGCTGCAAGCCGGCGCAGCGGCGGCGAAAAGTGATTATCTGGTCTGCATCGATGGGGATGCCTTGTTAGATCGCGATGCCGCGGTTTGGCTGGTCAAGCCGATGATTGATCATCCCCGTGTGGGTGCGGTGACCGGCAATCCCCGTGTTCGCACGCGATCCACGTTAGTCGGGCGTGTTCAGGTGGGTGAATTTTCCTCCATTATTGGTCTTATCAAACGTACCCAGCGGGTTTATGGTCAAGTCTTTACCGTTTCGGGAGTGGTTGCGGCCTTTAATCGCCGGGCACTGGCCGATGTGGGTTACTGGAGCAATGACATGATCACCGAAGATATTGATGTGAGCTGGAAACTCCAGTTACACCATTGGTCGATTTTTTTCGAACCCCGTGCTATCTGCTGGATCTTGATGCCGGAAACCCTGCGGGGATTATGGAAACAGCGGTTACGCTGGGCACAGGGTGGTGCCGAGGTTTTCCTGAAAAACCTGCGCCAATTGTGGTCATGGCAATATCGCCGTATGTGGGTACTGTTTGCCGAATTCTGCTGTTCTGTGATCTGGTCATTTACCTTTGCCCTTTCCATCATTTTATTTTTTCTTGGAATGCTCATCACATTACCGGAAAACATTCGCGTCTATACCCTATTCCCGCCTGGGTATACGGGGTTAATTCTGGCGGCCACCTGTCTGCTTCAGTTTACCGTCAGTTTGATGATTGAACGACGCTATGAAAAACACGTTGCCTCATCGCTTTTCTGGGTGATTTGGTATCCGATGGTTTATTGGATGCTAAATCTATTTACCACCTTGATATCGTTTCCAAAAGTGATGCTCAAAGTCCACAGAAAACGTGCCCGTTGGGAAAGCCCTGACAGGGGAATAGAGAGAATCGAATCATGAAAGATCCCTTAATTTTTACTGAGCAAAAATTATCGCTTCGTTTAATTGATATCCTGCTGACTATTCTGGCTTGGGTGGGTTTTATCTATTTATTTATGGTGGGATTATTTAACGCTTCTCATAATATTGCGCCTTATATTGTTATCGCCATAATTAATGCACTTTTGCTCATTGGCTGGGCGAAATACAATCAACACCGATTTAAGATCGAACGTCGTCGCCACCGACCTGTGTTAACTCACGCTGAGGTGGCTCAGAGTTTTATGCTGGAACAAAAACTGTTAGATACCTTAAGGCAAAGCAAAGTTTCCAGTATCTCTTATGACAATCATGGACATATAATAGGAATCAATAAAGATGTATCAACATAGAAATTAGAAACAGCAGTCTATTTGTTGATAATGAAATTATACCTTAAAGTTACCAATTAAATGATTGGGTAAGCAACGACTTTACAACCTATCTCATTGGGTATCATTTTTGCGCAGTCACAACTATCGTGACGGCAGTCATTACAGTAGTGACAGAAAAATAATGGCAAAAATACCTTGGTGAGATAGGTTCTGGCTAAAAACAGATTTTATCAATAACTTCAACACGATTATTTACACTCGATTTTTGACGCTAGACTTTTAACACGCTATGAAAGGCAAATGCTGGACGAAAAGCAAATACCGGAACTCGTTATGAAAGTGATTGAACGGATTCATCATCTTTGTAAGCGTACCGTTTTTAGACATTATATTGCCAGATTATTTCTACAGGTACTGATGACCTTATGCGTAATCACTGTGATAGGTAATTCAGCAGTAACAGCGATGCCTGATACCAATGAAAAACGCATGCTCAATGAGAATGTGGCGCGGGTCGTTTCTGGCATTATCAGTTATACCCACTGGCCTATTGCACCTGCTGCCCTGCATTTATGTCTGGTTCCCCCATCCAATTACATTAGCGCCTTAACCCAGATTGATATGATTTCTGACCAAACAGAACTGCAAATAGAAACGCTGAATTTCAACGTAGAACAACTCATAGAAAGATGTGATGTCATCTACTACGGTCAAGTCGATCCACAACTGCAACACCAAGTGATTAGCCTGAAAAATGATAAGCCACTGCTTACCATTGCTGAAAATAATCAGAACTGTGAAATTGGCAGCGCATTTTGCCTCAACATTAACAGCACTCAGGCAACATTTAGCCTTAATCTTGATATTCTGACGCGCAGCGGCGTGCGCGTACATCCGAATGTGCTGCAACTGGCTCGCAAGGTGGAATAATCTGTATGAAAAAACGTTATTCACTGATGCCTTCACGCCCTACGTTACGTCAGGCTTTTCACCGTATCCATCTGATTATTACGTTTATCATATTATCCGTCGTCGGCTTGTTTTTATCCCTGCTGGCGCTGTTTGCCATGCAGAAGTATGCCGAAAATAATTTAAAGCTGATCTCCACGACCATTGCCCACACAGCACAGGCCGCCGTCGTTTTTCAGGATAAAACCGCAGCAAACGAAATATTGGAAATGATTGCGGTTCACAATAGTTTTACCGAAGCTAAGATTTTTGATGCCAAACAACAGGTATTGGCCTGCTGGCAGGCCAATCAAGGAACTCGTACCGGCAATGTTAAAAAATGGGTCGAGCACTGGCTGCTTCCTGAACCCATTACCCTGCCGATTTACCACCACCAGCAAAAGGTCGGCTCAGTCTGGTTAATTGGCAACAGCGACCATATCATCAAATTTATTTATCAGTCTCTGCTGGTATTGTTTGCCTGCCTGTTGTTCAGCGCCGTGATTTCACTTTACCTCTCATTACGTATGCACGATGGCATTGTCAGGGCATTGCAAAACATTACCGTCGTCGCCCATGATGTGCGGCAACAACGGACATTTTCACGGCGTGTGCCTTCTGCCCATATCGCTGAATTGCACAAGTTAAGCCAGGTTTTCAATCACCTGCTGGAAGAACTGGAAGAGTGGCAACATCACCTGCAAACCGAAAAAGCCGCATTAACCTGGCAAGCGCAACATGATTCCCTCACCGGTTTACCAAACCGGGCAACGTTTGAGCGTGTTCTTTCAACCGTGATGAACGATAAATTCATGCGTGAAAGTGCCGCGATATTGTTTATTGACGGTAACAGGCTGAAATACGTCAATGATGTTTATGGACATGCCGCCGGTGATCACGTTCTTGTTACGATAGCCGCCACGTTAAAACGGAAAGTGAGAAAAACCGATACCGTTGCCCGACTTGGCGGGGATGAATTCGCTATCCTGTTACCCTCTGCCAATCTCGAAGATGCAGAGCGCATTGCAAAAAATATCATCCATGCGATGGACACTCCCATTCTCCTGCCTAACGGACAACATCTGCGTA
This sequence comes from Xenorhabdus doucetiae, assembly GCF_000968195.1. Taxonomy (NCBI): domain Bacteria; kingdom Pseudomonadati; phylum Pseudomonadota; class Gammaproteobacteria; order Enterobacterales; family Morganellaceae; genus Xenorhabdus; species Xenorhabdus doucetiae. Next base: position 2,732,077 of record NZ_FO704550.1, read on the forward strand.
TCACACTCAGCATTGGCATTGCCTTATCCAACGGTGAGCTAACGGCGGAGCAACTGCTCTCTGAAGCGGACGCAGCGATGTATCACATTAAACAACGAGGTGGTGGCTGGTATTCCGCTGAAACAACAAAACTAAACTATCTATCAAGGAACCCTCTATGAGCAAAAACCGTTATTGTGTATTTATCTGGGTATTTATTGGCGCACTTTTTCTCAGTGCCTGCCAGAACAAAGGGGCGTTGACCGCCGCCCAGATCGCCGCACTTAAACAACAAGGATTTCAACAAACCGATGAGGGATGGTTATTTGGCATGTCAGAAAAAGTGTTATTTGGTAATAACCAATTTCACTTGCGTCCTGAAGGTCAAGCCAAGTTAAAAGAACTCGCCACTATTTTATCCAAAGTGGGTATCCATCATGCACGCCTTGATGGTCATACTGACAACTACGGAGAAGTGAGTTACAACAATCAATTATCGTTAAAACGCGCCAACACCGTTGCGGAGGCACTGGCACAGGGAGGTATACAGCGCGCTAATCTGACAACCCGTGGATTAGGGCCAAGCCAACCCATCGCCGATAACCGAAGCTCAAAAGGCCGGGCGGAAAACCGCCGTGTTGCCATTGTGATAACCTCACCATAATCAAAAAGGGCTCTAATACAACGCTATTTATTACAGTTAATCTTAATATATTGATATATATCAAATAATATTTTTGCCACGGAGGGCAAAAATATTTCGTTATTTTGATCATCGCCACTAATTACGAAATTTTTTGACCCGAATCTTGCCGTATAGTCATATCGCTATTTCCCGTCGCTAAATTCTTCCTGTAACATAGCTGAGATTGTTTTCTCAAAAAAAGAACAACATTTTTTGTAATCAAGAAGTTAATGAAACTTTGCATATTTAGATAACAAGTCTACTGTTAAGTAATGGGCTTTATCAAAAAGGAGAAATGATGAGGCTGAATCTGAAATCATCCCGATCCCTGTATCGGCTATTTGTGATGTTATTCATCACCCTCATTGTCGGCACAGGATTTATATTCTGGAGATTATTTTCCAATTATCAGGACAATATCCAGCCAGATGTGGAATTAGCATCTGTATTTATTTTACTGTCTCTGCTTACTCTCATCTCTGCGGTGTTTTTTTATCAATACACCAAAACCATCACGCTCCCAGAATATCACCTGAAAAAAGCGATTAAAAACAAGCAATTTATTCCTTACATACAGCCCATTATTGGTGGCAAAAATAATGAAATCATGGGGTGTGAAATTCTTGTTCGCTGGCAACATCCGGCTCATGGGTTATTGGCACCCAATAAATTTATCGCCCAAATTGAAAAATCAGATTTAATTATTCCCTTAACGCATCATCTGATCACCCAAGTGCGAGACTACTTTGCGCCGATTGCCCATCAATTACCCGCCCATTTCCATTTTAATTTCAATATCAGTGCAAAACATTATAAAGACATTCAATTAGTTGATGATTGCCAAAATTTCCTGGAATCATTTCCTGAAGGTTCTGTCAAACTGATTTTGGAAATTACCGAACGGGAATTATTGGCGCCAGACGATCATACAATGAGTTTATTCAATAAGTTGAATAAATTAGGTGTACTAATCGCTCTGGACGATTTCGGCACAGGTTATTCCAATTACAATTATTTACAAAAACTTAATGTTAACTTAATAAAAATTGGACATAACTTTGTCAGCAAAATGAATACCGATAGGACTTCAAAACATATTGTGGAAAATATCGTTGATCTTGCTTTGCGATTACATCTGGAAATTGTGGCAGAAGGGGTTGAAAACCAAGTTCAAATCAATCAGTTAAAGAAGTATTCAGTTGATTATTTGCAGGGATATTACTTCGACCGTCCAATGCCGTTGGAAGAATTTGTCAAAAAATGGTTATGATAAAATTTTCCCCTGCAAAAACAATTAAGAAGATTTAAAAACCGCCAAATCTGAAATATTGGTAATGTTAACTATATTTGGATTTGGCAAAAAACGCCCCCTAATATTTTTCGCTCTGTCCATTTCAGTACCTCAGCAATCGTGGTTGGCTCACTGTACGGGACACCATAACGCCTGGCTAATTTATAAAAATTCCATAAAAAATTAAATATAACATATTGTTCTATGTGATATTTTCGACTTACCATATTCATTCAATAATATGGGTAATTTATGTAAAAATACATAACCGTTATGTTGAAACTCAATCAAAACCTTATCTAAAGGAGAGATAAAAAATGTATTGCCATCAAAAAAACAACTGGCATTCAGTTTGAAATAACCTTCGACAAAATCATCGATATGGTTCGCGTCCATTAAATAAACTTTATCTTTGATATAAGAATCTTCGTTAATGATAAAAATATCGTTAGAAAGATATTGCTTGAAATTGATAAATGCCAATATTTCAGCATCACTCATTCTATTCCGGCCTTCTATTTTCCTTAAAAACTCAAATCGACTTTCTTGTGCAAACCCAACGTAGTTCAGTAATATCAATTCCCCACCAATAATAGGATGCAAGATCAAATCAGCTTTATCCATCGTGTAATTTTTATAGTTTTCCATACTATTTTCCTTTTCCCTTTGCGGTTTTCATGTTGATTAACAGTACATAAATTTATTCAATCCTTCCACCTTGTTTAAAGGCACTTTTGGGCTTATTTAAGCCGATAGAATTCACTGTCCCAACGTCATCAGAATTCTAAAGCTGTATTCAGCATCTTAAGAACAACAATCCCCAGATTGTCAGTCTGGGGATTGTCTTTTTGTTAACGAACTAAATGCAAAAAGTGAATGTGCTTTTCGTATTGATCCAAAATATCGTGGATGATCTGTTCTTGAGTCCAGCCCATCAGATCGTAATCCTGCCCACCTTCTTTAAGATAAACTTCGGCACGATAATATTTTTGCTCCTCATTTTTATCATCATCATCTAAACCAGCAAGAGCAAATGTCGGCTGTATATAACCCCTTAAGCGAACTTCGTAGACAAAATTTAAGTTGTCACCAAAATCCACTTCCAGATGAATGCGGTCATCCATCTCATCGTTGATCACAATTCTTTTATTTTGTTTCTCCAGCTCATCAGCCACCATTTCCATTGCCAGTTGGATGATTTCGTGCATAAAACGCTTCACCTGCGAACGCTTGGGATAATAGACGATATTCCGCAATCTCCGCTGCCACGGTATCGGATTACGGCTGGCAGGAGGCGCGATTGTCGTCATTTGCTGGCTGTCTTTCTTGTAGGCATCAACCCGTAGCGCCTTAAACAAGCCATAAATAGCGATCAATAGGACGACAGAGAAAGGAAGTGCACTGGCAATCGTGACGGTCTGCAAGGCAGACAAGCCTCCGGCAACCAATAATGATATGGCAACCACGCCCATCAGCCCTGCCCAGAAAATCCGCTGCCAAACCGGGGTATGGTGAGCACCACCAGAAGCCAATGTATCAACCACCATTGCGCCCGAATCCGCTGAAGTGACAAAAAACATGATGACCATGATCATCGCGATAAATGAAAGCACAGCAGGAAATGGAAAATGTTCCAGGAAGTTAAATAACGCCAGAGAGACATCCGACTGCACGATGTCTGCCAGTTCTCCCGCCTTGTTATTGGCAATCATGTCAATGGCGCTATTACCGAATGCGGTCATCCACATCAGGGTAAAACCACTCGGTACGAACAAGACGCCGGCCACAAATTCTCTGATTGTCCGGCCGCGGGAAACCCTGGCGATAAACATACCAACGAAAGGAGACCATGATAACCACCATCCCCAATACAGCAATGTCCATCCTCCCAGCCAGTGGCTGGATTTGGGTTCGTAGGCATAAAGATTAAAGGTTTTGCTAACAATTTCCGAAAGGTAGCCGCCGGTGTTTTCCACAAAAGATTTCAGCAAGAGCACGGTTGGCCCTAAAACCACAACCAGAACCAACAATAAGAATGCCAGCCCCAAATTTAATTCAGATAGAATGCGGATGCCTTTATCCAGACCGGAGACAACGGAAAGGGTAGCCAGTGCAGTAATAGTAACAATCAATATCACCTGTACGGTGCCATTGATCGGCAAACCAAACAGATGGTTAAGACCCGCATTCACCTGAAGGATGCCATACCCCAACGAGGTGGCAACGCCGAATACAGTACCAATGACAGCGAATATATCCACGGCATGACCAATTGACCCATAAATTTTATGGCCAATAATCGGATACAACGCAGAGCGCAAGGTTAACGGCAACCCATGTCGATAACTAAAAAATGCCAGAATCAAAGCGACAATGGCATAAATTGCCCAAGCGTGCAGCCCCCAATGGAAGAAAGTTAATTTCATTGCTTGTTTGGCAGCCGCAATGCTTTCAGGCGTGCCCACCGGCGGGGATAAATAGTGCATGACAGGCTCAGCCACACCAAAAAACATCAGCCCGATCCCCATCCCCGCAGAAAAGAGCATGGCAAACCAGGAAAAATAACTGAAATCGGGTTCAGCATGGTCGGGGCCCAGTTTTATATTGCCGTATCTGGACAAGCCCAGATAGGTGACCGAAAGTAGAATTAAAGCAACCGCGAGGATATAAAACCAACTGGCATTAACAAAAATATCCTGCTGTAAAGCCTTAAACCATCGGTCGGCAAGTTCGGGTTTCAAACCAGCGAATGTCACCAATGCAATGACTAAAAACGCCGAGAAGAAAAAAACTGGTGGGTTAATGTAAGTTTTAGTCTTTGCCTGACCAGTATTATCTTGACTCATAATTATCCTTTAAAATTAGTGTACAACGCTATCTTCTATTTACTCCAATAAGTGATATTTCATAGAGATTTAATCACATTACATACAACCCAAATAAAGGGTTATATACCCTGAAGACGTTTTGTGCTTATCACTCACGCCGTCCACATCATGAGGAACCTTAACATAAAAATAACAACAACCGAACTTACAGAGGGATGCCGCTTTCGTCTTGCGGGCGGTGACTTGACGTTTATGGGGGGTCAATAAACAACATAATAATAAAAAAAAGACCCAGCCAATCATGGTTGAGTCTTTAAAAGAGTCTATTTAGATGGTTATTTTACAAACCGCTTTTTGCCAGTTGAACAATATCAATCAGCGGTTGCGGCCAGACACCAAGGATCAACACCAGTAACCCCGTAAGCAACACAACAATCCCACCGGAAGTAAATGCCCAATTGCGCGGTGTATCACGGTTCAGTGCTTTCGGTGCCGGCAGGTACAGGCTCACCATCACCCGCAGGTAGTAGTAAAGGCCGATGGCACTACCGACAACAACGGCACCCGTTAACCACCATAATCTGGCTTCAACACCTGTCGCGATGACATAGAATTTACCAATAAAGCCAAAGGTTAAGGGTATTCCCGCCAGTGACAACATCATGATGGTCATCACCGCTGACAGAATCGGTTTATGCCAGAACAGGCCGCGATATGAGAACAGTGAATCCGCATCCGGCCCTCGGTATGGGCTGGACATCAGGCTGACCACACCAAATGCCCCGATGCTGGCAAGCAAATAACCAACCAGATAAATACCTGCCGTCTCTTCTGCCAGCGTATGATCTTTGATGGCAACCAAGACCACCAACAGATATCCCAAATGGGCAATGGATGAGTAACCCAGCAGCCGTTTGATATTGCTTTGTGTCAATGCCAGCAAGTTACCAAACAGGATAGAGGCAATGGCAATCACCGTTAGCACAATACGTAAAGTTTCGCTTTCGGTGACCGGCGCTGCAATAAATAAGCGCATGACCACCGCGAAGATAGCTACTTTACTTGCCGTTGCCAGAAAGGTCGATACCGGTGCCGGCGCGCCTTGGTAAACATCCGGCGTCCACAGTTGGAAAGGCACAAGGGAAAGTTTAAAGCCCAGTCCCACGATCATCATCCCCAAGCCCGCCAGAACCAACGGTTCATGCAGTTGACTGTCGCTCAGGCTCTTGCCCAGTGATGCGAAAGACAAGTCACCGGATTCTGCATACAGCAGCGCAATACCAAATAGCAGGAATGAAGAGGCGGCCGCGGACAACAGCATATATTTGATGCCCGCTTCCAGCGAACGTTTCTGGCGATACGCATAGCCCACTAAACCAAACAGCGGCAAAGTGATCAATTCAATCCCGATAAACAGTGATGCCATGTGGTTGGCAGAAGAGAGCAGAATTCCCCCAACTGCCGCGATCATCACCAACAGGTAAAACTCTTCTTTATTATCGGGATAATTTTCCAGCCATGAATAGGCAAAGGTCGTTGTTGCAAGGCTCGCAATCAGCACAAGGGCCGTATAGAACATGGCAAAACGATCGACATGGATCAGTGGCGTGACATCCATTGGTTCCTGCTGCCCGACAAAATAGAGAGAGAACAGCGCCAGGTTTAAACCAATTACCGTCAAGGTGACATTAGTGAAATGATCGCGTCGCCACGCAATGGACAGCATCACAACCACCACCGTCAATCCGACGATCAATAGCGGCAACAGTGCGATCAATTGTTCAGAAGTTATTGTCATGGCGAATTACGGCCTTGTAGTTAAAAGTGAAGCTGAATACCAATGCTGGATGTTACCCATTGCTGCGGCTGAGGTATCAAGAATTGGCTGTGGGTAAACGCCCAAAATCACCAATAAGACGACCAACAGCAGCAAAATGGAGATTTCACGCACATCCATCCGCTGTAATGGCTTATCCGTTTTTGGCGTACCGTAATAGGCTTTCTGCATCAAGTACAGGGCATAAACGGAGGCAAAAACCAAACCGAACACGGATACCGTCGTAATCAGGGTAAATTGGCTAAAGCTGCCGAACAGGATCATAAATTCACCCACAAAGTTACCGGTTCCCGGCATCCCTAATGTGGCTACCGCGAAAAACAGGGAGATCGCCGGCAAGAGTTGAATTCTTCCCCACAAGCCGCCCATTTGACGCATATCACGCGTGTGCAGGCGTTCATATAATTGACCACACAGAATGAACAGCCCTGCGGCTGACAGACCGTGTGCAATCATCTGGATCACCGCGCCCTGATAAGCCAGTTGGCTACCGGTATAGATGGCGATCAGCACGAAACCCATATGGGAAACACTGGTATAGGCAATCAGGCGTTTGATGTCCGTCTGGCTGAACGCCATCCATGCACCGTAGAAAATGCCGATAACCCCCAGCCACATGGCAATCGGGGCAAAATTCGCAGACGCTTCTGGAAACAGTGGCAAGCTAAAACGGAGCAAGCCATATGCCGCGGTTTTCAGCAAGATCCCCGCGAGGTCAACCGAACCTGCGGTTGGTGCCTGACTATGGGCATCCGGCAACCAACCGTGCAGGGGAACAACCGGCATTTTCACGGCGAATGCAATGAAGAAGCCCAGCATCAGCAGGTATTGAATGGTGTATGACATCGGTGTATTCAACAATTTTTCATAGTTGAATGACCATTCTCCCGTGGCATCATGATGAATGAAGGCCAGCGCCAGAATCGAAATCAACATCACCAGACCACTGGCTTGGGTATAGATGAAGAATTTCGTTGCCGCCGTGATACGGGTTTTCCCTTCCGAGCCTCTGTGTCCCCACAGGGCAATCAGGAAGTACATCGGCACCAGCATCACTTCCCAGAAGAAGAAGAACAGGAACAGGTCGATGGCAAGGAAGACCCCCATCACACCGCCCAGTATCCACAACAAGTTCAGGTGGAAGAACCCTTGGTATGGTTGGTTTTCATTCCACGAACAGAGGATTGCCATCAAGCCCAGCAGTGCCGTCAGCACCACCATCAGCAAGGACAGACCATCCAGTGCCAGATGAATGCTGATGCCAAAACGGGGGATCCACGGCAGCAAGAATTCTGATTGCCACTGTGGAATGCCCTGTGGGTTGGTGAGTGTATAACCGCCCTGCAACCACAGGTGCAAGGAGAGTAACAGCGTCAGACCCATCGCCAGAAGCGCTATCCAACGCGGCATACGGGTGCCGAAGCGCTCCGCCTGCCAACACAGCAGGCCTCCGATGAAGGGCAGAAGAATTAGCCAAGGTAGTAGCATGGCGCAATGTGTCCCTTAATTAAACCAAAAGCAGCAGAGCTAAAACCAGCACTGCACCCAACCCCATAGAGGTAGCGTACCAACGGACTTGTCCGTTCTCACTCCAACGAAGCCCTTTATTGCCCCAACGCGACAATATGGCCGGAATGTTCATCAGTGAGTTCAAAGGATCACTTTGCAGCAAGCCGGTGATGCCTTTGAAGGGTTTCACGAATACCCAGTCATACACTGCATCGAACCCCCAAGCATGGAACCACCATGTGGAGAAGAAGCGCCCCGGTGCACTGTTTGCCGTCGCGTTGACCACACTGCGTTTGCCAAGATACAGCGCTGCCGCCAGTAAAATACCGACAACGGCAACCACACCAGAAATTATTTCCAGTGTCACTTTACCATCATGCCCGGCATGGCTTTCCGGCAGCACGCCCGCCAATGGCGGCACAATCAGAGCACCCACAAAGGTGGACAGCACCAGCAAAATTGACAGTGGCAAGGTATGGGTAATGCCCTTGACCGGATGGGCATGGGTATTTTCTTCACCGTGGAACACGATAAAGATCATGCGGAAGGTATACAGGGATGTCATCAATGCCCCGGTAAGCCCCGCCAGCATCAGGTTCATATGACCATTTGCCAGTGCACCCCACAGAATTTCATCTTTACTGTAGAAACCTGCGGTCAGTAATGGCAGGGCTGACAATGCCGAACCACCCACCAAGAAGCAGAGATAAACAAAGGGGATACGCTTGCTCAAGCCGCCCATTTTGAAGATGTTTTGCTCATGGTGGCAGGCCAGAATCACCGAACCAGAAGCCAGGAACAGTAACGCCTTAAAGAACGCATGGGTCATGAGGTGGAAAATAGCGGCATCCCACGCTTGCACGCCCAAGGCCAGAAACATGTAACCAATCTGGCTCATGGTGGAATAGGCCAACACGCGCTTGATATCGGTCTGTACCAGCGCGGCGAAACCCGCCAATAGCAAGGTGACCGCACCAATAATGCCGACCAAGTGCAGAATATCCGGTGCCATCAGGAACAAGGCATGGCTGCGGGCGATCAGATAAACCCCTGCGGTCACCATGGTTGCGGCGTGGATCAGCGCAGAAACCGGTGTCGGACCTGCCATCGCATCCGCCAGCCAGGTTTGCAATGGTAACTGGGCTGATTTCCCGACGGCGCCGCCCAGAATCATCAAGGTCGCCCACGTGATCGCGCTGGAACCGACTTCAATATGTTGTGGTGCCAATACCGCCAGTTCGCGGAAACTCAACGTACCAAGCTGGTCGTAAAGGATAAACATGCCAATGGCAAGGAATACGTCACCCACACGGGTCACAATGAAGGCTTTCATTGCTGCCGCACCATTCGCCGGGGTTTTGTAATAGAAGCCGATCAACAGGTAACTGCATAGCCCTACGCCTTCCCAACCGAGGTACATCAGCAGGATGTTATCTGCCAGCACCAATACCACCATGCTGGCGATAAACAGGTTGGTATAAGCGAAGAAACGGGAATATCCCTCTTCACCGCGCATATACCAAGACGCATAGATGTGGATCAGGAAACCAACGCCGGTCACCACACTGAGCATCGTCAGTGACAAGCCATCCAGCACCAGATTAACGGGGATGCTGAAATTATCCACTGCCATCCAGTTCCACAATGTTTGGCTGTAAACCAGCCCCCCTGCCCCATTCTGGGCAAGAAAATCCATCGCTACCCAGAATGTGACCAGCGCGGCCAACCCAACAGAACCACTTCCAATGGTGGCTGACACATTTTCAGACCAGCGGCCACGGGAAAATGCCAGCAGCAAAAATCCCAGCAATGGCAGCAGAATAGTTAAATAGAGTAAGTTCATCCGCGCATCTCACTGACTGTATCAATATTCAGGTTTTGGCGACGACGGTGCAACTGTAGTAACAGTGCCAAACCGATGCTCGCCTCGGCGGCTGCCAGAGTAATGGCCAGAATGTACATCACCTGACCATCAGGCTGGAGCCAATAGCTGCCGGCAACGACAAATGCCAGCGCTGAGGCATTGATCATAATTTCCAGCCCGATCAGCATGAATAACAGATTGCGGCGGATAATCAGGCAAGTGAAGCCCAATATAAACAGAATAGCCGCCAGAATGAGGCCGTGGTGTAACGCTATCATTATTGTTGGTCCTCCGCACGATTGCTGATCACTTCCCCTTGCCGATTTTCACGGCCAATGTGGTAAGCCACGACCAACCCTGCCAGCAGCAGCAAAGAGGCCAGCTCGACGGCCAATACATAAGGGCCAAACAAGCTAATACCCACTTCTTTGGCGCTGACCACTTCACCACTGATTTCGGCGGATGGCAGCGTACTGATGGCATAAACCAGCACAATCAACAGCACGATAGACAGGATTGACGGACCAATCCAAGCCCTGGGTTGTAGCCATAGCCGCTCTTGTTCGACCACGGATTTGCCTAAATTCAGCATCATCACGACGAAGACGAACAACACCATAATCGCGCCCGCGTAAACGATGATCTCCAAGGCACCGGCAAAATAAGCCCCCATCGAAAAAAAGACGATGGACAGTGCCAACAAGGAAATAATCAGATACAACAGGGCATGCACCGGATTGGTATGGGTGATAACCCTGAGTGTGGCGAGAACAGCGACCAGCCCTGCGACATAAAATGTAAATTCCATGAATATCGCTCCTTATGGCAACAGGCTTTTAACGTCGATAGGCTTGGCTTCATTGTCGGCTTCACCTTTATCTTTGCCGTCAATCGCCATACCTGTCTTACGGTAAAAGTTATAGTCAGGATATTTACCCGGCCCTGAAATCAGCAGATCTTCTTTTTCGTACACCAGATCCTGACGCTTGAATTCCCCCAGTTCAAAATCCGGCGTCAACTGAATCGCGGTAGTCGGGCACGCTTCTTCACACAGGCCGCAGAAAATGCAACGCGAGAAGTTGACGCGGAAGAATTCAGGATACCAGCGACCATCTTTATGCTCGGCTTTTTGCAGTGAGATACATCCCACCGGGCAGACCGCTGCACACAAGTTACACGCAACACAACGCTCTTCACCGTCAGGATCACGCGTCAGCACGATGCGCCCACGGTAACGGGGTGGCAGATAAACCGGCTCTTCCGGATACATTTTTGTTTCGCGTTTATGGAAGGCATGAAGCCCTATCATCCAAATACTGCGTACCTGGGTGGCGAAACCGACCACTAACTCTTTTAATGTCATGGTTCAATCACCCCTTTATTGAGCGTTGTATAAAATCACGGCGGCAGTCGCCAGCATATTAAGTAACGTTAACGGCAGACAGACTTTCCAGCCAAATGACATCACCTGGTCATAACGAGGACGCGGCAAGGCGGCGCGGATCAAGATAAACATCATCATGAAAAATGCCGTTTTCAGCGCAAACCAGACGAAGGGAGGCAAGAGAGGCCCATTCCAGCCACCAAAGAACAGTGTGACGATTAAAGCGGATACCGTCACGATGGCGATATACTCGCCCACAAAGAACAGACCGAATTTCATGCCGGAATATTCAATGTGATAACCGTCGGCCAACTCTTGTTCTGCTTCCGGTTGGTCGAAGGGGTGGCGGTGACATACCGCAACCCCCGCAATGGCAAAAGTCAGGAAGCCAAAGAATTGAGGGATGATATTCCACACATATTGCTGTGAGTTGACGATATCCACCATGTTAAAGGAGCCGGCTTGGGCGACAACGCCCATCATGGACAGACCAAGGAAGACTTCATAACTCAATGTCTGTGCTGATGCACGCATCGCACCCAGCAAGGCATATTTGTTGTTACTCGCCCAACCCGCAAACAGCACGGAATAAACCGCCAAGCCCGCCATCATCATGAAGAACAAGATGCCAATGTTCAGGTCTGCGGCCATCCATGTTGGGCTTACCGGCACAATAGCAAAAGCCAGCAACATTGAGCTGAAAGCAATGACAGGCGCCAAGGTGAAAATGGCGCGGTCGGAAAAGCGCGGTGCCCAGTCTTCCTTAAAGAACATTTTGATCATGTCTGCAACAAGCTGCAATGAACCGCCCCAACCTACGCGGTTTGGCCCATAACGGTTCTGGAACAGGCCAAGGATGCGGCGTTCAAAGAAACTCATGAAAGCCCCGCAAACCACCACGACCAACAGAATGACAGCAGCTTTCAGTACCGCAATCAGGATTTCAATGACTTCGGGAGTAAACCAACTCATTATGCAACCTCCCGTAAGTTATGGACTGATTTGCCCGCCAGAACCGGCGGTATCCCCGGCATTCCCAACGGCAAGCCGACTTGCCCTTGAGCAAGATTGCCACTCAAGCGTACAGTTAAGCGCAGTTGCTGCCCTTCACAATCCAATGCCATCACCGCACCTTCTTTCACCTTCAAATGCGCCGCATCTTTATAATTGATCATCACATACGGCTCAGACATACGCGCCTGCATGACCTCAGAACGCTGCGACAGTTCTTCACTGCCGAACAAATGGAAATAAGGCGCAATATGCCATTGATCGTTTTGCGCAGTGAATGCGGCCGGAATAGCGTCAAAATAGTTCAACCCGCCATCAACCGCTTCAATCAAACGAACACCCGGATCACCGAAACGTAATTTACCACCGACTTCCGCCTGAAATTTATTCCACGCCTGGGGTGAGTTCCAGCCCGGTGCCCATGCAAAGGGGATTTGCTGACGGGGTGCATAGGGGCTGTTGTTCCCTTCCATTGAGAAAGCAAATGCGGTATCGATATCCTGTGGCTGGCGCTGCTCATGCACACTGACATCAGCCAGCATCGCAGTACGGCCACTGTAACGATGGGGAGAACGCGCCAATTTTTGCCCGCGAATACGGAATGCCGCATCCGGTGCCGCATTGACGATGCCTTTGAATTGCGGCATGGCTTTGACACAAGCGGCAATCACATGATCAAGCTGCGTCCAGTCGGTCTGGCACTGGGTATAGGTGGTATACAGTGAGTGCATCCAGCGCCAGCTTTCTAACATCACAATGGACTTGTCATAGAATGCCGGTTCGTAAACCTGAAAATAGCGTTGGGCACGACCTTCCTGATTCACCAGCGTACCATCGCTTTCCGCAAAGCTGGAGGCTGACAGAATCAGATGCGCCTTGTCCATGATGGCGGTGCGCTGATGATCCACGACAATCAGGTTTTTCAGGCTATCCAGTGCGCGATCAATTTTATCCGCCGGGGCATGGCGATAGAGATCATTTTCCATCACGATGGCGGTATCTGAATGGCCTTTAGCGATACGTTGTAAAGCCGCATCCAGTGGCTGCGCTTCCATCATCGCCAGCCCGATGCTGTTGGCATACGCAGCAACATAGGAGAGGCCAACCTCCGAGCCTTTATCTTTCAATGCCCATGCGATATTGGCAGCGGCCTGAATCAAGGCATCGCTGCCTGAATTGCTGCCACTGATAATCAAGGGCTTTTTCGCCTCACGTAATGCTTGTGCAATGATTTCCACCTTCGATTTCAGTTCATCCGGCAAATCATTAACGGCAGGAGCAATACTGTTCAGGGCATGTGCCACGGCGAAACCCAAGCGAGCCTGATCATCAACCGGGGCGCGGTAGTTCCATGCGGCAACATCATCCAGCCGGGTATCATCGACGCTGGTCAGGAAGAGAGGGTACTTGGCATGTTGGCCGATATTCATCACCGCCGCAATTTGCCAGTCTGCCACTTTCTGGGCAGCAGCCATTTCACGCGCTTTCCCCTTCACGGCCTGACGCACCGATAATGCCATGCGCGCCGCCGTTTGCGTGAGGTCTTCCCCCAGCACAAACACCGCATCGTAATCTTCAATTTCACGCAGCGATGGGGTATAAACGCCGCCTTGCTGGAGAATTTCCAGCATCGTATCAAGACGATGTTGTTCTTCCGCTGAAATGCCGCTGTAGAAGTTTTCCGCCCCTACCAATTCACGCAAGGCAAAGTTACTTTCAATGCTGGCACGCGGTGAACCAATACCAATGGCATTTTTTGCCTGACGCAAAATATCGGCGCCCCCCTGCATAACCTGTTCAGCATTCAATGAAATCCATTGATCGCCACGCAGTTGTTGTGGCTGGCGAGGCCGGTCGTCACGGTTGACATAGCCATAACCGAAACGCCCGCGGTCACACATAAAGTAGTGGTTGACGGTGCCGTTGTAACGGTTTTCTATCCGGCGCAATTCACCGTAACGTTCACCGGGACTGGTGTTACAGCCAATGCTGCACTGTTGGCAGATACTTGGCGCAAACTGCATATCCCATTTACGGTTATAGCGTTCTGAATGGGTTTTGTCGGTAAATACTCCGGTTGGGCAAATTTCAACGAGGTTACCGGAAAATTCACTTTCCAGTGTGCCACTCTCAGGGCGGCCAAAATAGACGTTGTCATGAGCGCCATAAACGCCAAAATCCGTCCCATCCGCGTAATCTTTGTAGTAGCGGACACAACGGTAACAGGCGATGCAGCGGTTCATTTCATGAGCAACGAATGGCCCCAGTTCCTGATTTTTGTGAGTGCGTTTGGTAAAACGGTATTTTCGGAATGAATGCCCGGTCATGACCGTCATATCCTGCAAATGGCAGTTGCCCCCCTCTTCACAAACAGGGCAATCGTGGGGATGGTTGGTCATTAACCACTCCACAACACTTGCACGGAACTGTTTCGCTTCATCATCATCAATGGAAATATACGTGCCATCTGACGCCGGTGTCATACAAGACATCACCAGACGACCGCGCGTATCTTCCGCGTTTTGATATTGCTTCACCGCACACTGGCGGCAAGCGCCAACGCTTCCCAGCGCTGGATGCCAGCAAAAATAAGGTATATCAAGCCCCAATGAGAGGCAGGCTTGTAACAGGTTATCAGCCCCGTTTACATCATATTCTTTGCCGTCTACATGTATCGTAGCCATAGTCAGCATGCTTCCCAATGGCCTGCCGTGGCAGGCGTTAATCAAAAATGAAAACCAACCTTACCAACGCTGCTTAAGCAAATTGGGCTGAATACCCGCAATCAGGCTGGTATTGCCGTAGTCGTTGAAAGAATGGTCTTTGGTGACAATGCCCGCTTCAAATTCTTCACGGAAGTATTTGATGGCGCTCTGCAAAGGCTCCACGGCACCCGGCGCATGGGCGCAGAACGTCTTGCCGGGGCCAAGGAAACGACAGAGTTGTTCCAAGGTTTCGATGTCACCCGGCTGGCCTTTGCCACTCTCAATGGCGCGGAGGATTTTGACGCTCCACGGCAAACCATCACGGCACGGTGTGCACCAGCCACAAGATTCGCGGGCAAAGAATTCTTCAAGATTGCGGGTCAGGGAAACCATATTGATCTCATGATCCACCGCCATTGCCAGCGCCGTTCCCAAACGGCTGCCCGCTTTGGCAATATGCTCAAAATCCATCGGCAGATCCAAATGGTCTGCGGTCAGGAAATCGGTGCCTGCCCCGCCGGGTTGCCAGGCCTTGAATTTCAGGCCATCACGCATTCCCCCGGCGTAATCTTCCAGAATTTCACGGGCGGTTGTGCCAAACGGCAGTTCCCAAACGCCCGGATTTTTGACCCGGCCAGAAAAGCCCATCAGTTTGGTGCCGGCATCGTTACTTTTGCCCTCACTCAAACCGATATACCACGCTTTCCCATGTTCAAGAATGGCAGGCACGTTGCACAACGTTTCGACATTGTTGACACAGGTTGGTTTGCCCCATACGCCGGCAGACGCAGGAAAGGGCGGTTTTGAACGTGGATTGGCCCGACGCCCTTCAAGGGAGTTAATCAACGCGGTTTCTTCACCACAGATATAACGACCCGCGCCGGTATGCACAAACAGTTCAAAATCAAAACCACTGCCCAAAATATTCTTGCCAAGCAACCCGGCGGCTTTGGCTTCTTCGATGGCCTTACGTAAATGAACCGCCGCCTCGATATATTCACCACGCAGGAAGATGTAGCCACGGTAGGCTTTCAGGGCAAAGGCACTGATCAACATGCCCTCCACCAACAGATGAGGCAGTTGCTCCATCAGTAAGCGGTCTTTGTACGTGCCCGGCTCCATCTCATCCGCATTACACAGCAAGTAGCGGATATTCATGCTTTCATCTTTTGGCATCAGGCTCCATTTCAGGCCGGTTGAGAAGCCTGCGCCGCCACGGCCTTTTAAGCCGGCATCTTTAACCAGCGCGGTAATTTCATCAGGCGCCATGCCCTTCAGTGCTTTTTCGGCACCTTTGTAACCATTCTTGTCGCGGTATTCATCCAGCCAGACAGGTTGTTGGTCAGCACGCAACCGCCATGTCAGGGGATGATTTTCCGCTGTGCGGATAATGTCTTTCACTCCTGAATGCGTTGTCATGGATATTGCTCCAGTAATTTTTCAATTTCTTCGGGCTTCACGTAACTGTGAGTGTCTTCATCAATCATCATGGTTGGCCCCTTGTCACAATTACCCAGACAGCAGGTCGGCAACAGGGTGAAACGCCCGTCTGCCGTGGTTTGCCCCGGACGAATGTTCAGGTGCGACTCTATCGCTGACTGAACGCCCTGATAGCCCGTGATGTGGCATACCACACTGTCACAATAACGGATAATGTGACGCCCGACGGGTTGTCGGTAAATCTGGCTGTAAAACGTCGCCACCCCTTCCACGTCACTGGCCGGGATGCCCAAGACCTCAGCAATGGCATAAATCGCCCCATCAGGCACCCAACCACGCTGCTTTTGCACAATTTTCAGTGCTTCGATTGACGCCGCACGCGGATCTTCGTAGTGGTGTTTTTCCTGCTCAATGGCATTACGTTCGTCAGCACTCAATACAAACTGATCCGGTGCCTGAGCGTCCGTTACGTTAACCACATCAAGGCGTGCTTGCTTGTTTGCGTTAAATTCACTTTGCATCGTTAGCGATCCACATCAGACATAACAAAATCGATACTGCCCAGATAGACGATCAGGTCAGAAACCAGACTGCCGCGTATCACCGCTGGAATTTGCTGCAAGTGGGCAAAACTGGGTGTACGAATGCGGGTACGGTAGCTCATGGTGCTACCATCACTGGTCAGGTAATAACTGTTGATACCTTTCGTTGCTTCGATCATCTGGAATGATTCATTGGCTGGCATGACCGGCCCCCATGACACTTGCAGGAAGTGGTTAATCATGGTCTCGATGTGCTGCAAAGTCCGCTCCCTCGGCGGCGGCGTGGTCAGCGGATGATCCGCCTTGAATGGGCCTTCTGGCATATTTTTCAGGCACTGCTCAAGGATGCGCAGACTCTGGCGGATTTCTTCCACTTTCAGCATGACCCGGTCATAGCAATCACCGTTGTAACCGGTTGGCACTTCGAAATCGAAATTTTCATAGCCGGAATAAGGGCGCCATTTACGCACGTCAAAGCTAATGCCGGTTGCACGCAGCCCCGCACCGGTAACGCCCCAGTCCAACGCCTGTTTCGCATTGTAAGACGCCACGCCAACAGAACGCCCTTTCAGCACACTGTTTTTCAGCGCCGCCTTGACGTAAGAATTCAAACGTTTCGGTAGCCAGTCCAGCAATTCACGCAGAAGCTTGTCCCAACCCCGTGGCAGGTCATGAGCCACCCCACCGATCCGGAACCAAGCCGGATGCATACGGAAGCCGGTAATCGCCTCAACAATATCGTAAACTTTCTGGCGGTCAGTGAAGGCAAAGAAAACCGGGGTCATCGCCCCCACGTCTTGGATGAAGGTACTGATATAAAGCAGGTGGCTATTGATGCGGAACAGTTCGGACAGCATGACACGAATGGTTTTCACCCGATCCGGCACCTCAATGCCCGCCAGTTTCTCAACCGCCAGCACATAAGGCATTTCGTTAACACATCCCCCCAGATACTCGATGCGGTCGGTATAAGGGATATAGCTATGCCATGACTGACGTTCCCCCATCTTTTCGGCACCACGATGGTGATAACCAATATCGGGAACACAATCGACGATTTCTTCGCCGTCAAGTTGCAGGATTATGCGGAATGCGCCGTGGGCAGAAGGATGGTTTGGACCGAGGTTAAGGAACATGAAGTCTTCATTGTCAGTACTGCGCTTCATGCCCCACTCTTCGGGTTTGAAAGTCAAGGCTTCCATTTCCAGATCTTCTTTCTGCTTAGTCAGTACAAAAGGATCAAATTCCGTGGCGCGCGCAGCGTATTCCTTACGCAACGGATGCCCTTCCCATGTCGGCGGCATCAAGATACGGCGCAAATTCGGGTGGCCGTTAAAGGTAATGCCAAACATTTCCCATGTTTCACGCTCATACCAATTGGCATTCGGGAAAATTGACGTGATAGTGGGGATATTCAGGTCTTGTTCAGCGAGCGCGACTTTCAGCATGATGTCACGGTTTCGCTCAATGGAAATCAGGTGATAAAACACCGAAAAGTCAGCCGCAGGCAGACCTGACCGGTGAGAGCGCTGACGCTCATCGACACCATGCAAGTCAAACAGCATGACATAAGGTTTGGGCAATTTTTTCAGGAAGGTTATTACTTCCAGTAACTGTCTCCGCTTGACCCAAACAACAGGCATACCTGTCCGGGTCGGCTGGAGGGTAAAGGCATCCGGGCCAAATTGACGATTAAGCTCGCTCACCACCGGATCATCAAGATGATCCCGCGTTGCCCAAGCCGGCCGGGCGCTTTCTTGCGCTATCTGATCTGTCATCATTCTTCACCACAACGCTTGATCAGGGTTTTTGTGATCGCAACACATTGCTCTATGGTTACGCTATATGGCTAAAAGCCTTAAATTTCGTCTGGCGTGCGCAGATTTTTCACTGCAATACGTTCACCGCGCTTCCGTTCTCTTTCTGATTGCATATTGGCGCGGTAAACCCCTTGATCGCCAACGACCCATGACAGTGGGCGTCGTTCTTTGCCTATGGACTCCTGCAACAGCAGCAGTGCCTGCATATAGGCTTCCGGGCGAGGCGGACAGCCAGGAATATAAACATCGACAGGGATGAACTTATCGACCCCTTGGACGACGGAGTAAATGTCGTACATGCCACCGGAATTGGCGCAGGCACCCATTGAAATGACCCACTTCGGTTCCAACATTTGGTCGTACAGACGCTGAATGACGGGTGCCATCTTGACGAAACAGGTTCCGGAAATCACCATGAAATCAGCCTGACGGGGAGAGGCCCGCAAGACTTCTGCACCAAAGCGTGCAACATCGTGAACCGCGGTAAATGACGTCACCATCTCCACGTAGCAACACGAAAGCCCGAAGTTATAGGGCCACAGGGAGTTTTTTCTTCCCCAATTCACCATATCATGCAGAGCATGTTCCAATTTTCCCATATAGACACTACGGTGAACGTGTTGCTCTAAGGGATCGCTGACAGTTTCCTGTTTTTGCAGGGGATAACGGTCATTCTCACCATTCGGATCGATGCGGGTGAGCGTATAATCCATCTTTATGCCTCGCTATTACTGCATGTGACTGTTGTTGGTATAAGTGCCAGTGTTGATATACGTGTCAGCACTCGGTTTACTGACCTGACGTTTTGAACGCGCGGGTGTCCAATCCAACGCCCCAATGCGCGCCAGATAAATCAAACCTGCCAATAACACCAAAATGAAAATGCTTGCTTCGGCAAAGCCTAGCCAACCGCTCTCTTTGATTGAGACGGCCCATGCATATAAGTAAAGGACTTCAACATCGAAGATAACAAAGAACATGGCAACCAGATAAAACTTCGCCGACAAACGCAAACGTGCACTGCCGACAGAATCGATACCTGATTCATAAGGGACATGTTTTGCTCTGGCTTTTGCTCTGCCGCCCATGAAGTACCCGCCCAGTAACATGAGCGCACACAAACCAAGAGCACCTATTAGAAAAACCGCAAATGCCCAGTGATGGGCTAGAATTCCAGTGGATGTAGACATACTCGTTGCTTACTCATCAAAAGTGGTGTCAAGGTGTCTGCTCTTTTTGCCGGCAGTGTTGCACCACATCGATTCATGGGAAGGGATAACAACCAAATCTGAAACAATGCTAATCAATATATCTTAATAGCTTGAATCGTCTTGGTTTTTATTCCTCTCAACAATAATTTGCCATCACGGCAAATGCACTCACCTATTTATTTACAAGCCACAAACCATTAATTAACAGATTGTGCTAGTATAACGCTAAAACGTGTCAGTCGTATAAAAAAACATCTTCCTGACATAACTAGTCTAACCGATAACTCGACTTTACTACACCATTATCGCAGGAAAAACCTGTCTTTCCACTGCGTTGTCGGGGGTATTTTTATGATCAAGTGCACAGTTTCATTGAAAAATATTCAACACTTGAATGCAATTTATTCAACCATTAATAAATTGTTTCTAAAAAGAACTAATAAAGTGTGATAAGCGAGCTATTTCTAAAAACGGTTTTATTTTATCAAGTTAGAAAAATGAAATTTGTTAACACAGCAACATTCTTTTAACCAAAATTCGAAAGGGATAGGAAAATTAGTAGGGTATATTTCTTATTAGAAATATCAGAAATGGAAATGAAAACTTGGGAGGACTATTAATAGAAAATTCGCTAATAGGAAATTAGCAACAGGCTAATATCTCCACAAATAAAATGGAAATATTAGCCTATAAAACACATAATACTTATTCGTCTATATTTTCAACGGAATTTTCATCAACTGTTTCAGTTGATTTGACAGGTTCAATGGTGGCAATAGATTCATCCATTTCGTCGGATTCATCAGATTCAACAGCCGTTACGGTATAAGGTGTTTTCTTATTTTCAATGGCATCGAAAACGGTCAGAACAGATTCATTCTGTTCGTTACTATTGCGATATAAGAAGAATTGGATTTCCGGCAGGCGTGGTAAGCCTTCAATTTCACCTAAAATTCTCAGGTCTGCATTATGCATTTCCAGCGGGCGAGCGGTAATACCGACTTCTGCATTGACAGCCGCGCGAACGGCGGAGAGGGAAGCCGCTTCATACGCAATACGCCATGAGATGCCTGCCATATCCAGCGTATCCAAGGCTATCTGGCGGAAAGGGTTGGTTTCATCCATCACAACCAACGGTACAGGTTCATTCGTCTGCAATTGGAAATCAGGTGCACAGTGCCATAAAACAGGCGAGGAACGTAAAACCGTTTTAGGATGGTGGTTAATTTTTGCTGTGGTTAATGCCAAGTCGATCTCATGGTTATCCAGCATGCTTTCGATAAACTGAGCACGCTTAATACGTACATCAACGGCCACACGTGGATAGACAGAGGCAATACGGTTCAGCAAGAAAGGAAGCAGTGTATCAACAGCGTCATCTGACACACCTATTCTTAATTCACCGTCTGCATCATTGTAGGTTAATGATGCGGTTGCATCGTCATTGGCACGAAGGATCTGGCGTGCGTAACCAAGAAGTTGAAGCCCATGCTCGGTCAGAAGTTTATTGCGGCCGTGGCGAGCAAATAGCTCTCTCCCCACGAGATGTTCCAACCGCTGCATTTGCTGACTCACAGCTGACTGCGTTCTAGAAACAGCTGCTGCTGCTGCTGCAAAAGTATTTAAGTCAGCAACGGCAACAAAAGTTCTTAGCAGATCGAGATCGAGGTTTATTATCTGACGATTTGCATTTATCATTGTTTATTCATCACTTTTTTTTGATTTTAATTACTAACTAACCTGGTGTTTTTACTTCAGCAGTATCAAATAAAATAATACCGATTGTGACATTACTCTACTCTATTAAGTAGGGCAAAGGTTTACTGCATTTTTTTTACTATTTAGATCATCATGGGTTTTATTTTCTCCTTTCTTAACAAAATTTATGCAATCCCAAAATAAAATAGAGATAAAACCCTATTTACATCACATAACCACCAATTTCCAGTACAAATACCCTTTTTCTGACTTGCTTCAAAGAATAACATAATCTGAATTAGGAACGCTTAACACCACTAAATAATATTAGTATTTTTAATGAATTAGCGTTTTCATTGAAAAGGCCCGAAAATGTCATGGGTAAACATTCAAAAAAATTGTCGAAGTATCATGTGATAAAAACCTAAATTAACCTTACCTCAATAAAGATAAATTATAAGAATACATTATACAAACCTTCTTACTTTTATTGACAATTGAGGTTCCCTAAACAAATGAACTAAAAAACCTCTGCCAAAATGGCATCTCCTGCCTGCTCTGTCAACTAAAAACAAGCCATTATGCAAAATTTAATTCTGACTTATCGCGCATAATTAAAATAAATCACCAATAAAAGAGCATGATTCAGAGAGCAAACTTATTCATCTCTTCTTAAAACAACCGTTTTAACCAAAGATATCAAAGTCTCTTCAAAATACGGATCGAGAAGAGTACATTGATCATCACACTTTTTATGCGGGTAGTATCCATTTTCGCCAAGAGGTCAAGGCTCCCTATGTTTTCCATTAATAAATCCAGTAAATTAGATAATGTCTGCTACGACATTCGGGGGAATACCCTCAAAGAAGCCAAGCGACTCGAAGAAGAAGGTAATAAGGTACTGAAATTAAACATTGGCAATCCAGCGCCATTTGGATTTGAAGCACCTGATGAAATTTTAGTCGATGTTATCCGCAATTTGTCAACAGCCCAAGGGTACTCTGATTCGAAAGGGCTGTATTCTGCACGCAAGGCCATCATGCAGCATTATCAGGCCAGAAAGATGCTGGATGTTACCGTTGAAGATATCTTTATCGGTAATGGTGTTTCTGAACTGATCGTTCAATCCATGCAGGCCCTGTTAAATACCGGGGATGAAATGTTGGTTCCTGCGCCTGACTACCCACTTTGGACGGCGGCAGTCTCACTTTCCAGCGGTAATGCCGTTCACTATCTCTGTGATGAACAGCAAGGCTGGTTTCCCGACTTAGACGATATCCGCCGTAAAATTACGCCGCGTACCCGTGGTATCGTGATTATTAACCCGAATAACCCAACCGGCGCGGTCTATAGCAAAGATTTGTTACTGGAAATCGTCGAAATCGCCCGTCAGCATAATCTGATTATTTTTGCCGATGAGATTTATGACAAAATCCTGTACGACGATGCCCAGCACCACTCTATCGCCGCATTAGCGCCCGATCTGTTTACCGTGACCTTTAATGGCTTGTCCAAAACCTATCGTGTTGCGGGTTTCCGTCAGGGTTGGATGGTACTGAATGGCCCCAAAAAACAGGCCAAGGATTATATTGAAGGGTTAGAAATGCTGGCATCCATGCGCCTTTGTGCCAATGTGCCGATGCAGCATGCCATTCAAACCGCATTAGGTGGTTATCAAAGCATCAGTGAATTTATTTTTCCCGGTGGCCGGCTCTATGAACAGCGCAACCGTGCCTGGGAGTTGATCAACCAGATCCCAGGCATTTCCTGCGTGAAACCCATGGGTGCCCTCTATATGTTCCCGAAAATAGACACCAAACGTTTCAATATTTATGATGACCAGAAAATGGTACTCGATCTGTTACTACAGGAAAAAGTTTTGCTGGTTCAAGGCACGGCGTTTAACTGGCCAAACCCTGACCATTTCCGCATTGTAACACTGCCACATGTTACTGACTTGCAAATAGCGATTGAAAAATTTGCCCGCTTTATCGGTAACTATCGCCAATAATCCGCATATTCCTTATTTATACTTGTCGTACTTCAAGATACATTGATCATCTCCCCGCGATGCGGGGAGATGATCAGTTTCTTTTGCCTTGCGAAATGCAGTTTGAAGTTAATGGGGTATAGTATCTTGCCTGATAATAAAACTATTGATTATTTCTAACTTTAATGAACGTTATAAACTCACAACGTAGCTTTTATTGTATTTTGTCATATGAGAAATTTTCCGTTGACGAAGTAATTTCCATATAATATTTTTTATAATTACATAATCTGATTAATAATCAAAAAGAAATCACCATGAAAATAACAGATATTTTTATTGCGTTGTTTAGCATTTTATTAGTAAGACTAAAAGTAAGGTAAAAATATGAAATATGACTATGATAGTGTTTTCCGATTGCCATTTACTGAAAGAACATATAATAAGAATCCTTATTCCAGAGAATTAAAAGCCAAGGCTCTGTTTGTTGAAGGGAATATAGCTGTATTTGATAAAACCATCTTTTACGCAGAGTCAGGAGGGCAAGTCAGTGATATAGGAAAAATAATAACGCCCGACCATAAAACAAACAATGTCATTGATGTCCAACATAAATTTGGCAGTAAGTTATCAATTAAGAGAACAGATGTTGACGTTCCTTTTATTGATGTTGAAACCAGAATTGTACATTTTTTTTCATCTCCTGTTGATTTTAAAATTGGCGATATTGTTACTATGAGTATCGAATGGGACAGACGATATTCTATAATGAAACACCATACATTGGCTCATTTTTTATTTTATGCGTTTAATCGAGTCTTCAATGAGTCACATGAATCGATTTCTGTGAAAGGTTGTTCTATCGATGAAAATAAAGCAAGTTTTTCATTAAATAAAAAAATATCAATGGAAGCATGGGAAACTATAAAAGCATATACATTAGAGAAAATTCATTTAGATAAGCAAGTCATTATTGAGCCTGAAGCAAAAACAGACACCATATTTTACTGGCGATATGATGATTTGATCATACCTTGCGGAGGAACACATATAGAGAAATTAAATGAATTAGATAAAAATAGTATTTTTTTCCATAAAAAGAACGCGGGTAAAGATAGAAGTCGGGTATATATATCAAATAATAGCTCATTTATATCTGGGAGTTTATCAATATAAGGATTTATCGGCGCAATCAGTTTGAACACGGCCTGTGCACAGAAATCGGAGCCATTATATGTTATGAGCGGCTTTCAAACACAGTCTGGGTTCAACGTTAGCAAAAACACATTCTAACTTATGAAGCCTGCCCAAAGAGTTTTTATCACTCTGATTATAGTGATTATTTTTGTATTGAAGAAAATTGGCACTGAATAGGTTTACTTCCCTTCCTGCTCCACTCACAATTAATCCTAGTTATTCCACTGCACGTTATTCGGCCAGAAGAGGAAATTATGAGTCATTTTTTCGCCCAATTATCCCGCCTGAAATTAATTAGCCGTTGGCCGCTTATGCGCAATGTGCGTACAGAAAATGTTTCAGAGCACAGTTTGCAGGTCGCTTTTGTCGCCCATGCCTTGGCGATCATCAAAAACCGTAAATTCAACGGCACGGTTAACCCTGAACGGATCGCCCTGTTGGCTATGTACCACGATGCCAGCGAAGTCATTACCGGCGATTTGCCGACGCCAATTAAATACTACAATCCACAAATTGCCCATGAATATAAGAAAATAGAAAAAATAGCCCAACAAAAATTATTGGCGATGTTGCCAACGGAATTACAGGATGATTTTCGCCCCATTCTGGATGAGCATCACCATGATGAAGAAGAAACTCGTATTATCAAGCAAGCCGACGCATTATGTGCTTACTTGAAATGTCTGGAAGAGCTCTCAGCAGGGAATACTGAATTCAATCAAGCCAAAAGCCGGCTGGATAAGACACTGGCCGCACGCCGCAGTAAAGAAATGGATTATTTCATGGAAGTGTTTGTCCCCAGTTTCAGCCTCTCCCTTGATGAAATTAGCCTGTGAGAGAGGCTGAAACATGAGAAGTTGAAACATTAGAATGGGAACAGTATCGGGATAATCGCGACGCTAATTCCCATCACAATCAGCGTAAAAGGCACACCGAGTTTCAAGAAATCAGCAAATCGATATCCGCCAGGCCCTAGCACTAAGGTATTAACGGGAGACGAAACCGGTGTCATAAACGCCGCTGAAGCCGCCACCCCAATTATCATCGCGAAAGGCAAAGGTGAAACCGCCATCTCATTTGCCGCAGCAATGGCAATCGGTGCCATTAATACGGCCGTCGCCGTGTTGGAAATAAACAAGCCTATGACGGCACAAAGCACAAACAGGCACACCAACATCACCCGTGGTCCCATATTGCCGGCGATATCCATCAATCCACGAACAATCAGGTCAATGCCCCCGGTTTTTTGCAAGGCCAGCGCAAAAGGCATCATGCCGACAATCAAGATAATGCTCGGCCAGTGAATGGCTCGATAAGCACTTTCCATATCAATGCAGCGGAATTTTCCCATCAGCAAACAGGCAATTAACGCAGCAATAAAATTCGGGATTTCATTAGTCAGCATCATCGCCACCATCAGGGCAAGGCAGAATAAAGCATGAGGAGCCTGTGAAGCCGCGGGAGCCGCACTTTCCTCTTCAATAGGCAGGTTCAGGACAATAAAATCAGGGGTTTTTGTTTTCAAGGCGCGGATCAGTTTCCAGTCACCGATCACCAGCAGCGTATCCCCCAGCAGCAAAGGCTCATCCACTAACTTCCCATCCAGCGCTTTCCCCCCGCGACGAATTCCCACCACATTGAGGCCATAACGGGTACGAAATTTCATCCCACGCAATGATTGCCCCAATAGCTGGGATTCCGGGATCACTGAAATTTCAGCCATCCCGACATCACGGGATTGCTCGGAAAAATATTCTCCACGCAATACCATCGGTTCTAGCCGTTGATCGCGGCAAAACTCGCGCAAATCCACATCACTGCCCGACATATCCACCAGCAAGACATCCTGCGCTTTCAATTCCCTGTCCCCGGTGGCGGCGATCATGACGCGCCGGAACTTGCGCCAACGTTCAATGCCAATGACATTAGCCCCATAACGGGCGCGCAGCCCCGCTTCATCCAAGGTGTGCCCAACCAAAGGCGAACCTTGGCGAAGAGAAAAACGGCGGGCACGGCCAGACAATTTATAGTCGCGGATCAAATCACGGAATGTCCGCTGATAGCGCTCATCCGCGGTCTGGTGATTTTTGCCGCCCAGCCAACGACGGGCAACTAACATGTAAACCACGCCAGCCACCAACACTAACAGGCCAATCGGCGTAATGGAGAAGAAATCAAACCCGCGCAGACCTTCACGCACCAGCTCACTGTTGACCACCATATTGGGCGGCGTTGCCACCAGGGTCATCATGCCACTGATCAGACCGGCAAACCCCAATGGCATCATCAGCCGCCCCGGCGAGGTTTGCATTCGGGTCGCCACGCTCAAGACAACCGGAATAAAGATGGCGACCACTCCGGTTGAACTCATGAACGCGCCCAATCCGGCAACCGATAACATCAGCCAGGCCAACATCTTGGTTTCACTGTTACCCGCGACACGAACCAGCCAGTCGCCCATCTGATAGGCCACCCCGGTTCTCACCAGCCCTTCGCCAATGACAAACAGGGCAGCAATCAATAACACATTGGGATCACTAAAACCGACGGTGGCTTCACTTAACGTCAGTGTGCCACTCAAGACAAATGCGATGATCACCAATAACGCCACCACATCCATCCTGACTTTATTGGTGGTGAAAAGCACAATGGCTATCAATAGCAGGGTCAATACCCACAACAGTTCGCTACTCAATCTAAGCCCCTATCAACGATATCTTTCAATTAAACGTTAACAAGTTAAGTAGAGCACTTTTCTCTGGGAAAATCCTTCGTTAGGATCAAGGATCTTCCCAAAACGAAATCTATTGGGTGTAAATCGACACATAACCGCCGGATTTGACAATCTCGATATCTTCCAGATTATTCAGCGTCAAATGGACTTCGTCACGGCGCGGAATATCCGGCGAATCGTGGACAACAACAACCTGACAGCCCGCATCCAGTCCGGCATGAATGCCCGCCGCCGCATCTTCAAAAACTACGCACTCTTCCGGCAAAAGCCCGAGTTTTTTCGCGCCCAGCAAATAAGGCTCAGGGTTTGGCTTGCCATGGGTGACCGACTCTGCTGTCACCCAATGCGCCGGTTCCGGTATCTCCGCCACTTGATGCCGGGCAGACGCAAGCGGCACCGTTCCCGATGTCACAATCGCCCACGGAATATCCAGCGCATTCAACTTATCAATCAGGGCGATGGCACCCGGCAACGCCGTAATGCCTTGCGTATCTTCTGTTTCAATTTTTTCAATCCATTTGAAAGTCCGGCTGATCTCTTCTTCACTGGCATCCGGCATAAAATGCCGCAGTGATAATATCGCCGGCGTACCATGCACATAGTTCAGCACTTCATCCCGGTCGATCCCCATTTTGTCGGCAAACTGGGCCCATGCCCGTTCAACCGCTGGCAATGAATCGATCAGCGTACCATCCAAATCGAATAAAAAACCTCTGCATCTCAGAACCAAATCCGACTCCTTAAATATCATCAAGAAAAGAGTTATCCAATTGCTTAAATGCCCGTTTAAGCAATTCAGCCAGTGAGAAGTAAGTCGGGGCGTTTTCCACAGGCGCCATGGCAATACCTGCCTGAGTAAATTTTTCCCGAATTTCATAAAACCAGTTCAGCAATCTTTCCGGTAACGGTGTTGCCGCACGTTTTCCCAGCCACCATAATCCCTGCAACGGCAAACTACAGGCAAACAGTGCCGTCGCCACCGAGGGACCCAATTGCCCCCCCAGGGCGATTTGCCATGTCAAGGTAAAAATAGCCAACGGCGGCATAAACCGAATACCAAAACGGGTCGCCTTAATCACACGATTTTCAGGAAAAACAGGGGCAAGCTGCTTTGCCAGTGGCCAGGTTTTCAAATATTGTTGGCCTAATTGCATTCGCTTAAACCAACCCTGACTGACAGGCGGTGTCGTGTTCATCATGACCTCAATCAATTAAAGGTATAGTTTTTAAAAAATCTCTACAAAAGATAAAATCTTTTTTGTAGTATTAATACTATTAAGTATATTTTGTCTTTATTGCTGGCAAACGGTATCCTACACAGACTTTTATGTTGTTGCAGTAACAAAACAGGAATTTTGCCCTTTTTCGCAACAATTAGGCTCGGTTTGTTAACAAATTATTTTTATTTTTTAACACTGTTCTTTTTAAAGATTAGATCACAACAAGATAATAGGTATTTCCATGTCAAGTAAGCTGGTACTGGTTCTTAATTGCGGTAGCTCCTCCCTGAAATTCGCTATCATCGATCCTGCCAATGGTGAAGAATATCTTTCGGGTTTAGCAGAGTGCTTTAACCTGCCTGAAGCCCGTCTTAAATGGAAAATGGATGGCGCGAAAAACGAAGCTGCTTTAGGTGCCGGCGCAGCACACAGCGAAGCACTGAATTTCATTGTTAATACTATTTTGGCTGAAAAGCCAGAACTTTCCGCCCAAATTGCAGCCATCGGTCACCGTATTGTACATGGTGGTGAGAAGTTCACTTCTTCCGTGGTGATCACCGATGACGTTATCGCAGGTATTGAAGCCGCTATTCCATTCGCGCCACTGCACAACCCGGCTCACCTGATCGGTATTGCAGAAGCGAAAAAAGCCTTCCCTCACCTGCTTGAGAAGAATATTGCCGTATTTGACACCGCCTTCCACCAGACGATGCCTGAAGAAGCGTACCTGTACGCACTGCCTTATAACCTGTATAAAGAGCACGGTATTCGTCGTTACGGCGCACACGGCACCAGCCATTTCTACGTTTCCCGCGAAGCCGCCAAGCTGCTGAACAAACCGGTTGAAGAGCTGAATGTCATCACCTGCCATTTGGGCAACGGCGGTTCTGTTTCTGCGATTGTTAACGGTCAGTGTGTTGATACTTCCATGGGTCTGACCCCACTGGAAGGTCTGGTGATGGGCACCCGCAGTGGTGACATCGACCCGGCTATCGTTTTCCACCTGCACGATGCCATGGGCATGAGCGTCGCTCAGATCAACACCCTGCTGACCAAAGAATCTGGCTTCCAGGGGCTGACCGAAGTAACCAGCGACTGCCGTTATGTCGAAGACAACTACGAAACCAAAGCGGATGCTAAACGTGCCATGGATGTTTACTGCCACCGTCTGGCGAAATACATCGGCGCCTACAGCGCACTGATGGAAGGCCGTTTGGATGCGATTATCTTCACCGGCGGCATCGGTGAAAACTCCGCGCTGGTGCGTGAACTGACCATGAAGAAAGTGGCTCTGCTGGGCTTCGAATATGATCACGAGCGTAACCTTGCCGCTCGCTTTGGCAAATCAGGGGTTATCACAACCGATAACAGCCGTCCTGCTCTGGTTATCCCAACCAACGAAGAATTGGTCATTGCTCAGGATTCAGCACGCCTGACTGCATAACAAAGCAGTCATGATTTTCAGAACCGCCGGCATCGCTGGCGGTTCTCTATTCATGAGTCAAATAAAGAGGTTTCCGTGTCCCGTACAATTATGCTAATCCCTACTGGCACCAGCGTTGGTTTAACCAGTGTCAGTTTGGGTGTTATCCGCTCTATGGAGCAAAAAGGCGTTCGCCTGAGCGTTTTCAAACCTATCGCCCAACCCCGTCACACGGGTTCCCAAGATCAAACCACTTCCATTATCCGTTCACACTCCAGCATCCATACCGCTGAACCGCTGGATATGGCCTATGTGGAATCGTTGCTGGCCACCAATAAAAAAGACGTCTTAATGGAAGAGATCGTGGCACGTTACCACGAAAACGCCAAAGAGGCAGAAGTGGTGCTAATCGAAGGTCTGGTGCCGACGCGCAAACATCCGTTTGCCCAATCCCTGAACTATGAAATCGCCAAGACACTGAACGCGGAAATCGTGTTCGTGACGGCTCAGGGAACCAACACGCCGGAGCAACTGAAAGAGAGCATTGAACTGACCCGTGCTGAATACGGCGGCAGCAAGAACCAAAACATTATCGGTGTCATTGTCAATAAACTGAATGCCCCGGTTGATGATCAAGGCCGCACCCGCCCGGATTTGTCTGAAATCTTTGATGAATCCACCAAAGCAACGGTTGCGCATATCGATCCCAATGCCATCGTCAAAAACAGCCCGCTGCCGATTCTCGGCTGCATCCCGTGGAGTTTCGACCTGATCGCGACCCGTGCGATTGATATGGCCAAGCACCTGAAAGCGGATATCATTAATGAAGGCGCTATCGAAAGCCGTCGCATCAAGTCCGTGACATTCTGCGCCCGCAGCATCCCTAACATGCTGGAGTACTTCCGTCCGGGTTCCCTGCTGGTGACTTCCGCTGACCGTCCTGATGTCCTGATCACCGCTTGTCTGGCCGCCATGAACGGCATTGAAATTGGCGCCGTCTTGCTGACCGGGGGTTACTCTATTGATGACTCTATCCGTGAACTGTGCGAACGTGCATTCAGCACCGGCCTGCCGGTTTTCACGGTGAAGACCAACACCTGGCAGACTTCCCTGAACCTGCAAAGTTTCAGTCTGGAAGTGCCGGCCGATGACCACGAACGCATCGAAAAAGTCCAAAACTACGTGGCACAACACATCAGCAGCGAGTGGATCGATTCTCTGGCAGCCGCCTCCGAGCGTCCAAATCTCCTGTCTCCGCCGGCATTCCGTTATCAGTTGACCGAACTGGCGCGTCAGGCCGGCAAGCGTATTGTGCTGCCGGAAGGCGACGAACCGCGTACCGTCAAAGCCGCCGCTATCTGTGCTGAACGTGGCATTGCCGAATGTATCCTGTTGGGTGATCCCGAAGAAATCCGCCGTGTTGCTGCGGCGCAAGGCGTTGAGTTGGGCACCAGGATTGAGATCGTGAATCCGGCGGCAGTCCGTGAGCGTTATGTGCCGCGTCTGGTTGAACTGCGCAAGAACAAAGGCATGACCGAAGTGGTTGCCCGCGAACAACTGGAAGACAACGTGGTGCTGGGCACCCTGATGCTGGAGCAAAACGAAGTTGACGGCCTGGTTTCCGGTGCGGTTCACACCACCGCCAACACCATTCGTCCGCCATTGCAGTTAATTAAAACGGCACCAAACAGCTCGCTGGTTTCTTCTGTCTTCTTTATGTTGCTGCCAGAGCAAGTGCTGGTTTACGGTGACTGTGCGATCAACCCAGACCCCACCGCCGAGCAACTGTCTGAAATCGCCATCCAATCGGCAGATTCTGCAAAAGCATTTGGTATCGAGCCTCGCGTAGCGATGATCTCTTACTCCACCGGTAATTCCGGTGCGGGCAGCGATGTTGAAAAAGTGCGTGAAGCCACCCGTTTGGCACAAGAAAAACGCCCGGATCTGATCATCGACGGCCCATTGCAGTACGACGCGGCGATCATGGCTGATGTAGCAAAATCCAAGGCACCAAACTCACCGGTTGCCGGTCAGGCAACCGTATTTATCTTCCCAGACCTGAACACCGGTAACACCACTTACAAAGCGGTACAGCGTTCAGCGGATCTGGTTTCCATCGGGCCAATGCTGCAAGGTATGCGCAAGCCGGTTAACGACCTGTCCCGTGGCGCACTGGTGGATGATATTGTTTATACCGTTGCACTGACTGCCATTCAGTCAACTCAGCAAGAAAACGCGTAAGCAAGATCCTATAACAACAATCCCATGCCTTGGCGTGGGGTTGTTGAGTCAGTGATATCCCTTTCATCTCCCCCAATCCAGCCATTTTCTTTGATAATCATATCACTACCACTCATGCGCCATGACGCCGCCCTCACCCCCCTGTCTGGTAAACAATGGGTAAACAAAAAATATCGACATCGCCTGTTTTTTTAACTAATTTATCCAAAGTTACACGCAATAAGGACAATTTTTAGTTTAAAACTCTAATTTATAACAATTCATCAGTTCATTTTTTACCAGCACCCAACTACACAGGGGAAATGAATATGACACACCCACTGAGTTCTCCTCAACAAGTCATCTGGCTCGATCAGGTTATCCATGTCGGTTCACCCAAATATAATATTGGTCTTTTTATCTGCATCCATGGGGAATTGAATGAAGATGCGTTCGTGACTGCTTTTGAGGCGATGGTTTCCCGTTGCGATACATTGCGCTTACAGCTCATCAACACCCACGCATTACCCCGCCAACAGGTTGATGATACTCTCCCTGTCTCCGTGACCCTCCGCGATTTTTCATCGCATCCAGACGCAGAAACCCAAGCCAGACAACACATTGATACCGAGTTCATGCGCCCATTCAACTTGAATGGTGAGTTGTGGCGCTCTGAGATACTGCGGGTCAGCAAAACACGCCGATACTGGCAATTTTGTTGTCATCATTTGATCATGGATGGGATGAGTTTGTTCATGCTGCTTGACGAGGTTATTGATACCTACAATTATTTAGTAAAAAATGACCTGACAAAAAGCGACCTGATAAAAAATAACCTGATTGAAAATTACCCGATAAAGCAAGAAACCCTCAATAAAGCGGCGCTCTCTTATCTGGATTTTGTTGAGGATGACCGGGCTTATCTTATTTCCCACCGCCACTCACACGATGTGCAATTTTGGCAAGAACGCTATAAAAACCTGCCACAACCCTTGCTCCCGCCGGCTAACACCCCAAAAACAGCAAACAGCGCGCAAGCCAAGCCGCTTTTTTGGCAAATAGACAAGACGCTTTATCAGCGTATTGAAACGACCGTGACCCGACAGGGATTATCCATCCTGCATTTTATGTATGCCGTTCTGGCCGGCTATTTCACCCGCATAACGGAAGTCGATGAAATCGTGATTGGCATTCCCGTGCACAACCGTAAAAATGCCCGCCATAAAAGCACCATGGGGATGTTCGCCTCCGTTATTCCGATTGGCGTGACCCTATCACCAGAAGACACCTTCCTTGATGTCATGCACAAAGCCGCAGCAGAATTGCGCCGTTGTTATAAGCACCAACGTTTGCCCATTGCCGAGATCACTCGACAAACCCAAATCCAGCAGAAAACGGGACGAACACAATTATTTGACATCACATTATCACTCGAACCGTTTACAGCGAATCTGCACATGGCAGGAGAAGAGACCAGCATCGAATCTTTTGACCTGTATCACGGTGTCCCCTATCCTCTGTCGGTCATTATCAAGCAGTACACCGACACCGCCTGTCTTAAAGATAACAACCCCCCCGTCACGATTGAGTTTAATTTCTCTACTGACACCCTGAGCACCACCGAGGCCATGACCCTCCAATCCCGCCTTGCCGTCTTGCTCGACGCCGCCGTCACCGCACCGGATACGCCGATCGCCCATTTGCCCATCTTGCCGGAGGCTGAGCGCCAGCAAGTCTTGCTGGATTTCAATGCCACGCAGGTCGATTTCTCACAACATACCTTGATTCATCAACTGTTCGAGAAGCAGGTACAGCAGCACCCGGATACCCTCGCCGTGATCTTTGACGACCAGTCCCTCAGTTATGACCAACTGAACCGCCGCGCCAATCGGCTGGCACATCATCTGATTGAGCTGGGCGTGCGGCTGGATGATCGGGTGGCGATGTGTGTCGAACGCAGCCTGGATCTGGTGGTCGGTTTTTTGGGGATTCTCAAGGCGGGTGGGGCCTACGTGCCGTTCGATCCGACTTATCCGGCCGAACGGCTGGCGTATATGTTCAATGATTCCGCCTCGATGGCATTGATTACTCAGGCGGCGATGGTTGACATGCTGGGCAATAACCTGCCAATCCATCACTCACCGGTGCCCATCATCGTGCTTGATGCCCAACAATGTCCTGCGTTGGCTGCAAGGCCGGAAGAAAACCCCGATCCTCACGCGCTGGGGCTGACCTCACACCATCTGGCTTATGTCATTTATACCTCCGGTTCCACCGGCCAACCCAAGGGGGTGATGGTCGAACATCGCGGCCTGTGTAACTTGATTACCACTCAGCAAGACAGATTGTCTCTGACCCCGGACAGCCGTGTCTTACAGTTTGTCTCAAACAGTTTCGATGGTTATATTTGGGAATGCTGCATGGCACTCTTGGCAGGCTCGCGTCTCTATCTTGCCAAACGTGCCAATATCCTGCCCGGTGCCGCCCTGTCCCATTACTTAAAAACCCGTGCCATTACCCACACCCTCTTGTCACCCACGGCCTTGACGGCAATGGACTCCATACCCGACACACTGCAAACGTTGATCGTCGGCAGTGAGGCGTGTCCGTCAACGCTGGTCAAACGCTGGGCGCAGGGGCGACAGATGTTTAATGCTTATGGGCCGACGGAAATCACCGTCTGCGCCACCCTTTATTCCTGTGACCGTCAGGAAAAAAATGCGCCGCCGATTGGCCGCCCCATCGCCAATAGCCAAATTTATCTCCTTGATGCCCATGCCCAGCCCGTCCCGATCGGCGTCAAAGGCGAGATCTATATCGGCGGTGTGGGGGTCGCCCGTGGCTATCTTAATCGTCCAGAACTGACAGCGGAACGCTTTCTGCCCGATCCTTTCTCGTCGGTAGCCGGCGCCCGCATGTACAAAACCGGCGATCTGGCGCGTTGGCGGCCTGACGGCAATATCGAATACCTCGGCCGCAACGATTTTCAAATCAAGCTGCGTGGCTTCCGCATTGAACTGGGGGAAATAGAAGCTCAGCTCACCCAGTGCCACGGGGTGCGCGAAGCGGTTGTGGTTGCCCGCGAGGATAGTGCCGATCAGAAACGTCTGGTCGCTTACCTGCTGGCTGAACCCGACGCAGAATTAGCGCCGGCGGAACTGCGCCGGCAACTCACGCAGCACCTTGCCGAGTATATGATCCCCAGCGCCTTTGTGACGCTCGACACCTTCCCGCGAACCCCCAATGGCAAACTCGACCGTCAGGCCCTGCCGGAACCGGATCAGGCGGCAATCGCAACACGCGGCTACCAAGCGCCGGTAAATGAAACAGAAACGGTATTGGCCGGAATTTGGCAAACTTTGCTCGGATTGGAAAATATCGGCCGCCATGACCACTTTTTCGAGCTTGGCGGCCATTCACTGATGGCGGTCAGCCTGAGCGAACGGCTGCACAGTTTGGGTTGGCTGTTGGATATCCATACGGTGTTCACCACTCCGGTGCTGAGCGAAATGGCGAAAGCGATGCGGACAGTTCAGGACAATATGGCAACGTCCGCCGTACCGCCCAATCTTATCCCTGATGGCTGTACCGCCATCACGCCTGACATGCTGACGTTGTTATCCCTGTCCCAACCCGAAATTGATGCCATCGCTGCCGCAACTCCCGATGGCGCCGCCAATATTCAAGATATCTACCCGCTCGCCCCACTCCAGGAAGGCATTCTGTTTCATTACCTGCTACAGACCCAAGGCGACACTTATCTGTTACGTAGTTTATTTGCCTTCGATACCCGCAAGCGCCTTGATGCCTTTCTCGCTGCCCTGCAACAGGTCATTGACCGCCATGATATTTTACGCACCGCCGTCTGCTGGCAGGGCTTGGCAAAGCCGGTACAGGTGGTCTGGCGTCGGGCCACCCTGCGCATTAACGCGTTTATACCGGACAATAAAGATAGCAAAGACAGCGAACAGGACGTCCCTGCGCAATTGCTGGCGCATACCGATCCGCGCCATCGCCGTCTTGATATCAGTCAGGCTCCGCTGTTCTCAGCCGACATTGCCCATGATCCGCAGCAGGATGAGTGGTTGCTGGCCCTGTGCTTCCACCATCTGATCAGTGACCATATAACGCTGGAATTGATCATGGCTGAAATCAATGAGCTGCTATATCGTCATTTCCAAAACAAGCGTGCTGAAAACTTAGATAACGGGAAATTGCCGGCCGCGTTGCCTTACCGTAACTGGCCTTACCGCAACTTTGTCGCCCAATCCCTGCGAATGAAGGATTCAGGGCACGAGGCTTACTTCCGTGAAGTGCTCGCCGATATTCATGAGCCGACCGCGCCTTTCGGCATACTGGATACCCTCAATGGGGACAGGCAGATAATCGAGGCCACTCAATCCCTTGATCCGGCGCTGGCCAAGGCGATCCGCCTGCAAGCTCGCCGTCAGGGGGTGAGTTCCAGCGTGCTATTCCATGTCGCATGGGCACAAGTGCTGGCGCAGACCAGTGGGCGGGATGATGTGGTCTTCGGCACGGTCTTGCTGGGACGCATGCAGGGAAATATCAACCTCAACCGGATTTTGGGACTGTTTATTAATACCCTGCCCGTGCGAATCCGGCTGGCAGGAAGCGCACAAGCAACCGTGCAAGCGGCCTACCGCAGTCTGATGGGATTACTGGAACATGAACAAGCCCCGCTGGCGCTGGCACAGCGCTGTAGCGGTGTGGCGCCATCCCTGCCGCTATTCAGCGCACTACTCAACTATCGCCATAGTCAACCGGGTGCCATCCATATCGCGTGGGAAGGTGTCCGCCTGCTGGCGGTACAGGAGCGAACCCATTATCCTTTTACCTTGTCCGTGGATGATTTGGGTGAAGGATTCAGTTTGGTTGCGCAGACGGTTTCAGGTATCGATCCGACCCGTCTAATCGCCTATATGACCACCGCCCTGACGGGGCTGGTGAATGCGTTAGACACGGAGCCTGACAAGCCGATCTTGCATATCCCCATTCTGCCCGCCACCGAGCGCCGGCAATTGCTGATTGATTTTAACGCCACCCAAACTGACTTCCCGCAAGAGGCGTTAATTCATCAATTGTTTGAAGCACAAGTACAACGCACTCCCGACGCCATTGCCGTAGCCTTTAATAATCAACTCCTCAGCTATGATCAACTAAACCGCCACGCCAATCGTCTGGCGCATCACCTGATTGGGCTGGGTGTGCGTCCGGACGATCGGGTGGCGATTTGTGTCGAACGCAGTCCGGCGATGGTAGTCGGTTTATTGGCCATTTTGAAAGCGGGTGGAGCCTATGTACCACTCGATCCGGCTTATCCCGCCGAACGGCTGGCGTATATGCTGGAAGATGCCGCACCGAGGATACTGCTTACCCAGACGACGTTGGCCGATCGGCTGGCCTGTCCGGTGCCCACAGTGCTACTTGACACCGTGCTACTCGATAATCCCGTACTGCCCCTTGATAACATGCCGTCCGAAAATCCTGCCCCACAGGCACAAGGCCTGACGTCGCGCCATCTGGCTTACGTGATCTACACCTCAGGCTCTACCGGTCTGCCCAAAGGAGTGGCGATCGAACACCGCAATACGGTGAATTTCCTCACTTGGGCGCGGCAAACGTTTCGTTTTGAGGAATTAGCCCATACCCTGTTCGCCACCTCGCTGAATTTTGACCTGGCCGTCTACGAATGTTTTGCACCGCTCATTTCAGGCGGCACGGTACATCTTGTCCCTGATGCGCTTGCGCTGGTCACCCAACCTGCCACCCCAAAACCGGCCGTCAGCCTGATCAATACCGTGCCATCGGCTATCGCCCATTTACTTGATACTAATGCGATCCCTGAGACGGCGATCCCGGCGACTGCTATCCCGGCGACTGCTATCCCGGCAACCACCCGAACCATCAATCTGGCCGGTGAAGCCCTGAAATCCCATCTCGTTGAGCAGTTGTTCACGCGAACGGCGGTACAGGACGTATGCAATTTATACGGTCCTTCGGAGACAACAACCTATTCGACTTGGGTACGCATGCACCGGACAACGGGCTTTGCCGCCCATATTGGCCGCCCGATTGCCAATACCCAAATCTATATTCTCGATGCCAACGGTCAGCCTGTCCCGCTCGGTGTTACCGGAGAAATCCATATCGCCGGAGCGGGAGTGGCGCGCGGTTACCTGAATCGCCCGGAACTGACGGCAGAACGCTTCCTGCCCGATCCATTCTCCGGCCTGCCGCAAGCCCGCATGTACAAAACCGGCGATCTGGGGCGTTGGCGGCTTGACGGCAATATCGAATATCTCGGCCGCAACGATTTTCAGGTCAAGATCCGTGGCTTTCGTATCGAACTGGGGGAAATCGAGGCGCAATTGCTCCAATGCCGCGGGGTACGCGAAGCCGTGGTACTGGCTTGTGAAAATGGTTCAGATAAAAACGGTTCAGGGCAAAAGCAACTGGTCGCCTATCTGCTGCCCCAAGCGGGGATGAAACCGGAACCGGCGGAACTTCGCCGGCAGCTCGCGCTACACCTTGCCGAATATATGCTGCCCGGTGCCTTTGTCACGCTCAACGCCTTCCCGCTGACGCCGAACGGCAAATTCGACCGTCAGGCCTTGCCCGCACCGGATCAGTCTGCCATTGCAACCCGCGGCTATGAAGCCCCCGTCGGTCACATAGAAATGGCACTCGCCGGGATCTGGCAGGAACTATTGAAAATAGAAAAGGTCGGCCGTCATGATCATTTCTTTGAACTCGGCGGCCACTCCCTGCTCGCGGTTCAGCTCACCGCCCGGATACGGCAGAAGCTGGCGCGGGAACTCTCCCTGCCGCAACTCTTTGCCCATCCTGTCCTCACGGATCTGGCGGCGGTGCTCACCGACAGCCCAATGATTACACAAACAAGGGTGACGCAAACGCTAATCCCTGCCGCCGATCGCCGCCAGCCGTTGCCGCTCTCTTTCGCCCAGCAACGCCTGTGGTTCCTCGCCCGGCTCAATCCCGCCGCCAGTCTGGCCTACCATATTCCGGCCGTTCTGCACCTCAACGGGCCACTTGACCATTCGGCGTTTACGGCGGCGCTTGATCGCCTCGTCACCCGACATGAAAGCCTGCGCACCTGTTTTGTGCTGGTGGATGAACAGCCTTACCAGCACATCGACGCCGCAGAGAGCGGGTTTAATTTGACCCGTCAGGATCTGCGCGGATTAGACAACACCGCCCGCCTGAACCGTATTGATAAACTCGTAGAACGCGAAGCCCAAACCCCGTTCAATTTCGCCCATGAATCACTGATCCGGGGACAATTGCTGCAACTGGCGGACGAAGAACATGTCTTGATCCTCACCCAACACCATATGATCAGCGACGGCTGGTCGGCAGGAATATTGTTCCGCGAACTGGCGGCACTCTACCGGGCTGCGCGGGAAGGACATGCTGCTCCGCTGCCACCCCTGCCGATTCAATACGCCGACTATGCCGTCTGGCAACGGGAATGGCTGCGGGGTGAAGTACTCACCACGCAACAACATTTCTGGCAACAGCAACTGCAAGGCGCACCGGCACGGCTGGATCTCCCCACCGATCGACCGCGTCCCCCCGAACAACGTTATACCGGCAGTCACGTGCCCGTCCACCTGAGTGCGGACTTATTGTCCGCACTCAGGGCGCTCGGTCAGCGTCAGGGCACCACGTTATTTATGATCCTGCTGGCCGGCTGGGGTATTGTACTGTCCCGCCTGAGTGGTCAGGATGATATCGTCATCGGCACCCCCGTCGCTAACCGCCAACACAGTGAACTGGAAGGATTAATTGGCTTTTTCGCCAATACCCTGCCATTGCGGGTCGAACTGGAAAATAGCAACACGGTAGCGGAACTGCTTGCTCATGTCCGTGAAAAGGCGCTGGCGGCCTATGCGCATCAAGACCTGCCGTTTGAACAGTTGGTGGAAACGCTGCAACCTGAACGCAGCCTGAGCTACAGCCCGATCTTTCAGGTTATGCTGGCGCTGAACAATACACCCGCCCAGACCTTCGAATTACCTGGTTTATCCGTCTCGTTGATGGAACAGCCACACCACAGTGCGCACTTTGACCTGACACTATCATTAACAGAAACGCCATTAACAGAAACGCCATTGACAGAAACCTTGAATGGACTTGGTGGTTATCTGGAATATGCTTCCGATCTGTTCGAGCGTGCGACCGTTGAACGCATGGTCGGTTATCTCATCCACGTGCTGACCGCCATGACGGCCGATGAAACACAGACCATTGCCCACCTGTCGATATTATCCGCGGCAGAGCGCCAGCAGTTACTGGTTGATTTCAATACGCCCCGGATTGATTTCCCGCAACCTGCGCTGACTAATCCATTATTTATTCATCAACTGTTCGAAGCACAAGTCCAGCGCACACCGGACGTAACCGCCGTGGTCTTTGAAGGTCAATCGCTGAGCTATCGCGAACTGAACTGCCGTGCTAATCAACTGGCACACAGCCTGATTGCCTTTGGCGTGCATCCGGATGATCGCGTGGCGATTTATGTTGAACGGAGTCTGGACATGATCATCGGCCTGTTCGGGATCTTAAAAGCCGGTGCCGGTTATGTCCCGCTCGATCCCGAATACCCCATCGAACGGTTAGCCTATCAATTATCGGACAGCAAACCGGTCATCTTGCTGATCCAAAAGCGATTACAGCAACGTTTGCCCATCGATTTGCCGCTGCAAGGTATCTCCGTCTGGCCGCTGGACGATGTAACGCACCAAGCCAGTCTGGCAAAACAGCCGCAACATAACCCCGACAGCCAGCAAATAGGGTTACAGCCCCATCATCTGGCCTATATCATCTACACGTCCGGCTCCACAGGACACCCAAAAGGAGTGATGCTGGAGCACCACAATGTCGTGAGCCTGATCCAGGCCCACTGTCAGATCAGTCATCCCCAATTGGGCGATCGTATTCTGCAATTTGTGACCGTGGCGTTTGATATTTCGGTATCGGATATTTTCCCCACGCTGGCATCGGGCGCGACACTGGTTCTGCGGCCGTCCGATATCAAAATACCGGATAGCACGTTTGTCGATTTCTTGCGTGAACAAAAAGTCACTATCATCAATATTCCGACCGCCTTTTGGCACCATTGGGTACAGGAACTCGTCGCCGGACGTGGCGGTTTCAGCCCTTATCTGCACACAGTGATTGTCGGTGGCGATAAAGTGGAATACCGCTATTTGATGGACTGGCTATCGTGCCCGCAGACGCAATCCTGCCGCTGGTTCAACGCCTATGGTCCCACCGAAGTGACCGTCACCGCCACGACCCTGCGGATAGATAACAAACCAGCGCCAACGATTATCGACAACATTCCCATTGGTCGCCCGTTATCCAATACCCGCATCTATATTTTGGATACCTTCGGTCAGCCCGTGCCTATCGGCGTGAGTGGTGAAATCCATATCGGAGGGATGGGGGTCGCCCGTGGTTATTCGAACCAACCGGAACTGACGGCAAAGAGATTTATCGCCGATCCCTTCAGCGACCGCGCCAACGCTCGTATGTATAAAACCGGTGACTTGGGGCGCTGGCGGCCTGACGGCAATATCGAGTACCTTGGCCGCAATGATTTTCAGGTCAAGATACGCGGCTTCCGTATCGAATTGGGAGAAATTGAAGCCAGATTGGGACAATGCCACGGCGTGCGTGAAGCCATTGTGCTTGCCCGCGAAGAGATCTTGGGTGAAAAACGTCTGGTTGCCTATCTGCTCGCTGAACCCAATGTGAAACTGGTGCCCTCGGCACTCCGCAAGCAACTTGCGCAACATCTTGCTGATTTTATGCTGCCCAGCGCCTTTGTGATCCTTGATGCTTTCCCGCTGGCACCCAATGGCAAGCTCGACCGTAAAGCCCTGCCGATGCCGGATCAGTCGGCGATCGTGACCCGCGCTTATGCCGCACCCACCGGCGCGATGGAAATCGCACTAGCCGAAATTTGGCAAGCCCTATTAGGGCTGGAAAAGGTCAGCCGCCATGACCATTTCTTTGAGCTGGGCGGTCACTCGCTGATGGTCGTCAATCTGATCGAACGGCTGCGTAATCAGGGTTATGGCCTTGATATCCGTACCGTGTTTTCCGCTCCCGTGCTGGCCGAGATGGCGAAAACCATGTGGTCAGTTCAGGACACGACTCCATTCACTGTGCCACCCAATCTTATCCCGGAGGGTTGCATTGCCATCACGCCTGACATGTTGCCGTTAGTGTCCTTAACACAACACGAGATTGATACCCTCGCCGCAACAATCTCCGGCGGTGCGGCCAATATCCAAGATATTTATCCCCTCGCGCCATTACAGGAAGGCATGCTGTTTCACCACCTGCTGCAAACAGAGGGAGATATTTATCTGTTACACATCATGCTGGCTTTCGATACCCGTAAGCGTCTTGATGATTTTCTGGCGGCGTTGCAACAACTGATTGACCGACATGATATTTTGCGCACCGCCATCTGTTGGCAGGGATTAACACAACCGGTACAAGTTGTCTGCCGTCAGGCGTCTTTGCGCATCGATACGTTTATGCCGGGCAGCGACAAAGACGTTCTGTCTCAATTACGGGCGCATACTGATCCCTGCCAGCGCCGCCTTGATGTGAGTCAGGCACCGCTGTTATCCGCCGATATCGCCCATGATCCGCAGCGGGGAGAATGGTTATTGGCCCTGCGCTGCCACCATATGCTCAATGACCATATGTCGCTGGACGCTATCATGGCGGAAATTAATCAGCGATTGTACTCCTGTACCGAACACCTCTCTCCGGCACCTCTTCCGGCACTTCACTCGGTACTGCCTTACCGTCAGTTTATCGCCCAATCCCTGAGGGTGCCCATGTCAGCCCATAAAGCCTATTTCCGTAAGATCCTCGCCGATGTGGATACACCGACCGCGCCTTTCGGCATACTGGACATCAACCGTGGAGATCAACCTGTCACGGAAGTCGCACAGCCTCTGAGTGCGGCCTTGTCCAGCGCGATCCGCACGCAGGCACGCCGTCAGGGAGTCAGCCCCGGTGTGCTGTTCCATGTTGCGTGGGCACTGGTGTTGGCAAAAGCCAGTGCAAGGGATGATGTGGTCTTCGGCACCGTCTTATTGGGACGTATGCAGGGCGGCATGAGTCTCGATAAGATTTTGGGGCTGTTTATCAATACCCTGCCGGTCAGGATACGGCTGACGGGGAACAGCGTACAGGAAACGGTACAAGCGGCCTACCGCAGTTTGACCCGGCTACTGGAACATGAGCAGGCACCACTGGCATTGGCCCAACGCTGTAGCGGTGTGACACCGCCCCTGCCACTCTTCAACGCCCTGCTCAACTATCGCCATAGCCGGCGGGATTCAACCCGCAATACATGGGAAGGCATACGTCTGCTCACAGCACAGGAGAGAACTCACTATTCCCTCTACTTGGCCGTGGATGATAGGGGCAGAGGCTTCCGATTGGCAGCCCAAGCCGTGACCGGTATTGATCCCGCCCGTTTGAACAGCGATATGATCAACGCCCTGACGGCACTGGTTGACGCATTGAACACCGCCTCCCAACAGCCGATCGAAAACCTCGCCGTTCGGCCTGCTGCCGGACACCCGGCACCCCCTGTCTCGGCCCCGCCTGTTGCGACAACACATGCTGCGACACACGGCGATGAAGTTCCCATCGGTGAGGTGGAAATTGCGCTGGCCAAGATCTG
Source organism: Xenorhabdus doucetiae (assembly GCF_000968195.1). NCBI lineage: Bacteria > Pseudomonadati > Pseudomonadota > Gammaproteobacteria > Enterobacterales > Morganellaceae > Xenorhabdus > Xenorhabdus doucetiae. The sequence goes on from NZ_FO704550.1 coordinate 2,776,423, forward strand.
GCAGGCGTTGCTGAAAATTGAACGGGTCGCCCGCCATGATAATTTTTTCACGCTGGGCGGTCATTCACTGGTCGCGATACAACTGCTGTCCCGGATGTATGCGCAAGGTATGCAGGTTCCGCTGGCGGCTTTGTTCTCTCACCCAACCTTGTGTGAATTGGCGTTGGTTGTGGGGGACATGAATAACGACGGTTGATATGGTCAGATACGGTCTTACTCCTCACATCACGGGGAGTAAGACGTTTTCAAGTTTATTGGGTATAGAACCGTTGGTTAGACTCACATGTAAAATGCCGGCGCTTCCTAATTGCAACGATTTATTCACAGCATATTTCACCTAGGGTAAGAGAATGAAAAGTTTATTTTTGTATAATCAAGACATTCGCAAAAATAGGACTGAGTTTCTTTGATACTTCTATCATTTTGGCAAACCATTTAGCAAAACCAAATTGTGTTATTTTCACCCACCAATAGATTACATTAAATACAATTTAAGATTAAAAAAACGTTCCATTTCTCACCCTGAAAACGATTCTGGATGAAAAATTAAATTTCTGGATCAAGTATTATACCAATCTAACTTGAAGATGCAGGTTTTAAAATCTGAAAGTTGTCAGTCAGTCTAGTCGTGAGTTCTTTCGCTTTTTCTGGCAAAGTGACATGAAAAAAGTGACGAAGGGTTTCACGGAATGTCTTCGCATCCGGAAAATAAACATTGTTACGTACTTGCTCATTCATATACTTCCACAATCGCTCTATTGGATTGAGGTTTGGGCTGTAAGGCGGTAGGTAATGCAGTTCAATATTAAGGACATATGCCACCTCTTTCACCAATTCTGCCCGGTGGTAACCCGCCCCATCCAGAATAATATGAATTTTTTGCGAAAGTGGGTAAGTTTCTCTAATAGCGCCGAAAAAATACGCGATATTTTCGGCATTGATACTCGGGTATTCACGGATCACGGTGTCTTCAATTCGTTGTAAATTGAGGGCGCCCAGAAGATTGAGACGGGTACGACTGCCGGTGGTTTCGACCACTTTTACCTGATTTTTCCCCGCTTTCATCCAACCATAGCTGAGCTTTGTGGACTGCGAAGGATGCACCGCATCAATAAATAGGATAGGTTCATTCTGACCTGCCCGGTCTTTCAGAGACTGGTAGTCATCAATAAATTGTTGCTGCTTATCCGCATCGAATTTATGAGGAACGCCCTTTGGCTTTTTGTAGCTGAAACCTTGTCGGTGAAGCCATTTCGTCATGCCTCCCACGCTGAAAGACACCTGCCAACGAGCTCGTACATAATCCACAATTTGAGCGGTCGTATGCAGCAAATTTGCCGTCAAATAATCAACCAGATCGGCGGTTTGTTTGGCAGAGAGATGGCTTTCAGAACCGCCATTTTCGGGGGTGAGTTTTTCCTGCGCGATGAAATCTTTTAGGTGACGGCTTACCGTAGTTTCATGAATACGTAAGGCCTGAGCAATCATCTGAGCTGTCCAGCCCTCTGACGCCAAAAGCACGGCCTTGATGCGATCACAGACTCGACTATCACGAGTGGTATCATGCATCAATTCGAGGGCACGTTTTTGTTCTGGTGTCAGATGAATTTTCATGATTGCAAGCATGATCGGGTTTGGATAAGAAATCAAGCATCTTCAATGGCGATTGGTATAATTGTCGGATTTTCTAATGTGGATGATATATGTTCATTCACTCGGTTGCCCTAATCACCATTTTGTTGATGTTTTATTTATTTTAAGTTAATCAGATAAACTATCTGCATTACTGTTACAATCGATAACACGATAACCTGATTTTCTGCCTGTCCTTATGAAATCGAAGATAATACTTTCTGAGCCTGAACGAATAACATTGCAACAACTCGCTTTGAATCATCCCCACCGGGATATCCGTACGCGAGGAACGGGTTTGCTCATGCTTGCCAGAGGGAGCAAGCCGTCCCAGATCACCGCTGAAATAGGATGCAGTCTCCGGGTTATCTATAATTGGGTTCACATGTGGCACAATTCAGGGATAGCGGGATTATTAGGCGGTCATGCTGGAGGCCGGTATCTCGCTATGACGCCTGAAATGATTGCCACTGCGGTCGAAGCTGCCTGTGCAGAGTCCCTAACTCTCGCACGGATAGCCCAGTGCGTTGAGGCAAAGCATGGGCCCCTGCCTTGTACGCTTGAAACGCTGGCAAATACCCTGAAAAAGCAGGGGCTCACCTATAAACGCACCCGTCTATCGCTTAAAAAAAGCGCAACGAAACGGAGTTTGCTAACAAATCCGCCTTGCTGAATAAAATTAAGGCTGGAGCACAGTTAGGCCATTACCGTTTGGTCTATTTTGATGAGGCGGGTTTTGCCGCATCTCCTCCGGTGCAATATGGATGGAGTCCACGGGGTAAGCCCCATGAAACTGAGCCTCAAGAGCATGACAGGCGGTCAGTTCTGGGGGCGTTAAATTACACGGATAACACGCTGTTTTACCAGACAACGTCAGGCAGTATCACGCGAGATGACGTGATTGATTTTTTAGAGCAGCTCGCCCAACAAGGGGACAACCGCCTGACATTTTTAGTGTTGGATAATGCGCGTATCCATCACGGGATTGAAGAAAAAATCAGAAATAGCTGGTTACGAGAACACAACCTGTTTTTATTCTACCTTCCCGCCTACAGCCCAGAGCTGAATTTGATTGAAATCGTCTGGAAACAAGCCAAATACCATTGGCGACGTTTTATCACTTGGACTCAGGAGACAATGGAGAATGAATTAAATACGTTATTGGGCGGTTATGGTAACCAATTTGCAATTAATTTCTCTTGAGTACTTAGAAGAGAAACTACTTCTGAATCAATACCATTAAGAATTTGAGATCTACCTCTTAGGGTTTCAATAGAAATTCCTAATGATGAGCTAAGTTTTTCTATCGATACCCTTTCTAACGCCAGTTTTAACATTTTTTGTTCTTGGATTATTGTTAATCTGTTAACTTGCTTATTTGGAGTATATGCGTCATCTAAGGTGGATATTAAACTTGCGACCTTATCAAATCCAAGTTCTTTCATCGCTTCGACCCGCAAATGCCCATCTAAAATCTTTATGGTATTTCCATTATTCTCTAGATATACAATTATTGGCTCTATAAGGCCTATTTCTTTTATAGAGGTTTTAATTTGAGAATATTTAACACTTTGTTTTACGTTAGTTATTAATTCCTTTGATGGTGAAAGTTTTTTTATGTCCAGATCTACAAACTCATCATCGAAACAGAACTTGATCATTTTAGTTCCTCTTCATTTTTTATAGAGTCTATAATTAGTGTTGGAATATAATCCATGTTTTCGGTTATTAGTATACTAACAAAATCTTTTTTTTGCAGAAGCTCTTGAATTATTTGCTTTATCAAAACTAGGTTTTGTGAAATATACTCTGATTTTGCATGTAAGGATTTATGTTTATCTATGTTATCTTGATAAAGCACCACCAGCTCCTCAGGAGAAATCTTCTTATTTCCCTTATTATAAATATATTCATTATTCTTGCTTCCTTTTTTCCCCTCACTTCGTTGATCGAGAATATTTCTGATTTTTATAACATCTTTGCTTTTTATTAAACCTTTTTCATAAGCATTAAGGAATAGGTGTTGAGCCTCTGCTGTATTGCTTCTGGCAAACTCTACGGCCAAATATAAAGGGATCTTTCGATTCTCTACGGCAGATAATAGCTTTTTCTCGCCTTTAGAAAGTAACATTGTGATATTATTTACCCAATCTTTAGAATAGCCAATGTGTTCACTAATAACTGAGTCAGTTAGGCCTCTCAGTTTCATGTCCCTTACAACTTCGAATAGCTCAGCAGATCTTGGGTTTCTTCTTGCTATGTTTTCCACGAGACTCATAATATATCCATCCTCTTCGTCAACATCCTTAATAATGGCTGGGACTTTTGTTTCTCCTAAATTAATAAGAGCTTCAAGTCTCCCTTGTCCACATATTAATGCATACTCAAACTCTCCATCTTTTATCTTCCTTAAAGAAACAGGTTTTCTCAATCCTGTTTTCTCAATGTTTTCCTTAATCTCATTATGAATAAATTTGTTTCTTGTCCGTGGGTTGGCTATTTTTATTGATTTAATGTCAACTAAGATTATTCTATGATTGTTAAAGGAATTTTGATTCATACGGCCTCCTGTATGGACGTTCTTTCTATCATATGATAAAAATTATCCAAACTATCAAATCGATATAACTCTAAATGGAAAGGATTATTTTCAGACAAGATGATTTTTTCAAAAACGAAATCTAGAGAAGGGAAAATATAATAATCTACGGGATGGTGATTGGTGCTATCCATACGAATAACTATGCTAATATCTGGATTTAATGAATTCTCAAACCTTATTTTCCAACGTAGTTTACCAGATTTTAGCTTTTTACATCGTGATATAATTAACGAGATACCAATATCTTCATTGACTAATAACAGTGGATATTGGGATTGGTTATCAACGGTATTGTTAAATATGGCTATGTTTTTCACTACTTGTTCAATAGCATCATGGTAATATTCTCTTAACTCTTTGTTGATTTTAATGTAGCTATAATCATGTTCGGGTTTATAACCTATAATTTCATATGCACGTAATAGCCCCCCGAATCTGTTTCTATATACTGAACTTGATGGTCCCTGATCATCCTCGTCTATTATAAAACCTGAAAGTTTGCCTTTTTCATTCAATTTTTTTTGCAAATGCTCTAAAAGCTGTTCATTCGTTAGATGAGAAGAGCGCGCGAGTATGATATTCTTGGCTAAAAGGAATTTTTTCTCTGATACTATTGGCTTAAAAGCTTTGTTGCATCTTACCCATTCAGACTCAGGATTTCTTATAAACTTCTGTTTTAATTTATATGATGTTTTATTATAGATGCTATTGCCAATATATTTTTCATTAGTTAATATTTGATGGATTTTTGCTCTTGTCCAAGATTTTCCGTTTTCTGCTTTAATACCTCTTTCATTGAGCCGATTCGCTATTATGAATTCCGGCATATTATTAAAAATAAACATGTCGAATATCTCATTCACTATCTTTCGCTCATTTTTAGGACCAGGAATTAAAATTACTCTATCTGTTTGAATACTTTTTCGTTTTCCGAAGGGTAAAATTTCTTTGGGATTATGTTTTTCGTCAATGAGTTGTCGCCTTAACCCGTATCCTGCAAGTCCTCCTTGATGATAACCACGTTTAATTAAATTCACTTGGCCTGCATAAACTTTGTCCGAAAGATTCTTGCTGAGATCTGCTGCCCCTGCACGCTTAATACTTAGCATAAGCATCGCTTCAAGGGGATGTTCTTTTGTTGGTATGTGTTCGGCACAAAAAATCACATCTACGCCATTCATTTTAAAAAGGTAGCTGTAATAACCTGCCTCATCAATATCTTGAAAACGGCCAAATCGACTAACATCATAGACTAGGACAGCTTGGATCTCTATGTTGTGGTAAATGACATCATTCAAAAGTTGTTGAAGAGCTTGACGTCCTGAAATAGTTACGCCACTTTTGCCTGCATCATCGTAGGTGTGGGTTATCACCATATTATGCTTATCAGCATAATTTTTGATAAACGTAGCTTGATTGTGCAATGAATATTGCTGATGTTCAGTAGACATCCTAAGGTATTGAGCTACTTTAATTAATTGATTTTCATAGTTATTAGAACCCATTTTCTCAACTCTTTACGGTCTCGAAATGTTTTAGGTAAAACAGGGTTGATCAAAAAGAATGTAATTTCAATGATTTTAATTCAAAAATATGATTTATTTTGCATTCGTTGATATAATATATTGTTTTTGCGAACTTTATTTATTGTATGTCTATTAAATCGGAAAATAATAGTTATTTAATCTAATTAACATTTGTTGATTTAAATGCCTATATCCGCTCTGCATCTAAATTATCTACACTGGATATGAACGGCAAAGAGGTATTGCTCTTAAATCCGTGCGACGGCTGGCACATTGGTTATGTTAGGTTTTGGGAAGATGGAGAGTACAACGGTATCTATCCGTGGATCCCAATCGAGGAGTATGAACTCCGGTATTTTTATATCGCATGGGTGCTGTTACCTGATGGGTTGCGAATCAGTGACAGGTTAGAAGACCAGAGCGCGACACCGGAAGAGCAAGATCGCCACTGGGCGGTACGAGAGAAGCTAAACGGGAAATAATTATTTTCAAAATGTGGTCATAACATGTGAAATTATCATATTTTTAAATCAAGATTTTCTCACCTTACTGTAGGTCTAATTTCACTTGTATTTGCAAGTTAAGGGGAGAAGGATGGGAAAGCTTTTTATTCCTAAGTACTATGAAAGCATGAAGTATTACGTAGACCTTTATCATATAGCTCCTGGAGGTTACGCTGATTTATATGTCCATTCTATTCGTAACCCTTCAGGTCAGATAGTCGGCACACTCGATTACTTCATTGACAGAACAAGAACGGGAAATGAAAGAGTGCTCGCCCTTATTGCATCTAATTTATCAAACCAACATGTAACCCCAGTTGTATTTTCCGAAAACGTCAAGAGAATAGTCGATGAAATACAGAGAAGAGGGCTAGGTCACCAGATTAGTGCCATTTTTTTGGCCATATCCGGTATAGCCTTACAGCATGGTTACCCACAAGACTTAGCAAATTGTTTTGGTGTACCTGTTTTTGCACCCGCAGGAGATATTGATATTCAAGAAATGGATGGTGGATTACCTGCTTGCGTTATTATAAGAAACGATCAACAAAACCAATTAAAATCATTTGTTTCCCACGGTGCTCCTACTGGTGGCCGCTTTTGGAAGGCATTCTGAGTTAGTAATTCAAGGCAATATTTTGAATGGGATACAGACACCCATGAACGCCAGATAAATCAATGTATAGAAAAATCAATATAATCAGACATAGGTTACATGTTCTGTAAACAGCTCATCAATAGAGCATCTTTCTCGTCTTCTTGTGGCTTTTGCTCCAGCCCATTTATGTTCGATAGGATTTAAATCCGGGCTGTAAGGCGGAAGCCATTCTAACTGGCATCCATGATCAGCTATCGCTTTTAGCGTGTCACATCGTTTATGAAAAGAAGCATTATCCATCACAATCACTGCATTCTTTGGGACCTTCGGCAACAAATCTTGTGTTATCCAGGCATGAAACACATTCGCATTAATATTTCCGGCAAATACACTTAAGGTCACAAAGGTATTTTTAATGATGGCACCATAACATTAACACGGCCTTTGTGTTGCCAGTCATGTAAACCAAAACAGCGCGACCCTTTTGACGAATAGCCATGCGTACGTGGCATGGACTGTTCAAAGCCGCTTTCATCCAGATAAACAATCTGTTTACCCGCCTGTTCATGATGGCGGATATGCTCGCCAAATACCTGACGAGCGTGTTCGTCAGCGATGGGATGTTTTAGCGTTTTTTTTGAAGGTTATTTTCAGTCGTTTCAAGGCGTAATGGATAGCGGACTGAGAAACCCCCAGACGTTTCGCTCTTTCCCATTGATAGTCATCGGGATAATTCCGGACATCAGCGATAAGTGTTTCGTCACTAATTTTCGTCGGCGGTTTATCACGTGTCATGCAGGGTTCTATTTTGTTGCACCACCGAAACAGGGTGCGGATAGAGACCTCAAAGTGGTCGCTGGTTTGTTCGAACGTCAACGAATGCTTATCTTTGTATGCCAGTACTCTTTTTCGAAAATCCAGGCTGTAACCCATCTCAATTCTGCCTCATTATTGGAAGTCACTGGTATTATGACACAGTGTTGTGATTCCGCTATATGTCATTAGCCAGCTCTTTCTTTAACTTAAACACTCGATCTCTGGCTTCGGAAAGGGATATTTCAGGATACTTACCCACTGTATGGATTTTTTCTTTGCCGTCAAATTGGTAATGCAGTTGCCATACCTTTTTGCCAGACAACGGAATATATAGATAAAGCCCATTGCTATCTGATAATCGGTAGGGCTTTTCTTTGGGCTTTGCTGTATCAATCTGTTTTACAGTGAGCATTGGGTAAAATATTTACCCAAATAAGAGTTCGGCTGTCAACGAACTAATGCGAACGGTTGCTTTTGGGATACTATGATATTTAAGGGATTCTGCGGACGGGTAAGAACTGCGGTGAACTATCGAATGGCGTCCCCTGCAGGAATCGAACCTGCAATTAGCCCTTAGGAGGGGCTCGTTATATCCATTTAACTAAGGGGACAACAAAACGGGATACAGTATACCTGTTTTTCTTGTCAGAGATAAGGCATAACGAACTGTTTGCCTATATAATCATCACCTTTTTGATTACCATTAATGAAAAATAGGCAGTATATTTTACATATTGGGTGCATTAGCTGGTATGCGGCGTGATAGTTGATGTCTAAAAATAATTATGTGGAGAACAATATGAAGTATCGTCTGAGCGGGGTTGCTCTTACCGCACTCTTACTTGTGGGATGTGCCAGTTCATCGAATACGATGGAACAGGGGCGTTCTGATCCACTGGAAGGGTTTAACCGTGCTATGTTCAACTTTAATTATGATGTTCTCGACCCTTATGTTCTGCGCCCTGTTGCTGTCGCTTGGCGCAATTATGTGCCGATGCCTGCGCGAAATGGTATTGGCAATTTTATGAGTAATCTTGAAGAGCCGGCCAGTATGGTGAACAGTTTTTTGCGTGGCGATGTTCATGAAGGAGCAAAACACTTTAACCGTTTCTTTTTGAATACCCTCTTGGGAATGGGGGGGCTGATTGATGTTGCTTCTATGGCGAATCCCAAACTGGCAAAAGACGATCCCATGCGTTTTGGTACGACATTGGGGTACTACAATGTGGGGTATGGCCCCTATGTTGTTCTGCCCGGTTACGGTAGTTTTACATTGCGTGATGAAGGCGGTAACGTTGCGGATATGACTTATCCCGTGCTGAGTTATCTCACGGGGTGGATGTCGGTAGGGAAGTGGGTGTTTCAGGGGATAGAAACCCGTGCCCGCCTGCTGGATTCTGACGGTCTGTTAAAAAATTCATCAGATCCTTATTTGATGGTGCGTGATGCTTATTTCCAACGCCATGATTTTATGGCTAATGGCGGCAAGTTGGAACCCGAAAAAAATCCTAATGCGGCAAGCATTCAGGATGAATTGGATTCGATAGATTAATTCAGTCTCCATCATTAAAAAAGGATAGCGGGTTGCTATCCTTTTTAAGTGACAAGATTAGGTCAGCAAGAAGATTAGAACGTATAGTTAAAGTTCACGCCATACAGCCATGCGGTTCCTTTGGAATCGAAATCGTATGGTGTATTGAGAGGAGCCTGTTTATCCTCTTGCAGTCTTTCGTTAACGTGTACTTTCTTACCACGCATATAGGAAACGCCAACATCCACGGAAGCATCTTTAGTGAATGCGTAAGTGGTTCCTACGCTAAACCAGAAGCGATCCTGATCCGGAATAGAGATAGAACGGTTTTTGGCGGGTACAGGGCTTTCATCGAAGGCGACACCGGTACGGAATGTCCAGTTATCGTCATAGTAATAAGTGGTACCCAGCGAAATACGGTAAGCATCGCGGAAACCTTCGTGTTTCTCAAATGCAACTTTACCGGTGTCATTCCTGACTGCTTTTAATTCCTTGAAATCACTCCAGCCAGTGTACAGCAGGCTATAGTGGATTGCCCACTGTGGTGCAATACGGTTATAACCTGAGAGTTCCCACATATCTGGTAAGTTCAGATCCAGCCTGCCTTTGACTACCTTACCGCCAGTGCCATTATCAAGTATTCCTGGTACATGTGGAAAATCACTGCTGTAATCGCCGTTTTTGAACTTCACTTTGACTTTTGAGCGGTAAGTCAGGCTGTAACGGTTATTTTCGTCATACTGATACAGGAATCCTGCATTCCAGCCGTAGCCCCAATCTTTACCTTCCAATTTGGCTGCTTCAAAAGTTGCCGGAGTTGGCGTCTTACTCAGAGAACCTACTTCACCCAGATGGCGGGTAATTTTGGCATCGGCATAAACCGCATTGACACCTAAGCCAAAGCTGAACTGATCATTGAACTTGTAAGCACCACTTAGATTAAAATTCAACGTCTTAAGGTCAGTTTTACCGCCAATTAAGCCAGCAGGATAATTATTGCTGAAACTGGTCGCCAGACCAAAGTTAGACGTTGCTGATGCGCCAACATACCACTGATCATTGATCGGGGTAATAAAATGCAGGTTTGGGATCCATGCATGTGGTGCGATATTTTTCGCGTCGGTGCTATTTTTGGTCAGAGGTGAATTTCCGGTAATATCAACATTCGGGTTGACATACACAAAACCACCAGAAAACGATGGGTGAGCGAATAAGGTCATGGCCGCGGGGTTGCGACTTCCTACGGAAGCATTGTCTGCAACGGCGCCTGCTCCAGAAAATGCCCGACCTAGTCCTGATGATGAATACTCATTCAATTGAAAACCGGCAGCACTAGCGTTGGATGAAAGGATTGCAACCGCCACTGCTAATGCTGAACGTGTAAATAGGTTTTTCTGGTTCATAACCAAAACCTCATTGTTTAATTATTATTAACATGCTACTCAAGTAGCTGAGAGCGCGGGATTGTAGGGTCGGTTTATCGTAATGACAAATCAGACCAGTGCACGAAGTATAGGCCTGATAATAGAATATGTTGCAAGAATGTTTTTTAAATATATCCAAAATGATTCTTAAATTGGGACTTGCTTAACAAAAAATCGACAACCTCCGTTAACGAAGTGTAAATGGATTTCTGTTGACGTGGTCAGATCAATAAAGAGTGAGATAAATGGCTTGAAACAGCGCAAATGCTGGTTATCTCCTGTCAGGAGCACGTAGAATTATCAGCAAATTTTTATCGTTGGAGAAATGAAATGTCTGATGCGATTAACCGTTGTAGTGCCAATGAAACGGCGGCTTGCTGCTGTGTTGATGTGGGAACGATCATTGACAATGACGATTGCACCGCGTCTTATCAGCATATTTTTGCCAGTGAGCAAGACGCTCAGGTTATGCTTAATACATTGATTAAAAAAGTAAAAGAAGTAGAGTCTGATCCCTGCATCATACGTCATAATATCGAAGCGGTTGAGGGTGGGATGCAATTATCTGTGGACTTTACCTTTAGTTGTCAAGCAGAAGCCCTCATCTTTCAGTTAGGTTTGCGTTAATTTACGCTAAACAGCGGTTTTCTCATTGTTTTATCATGACAAACAGCGAGAAAACCGCGTGTAAACGATGGTAAATTATTGCCTTTTCTTTGTACTCTTATCGCATATTCTTCCACTAAGTTGTATAAATTATAAATAATTTAAAGTTGAGTTTGCTCTCATTTTTAGTTTATTCCTATTTGCTATTTTCCAACATTGCGTTAACAATGCACCATCAGGTCTGACCTCTTACAAGGTGAGTCAATCTTTTTAATCAATCAATTGATTTAGTTAATAATAATGCTTAGGAGTTGCTATGGGTCGTTCTTCAACAAAAGTCATACCGCAAAAGGAACGTGTCGCTATTGTCAGCGGGTTGCGCATCCCTTTTGCGAAACAGGCAACTTTCTACCACGGTATTCCGGCTGTTGACTTGGGAAAGGCTGTCGTCAGCGAGCTGGTCATTAGGAGCGGTTTGTCGCCTGAGAAGATCGACCAATTAGTTTTTGGACAGGTTGTGCAAATGCCGGAAGCCCCTAATATTGCAAGGGAAATTGTTTTAGGCACCGGCTTAAGTGTGAATACGGATGCTTATAGTGTTTCCCGTGCCTGTGCGACAAGTTTTCAGGCAATTGCAAACGTGGCTGAAAGTATTATGGCGGGTACCGTCAATGTGGGGATTGCAGGGGGAGCGGATTCCTCATCCGTCTTGCCCATTGGCGTGACTAAGTCATTAGCCCGCACTTTAGTGGACATGAACAAAGCCAAAAGCCTCTCCCAACGATTAAAATTACTCAGTCGGTTGAAATTACGTGATTTATTGCCCGTCTCTCCTGCGGTTGCCGAGTATTCTACGGGATTGAGAATGGGGGATACCGCAGAGCAGATGGCAAAGACCTACCACATCAGCCGCGAAGATCAGGATGCCTTGGCGCACCGTTCCCATGTATTGGCAGCGAAGGCTTGGGAGCAAGGGCTTTTGCAACAGGAAGTGATTTCGGCCTATTTCCCGCCATACAGCCAGACATTGGCAGAAGATAACAACATCAGAAAAAATTCAACGTTGGCTTCTTATGCCAAATTGCGTCCGGCTTTTGATCGCAAATATGGCACCGTGACTGCGGCAAACAGCACGCCACTGACGGATGGTGCAGCCGCCGTGATGTTAATGCGGGAATCGGTTGCCAAAGCACTCGGCATGACGCCGCTGGGATATTTACGCAGTTATGCGTTTTCTGCTATTGATGTTTGGCAGGACATGTTACTGGGGCCGTCTTATGCCACACCGCTGGCACTGGATCGTGCCGGTATCACACTGAATGAACTCACTCTCATCGATATGCACGAAGCCTTTGCTGCGCAAACCCTCACGAATCTAAACATGTTTGCCAGTGAAAAATTTGCCCGTGAAAAATTGGGGCGCACTCAGGCAATGGGGGAAGTAGATATGGATAAATTCAATGTGTTGGGAGGCTCCATTGCTTATGGGCATCCATTTGCGGCGACAGGCGCCAGAATGGTGACCCAGACGTTGAATGAATTGCGTCGCCGTGGTGGTGGGTTTGGGTTAACGACAGCTTGTGCCGCAGGTGGTTTGGGTGCAGCAATGGTCTTGGAGGTGGAATAATGGTTCAGGCTGAAAAAGCAACGGTGATCTCAGCAGCAATGCAACCGGAACAATCGGTATTCAGTTTTTCTGTCAGGGATGACAAGGTGGGGATCATCACCATTGATGTGCCGGGAGAGAAAGTTAACACACTGAAAGCCGAATTTGTCGATCAGTTCTTGGTCATATTTGAAAAAGCCCAACAAGTTTCAGATCTGAAAGGGCTGGTGATTATCTCCGGTAAGCCAGATACCTTTATTGCTGGTGCCGATATTAGCATGATAGCTCACTGCCAATCCCCGCAAGAAGCGACAGAGCTGGCTGAAAAAGGGCAAAAACTCTTTGCGCAAATCGCCGATTATCCTTTACCGATTGTGGCTGCGATCCATGGTGCGTGCTTAGGCGGTGGGCTGGAGTTGGCATTGGCTTGTCATGCGCGCATCTGTTCCTTGGATGAGAAAACCCGCCTTGGTTTGCCGGAAGTTCAGCTTGGCCTGTTACCGGGTTCAGGCGGGACGCAGCGATTACCGCGTTTGATTGGTGTCAGCGCTGCTCTGGACATCATATTGACCGGGCGTCAGCTTAAGGCAAAACAGGCGCAACGGTTAGGCGTGGTCGATGACGCGGTTCCTTTGGATATCTTGCTGGATGTTGCTGTGCAATATATTAAAAAGGGCAATGTTAAAAAAGGCATCGTGAAGCGTAAGCCATTGGCCTGGTCGCAGCGTGTGCTGGCAAGTACCTTGGGCAGGCCGTTATTATTCTCGATGGTGCACCAAAAAACGCGAGAAAAAACCCGTGGTCATTATCCCGCGCCAGAGAAAATTATCAATGTAATCCGGGCGGGTCTGGAAAAAGGTACGGAGAAAGGTTTTCAGCTTGAAGCCAAAGCATTTGGTGAGCTGGCGATGACGCCAGAATCAGAAGCATTGCGGAGCCTGTTTTTTGCTTCTACGGCGTTAAAAAATGAAACCGGTTCTTCAGAGCAGCCCGCCGAAATTAAACAGGTGGGGATTCTGGGCGGAGGCTTGATGGGGGGCGGTATTGCCAATGTCACCGCGACACGAGGAAACCTGCCTGTCCGTATTAAAGATATTAATGAAAAAGGCATCAATCAAGCACTGAAATATACTTGGGATCGCCTTTCCAAGCGGGTAAAACAGCGTCGATTAAAATCAGGTGAGCGTACTCGCCAGATGTCCCTGCTGTCAGGAAGCACGGATTACAGTGGATTTCAGCAAGCGGATATTGTCGTTGAAGCGGTATTTGAAGATTTAGTCTTGAAACGCAAAATGGTTGCCGAAATTGAAGAGCATACGAAACCCGAAACTATCTTTGCGTCTAACACCTCTTCATTGCCTATTCACAAGATCGCTGAGGTGGCGGCCCGGCCAGAGCAGGTCATTGGTCTTCACTATTTTAGCCCGGTAGATAAAATGCCGTTGGTGGAAGTCATTCCCCATGCAGGAACGAGTGAAAAAACGATTGCCACTGCCGTGGCCTTGGCGAAGAAACAGGGAAAAACCGCCATTGTTGTCGGAGATAAAGCGGGGTTTTATGTCAACCGAATTCTGACCCCCTACATTAATGAAGCGGGTTATTGTTTAGTGGAAGGTGAGCCTATTGAACATATCGATAGTGCATTGACAAACTTCGGCTTTCCGATTGGCCCCATCAATCTGCTGGATGAAGTGGGTATCGATGTCGGCACCAAAATTATCCCTATTCTGGTAGAACAATTGGGGAGCCGGTTTGCCGCGCCAGAGATGTTGGCCGCCATTTTGCAGGATGACCGGAAGGGCAAGAAGAATGGGCGCGGTTTTTATTTATATGCGAATAAAAAACGCGCATTCTGGCCTTTTGGGAAAAAATCCAAAAAAGAAGCAGACGCATCGGTTTATGCTTTATTAAATATCAAACCTGCGATAAAAATGTTGCCTGCTGATATCGCCCAGCGTTGTGTGATACTGATGCTGAATGAAGCCGTGCGCTGTTTGGAGGAAGGTATTATCAGAAGTCCCCGTGATGGCGATATTGGGGCGGTATTTGGCATCGGATTTCCGCCATTCTTGGGCGGACCATTCCGTTACATGGATAAACTTGGCAGTGATAAAGTGGTTGAAATTTTACGTCGTCTGGAGGCGCAATATGGGGATCGATTTACCCCTTGTGAGTATTTAGTCCAGATGGCTGAACAGAAAAAGAAATTTTACGCATAACTTAAAACCAGACGGTGGATTATGTATGTTTTTATTATGCGTCATGGTGATGCTGCTTTAGATGCAGTCAGTGATGCAGCACGGGAATTGACACCTCGCGGGTGTCAAGAATCACAAAAAATGGCTTGTTGGCTTTCGCAGCAATCACCTGGCATTGATTGTGTGTTGGTCAGTCCTTATATCCGTGCAGAGCAAACGTTAAAGGTCGTGCGAGAAAACTTGGCACTGCCTGACAATGAAGAAATACTGGCTGAATTAACGCCATCGGGGGATGTCGCGCTGGTTGCCAGCTATTTACACGTTTTGTTAACCCAAGGGCACCAATCCGTATTGGTGGTTTCCCATTTACCGTTAGTCGGTTATTTGGTTTCTGAGCTTTGCCCTGGGCAAACTCCCCCGATGTTTGCCACATCCAGCATTGCTTGTGTCGAGCTGGATCACCAAACAGAAAAAGGCTGTCTGTTATGGCAAACATCTCCGGCGCAATTGGCGGCGAAATTGTGATCAATCCATCTTAATTATCCGGCAATATAATTAACGCTGCGTAACTTCATCGGCCTCGACCAAAATGAGTAACGCAGCGTTCCCTCCCCACGCTTTAGGCGCTTGATGGAAGGCAATAATATCAGGATGTTGGGCAAGCCATAACGGTGCTTGTTGCTTGAGAATATGTTTACCGTGGCCATGCATAACACAGGCACAATAGACATGTTCGCGACGACAGGCAGCGATTAATGCCCCGATTTCTTGTTTGGCTTGTAACTGAGTGAGTCCATGTAAGTCCAGAAAAAGCTCAGGGGAATAATCTCCTCGCCGCAATTTCTTTAATTCATAATGACTGGCCCCTTCCCGAATGTAACGGGTCGGGCCTTCCATATCCAAATTGGGCTGGAACTCATCGGAAAAATAGTAACTGGCATCGGCCTGCTCTTGCATTAAGCGTTCAGGGGCAGCCTGATTAATTTTTTTTCTTTTCGGGGAATGGGAAACCGTATCTTGCGCAATGCGACGGGTTCCCGCAACAGATGTTCTGAATAGACTGATGTCTTCTGGGTTTAATTGATCTTTTTTCTTCATCACACGTTCATTTACTCACAACTTTTGGCAAGTGTACCTGATTTTTTGTGATTTTTCTTGGAAGCTATCATTTTAAGTAACAAATTGTTCACAAAATGATTTGACAATTAGGTTTGGTTATAAAATAAATGTATATACAACTTGAGGTTTGAGTCCAACAAGAAAAGAAAAATAACAGGATAGTAAAATGTCAATCGAATTAAGAGACACTGATGTCATATGGCGTAATGCCAGACTTGCCACCATGAACCCTGCCATGAAAGGTATTAGTGATAAAAGCAGTTACGGCATGTTGGAACAGCATGACCTGATTGTGCGGGATGAAAAAATTCTGGCGATTTTGCCGACCGCCAGTGTTCCTGCCAACCCATGCAAAATCATTGACGCCGGGCAGCGGCTAATAACACCGGGTTTAATCGATTGCCATACCCACTTAGTTTTTGGTGGCAATAGAGCCTCTGAGTGGGAGCAGCGCCTGAACGGGGTTTCTTATGAAGAAATCAGCGCAAAAGGGGGCGGGATTAACTCCACCGTCAATGCCACCCGTAATAGTTCCGCCCAACAATTGGAAATCGTGTCACAGAAACGTCTCAATGCCTTGATGGCCGAAGGGGTGACGACGATTGAAGTGAAATCAGGTTATGGGCTGGATCTGGCAAATGAAGAGAAACAGTTGCAGGTTGTTCGGGCATTGGCAGAGAAAAATCCCATCGAAATTAGCCCGACGTTACTTTCTGCTCATGCCGTCCCGCCTGAATATAAACAGGACCCTGATGCCTATATCGAGTTAGTTTGTGATTCCATCTTGCCCACTCTCTGGCAAAAACAGTTATTCGAAGCCGTCGATGTATTTTGTGAAACGGTGGGTTTCAACCTGAACCAGACCAAGCGTCTTTTTGCCAGCGCAAAACGCCTGAATATTCCCGTAAAAGGCCATGTTGAGCAACTTTCCAATTTGGGCGGAAGTGAGCTGGTGGCTGAATATCAAGGTTTATCCGTTGATCATATCGAGCATTTGGATGAAAAAGGGATTGAAGCGATCAGCCGTAGCGGGACGGTGGCGGTATTACTGCCGGGGGCATTTTATTTCCTGAGAGAAACACAACGTCCCCCGATTGCCTTATTGCGTCAGTATGGTGTCCCAATGGCGATTTCAACCGATTTTAATCCCGGAACCAGTCCTTTCGCTTCTTTGCGCCTGATCATGAACATGGCTTGCGTACAGTTTGGTTTAACGCCAGAAGAAGTATGGCAGGGCGTCACCGTTCATGCCGCTCAGGCATTGGGGCGGGCGAAGAGTCATGGGCAATTGGCGGCCGGTTTTATGGCGGACTTTGTTATTTGGGATGCTCAGAACCCGGTTGATATCTTATACGAGTTAGGCCATAACCCGTTGGTTTATCGTGTTTATCATGGCGAAATTAGCAATCATTAAGGGAGATGAGGGAAAAATATGAACTTATGGCAGCCAACATCAGAAAACATTTGGCAAGGGCGCAATGATCTTGCCGAAGCCAATAATGCCTTACGGCTATTCCAGACAGTAAAACAGCCAGCCCGTTTCTCACCCGCAGAATTTCCCCATCATATTGCGCTATTGGGGTTTGAATGTGATGAAGGCGTCAAACTCAATCAGGGGCGTCCGGGCGCGAAATCGGGGCCGGAATATTTGCGCCAATCGTTGGCGAATCTGGCAAGTTATGAGGGTCATGATCGGTTGGTGGATTTGGGCAATATCCGCGCCAATCCGGGGGAACTGAGTGAGGCACAACAGGCGCTCAGTGACGCTGTCTATCAATGCCAGCAGCATAATATGAAGACGCTGATTTTTGGTGGTGGACATGAAACGGCCTTTGCGCATGGGATGGGAATTTACCGTGCGTTTCCGGAGCAGCGTGTCGGTATCATTAATTTTGATGCGCACTTGGATCTGCGCAATTCGCCGCAGCCGACATCCGGCACTCCATTTCGGCAACTTGCCCATTACTGCCGGCAACATCAACGCCCGTTTAATTACAGTTGTGTTGGCGCCAGCTTGGCATCAAATACGCAGGCATTACTGGATGAAGCTAATCATCTTGATGTCACCATTATTTGGGATACCCACTGTGTTGAATCCATGTTGGATAAGGTACAGCAGCAACTTCAGGCTATCATTAATCAGGTTGATATCATTTATATGACGATCGATCTGGACGTGCTGCCCATTTGGCAAATGCCCGCTGTTTCTGCGCCTGCGGCATTGGGCGTTCCGCTGGAACGTTTATTGCCGTTGGTTCAACTCATCTGTCAGAGCAAAAAACTGCAAGCCGTCGATTTAGTGGAGCTTAACCCTCTGTATGATATTCAGGGAATGGGAGGAAAAGCCGCCGCCCGTCTTGCATGGCAGTTGGTGCATTGGTGGAGCAGATAGGCTGGGGCACCCGTTGGAGAGAGTAAAAAGTGAGAAGGAAAGGATAGTGACAGACGATCTATCAGATAGCAATTTACCAGATAGCGATTTACCAGATACAAATGCCAAACCCGTGCCTTTGTATGCGCAAGTCAAGCAAGCGATTATTGAAAAGATCTATACCGGGGCGTGGAAACCGCATGATCGGGTTCCTTCGGAAGCGGAATTGGTCAAGCAATTTAACTGTAGCCGTATGACGGCTAATCGGGCCTTGAGGGAGTTAACGGCAGAAGGCTTTCTATTCCGTTTGCAAGGCGTCGGGTCGTTTGTTTCTGAGCCGAAAGGACAGTCTGCATTATTTGAAATTCACAGTATTGCTGATGAAATTGCGGCTCGCGCTAACCGGCATCGCAGCAAGGTGCTGAAACTCGCTGAAGTGAACGCCAATATCACTCAGGCTGCGGAATTCAGCATTGCGGTAGGAGCCCCTCTCTATCATTCCATCATTATCCATTATGAAAATGATGTGCCGGTACAAATTGAAGATCGCTATGTCAATGTTCAGGCGGCACCAGACTATTTGCGGCAAGATTTCCGTCAGCAAACGGCCCATGATTACTTATCTCACGTCGCGCCATTGACAGAAGGGGAGCATATTGTTGAAGCCGTGGCGGGAGATGCACTCTCATGCCGGTTATTGCAAATTGAGGCCAATACGCCTTGCTTGTTAATCAGCCGGCGAACCTGGTCGAAAGCATTTATTGTTTCCAGTGCCAAATTATTGTTTCCCGGACATCGATATAAGTTGAAAGGGCGTTTTAATTCATAGCCTTTCTACTTAAGCCACAAAAATTAAACCGCAAAAACCTCTTTTTCCCTTGTGGGATGGAAGAGGTTTTTTATTGGTTTTTTATGAAGCATTGTGACAATAATGTAAAATCAATGTGATATTAAACACAAAACCAGCAAAAATATTTCCCGATTTATCACGAAGTAAATCAATGTCATTTGATTGATTTATATAATAAATAGTATCTTTCTCCGCATTATTAACTTTATCTCCGTCACATTTTTGCCTATTGAATATACATGTATATACAACTATACAATTAACAAAATTCACAACGATGAAACAGGAAAAAATCGTGACGATACAAAATAATAAATTTAGCAACACAATCATTCGCTCTCCCAGAGGAACGCAACTCACAGCAAAAAGTTGGTTAACCGAAGCACCACTTCGTATGCTCATGAATAATCTTGATCCCGATGTGGCGGAAAATCCCTGCGAACTGGTTGTCTATGGCGGCATTGGTCGTGCCGCCAGAAACTGGGAATGCTATGAAAAAATCGTTGAAACCCTGACGAATCTGGAAAATGACGAAACCCTGCTGGTGCAATCAGGTAAACCGGTGGGCGTGTTCAAAACCCATGAAAACGCCCCGCGGGTATTAATTGCCAACTCGAATCTGGTTCCACACTGGGCGACATGGGAACACTTCAACGAACTGGATGCCAAAGGGCTGGCAATGTATGGCCAGATGACTGCCGGTAGCTGGATATACATCGGCAGTCAGGGCATTGTGCAGGGTACTTACGAAACGTTTGTGGAAGCCGGCCGCCAGTATTACAACGGTAATTTGGCCGGGCGCTGGATACTGACTGCGGGCTTGGGCGGCATGGGCGGAGCACAGCCATTGGCGGCAACACTGGCCGGCGCGTCTTCATTAACGATAGAGTGCCAACAGAGTCGCATTGATTTTCGTCTGCGTACCCAATATGTCGATGAGCAGGCCCTTGATCTTGATGATGCCTTGGCGCGTATTGCACGTTATACCCAAGAAGGT